>NZ_JABAEF010000010.1 GCF_023701945.1 Rhizobium sp. CG5
ACCCAAAACCAGCCAATCTGGCCAAGCTCTGTCGGATTTCTTTAGAACGAAAGTCACCGTCGCCAGCAGCGCCGCCGCCCTCGTTCAGTGAGCGGTTTATAGATCCCACAACCCGACTAAGTCAACAGGCATTCCGAGGAAAATCGAGATTTTTATTATCCTTTTGATTTTATAAAAGAATTTCGATCACATCGACTGGTCGTCCTTTTGCGATGCACCATAGGGGTGGTGGGTGGATCGCGACAATTATTACGGATTGCAGAATGCCATCCGTTTGTCGAAAGCGAGATGATGCTGATGAGAGCCCGTGCTCCAAAACAGGCCGGCAAGGATCACGACGTGTGTTAAGAACGCCCGCAGGCACGCTGGGCCGTTGCTCCCGGAGCGAACGCCGCCCTCAGAAAATCACAATCGGATGGTCTTGCTGCACCTCGTCATGGGCAGTCCTACCGACTCGGTCCGGTCTTGATTTGACTCGCCGATGCCAAACATGCAGATATTTCAGGGCAATATACGAGTGAGACCTGAACAGTTGAAGAGACGGGCATAACGGCATGATGGCCGACAGGAACCTCGCAAAATCCCTGGGAAATGAGCCACCCATTCTTGCCGACGGTCGCCGTGCGCCCGATCGCCGCGAGATCTCGTTGCGTTGGCTGTCGGGGACCTTTCTGACCGGCATTACCTCGAGCATCCTGATGGGCGTTGCGCTGTTTGCAGCACTCGACGGTCGCCAGCAACTGGCCATTCCGGCCGAGGCCTTTGCCTCAGGCGACATCGATGGTCTCGACACCAGCCCGCAAGAGAACGCCAAGCGCGGCGGCCGGTTGATTGCCCCGGTGATCGCCGCCAAGCCGGCCGACCGGTCGATCATGGAAATCTCCACGGTGATCAAGGAAGGCGAGAAGGACGTCGTGCGCCGACAGCCCTTTGCGCATGTCCATATGATGCTGGCGGCCAATTATGCCACCCAGGATAGCTATCCCGCCTTCGACCCGCTAGCGATCTTCTCCGCCGACGAGAAGACCGGATCGGCCGCCGGCCGCACCGGCGCGATCTACGAATCCGACGTGGAATCGGAAGTGAGCCTGAAGACCGCTGCATTTCCGTCCGACAATGCCCCCTATCCCTATGCTGGCGTCATGACGCTCGACGAGATCGAGGAAAATGTCCGCTCGAACGGGTCGGTGTTGACCGACGGCAACAGCCAGGTCGCCTCGCTCTATTATATCGATCCGCAGCGTTTCTCCGCCGACGCGGACGGGCTGGACATCAACCCGGGCCTCTCGGCGCGGATCGTCGAGCAGAACATGACGGTCTCGACGCCCGAACCGTTCACCCCGGAGACCCCGGAATTCGCAGACGATATTATTCCGATCCACCAGCCGCAGTCGATCGTGGCGGCGCTGACGGGCGCCGGATATCCGAAGTCGAAGGCCGAGGACATGGCAAAATACCTGGCCCAGCATCTCGGTTCGACCGACATGGCGGCCGGCGATCTGCTGCGCATCGGCATCATCCAGCGCGGCGAAGAAGCCCGCATCGTTCGGTTCAGCGCCTATCGCGGCACGAGCCACGTCGTCACGCTGGCGGTTGACGACGACGATCGCCTGGTCGACGGGGAAGAGCCGCCGATGCTGGACGCCATCACCACGGCCTTCAATGACGATGCGACCGTACCCGTGCTGACCGGCCGGGACCTGCCGCGGGTGTATGACGGAATATACCGCGCCGCCCTCTCCTATGGCATGAGCAAGGAGATGACCGCATTGGTGATCAAGCTGCTCGCCAGCAATGTCGATTTCCAGGCCTCCCTCAAGCCGACGGATGCCCTGGAGGCATTTTTCTCGGTCGCCGACGAAAGCGGCCTGGCAACGGAAGCCTCGGAACTGCTTTATGTGCGGGCGCGGTTCGGCGAAAACATCACCAGCTTTTATCGCTATCAGGACCCGAGCGACAATTCGGTCGACTATTTCGACGAGAACGGCAAGAGCATACGGCAGTTCCTGCTGCGCAATCCGGTTCCAAACGGTACTTTCAAGTCGGGCTTTGGCATGCGCCGCCATCCGATCCTCGGTTTCTCGCGCATGCATACCGGCACCGACTGGGCAGCACCCCGCGGCACGCCGATCATCGCCGCCGGCAACGGCACGGTCGAGAAGGCCGGTTGGGATTCCGGCGGATATGGCAATCAGACCTTGATCCGTCATGCCAATGGCTATGTCACTTCCTACAATCACCAGAGCGGCATTGCCAAGGGCGTCAAGCCCGGCGCCACCATTCGCCAGGGGCAGGTGATCGGCTGGGTCGGCACGACAGGCCTGTCGACCGGACCGCATCTGCACTATGAACTGATCGTCAATGGCACGAAGGTCGATCCCCTGCGGGTCCGCCTGCCCGGCGGCAAATCGCTGGAGGGCGAGGCGCTTGCCCGGTTCGAAGCCGAGCGCCAGCGCATCGACACCCTGCTCGGCAATACCGACAAGGCCAAGCAAGTGGCCAGCCGCTGATCCCCTCGGCAGAACCTTGGACATGCAAATGGCGGCCGAAAGGCCGCCATTGTTTTAGTCGGGCTGGGTTGCGGAATCCAACAGTTCCGGATCAGGCCGCCTTGTCGATACCGGCTTCCGTTGCAAACAGCAGGCGGTCCGAGCCGGCGGAAACCGTAACGGCGGAACCGTCCGCAATGGTGCCGGCCAGGATCTGCTCGGCCAGCGGATCCTGAAGATACTTCTGGATCACCCGCTTCAACGGACGGGCGCCATAGACCGGATCATAGCCCTTGTCGGCAAGCCAGGCCCTGGCATCCTGCCCGAGATCGATGGTGATCTTGCGCTCGACCAGCAGTTCCATCAGACGCTTCAGCTGGATATCGACGATCGTGCCCATTTCCTCCCGCCGCAGACGATGGAAGAGGATGATCTCGTCGACACGATTGAGGAATTCCGGCCGGAACGACGCCTTGACCACATTCATCACCTGCTCGCGCACACTGTCGCTGTCCTCGTTTTCGCCGAGCGCCGTCAGATATTCGGCCCCCAGATTGGAGGTCATGATGATGATCGTGTTCTTGAAATCCACGGTCCGGCCCTGGCCGTCCGTCAGGCGGCCATCGTCAAGCACCTGCAGCAACACATTGAACACATCCGGATGGGCCTTCTCGATCTCGTCGAACAGCACCACCTGATACGGTTTGCGGCGAATGGACTCTGTCAGCGCGCCGCCTTCCTCGTAACCGACATAGCCCGGAGGCGCACCGATCAGACGGGCCACGGAATGCTTCTCCATGTATTCCGACATGTCCATGCGCTGGATCGCGGTTTCGTCGTCGAACAGGAAGCGGGCCAGCGACTTGGTCAGCTCCGTCTTGCCGACGCCCGTCGGCCCGAGGAAGATGAACGAGCCGATCGGCCGGTTCGGATCCTGCAGACCGGCCCGTGCCCGGCGAACCGCCCGGGACACCGCCTGCACCGCATCGCCCTGGCCGACAACTGTTTTGGCCAGTTCGTCTTCCATGCGCAGCAGTTTCTCGCGCTGGCCTTCCAGCATCTTGTCGACGGGAATACCCGTCCAGCGCGACACGATATGGGCGATGTTGTCCGGTGTGACCACTTCCTGAACCATGTTGTCGCGGCCGCTGCCATCCTGGGCTTCCGCCTCGGTCAGTTCCTTTTCGAGCTTCGGAATGACGCCATAGGCAAGCTCACCGGCGCGCTGGAATTCACCCTTGCGCTGGGCGATCGCCAATTCGTTGCGGGCTTCTTCGAGCTGCCCTTTCAGATCGGCGGCAAGGCCGAGCTTCTGCTTTTCGGCCTGCCAGCGCGCCGTCAGGGCATCGGCCTGTTCTTCAAGCGATGTGAGCTCCATCTCGAGACGCTTCAGCCGGTCAACCGACGACGCATCGGTTTCCTTTTTCAAGGCCTCGCGTTCGATCTTCAGCTGGATGATGCGGCGATCGAGTTCATCGAGCTCTTCCGGCTTGGAATCGACCTGCATCCGCAGCCGCGAAGCCGCTTCGTCCATCAGGTCAATGGCCTTGTCGGGCAGGAAGCGGTCGGTGATATAGCGGTTCGACAGGGTCGCCGCCGCCACGATCGCCGAATCCGAGATCCGCACCTTGTGGTGTTGCTCGTACTTTTCCTTGAGGCCGCGCAGAATGGAGATCGTATCCTCCACCGTCGGCTCGTTGACCATCACGGGCTGAAAGCGTCGGGCAAGCGCTGCATCCTTCTCGACATGCTTGCGATATTCATCAAGCGTGGTCGCGCCGACGCAATGCAACTCGCCGCGTGCAAGGGCCGGCTTCAGCAGATTGGAGGCATCCATCGCCCCATCCGCCTTTCCGGCTCCCACCAGCGTATGCATCTCGTCGATGAACAGGATGATGTCGCCATTCTCCGACTGAACTTCGCTCAGCACGGCCTTTAACCGTTCTTCGAATTCGCCGCGATATTTCGCGCCCGCGATCAGCGAGCCCATGTCGAGCGCCATCAGCTTCTTTTCCTTGAGGCTTTCCGGCACATCGCCATTGACGATCCTGAGCGCCAGACCTTCGGCGATCGCCGTCTTTCCGACGCCGGGTTCACCGATCAGCACCGGATTGTTCTTGGTGCGGCGCGACAGGACCTGGATGGTGCGGCGGATTTCATCGTCCCGGCCGATCACCGGATCAAGCTTGCCCTCGCGCGCTTCGGCGGTCAGGTCGCGTGCATATTTCTTCAGGGCGTCAAATCCCTGTTCGGCATTGGCGCTGTCAGCGGTGCGACCCTTGCGAATGTCATTGATGACCTGGTTGAGGCCATTGGCGGTCACGCCGGCCTTTTTCAGTGTCGCAGACGTCGAGGCAGAGGTTTCGATCGCCAGAGCCAGCAGAAGCCGCTCGACGGTGACGAAACTGTCACCGGCTTTCTTCGATGCGTCCTCCGCCGTCGAAAAGACCTTGGCCAGCGGTTGCGACAGATAGACCTGGCCATTGCCGCCCGACACTTTCGGCAGTTTCGCCAAGGCCGCGTCATTGGCGATCCGGGCGCTCTTCGGATCGCCCCCGGCACGCGAAATCAACGACGACGCCATGCCCTGGTCATCGTCCAGAAGCACTTTCAACACATGTTCAGGCGTGAACTGCTGATGGCCCTCGGACAGGGCATGGGTCTGAGCCGACTGCAGGAAGCCGCGCACCCGTTCGGAATATTTCTCGATGTTCATAAGCCACTCTCCACTGGCCGCACTGCCCGTCTCGGCGCAATACGGCGGTTAAGACAAGGGCCCCCTTAAAGGCGAGCCTCGGGAAGAACAGGCACATCGGCCGGGTCCTTCCCCTTGAACGAGATATGGTGAGGAATTTTTTGTGTTTAAAGAGGCGTTTGCCGGAAAATGCCGCGTCTTGCAAATCCGACCTGGCGCGCTTTGTCGCAGCTTCGATACCCAGGCATTTATGCCGGCTTTCGCGGCCCTCGATGGGCACAAGCACTGCCATCCGAGTGGCAATCGACGCGAAGGGCGGCCAAGAGGCCGGCCCTTCGTCATTTCGGAGAGACTTATTCGGAGGCCGTTACCAGCGCTGGCGGTTCGCCAGCCTCGGAGCCGGCTTCAGCAGACGGTGCTTCGCCGCCTTCAGCCTGCTCGTCCGATCCGGCGCCACGACGCGTACGCCGGGGACGATTGGATGCCGCACGGCGACGCGACGGTCCGCGTTCTGCGCCATCGGGCGCTTCTGCCGGAGTTTCTGTGGCGGCAACCACTTCGGCCGGCACTTCCGGGATCACCGGCTGCGGGCCGGTTCCGGCGATTTCGACAGGCTGCGGGTTGTAACCGCGATCATCCATCTCGAAATCGTCGCCATCGCGATCCATGTCGCGGTCCTGGGACTCGCCACGATCATCGCGCTGGACACGTTCCTGCATCTGAGCCTGGGCCGTTGCAATGATGCGATTGTAGTGCTCGGCGTGCTGAAGATAATTTTCAGCCATGACCCGGTCGCCGGAACTATGGGCGTCGCGTGCGAGCTGGGTATATTTCTCGGCGACGTTCTGGGCAGTGCCCCTGATCTTTACGTCCGGCCCGGAACTGTCATAGGTCCGCGTCAGCGGATTGGAGCCCTTGCGGTTGTAGTTGTTATTGTTGTTATTATTATTGTTATTGCTGCCACCACCACCACTGCTACGCCCGCGACTACGCTTGTTCTGCTGTCCTGGCCTCATCGAATACTCACCTGAATTTTCTGTTTTGCTGATATGAGGGCAACGCTGCTGGATCCGGTCACACCGGAACCGAGGCTCTGCGCGCCGAGAGCATACTGCGCCATTGCAGCATACTGCCGCTGGTGAAAGTTAAATTTACTGATCCACCCACCTGAATGCATTCGCCTCGGGAACTCCTCAAAGAAGAGTTGCTTTCGAGAGCGACCCAGACCCGAACGAATCTCAATTCATTCCCCGCTGCCCGGTGGTTGTGCGGGCAACCTATCCCGCTTCAATTGGAAAACCAAGCCTTTTCTTCGTTTTTGCAAATTAACCTGAGCATGTGCAGCAAACAATCGGCTGAACAAAACCTAGCGAAACAGCAGGACCCGATCATTGCCGCCATAGTCGCGCGCCGCTTCGAGCAACGAGAAACCGCAGGCCTGGAAGATCTTGGCGACATCGGTTTTCTGATCGAAGCCGATCTCCAAAGCAACCAGCCCGTCGTCGTCCAGATGATCCTTGGCACCAGCGGCAATCGCCCTGTAGGCGTCGAGCCCGTCTGGACCTCCGTCCAGTGCGGCAGGCGGATCGAAATCCCTCACATCTGGCGCCAGCGCCTTGATGACATCGGTTCTTATATAGGGTGGATTTGACACAATGATGTCGAAACGACCGTCAATCTCAACAAACCAATGGCTTTGAACAGTTGAAAACCGGTCGGAGAGACCATTTAGATGGGCATTCTGCTGCGCGGTGACAAGAGCCTCTGGCGCAATATCCGTGCCGGTCGCCACTGCTTCGGGACATTGCTTCAACAGGGAAAGCGCGATCGCACCCGTCCCCGTGCCAAGATCCAGGACCTGCGCATTGCCCTTGTTTGCGATGATTGTCTTCAGATAGGGCAGGATATGGTCGACCAGAATTTCCGTATCGGGCCTTGGCTCCAGCGTCGCCGGCGACAGCCGGAGGTCGAGATCGTGGAAGCTTCTGTGGCCGAGAATGCGGTGAACCGGCTCATGCCGAAGCCGCCGTTCGATCGCAGCCCGGACCCTTTGTGCGTCCCCTGCGGCCACCGCGGCATCGTGGCCTGCGACAATTTGCCCGTGGGACAGCCTGAGAAGACCGCCGACCAGCAGCCGGGCATCGGCAGCAGGATTGGCAAGACCTGCCTGCCCGAAGGATCGCCGGGCAAGCTCCACCAGACCCATCACGCTATCCGGCCGATCCGTCATGCCGGATCGCCAAGCATCGCCAGCTGCCCCGCCTGATAATCGGCCAGCAGGGCATCGACCACTTCGTCGATTTCGCCCATCATCATGCGGTCGATCTTGTAGAGCGTCAGATTGATGCGGTGATCGGTGACCCGCCCCTGCGGAAAATTATAGGTGCGGATGCGCTCGGAGCGATCGCCCGAGCCGACCTGGCTCTTGCGCGACGCAGAACGTTCGCTGTCGGCCCTCTGCCGTTCCATGTCGTAGAGCCTGGAGCGCAGCACCTGCATGGCCTTGGCGCGGTTCTGATGCTGCGACTTTTCCGAGGATGTCACGACGATGCCCGACGGCATATGGGTAATGCGCACCGCCGAGTCCGTGGTGTTGACGTGCTGGCCGCCGGCACCCGATGAACGCATGGTATCGATGCGGATGTCTTCGTTGCGGATTTCGATGTCGATGTCTTCGGCTTCCGGCAGAACGGCAACCGTGGCCGCCGAGGTATGGATCCGCCCCTGCGTTTCCGTATCCGGCACCCGCTGGACGCGGTGCACACCGGATTCGAATTTCAGCTTGGAAAACACCCCGCGGCCGGTCACCGTCGCGATGATTTCCTTGAACCCGCCGGCATCGCCTTCGCTGGCCGACAGCACTTCCACCTTCCAGCCCTTGTCGGCGGCATAGCGCTCGTACATGCGGAACAGATCGCCGGCAAAGAGCGCGGCTTCCGAACCGCCGGTGCCGGCCCGGATTTCCAGAATGGCGCTCTTCTCGTCGGCGGCATCCTTCGGCAGCAGCAGGATCTGGATATCCTTCTCCAGCCCTTCGATCCGTGTTTCAAGCTCCGGCAGTTCCATCTCGGCCAGATCCCGCATGTCGCGATCCGTGCTCTTGTCGCCGAGCATGGCCTTGAGGTCGTCGCGTTCTTTCTCAGCCTGCTGGAAATCGCGGATCTTGCGAACCACCGGCTCCAGCTCGGAATATTCCGAGGCCAGCTTGACATAGACATCCGACGCCGGACCGGCCGCCATGCGCGCCTCGATCTCGCCGAAGCGGCGCTCAAGCTCGCGCATTTTATCGACAGGAAGCTTCGCCACCCATTACTCCGAACATTGCATGTTAAAGGGGAATACCGTTTTCTTCGGCAAAGCGGACCAGGAAAGCCCGCACGCTTTCGGTCGAGCCGGAATCGTCGAGAATGGCGGTCATTCCAGCATTCAGCTTGTCGACATCGAGCGCCAACAGCATGGCCTTGACCGGGCCGATGGCCGTCGGCGACATCGAGATTGACCGATAGCCTAGACCCAGAAGCGCCATCGCCGACAAGGCCTTGCCCGCCATTTCGCCACACAGCGTCACCGGCGTCTGATGACGGTCCCCGGCCCGAACGATATCGCGCAGGATTTTCAGGAAGGGACGGCCGAGATTATCGAAGCGATCGGACACGCGCGCATTGCCGCGGTCGACGGCCATTGAGAACTGGAACAGGTCGTTGGAACCGACGGAGACGAAATCTACCTCCGCCATCAACTCATCGAGCTGCCACATCAGCGCCGGCACTTCCAGCATCGCGCCGAACTGCAGCTTCTTCGGCAATTGATGGCCGAATTTGGAGATGTGCTGCACCTCCTTCTGCATCAGCTCGCGCACCGCCAGGATCTCCGAAACCTCGGTGATCATCGGCAGCATCATCTTGAGCTCCGCGCCGGCCGCCGCTTTCAGCAGTGCCCGCAGCTGCGTGCGCAGCAGGCCGGGCCGATCGAGCGAAAGCCGGATCGCCCGCCAGCCGAGCGCCGGGTTTTCTTCCTCGTGGCCGCGGAAATAGGACACGACCTTGTCGCCGCCGATGTCCAGCGTGCGGAAGGTGACCGGCCGCGTTCCCGCCTGCTTCAGGACGCTGCGGTAGAAACTCTCCTGCTCCTCGCCCTTCGGCATGGTGGAGGCGATCATGAACTGCAGTTCCGTGCGGAACAGGCCTATGCCTTCGGCTCCCGATTCCGCAAGCTGCGGCAGATCGACCAGCAGGCCGGCATTCATCTGCAGCTTGATGCGTTTGCCATCCTTGGTCACCGGCTCGACGTCGCGCAGGGCGCGGAACTGCTCCTGACGCTTGGCCCTGAGCTTGACTTTTTCCTCATAGGCCTTCTGCAGATCCGTCACCGGCCGCAGATGTACCTTGCCGTCGTCGCCATCGATGATGGCCGCATCGCCGTTTTCCGCAAATGCCACCGCACCCGCGGCCTGGCCAACCACGGCAATACCCATGGCCCGTGCGACGATGACCACATGGCTGGTCACCGCCCCCTCTTCGAGCACCAGGCCACGAATGTTGGCGCGCGGATAATCCAGCAGCTCGGCAGCACCCATGGCGCGGGCGAAAATGACCGCATCGGCCGGAAAGCCATCGGCGCCAGAGCTCGCCGAAAATCCGGTCAACTGCCTGAGCAGCCGATTGGCCAGGTCGTCAAAATCGTGCATCCGCTCGCGCAGATAAGGGTCCGTCAGCCGGATCATCCGGGCCTTGGTATCGCTCTGGACCTTCTCGACCGCAGCCTCGGCCGTCAGGCCGTTGTGGATCGCCTCTTCCATGCGCCGCACCCAGCCCTGGTCATGGGCGAACATGCGATAGGTTTCGAGCACTTCGCGATGCTCGCCTTCCATCGAAATCTCGCGCCGCGACAGCATGTCGTCGATCGAGAGCCGCAGCGATCCGAGCGCTTCGCCCAGCCGCCTTATTTCCGCATCGGCATCCTCGTTGAGCAAATTGGTGACGACGATGCGCGGTTCGTGCAGCACCACGTAACCGAGACCGATGCCCTCGCTATAGCCGTCGCCGTCGATGGTCACGGCACGCGTCAGGTCAAGCTCAAGCCCCGGCCGGGTGATCTTTTTCAGCTCACCGGTCGCGATCATTTCCGCCAGCACCATGGCCGTGGTCTCGAGCGCTTCAAGTTCGTCTTCCCGGTAATTGCGTTGCGCCTTGTTCTGCACGACCAGCACGCCCAAACTGCGGCCGGCCCTCAAAATGGGAACACCAAGGAAGGAATGGTAGATTTCTTCGCCGGTCTCCGGCAGGTAGCGGAAGGCCGGATGAGCCTGGGCATCGGAGAGATTGAGAGACTGGGCACTGGCCGCGATCGTGCCGACCAGGCCCTGCCCCATCTTCAACTGGGCCAGATGCACCGCGTCCGGGTTCAAACCCTCGGTTGCGTAAAGTTCCAGAACACCATCGGATCGCAGCACGTAGACGGAGCACACCTCCGCGACCATATTGCTCGCGATCTGGCGAACGATGCGGTCAAGACGCTCCTGCGGCTCAAGCGGTTCCGCCATCAGTTCGCGTAACCGTTTGAGGAGGACGCGTGGACCCGCGGATAGGTCTCTCATCCCGTCTGTGCTCCCAAAAACCAAAACCCCGCCAGCGGAACAAGGTCCGCGGCACCGGTTGTCAAGGGTGGCGAATTACCACCCGAGTATCAACTCTTATCGAGGCCGTAACAGGAATGCAAAGTCCTGACCGCCAATTCGGCATAGGGACCATCAATCAGGATTGAAATCTTGATTTCGGACGTGGTGATCGCCTTGATATTGATCCCTTTTTCCGCAAGTGCGCGGAACGCCGTGGCAGCCACGCCAGCATGGCTGCGCATGCCGATACCAATGACCGAGACCTTGACCAGGCCTGATTCGCTCTGCACCACGTCGTAACCGATCTGGCCCTTGCTGTCGGACAGCACTTTGAGTGCCTTGTCGACGTCACCGGAGGGGACCGTAAACGTCATGTCGGTGCGCGTTCCGTCTTCGGAGATATTCTGCACGATCATGTCGACATTGATATGGGATTCAGCGAGCGGTCCGAAGATCGCCGCGGAAACGCCCGGCCGGTCCGCCAGCCGCCTCAGCGAGATCTGCGCTTCGTCCTTGGCATAGGCAATGCCGGTCACAACTTCCTGTTCCACGATCTCATCCTCATCGCAAATCAACGTACCGGGCGGGTTCAACAGATCGCCCATGCCCGGCGCATCGGGGTCTACAAAGCTCGATCGCACGAAGGTCCGCACCTTGTGCACCATCGCAAGCTCGACGGAACGCACCTGCAGCACCTTGGCGCCGAGCGACGCCATTTCCAGCATTTCCTCGAACGCGACTTTCTTCAGGCGGCGCGCTTTCGGTTCGATCCGCGGATCGGTCGTATAGACGCCGTCAACGTCGGTATAGATATCGCAGCGATCGGCCTTGACGGCCGCAGCGATCGCCACCGCCGACGTGTCCGAGCCGCCCCGTCCGAGCGTTGCCAGCCGGTTGTCGGGACCGATGCCCTGGAATCCGGCAACGACCGCCACCTGACCCTCGCCCATGCGGCGGATGATGTCGCTGCCGTCGATGTCCATGATGCGCGCCGCACCATGGGCACTGTCTGTTTTAATGGGGATCTGCCAGCCCTGCCAGGACCGGGCATTGATACCAAGCGACTGCAGCGCAATCGCCAACAGGCCCGATGTCACCTGCTCGCCGGACGCAACCACGGCATCGTATTCGCGGGCATCATAAAAAGGCGAAGCGGCACCCGCCACCTTTGGCATCGTCTGGACCCAGTCGACCAGCTCGTTGGTCTTGCCCGACATCGCCGAAACCACCACCGCAACTTCGTGGCCGGCATCGACCTCGCGTTTCACATGTCGGGCCACGTTATGAATGCGGTCAAGATTGGCGACGGACGTGCCGCCGAATTTCATCACAATGCGAGCCATGGCCTTACCGATGCAAACCGCTGTGGCGCCTTGCCGGCGCCGAAAGAAACACACTTCCGCAAAAACCGGAAGCAAGGTTGCGGTCTCTTATCGAAAACCCCGGACAAGTTCAATGGCCGCGCGTTGCTGAACGGCGTGAGGTCATTTGATTTTCAAGAAGCTGTCGCACGAAGACGATGGCACTGCCGGACAAAAAAAGGGGCCGCAAATGGCGGCCCCTGCTCAAGTGGATTTATGGACGCGGACGAACACATCGCTGGTCACCGGGCGGGCATGCGCGCCCGTTGTCCTGGTTATCGAGGCGTTCCTTATTTGTGTTTCGCACATTGCGTTCCGAACGGGCGGGACGATCATTGCTATCCGCTCTGGGCGGACGGCGGTTATCACTGTCAGCTCTGGGCGGACGGCGATTATCACTGTCAGCCCTCGGCGGACGACGATTGTCGTTGCTATCTGCCCTGGGCGGACGCTGATTCACGACCGGACGGTTATCCTCGCGGTCGGCCTGCGACGGACGAGGGCGTGGATCCGGCCTGTCATTGCGATTATCGACACGTGGCGGCCGACGGTTGTCATCTCTTTCAACGCGATCCGGCTGGACGTAAATTCGGCGATCCCGATCTCGTCCCGCCGGCTCGCGCCAGCGATCACGATCGCGATAGAAGTCACGGCTGCGATAGTGGCGATCCCAATAGCTATCGATGCTGAAGGTCACGGTCGGAATGCCCAAGGGCTCATAATATTGTGGTCCGACATAGATCCGCTGCTGCGAATAGGTGGTCTGAAGATAGCTGCCCGAGATCCAGCCGCGGTAGCTGCCATAGGCAACGTCGCACCAGTTCGCGGCAGACAGGCAGCCGTAGATTTCAATAGGGCTGCTGGCCGGCACAACCAGAATAGGCGGATATTCTGTGCTGGGTCCCGATCGCATGTTGACGTTCGCGGTGGCATAAGCGGTTGCGGCACTCGCAACCGCTGGCGCTGCAATCGCCGCCAGGGCAATTGCAGCCGATAGATATAGCTTCCTCATCAGTGTCTCTCCAAAAACGTCCCTGTCCGTGGGCTTTTTTGCCCTTATCGTTTTAACGTTTGAAAACCCACGTTGTTCCGCAATTGCGGCAGCGGCACGGCAACGGTCAATTTCCTGAAGCAGCCCTGCCGTGACAGTGTGTCGCTTCTCCGGCCAAGCCTTGACTTTGCAGGCCGATCGTCCGACTTGAAAGCGACATCCCTTTCCCGGAGGCCGGACCATGAGCGAACAAGTGCGCAGCACGATCGACCAGAGCGAAGTCGATCGCTTTTCCGCAATGGCGGCGGAATGGTGGGATCCGACCGGTAAATTCCGTCCGCTGCACAAGATCAATCCGGTTCGTCTGGCCTATATTCGCGACAAGGCGGCCGAGAATTTCGCACGCGATGCCAAAGTGCACAGGCCGCTTGAGGGCTTGCGCATTCTCGACATCGGCTGCGGCGGCGGGCTGCTGTCCGAACCCATCGCCAAAATGGGCGCGAACGTGCTCGGCGCCGATGCCTCCGAGCGCAATATCGGAATTGCCCGAACCCATGCTGAGCAGACCGGCGTGACGGTCGACTACCGCGCCGTCACCGCCGAGGCCCTGGCTGCCGCCGGTGAGACCTTTGACATTGTCCTCAACATGGAAGTCGTCGAACATGTCGCCGACGTGGAGTTCTTCATCTCGACCTGCGCGTCGATGGTCCGCCCTGGCGGCATGATGCTGATTTCCACCATCAACCGCACCTTCAAGGCGGCCGCCCTGGCCATCGTCGGTGCCGAATACCTGCTGCGCTGGCTGCCGCGCGGCACCCATCAATATGAAAAACTGGTGCGGCCGGAAGAGTTGGAAGCGCCGGTCACGAAAAGCGGCATGGAAGTGGTCGAGCGTATCGGCGTGTTCTTCAATCCGCTGCAGAACCAGTGGAACCTGTCGCCCGATACCGACGTCAATTACATGATGCTGACCCGCAGGCCAGCGGCAACAGGGCAAACGGCATGACCGCTCCTGCCGACATCATCGCGTTCTGGCTGCGGCACGGTCCGAAGAAATGGTTCGGCAAGGACGACGCTTTTGATACGGAGATCGCCGCTCTGTTTGCGGTCGATCACCTCGCAGCCTCCCGCGGCGATTACGCCGTCTGGGAGACGACGGCGCAAGGAAGTCTGGCGCTGCTTTTGCTGCTCGATCAGTTTCCGCGCAATCTTTACCGCGGCAGCGCTCATTCCTATGCAACGGACGGCCTGGCCCGGTTCATTGCCGCAAAATCTTTGGAAGCCGGATTCGACGGCGCCGTGGAGCCCGCCCTGCGTCCGTTTTTCTACCTGCCCTTCGAGCATTCGGAGACATTGGCCGACCAGGAACGCTGCATGGCGCTGTGCAAGGCCCATTGCGAAGCGACGGGTGACACCGAAAGCCTGCGCTGGGCTGAGGAACATCACGAGATCATCGCCCGTTTCGGCCGCTTCCCGCACCGTAACAAGGCGCTTGGCCGGCAGACCACGCCTGAGGAACAGGCTTTTCTCGATAATGGCGGTTTCAAAGGCTGACGACCAAGGTCTGGTCGGACGCCAAGCTTCAGGGTCAGTGAACGTCGTCCGGCAGAACCGGAATGGGTGCGATATCGATGCCTTCGTCGACAAGCGCCTTGACCTCGCTGGGTGACGCCTGGCCGATGATGCCGCGCGCATCAGCCTCGCCATAGTGGATCTTGCGCGCCTCTTCCGGAAACCGTTCGCCCACATCTTCGCTATTGGCCTTGATCGAAGCGATCGCTTGTTTCATTTTAGCGATGGCATTTTTCTGGGCCTGTTCGATGGCAAGCGCGTGAATCACATCCTTCTGGCGCCCGGTTGCCACAGAAGGCGCCATCAGCGATTTTCCGACATCAACAGAGCCACAGCTCGGACAGGTCAGAAAGCCCATCGCCTTCTGACTATCGAAATCGTCGCTCTTGGCAAACCAACCCTCGAAAGCATGCCCATTGTCGCAGGTCAGCGCATAACGGATCAAACTGTCACACCTCCCTTTGCAAGGACCGGCAGAACGTCCAGAGTGAAATCACGGGCGTTTTTGAGGTTCGGCACCTTGTCGCGCGCCGCCTTGACGGCCGCCAAATCAAGCTCTGCCAAAACGACGGCCTCGCCGGTCCCGCCGGCCGAAGCCAGTATCTTGCCCCAGGGGTCGATGATCATCGAATGGCCGAACGTCTCGCGCCCGTCCTCATGCTGGCCGGCCTGCGCTGCGGCAATCAGGAATGCGCCGTTCTCGATGGCACGCGCCCGCAACAGAATTTCCCAATGGGCCTCGCCGGTCTGGCGGGTAAACGCTGCCGGAACCGTCAGGATTTGCACGCCAGCCACGGCCTCGGCGCGAAACAGCGCCGGGAACCGGACGTCGTAGCAGATGGCAAACCCGAGTTTGGCAAACGGCAGATCAACCACCCTTGCCTCAGCGCCCGGCCGGTAGACCGAACTTTCGCGCCAGCTCTCGCCATTGTCGAGATCCACGTCGAACATGTGGATCTTGTCGTAACTGCAGATCTTCTCGCCGGAAGGGCCGAACAGAAAGCCGCGATTGGCAATCTTGCCGTCATCAAGCGCGATGGCGGTCGAGCCGACATGAAGATGGATCTTCAGCTCCCCAGCAAGCTCGCTCGCCGCCTTGACGATGACGTCATTCTGTTCGTCGCGCAGAATGGCCATCAGGCCTTTTCGATCCTTCTGGATCGCGCCGGTCATTTCCGGCGTCTGCACATAGATCGCACCCTGACCGGCAGCGTCGCGCACCAGGCGCGCCATGCTGGCCGCATTTTTGTCCGGGTCCACGCCCGAACACATCTGAACGGCTGCGACCTTGATTGCCATCCCGGTCCTCCTCACTCCGCTGCGAGCATTGCGTCCAGCTTGCCGGCGCGCTCCAGCGCGTGCAGATCGTCGCACCCGCCGACATGGGTTGCGCCAATGAAGATCTGCGGAAAGGTCGACTGGCCGCCCGCCTTGGCGATCATTTCCTGGCGCAGGTCCGCATTGCCGGTCGCATCGTGCTCGACATAGTCCACACCCTTGCCTTGCAGAAGCTGCTTGGCGCGGGCGCAATATCCGCAGAACTGCCGTGTATAGATGGTCACCGGCACCATGGTCATCTCCGTCGTGGTCTCATTTCGCAACCGCGAAACGCCTTGATATCTCTATCGTTATATAGGGCCGGCAATGGCCCTTGCAAAGGTCAAAACCGTGACATCGGCCGCCCCCGCCCGCTTCAGCGCCCTGGTCGCTGCCGTCACGGTGGCGCCGGTCGTGTAGACATCGTCGACCAGCACCAGCCGCCTGCCGAAGACATCGGACTGCCGCCGCTCGGCGACGCGGAAGGCGCCCCGCACATTGTCCTCGCGGGCGTTGGCACTGAGACCGACCTGCTGGGCGGTTCGCTTGACGCGCAGAAGCGTCGCCGGCAGAAACGGCTTGCCGGCTTGGCGTGCCAGATGGCGACCGAGTTCGGCCGACTGGTTGAACTTGCGCTGGATGAGACGCAACGGATGCAGCGGCACCGCAAGGATGGCATCGCATGCCGCAATGTCCGCCTGACCGGCCCGCAGCATCCAGCCTGCCATCATTGGCGCAAGGTCGGTTCGATCGCTGTATTTGAGGCTATGGACAAGGTCGCGCGCCACACCGTCATGCACCGCCACAGAGCGTAGCCGGTCAAACACCGGCGGATGGGCGATCGCCTCGGCGCAGAGCATTCCCGGCCCCGGATCGTAGGAGAACGGCAGGCCCAGCACCTCGCAGTAAGGCCGGTCGATGAAACGGACCGAGCACCAGCATGTCACACACAGACCACCTTGGCGCGCGGTCCTCATACCACATCCAGAGCATGCCGGCGGATAGACGATGTCGCGCAAAAGCCCGGCCAGCCGGATCATCCCCAGCAGCTTTGATGGGCCGTTGCCGGCCTTGCTTTCTGCGTCTTCAAGCGCCATGTGGTTGACATTAGCCCCATACCGGCGCCTTTGCGATCCAAACTTTCAGTCGGAGCCCTTCCATGGAACCCCTCTTCGATCAGGACCTGATTGCCCGCAATCGGCGCCGCGCCCTGGCAAGAGCCGATGCGCAGGCCGCCTTCCTGCTCGATATCGTCGGGCGCGAGATGGCCGACCGGCTTGCCGTCGTCGACCGTCGGTTCGAAACGGCCGTGGAACTGCATGGCGCAACGGGAAGTGCGGCTCGGCAGTGCCTGGCAACCGGCAAGATCGATGCCCTGACGCGCGTCGAGATGAGTACCGATTTTGCTGATGCTGCCTTTCCCTTCATCGAGGCACAGCTGGAAGTCCTGCCGCTTGCCGAACAATCGACAAACCTGATCCTGTCGCCTCTTGCGCTGCATGTCACCAATGACGCGACCGGCGCCCTCATCCAGATGCGCCGGGCCTTGAAACCGGACGGCCTTCTGTTTGCCGCCGTCCCAGGCGCCGGCACCCTGGGAGAACTGCGGGACGTTCTCCTCTCGACCGAGATCGAACTGACCGGGGGTGCAAGTCCGCGCGTCATCCCCTTCGCCGATGTCCGGGACATCGGCGGGCTGCTGCAGCGGGCAGGCTTTGCCCTGCCGGTGGTCGATGTCGAGGATTATTCGGTGCGATATGATTCGCTGTTTCCCCTGATGCGGGACCTCAGGGCCATGGGCATGGCCAATCCGTTGGTGGGACGCAGCCGCAAGCCGGTCAACCGCCGCTTCTTTCTGCGGGCAGCCGAACTCTATGCGCAACGCTACAGCGATCCGGATGGCCGGATCCGAGCGACATTCTCGATCATCTATGTTTCGGGATGGGCACCGCACGAAAGCCAGCAAAAGCCGCTCAAGCCGGGTTCGGCAAAAATGCGGCTCGCCGACGCGCTTCGCGACGCGGGCCAGCAACAGGGATGAGTAACGGTCGTCTGCCCCTCAGGGCTCGATCTCGTTGCTCACAGTGTCGAACACGTTCACAAGCGCGCCGGTGAAGGCACCATATCCTGAAATCAGGGCAACGGACATGATCGCCGCGATCAGTCCGTATTCGATTGCGGTCGCGCCCCTCAAATCGGCGACAAAGGATCTCAGCAGGCGCATACTTCATCTCCGGTGAGAATGGGCGGCTGAAGACCAGCCCAAAACAATAGAATTCAATCCTTAGCAGCCGCTCCCGACGCCGTAGCCATCCACGATACAGACAGAGCCCGGCATGTCCTGCAGCACGCTGCGGCGGATCGTGTAACGTTTGCCGCCCTCCGCGGGTGCGATTGAGCCGGTCGTCAACATGTCGAGTTGGTCAGGGCTAAACGCCAGCCGCTTCTTGTCCGGGTTGCCGGCCAGCATGGGCGTCAGAACAAGCGTCAGCGCGATGACCGCAGTGCCGAACAGCAGCGCGATATTCAGTACACCCGTTTTTCCGGATTTGTTGGAAGCGCTGTCCCGCAGCCGAACTGCCTTCCAGAAATCTTCGTCCGCCATCACAATCCTCATACCATGCCTACACGCATGAGCTTTGATGATCTTTGACTGATGGTGATTAACGTACTGTTAATATGACGGTATAAACAAATAGAGCTAAAGAAGATCCTGCAGAAATGGGATCAACGGCTCATCGGCCGGCGGCATCGGATATTGTCGCAGTGCCTGCGGCTTGACCCATTTCAGCGCCTGGCCCTCGCGACCGTGCGGAATGCCCTCAAAGCGACGGCAGACGAACAGCGGCATCAGCAGGTGAAAAGTCTCGTAGGTGTGGCTGGCAAAGGTCAGCGGCGCCAGGCACGGCACCTGGGTGACGATCCCCAACTCCTCTTCAAGTTCGCGCACCAGCGTCTCCTCCGGTGTTTCGCCCGGCTCGACCTTGCCACCAGGGAATTCCCAGAGCCCGGCCAAAGACTTGCCTTCCGGTCTCTGCGCCAGAAGAATGCGCCCGTCCGTGTCGATAAGCGCACAAGCTGCGACCAGCAGGATCGGGCGGACCTGTTCGCTCACGGCTTCGGCTCCTTGCGCCAGTAACAATAGCGATAGGCTTCCTGGAAGCCGAGCTTGTCGTAGAGCGCCAGGGCGGCCGTATTGTCGGCGACCACCTGCAGCCAGGCTGTGCGGGCGCCGCGCATGCGGGCCCATCGCAAGGCCGATGACAGGATTTCCAGGCCAATGCCCCGTCCTCGGCATTCCTCGGCAACCGCCAGCAGCATGATGCCGGCAAGATCGTTGTCCTGGACGCACAAGGTTGCCGCAACCGGCCCGTCATTCGGCTCCTCCATCAGGAAGAGACCGGTCGGCGGCTTGATCGCCGTCAGGATCTCGGCCAGGGCCGGCTTCATCACCGGATCGTCGCTCTCCAGCCGCAGGCAGGCATCGACGAACCGGCCGACATCGTGGCTCGGCAGATGGTCGAGCGTATCCGGCAGCTCAAGCTGTGAAAGGTCGAGCGTCTTGACGATGACCTCCTCGAAGCGTTCCCAGCCCTCCGCCGCAAGCATCTCGACCAGCGGCCGCGGCGCCAGCGGCGTCTCCCGAAAAATCACCGGACGGCCATAGGATTCGAATTTGCGGGCCGCTTTTTCCACGCGAATGGCAATGTCACGCGAATCCGAAGGATCGAGCGCGACCAGGCAATTGAGCCGTTTTGAAGGATGGCCACCCGTCAGCCGGATCTGCCAGCTGCCGTCATACTGCACCGACGCGGCCGGCCAGGCGCGAAATCCGACGGCCTCCAGCCGGCGGACAAGCGGCAGGTTCTGGGTTGGCAGAATGCTCTGCATTGCGAGGCTCAACTCCGATAATCGCCATTGATGGCGACATATTCCTTGGTCAGGTCGCAGGTCCAGACCGTAGCGGTCCCTTGCCCAAGTCCGATATCGACCTTCACGGCGATATCCTGTTCCTTCATAACGGCAGTGGTTGCCGCCTCGGAATAATCCGGATCGCGCTCGCCATTGACGGCGACTCGCACATCTCCGAACCAGATCGCCAGCAGGTCGCGATCGGCCATTTCGCCGGACTTTCCGACCGCCATGACGACACGGCCCCAATTGGCGTCTTCGCCGGCAACAGCCGTCTTGACCAGCGGCGAATTGGCGATCGACAGGGCGATCCGCTTGGCGGCAACGTCGCTTTCAGCGCCGGTCACGGTGACCGCCACCATCTTGCGCGCCCCCTCGCCGTCGCGCACCACCTGCAGCGCCAGATCCTTCAAAACGGCATTGAGCGCCGTCTTGAACCCGGCAAGCCTGGGATCGTCCGCATGCTCGACCTTGACCTGGCCATCGGCTGCAGCAGCGCCGGTGGCAAACAGCATCAGCGTGTCGGAGGTCGACGTATCGCTATCGACCGTCACCGAATTGAATGTCGGGCCGACGCCCTCCGACAGCAGGGCCTGCAGGGCCGGAGCCGCAATATCCGCATCGGTTGCAACGAAAGACAGCATCGTTGCCATGTCGGGCGCAATCATGCCGGCGCCCTTGGCAATGCCGTTGATCGTCACCTTGACGCCGTCGATATCGGCGCTGCGGGTTGCGACCTTCGGATAGGTGTCCGTGGTCATGATCGCCTTGGCGGCTTCCAGCCAGAAATCGCCGGTCGCATCCGTCGCCATGGTGCCGAGTACGCCGGCAAATTTGCTGGCATCCAGCGGCTCGCCAATCACGCCGGTCGAAGCGAGGTAGATTTCCTGCTCGCTGCAGCCAAGCGCCTCAGCCGCGGATTTCGCCGTCAGCTCGGTCGCCGCCCTGCCCTTGAGGCCGGTAAACGCATTGGCATTGCCCGAATTGACCACGACGCCGCGCGCCACGCCATGGCTGAGATTGCTGCGGCAGAAATCGACCGGAGCCGACGGGCATTTGGAACGGGTGAACACGCCGGCGACGCTGGCGGGCGTGTCGAAGGCCATCAACAGCACATCGGTGCGGTTCTTGTATTTGATGCCGGCCGCAGCCGTCGCCATCCGCAAACCGCGGATAACCGGCATTTCGGCATAGGATTTCGGAGCAAGCGGAGAAACGGTTGCGGACATGGTGACTGCCTGAAGTGGAAGGGCTCGCGACATGCGCGAGCCCGGGACCGATTAGGGTTGCTTGTTGATCTGCTCGTAGCCCTGCTTCAGGGTCGGATCGAGAATGTCGATCTTGGCCTTCGCCTTGGCTGCTTCGATCAGCTCCAGATACTTGTCGCGCATCACCAACTGGCGAACCTGCTGGCCGACTTCCTCGAAAGCCGGTGCCGGCGCGACGCGCTTATCCTCGACCTTGATGACGTGGAAGCCGAACTGCGTGGCAACCGGTACCTTGGAATAGGTGCCGACATCCATGGCAAGGGCGGCCGCTTCGAACTCGGGCACCATGCGGCCCTTGCTGAAATAGCCGAGGTCGCCGCCTTCCGACTTGTTCGGGTCGGTCGACTTTTCCTTGGCCAGTTCGATGAAGTCCTTGCCGGCGTCCAGTTCGGCAATGATCGCCTTGGCCTCTTCCTCGGTCTTCACCAGGATATGGCGGGCCCGCACTTCCTCTTCCTTGGGAAGGGATGCGATTTCCTTGTCGTAGCGTGCCTTGACATCGGCATCGCTGACCGCGTCGACGACATGCTTCTTGAAGAAGGCATTGTGAAGCTCGCGATCGGCAATGAACTGCATGCGCTGCTGATAGGCCGGATCGTCCTTCATGCCTTCGCTGATGGCGTTACCGGCCAAAAGCTTGACGTCGATGGCGCCGGACAGTGCGGCGACCTTCTTCTGCTCGTCCGGCATCTGGGCAAACTGCGGGTCGAGATTGCTCAGCGCAAGATCGAGTTCGGACTGGCGGATCTCGAGATCGCCGACCTTGGCAACCACGGCGTCTTCGGCAAATGCCGGCGTGCCGAGCGCGACGAGAGCCACACAGGCGGCCAGGACAAGTTTATGATAGCGCAACATGAAAGAACCTTTCGGATGGAATGCCGATGGAAACCCAAGAAATCGGGCGAAAATCTTCATAAGCACCGGATTGTGGCGCTTGTGCATCGACCTGTCCCGTTGACATAATTCGACCCCCCTCTTATCTGTCACGCAACCTCGCGTCCAGAGTAGTTTCCGGACGCGACACGCCATTTTGACGAAACGGATCGTCAAAACCGGCGTGGACTTTGTGTCATGGATTTCAGAAAGGACCATTGAAATGGTCAGTCTTGGTGGTATCGCCCGCAAGTTGTTCGGCTCGTCGAACGATCGCCGCATTCGGTCTCACCAACCGAAAGTCGCCGCGATCAAGGCGCTCGAAGACAGCATGCAGGCTCTGGACGACGCGGCGCTCGCCGCCAAGACCATTGAGTTCCGGCAACAGGTTGCCGACGGCAAGTCGCTGGATGACCTCCTGGTGCCGGCCTTTGCGGTCGCCCGCGAGGCAGCCCGCCGCACGCTGGGCCTCAGGCCCTTCGATGTGCAGCTCGTCGGCGCTATGATCCTGCATGAGAATGCCATCGCCGAAATGAAGACCGGCGAAGGCAAGACACTGGTCGCAACGCTGGCAGTGTACCTGAACGCCCTGTCGGGCAAGGGTGTGCACGTCGTCACCGTCAACGACTACCTCGCCAAGCGCGACTCCTCGACCATGGCCAAGCTCTACAACTTCCTCGGGCTGACGACCGGTGTCATCGTGCACGGCATGTCCGACGAGGAACGCCGCGCCGCCTATGCCTGCGACATCACCTATGCGACCAACAACGAGCTCGGCTTCGATTATCTGCGCGACAACATGAAGTATGAGCGCGGCCAGATGGTCCAGCGCGGCCACAACTACGCGATCGTCGACGAAGTGGACTCGATCCTGGTTGACGAGGCGCGTACGCCGCTGATCATTTCCGGTCCGCTGGATGACCGTTCCGACCTCTACACAACCATCGACGCCTACATTCCGCTGCTGACGGCGGATGACTACGAGATCGACGAGAAGCAGCGCTCCGCCAACTTTTCCGAAGTCGGCACGGAAAAGCTCGAAAACCTGCTGCGCGAGGCCAACCTGCTCAAGGGCGTCTCGCTTTACGACGTGGAAAACGTCGCCATCGTTCACCACATCAACAACGCCCTGAAGGCCCACAAGCTGTTTTCGCGCGACAAGGATTACATCGTCCGCAACGACGAGATCGTCATCATCGACGAATTCACCGGGCGCATGATGCCGGGCCGTCGTTACTCCGAAGGCCAGCATCAGGCGCTCGAAGCCAAGGAACAGGTAACGATCCAGCCGGAAAATCAGACGCTGGCCTCGATCACCTTCCAGAACTATTTCCGCATGTACGGCAAGCTTGCCGGCATGACCGGCACCGCCTCGACAGAAGCGGAAGAATTCTCCAACATTTACGGCCTCGATGTCATCGAAGTGCCGACCAACCTGCCGATCCAGCGTATCGACGAGGATGACGAGGTCTACCGGACCTTCGAGGAAAAGTTCAAGGCGATCATCGCCGAGATCAAGGATGCCCATTCCCGCAGCCAGCCCGTACTGGTGGGCACCACATCGATCGAAAAGTCCGAACTTCTTGCCACCATGCTCAAGCAATCCGGCTTCGGCGAGTTCCAGGTGCTGAACGCCCGCTACCACGAACAGGAAGCCTATATCGTCAGCCAGGCCGGCGTGCCGGGCTCCGTCACCATCGCCACCAACATGGCCGGTCGCGGTACCGACATCCAGTTGGGCGGCAACCTCGAGATGCGCATCGAGCGCGAGCTCGGCGAGTTGGAGGCCGGTCCAGAGCGCGACGCCAAGGAAGCGGCCATCAAGGTCGAGGTCCAGCGTCTGAAGCAGGTGGCGCTCGACGCCGGCGGACTCTATGTGATCGCCAGCGAACGCCATGAAAGCCGCCGCATCGACAACCAGCTGCGCGGCCGTTCCGGCCGTCAGGGCGACCCGGGCCGCTCGAAATTCTATCTGTCGCTGCAGGACGACCTGATGCGGATCTTCGGCTCCGACCGCATGGACGGGATGTTGAAGAAGCTCGGCCTCAAGGAGAACGAAGCGATCGTTCATCCCTGGATCAACAAGGCGCTGGAGCGGGCCCAGAAGAAGGTCGAGGCTAGAAACTTCGATATCCGCAAAAACCTGCTGAAATACGATGACGTTCTCAACGATCAGCGCAAGGTGATCTTCGAGCAGCGCATCGAACTGATGGATATGACCGATATTGGCGATACCGTCGCCGATATGCGCGACGAAGTCATCGACACGATGGTCCGTACCCATATTCCCGAACGCGCCTATGCCGAACAGTGGGACGTCAAGGGCCTGAAGATCGCTCTTGCCAACACGCTAAACCTCGATCTGCCGGTCGAGGAATGGGCCCTGGAAGAGGGCATCGCCGAAGGCGATTTCCTGGCGCGCATCAAGACCGCCGCCGACAATGTCGTCGCCGACAAGGCAGAGCGTTTCGGCCCCGAGATCATGACCTATGTCGAACGTTCGGTCGTGCTGCAGACCATCGACAACCTGTGGCGCGAACATATCGTCAATCTCGATCATCTGCGCTCCGTCGTTGGTTTCCGCGGCTATGCCCAGCGCGACCCGTTGCAGGAATACAAATCCGAGGCCTTCGAGCTGTTCCAGGCGCTTCTGGCCAACCTGCGCGAAGCCGTAACCGCCCAGATGATGCGCGTAGAACTGGTGCGCGAGGCCTCGCCACCACCAAGCCTGCCTGAGATGGAGGCCCATCACGTCGATGCGACCACCGGCGAGGACGAGTTCGCCGCGGACGCCGACCAGCCGACCGCCTATGTCCCGCCGGAAAACCGCGATCCCAACGACATATCGACCTGGGGCAAGGTCGGCCGCAACGAGGTCTGCCCCTGCGGATCCGGCAAGAGGTTCAAGCACTGCCACGGCGCCTATTGATGACGGGCGGGGCCACAACTCGGCCCCGCAACCCGCCCTCGCCGATCGACCGGCGCCGGGCCAGACATTAAACTGCACCTAGCCAGGGGAACCGTTTCTTAACCCTGATCTGACAAGACTGCGCCTTGTGTTCTTGCGTCATCAGTGAGCTGTGCGTGTCGATAATGGCGGTTGTCCAGACAGCGGAGAGAATCCTGCCACCCGGCCTGCATCCCGCAATTCGCAGGCTGGCCGAAACGCTGGCACGACAGGACGAGGTCTCCCGCGCCCAGCGCATGGCCCTGATTGCCTTTGCCATCCGCGTCATCAGCGCCGCCATCGCCTTCTTTTCCCAGATCATCCAGGCCCGCATTATGGGCGAGTTCGAATACGGGATCTTCGTCTTCGTCTGGGTTCTGGTCGTTCTGTTCGGCAATCTCTCTTGCCTCGGCTTTCATTCGACGGTCATTCGTTTCCTGCCGCAATATCACGCCCGCAACGAGCCGGACGAGATCCGCGGCCTGACCGCGACCGCGCGCATCTTCGCCATGACATCCGCGAGCCTGCTGGCGGGCATCGGTCTTTTGAGCCTGCATTTTTTCGGCGACCGGATCGAGGGCTACTATCTCATTCCCCTGTTTCTGGGCCTGGTCGCCCTGCCGATGATTGCGCTGGGCGACGTGCTGGACGGCACGGCGCGAGCCAATAGCTGGCCGATCGCGGCCTTGAGCCCCACCTATCTGGTGCGCCCGACGCTGATCCTCGGCTTCATGCTGATCGCCGTCGCCTTTGGCGCGCCGCATACGGCGACCACCGCCATGCAGGCCGCCCTGCTCGCCACCTATGTGACGACGCTGGCCCAATTCGCGACGGTCAGCTGGCGCATGAACGGGCGCTATGAGCCGGGCCCCCGCAAGATCGACTTCTTCGCCTGGTTCCGGGTGGCCATTCCGATCTTCCTGATCGAGGGGTTCGGCTTCCTGCTGACCAATTCGGATGTGGTGGTCGTCGGCTTCTATCTGGAGCCGGATCAGGTGGCGATCTACTTCGCCGCAGCCAAGACCATGGCACTGGTGCAATTCGTTTATTTCGCCGTCAAGGCCGCGGCCGCGCCGCGCTTTTCGGCCATGATGGACGAGAGAGACCTGCGGCCGCTGGCCGCCTTTGCCGGCCAGACCGCCCGCTGGAGCTTCTGGCCATCGCTTCTGGTCGGCCTGTCGGTCCTGGCGGCCGGCAACCTGCTGCTCTCGCTCTTCGGCCCGACATTTACCGCCGGCTACAGCATTATGGCGATCCTGTTTGCCGGCAGCCTTTCAAAAGCTCTGGTCGGCCCCGGCGAAGTGCTGCTGACCATGGCCGGGAAGCAGCAGCTCTGCGTCCTGCTTTATGTCGGGGCGCTGACCGCCAATATCGGTCTCAACATTACCCTGATTCCGCTTTACGGTCTTCAGGGCGCCGCTCTTGCCACAGCCGTGGCAATGATGGTGGAGGCACTGCTGCTGCATGTTGCAGTCCGTTGGTCGCTTGGCATCGTGCTGTTTGCCTTCGCCGATCCACTGTCCATCCTCGACAAGAAGAAGGCTGGCTGACAATGGCCCAACCGCCCATCTATAACGAAAGCATGAACAGCAATGCCAACCGGATGGTGGACGCCCTGGCGACCGCCCGCCATGGGCGGCCCGTTGCCGACGTGCAGATCGCCATCGGCCGGCCCGGGCGACATCTCAGCCTCTATCCTCGCGACGCCGGCTATGATCTGGAACAGGAACTCGATTTCCTCACCAATCGGGCGATGGAATCCAATGTCTTCTTCTCAAGCCGGTTTCTGACCCCCGCCATACCGCGCCTCGACGAGCGGCAGGTCCGCATAGCGCTGATCCGCGACGACCGCGGCGACAAGAGCCGCATCCGCCTGCTGATGCCGTTTTCGATCGAAAAACCCGGCTTCTCCGTCGGCCCGTCGATCATCAGGGTCTGGTCCAATCCCTTCGGACCGCTGGGCACGCCTCTGGTCGATGCGGAGGATGCCGCCGAGACGATCGACAACCTGCTAGAAGGCCTTTCGCTGCGCGATGCCAAGCTGCCCGGCGTGCTGGTTCTGCCGGACCTGCGGCTGAACGGCCCTTTCGCCCAGTTGCTCCGCGCCCTTGCCATCGGCCGCGATCTGCCGCTGACCGTCACCAACAGCTTTGCCCGGCCGATGCTGGAAAGCCATGAGGATGGCGAGACCTATCTTCGGGCCTCAGTCTCGAAATCCCATTTGCGCGAGATGCGCCGGCAATCGCGCAATCTCGGCGAAGTCGGGACACTGACCTATAACGTCGCCCGCCAGCCGGACGATATCCGCACCAGAACCGAAGAATTCCTGGCGCTGGAAGCAAGCGGCTGGAAGGGACGCAAGCGGACCGCCATGGTGATGGACCGCTATCGGGCCGCCTTCGCCCGCGAAGCCATCACCAATCTTGCCGAAGCCGATGCGGTACGCATCCACACGCTCGACCTCGACGGTCGCGCCATCGCATCGATGATCGTCTTTGTCATGGGGGGCGAGGCCTATACCTGGAAGACGGCCTATGATGAACGCTATTCCAAATTCTCGCCCGGCAAGCTGCTGACCGCCCGGCTGACCGAATGGCATCTCGACGACGCCAATATCGTCCGCACCGATTCCTGCGGCGTTCCGGATCATCCGATCATGAGCCGGCTGTGGCGGGAAAGGGAAGAAATGGGCACTCTGGTCATCGGACTGACGCGCAACTCGGACCGCGACGTTCGCCAGGCTGCAGCCCAGCTGCACATGTACCGCAACACCCGCAATATCGCCCGCATCCTGCGCGACAAGATCCTGTCAAAGCGGGTTCACGACGGCTGAAATCCCGGGGTTGGGCGAAGCCTGGCTCACGCAGCGGCTGCGGCCGCGATCTCCCGGTCTCTGAGAATGCGTCGGATCACCTTGCCGCTGGTCGTCAGCGGCATATCGTCGATGAAGGCGACCTCCCGCGGATATTCGTGCATGGAGAGCCGCTGCTTGACCCAGTCGCTGATCTCGGCCGCAAGGGCAGCACTTGCCGAAAATCCGTCCGCCAGCACGACATAGGCCTTGACGATTTCGGTGCGCAGGGGATCCGGCTTGCCGATCGCTGCCGCAAGCCGAACCGCGGGATGGCCGCTCAGGCAATCCTCGATTTCCGCCGGGCCGATGCGATAGCCCGACGACGTGATCACGTCGTCGTCGCGTCCGAAGAATTCGACATAACCCTCGCGATCCTGTCGGCCAAGATCGCCGGTCAGCATCCAGTCGCCGACGAACTTGGCAGCGGTGGCGATTGGGTCCTGCCAATATTCCAGGAACATCACCGGATCCGGCCGGGCGATCGCCACCTGGCCGATCGTTCCGGGCGGCAGGCACTCGCCCTTGTCGTTGATGATCGCCACCCGATGCCCGGGCACCGCCTTGCCGATCGCGCCTGCCTTTGTCACACCGAGCCTTGCGGCCGAGGACAGAACGAAATTGCACTCCGTCTGGCCGTAGAATTCGTTGGGCACGATGCCAAGCGCCGATTTCACCCATTCGTAGGTTTCGCGTCCAAGGGATTCCCCTGCCGAGCCTATGCTGCGCAGGACGAGGTCGTAAGCGTCGCGCGGCCGCTCCACGGCCTTCAGCAGCCTGAGCGCAGTTGGCGGAATGAAGGCATTGCGCACCTTCATTTCTGCCATGATGCGGAACGCCATCTGCGGATCGAATTTCTGCGCCGGCGACGAGACCACGGGCACGCCCAGCAGCAGCGCCGGCAACAGGGCATTCAGCAATCCGCCGGCCCAGGCCCAGTCCGACGGCGTCCAGATCTTGTCGCCGGCCTGCGGCAGGAAATCATGGGCGAGTTGAAAGCCCGGAATATGGCCGGCCAGCACCCGGTGTCCGTGCAAGGCGCCTTTCGGCGCGCCTGTTGTCCCGGAGGTGAAGATCATCAGCGCCGGATCGTCCGGGCCTGTATCGGCGCCGACAAAAGCAGCCGCATCGCCTTCAGCCAGATCATGGAAGGACAGGACGGCGCCTTCGGCCCTGTCGATCGAAATGATGTGGTGCAGAGACGGCAGCTTTTCCCGGATCTCCAGAATGCGCGACAGGCCGAAATCATTGGTGACGATGGCCGTGGCCTGGGCGACACCCAGCCTATACTGCAGCGCTTCCACCCCGAACAGCAGGGCCATCGGCAGAGCCACGGCGCCAAGCTTGTAGATCGCCAGATGAGCGATCACCGTCTCGAAACACTGGGGCAGCAGCAAGGCCACCCGATCGCCGCGCCCGATACCCAGACGCTGCAGGCTGGCCGCAAAGGCTGACGACCGCGTGGCCAGTTCGCCATAGGTCATCGTCTGATGCTGACCGTCAGGGCTGAAGTGCTCAAGGCAGACCCGCTCCGGCTCCCGCTGCGCCCAGGCGTCGCTGACGGCACGCCCGATATTGAAGCGTTCAGGGATAGACCAGGTAAAATCGCGATAAAGAGCCTCGTAAGGAGCCCGCGCTGGCAAGAACATTCCCGGATTTTCCATTGTGACCGGTGTTTTTGCTATCATTCATCTCGCAACTGCACAATGAGAAACAACATTGCTGTTAGCAGCACAGCGCCAATCCATAATCGGTCGGCCCTGCTGTTTTATGGAACATTCGCCCCAGCCGGCAGTTAGTTTTGTGAGGATGATGCGCTGGTCTTCAGCCCTGTCCGTGTGTGAAATGTGACAAAGGTCGAGGAGCCATGACAGAGAAGACGTTCCATTACGATGCCGCAGGCGCAATCCGCAAAGATGCCGAAGGCCAGTTCGTCCGCTCGAAGAAAGGCGCCGATAACGACGGCGTCATCAGCGCCAAGCCGACGGTCATCACCGGTTCGCAGGACGCCACCATCAACAAATGGCCGCCCGGCACGAAAAATCCGCCCAAGGATTGGGACCTGAACTACGACGGGCAAGACCACAGCAAGTAACGGCGCAATACGGCGACGGCGGTCGCCATGCCGCGGCGTGTTGCAACATACTCTTCTGATATCAAAGCCTGAAAACTATTGTGGTCTGGCAGAGAGGCGAAGCCTCGAACCGCGCCCGCGCGCAGGGTTGGTATGGCGGCGGCGCGCAAACAAAAGTGGTGCCCCTTGCCGGAATCGAACCAGCACTCCTCTCGGAACCTGATTTTGAGTCAGGCGCGTCTACCAATTCCGCCAAAGGGGCCAGAGGCTTTTTAAGAAAGCCTAGCTTTGGCCGAACTACACGAAGCGGCAGCCGGCGGTCAACCGGGATTTTTCATTTTCATCATTTTCACGAAAAGTTTGATGGTGCGCGCAAAGGTCCGACGCGCCGAGCATTTACATGACAGGCCGGTCCGCCTAAAAGCATGTGCGCCGCAGCAAACAAGAGAGACCCTGGCATGTTACGACGCCTGTACGATTGGACCATGTCGCTTGCCGCCCGCAAATCCGCCGAAAAGTGGCTGGCGGTCATTGCCTTCATCGAGAGTTCGGTCTTCCTGGTGCCGGCAGATGTGCTTTTCCTGCCTATGGCCCTGGCCAAACCGGAGAAAGCCTGGCGCTATGCCTTGATCGCCACCGTCGCTTCGGTTCTGGGCGGCATTGCCGGTTGGTTTCTCGGCTACTATGCCTATGAGACGATCGCCCGGCCGGTTCTTGAGTTTTACGGCAAGCTGGAAGCCTTCGACGCCTTGCGCGCCTCGGTCGATTACCAGACCGTCGTGCTGCTTCTGATAACCTCGGGCCTTGCCCATCTGCCGCCGATCAAGATCGTCACGATCCTGTCGGGCGTCGCCCACATCAACATCTGGCTGTTCATCATCTCGGCGATTGTCGCCCGTGGCGCCCGCTTCATGCTGCTCGCCTGGTTGCTGCAGCGCTATGGCGAACCAATCCGCGAATTCATCGAAAAGCGGCTGGGACTGCTCGCCGCTCTGGGTGCAGGCGTGCTGATCCTGCTCTATATTGCCTATCGTTATATCGCCCACTGAAAGCCTGACCATGACCATGACTGCGATCACCACACGCCCCGGACTGGGCTATGCCCTGCTGCTGACCGCCGGAATGGCTGTGGTCGTCGGTTCGGCGCTGGGCTTCGAGCATATCGGCGGCTACATCCCCTGTGCGCTCTGCCTGCTGCAGCGCAATCCCTATTACATCGGCGTCGGGGTCGGGGCGCTGGCCATACTCGCGTCGATCGCCAAACTCCCCGATCGTGTCGTCCAGGCACTGCTGCTCCTGATCGCCATCATCATGGTGGTCAGTGCCGGCCTCGGCGTCTATCACGCCGGTGTCGAATGGAAATTCTGGGAAGGCCCGACGAGTTGCTCAGTCGGCGGCGCAGCCGGCATGTCAGGTGCCGGCAACATCCTGGATCAGCTGAACAGCGTCAAAGGACCGTCCTGCACGGAAGCCACCTTGCGCGTCCTCGGCCTGTCCTTTGCAGGATGGAACGTGCTCACCAGCATCGCCCTGGCAGGGCTTGCCTTCCTCGGTGCCTCGAAAGCCAAGCGGCGCTGAGCAGACTTACGGCTGCAGTTCGGAATCCCAGTAGAGATAGTCGACCCAGCTTTCATGCAGATAGTTCGGCGGAAACAGCCGGCCATTGTTGTGCAGGTCCTGCACGGTCGGCCGATAGGGTTTCTGGGCCGGAAACATGTTGGCCTGGCGCGGCAGCTTGCTGCCCTTGCGCAGATTGCAGGGCGAGCAGGCAGCAACGACATTTTCCCAGGTCGTCTCGCCGCCATGAGCGCGCGGGATTACGTGGTCGAAGGTCAGGTCGTCCGTCGAGTGGCAATACTGGCAGGAAAAGCGGTCGCGCAGAAAGACGTTGAACCGGGTAAATGCCGGATTGCGGGTCGGCTGAACATAGCTCTTCAGGCTCACCACGCTCGGCAGGCGCATGGAAAAGCTCGGCGAACAGACCGAGTGATCGTATTCGGCGATGATGTTGACACGGTCAAGAAAGACGGCCTTGATCGCGTCCTGCCAGGACCACAGCGACAAGGGATAATAACTCAACGGCCTGTAGTCGGCGTTCAGGACGAGCGCCGGCAAGGACTGGGGTGAAACTGCAATCGTCAAGGGCGTCTCCTGATCGATTCGTCGTCTTCCCTTCTATATTAGGACCGTTGTTACAGGATTGTGAAGCCTTATCTCTTGCCGTGCTGAATCGGTCGCAGCGAGAGCCCGACCGGCGCCGCCTCGCGGCCGCTGGTGGCGGCATAATAGGCCCAGAAAAGCCGGGCCGCGACCGATCGCCACGGGCTCCAGATTTCCGCCATCTGCCCGACGGACCGGATGTCCGGCCTCTCTTCCAATCCGAAAGCCCGGCCGATGGCGATGCGCAGCGCGACGTCGCCGGCCGGAAAGACATCCGGATGCCCGCCGCAGAACATCAGATAGACTTCCGCGGTCCAGGGCCCGATGCCGCGAATATCCGTCAACCGGGTAATCGCGTCTTTACCGTCCTCGCGAACGATCGCCTGCAGATCGAGTTGCCCCTCCTGCACCGCTTCGGCCACCAGCCGCAGGGTGTGTGCCTTGGCCCGCGACAGGCCGAGACCGGCAAGGCTTGCCTCGTCGAGCGCCAGATAGGCCTCGGCGGTCGGTCTGCCCACGCCCGTGGCCGCGACGATGCGCCGCCAGATGGCTTCGGCGCTGGCTTTTGAGACCATCTGCGACACCACGATGAAGGCGAGCCCGGCAAAACCCGGCTCTGCCAACCTGAGCGGCAAGGGACCGGCAACCGTCGCCACGGCGTGAAGCCGCGGATCGAGACGCAAGAGCGCATCCAGACCCAGGGCCACGTCACTGTCCGCGCCAATGATCTTCATGCCTTACGCTCTCCTCAGACCGTCTTTGCGGCAGGCCGATTTCGTGGCAGAAGAAATCATGATCGCCGCTGACAGTCAAAAACCGGTGTTCCGCTTCGCGCCCAGCCCGAACGGCCCGCTTCATCTGGGCCATGCCCTTTCCGCCATGCTCAACCACGATGCGGCCCGAGCGACAGGCGGCCGTTTTCTGCTGCGCATGGAAGATATCGACATTGCCCGCTGCACGCCGGAATTCGAGGCGGTAATCTATGAGGATCTGGCCTGGCTCGGCCTTGGTTGGGAAATCCCGGTGCGCCGTCAGTCGGAGCATGTTGATGCCTATCGTGCCGTGCTGGACCGGTTGCGGCAGCGCGGCATGCTCTATCCGGCCTTTCTCACCCGTGGAGAGGTGAAGGCCTATGCCCTTGCCGAAGAAGCCAGGGGCACACCCTGGCCCCGCGATCCGGATGGCGCCTATCTCTATCCGCCGACCGACCGCGACCGCAGCGAGACGGAGCGCACGCGGCTTTTGCAGAGCGGCGCGAAACATGCCTGGCGGCTCGATATGCGGCGCGCACTGAAGAGCATTGCCGGCCCCTTGCATTGGATCGAAAGGGGGGATGGCGGCACCGTCGAAGTCAAGGCGGACCCGGCGGCCTGGGGCGATGTGGTGCTTTGGCGCTCGGACGCGCCGTCGAGTTATCATCTGTCGGTGGTGGTCGATGATGCGCTCCAGGGCATTACTGAGGTCATCCGTGGTCGCGACCTTTTCCAGGCAACCGCCGTCCACCGCCTGCTTCAGACGCTGCTCGACCTGCCGGCACCGACCTACCGTCATCACCGGCTCATCCTGGATGGCGACGGCCGCAAGCTTTCCAAGAGCGCCGGCGACACCGGTCTCTCGGCGCTTCGGGCCGACGGTCTGTCACCCCTGGATATCCGCCGGCTTGTCGGCCTTTGACACCTCGACCGGCGTCTTGACGCTGTGCATGCCGCCCAGTACCTCGAACTTTAAGAGCGCCGCATTGAACTCCGCGCCGATAATGAAGATCGCGCCGATCATATAGAGGAACACCAGAACCACCATGACGGAGGCAAGGCCGGCATAGGTCGCGGCATAATTGGCGAAGGTCGCGAGATAGGAGGCGAAGATCAGGGCGCCGATCAGCCAGAGCAGCAGCGTTAGGATGACCCCTGGAATGACGTCCATGATACGCCGGCGTCCGGCCGGAAGGCTGAGATGGGAGGCGATCAGCCCGATGGCCAGCAAACCGAGCGTGCCGTAGATGCGCCAGTTGGAGATCGTCGCAAGGGCATCCTTCAGCAGGGGAAACCACAATTCGGCAAAGTTCAGGGCCAGCGGCACGGCGACCAGCAGGGCGCTGATGACGGCGAACACGACGACCGCCCCGAGCACGAACCCGAGGCTCAGCAGTCGCGTCAGATACCAGGGTCGGGTCTCGCTGACCCGATAGGCACGGTTGAGCGAGATGCGCAGGGCCTCCACCCCATTCGAGGCGAAATAGGCGGCCGCCAGCACCGAAACGGTCAGCAGTCCGCCGCGCGGAATGGTCAGGACCTGCACCACCTGCTCGGCCAGCGGCTTGGCAATCGCCTCCGGCCAGGTGTCGAAGATCAGGTGGATCGCCGTTTCGGCAAACTGGTCAGCCCCAAGGAAGTTGGCAAGCGTGGTGCCGAAGATCAGGAAGGGGAAGATGGCCAACAGCGCCGAAAGCGCCACATGGCTTGCCATCGCCCATCCGTCGTCTTCGGTGAAATGCCACAGGGCATCCCAGGTCACCTTGTAGATCATCCGCAGGAAAGCCCGCATTCCGTCTCCTTGGCTTTGATGCGCCGATTGTCACCCGAGTGCGAATATGGGAAACCCATGCCGATTTGTACAGGAACCATTCCATGCGCGACCGCCCCACCATCATCGTCACCGGCTGCTCGTCCGGCATCGGCGCCTATTGCGCACGGGCTTTGCAGGCGGATGGATGGCACGTTTTTGCCACGGTGCGCAAACCCGCAGACCTGGCCTTGCTGCAAAACGACGGGATTGACGCCCTGCTGATGGATTACACGGAGGCCGACAGCATCTCCGCCCTGGTCGCGACGGTATCCGAGCAGACCGGCCAACGCATCGATGCCCTGTTCAACAATGGCGCCTATGGCCAGCCGGGCGCCGTCGAGGACCTGACGACCGACGTGCTGCGCCAGCAGTTCGAGACCAATGTGTTCGGCTGGCACGAGTTGACCCGACAGGTCATTCCCCTGATGCGCGAACGCGGCCAGGGCCGCATCGTGCAATGCTCGTCAATCCTCGGCCTGATGCCCTATCGCTGGCGCGGCGCCTATACCGCCTCGAAATATGCGCTGGAAGGTTTGAGCGTGACGCTTCGCATGGAGCTCGACGGCAGCGGCATTCATGTCAGCCTGATCGAGCCCGGACCGATCGACAGCCGCTTCACGGCCAATGCGCTGGCCCAGATCGAAAAGAACATCGACGTGCAAAATTCCGTCCATGCGGTCGAGTACCGGCGGCAACTGGCCCGGCTGAGCGGCAGCGGCCCGATCAACCGCAACAAACTCGGCCCGGAGGCGGTTTACAAAGTGCTGAAACACGCCTTGACCGCCAAGCGGCCACGACCACATTATCTCGTGACCAAACCGGCAAAACAGGGCGCCTTTCTCAAAAGGCTGTTGCCCGCCGACCTCTTCTACAGATTGATGCGGTCTCTGGACTGAGACCCGCGGACCACGCAGACCCAATCACCTAGAACAAAGCACGCAGACAAGGAACCCATGTCCAGCTTCACAACCATTCTGACCCTGATCGTCATGGGTCTCGTCGTCATCGTGCTGATCCGCGGACTGTTCAATATGATGAAGGGCGGCGACGGCAATCTTTCCAACAAGCTGATGCGCATGCGCATCGTGCTGCAGGCCGTTGCCATCGCGCTGATCATGCTGACCCTGTGGCTGACCGGCGGCGGGAGATAAGCATCCATGGTAAAGCTCAACAAGATCTATACCCGCACCGGCGACGACGGCACCACGGCTCTGGTCTCCGGTCCGCGCCGCCTGAAACACGATGCCCGCGTCGAGGCCTATGGCACCGTGGACGAGACCAATAGCTGCATCGGCATGGCAAGGCTTTATACCGGCGACCACGCCGAACTGGATGCCATGCTGATGCGCATCCAGAACGATCTGTTCGATCTCGGCGCCGATCTGGCCACGCCCGATACCGGCGAAGTGCCGGCCTATGAGCCCCTGCGTGTGGTGCAGAGCCAGGTTGATCGCATCGAGACCGAGATCGACCGGCTGAACGCCGATCTCGATCCGCTGCGCTCCTTCATCCTGCCCGGCGGTTCGCCGGCCGCCGCCCATCTGCATCTGGCTCGAACGATCGCCCGGCGCGCCGAGCGGATCATGGTCGATCTGTCCCATAGCCCGGACGAGAGGATCGGTGCTCCGGCGCTCAAATACATCAACCGCCTGTCGGACTTCCTGTTCGTGGCGGCGCGCTTTGCCAATGACGGCGGCAAGGCGGACGTCCTCTGGGCGCCGGGCCACAATCGCTGACGTTAGAGACCGACGCCTAGAGGGACGCCATGTTCATTCCCCTGCATGACCGAAACGCTCTCAAGCATATCGACCGGCAATATGTCACGCTGGCACTGATCTCCATCAATGTTTTTGTCTGGATTGCGACAGGCCTGCTGGCGACCGACGAGTTCGCCCAGGCGACGGTGGTCGGCCTGGGTTTCATTCCGGCGGTCGCCTTCGAATATGCGACCCTTGATCCGGCCCTCGTTTTCGTCCCCGAGGATGCCACCGCCATCACCTATGCTTTCCTGCACGGCGACTTCCTGCATCTCGCCTCCAACATGGTGTTTCTCTGGGTGTTCGGCGACAATGTCGAAGATGCGCTCGGGCACATCAAATACCTGATCTTCTATCTGGTCTGCGCCGTGGCCGCCGCCCTCTTCCATGGCCTCGTCGTGCCGACCTCGGAAAGCCCGCTGATCGGCGCCTCCGGCGCCGTGGCCGGCATCGTTGCCGCCTATATCATTCTACATCCGAAGGTCCGCGTCTGGGTGCTGGTGCTATTCCGCTTCCCAATTCCCCTGCCGGCCTTCATTCCGCTCGCTTTCTGGATCGGCCAGCAATTCTGGATGCTGGCCTCCGATCACGGCAGCAATGTCTCCTGGGGCGCCCATGTCGGCGGCATTCTGGCCGGCGCCCTGCTGGTCGTGCCGCTGCGCCGCCGTGGCGTGCCGCTGTTCGACCGGACCATCGTCACCCCCAAGGCGATCGAGCACCTTGAGACGACACCCCCTGCCGTCCAGCCGTCACCGGCCGCGTCCCGCAAGACCATCCATTGGGGTCGATAAACCACACTGAGTGGGCAAGTTTATTGACGTGAACGTAAACGTCACTTAATGGTGTAACAAAATCGCTCGTCGACATGACAGAACGTTGTGTTTGAGGAAAAAATGCGTATCGATGTCGCCAATCGAACATCGAAGCACCGCATTATGGCGCATTTTCGAGCCGACCAGTGAAGGAAGGAACCCATGAAGATTGTTGTACCCGTGAAGCGCGTCGTCGACTACAACGTCAAGATCCGCGTGAAGCCGGACGGCTCGGGCGTCGAGCTTGCCAATGTCAAGATGTCGATGAATCCCTTCGACGAAATCTCCGTTGAAGAGGCGCTGCGTCTGAAGGAAGCCGGCAAGGCCTCCGAAGTCGTCGTGGTCTCCATCGGCCCGGCCAAGGCGGAAGAAACGCTGCGCACCGGACTTGCCATGGGTGCCGACCGCGCCATTCTGGTCGAGACCGACGACATCGTCGAGCCGCTCGCCGTCGCCAAGATCCTCAAGGGCATTGTCGAAGCTGAAGCACCGGGCCTGGTGATCGTCGGCAAGCAGGCGATCGATGACGACGCCAACCAGACCGGCCAGATGCTGTCCGCCCTTCTCGGCTGGGCGCAGGGCACCTTCGCCTCCAAGATCGAAATCGGCGATGGCAAGGCGTCCGTCACCCGCGAGGTCGATGGTGGTCTGCAGACCATCGAAATCAAGCTTCCGGCTGTCGTCACCACCGATCTTCGCCTCAACGAGCCGCGTTACGCCTCGCTGCCGAACATCATGAAGGCCAAGAAGAAGCCGCTGGACAAGAAGACCCCGGCCGATTTCGGCGTCGACACCACCGCACGCCTCAAGGTCCTGAAGACCGAGGAGCCGAGCGGCCGCAAGGCTGGCGTCAAGGTCAAGAGCGTCGCCGAGCTGGTCGACAAGCTCAAGAACGAAGCCGGCGTGCTTTAATCGGAACGGGATAGGAGAACAAACACAATGGCCATTCTTCTTCTGGCAGAACACGATAACGCAACCCTGTCCGACCAGACCGCCAAGGCCCTGACGGCAGCCACCCAGATTGGTGGCGACGTGACGGTGCTGGTCGCCGGCTCTAGCGCCAAGGCTGCCGCCGACGAGGCTGCAAAGCTTGCCGGCGTCTCCAAGGTGCTGCTCGCCGACAGCGGCGATCTTGCCAACAACCTGGCCGAACCGCTGGCCGCCCTGATCGTCTCGCTGGCGCCCGCCTATGACACGATCATCGCTGCCGCGACCTCCGTCGGCAAGAACGTCATGCCGCGCGTCGCCGCCCTGCTCGACGTCATGCAGATCTCGGAAATTACCGACGTGGTCTCGGCCGACACTTTCAAGCGCCCGATCTATGCCGGCAACGCCATCCAGACGGTACAGTCGACGGATGCCAAGAAGGTCATCACCGTGCGCACCGCCTCGTTTGCCGCAGCGGCAAGCGGTGGTTCCGCTTCGGTCGAGACCATATCGGCCGCGGCCAATCCGGGTCTGTCGACCTTCGTAACCGACGCCCTGTCGTCCTCGGATCGTCCGGAACTGACCTCCGCCAAGATCATCATTTCTGGCGGCCGTGCGCTGGGTTCTTCGGACAAGTTCAAGGAAGTGATCCTGCCGGTTGCCGACAAGCTCGGTGCCGCCGTCGGCGCCAGCCGCGCTGCCGTCGATGCCGGCTACGCGCCGAACGACTGGCAGGTCGGCCAGACCGGCAAGGTGGTTGCCCCGCAGCTCTATATTGCGGTCGGCATTTCCGGTGCCATCCAGCATCTCGCCGGCATGAAGGATAGCAAGGTCATCGTCGCCATCAACAAGGATGAAGAGGCTCCGATCTTCCAGGTCGCCGACTATGGGCTGGTTGGAGATCTGTTTGAGCTTCTGCCGGAGCTGGAAAAGGCTCTGTAAGCCGGCGATTTCGCACAGGCGAAAAGACTGGAAAAACCGGCGCTGCCGGTCTATCAATTTGCCGGGCCCGCCAGAAGGTGGGTCCGGCATTTCACTGATATGGGCAAGGCAATCCGCCGGATTGCCGTGAAGGAGTGGCGCGATGGGTATGGAAATCACCAATATCGGCGTTATCGGCGCCGGCCAGATGGGCTGCGGCATCGCTCATGTCAGCGCGCTTTCCGGATACAAGGTCACGATCTACGATCTGGCCAAGGACCGCATTGAGGCAGGTCTCGCCACCATCAACGGCAACCTGGCCCGCCAGGTCTCCAACGGCAAGATGACCGACGAGGAGCGCAAGGCGACCCTGTCGCGCATCTCCGGCACTTCCGATATCAATGACATGGCGCCGATGGATCTGGTCATAGAGGCGGCGACCGAAGACGAAACCGTCAAGCGCAAGATTTTCGCCCAGCTCTGCCCGGTCCTGAAGCCGGAGGCGCTGCTGGCCACCAACACGTCCTCCCTGTCGATCACCCGTCTGGCTTCGGCCACCGACCGCCCCGAACGTTTCATGGGCATCCACTTTATGAACCCGGTGCCGGTGATGAAGCTGGTCGAACTGGTGCGCGGCATCGCCACCGGCGAAAAGACCTTTGAAACCGCCAAGACTTTCGTCCGCTCGCTCGACAAGACCATTACGGTTGCCGAAGACTTCCCGGCCTTCATCGTCAACCGCATCCTGCTGCCGATGATCAATGAAGCGATCTATACGCTTTATGAAGGCGTCGGCTCGGTCGAGGCCATCGATACCGCCATGCGGCTGGGCGCCAACCATCCGATGGGACCGCTGCAGCTCGCCGATTTCATCGGCCTCGACACCTGCCTGTCGATCATGCAGGTCCTGCATGACGGGCTGTCCGACAGCAAATACCGCCCCTGTCCACTGCTGGTGAAATATGTCGAAGCCGGCTGGCTCGGCCGCAAGGCAGGCCGCGGCTTCTACGATTATCGCGGCGACGTACCGGTCCCGACCCGGTAACCACGGCCGGCTCGAAAGCCAGCCGCCGCTTGAACCGCCGCACCGATCCGGATCAATGCCCGAGCGGCGCGTCCAGCAGGTCAGGTTTCTGATGGGTGCCCAGCCGGTCGACGATCGTCTGGCTGGCCGCATTGAAGCCGATCAGTTCCACATCGGCCCCGCCGCGCCTGAATTTCAGCACGACCATGTCGAGTGCCGCCACGCTGGAGATATCCCAGATATGGGCGCGGCTGAGGTCGATGACGATCTTTTCCGGCGCCATGGCATAGTCGAAAGCTGCGTTGAAATCCTCGACGGAGGCAAAGAACAGCTGGCCCGTCACCCGGTAGGTGCCAGTGCGCCCATCGGCCGAGCGTTCTGACGTCACCTCGAAGATCTGCGCAATCTTCCAGGCAAAGAAGATGCCCGACAGCAGCACGCCGACCAGAACACCGATCGCCAGGTTGTGGGTTGTCACCACGGTGATCACCGTTGCCAGCATGACGATCGACGACGACTGCGGGTGATACTTCAGGTTGACGATCGATTTCCAGCTGAATGTGCCCACCGACACCATGATCATGATCGCCACCAGCGCCGGCATCGGAATGAGGCTGACCCAGTCGCCGAGCACCACGCAGAGGATCAGCAGGAAGATACCGGCGCAGAACGTCGAGAGCCGGCCGCGGCCGCCGGTCTTCACGTTGATCATCGACTGGCCGATCATCGCGCAACCCGCCATGCCGCCGATGAACCCGGTTGCCGTATTGGCAATACCCTGTCCGATGCACTCCTGATGGCGGCTGCTCGGCGTATCGGTCAGTTCATCGACCAGTTGCGCCGTCATCAGTGATTCCAGCAGGCCGACGATCGCAACCGCCACCGAATAGGGCAGCACGATCCACAGCGTCTCCAGCGTCAGCGGCACCATCGGCAGATGGAAGGTCGGAAAGGTGGACGGCAGTTCGCCCATGTCGCCGACCGTGCGCACATCGAACCCGAAATAGAGCGACACGGCCGTCAGCACGACGATGCCCACCAGCGGCGATGGCACCGCCTTGGTGATCAGCGGCAGCAGGTAGATGATGCCAAGCGCCGCAGCGACCAGGACATAGGTAACCGGGGTCACGCCGGTCAGTTCCGGCAGTTGCGCCATGAAGATCAGGATGGCGAGCGCATTGACGAAACCGGTCATCACCGATTTCGAGACGAAGCGCATCACCATCCCGAGCTTCAGGAAACCGGCACAGATCTGCAACAGACCGGCCAGAACGGTTGCCGCCAGCAGATATTCCAGCCCATGATCCTTGACCAGCGGCGTCATCAGCACGGCGGTGGCAGCCGTTGCCGCCGAAATCATGCCGGCACGCCCACCGACAAAGGCGATGATCACGGCGATCGAGAAGGAGGCAAACAGGCCGACCTTCGGATCGACGCCGGCGATGATCGAGAAGGCGATCGCTTCCGGGATAAGGGCCAGGGCGACGAGAAGGCCTGACAACAGGTCGGAACGGACATTGCCGAACCATTCCTGGCGATACCGGGTGAGGTTGAACGTCGAAATTGTCATGAAATATCCCGCAATACGGAAGAGGCCGGCCGAAACGGTACCGGACATCTGTCTTCGTGAAATGAGGGTTGTCCGGCGGATCGGCGGCCGGAAGAGCCACCCGGATTTTCACCGGGTCCTTGTGGATGCCCTGTCTCTTAGCCTTGGTTTTGCCTTATGGCAAGTTGCACGCCGCACAAAGGCCCATTCGGCGTGCGGTAGGTTCAAGGGGCAATTGCCGCGGTGATCAGCGCCTTGGCCTCCGGGCTGTCCCAGGCCGCCGGCCCGTTCATCGCCCCCAGCAGACAGCCTTTTTCGTCGACCAGCAGCGTTGCCGGCAGGCCGAAGGCCAGGCCCTGCTTCTTCATCGTGTTGAAGACGCCCATGCTGGCGTCGCGATAATAGCCCAGTTTATCCACCCCGGTCTCGCTGAGGAACGCCTTCGGCTTCTCGTCGTCGCCGGTGTCGATATTGACGGCCACCACCTCGAATTTGTCGCTGCCAAGCGCTGCCTGCAGAGCGTTCAGCGCCGGCATTTCCTCGCGGCACGGCACGCACCAGGTGGCCCAGAGATTGAGCAGCACGGTCCGGCCGGCAAAGCTGTCGATGGTCTGGTCGATGCCACCGGCATTCTTGAAGGACAGACCGTCCAGTTTGCGTGGCGTTTGCGCTGCCACCATCGCCGCCACGTGCCCCTTCATCAGCGGGTTCAGGCTCGCCTGACGCGCCGTTGCACCCTCGCATTGGGCAGCATCGGCCGTGGCGACGCCATTGCCAGACCCGGTCTCCCTGACGTATACCGCCACCGCGCCGGCAAGGATGCCGGCCATCGCCGCAATTACAATCAGCTTGACGGAAGGCAGCCCGAGGGGTTTCTTTTCTGTCATGTCAGTCTCCAGGATAGGCATCGCATGGCCGAGAACACGAAGGACCAGGACACCTCCAATAAGATGTGGGGCGGCCGTTTCGCGTCCGGTCCCGCGGCCATCATGGAGGAGATAAATGCCTCGATCGGTTTCGACAAGAAGCTTTACGCCCAGGACATCCGCGGCTCTTTGGCCCATGCAGCCATGTTGGCTCATCAAGGCATTATTTCGGCGGAAGACAAAGACAAAATCGCGGGCGGCCTGAACACGATTCTGTCAGAGATCGAAGCCGGCACGTTCCAGTTTTCCCGGCAGCTCGAAGACATCCATATGAACATCGAGGCGCGGCTGGCGACCCTGATCGGTCCCGCCGCCGGACGCCTGCACACGGCCCGTTCGCGCAACGACCAGGTGGCGCTCGACTTCCGCCTCTGGGTCAAGGAAGAGCTGCAGCGCACGGAAACCGCTCTGAGCGGCCTGATCGCCGCCTTCCTCGACCGCGCCGAAGAACATGCCGACAGCGTCATGCCGGGCTTCACCCATCTGCAGACCGCCCAGCCCGTCACCTTCGGCCACCATTGCATGGCCTATGTCGAAATGTTCGGCCGCGACCGTCAGCGCGTGCGCCATGCCATCGAACACATGGACGAGTCGCCGATCGGCGCGGCAGCACTGGCCGGCACCGGTTTCCCGATCGATCGCCACATGACGGCCAAGGCGCTCGGCTTCCGCGAGCCGACCCGCAATTCGATCGACACGGTCTCGGATCGGGATTTCGCGCTGGAATTCCTGTCGATCGCCTCGATTGCCGCCGTCCACCTGTCGCGGCTCGCCGAAGAGATCGTCATCTGGTCGACGCCGCAATTCGGCTTCATCCGTCTGTCGGACGCCTTTTCGACCGGCTCGTCGATCATGCCGCAGAAGAAGAACCCGGATGCGGCCGAACTGGTGCGCGCCAAGACCGGCCGCATCAACGGCTCGCTGATCGCCCTTCTGACCGTAATGAAGGGCCTGCCGCTCGCCTACTCCAAGGACATGCAGGAAGACAAGGAACAGGTCTTCGACGCTGCCGAAAGCCTGGAACTGGCTGTTGCCGCCATGACCGGCATGGTGCGCGACATGGTGATCCGCACCGACCGCATGAAGGCCGCCGCCGGCTCCGGCTATTCGACCGCGACGGATCTCGCCGACTGGCTGGTGCGCGAAGCGGGTCTTCCGTTCCGCGATGCCCATCATGCCACCGGCAAGGCAGTCGCATTGGCCGAAGAAAAGGGTTGCGAACTGGCTGAACTGTCGCTGTCCGACCTGCAGGCCATCAACCCAGCGATTACCGACGAAATCTTCGGCGTGTTGACAGTCGAGGCCTCGGTTGCCAGCCGCAAGAGCTATGGCGGCACGGCGCCGGCCGAGGTCCGCAAGCAGATCGCCTGGTGGCGCTCGCGCAACTGATAACACCAGGCTTGCCATCCATCACAAGAATGAGGGTGCACAAGGCTTCGGTTTTTCGCTACAGGCTTAGAACAACGGTTTTCAAGTGGACGCCATGATGCAGACATCGCTTCGACGCATGACAATTGCCGCCGCCATTCTGGCCGCCGCTTCCATCGCGCTGACCGGCTGCGGCCGCAAGGGGGACCTCGATCCGCCGAGCACGCCCGTCGACAAACAGAACAAGCTGAACAGCAAGACACCGCCGGTGCCCGAAAAGCCGTTCCTACTCGACCCACTCCTGTAACAGGCCTTTTCCGTGAACCACTTCGATTTCCGTGACGGCGTGCTGCATGCCGAGAACGTGTCCATTCCTGAGATCGCCCGGGCGGTCGGAACACCGTTCTACTGCTATTCGACCGCCACGCTTGAGCGCCATTTCAAGGTTTTCTCCAAGGCCTTCGATGGCATCGACGCCATGGTCTGCTATGCCATGAAGGCCAATTCCAACCAGGCGGTCCTGAAGACCCTGGCTCGCCTCGGCGCCGGCGTCGACGTTGTCTCCGAAGGCGAATTGCGCCGGGCTCTGGCCGCCGGCATTCCGGCAAGCCGCATCATGTTTTCCGGCGTCGGCAAGACCGTGCAGGAAATGGATCTGGCGCTGGAGGTCGGCATCTACTGCTTCAACGTCGAATCCGAGCCGGAACTGGAAGTGCTGAACCAGCGGGCGCTGAAGGCCGGCAAGGTCGCCCATGTCTCGTTCCGCGTCAATCCGGACGTCGATGCCAAGACCCATGCCAAGATCTCGACCGGCAAGAAGGAAAACAAGTTCGGCATTTCCTTCGAGCGTGCCCGCCCGACCTATGCCCGCGCCGCGACGCTGGACGGCATCCAGGTCACCGGCATCGACATGCATATCGGCAGCCAGATCACCGAGTTGCAGCCCTTCCAGGACGCGTTCAAGCTGCTGCGCGAACTGGTCTCGACCCTGCGCGCCGACGGCCACACTATCGATCACGTCGATGTCGGCGGTGGCCTTGGCATTCCCTACAAGGACGACAACAACCCGCCGCCGGAACCGGACGCCTATGCGGCCATCGTCAAGAACGAGTTGAGCGCGCTGAACTGCAAGATCATCACCGAGCCGGGCCGCCTGATCGTCGGCAATGCCGGCATCCTGGTCACCGAAGTGATCTACGTGAAGGATGGCGGCGACAAGACCTTCGTCATCGTCGATGCGGCGATGAACGACCTCATTCGTCCGACCCTCTACGAGGCCTTCCATGAAGTGCGGCCGGTGACGCTGTCGGCGTCGAGCGCGCCGCGTATCCGCGCCGATGTCGTCGGCCCGGTCTGCGAGACGGGCGACTATCTGGCGCTCGACCGGGAAATGGTCATGCCGAGAGCCGGCGACCTGCTGGCGGTCGGCTCGGCCGGTGCCTATGGCGCCGTGCAGGCCGGAACCTACAACAGCCGGCGGCTGATCCCGGAAGTGCTGGTCAAGGACGATGAATTCCACGTCATCCGGCCCCGGCCGAGCTATGAGGATCTCATCGCGCTCGATTCCGTGCCGGCCTGGCTGGACTGATTGCCGTTCACAATTTGGCGAACTGGGTCGAAAAATGGTGACAAGGGGCTGAGTGCCCTCGTCTTCGCCACAAACAGTGTTATCCTTTGTCGATCGCTGTGCTTCGTTATCATCATTGGTGATTGTCGCGCCTGCCATGAACGGGAGACCTGACGAATGAATGCTCCTGACCAGGGAAGCAGGAAGGGCGCCTTCCGAACCGATCCAAAGCTGGCCCGGCGCGTCGCGGTGAAGCGTTTTCTGGCCCGGCTCGTGCTGTTCGCCGAGCGGCTGACGCCGCTGTTCCTGCCACCCTTGTCGATTGCCGCCGTCTTCGTCTCCCTCGCCTGGTTCGGCGTCTTCCGCCAATTGCCCGATCTGGTGCGCTGGGCGCTGGTCTTCGCCCTCACCTTCGGCTTCATCGCCTCCTTCCTGCCGTTCCTGCGACTGCGCTGGCCGGCGCCGGCCGAGGCCGACCGACTGCTTGAGGCGCGCAATCATCTGCCCCATCAGCCGGTTGCCGTGCAGGAAGACGAACCGGCCTTCGACACGCCCTTTGCCCGTGCCCTCTGGCAGGAGCATCAAAGGCGCATGGCGGAAAAGATCGCCGCGCTGGATGCCGGCCTGCCGCGGCCGGATATCGCCCGGTTCGACCGCCATGGTCTGCGCGCCCTGCCCGCTCTTCTTCTGGTGACGGCCTTTGCATTCTCCGGCTCGAACGGCGCCGGAGATCTTGCCGATGCCTTCCGCAGCAAGGCGCTGACCAGCACCGGCCCGGACCTGCGCATCGATGCCTGGATCACGCCGCCGCCCTATACCGGCCGCGCCCCTGTTTTCCTGACCGGCCGCAATGCCGACGCCGCCGCAGCCGTCAGTGTGCCGCAGTTTTCCGCAATGACCATCCGCATGACCGGCGGCAATGGCGACGAACCGGCGCTGTTTCGCAAGGCCGAGAGTGATGCGGTGGAAGAGGTTGCCGTTGCGGCGCCGGCGCAACCGGTCGGCACCAAAGCCGCGACGGACACGGCTGCACCCACAGCGACTGATCCGCTCAAGGCGCGCACCCATGAAATGAAGCTGGCCGAAAGCGGCGCCCTGTCGATCGGCAGCCAGGTGTGGCAAATCGACGTGATTGCCGACAAGGCGCCGGAAATTTCCTTCGATGGCACGCCGAAGCGCAGTGCCAATGGTGCGCTGGAAATCGGCTTTGCCGCCAAGGACGATTACGGCCTGCAGGAGGCGCGCGCCGAGATCGAACCGCTCGACATGCCCGCAGATGCCACGCCGCTCTATCCGCTGCCGGAATACAAGCTCGACCTGCCGCGCCACAATGCCCGCGAAATCAAGGGTGTCTCGAGCCGCAACCTGACGGAACACCCGCTGTCCGGCAAGAAGGTCCGCATCACGCTGGTGGCCCGCGACGGGGCGGGCCAGGAGGGGCGAAGCCAGCCCCATGAGATGGTCCTGCCGGCGCGCGGCTTCGTCGAACCGCTGGCCGCGGCCCTGGCCGAAGAGCGGCAGGTGTTCACGCTGGATACCCGCGCCATGGGACGCGCGGTGGCGCTCAACGAGGCCCTGACCTTGCGGGCCGACGAGACCATCCCCAATCTGACCCATTACATCATGATCGAATCGGCGCTGGCCCGCATGAAGCTCGCTCGCACCACCGACGAACTCAAGGACACGTCCAATCATCTCTGGGAGATTGCCCTTGGCATCGACGATGGCGATGTGTCGCTGGCCGAGCGCAAGCTGCGGGATGCCCAGCAGCGCCTGGCCGATGCGCTGGAACGCAATGCACCGGACGAGGAAATCAAGAAGCTGATGGACGAGCTGCGGGCCGCCATGCAGGAGTTCATGCAGGCCATGGCCGAGCGCCAGCAGCAGAATGGCGCCCAGCCGCAGCAGAACGAGACGGCGCAGAACACCCTGCGCCAGCAGGATCTGGAGAACATGATGGACCAGATCGAGAATCTGGCCCGCTCCGGCAACAAGGATGCCGCGCGCGAAATGCTCTCCGAGCTGCAGCGCATGATGAACAACCTGCAGGCCGGCCGGCCCCAGCGCGGCAACCAGCAGGAAAACAGCCAGATGCGTCAGCAGGTCGACAAGCTCGGCGAGCTGATGCAGGAGCAGCAGAAGCTGATGGAGGAGACCTTCAAGCTCGACCAGGCGCTGAAGGACCGCATGCAGCGCGGCGATCCGGGCGACGGCGAAGATGGCGAGTTTCTCGACCGCCCGCCGCAGGCCGATGGTCAGCAGCCATCGCCCACCGACCAGATGACCGCCGAGCAGCTGCGCGAAGCGCTGAAGCAATTGCGCGAGCAGCAGCAGGGCCTCGGCCAGAAACTGCAGGACCTGCAGAAAGGTCTGGCCGAGCTTGGCATCAAGCCGGGCGATAATTTCGGGAAGGCAGAGCAGGAGATGCAAGGCGCCGGCGAAGCGCTCGGCAAGGGCCAGGGAAGCCGCGCCGTGGAGGGCCAGGGCAAGGCGCTGGAAGCCTTGCGCCAGGGTGCGCGCGACATGATGGGCCAGATGATGCAGGCCATGCAGGGCCAGCAGGGGCAGGGTCAAGGACAGGGCATGTCGCAGGGCAACCAGACCGGCCGCGATCCGCTCGGTCGGCCGCGGTCTTCGTCAGGTCCGGATTTCGGCGAAAGGGTCAAGGTGCCCGACGAGATCGACGTGCAGCGGGCCCGCGAAATCCTCGAAGCCATCCGCGAGAAGCTCGGCGACAATGCCGGCCCGGAACTGGAGCGGCGTTATCTGGAACGCCTGCTCGATATCAGGTGATAGTCGGGAGAAACCCGCTCAGGAGGCGAGCGCCAGCGCCACGGCCTTGCGGATATCCGGCAGGGCAAAGGGCTTCGACACCACGTCGATGACCTTTTCCATCAGGTCGTCGGCCCGCTCGCGCTGTTCCGCATAGCCGGTCATCAGCAGGATCTTCAGTTCGGGAAAATTTGACGAGGCCCTGTGTGCCAGTTCGATACCATCCATCACAGGCATGCGAATATCGGACAGCAGCAGGTCGAAGGTTTCGGCCGAGAGCATTTCCAGGCCCTCGGCACCGTCCGCAGCCTCATGGGTCTCGTGCCCGTCAAGACGCAGGGCGCGGGCAACGAAGGAACGCAGGGAATCCTCGTCCTCGGTGATCAGAATTTTGGCCATGGCATGCTCCAGTTCTTCAGTCGTGCCCCGATCGCAAATCATCAGAGTTTTCTTTGCGATCGGTAAACAGACTGAGGGAGAGCCGCCGGATGGTTAACAAGTCATCTTGAAAGGCGCCGTTCAGGCATCGTTGAGGGCATCGCCGGTGACCACGCCGACAAAGGGCAGCTCGCGGAACGCATAGGCGACGTCCATGCCATAGCCGACCACGAAATAGTCGGGACATTCGAAACCGACATGGTCCGCTTCGAGCTCTTCCTTGCGCTTGACCTTCTTGTCGAGCAGAACGGCAATGCTGACATGGCGGGCGCCACGCTCGAACAGCAGCTCCTTGGCGAATTTCAGCGTCCGCCCGGATTCCAGGATATCGTCGATCAACAGCACGTCGCGGCCATGCACATCGCTGTCGATGTCTTTGACGATCCGCACGCCCTGCGACACGGTCCCGGTGCCATAGCTCGACAGAGTGATGAACTCGACCTCGGGTGCCAAGCCCGTATCGTGCAGGGCGCGGATCAGGTCAGCCGCGAAAATAAACGAGCCCTTGAGAATGGCGATAACCAGCAGATCGTTGGTCGGGCCGCTTGCAATCTGCAGCGCCAGCGCCTTGTTGCGCACGGCGATCTGCTCGGCGGTATAGAGCGGCTCGATGATTTTTCCGCGGACGACAGGCATCTTTCACTCCAGTTCAGGTGCGCCATCGCGCGCGAAGGGAGTTTGCGATAGCACAGTCAGGAGCGCGAGGCATCCGCCTCGGCAAAGGAAAGCTTCAATTGCGGGATTTTTCCACCGGGATGGCGCAGCTTTGCAGAAATGCCGCGGCTGTGCCCGGCCTCGATCTCGCCGACCGGAACGGCAATCAGCGTCGATGCGATCAACAGGCCGTCGGCAAACAGGTCAGCGCGCACCTGCGGCACCGGATGGCGGCTGCCGCTGCGGTTTTCGACGATCGCGTTGATCAGCAGCACCTGCATGCCGTTTGCATCCTGCGGCGTCAGGCTCACATGGGTAATGTCCAGGGCCCTGGGCTCTGGAACCGGCGCCGATCGGCCATTGACCACCGTGATCCCGCCCGCCAGCACGAAAGCCGTCACCGACAGCAGGGCCACCAGCGATGTGAACGATCGCTCCGAGAGCCGCCCCAACAGGCGCTCGAACGCCGCCAGCATCCGGATCACCATCCGGTCCGGAAGAGGTCCGGCCTTGGCCGCTGTCGTGAAGGCGGAAGGTTTCCGGCGATTGTCGTTGGAGCGTTCGGCACCGAAATCCCGTCGCGGCAAATCGCGAACCGTGATAAAGTCGGCATCTGTCACGTCGCTTGCAACAGGAAATCCGTTGCGCGGCAATGGCTTGTAGTGCCGTTCCGGCGGCAGAAGATCCAAATCCGGCGGTGCCGGCTGCTGCCGGAAACGGAATGCGTTCATGGGACCCCCCATCTGCTCGCAAGGATTGCGCGGTTTGAGCCAGCAAAAACTGGCCATTGAAACGAATCCTTCACAGTCGTAAATTCAAAGGGTTAATGCTTCGCAAAGATTTGCCGGAACGGGCCGGCTGTGTGGTAAAATTTACCGGCTGTTAACCCTTGTCGTTAACAAGTCCCCTGCTCTCAAGACGCGTCAAACTGGGCTTATCCGTTGATCCACTTCGAAAATGTCGGCCTGCGATACGGAATGGGGCCGGAAATCCTCCGCGACCTGACATTCGATATTCCGAAGCGGTCCTTTCAGTTCCTGACCGGCCCCTCGGGCGCCGGCAAGACGACGCTGTTGCGCCTGCTATTCATGTCGCTGAAGCCGACCCGTGGCCTTATTCGCAGCTTCGGCCGCGACATCACCCAGATCCCGCGCGGCGAACTGCCTATGCTGCGCCGTCGCGTCGGCATCGTTTTTCAGGATTTCCAGCTGCTCGATCACCTCACCACCTACGAGAATGTCGCCCTGCCCTTGCGGGTTCGCGGCAAGGACGAGAGCGCCTACAAGCAGGACGTGCTCGAACTCCTGAAATGGGTGGGCCTTGGCGAGCGCATCAATGTCCTGCCACCGGTGCTGTCAGGAGGCGAAAAGCAGCGCGTCGCCATTGCCCGCGCCCTGATTGATCGGCCGGAGGTGCTGCTGGCCGACGAACCGACCGGAAATGTCGATCCGCCGATGGCCCGCCGGCTGCTCAGCCTGTTCCTGGAGCTCAATCGGCTGGGAACCGCCGTCGTGATCGCCACCCATGACCTCGGCCTCATGGACCAGGTGGAAGCGCGCCGCATGATCCTGACCGACGGGCGGCTCGATATCTATGATTGAACAAGACAGCCCGCCGCGCAAAGCCGGCAACGCCAAGACAGCCCGCCGCGCTGAAATGCAGGTGCGCCCGACGGCCCCCATTCTGCCACCGTCCAATATTCAGGGCAATGCGCTGATGGTGGTCATCGCCATCATGGCATTTCTCGCCTGCCTGACGCTCGGCGCCGTCAGCATGGTGCAAACCACCGCGGCCGGTTGGCAGAGCCAGATCTCCCGCGAGATCACAATCCAGATCAAGCCCGACGAAAACCTCGACATGAACAAGGCGCTGGTGCGTGCCAAGGATCTGGCGCTGACCTTCGTCGGCACCCGCGACGGCCAGATCATGGATGAAGACGCCACGGCACGCCTGCTGGAGCCCTGGCTCGGCACCGGCCTGGACCTGAAGGACCTGCCGGTGCCGCGGCTGGTCATCATCACCATCGACGAAACCAATCCGCCGGATTTCGCCGCCATGCGCGACCTGCTGAAATCCGAAGTTCCCCAGGCCTTCCTGGACGACCATCGCACCTGGGTGGATCGTCTCGTATCTATGGCGCGCACGACGGTGCTGATCGGCTTTGGTATCCTTGTCTTGGTCTTCAGCGCCATGGTGCTGACCGTCGTCTTCGCCACCCGCGGCGCGCTGTCCGGCAACCGCCGCATCATCGAAGTGCTGCATTTCGTCGGCGCCGAGGGGTCCTTCGTCGCGCAGGAATTCCAGAAGCATTTTCTGAAGATCAGCCTCAAGGGAGCGGCCACCGGTGGGCTGCTGGCCGCCGCCGTCTTCGCCCTTGCCGGTCTCTGGCAGAACAAGATGCTGGCCACGCCGCAAAGCGACCAGGCCTCGGCTCTGTTCGGCACGTTCCAGATCGGCTTCATGGGCTATCTCGGCATCTTCGCAACGATGATCGTCATTGCCCTTCTGACCACCCTGACGGCCCGTCTGACGGTCATGCGGGCGATCTACGAAATCGATCTGATCCGCTCCGATCCGACCCGCACCGAAGGCCTGCCGAATGATTGATCCGACCTGTTGATCCGCCACAAAGCCGCCCGCTCGATCCGGTAGGCAGTGGACCCAGGGATTCGGTCCAACAGAAGTGATTCCATTTGAGCTGCCAGTGCTCTAAAAGGTCGCTATTCACGAGACATCACGATGGGTCAGACCGACAACAACACCTCCGCTCCGCAGCAAGCGCCAATCAGCCCGTTCGCCCGTAACGGCCGGCTGCGCCGCGTGCTGCGCTTTGCCGGGATGACGCTCATCCTCGCGGTCGCGTTGTTTTTCGCCGGCTTTCTGCATTTCGCCGATTCGGTCAGCGTGCTGATGCCGCCGACCAACCCGAAAGCCGATGCCATTGTTGTCTTGACCGGGGGTTACCAGCGCATCGATCAGGCCGTGGAACTGCTGCGCCGTGGCTCGGGCCGCCGGCTGCTGATTTCAGGCGCCCATCCCGACACCTCGCCGGCCCAGATCCGCAAGATGACCCAGAGCACGTCGGACCTTTTTGCCTGCTGCGTGGATATCGGCTACCAGGCACTGGACACGATCGGCAATGCCAACGAGATCGCCCATTGGATCCATGATCGCGGCTATCAATCGGTGCTGGTCGTCACCAACAACTACCATATGCAGCGAAGCCTTCTCGAACTGCGGCGCATCGACCGGTCGACCCGTTTCATTGCCTATCCGGTCGTCAATTCCGACCTGAAGGCGATGGAATGGTATGCCGATCCCAATGTGCTGCGCACCCTTCTGTCCGAGTATGGCAAGACATTGTACGCCATCGCCCGCGATTTCGTCGGCTGGGGCGCCAGCGATGGATTGCGGCGCGGCGCGGCGGTGATCAACGCCCAGAACTGAGCGCCGACAAAAGCCGTGTGCCGGCTTTCTCTCTCGCCGGATTTCGTATAGGCAAATGGCGACTTGTCGCCGGAAACTCCCTATGCTCACAATCCGTTCCGTTCTGTTCAACGCGGCCTTTTACGCCAATCTGATTCTTCGGATGATCGTACTGTCGCCCTATTATTTCCTCTCGCCGCGCAAGACGGCTTTTTCCGTTCCGAAGAACTGGGCCTCGTCGTCCCACTGGCTGATGGAAAAGATCGTCGGCACGACGTTCACAATCGAGGGCCTCGAGAACATTCCGGAGGGCGGCTACATTCTGGCCCCCAAGCATCAGTCCTTCTGGGACACCTATGCCCTGCTGCCCTGGCTCAATGATCCGGTCTACATCCTGAAGCGCGAACTGATGTGGATCCCGGTCTTCGGCTGGTATGTCATGAAGCAGCGCATGATCCCCGTCGATCGCGGCGCCCGCGGCAAGGTCATGGCCGCCGTCATGGAGCGGACCGCGATGGAAATGCGCAACGGCCGGCAGTTGATCATCTATCCCGAAGGCACCCGCCGCCCACCGGGCGCGGAGCCGCACTACAAATATGGCATCGCCCGCATCTATCGCGACCTGCAGGTCCCGGTCGTGCCCGTCGCCATGCATCCGGGCCTGTTCTGGCCGCGGCGCAAATTCATGCGCTATCCCGGCCATTTCAAGGTGCGCATCCTGCCACCGATCGAACCGGGCCTGGATCCCGATGCCTTCTTCGAACGGCTAATCTCGGTCTTGGAAAAGGCGAGCGACGACCTGTTGCTGGAAACCGCAAGGGACAATCCGCATTTGCCGCTGCCACCAAGCGCCAGGGCCCGCATCGCCGAGCTTCAGGCATTGTCAGCCGCCGGCCGCGTTGAGACGAGCAATCTCTGAGGCAACCTGCTCCAGCCAGTGATCCCGGATGCCCATGTCCTGGAGATGGGCAATCGTATTGGCCACATAATCCTGGTTGGCACCGGATTGCCCGACGGCGCCGCTGACCACGGCGGCTGCCTCGTCGACCGTCACCGCTCCGGCATATTGGCGATGGCTCCGATCGATCACATAGGTGAGCGCGCGAACGGCCCGCCCATCATCAAGCACAACAGGCACGGAACGCTCTTGGTAGACATGCGTTACCAGTTCGCGCGCCCGCAGATAGTCGACCGTCTCCTGCCAGTCTCCAGGCGCCACCTTGAAAGCCACCCCTCGGCAGGAGCCACCGCGATCAAGTCCGAGCACCAGACCGGGTCTCTGCTCGGTTCCCCGGTGCACCCAGGAGCGGACACACAGCGAGCGCCGATAGCCGAAAGCCTTTGCCTGCATCCGGACCTCGTAGGGGAAACCGGGATTCCACATCAGCGAGCCGTAGCCAAACACCCAAAATTCGTCCATATCGCCCATCAAACCTGATCGTTCCAAAGCGACATACCATTGGAGAAGCGCATGGCAACGTCAAGCCGAACCGGCAAAACCTCGATCAGCACCAAGGTGCTGCGGCTCGGCGTCGTGGTTTTCCTGCTGACCGCCGCCTATTGTGCCGCCTGGTATTATGCCGCTGGTCTGATCACCGCGCGCGTGGAAAGACTGCTTGACGGCGACAACCGCTTTGCAGCGGTCGTCGACTGCCAGAACCGCGATCTGCGCGGCTTTCCGTTCCGCTTTGGCCTGTTCTGCTCCTCCGTGGAGATTGACGATGTCAGCCGCGGCATCTCCGGCTCTTTCGGGGAATTGCGAACCGCGGCCCTCGTCTACCAGCCCGGCAAGATCCTCTGGGAACTGGAGGGGCCGGGCATGATCCGCTCGGCGGATGGACTGACCATCGCCTCGCAATGGTCCAGGCTGCGCTCCAGCCTGCATACCGGCTTCAGCGGCATGTCCAGCGGCTCCACGGTGATCGATGATCTGAAGACCAGCATCACCATGTCCTTTGCCGGACAGACGCTGGACATTACAGTGCCGCATGGCGAGGTTCATACGCGCCGCGCCGGCGACGATCTGGATGGGGCACTGCTGATCAAGGATACGCAGTTTTCCCTGCGTGACGTCGCCCAGACCCTGCCCCCCGTTTCGGCCAGCATCGACTTTACCGTGGCAGACCGCGCCATGGTTCTCGATTACGGTCGGAAAAGCCCCGTCGGCTTTCGCGGCACCAAAGGCGAAATCCGCAGTCTTGTCGTCGATCTCGGCCAGGGCCGGGTGCTGACGGTGGCAGGCCCCGTTTCGATTGCCGAGGACGGCTTGCTGTCGGGCACCCTGCGCCTCGAGATCGAAGGCATCGATGGCTGGCGCGATCAGGTCCGCGCTGCCTTCCCGGAGATCGAGGATATGGCAAACCTTGCCGCCAAGGTGCTCAAGGCGATGTCCGGCGGTGATGACAAGGGCAATGTCACCCTGACCGTCACCGATGGCGACATGACCCTCGGCTTCATCCCGATCGGCCGCCTGCCGCCGGTGTGATGATCAGGGCTTCTTGTCCAGCGAGTGGCGACCGAAGTCCGGCGTGTCGACATCCTGGCCGGCCTGAATGATCGAGCGCCGGACGTCCCGCGTGCGCGCGAACAGATCGAACAGCTTGTCGCCCTCGCCCCAGCGGATCGCCCGCTGCAGGTAGGCCAGGTCTTCGGAGAAGCGTGCCAGCATTTCAAGGATCGCATCCTTGTTGTGCAGGCACACGTCGCGCCACATGGTCGGGTCGGACGCCGCCAGGCGGGTAAAGTCGCGGAAACCCGAGGCGGAATATTTGATGACTTCCGATTCTGTCACCGTCTCGAGATCGTCGGCGGTCCCGACGATATTGTAGGCGATGATATGCGGCAGGTGGGAGACGATCGCCAGCACCTTGTCGTGGTGCTCCGGGTCCATCTCATCGACCCGCGACCCCAGCGCCTCCCAGAAGGCCTTCAGTCGCGATAGCGCCTCGCCATCCGTATCGGCAAGCGGCGTGAAAATGCACCAGCGCCCCTTGAAAAGACCGGTGAACCCGGCATCAGGCCCTGATTTTTCGGTGCCGGCCAGCGGATGGCCCGGAATAAAATGTACGCCCGGCGGCATATGCGGCGCCATCTGCGCGATGACCGACGCCTTGGTCGATCCGACATCGGTGACGATGGCGCCCGGCTTCAGATGCGCCGCGATCTGTTCGGCGACCGTTCCAGACGCCCCGACAGGGACCGATACGATGACGAGGTCGGCCCCCTCGACCGCGTCGGCAGCCGAGGTCGTATAGCGGCTGCCGAGCTGCAACTCCTCTGCCCGCTTCAACGTCTCGGGACTGCGCGTCGAGATGACGATCTCATTGGCCAGACCGAGCGCCTTGATGTCGCGCGCGATCGACGAGCCGATCAGGCCGATGCCGATCAGGGCGACCCTGTCGAAATGCACGTCCGCCATTACTTGCGTCCCATGAACTCGCCGAGCGTCTCGACGACGCCGCGATTGGCCTCTTCCGTCCCGATCGACATGCGCAGCGAATTGGCAAAGCCGTAACCGCCCACCGTCCGCAGGATATAGCCGCGGCTCGTCAGGAAGTCGTCGGCCTGAGCGGCCCGCTTGCCGTCGACATCGGGGAAGTGGATCAGCAGGAAGTTGGTCACCGACGGCGTCACCGCAAGACCGATTGCCGTGAAGGCATGGGTCAGCTTGTCGATCCACATCAGATTGTAGTCGACCGCCTTGTCGGTAAAGGCGCGGTCGCGAATGGCCGCGGCGCCTGCGGCAATCGCCGGCGCATTCATGTTGAACGGTCCGCGCACCCGGTTCAGCGCATCGATGATGGCGGCAGGGGCATACATCCAGCCGATCCGAAGGGCGGCCAGGCCATAGATCTTCGAAAACGTTCGGGTCATCACGACATTGCGGTTTTCCGAGACGATCTCGATACCGGCCTCGAAATCATTGCGACGGACATATTCCGCATAGGCGGCATCCAGCACCAGGATGACATGCTTCGGCAGGCCGGCCTGCAGGCGGCGGATCTCGGCGCCCGACACATAGGTGCCGGTCGGATTGCCGGGATTGGCGATGAACACGATCTTGGTCTTGTCCGTCACTGCCGCCAGGATCGCATCGACATCGACGCGGCACTCGGTTTCCTTGACCACCACCGGCGTGGCACCGGCACCCATGATCTGGATCTTGTAGACCAGAAAGCCGTGTTCGGTGATGATGCCCTCGTCGCCGGGTCCCAGATAGACATGGCAGAGCAGGCCGAGCAATTCGTCCGAACCGTTGCCACACAGGATATTGGCGGGATTGAGCCCATGCACATCGGCAATCGCCTCGCGCAATGCCCTTGCCTGGCCGTCGGGATAAAGTTCCAGATGCGCGGCCCCCGCCTTGAAAGCGTCGATCGCGGCCGGGCTTGCGCCGAGCGGCGTCTCGTTGGAGGACAGCTTGAAGACGCGCGCCACACCCGGCGCATGTTCCTTGCCCGGCACATAAGCGGCAATGTCAAGGATTCCAGGGCGCGGCATGGGCTGGTTCAAGGGGCTGGTCATCAAGGCGGCTTTCTTGGCTCTCTCATCCGGGACAGGCCGGACATCAATGGTCTGACGGAATTAAAACGGAAAGATTACTTTGTCGAGTGCGGCATGGCGCGTCACGCCGGTTTGGCCCCATCCCGTGTCGTCGGAATACCCTGCGGCGCAAGGGCCGGCGCAAAGACCCGACGCGATGCCCGGGCGGCCACCGGCAGGCCCTGGTAGAGCCGCTTCTGCGCTTCGACGACAATGACGCCGGAAAAGGCAGGCCATAAAAGCCGGCCGATCCGCTCGAAATTGCTGCGTAGCTTCAGGATCGTGCGGATTTTCGACGGCGGAAAGAACAGCGCCTCGGCCGAGGCCCCCGGCGTGAAATTCGTTTCGCGCAGCAAGGCCGTCAATTGCCCGCGCGAATAGGGCCTGCCGGAACCGAACGGCGTATGGTCCATCCGCGCCCACACGCCGCGACGGTTGGGAACGACGATCACCAGCCGCCCGCCCGGCGCCAGTACCCGCCAGATCTCCTTGAGAGTTTCCCGCGGGTTCTCGGCATATTCGAGCGAATGCACCATCAGCACCCGATCGACAGAGGAATCCGGCAGCGGCAGTTCCTCGTCGAACACCAGCGCGGTCGCCGACAATTCGCCGACCGGCCAGTTCACCGCACCCTGGCCTGCCGGCATGAAGGCAAACGTCCGCTCGGTATCGCTGCGAAAGCGGTCGAGATAGGGAACGGCATAGCCCAAGCCCACCAGCCTCTCCTGCGGCAGGCGCTGCCAGAGGGAGCTAAGCGCCATGGCAATCGACTGTTCGGCGACGTGGCCGAGCATGGAATGATAGAACTGGCGGAGATCGACGATATCAGCGTGCATGCGCGATTGTTATCAGGCAGCCGTTGGACATCAAGATCGAAGACGCTACATTTACCGGAAATAGCCACGGATTGGATATCGGATCGATGAATGCACTTGAGCTTGAAATCTTCATGTGTCGCAGCGACAACTATGGCGTCCTTCTGCATGATCCCGACAGCGGCCTGACCGCGTCCATAGACGCGCCGGAACTTGAGCCTATCCTGGCAGCGGCCGACCGCCGCGGCTGGACGATCAGCCATGTCTTCACGACCCATCATCATGGCGACCATGTCGAGGCCAATCTGGCCCTGAAGGAGAAGTTCGGCTGCCAGATCATCGGCCCGCTGAACGAGGCGATTGCCATTCCCGGCCTCGACCAGGCCGTGACGGACGACGATATCTTCCAATTCGGCGCCCATGCTGTCCATATGATCGAGACACCCGGCCACACCGCCGGCCATGTCTGCTACCATTTACCCGACAGCAAGCTGCTGTTTTCCGCCGACACGCTGTTCGCGCTCGGCTGCGGGCGCCTGTTCGAGCGGCCCGCCGCCGACATGTGGCGGTCGTTGCAGAAGCTCGCCGTCCTGCCCGATGAGACAGCCGTCTATTTCGGCCACGAATATACCCTGTCCAATGCCCGCTTCGCGCTGACCATCGATCCGGACAACCAGCGTCTCAAGGACCGGGCCGACGAGATTGAAGCCATGCGGGCAGAAGGCCGCTTTACCATACCCACCACCATCGGCCTCGAGAAGGAAACCAACCCCTTCCTGCGCGCCGCCGACCCGGCCATCCGCCGGCATCTGCGGATGGAGACCCGCACCAACGAAGAGGTGTTTGCCGAGATCCGCAAGCGCAAGGACAATTTCTGATGACGGCCGGCGAGATCATAGAGGCGCTGGCCATGCAACCCCACCCGGAAGGCGGCTGGTACACGGAAACCTTCCGCGATCCGGCGGGCGGCGCCAGGGGACATTCCACGGCCATTTACTACCTGCTGGAAAGCGGCCAGCGGTCCCACTGGCACCGGGTGCGCGATGCCGCCGAGATCTGGCACTACTATGCCGGCGCCCCGCTGGCGCTCTACCTCTCGCCGGATGGCGAAACGGTGGAGACCATTGTTCTCGGCACGGACCTTGGACGCGGCGAGCGCCCCCAGGCCGTCGTTACCGCCAATGCCTGGCAGGCGGCAGAAAGCCTTGGCGACTTCACCCTCGTCGGCTGCACCGTCGCCCCGGGCTTTGCCTTCTCGAGCTTCGAGATGGCGGCGCCGGGTTGGTCTCCCGGCCAAGACTTAGCCGGCAAACGAGACCAGTGACACCGTCAGCAGGAACTGGGCGGCAAAGTAAGTAGTCCAGACGCCGAGCGACAAGGGCCGTCGCCAGCGCGAACCTTTGGCCACGAGAAAGGTCTGCAGCGAGAGCAGCATGTCAGAGCCGAGGAACAGCGCGGCGCCGATGAAGGGGATCGTAAGGCCCGTAGAGAGCGCCAGCAGCGCCATGGAGACGATCGTCGCCCCATAGAGCGCCACGGCCGGCGCCAGCTTGCCGGCCGGCCGCCAGAGCACGATGACCAGTGCGGTGGTCGCGGCAACCAGGAACAAGGCCACGGCCAGGCGCCACGGCTCGCCGGATATCAGGCTGCTGTCGGCAGGGGCGAAAAACAGCAGGCAATAGGCGACATGCGCCATGAGGAAGGAGACGAGACCGGACAGGAATGCCGCCTCGCCCTCATAGGCGAGACAAGCATCGCCAAGGGCACTCAGCGCCAGTGCTGCCAGCAGCCAGGCCGGCCCGCCAGCGAGGAGCGCATAAAGCAGCAGAAGAGCGATCGGCAGCACCTTGAACAGCGTCCGCCGTGGACCGGGCGGATCGCCCGTCAGCCGCAGATAGGAAATTCCCAGCAGCAGGGCCAGGCCAAGAACCGCCCATTCCACGATCTGCATGACATCCTCCCTCTAAGACGTGCCGGCTCAGGCGCCCCGCACGCGCCCCTTGCCGCGGAACATCTCGCTGGCCGCCAGCAGCGCCCCGCCGGTGATCAGCACGCAGGCCAGCGCAATCCGCAGACTGGGTTCGCCGAAGCCGGTGAGCAGCAGGATCAGCGTCGACAGCAGCGGTGCTGCATAGCTAGCGGCTCCGAGAATCTGGATATCGCCGTTCTTGACCCCATGATCCCAGGCATAGAAAGCCGCCCCGACCGGAAACAGTCCGAGCCCGGCCACCGCCAGCCATTCGCCAGTGCTGACCGGCCAGACGGTCTCCTCCAGCCCGAGGTGGCAGACCAGCGACAATAGCGAGGTCGCAAGGCAAAAGCCGGTCACCACATCCGTCGAGACGGCATCAAACCGGCGGGTCAGCAGCGAATAGCCCGACCAGGTGAAGGCGCAGAGAAGGGCAGCGCCATAACCGAAGGCAAAGGCCGGATCGAAGGCGATGCCGTTCTTGCCGATAATCAGGATCGTGCCGGCAAGACCGGCAAAGGCGCCGACGACATGATACCAGCGCAGGCGCTCGCCCGGCAGAAGCGCCGAACCGACGACGATCAGCAGCGGCCAGAGATAGGCGATGAGGCCCGCCTCGACGGCCGGCGCGTTGCGCAAAGCTGTGAAATACAGGAAATGATAGCCGAACAGCCCGGCGATCCCGACGATCCACACCTTGGCCGGCTGCTTGAGCAGTGCGAGACGTTCGGGCCGCAGGGCGAAGGTGACGATCCCGGGCAGACTGCCGATCGCAAAGGCCACCGCGGACAGCTGGAACGGCGGCATCTTGCCGGATGCCGCGGTGAACAGGGCCAGAAACGACCACATGACAATGGCCGTGAAGCCGATCAACGTTGCCTGAAGCTTCAACTCATGCCCCCTCGCGGGCATCGAGTTCCCGCACCCGTCAGCCGCCGAAATTGACGGCCGTAATGTAAAGCGGCCCCATTCGCGTCGGAACGCGGGCATAGACCGGAGCATATACCTTCATGACCTCGGTCTTGGCAAACCAGATTTCCATGTCGGACGCCTTGCGCAGATACTCGATATCGCTGCGTCCCTTGGCAAAACCGGATTTCGGCACATAACGAATGCCGCAGACAATCGCCTCGCCGGAAAAATCTCCTGCCGTGAATGTCCGTGTTCCCTTGGATGAGAGAACCAGGTCCATCCGGCTCTCGCCGTCATAGATCGGCAGGGTCTTCGGGCAGATCTTGTCGCCCTCGGCAAAGATCAATCCGCTGATCGGGTCCAGCACCGATTTCAGATCTCGCTCGGCAACCGGCACCCAGTTCTTGGCACGCGATCTCCGGCTCGGCTTCATGGTGGTCGAGGTTACGTCGCCATTGGCAAAACGGACATCATAGGTCCGGGTCCGCTCATCGCTCTTGTAGACCAGCGAATAGCGCTTTGCCTGCAGACGATTGCTGCCCTGCACCGTCCCCGAAACGGTGGTCTGCGCGGTGATTTTGGTAATCAGGTCGACGATGCCCGACGAGCGGACCGAGCCCGAGATCGTATAGGTCCGGCTGTCCAACTGGGTGACGAAGGACGCGTTGGCGATCGGCAGGCCCGCCAGCGTGATCCGGTAATCGGTCTTGTAGCGCTGGTCAGCCGCGGCCGAGAACGAGGCGGATGCCAGAATTGTCGTGGCGACGATGACAAACGGTGCCATTCGGCGCTTTGAAAACCACGGTGAGCTCAGGCGCATTTTTAATTCTTTGATCCGATTGACGGGAATGACATCTATGGTCGAGACTGTGGCAACAAAATAGCCTCTTTTCATCGGCTATGCCGGAAAACTGAAGGATTGGCTTGACGCGGCCCGCCAGGCTGATTATAGAACCGCAACTTTCCAATCATGCTCAGTTGGATTGCGAGCCGGGTTTTGCCTGGAACGCTTTTCCAATGGCCAAGAAGAAATAGGTGTACCATGTCCCGCAGTTGCGAATTGACCGGCAAGGGCGTCCAGTCGGGCAACAATGTGAGCCACGCAAACAACAAGACTCGTCGCAAGTTCCTTCCGAACCTGTGCGACGTGACGCTGATCTCCGATGCACTCGGCCAGCGTTATCGTCTGCGCGTTTCGGCAGCTGCCCTGCGCACTGTTGAACATCGTGGCGGCCTCGATGCTTTCCTGCTGAAGGCGAACGAGACCGAACTGAGCATGCGCGCGCGCCTGCTGCGTCGCCAGATCGTCAAGAAGACCGTTGCTGCTGCCGCCTAAGGCATCACGACATCCTGAAGATTGAGCAAGGCTTGAGCGGACATCTGTTCGCGCAAGCCTTTTGCGTTGATCCAATATCCCTCCAACTGGTGGCATCACCCAGGATAAAAAAATGCTGACGCTACGCTATATCCTTATTTACAGCCTGCTGATGACCGCCGTGGTCGTCGCGTCGAACGTCCTCGTTCAATACCCCTTGTCCGGCGAACTGGCCGGAATTCAGCTGGGCGACCTGCTGACCTATGGGGCCTTCACCTATCCGGTCGCTTTCCTGATCACCGACCTCACCAATCGCCAGTTCGGCCCATCCATGGCCCGCAAGGTGGTGTTTCTCGGCTTCGTCGTCGGCATCGCCCTGTCGTTCTGGACCTCCATGCCGCGCATCGCCGTGGCTTCCGGCACGGCCTACCTGATCGGCCAGCTCCTGGATATCTCGGTGTTCAACCGCCTGCGCCGCCAGAGCTGGTGGCAGGCGCCACTGGCCGGCTCTATGGCGGGTTCGATGCTCGACACCGCCCTGTTCTTCTCGCTGGCCTTTGCCGCGAGCTTTGCCTTCATCGGGCCCAACGATGCCTTCGCAATCGAAAGCGCCCCAATCCTCGGTATTTTTGCCGTGGAAGCGCCGCGCTGGATCTCCTGGGCAATCGGCGATCTCTGCGTGAAGATCCTGGTGGGTCTGGTCTTGCTGCTGCCCTATGGCGCCCTGATGAACACGCTGAAGCCGATGGGTCCGGCAACCCAGGCACGCTGAGGCAGCAAGAGCCGCGCCGGCATAAAGGCCGGTTCCGGCCGGCTTAGTCGATAACGCGGAATTCCAGCATCACATTGCGCTGCAGGATCGAATGGTTGTCGTCGGAGACGACGATGACCCTGACCTCGCCGCCGTCCAGCGTCACGACGTCGAGCCCTTCCATATTGTCGATCTGGTCGCTGTAACCGGCTTCGAACACGATCTTGCCATCTACCACCGCACCGGGCTTCAACACTTTGGCGTCGATCCGGCGAATGCGCATGCCGATCCCTGTTGCGAGGCCAAAACGCCGCTCGAGCAGCAGGAGATCGCCATTGGGAAGAAAGGCGCCATCCGTCACGTCGAACTCGTCATGACGGGCGACCTTGAAGGCGCCCTTCAGCGGACCATCGAGAATGCCGGCGTAAAGATCGCCCTTTGCGTCGACGCTGCGCTCGGAAACCGTGACCAGGCCGCCGGCAAGCGGGCTCGACACCGGAGAGGCCGCCAGCGTCTCCAGCCCGCCATTGCCGCGCAGCCGGCCCACGGGGAAGGGAAGCGACAAGGTCCGCAGCGGACGGCCGGTTTCCATCACCGGCAGGGCATAGACATCCACCCGGTGGCGTTGTTCGAAGCCGACGATCGCCTGGCCGTCGCGGATGGCGAGGCTCTCGGCATCCATGGAGGCCTTTCCCTGGTCGAGCCGACCTCTGGCATCGCTCATCGGCACAATCGCCACATCGGCAAGCCCCGCCAGTCGCCCACCGGCATCCCGTTCGATCCGGCCGGTCATCCAGTGGCCGGTATCCAGGACGCCGATGAAATCACGGCCGCCCGGAAGAATGCGCACCGAGGACCAGGCCCCGAACAGGGCGGTCGAGGACGAAATCTCGATGCCGCCCAGATATTCGAAGGAGCCGAAGACGGCACTTTCCGATCCAGGCCTGAAGACCGGTATTTGCCGGCTGCTGGTCTGAACCGGTTCGGCCATGGCCGCAGCTGCGCAAAGGCTGGTCCCAAGGGCCAGTCCAAGCGCCAGAATAGAGATGGTATGCCTCATCGCGCTCTTTTGGCCTGACGCCCGCCGCCGCGCGTCTTGTCCTCGAACAGCGCCGCCAGCTGTTCGGTCATGGCGCCTGCCAACTCGTCCGCGTCGACGATCGTCACGGCCTTGCGATAATAGCGCGTCACGTCATGGCCAATGCCGATCGCCAGCAGTTCGACCGGCGAACGCGTCTCGATCTGGTCGATGACAGCGCGCAGGTGCCGCTCGAGATAATTGCCCGGATTGACCGACAGCGTCGAATCGTCGACCGGCGCACCGTCGGAAATCATCATCAGGATCTTGCGCTGCTCGCGCCGCGCGATCAGGCGGTTATGCGCCCACATCAGCGCTTCGCCGTCGATGTTTTCCTTGAGCAGGCCTTCGCGCATCATCAGCCCGAGATTGCGCCGCGACCGGCGCCAGGGTGCATCGGCCGACTTGTAGATGATATGGCGCAGGTCGTTGAGCCGGCCCGGCGTCGGCTGCTTGCCGCCCGCCAGCCATTTTTCTCGGCTCTGGCCGCCCTTCCAGGCTTTTGTGGTGAAGCCGAGGATCTCGACCTTGACGCCGCAGCGTTCCAGCGTGCGGGCCAGGATATCGGCGCAGGTCGCGGCAACCGTGATCGGCCGGCCACGCATCGAGCCGGAATTGTCGATCACCAGCGTCACGACCGTGTCGCGGAACTGGGTGTCGCGTTCCATCTTGAACGACAGCGGCTGCATGGGATCGATCACCATACGCACCAGCCGCGCCGAATCGAGATAACCCTCTTCGAGGTCGAAATCCCAGGAGCGGTTCTGCTGCGCCATCAGGCGGCGCTGCAGCCGGTTGGCCAGCCGTCCGACCGCACCCTGCAGATGCGACAGCTGCTTGTCCAGGAAGGCCCGCAGACGGTCCAGTTCGGCATCGTCGCAAAGCTCTTCGGCCGTCACCTCTTCGTCGAATTCCTGGGTGAAGATCTTGTAGTCGACCTTCTCGTTGAAATCGTCGAAGGGACTGGCAGGACGGCGCATCTCGCCGGGCGTCTCGGAATCCTCGTCGCCCTCCTCGGTCATGTCGTCGTCGGAAATCTCCGCGCCGTCCATCTCGCCGTCGTCCATCTGCTCCTGCGAGGCTTCGCTATCCTCGGCAGGCGCACTGTCGGAACCGGCTTCCTCTTCGGCGCTCTCCTGGTCTTCCTCGTTGCTGCGAGGCTGATCCTCGTCCGAGCTGTCCTCGTCCTGGCTGTCGTCAGCCTCATCATCGCCGACATCATCGGCCATTTCCATGGCGCTCAGCATATGGCGGATGACCCGCGCGAAAGCCTGCTGGTCCTCGATCGTCGCCGACAGGTTGGCCAGTTCGCCGCCGGTCTTTTCCTGCAGATAGGGACGCCAGAAATCCAGAACCTTGCCCGCGCTTTCCGGCGGCTTTTCCCCGGTCAGCGTCTCGCGCACCAGCATGGCAACGGCTTCCGCAAGCGGCGCGTCTTCCTGCTTGGCAATGCCGGCAAAATTTGCCTTGGCATATTTCTCCGCATTCATCGACTGCAGATTGGCAGCCATGCCGCCCATCCGCAGCGCGCCGATCGACTCGACACGGGCCTGTTCGACCGCATCGAACACCGTGCGGGCGTCAGGCCCCTGAGGCGCCAGCGAGGCATGGATCTTCTGGTCGTGGCAGGCGATCCTCAGCGCCATGCTGTCGCCGAGCCCGCGGGTCACGGCAAGCTCCTGCGCCGTCGGCCGCTTGGAAATTTCCGGCAGCCTGACACGCTCGCCGACCAGCCCCGGCCGCTCGTTGGCAAAGGCCACCTCGACATTCGGACTGCCGGCAACTGCGCGCACGCAACCGGTGATCGCCCGGCGCAACGGTTCGGTATCGACCGCCGTGCCGGGTTTCGCTTTGGAATTGTCGCCGCGACCTGCCATCTGCTGTTATGCCTTTCTCAGGCGCCAAGCACGATGTTGGCCGCACTTTCCTTCAGCTCGACGCCGAAGGCGCGCTGATACTGTTCCGCCACCAGGGTGCGCTCCAGTTCGTCGCACTTGTTGAGGAAGGTGACGCGGAACGAGAAAGCGACATCGCCGAAGATCTCGGCATTTTCCGCCCAGGTGATGACGGTACGCGGGCTCATGACGGTCGACAGGTCGCCATTGACGAAAGCCGCACGGGTCAGGTCCGCCAGACGCACCATCTTGCCGACGGTTTCGCGGCCGGCTTCCGTCTTGCGGAAGCTCTTGACCTTGGCCAGCACGATGTCGACTTCCTTGTCATGCGGCAGATAGTTGAGCGTCGTGACGATCGACCAGCGGTCCATCTGCGCCTGGTTGATCTGCTGCGTGCCGTGATAGAGGCCGGTCGTATCGCCAAGGCCGACCGTGTTGGCCGTTGCAAACAGGCGGAAGGCCGGATGCGGCCGGATAACCCGGCTCTGGTCGAGCAGCGTCAGGCGACCGGAGGATTCCAGCACGCGCTGGATGACGAACATCACGTCCGGACGGCCGGCATCGTATTCGTCGAACACCAGCGCCACATTGTGCTGATAGGCCCAGGGCAGGATGCCGTCCTTGAACTCGGTGATCTGCTTGCCGTCTTTGAGGACGATGGCGTCCTTGCCGACCAGATCGATACGGCTGACATGGCTGTCGAGGTTGACGCGCACGCAGGGCCAGTTGAGCCGGGCTGCGACCTGCTCGATATGGGTCGACTTGCCGGTGCCGTGAAAGCCGGACACCATGACGCGGCGATTGTGCGCGAATCCGGCCAGAATGGCGAGCGTCGTCTCGCGGTCGAACAGATAATCCGGATCGAAATCCGGCACGTAAGCGTCGCCCTTGCTATAGGCCGGAACGCGGATATCGCTGTCAATTCCGAAGACTTCCCGAACCGAAACGGTAATGTCGGGAAGATTGGAAATATCAATGTCAATTTTGCTCATCGTGTCTCCATGCCGGACGGCGCCGACCGGCTGCGTATGTCAGGCCTATTTCGTAGCGTTTTCGATTAACAGAAACCAGCCTGCTTTAACAATTGATACGCCTGAATAACAGCGCGAAAACGCTCTTCCGAGCCGCGGTCTCCGCCATTTGCGTCAGGATGATGTTTTTTTACAAGCTCCTTGTAGCGGCTCTTGATCTCGGCAGCGGTGGAATTGCCCGGCAGACCGAGCGCATCGAAGGCTTTTGCCTCGAGCGTCTTCAGTTTTCGCGCCTGGGTGTCGAATCGCGACCCATTGCCGCGCCCTTGCCCGACGAAGCCGAACGGGTCCTTCATACGGGCCTGGGCACCCGCCGAGCCAGAGCGCACCGTCGAATGCAGCGGACTGCCTTTGGCCGCCTTGTTCACGCCCACCGTCCAGGTCGGACGATGACCGGTTATCGCTTCCTTTTGGTATCGCGCGATCTCGGTGTCGGACAGGCCGGAAAAATAGTTATAGCCCTTGTTGTATTCTTTCACGTGCTCGAAACAGAACATAAAAAACTGGCCTTCGGCATTGCGGCCGACCGGCGCCCGGTGAACGCCCGTTTTTTCGCAGCCGTCCCACTGACAGGTGGGAGTGGTGTTCTCCGGCTCCTGTTTCTTCCGGCGCGTCCGGATCTTGTCGAAATATTTTGAATCAAGCTTCATCACGTAAGTATGGGACCTCTGCCCGGACACAACAAGAATTGACAAATCAGATTGTTATTGCCTTTGTGGGGCTTTTTCCAAAGGCTCAAGACGGGAGCACCCGAATGACGCTTCGAAAGACGATAGAACAAAAACTCGAGGAAGCCTTCCAGCCTGAACGTTTGGTCGTTCTGGACGAAAGCGCCCAGCATGCAGGCCATCAGCCAGACATCACAGGCACCGGCGAAACCCACATGCGGGTGCGGATCGTTTCAGCTCAGTTTGCGGGCCTGCCGCGACTGGCCCGCCACAGGGCCGTCACCGACCTGCTGAAGCCGGAACTGGACGCAGGCCTGCATGCGCTGGCCATCGAACCCGCAGCCCCTGGCGAACCAACCCGTTGGTAGGCTTGGTTTTCAGTCGAGCTTGATCGCTTCGTCGGCCGGGCGGATCCTGAGCTTCGTGATGCGGTTCTTTTCCCGCTTCATCACGATGAAACGCTTGCCATAAAAAGTGAAGGCCTGGCGTTCCTCGGGGATCGATTTCGACTCGTGTATCACCAGCCCGGCAATGGTGGTCGCCTCCTCGTCGGGCAAATGCCAGTCGAGCGCCCGGTTGATATCGCGGATCGGCACCGTTCCATCCACCACGATCGATCCATCCGCTTCCTGGCGCACGCCCTGGATATCGATGTCATGCTCGTCGGAAATGTCGCCGACGATCTCTTCCAGAATGTCCTCGAGGGTGACGATGCCCTGCACCTCGCCATATTCGTCGACAACCACGGCAAAATGCACCTTGCGGCGCAGGAAGGCATTCAACTGGTCCTTCAGGTTGGTGGTGTCCGGAACGAACCAGGGTTTCTGGGCAATCTTGCCGATATCCAGATTGGATGGCTCGACATTCGGCTCGGCCAGCGCCCGCAGCAGATCCTTGGCATGCACGACGCCGACGATGTTGTCGGTCGATCCGCGCCAGAGCGGCATACGCGTATAGGGGCTTTCCAGCACGGCACGCACCGCGACTTCCGGCGCATCATCGGCATTGACCCCGCGCATCGACGTGCGGTGGATCATGATATCCGACACTTCCAGCTCGCCCAGATCCAAAACGCCGCCCAGCCGGTCCCGGTCGGCCTTGACCACCGAGCCCTCGCGGTGCAGCAGATCGACCGCGCCGCGCAACTCATCATGGGCCGACAGCATCGACGTTTCCTTCGACAGGGTCAGGCCGAACAGGCCCAGCAGCCCGCGGACGATGAAATTCACGCCGCTCGACACCGGGCCGACCACCGCCACGAACAGCCGCACGGCCGGCGCCACCCGCAAGGCGAAACGATCCGGATTGGAGATCGCCCAGCTTTTCGGCAGGACTTCGGAAAAAATCACCAGCAGCGCCGTCATCACCAGGGTTGCATAGACCACGCCGGTATCGCCGAACAGCGCGAGGAACAGGCTGGTCGTCAGCGACGAGGCCAGGATATTGACGAGATTGTTGCCGATCAGCAGCGCGCCGATCAGCCGGTCACGCCGCTCGATCAGGGTGTTGACCAGCTTCGCCCGGATGTCGCCATTGTTCTCCATCGTATGCATGCGGGCCCGCGACGCCGCGGTGAGCGCCGTCTCGGAACCGGAAAAGAAGGCAGACGCGATGATCAGGCCGAGAATGGCGACGATCAGCGGCCAGTATTCCGACAGATTGGCCAGAAAGATTTCGATGGTCATGCCTCCAGCTTTTCAGTGAGGAACCGCAGGACCTCCGACGACGGAACATCGTCTGCCACGAAGGACTGTCCGATGCCGCGGGTGAGGATGAAGGTCAGCTTGCCGCCCTTGACCTTCTTGTCCTGGGCGATGGCGTCCATCAGTATATCGGGTGTCGGCCTGTCGCCTTCAATATCGTTGATCGACGTCGGCAGGCCGACGGCCTTCAAATGTGCCTCGACGCGGGCCGCATCGTCAGGGCTGGCGAGGTTCAGGCGAGCTGAGAACTGATGCGCCAGCACCATGCCGATCGCAACGCCTTCGCCATGAACCAGTCGCCGGCTGTCATATTGCGTCGCCACTTCCAGGGCATGGCCGAAGGTATGGCCGAGATTGAGCAGCGCCCGCCGGCCGTTTTCCCGCTCGTCGGCGACAACCACATCGGCTTTGGCCTGGCAGCTCGCGGCAATCGCCTCGATGCGCGCCGCGCCGCCGGAGAAGATCTCCTGCCAGTTGCCTTCAAGCCAGGCAAAGAAATCCGGCTGGTCGATCAGGCCGTATTTGGCGACCTCAGCATAACCGGCCCGAAACTCGCGGGCGCTCAGCGAATTCAGCACGCCCGTATCCGCCAGCACCAGATCCGGCTGGTTGAAGATGCCGACCAGGTTCTTGCCCTGCCGGGCATTGATGCCGGTCTTACCGCCAACCGACGAATCGACCTGCGACAGCAGCGAGGTCGGCATCTGCACGAAGCGCACGCCGCGCCGGACGATGCCCGCGGCAAAGCCGGTGAGGTCGCCGATGACGCCGCCGCCGAGCGCAATCACCGCGTCGTTGCGCTCGATGCGTGCCTCCAGCAGCACATCGCAGACCTTCATCAGATGCTCGAAGCTCTTGGTCTTCTCCCCGGCCGGCAGTGACAGGGACACGGCTTCGATCCCGTCCGCCTCCAGGCTGTCCATCAATTCCTCGAGATAGAGCGCGCCGACATTCTCGTCGGTCACGATGGCCGCCTTGCGCGCCCTGATCCGCGTCGAAATCTCGCCGCCGGCCCGTCCGATCATGCCGGGGCCGATCAGGATATCGTAGGCGCGCTCGCCAAGCGGCACATGCACAAGGCGCTCGGTGGAATTGCTATCATTCATCGATCTTGCTTTCGCTGGAACTGGAAAGGGAGGCGATCGCCGCCAGGACCTCGTTGACGATGACTTCCTTGCGCACATCGCGGGAGATGATTGTCAGGTCCGCAGCCGCATAGACCGGGTAACGCTCGTTCATCAGCTTCTCGAGCGTCTGCCGGGGGTTTTCGGTCTTGAGCAGGGGCCTGTGGTCGCGCTTGTTGACGCGCTCCCATAAGACATCGATATCTGCCTTCAGCCAAAGCGATACACCGCCCCGCTCGATCTGCCGGCGCGTCCGCTCGTTGATGAAGGCGCCGCCGCCCGTCGAGATGACCCTTGGACCGCCCCGCAGCAGCCGCTTGATCACCCGGGTTTCGAGCGCCCGGAACTCTTCCTCGCCATAGGCGGCAAACAGTTCGCTGATCGTCATGCGCGACACGCGCTCGATCTCGACATCCGTATCGACGAAGGGAAGCCCCAGTTGCAGGGCCGTCATTCGGCCGACCGCCGACTTGCCGGCTCCCATCAATCCCACGAAAACAAGATTGCGACGTCCAAGCGCCGCGCGGGCGCGCTCGCTGAGGGTCGGGGCTACTGATAGGGACAAATCCGTCATCGGCCTGTTCGCAAGTGTTTTGCAACGGTATTGACAAATGAGCGCGCAGCGTCAAGCCGTGGAGGCCGAAAGACCGGCACGAACTGGCGTCTTGCCCTGATTGCGCGCTTCATCATACACATCGACCATCAATACGCCGGGGATGACATCATGCCGACATTGTTCCGCTTTCTGTTCCTATGCGCCACCGTCGCGGCAATGATCTATGGAAGCATGTGGGCTCTGGTCATCTTCGTCGAACCAAAGCCGCGCGACGTCATTGTCAAAATTCCCGCAGAACGATTGAACCCGCCTGCACCATCGCAATGAACTTATCTCCCAAGGATCCGCCTTGTCCGATCTGAGCTACGCCCGCATCGAGGCCTTTCTGGAAATGATGAGCGCCGAACGCGGCGCGGCAGGCAACACGCTGCTGTCCTATGAGCGCGACCTCGATGACCTGCGCGGTTTTCTCACGGCGCGGTCGGTCAGTATCGTTGACGCCGCATCCGCCGACCTGTCGGTCTATCTCGGCGACCTGGCAAAGCGCGGCTTCGAGCCGTCGTCCCAGGCGCGCCGCCTGTCGGCCATGCGCCAGTTCTACAAGTTCCTCTATGCCGAGGGTATTCGCGGTGACGACCCGACGGCCATTCTCGACGCTCCGAAGAAAAACCGCAGCCTGCCCAAGACAATGACGGTCGCCGATGTCGGCCGCCTGCTGTCGCTGGCCGAAGAAGAAGCCGCGATCGCGGACAAGCACCAGCTTCTGCGCGTCCGCATGCTGGTTCTGCTTGAGCTCCTCTATGCAACGGGCATGCGGGTCAGCGAACTCGTCTCGCTGCCGGCCAACACGCTTGGCCGCGAAGGGCGCTTTCTGGTCATCCGCGGCAAGGGCAACAAGGAACGCCTGGTGCCGCTGTCGAAAACGGCGGTGGCAGCCCTTGCTCGCTACGGCGCCTTGCTGGCCCAGCAGGACAACGGCAAGGCGCCGCCCAGCCCCTGGCTCTTTCCCTCGTCGGCCAAGGAGGGTTATCTGCCCCGACAGGTCTTTGCCCGCGACCTGAAGGACCTGGCAATCCGCGCCGGCCTCGACGCCGCCATGATTTCGCCCCATGTGCTGCGCCATGCCTTTGCCAGCCACCTCCTGGAAAACGGCGCGGACCTGCGCGTCGTGCAGGAATTGCTGGGACATACGGACATTTCGACGACGCAAATCTACACCCATGTCCTGGAGGAAAGGCTGCAGCGACTGGTTCAAACGCATCACCCCCTTGCCAAACAGGCTAAAAAACAGGATTAGGACCGGCAGCACCCGGAGACAGGCGCCCCAATATCTGTGGGCACAACGATCGGAACGGATCTCATGCTTAACTATCTCGATTTCGAAAAGCCCATTTCGGACCTCGAAGGCAAGATTCATGAATTGAAGAAAATCGCCGCCGAGGACGAGAGTATCGACACTTCGGAAGAAATCGGCCGGCTGGAAGTTCGCGTTCGCGAGTCCATGGAAGACATTTACTCCAAGCTCAATGCCTGGCAGAAGACGCAGGTTGCACGTCACCCGTCGCGACCGCATTTCGTCGACTATTCGGCTCGGCTGTTTACCGATTTCACGCCGCTGGCCGGCGACCGCAAATTTGCCGAGGATGCCGCCATCCAGGCCGGCCTTGCCCGTTTTCAGGGCCAGCCCGTCGCCGTGATCGGCCAGGAAAAGGGCAATGACACCAAGTCTCGCCTGAAGCACAATTTCGGCAGCCCGCGTCCGGAAGGCTATCGCAAGGCGATCCGCGTCATGGAAATGGCCGGCCGCTTCGGCCTGCCGCTGATCACGCTGATCGATACGGCCGGCGCCTATCCCGGCATCGGCGCCGAGGAACGCGGCCAGGCCGAAGCGATCGCCCGCTCGACCGAAATGTGCCTCAACCTCAAGGTTCCGATCATCTCCGTCGTCATCGGCGAAGGCGGTTCGGGCGGTGCCATTGCCATTGCCACCGGCAACCGCGTCTACATGCTGGAGCATGCGATCTACTCGGTGATTTCGCCGGAAGGGGCTGCTTCCATTCTCTGGCGCGATTCCACCCGCGCCAAGGAAGCCGCCACCAACATGAAGATCACCGCCGAGGACCTGAAATCCCTGGGCGTCATCGACGGCATCATTCCCGAGCCGATCGGCGGCGCACACCGCGGCGCGGAAACGGTCATCGACCGCACCGGCGAGACGATTGCCCGGGCGCTGGCCGACATGGCCGGTCAGGACGGCGACCAGTTGCGCGCTTCCCGCCGACAGAAATTCCTGAATATCGGTCGCAATCTGTAGGGCGTGACCGGCCACGGCCGGTCACAATGCTGCTACTTTGCCCATATATCCCATTGGCGCGAGTGCCGTTGAAGTATATGAGATTCATCTTTTGTGAAGCATGTCGCGTTAACAATGCCGAAACCCTCCCGAACGGGAGCTTTCTGATCCTGCCAAATGAGCTTCCGGAATGCGTTTGAAATCGACCGCACTTGTTCTGATCGCCGTCGCAGCCCTTTCCGGCTGCAACGACACGTTGGATAGTGTCGATACACCCGTGAACGTCAGCAACAAGGTCGAACAGCCCCTGCCCTCGCGCATTCTCAACGAAATGAGCGCCAAGGGCATGGAGCGCACCTCGCCGATTGCCATCCGCATCTTCAAGGAAGAAGGCGTTCTGGAAATCTGGAAGGCCAAGACCAACAACCGGTTTGAGAAGATCGCGGAATATACGATCTGCGCCTGGTCAGGCCGGCTCGGTCCCAAGGTCAAGGAAGGCGACCGCCAGGCGCCGGAAGGCTTCTACTCGCTGTCGCCGCACCATCTCAACCCGAATTCCAAATACTATCTGGCGATCAACACCGGCTATCCGAACCGTTTCGACCAGGCCAACGGCCGCAATGGCACGAACCTGATGATCCATGGCGCCTGCTCGTCGTCCGGCTGCTACTCGATGACCGATGCGCAGATCCTGGAGATCTATGCCTTTGCTCGCGACGCCTTCAAGGGCGGCCAGCAGACGATCCAGCTTCAGGCTTTCCCCTTTCGCCTGACGGCCGAAAACATGGCGCGCCACCGCTACAGCCCGCATTATGCCTTCTGGCAGAACCTCAAGGTCGGCTATGACAATTTCGAGGTGACCAAGCGGCCGCCCGAGGTCAATTTCTGCGACAAGAAATATGTCTTCAACCAGCAGATCGAGGGCAGCGGGTCCTTCAACGCCGCCGCCGCCTGCCCGACCTTGACGACACCGGCACCTCTGCAGGCCGCGCTGTCATCCTACCAGACGGCCTATGCGCGCGACTTCGACAAGGCGATGAAGAAATACGACGACAAGGTCTGGTACGATCCGACCGAAGCCGAGCGCAAGGCCTTGGTGGCCGATCTGCGCAAGGGCCGCGATCTGGCCTATGCCCCGACCGGCTCGGCGCTCAAAGCCGGCAAGCTGCTCAAGCTGAAGGAAGTGCAGGATCCCTCCGCGCCGACGCTCAACCTGCGCAAGGCCGTCGCCGACCCCTCCGTGCCGCCGCTATTTACCGCCGCGCCGTCCAAGCCTGCGCCTGCCGCGCAACCGACAGCACCTGCACCAGGACCGACGATCGCCGCAGCAGCGGCTGCCAATGCCGCTGTAGCGACCCAGCCGCAAATCCCGGCAGCACCGGCAGCTCCCCAGGAAACGGCAAAAATCCCCGTGCCAGCCCCCAACCCGAATGCTGTAGCGGTGGCGCCCGTGATGTCTGCAAACGAGACCCCCCCGTTGGCGGACGAGAAAAAACCGTTCTGGAAGTTCTGGGCCGCCAAGTGACCGACGGTGCGCCGCCGGTCTACGACCTCAGGGGCCTGAAATGCCCGCTGCCCGTGTTGAAGACGCGCAAGCGGCTGGCCGACATGGCCAAGGGTGCGGAACTGGTCGTCGAGACCACCGATCCGCTCGCCGTCATCGATATCCCGCATTTCTGTAACGAGAACGGCCACCACCTGGTCGCGTCGGAAAAAACCGACGCCGGCCATCGCTTTTCCATTCGTCGCGGCTGATCAGAGCCGCATCCCCGGAATGGCCAGCGGATTGTTGGTGAGCGCCTCGCGGTCCGGCCGGTCGATCCGTATCTTTCCGACAAAGGTATCGAACAGGTCCCGGACATAGGCTTCCGGCAGATCCTTGGTGATCAGCACCATGCGCGTGCGCCGATCCACCGGATCGGGCCAGGACTTCAGGCGCACCGGCGGATGGAACACCGCCTGGACGCCATGCAGCACGATCGGACGGTCCGGATTGTCGCTGAGCCCCACCACCGCCTTCATCCGCAGCAACCGTTCGCCATGGGCCGAGCGCAACAGATCGACGAACATCTCAAGCGCCATCGGATCGATCAGCCCGTCATGGATGATCGAATAGGAGCGGATTGAATCTCCGTGCCGCGTCACATCATGGTGATGGTGATGGTGGTCTGCGTGGCCGTGATGATGCCCGTCCTGGTGGTCATGGTCGTGATGATCCTCATGACCATGGTCGTCGGCCGCCGCCTCGTCATTCAGCCAACGCGCGACATCGGCCACCTTGCTCGACGCATCGTAAAGACCGTTGTCGAGAATGCCCGCACGACCGGCAGCATCGGTGTCGCCATCGATCACCACCGCACGCGGGTTGAGTTCGAAAAGCCTCGCCTTGAGCTGGGCCAGCGATGCCGCATCGGACATCGTCGATTTCGAGATGATCAGCCGGTCGGCGACCGCCACTTGCTTGGCCGCCTCCTCGAATTGGTCAAGCGTCGACAGGCCGTTGACCGCATCGACGACCGTGATGACGCCCTCCAGATCGAAGCAATCCGCCAGGACCGGATTGCCGATCACCGACTGCATCACCGGCGCCGGATCGGCAAGTCCCGTGGTCTCGATGACGATGCGGCTGAGCCTGGCGATCTTGCCGGTCTGCAGCCGGTCCATCAGCATGGCCAGCGTATCGATCAACTCGCCGCGCACCGTGCAGCACAGGCAGCCGTCCGACAGTTCCACGACCGCATCGTTCGAGGCCTCCACCAGCAGGTGATCAATGCCCACTTCGCCGAATTCGTTGATGATGACGGCCGCGTCCTTCATGCCCGGATCGCGCAGCAGGCGGTTCAACAGGGTTGATTTTCCGGCACCGAGAAAGCCGGTAAGGATCGACACGGGGATCCGCGCGCTGGCATGGGTCATGACGACACCCTTTATGAATTAGAAGGTCGGACGCGGAATGGGGATCGGCACATTGGCGATCTCGTTTGCCGCTGTGGGTTTGCCCGCAGGCGTTTCGGTGCCGGGGATAAGACCCGCGAACACCGTGCGCGGCGGACGCGGCATCTGCTGGATATAAGGCGAATGCACCTTCATCCGGCCTTCCTCGTCGCGGCCTTCGCTGCGCACCTGCCGGGCCTTGGGATTGCAGATCTCGCCGCTGATATCGGCAACCGAATCCCGGCCCGCGCCATAGGGCTTAAGCGTGTCCAGACGGTCGCCGGTCGCCGTGCGCGTCGTCAGGGCCTTCTGCAGCAGATCGGCCGACATGTCGGCCCGCCCGCCAAGGCTGTCGGCCCCCAATACCACCGAGACGACCGTGCGGCCATTGCGGGTCGCCGAAGACACCTGGTTGAAGCCGGAGGCGCAGATATAGCCGGTCTTCATGCCGTCCGCCCCGTCGAAACGGCCGATCAGCATATTGTAGTTCGGATATTCGTGCTTGCCGGTATTGATGCCCTCCAGCGCGAAATAGCCGGCATATTCCGGAAACTCGCGTCGGATCGCCACGGCAAGCACGGCAAGGTCCCGCGCCGTCGTATATTGCCCCTGGCCCGGCAGGCCGTTCGGGTTGATGAACCGCGACGAGGACATGCCAAGACGTGCCGCCTCGTTGTTCATCCGCGCCATGAAATTGTCGAGCGAGCCGCCCACCGATTCGGCGATCGCCACCGCCACGTCATTGGCCGACTTGACGAGCAGGATCTTCAGCGCGCTGTCGAGCGTCATCTGCGAGCCGGGCTTGAAATACATCTTGCTGGCCGGCTGGGCCGCTGCCTTCTGGCTCATCGTTACGACGCTGTCGAGCCGGACCTCGCCGGCCTTCAGCGCCCTGAACACCGTATAGGCCGTCATCATCTTGGTCAGCGATGCCGGATACCATTTGCGGAAGGCATCCTCATGCTCGATCACCCGGCCGGTCGCCACATCCACGACGATTTTCGGATTGGCCGTCGCCATCGCCGGCACCAGAGCGGCAAGGGCCGCCGACAGCGCGAAAATCCGTCCAAGTCGGTGCAGAATGGCAGACAACGACATCTCCTTCATCGGCCAGAACGGTCCGCCGCCTGCCGAATGTCTCTCGCAACCCGCGGATAACTACCTTATATGACTAAGCAATGGCAAAGCCCGTTGATTCCGTCAATTGCCACGCGGCCACTGCCGCGCTTAAACTGCCCAGAGATTCAGAAGCAGGGCCAGGAAAATGACATGCCGATTTTGAACCGAGCCGCCGAATTGCAGGACGAAGTGCAGGAATGGCGCCGTCATCTCCACAGCAACCCTGAGATTCTCTACGATGTCGAGCAGACGGCCGCCTTCGTGGCGGCCCGCCTTGCGGAATTCGGCGTTGACGAAATCGTGACCGGCATCGGCCGCACCGGCGTGGTCGGCGTCATCCGCGGCCGCGGCGAAAGCGGGCGCGCCATCGGCCTTCGCGCCGACATGGACGCCCTGCCGCTGACCGAGATCACCGCCAAGCCCTGGGCCTCCACTGTCGACGGCAAAATGCACGCCTGCGGCCATGACGGCCACACCGCCATGCTGCTGGGAGCCGCCAAATACCTGGCCGAGACCCGCAATTTCAACGGCAATCTCGTCGTCATCTTCCAGCCGGCCGAAGAGGGCGGCGCCGGCGCGCTCGCCATGGTCAAGGACGGCCTGATGGAGCGGTTCGGCATCCAGGAAGTTTACGGCATGCACAACATGCCCGGCATGCCGGTCGGCACGTTTGCGATCCGCAAGGGCGGCATCATGGCAGCCCCCGACAAGTTTTCGATCACCGTCAAGGGCCGCGGCGGCCATGCCGCCGAGCCGCATCATACCCTGGATCCGATCGCCATCGGCGCGCAGATCGTCGGCGCGCTGCAGCTGATCGCCTCGCGCAATGCCAATCCGCTGCGCTCGGTCGTCGTCTCGGTCACCAAGTTCTTCGCCGGCACCACCCACAACATCATTCCGGAAGAAGCCCTTTTGGCCGGCACCGTGCGCAGCCTGGATGAGACCGTCCGAGACCTGGCCGAAAGCCGCATTCGCCAGATCGCCGCCGGCATCGCCGCCGCCAATGGTGCCGAGGCCGTCGTCGATTACGAGCGGGCCTGCCCGGTCACCGTCAACCATGCCGCCGAGACCCTGCACGCCGCCCGCGCCGCCATCGAGGTCGCCGGTCCCGACAATGTCAACACCGAGGTCGATCCCTCGATGGCCGGCGAAGACTTCGCCTTCATGCTGCAAACCCGCCCCGGCGCCTATATCATGATCGGCAACGGCCAGACCGCAGGCCTGCACAATCCCGCCTACGACTTCAACGACGACGCCATCGCCCACGGCATTTCCTATTGGGTAAAACTCGCCGAGCAGCGGCTGACGGACTGAGACATGGGGACGGCCGGCCATCGACCGCCAGCCACCGCCAAACCGAGCCCAGCTCTCGAAAAAAGCTTGGCTTCGCTCCAAGCCTTTTGTATGGATGCCTTTAAGTGGTTCCGTAGCTCAGCAGGATAGAGCACCAGATTCCTAATCTGGGGGTCACGCGTTCGAATCGCGTCGGGATCACCATGATTTTCGATGGGCCAGACCCTCTCCGAATTGCCCGATAGTATAGTACCGACTACAGGTGACTTCACTTGAAGCCGCTGTTTCCGACAAATCTGTAAAACAGGGAATGCAACATACTAGCGAAAGGCATGACTTGAACAACGACCCCACGGAGCGACAGAAAGCGCTACTTTTAGCGGAGGATTGGCGGTTTCATGCGATCGACTACGTCGGCACAGGGTTGGGCATGCTGGCATCCACGGAGAAAGCATCTTTCGCCAAAGACCGCATCGTGTCTTTCGGGCTTCCATCGGCGCCCGCATTGTTCTTAAATCTGGCGATCGCATCATATCGGCATCGAGCGACAATCAATCTTGACGACGCATTTATTCAGCACCCTCCACCACAAGGCACATGGCCGGAAGAGCACGGCAATCTTTTCGACTATTTCCAGAGCACTATGGCAGAGATTGTTATGGCGTTTTCGGCTATCGAGGCCTTCGCGAACGAGTCAATACCTTCCGGGTATACCTACTTATTTACCCAACAGGATGGTAAGGTCGTGCCGCTCACCGGTTTAGAACTTGAGAGGCGAGTATCTCTTGATGAAAAGCTCAGTTCCTTGCTACCAGCCGTCCACAGCATCAACAGCCCAAAGGGCCGAAAGCCTTGGGAGCGATATCGTAAGCTGAAGGCTCTTCGAGATCGTTTGACTCACCTAAAATCCGTTGACCGCAAGGCTTCGGGTCCCGAGGATCAGACGATATGGGGCTCGTTGCTCGAGGCCAGGAACGAAAATTTCGCCTTAAGCGCCTTTACAATTATCGGCGCTTTTCCAGAATTGGTCCAACAGCGGCGGTGGTACATCCTGGCGGGACACTTGCTTAAACGGACATAAACCTGGGAACGGAACTTCCTTGTCCGGCAGTCACCGATTGCCCAGAGTGAGCATGGCCCGGCTCATGCCATCCGACTTGGCCGAAATGATTTGAACCGGTTTATATCGTCCATGGTCACCGGTCGCCCTTCCTTTCTTCCCCGCCCTTGTCCGTTGGAATTTTCAACGCCCTGAGCGCGTTGAGGATGACGGCAACGTCGATCGCCTCCTGCAGCAGCGCGCCTTGCACCGGCGAAAGATAGCCCATTGCGGCAAAGCCCATGGCGAGGAAGGACAGGCCAAGGCCGACCGCAACGCTCTGGCGGGCGATCGCCAGTGTGTTCTGGGCAACCACCAGCGCCTGGGCCAGGCGGCGCAGATCATCGACCAGCAGCACGATATCCGCAGCCTCCGAGGAGGCGGCCGCACCGCGCGCGCCCATCGCCACGCCGACATCGGCCGCGGCCAGGGCCGGCGCATCGTTGACCCCGTCGCCGATCATCATCACAGGTGCCGAGGCACGCTCCTTGATGACGATCTCGACCTTTTCGGCCGGTTGCAGATCGCCGCGCATGTCGTCGATCTGCAAGCTGCGGCCGATCGCGGTTACCACATCGGAGCGGTCGCCGGACGCCATGACGAAACGGCTGACCCCTGCCTTGCGAAATCGGTCGAGCGTGGCGCGGGCGTCGTCGCGCACCAGGTCCGCGAGCAGGATGATGCCGGCGACAGCGCCATCGAGGCCAACCGCCACCACCGCCATTCCCGGCGGCAGGTCGCCGCCAAGCTCGAAGGGATCACCAGTTGTGCTGCGGTCGCGCACGAAGCTGCTGCCGCCGACCACCACCCGGCACCCGTCGACCAGCCCTTCCAGGCCTGAGCCTGGCACCTCCCGCACATCCGTCGGGTTTGATAGCACCATGCCCTTGTGATGGGCGGCCTGCACCAGGGCGGCCGCACTGACATGGTTGGAGGCCTGATCGAGCGAGGCCGCCAGACGCAGCAGCATGTCCCCCTCAAAGCCCGGCGCCGCACGGATATCGACCACACCGGCCGTGCCCGTCGTCACCGTTCCCGTCTTGTCGAGTACAACGGTGCGCACCCGCGCCAAGGCCTCCAGTGCGCCGCCGTTCTTGATCAGCACGCCAAGCGCTGCGGCCCGCGATATGCCGGAAATGATCGCCACCGGGACGGCAAGGATCAGGGGACAGGGCGTCGCCACCACCAGCACGGCCAGCGCCCGCAGCCGGTCGCCACTGATCCACCAGGCGCCGCCGGCAATCAGCACGGTTGCCAGCAGAAACCAGATGGCATAGCGATCCGCCAGGCGCACCAAAGGCGCCTTGCTCTGCTGCGCCCCTTCAACGAGCCGGACAATGCCGGCATAGGTGCTGTCGGCGGCGGTTCGGCTGACCTTGAGATCGAAGGCGCCACCGATCGACAGGCAGCCGCTGGCGACCTCCTGGCCTTGTCTCAGTTGAACCGGCAGGGCTTCGCCGGTCAGCGCCGACATGTCCAGGTCGGCCCGTGCATCGAGCAGCACGCCATCGTTCGGCACCACCTCGCCGCGCCGGATCAGGATCCGGTCGCCCGGCACCAGGCACTCGATCTCCACCTCTTCCAGGACCTCTCCGGCATAGCGCATGGCCGTGCGCGCCACCCGTCCGAGCAGGGCGGTCATCTCCCGCCGCGCCCGGCCTTCCGCATAGTTTTCCAGCTGCTGCCCGCCGGCATACATCAGGGCGACGATATTGGCGGCCAGCGGTTCGTCGAAGGCCAAGGCTGCCGACATCGACAGCCCGGCAATCACGTCGATGCCGAAGTGGCCGCGCCACAAGGACACGGCGATTTCCGCGGCAAGCACCGCCAGCACGAGGCCGGCCCCGGACGACCAGCCGATGGCGGCAAGGTCTGCCCGGCCGAGCGAGATCGCCAATCCGCCGCCGCACAGCGTCAGCAGGGCGAACAGCGCCAGGAAAGGACGGGCATAGGTGCGTGAGAAGGCCAGCGCTTCGACCATTGCAGTTCCCTATCATCTCGTGGCGCGACCGCGCATTCGGGATCAAATGCTTGCTGCCCACCCATTTCCCTTGTAGACGCATGGGAAAATGAAGCAATCTGCGGATATGCGAATGAACCCCGTCACCGAAGTGCCGCGTCGCTTGACCATACTCGGTTCCACCGGCTCGATCGGAACCAATACGCTCGACGTCATAGCACAGCTTGGCGGCCGGGATTCCTTCGAAATCCTGGCGCTGACCGGCAACGGCAACATTGACCTTCTGGCTGCGCAGGCCCGCGCTACCGGCGCCCGGCTTGCGGTCACCGCCGACGAGAGCCAGTATATCGCCCTGAAGGATGCGCTTTCGGGAAGCGGCGTGGATGTGGCCGCCGGCCGGACCGGGCTTGATGAAGCAGCCAGGCTCGAGGCGGAGTGGGTGATGGCGGCCATCGTCGGCACGGCGGGCCTTGCCCCGACGCTGGCCGCTGCCGCCCGCGGCGCCGATATTGCGCTGGCCAACAAGGAATGCCTTGTCTCGGCCGGCGATCTCTTCGTTGAAGCCGTGCGCCGGGGCGGCGGCCGGCTGATCCCCGTCGACAGCGAACACAGCGCCATTTTCCAGTGCCTCGACAATGACCAGCGCCATGCCCTTGAGCGTATCGTGCTGACCGCCTCGGGCGGACCGTTCCGCACCTTCACCCGCGAACAGATGGCAGGCGTGACGGCGCATACCGCCCGCACCCATCCCAACTGGTCGATGGGCCTGAAGATCTCCATCGGCAGCGCCTCGATGTTCAACAAGGCGCTGGAAATGATCGAGGCGAAGCATCTCTTCGATCTTCGCCCGGATCAGATCGAGGTGATCGTCCATCCTCAGTCGATCGTCCATTCCATGGTCGGTTATGCCGACGGCTCAGTGATCGCCCAACTCGGCAGCCCCGATATGCGCACCGCCATCGGCTATGCACTGACCTATCCCAAGCGCCCGAGCCTTAATGTCGAGCGGCTGGATTTCGCAAAGCTGGCACGGCTCGATTTCGAGGCGCCGGACGAGGCGCGGTTCCCGGCGCTGCGGCTGGCCCGCACGGCCCTTTCCCGCGGCGGTCTGCAGGGTGCCGTGATGAATGCCGCCGAAGAAACCGCCTTCACGGCCTTTGTCGAGGAACGCATCGGCTTCCTTGATATGGCCGACATCGTCGAGACGGTGATGGACGGCCTGTGCGACATCGGTGCCGCAACGACCATCGGCGACGTCTTTACAGCCGACGAAGAGGCTCGCCGAAAGGCACTGGCGGCGATCGCCGCCCGACGGCCCGCCTGACGGAAGCTGGGCGTTGCCGCTTCAGTCCGTCGCCTGGCGCCGGCCATAGACCGCCCGCCGCAGCAGTTCGGGATAAAAGCCCATGCAGCCTTCGAGCGCGGTATTGGTCAGGCTGACGACGGTCAGCCGCTCCGCCGGATCCATGAACCAGGTGTTTCCGTAGACCCCGCCCCATTGCAGCGTGCCTTTCGGCAGGGCCGTTGCCGCCGCGTCGGGATCGACGATCACCGCGCCGATGAACCCGAACCGCATGCCCGGCTCGCCGTCGATATCACCAATCTGGTTGGAGATCGCGGCGTGGGCCGTCTCCGGCTTCAGACCCGGCTGACCGCCGGCCCGCACCGTTTCCAGCAGTGTCAGCATGTTATCGGCCGTTCCCGCCATGCCGGCCCCACCCGACTGGAAAGCCTTGGGATTGAAGATGCGCGACGGCGAGAATGCCGCCCGCCATCCGGCCTCGCCGGCCGCAATCCACGGATCCGGCATGCGCTCCGGCCGTGTTTGACCATCCGCATAGGCGACGGCCAACCGATCCTTGTCGGTGACATGGAACCGCGCATCGGTCATCCCCAGCGGCCCGGCCACATGGTGGACAACGGCCGCCTCCAGCGTATCGCCATGCACGGCCGCGATCACGGCGCCGAGAATGTCCGTCGCAAAGGAATAGGCCCATCGACTGCCCGGTGCAAAGGCCAGCGGAATGGCATTATGCCGTTCGAAATTGGACTTGAGGTCGAGATCCGTATCGACCAGGCCCATCGTCACCGCGCGGTCCGATGACAGCAGTTCCAGGGCCGGATCGTAGACGAGGCCCGACGTATGGGTCAGCAGATGACGGATGGTGATCGGTGCCTCCCGCCCATCGGCGGTCTTCGGGCGAAACCACGGCAGAATGTCGACGACCGGGACGTCGAGGCCGAACAGGCCGGCATCGATCATCGCCAAAGCCGTGACTGCCACCACCGGCTTGGTCAGGGACGCATAGCGAAAAATCGTGTCGAGGGTCACCGGCCGCAGCGCTTCGCGATCGGCATATCCGGCGGCGCGGCGCAAAAGCGGCTCGCCATCACGATAGACCAGCACCACCGCTCCGGTGATGCGCTCCTGCTCGATCGCCTGGTCGAGCATCCGGTTGACACGGTCCGCAATGGTCATGGCTCAAAATCTCCCCATAAAAAACGGGCCGCATTGCCGCGACCCGCATGCTTATAGGAAATAGTGCGGATCGATCAAGCGACCGCGCGCGACAGGGCGCAACGCGACCAGAGCTGATGCAGCGCGCCGACCAGATGTTCGAGATCGCCATCCGAATGCAGCGGCGTCGGGGTAATCCGCAGACGCTCGGTCTTCTTCGGCACCGTCGGGTAGTTGATCGGCTGAACATAGATGCCGAAATTGTCGAGCAGCAGATCCGAGATCCACTTGCACTTGGCCGCATCGCCGACCAGCACCGGCACGATATGGCTCGGATTGGGCATATGGGGAATACCGCGGGCATCGAGCATGGAGCGCAGGCGGCGAACCCGCTCCTGATGGGCAAAACGTTCGATCTGGCTGGTCTTCAGATGGCGGATCGAGGCGACAGCACCGGCCGCCAGCGACGGCGGCAGGGCGGTGGTGAAGATGAAGCCCGACGAAAAGGAGCGAATGAAATCGCAAAGGGCAGCGGAGGCCGCGATATAGCCGCCCATCACGCCAAAAGCCTTGCCAAGCGTGCCCTCGATCACATCAAGCCGATGCATCAGGCCTTCGCGCTCGGCAATGCCGCCGCCATGGGCGCCATACATGCCGACAGCATGCACTTCGTCCAGATAGGTCATGGCGCCGTATTTGTCGGCCAGATCGCAGATCTCCTTGATCGGCGCGATATCGCCGTCCATCGAGTAGACCGATTCGAAGGCGATCATCTTCGGCGCCTTGGGGTCGGCCGCGGCCAGCTTGGCTTCAAGATCCTTCAGATCATTGTGCTTCCAGATGACGCGCTCGCATTTCGCATAGCGAATGCCCTCGATCATCGAGGCATGGTTGAGCGCATCCGAGAAAATGATCAGGCCGGGGATCTTCTGGCCCAGCGTGCCGAGCGAAGCCCAGTTGGAAATATAACCTGACGTGAAGATCAGCGCCGATTCCTTGCCATGCAGATCTGCGAGCTCGCGCTCCAGCAGCACATGGTAATGGTTGGTGCCAGAAATATTCCGGGTGCCTCCAGCACCCGCGCCACAGTGGTCGATGGCACTCTTCATCGCTTCCACGACAGCGGGGTTCTGGCCCATGCCGAGATAGTCGTTGGAACACCAGACGGTGACGTCCTGCTGACCTTCAGTCGTGTGGCGCGTCGCACGGGGGAAATTGCCGCGCTGCCGCTCGATATCGGCAAAAACGCGATACCGGCCTTCCTCGTGAAGATTTTCCAATTCGCTTTTGAAAAAAGCTTCGAAATCCATTGCCAAGCTCCAGTCTTTGACACCCTTTTGGGTCCGTCCACGCGAGCGGTCAAGCCCGGTACTGTCAATTCGTTCTAAACTGCGACAAAAGGCGCGAGTCTGAATCTTTCCAGAAAATTACTAATCGATCCCTACATCTTAGAATTGATCTACGTCAAACCCAGAGAAAAAGGACAGCCAAGGCCGTCCTTTTCCCTTTTTCGCAGCAGAATCGGGCTCAAGCGGCCAGGACAGCGCGTTTGGCCATGACTTTCACGAGATTCGCCCGGTATTGCGAGCTGCAATGCATGTCCGACATCAGCCCGTCCTCGGCAACCGCAACATTGGCCAGTGCCTCCGCCGACCAGTTGGCAGCAAGAGCCGCCTCCATCGCAGTGTGTCGGAATACGCCGCTGGCCCCGGCACCGGTCACGGCCACCCGCACGCCACCGCTCCCCTTGGCGACGAACACCCCGGCCATGGCATAGCGCGAGGCCGGATTGGGGAATTTGGCATAACCAGCGGTCTGCGGTGCGGCAAAGGATATGGCCGTGATCAACTCGCCGTCTTCAAGCGCCGTCTCGAACAGTCCGGCGAAGAAGTCGTCGGCCGGAACCTGCCGCCGATCGGTGATGATCGTCGCGGCCAGCGCCAGCATGGCGGCGGGATAGTCGGCCGCCGGGTCGTTGTTGGCGATCGAGCCGCCAATCGTGCCCATATGCCGCACATGCGGATCGCCGATCATCCCAGCCAGCGCCGAGATCGCCGGACAGACGGCCTTGATCGCCGCGGATGACGCAACCTCGGCATGGGTGACCGCCGCACCGATGCGAACGGTGCCGCCATCGACGACGATCCCCTTCATTCCATCGACATGGCGCAGGTCGATCAGATCGCTGGGGCTGGCCAGTCGCTGCTTCATCGTGGCGATCAGGGTCTGGCCGCCCGCCACATATTTCCCGTCTTCCGCCGAACCAAGCAGGCGGGCCGCATCTTCAACGGACGATGCGCGGTGATAATTGGTTGCATACATGGACCTGTCTCCCCTTCACTGCGCGGCCTGAATGGCATTCCACACCGCAAGCGGCGTGGCCGGCATATTCAGGTTGTTGTTGCCGATGGCATCGGTGATCGCATTGATCAGCGCCGGCGGCGAACCGATGGCGCCCGCCTCGCCGCAGCCCTTGATCCCCAGCGGATTGCCGGGGCACGGCGTGCATTGATGCGAGATGCTGAAGGACGGCAGGTCGTCGGCGCGCGGCATGGCATAGTCCATGTAGCTTGCCGTCAGCAGCTGGCCGGTTACCGGATCGTAATTCACCCCTTCGAGCAGGGCCTGGCCGATGCCCTGCGCAATCCCGCCATGCACCTGCCCCTCGACGATCATCGGATTGATGATATTGCCGAAATCGTCGGCCGCGACGAACTGGATGATCTCGGTCTTGCCGGTTTCCGGATCCACTTCGACCTCGCAGATATAGCAGCCGGCCGGGAAGGTGAAGTTGGACGGATCGTAGAACGCCCCTTCCTTCAGTCCCGGCTCCATGCCCGCCGGCAGATTGTGGGCGGTATAGGCCGCCAGCGCCACCTGGAACCACGGCAGGACCTTGTCGGTGCCGGCGACTTTCAGCTCGCCGTTCTCGATGACGATATCGCTTTCATCGGCTTCCATCAGATGGGCGGCGATCTTCTTGGCCTTGGCCTCGACCTTGTCGAGCGCCTTGACGATCGCCGACATGCCGACCGCTCCAGAGCGCGAGCCATAGGTGCCCATGCCCATCTGCACCTTGTCGGTGTCGCCATGCACGATCGAGACATTGTCGATCGGTACGCCGAGCCGCTGGTTGACGAGCTGGGCAAAGGTCGTCTCATGCCCCTGGCCATGGCTGTGCGAACCGGTCAGCACTTCGACGGTGCCGACCGCGTTGACCCGCACTTCCGCCGATTCCCAAAGGCCGACACCGGCGCCTAGCGAGCCGACCGCCGCCGACGGCGCGATGCCGCAGGCCTCGATATAGCAGCTCATGCCGATGCCACGTTTCTTGCCGCGCGATGCAGCGTCCGTCTTCCGGCCGGCAAAGCCGTTCCAGTCGGCTGCCGACATGGCCGCATTCAGCGACGCCTCGAAGTCCCCGGCATCATAGGCCATGATCACAGGCGTCTGGTGCGGGAAGGTGCGGATGAAATTGGTGCGGCGAAGCTCGGCCGGCGAGATGCCCAGTTCCCGGGCCGCCGTTTCCATGGTCCGTTCCATCACGAAGGTCGCTTCCGGACGCCCGGCGCCGCGATAGGCATCGACCGGCACCGTATTGGTATAGACCGTGCGCACATTGGCATGGATCGCCGGAATATTGTACTGGCCCGACAACAGCGTCGCATAGAGATAGGTTGGCACGGACGACGAGAACAGCGACATATAGGCGCCGAGATTGGCGATCGTATCGACCTTCAGCCCGGTGATGCGATTGTCCTTGTCGAAGGCCATCTTGACCGTCGAGACATGATCGCGGCCATGGGCATCGGTGAGGAAGGCTTCCGTGCGGTCCGACGTCCACTTGACCGGAACGCCGGTTTTCTTGGAGGCCCACAGACAGATGATTTCCTCCGGATAGATATAGATCTTCGAGCCGAAGCCGCCACCGACATCCGGCGCGATAACGCGCAGCTTGTGTTCCGGCGCGACATTGTAGAAGGCGCTCATGACGAGCCGCGCCACATGCGGGTTCTGGCTGGTGGTGTAGCAGGTATAATGATCTTCCGCGCTGTCGTAGATGCCGAGCGTGGCGCGCGGCTCCATCGGATTGGGCGACAGGCGGTTGTTGTGGATCTTGATTTCCGTGACATGGGCCGCCTCGGCAATCGCCTTGTCGACAGCGGAGCTATCGCCGATCTCCCAGTCGAAGATCAGGTTGCCGGGCGCTTCCGGGTGAAGCTGCGGTGCGCCGCCTTCAAGGGCGGCCACGGCCGTGGTCACCACCGGCAGTTCTTCATAGTCGATCTCGACCACTTCGGCGGCGTCGCGCGCCTCGCCATAGGTATCAGCCACAACGATCAGAACGGCATCACCGACATAGCGCACGGTATCGACCGCCAGCGGGCGCCAGGCGCCCATCTTCATCGGCGTGCCGTCTTTCGAATGGATCATCCAGCCGCAGATGATGTTGCCGATCCCGTCGGCCAGCAATTGCTTGCCGTCCAGCACGTCGATTACCCCCGGCATGGCCTTGGCCGCCGAAACATCGATGCGCTTGATCCTGGCATGCGCATAAGGCGAGCGCACGAAATAGGCGAATTTCATTCCCGGCACGACCATGTCGTCCGTATACCGGCCCTTGCCGGTCAGGAAGCGCTTGTCTTCCTTGCGCGTCACCCGCGCACCCACACCTTCAATACCCATGATATCCTCCGATGGCGTTTCCAGCCCGGATATCCGCACGCAAGACCTTGATCGGCAGCGGCGGCCGGCCGGCGTCTCGATCTATGCTTACTCGGCGGCCTGGCGGCCGGCATGCATCTCGGTATTGGCGGCCAGAACCGCCTGGACGATATTGTGATAGCCGGTGCACCGACAGATATTGCCTTCAAGCTCGTGGCGGACGGTTTTCTCGTCGAGCGTGCCGCCATGACGGGCGATCATGTCGACCGCGGTCATCACCATGCCGGGCGTGCAGAAGCCGCATTGCAGGCCATGATGTTCCTTGAAGGCCGCCTGGACGGGATGCAGCTCGCCATTGCCGGCCAGGCCTTCGATGGTCGTGACCGTCGAGCCCGATGCCTGCACGGCGAGGATGGAACAGCTCTTCACGGACTTGCCGTCCATATGGACCACGCAGGCGCCGCATTGGGATGTGTCGCAGCCGACATGGGTGCCGGTCAGCCCAAGATTTTCGCGAATAAAATGCACAAGCAGCGTCCGCTCTTCGCAGTTGCCGCTCACTGTACGGCCGTTCACCGTCAGCGTTACCTTAGCCATATTGCTCCTCCTCGTGTCTCTCCCTGACACCCGGCCATCATTTGTCTTTTTCCGGACCGGATCAACCAGTACTTTGGAAAAGGGAACTTTTTTGTATGCCGCACTGCAGCAACGTCGCCTGATTATTGTGACGGCCGGCACATTGCGGCCGGTGCGACTCTAAAAACCTCCGGCTACCCGTAGACTTTCACAGTTTCGGCGGTATTTTCGCGGAACAGTCGTCATTTAGTGGACGGTGGGTGAAGGCTGGAGCGGATAGGCATGACGGATCGAACCGGAATACGGCAACGATCCCCAATTGGAGAGACATCATGAAGAAGGCTATTGTACTTGTGCTGGTGGGCCTGTCGCTTGCCGGCTGCACCCAGACCGAAAAGGGTGCCAGCATCGGCGCCGTCTCGGGCGCCATCATCGGCGGCGCGGTCACCGGTGACGTGCGTGGTGCCGCGGTCGGTGCAGCCATTGGCGGCGTATCCGGTGCCGTGATCGGCAGCGTCGCCGATCAGCCGGGCCAGTGCTACTACCGCGACCGCTACGGCCGTCGTTATGTTGATAGCTGCCCGCGCGGCTATTGATTGTCATCGACACAGAGGTCCGGGCCGACGCCCGGACCTCATCCCGACACAGTTTTCGCGACAGGCGTGCCAAAACGATATGCAGATCTGGCTTTTTGCTATTAAAGTGGAACCTAAGCTAAGCGGAAACCCTTCTCCGCCATGATGGCCGGATGAACAAAAAAAGTTGCGTATGCCGAGTAGATCGACATCACCGAAGGTTAGTATCGCGTTTCGGAAGGCATGCACCGGACTGGCGGTCGCAACGACTCTGTCCCTATGTCCGCTTGCAGCGAGCGAAGCCTATGCTTTCAAACTGTTCGGGATAACGATTTTCGGCGAGCCGGAAACAGCCAACGATGTCATCGACCCCGTTACCTACAAGGCCGATCTGAGCACCTCCACAACCGATAAGGATCTGCGCGAGGTGCTGGAAAACAGCTCGCGGCTGGTCCAGGAAGCCGACAAACCTGTCTCCGGCGATCTCGGGCTGGTCATCAAGGCGCGCGATGATCGCGATCGCCTGCTGGCAGCCCTTTATGAAAATGCCCGCTATGGCGGCGTGGTGACCGTCGAAATCGACGGCCTAAGCATCGATGCCCTGCCGCCCAATCCCGTCTTCGATCACGCCGCTCCCGTTCCGGTCACCATCAAGGTGGAGCCCGGTCCGGTCTTCACTCTCGGTCGCGTCTCCCTCACAGGCGATGCTGCCGAACTGGAGGCGGAAAAATACGATCTCGTGCCGGGCGGCAGTGCCGGCTCCCTGCTGATCCTGAAAGCGGCCGACAAGATCGTCGGGGACTTGAAAGCCGGAAGCAGGCCTCTGGCCCGGCTGACCGCCCGAGAGGTCGTTGCCGATCACCAGGCCCTGACCGTCGATGTCACCATCGGCGCCGATGGCGGCCCGGTGGCACCGCTTGGACCCGTGTCGGTTTCCGGCACGAAGACGGTCGATGCCAATTTTATCCGGCGCTATTCGCGTCTTAACGAAGGCAAGCCCTATTCGCCCGAGGATCTGCGCAAGGCCGGTGACCGGCTGCGCAAGCTCGGCGTGTTTTCCAGCGTTTCCATTCGCGAGGATGAGAAGCTTGCGGCCGATGGCTCAATCCCGCTGGGCATCACCGTGTCGGAAGGCAAGCATCGTTATTTCGGCGCCGGCACAACGATATCCACCATCGATGGGTTCGGGCTGGAGGGCTATTGGGGCCATCGCAACCTATTCGGTGAGGCGGAATCCCTACGGATAGAAGGCTCTGTTGGCGGCATCGGCGAAACGACCGATGCCACCGAGTTCAACTATTCCGCAGGCATCCTGTTTTCCAAGCCGGGAGCCTTCTTCCCTTCGGCAACCCTGAATGCCAGCATCAAGGCCGCCACGCTCAATACCGACTCCTACGATTCGGCCACGGTGACCGGTCTGGTTGGCCTGTCCTATGAGTTGACTGACTACGATACCGTCTCGGCCAGCACCTCGCTGGAATATGCCGATATCGATGATGCCTTCGGCAACAACCAGTATCTGACCTTTGCAATCCCGCTCGAATATGTGCGCGATGCCCGAGACAACAAGCTCAACCCGACCGAAGGCTATCGCGCCGCGATCGAGGTAACCCCCAGCTACGAGATTCTCGGCAGCACGGTTTTTTCGTCCTTCGAGGCAACAGCGTCCGCCTATCGGTCGGTCGGCGAGGATGACCGCGTGGTCTTTGCCGGCCAGGTCTCGCTTGGCACGCTGTTCGGCGGCGGCGGTCTGGCGGACATTCCGGCAACCCGGCGTTTTTACGCCGGCGGCGGCGGTTCGGTGCGCGGTTATGCCTTCCAGGAGATTTCGCCCTACAATGCCGACGACGAGGCAACTGGCGGGCGTTCCTATGCGCTTGCCTCCCTGGAAGCCCGCATCAAGATCACCGAGACCATCGGCCTTGTGCCTTTTCTCGATGCCGGCACCGTATCGACTGCGAATATTCCCGATTTCTCCGATATCCGCATGGGGGCCGGCATCGGCCTGCGCTATGCAACGCCCTTCGGTCCAATACGGTTTGACGTGGCAATGCCTCTTGAGGCTTATCCCGATGGCGCTAGTTACGGCATCTATGTCGGCATCGGCCAGAGCTTCTAGAAGCGCTTCTAGAGCAGAACGACACGGCCTCCGGGCATGAGAAGGTTGCGACGTGGCAATGACCCTATTGAGACGACTAACCGGTGCAACGCTGCGCCTTCTCGGCCTGCTGATGATCGTACTGGCGATTGTCGGCGTGACCGCGGTCGCAATTGCCGGCTTCACCACGCTCGGCGCGCGCTTCGTGACGGACATGATCGCCTCTGCCATCTCGACCCCCGACCGCACCATCGCGATCACCGACCCGCAGGGTCTGCTGAGCGGCCATCTGCGCGCCGAAACCGTCACCATTTCGGATACGCAAGGGATGTACGCCGAAATCCGTGATCTGTCGATCGACTGGTCACCGCTGGCGCTTCTGTCCCGGCGCTTCGAGGCTGAACGCATTTCGGCCGGCACGGTCACGATCGAACGGCAGCCGGTCGTTACGGAAGTTGCGACAAGCACCGGGGATGACGGTTTCTCGCTGCCGGTTGCCATCGATGTGAAAGCCGTTGACTTGCCGATCGTCAAGCTCGGCGAGGCCCTGATCGGTAATGCCGCCTCGCTGGCGCTGAAGGGCCATGTCATGGCCGACAATGACGCAATCGCATCCACGCTTGCCGTCAACCGGACCGCCGTTCCCGATGCCGCCCTGACGGCCAACCTCGTCTATGCGCCGGCGAGCAATAGCCTGACCCTTGAAGCCCGGCTGACCGAGCCGGAACAGGGTATTCTGGCCACACTCCTGCGGCTGCCGGGCGCGCCGGCGATCGACCTCGCTCTGTCGGGCGACGGCGCTCTGTCGCAATGGCAGGGCAAGCTGACGGCCGCCGTGGCCGGCCAGCCGCGATTAAATGTCGATGCGACCCACACGCTCGCCGCCGACAACCTGCGCCAGATCACGGTCAAGGGCAGCGGCCAGTTCGACACCTTCCTGCCGCCGGCCCTGCGGCCGCTGTTTGCCGGCGATACGCAGATTGATCTGGCAGCCGCCTTCGGCGCCGGCGGATCGATCGACATCGAGACCGGCACGATCGCCACCGGCAGCATGCGGCTCTCTGCGTCGGGCAGGCTGGACACCAAGGGCGACAATGATCTGAAAGCCAATCTGATCGGCATCGGTGGACCGGTCGATTTCCGCTGGCCGAGCGGCAATGATGAAATCCGCGCCATGATCAACGGCGTCGATGTCTCGGTGACCGGTTCGGCGACCTCCGCCCGGGTGAACTTGGCCGCCGCCCTCGAATCCCTCTCCCTGCCGCAGGGCCAGTTGAACGTCCTGCAACTGACCGCCAAAAGCGACGGCTTCGATCTCGCCGGACGCAAGGGCGTGCTCGATACCACCCTCTCGGTCTCCTCAAGCCAATTTGTCGACGAAACGATCAACCGCGCCGTCCGGGCGCCGCTCACCATCAAGGCGCCGGTGACCCTGTCGGCGGACACCCTCTCGGTCGAGGGACTGACCTTGGAGAGCGCCAGCATCGGCGGCACGGTCAATGGCGCCTACACGTTGAGCGATTCCGCCCTATCGGGTGACTTCCGGCTGTTTGCCCTGCCGGGCGTTCTGCCGGAAAGTCTTGCTGGCAAATTCACCGACACGATCGGCCTTGCCGGCGCATTGTCCTATTCGGCTGAAAAGACGCTCTCCGTCACCGACATCCAGCTGACCTCCAATGCTCTTGAAGCATCCGGCAGCGTAGCCCTGGCCAATAGCCAGCTAACGGCCGATCTCCAGGGCAGCCTGCCCCAGATCGGCACCTTCCTGGACAATGCCGATGGATCCGCGACATTCACGCTCAAAGCGCAAGGGCCGCTGGATGCCATCGCCGCCGATGCGACGATCTCGGCTGCAAGCGCCACGCTTGCCGGCCGCACCCTGCAATCCCTCGACATCGCCCTCAGCGGCACGGCGGACCCGAAACAGCCGCAGGCAACCATCACCGCCAATGGCAGCCTCGATGGGCAGGCGATCCAGCTGGATGCGCAACTGCTCTCGCGCGACGGCAGAGCCAGCATTCCTGACCTCACCGTCCGCGTCGGCGACAACAATCTCAAGGGTGCCCTCGACTTCAGCCCGCAATTCCTTCCCTCCGGCACCTTGGATTTCGACTTTCCCGATATCGGCCTTCTGGCGGCGCTCGGTGGCCAGACCGCCAGCGGCGACCTGAAAGGCAGCGTTAAGATCGCCGAAAGCGACAATCGTATCTCGATGAATATTCTGGCCACCGGCCGCGAAATCAAGCGTGACACGGTGACCGTGACAGCGCCGAACATTGATCTTGCCATCAGCGATATCCAGGCTCTGGCCGTCCAGGGCAAGATGTCCGCCGGCGCGGTTACGGCAGGAGCCAACCGCATCGAAGCACCAGTTCTGTCCTTCTCCCGGCAGGGCAGCGCCACCGATTTCGATCTGTCTGCCCGCTATGATGGCGCACCGCTCACCTCGAAGGGCACGCTGACCCAGGAAGGCTCAGGCCTGCGGGTCGCGTTGCAGACCTTTGCCGCAGCACCCCGCTCGATCCCGCTGAAACTCAGCCAGCCCGCCGCCATTCGCATTGCCGATGGCCGCGCCACGATCGAAACGCTGACGATTGCCGCCGGCAGCGGCACCGTCACCATCAGCGGCACGGCCGGCGAGACGCTGGATATCTCGGCCGCGATCCGCAATCTGCCGGCCGCCCTGGCCAATCCCTTCGTGGCCGGCCTTGACGCCGCCGGCGACATTTCCGGCGACGTGAAGGCAACCGGTTCCACCGCATCGCCCAATGTCACCTATGCGCTGACCTGGAACAATGCCGTTGTCGCGCAAACCCGTTCCGTCGCCCTGCCACCGCTGACCATCACCGCTTCGGGCACCTATGCTGGCGACCGCCTGTCGGTCGATACCAAGGTCAGCGGCCAGGGCGGGCTGACCCTGAACGGCGGCGGCTCGCTGCAGCTGTCGGGCGCCAAGCCGATCTCGATGAAATTTGCCGGCAAGCTGCCCTTCGCCCTGCTGTCGGGCCTGATTGCCAACCAGGGCTTCGTGCTTGAGGGGTCGGCCGACGCCGATATCACCGTCTCCGGCACGACGGCATCGCCGATCATCAATGGCACGGTGCGCACAAGCGGCGCCCGCTTCGTCGACGTCAAACGCAATCTCGCCATCGAGCAATTGACGGCCGATGTGGCGCTGAGCGGCAATCGCGCCACCATCTCGGGCCTGAGCGGACGCCTGACCGGCGGCGGGTCGCTGTCCGGGGGTGGCACGATCGACATCGCATCACCCGGCCTGCCGGCCGACATCCAGATCAAGCTCGATAAAGCCGCCTATGTCGACGGCTCGATGTTCACCACCTCGGCAAGCGGAACCCTGTCGCTGACCGGACAGCTTCTCGCCTCGCCCATTCTGTCCGGCAAGATCGCCATGGCGAAGACCTCGATTACCGTGCCGGAACGCCTGCCAACCTCGCTGTCCGAACTCAATATTGCCCACAAGAACGCGTCCGCCGATGTCCGCCGGCAGATGGCCGAGGTGATGACCAAGGAGGAAAACGGCAGTTCCTCGTCCATTAATCTCGATTTGCAGGTCTCGGCGCCCTCGCAGATCTTCGTCCGCGGCCGCGGCATCGATGCGGAATTGGGCGGCGACCTGACGATCCGCGGCACCAGCGCGTCACCGCAAGTGTCTGGCGCGTTTACGCTGCGGCGCGGGCGGCTGAGCATCATGACCAAGCGGCTCGACTTCACCGAGGGCACCATCACCTTCGGCGGCGCGCTGATCCCGATCATCAATCTGGAAGCGACCAGCACCTCCAACAGCACGACGATCACCGTGACCGTGTCAGGCCTCGCCAATGATCCCGAGGTCAGCTTCTCTTCGGCCCCCGCCCTGCCGCAGGACGAAATCCTCGCCCAGTTGATCTTCGGCCAGTCCATGGCAAAATTGTCGCCGCTGCAGATCGCCCAGCTGGCGGACGCCGTCGGCCAATTGGCCGGAGGACGCTCCACGTCGCTTTTCAACACATTGCGCAACACCATCGGTGTCGACGATCTCGACATCTCCACCGATGACAAGGGCAATGCCAATGTCAGTGCAGGCCGCTATCTTAACGATCGGACCTATCTGGAGCTTCAGGCCGGCGACGGCGGCGGCAAGGCGGTCATCAATCTCGACGTCGGCCGCGGTGTGAAACTGCGGGGCGAAGCCGGTGGCGATGGATCCGGCGCCGCCGGCATATTCTACGAAAAGGAATATTGAGTCAGTATCCGCAGGACGTTCGAATCGGTATTGGAAACACCCGTAGAGACTCAAGCTTTATTTTAGCATCTGATGGCAAGTAAATACTATCTTAACTCGGCATCCTTAAAATCAAGGGTGATTGCAGACATGACGACTCCTCAACAACAGAGCCTTCGGTTGAGTTTGCACTGCAGCGAATGAATCGCTGCGTAGATGCTCATGTCAGATACATCCATCGAAAATCACAAAAGGTGCCGTAAATGTCACTTCTTCCAGGCTTTAGCTCGGACGCGGCAAATATTCTGGGCGCGTTGAACAAATCCCAAGCGATCATCGAATTTAACCTTGATGGAACAATTCTGTCAGCCAATGAGATTTTCTGCAATTTGCTTGGCTATCAACTGTCCGAGATCAAGGGAAAGCACCATAGCCTGTTCTGCGATCCCGCCTATGTGGCAACGCCGGACTACAAGGAATTCTGGGCCATGCTCGGCCGCGGCCAGTTCGAGACGCGGGAATATAAGCGCATCACTAAGACCGGCAAGGAGGTCTGGATCCAGGCATCCTACAATCCGGTCTTCAGGGGCGGAAAGCCCTATAAAGTTATCAAGGTGGCCACCGATATCACCGAAGCGAAGCTGAAAACGGCGGAAGATTCCGGCAAGGTCGCGGCCATCAGCCGGGCCCAGGCGGTCATCGAATTTACCCCGAAGGGTGATATCATTCGCGCCAACGGCAATTTCCTCGAGGCCCTCGGCTACACCGAATCCGAGATACAGGGCAAACATCACTCGCTGTTCTGCGAGCCAAGCTATGTCAACAGCCCAGCCTATGCGGCGTTCTGGCAGAAACTCGCCGCCGGGGAATATGTCGCTGAAGAGTTCAAGCGCATCGGCAAGGCCGGGCGGATCGTCTGGATCCAGGCCTCCTACAATCCGATTTTCGACATGAACGGCAAGGTGTTCAAGGTCATCAAATTTGCGACGGACATCACGGAGCGGGTGCGCGCCGTCGACGAGATTGCCGCCGGTCTGACGGCCCTTGCCGAGGGCGACCTGACGGCCACCATTGTTAAGCCATTCATTCCGACGCTCGAAAAGGTCCGTGTCGACTTCAACAGTTCTATTGCCAAGCTTCAGGAAGCAATGCGGACCGTGGCCGAAAATGCATCGGCCATCGCAGCAGGCTCGAAGCAGATCCAGAGTGCATCCGATGAACTCGCAAAGCGTACGGAGCAGCAGGCCGCAGCCGTCGAGCAGACCGCCGCCGCCCTCGAAGAAATAACCCAAACCGTTACAGACAGCTCCCAGCGGGCAGACGATGCAGGGCAACTGGTCGCCAAGACCAAGACGACAGCCGAGAAATCCGGCGAGATCGTTAAAAGCGCCATCAATGCCATGGGTCAGATCGAATCCTCGTCGCGCGAAATCAGCAATATCATCGGGGTGATCGACGACATCGCCTTCCAGACCAATCTGCTGGCGCTCAACGCCGGCGTTGAAGCGGCCCGCGCCGGCGATGCCGGCAAGGGTTTTGCCGTCGTCGCCCAGGAAGTGCGCGAACTTGCCCAACGGTCCGCTACCGCCGCCAAAGAGATCAAGGCGCTCATCACCGCCTCGTCCAACCACGTCAAGAACGGCGTGTCTCTGGTCGGCGATACCGGTCAGGCACTGATCGAAATCGTCTCGGAAGTGCAGGATATCGACAGAAACGTCGTGGCGATTGTTGGTGCCTCCAAGGAACAATCCACCGGCCTTCGAGAAATCAACAAGGCCGTCAACGCCATGGACCAGAATACCCAGCAGAACGCCGCAATGGTCGAAGAATCGACCGCAGCAAGTCATAGCCTTGCGCGGGAAGCAGACACACTTCGAAAGCTTCTTGAGCAGTTTAGATTTGAGAAACACTCTTCTGTTAATCTCAGTTCAGTGAGAACCGATGCCCCTGCAGTCCACCGTCCTGCACCATCGCCCGCACGTAAACTCATGGCTCAAGTCGCCCGCGCTACATCTGGCAGAGCGGCAACGGCCCAGGCTCAGGAAAGTTGGGAAGAATTCTAATGGCCACACCAATCGCTCCCACCAGCTTCGGCGGTGAAACCCTCGAAATCATTGCCTTCCGGCTCCATGATCAGGAATTCTGCGTGAAGACCACGACCATCCGCGAAATCCGCGGCTGGGCGCCCTGCACACCGATCCCGCATGCTCCGGCCGACGTCATCGGCGTGATGAACCTTCGCGGCTCGGTCATCCCGATCATCGATCTGGCCTATAAGCTGGGCATGAAGAGCACGGTTGCCAACGAGCGCTCCGCCATCGTCGTGGCCGAAGTCCACAACATGGTCATCGGCATGCTCGTCGACCGCGTCTCCGACATCCTGACGATCCCGAGCATTCAGGTCCAGCCGGTTCCGGAAATCTCCGCATCCTTCGACAAGTCCTTCTCCGAAGGCATCATTGCCAACGAAAACGGCATGATCTGCTTCCTGAACCTCGCCAAGATGTTCAAGGGCAGCGAAATCGAAGAGCTGGCTGCCTGAGTTAACAGCCGGTCCGACAGAAACATCAGAATACAAAAGAAGCGGCCGTCTCGGCCGCTTCTCTGTTTTCAGGGGCGATCCGAACAACACGAAGGCTTTCCTCGGGTGGCTCCCCTCGTTCAGCATCGGTCATGGATAACAGCGGCTGAGTGAGACGCCAAAGTGATCCGGGTGTCGTGCCTGGCACTAGGCCGCAACCGGTCGCTTGATGTTCTGCGCGGCTTCCATGACCAGAGGCAACAGTCCCTCGCCGCCCTTGTCGACATGGTCGAAGAACTGGCGGCGCATGCGCGCCTCCCAGAACTTGTTGATGTGGTTCGCCACCCCATCGACACGCACCGCTTCCGGCTGCGACAGGAAGAAGGTGGCAATCTGGTTCGCCATGCGGATCAGCTTCTCGGTGGTCTGGTCATGCGACATCGGATACGGCTCCGGCCTGGATGCGTTCGGGTTTGGTGAAGATTTCGAAATCCTCGCCGCGGGCAATCGCGACGAGGGTCATGTTGGCGGCCTCGGCCGTGCGGATGGCCAGTGCGGTCGGCGCGGAAATGGCAATCAGCACGGGGCTGCCGAGCATGGCCGCCTTCTGCACCATCTCGACCGACAACCGGCTGGTGACCACTACCGCCCCATCGCTGCCCGCATGTCCGCCGCGCAGCACGGCACCGACAAGCTTGTCGAGCGCGTTGTGCCGACCGACATCCTCGCGCATCGCGACAAGGCCTATGCCTGGAACATAAAAACCGGCACCATGCACGGCACGCGTCTCGCGGTTCAAAACCTGCGCTTGTCCCAGGAGATGAAGCGCATCCACCACATCGGCGGGCGTCAGACGCAACCCCTGTTCCGGCAGTTCGCGCACCACCCGCACCGCCTGTTCGATCGATTCGATGCCGCAAAGCCCGCAGCCGACCGGCCCGGCCATCTGCCGACGGCGCGATGTCAGCGCCTCGGCGCTGGCATCGACAAGGCCGATCTGCACATCCACACCATCACCGGCCGCAACGACCTCGATGGAGTCGATCTCCTCGCGCGCGCCGATGATCCCCTCGGTCAGACAGAAGCCGACGGCAAAATCCTCGAATTCCGCCGGCGAGGCCATCATCACCGCATGGGTGCTGCCGCCGAAGGAAAAGGCGATCGGCACTTCTTCGGGGACGATCCGGCTGCCCGGCGTCAAGGTGCCATGGCGGAACTGCAACTCGCGAACGGATGTGGAGGTCTTCATGACGGGTGAGCCCTCATCCCCGGCACAACGTGTTGCGCCTGACCTGCCGGCACCTTCTCCCCGCAAGCGGGAGAAGAAAACATGCCGCAACGTCTCCGCCCCCTCTCCCCGCTTGCGGGGAGAGGATAGGGGTAAGGGGCAAGCAGCCGCAAGCCTGATCCATTTCCTATTCCGCTGCCTCCAGCTTGCCGGCGATCCGGCGGGACTGCTTGGACAGTTCCTCGTAGTCCTGTTGCCAAGCGGATGGACCGTTGGACGGGCTGACCTGAACGGCGGTTACCTTGTATTCCGGGCAATTGGTCGCCCAGTCCGAATAGTCCGTCGTGATGACATTCGCCTGCGTTTCCGGATGGTGGAAGGTGGTGTAGATCACACCCGGCGCCACACGGTCGGTGGTGAGCGCACGCAACGTCGTTTCGCCGGCGCGGCTCGCCAGCTTCACCCAGTCGCCATCCTTGATGCCACGCTGTTCGGCATCGTGCGGATGGATCTCCAGCCGGTCTTCCGCATGCCACACGACATTCTCTGTGCGCCGCGTCTGCGCCCCGACATTGTATTGCGACAGGATACGGCCGGTGGTGAGAAGCAGCGGGAAGCGCGGACCGGTGCGCTCGTCGGTCGCCACATATTCCGTGCGGATGAACTTGCCCCGGCCGCGCACGAAGCCGTCGACATGCATGATCGGCGATCCCTCCGGATGGGCCTCATTGCACGGCCACTGCACGGAACCCATCTTGTCCAGATAGTCGTAGGAGACATTGGCAAAGCTTGGCGTCGTGGCGGCGATTTCATCCATGATTTCGGACGGATGCTGGTAATCCCAGTTCAGTCCCATGGCCTGGGCCAGCTTCTGGGTGACTTCCCAATCCGCATAGCCATTCTTCGGGCTCATCACCTTGCGGACGCGGTTGATGCGTCGCTCGGCATTGGTGAAGGTGCCGTCCTTTTCCAGGAAGGTGGAGCCCGGCAGGAAGACATGGGCGTAGTTCGCCGTCTCGTTGAGGAACAGGTCGTGCACGACGACGCATTCCATCGCGGCAAGGCCGGCCGATACATGTTTGGTATCGGGATCGGACTGCAGGATGTCCTCGCCCTGGATGTAGATGCCCTTGAACGAGCCGTCGACGGCCGCATCCAGCATATTGGGAATGCGCAGGCCAGGCTCGTTGCTGAGCGTCACGCCCCACAGCTTCTCGAAGGTCTCGCGGGTCGCATCGTCCGAGACGTGCCGATAGCCCGGAAACTCGTGCGGGAAGGATCCCATGTCGCAGGACCCCTGCACATTGTTCTGGCCACGCAGCGGGTTCACGCCGACGCCAGGCCGGCCGATATTGCCGGTGACCATGGCGAGATTGGCGATCGCCATGACGGTGGTCGAGCCCTGGCTGTGCTCCGTCACCCCCAGGCCATAATAGATCGCGCCATTGCCGCCGCGGGCAAACAGGCGGGCCGCACCGCGCAGCTCTTCCGCCGGCACGCCGGTGAATTTCTCCGTCTCTTCCGGGCTGTGCTGGGGCTCGGAGACGAACCCTGCCCAATCCTCGAATTCCGACCAGTCGCAGCGCTCGCGGATGAAGGCCTCGTTGAACAGGCCCTCGGTGACGATGACATGCGCCAGTGCGGTCATCACGGCGACATTGGTGCCGGGCTTCAGCGGCAGATGGAAGGCTGCCTCGATATGTGGGCTCTTGACCAGATCGGTGCGGCGCGGATCGATGACGATCAGCTTGGCGCCCTGGCGCAGCCGCTTCTTCAGCCGCGACCCGAACACCGGATGGCCATCCGTCGGGTTGGCACCGATCACGATCACCACGTCGGAATGCTCGATGCTGTCGAAATCCTGGGTGCCGGCCGAGGTGCCGAAGGCCTGGCCAAGACCGTAGCCGGTCGGCGAATGGCAGACGCGGGCGCAGGTATCGACATTGTTGTTGCCGAAGCCGGCGCGGATCAGCTTCTGCACCAGGAAGGTTTCCTCGTTGGTGCAGCGCGACGAGGTGATGCCGCCGATCGAGTCCCGGCCATATTGATATTGGATGCGACGGAACTCGGAGGCCACATGCGCATAGGCCTCCTCCCAGCTCACTTCACGCCACGGATCGGAGATCCTTTCGCGGATCATCGGGTTGAGAATGCGGTCCTTGTGGCTGGAATAGCCATAGGCGAAGCGGCCCTTGACGCAGGAATGGCCGCGATTGGCCTTGCCGTCCTTCCACGGCACCATGCGCACCAGTTCCTCGCCGCGCATTTCCGCCTTGAACGAGCAGCCGACGCCGCAATAGGCGCAGGTGGTGACGACCGAATGCTCCGGCTGGCCGATGGATATCACCGACTTTTCGGTCAGCGTCGCGGTCGGGCAGGCCTGCACGCAAGCGCCGCAGGAGACGCATTCAGAGGCCAGGAAACTCTCGTGCATGCCGGGAGAAACGCGGCTGTCGAAACCACGGCCCTCGATGGTCAGCGCAAACGTGCCTTGCACCTCTTCGCAGGCCCGCACGCACCGCGAACAGACGATGCATTTCGAAGGATCATAGGTAAAGTAAGGATTGCTCTCGTCCTTCGGCATCCACTTGGCATTGATGCCGCCCGTGTCGCGCGCCCTGACGTGGTTGTCGCCCTCATAGCCGTAGCGCACATCGCGCAGGCCGACGGCACCGGCCATGTCCTGCAGCTCGCAATCGCCATTAGCAGCACAGGTCAGACAATCCAGCGGATGGTCGGAGATATAGAGCTCCATCACGCCCTTGCGGATCTGCTTCAGGCGCTCGGTCTGGGTATGCACGACCATATTGGCCATGACAGGCGTCGTGCAGGAGGCCGGCGTACCGTTGCGACCCTCGACCTCCACCAGACAGAGCCGGCAGGAGCCGAAGGCATCCACCATATCGGTGGCACAGAGTTTCGGCACCTGGATGCCCGCCTCCATCGAGGCCCGCATCACCGACGTGCCTTCCGGCACGGTAATCTGGCGCCCGTCGATGGTCAGCGTTACCGTTTTTTCGGAGCGCGACACGGGCGTGCCGAAGTCGATTTCAGGAACGAGGGGCATGGATGGCCTCCAGTGTGATCGTTTGGAACGACAAAAATGTGAAGCGCAAGGGGTCACCCCCCTCTGGCCTGCCGGCCATCTCCCCCTCAAGGGGAGAGATCACCAGCGGTGAGGCCGTTGCTTCGACAGCAATAGTCCGCAGGGTGGGACGTGAACGTTCAAGAGAAGAACATGCTCCCAGCCGATCTCCCCCCTTGAGGGGGAGATGCCCGGCAGGGCAGAGGGGGGTACACGGCTGTGCAACACTCATTCCGCCGCCTCCACCATCGGAGCCGGGGCAAAATCTTCCGGGAAATGGGTCATGGCGCTCATGACAGGATAGGGCGTGAAGCCGCCCAGCGCGCAGAGCGAGCCGAATTTCATCGTCTGGCAGAGATCGGTCAGCAGCGCCTTGTTCTTGTCCACATCGATACCCTGGCCAATGCGGTCCACCACTTCGACGCCGCGCGTCGAGCCGATGCGGCAGGGCGTGCACTTGCCGCAGCTTTCGACGGCGCAGAATTCCATGGCGAAACGCGCCTGCTTCAGCATGTCGGCGCTGTCGTCGAACACCACGATGCCGGCATGGCCGATCAGGCCATCGCGCGCCGCAAAGGCCTCGTAGTCGAACACCGTGTCAAACAGCGAGGTCGGGAAATAGGCGCCGAGCGGCCCGCCGACCTGTACGGCCTTGACCGGCCGGCCCGACAGCGTGCCACCGCCGATGTCATCGATCAGCTCGCCGAGCGTCACGCCGAAGGCCGTCTCGTACAGGCCGCCGTGCTTGATATTGCCGGCCAGCTGGATCGGGATCGTGCCATGCGACCGGCCGACGCCGAAGTCGCGATAGAAGGCGGCACCGCGGTCCAGGATGACCGGAATGGAGGCGAGCGACATGACGTTGTTGACCACCGTCGGACAGCCGAACAGGCCCTGCAGCGCCGGCAGAGGCGGCTTGGCCCGCACCACGCCGCGCTTGCCTTCCAGGCTGTTGAGCAGCGAGGTTTCTTCGCCACAGACATAGGCGCCGGCGCCGGTGCGCACTTCCATGTCGAATGCCCGGCCGGATCCCAGCACCGACGGGCCGAGAATGCCGACGTCGCGGGCAATCAGGATGGCCGCTTCCATGGTCTCGATCGCATGCGGATATTCCGAGCGCGTATAGACATAACCCTTGGTGGCGCCGGTCGCGAGACCCGCAATCGCCATGCCCTCGATCAGCACGAAGGGATCGCCTTCCATGATCATCCGGTCGGCAAAGGTGCCGCTATCGCCCTCGTCGGCATTGCAGACGATGTATTTGCGGTCGCCGGGCGCCTCGGCCACCGTCTTCCACTTGATGCCGGTCGGGAAGCCCGCGCCGCCCCGTCCGCGCAGGCCGCTGTCCGTCACCTGCTTGACAATCTCGGCCGGTTCCATGGCAACCGCCCTGGCAAGGCCGGTCAGTCCCTGGTAGTGCCGGTAATCCTCAAGCGACAGAGGATCCGTCACGCCACAACGCGCGAAGGTCAGCCGCGTCTGGTTTTTCAGAAAGGGGATATCCTTGGTTTCGCCATGACAGAGCACATGGCCCGCACCTTGCAAAAATCCGGCATCGAAAAGGCCCGGGACGTCGGACGGCTTCACAGGCCCGTAGGCGACGCGACCGTGCTCGGTGCGCACTTCCACCAGGGTTTCGAGCCACAGCAGACCACGCGATCCGTTGCGCACCAGCGTTACGTCGAGGCCACGAACCTGCGCTTCGCGCGCAATGGCAGCGGCCACCTTGTCGGCACCAACGGCGAGCGCTGCGGCATCGCGCGGAACGAATACAGTCACGCTCATCGGCGCGCCTCCGCGATCAGCTCGCCAAGACAGTCCGCATCCAGCCGTCCATGCAGCTCATCGTCCAGCATCGCCGCCGGTGCACAGGCGCACAGACCGAGGCAATAGACCGGCTCCAGCGTCACCGCTCCGTCCGCCGTCGTGCCATGCCAGTCGATGCCGAGCTTGCTCTTGGCGGAGGCTGCCAATGCGTCGCCACCGACCGATTGGCAGGCCTCGGCCCGACAGAGCTTCAACACATGGCGGCCGGAGGGATGATCGCGGAAATCGTGATAGAAGGACACCACCCCATGCACTTCGGCCCGCGACAGGTTGAGAGCCTCGGCAATCACCGGCTTGGCGGCTTCCGGCACATAGCCGAATGTCTGCTGGATCTCGTGCAGGATCGGCAGCAGCGGGCCTTCGAGGTCTCGAAGATCCGCGATGATGGCCTGGGTGCGTGATAGGATATCGTCGGTCGACGATCGGATGTTCATGATCAGCCCTCCCAAACCGACACGAATGACACCAGCGGTGTGCCTGCAAGCTTAAGGGCCGTGTCGGAAACTTGTGTTAAATCACCCGCACAGACCGGACCTTTGCCAATCAGCCGCTGACATGATGCGAAGATGACCGAGAGCCGGGCACATGGTCAATAACGGCATTCCGTTACACGATAGAAATTACCTATCAGAACGCATGGATTTCGACGAGGCGGCGCGCCTCATGCAGCAGCGCCGAGACCAGCGGTGTAAACGGCTCGCGATGGGTTGCAACCAGCCCGACCAGATGCTCCGCCTCCGGCTCGACGATCGGGATCATCCGAATCTCGGCGGAAAAGCCAAAGGATTCAGCGACATTTCTGGGCATGATCGACGCCCAGCTGCCGGTTCGAATATGCGAGAACAGCACGATCATCGAATTGGATTCCAGCGTCGGTTTTGGTGCCACACCCGCTTCCGTCATGTGCTGGTTGATGATCCGACGATTTTGCATGTCCGCCGTCAATAGGCAAAGCCGAAGACCGGAGACCTCGCGCCAGGTCACCGATTGCCGATCGGCAAGCGGCGCCCCGATGGCGGTGATGAGATGATACCGCTCGGCATAGAGCGGCACCGATGTCACGCGGCCCAGCGGCTCATTGTCGAGATAGGTAATGCCGGCATCGATCTCGAGATTTTCCAGCAAGCTCAGCACCTGCAGCGAGGTGCGCGAACTGACCGAGAAGGTGACATCCGGATGCTTCTTCTGAAACGGCTCGGTCATGCGCGGCACCATGGAGAGCGCCGTCGGAATGACGGCGATGCGGATATGCCCCGCCAGGCCGCGTCTGGCGGCGCGCATCTCTTCGCGCATGGTCCTGGTATCGCCAACGATGCGCCGCGCCCATTCCAGCACCCGCTGACCTTCCGGGGTCAGACCCTGGTAGCGCGAACCACGCTGCACCAGCATCACGCCCAGATGATCTTCAAGCTGCCGGATGGCAGCCGAGAGCGTCGGCTGGGAGATCCCACACTCATCCGCGGCCCGGCCAAAATGCTGTTCCCGGGCAAGTGCAATGAAATATTCCAGCTTGTCGATCATCGCCGCTCCTCTGCCTTAGGTCTAGTGCAGTGGCGCGGTTCACGCAATCGCGGCCGGTCTAACGGCTCTCGGCCGTGACGCCGGTCGGTTCGCAATACATCTTGTAAAGCACCGACACCAGGTCGGTCAGGCCGGGATTGGCGATGCTGTAATAGATCTGCCGTCCGTCGCGACGGGTCTTCACCAGTTCATCCATGCGCAACCGCGCCAATTGCTGCGACACCACGGCCTGCTGCAGATTGAGGATCGCCTCGATCTCTCCGACCGTCTTTTCTCCACGGCTGAGAATGCACAGGATCAAGAGCCGGCTCTCGTGCGACAGGGCCTTCAGCAATTCGCTTGCCGCCCGAGCCTTGGTCATGAAGCTCTCAAGCTGGTCGTGGGTGATATCGGCTGTCAGGTGGGGCAGGGCCATAGGTATCCAATCAGTTCATAAATACGCAAAACACTATATTTCATAACGCAGCCGACGAAAAGTCCCGACGGGCACCCAGAGGCAACTTGCCGGTCGCAAGGATGCTCAGAGGGCGCATGTGCCTCAATGTCACAAGGGAACGGAGTCGGCACGCTCCTTCAGAAGCAGCGCGCTCCGGCGCAGATCCGCCGATTCGCTTTCGTCGAGATGGGGGAAAAGATCCTGCAGAACACCCTTCGCGCCAACCACCCGCGGCACCGAAAGGGCCACATCGCGGACGCCGGCCACGTCTGCCGTGACGATGGAGACCGACAGCACATCGCGCTGATCGCGGGCGATTGCCATGACGATGCGCGCCAGCCCCGCGCCGATGCCATAGTAGGTCGAGCCCTTGCCGTTGATGATCTTGTAGGCTGCGTTGCGCACGCCATCATCGATTTCGGCGCGGATCGCCTCCGTCAGGGGCTTGCCCACCTGTTCGGCAAAGGACAGCAGCGGCACGGAACCGGCCCGCGCATTGGACCAGGCCAGCACTTCGCTGTCGCCGTGCTCGCCCAGCACATAGGCGTGCACCGATTGCGGCGAGATCTCCAGATGCCGACCCAGCAGGCTGCGGAAGCGTGCCGAATCGAGGATGGTTCCCGATCCGATCACCCGCTGCGCCGGCAGGCCCGACAGCCGGGTCGCGACATAGGTCATGATATCGACCGGATTGGAGGCAATCAGCAGGATCGCGTCCGGCGCGACAGCCAGCACCTGGCCGACCACCTGGCGAAACACCTCCGCATTGCGGGTCAGCAATTCCAGCCGGGTTTCGCCGGGCTTCTGGCTGACACCGGCCGCCAGGATGACCACGCTGGCATCATCAAGGTCGGCATAGCCGCCAGCCCGCACGATCGTCGCCGAAACAAAGGGCACGGCATGGGAAATGTCCTCGGCCTGTGCAATGGCGAGCGCCGGGTTCATGTCGACCAGCACGATCTCGCTGACGATACCCTGCATGGTCAGCGCATAGGCCGCCGAACTTCCGACCATTCCCGCCCCGACGATCCCGACTTTCATGACTGTTTCTCCTGCTGAAGCCGGTTTTCATACCATGGGTACATTTCGAGGAGACGACGAACCACGCGCACCACCGTCTGGGCCAAGAATGCTTGCCACGGGCCATCGTGTCAATTCGGCGAGCAACCGGTGGCGCGCCATCAAGCCCAGGCATAAAACACGAAAGCGGCCAAAAGGCCGCTTCCAGGAAACACATGAATGGAGGATCGGATCAGACCGGAACGACAATGCCGTTCAGATGCGTCAGTTCCGCCAGATGCTGCTCGATCCGGTTCTTGTGCTCGTGCGTGTCGGCAGCGGCCAGTTCGGTCTTAGCAGTCTCGATTCGCTTCAGAAGCGTATCGCGATTGATCTCGCTCATCGGCACGGCCGATTCGGCCAGCAGCGTGCAGCCGGTCGGAACGATATCGGCAAAGCCGCCAAATACCACGTATTTGCTCGTCTGACCGGAGGCGAGCTTGACCGTCACCACACCGGGCTTGATCGTGGTCATGGTGGGCGCATGATGGGCCATCACGGTCATCTCGCCATCCGTTGCCGGAATGACCACTTCGCTGACCTGTTCGGACAGCAGAAGGCGCTCGGGCGAAACCAGTTCAAAATTGAAATTGTCGGCCATGACGGTTCACTTCTCTCACTACATCGGGAAAGGGGCGCGCGATGGATCGTCGCGCGCCGCCAAACCGTTATCAGGCAGCTTCGGCAGCCAGCTTCTTGGCCTTGGCAACGGCCTCTTCCATCGAGCCGACCATGTAGAAGGCGGCTTCCGGCAGGTGGTCGTATTCGCCGTTGACGAGACCCTTGAAGCCCTTGATCGTGTCTTCGAGGGCGACCAGCTTGCCCGGCGCGCCGGTGAACACTTCGGCCACGAAGAACGGCTGCGACAGGAAGCGTTCGATCTTGCGGGCACGGGCAACCGCGATGCGGTCGTCTTCGGACAGTTCGTCCATCCCGAGGATGGCGATGATGTCCTGCAGGGCCTTGTAGCGCTGCAGGGTCGACTGGACCTTACGGGCGATTTCATAGTGCTCTTCGCCGACGACCAGCGGATCGAGCATGCGCGAGGTGGAGTCGAGCGGGTCAACAGCCGGGTAGATACCCTTTTCGGCGATCGAGCGCGACAGAACGGTCGTTGCGTCCAAGTGGGCGAACGAGGTGGCCGGCGCCGGGTCGGTCAAGTCGTCGGCGGGAACGTAGATGGCCTGAACCGAGGTGATCGAGCCCTTGGTCGTGGTAGTGATGCGTTCCTGCATCTGACCCATGTCGGTCGCCAGCGTCGGCTGATAGCCCACGGCGGACGGAATGCGGCCGAGCAGAGCCGACACTTCCGAACCTGCCTGGGTAAAGCGGAAGATGTTGTCGACGAAGAACAGAACGTCCTGGCCCTTGTCGCGGAAGTCTTCGGCGATCGTCAGGCCGGTCAGGGCGACGCGGGCACGCGCACCCGGAGGCTCGTTCATCTGGCCGTAAACGAGAGCAGCCTTGGAGCCTTCGCCGCCGCCATGCTTGTTCACGCCCGATTCGATCATTTCGTGGTAAAGGTCGTTGCCTTCGCGGGTGCGTTCACCGACGCCGGCAAACACCGAGTAACCACCGTGCGCCTTGGCAACGTTGTTGATCAGTTCCATGATCAGAACGGTCTTGCCCACGCCGGCGCCGCCGAACAGGCCGATCTTGCCGCCCTTGGCGTAAGGCGCCAGCAGGTCGACGACCTTGATGCCGGTGACGAGGATCTGCGCGTCCGTGGACTGCTCGACATAGGCCGGAGCGTCCTGGTGGATGCCGCGCTTGTAAGGTGTGTTCAGCGGACCCGCTTCGTCAACCGGCTCGCCGATGACGTTCATGATGCGTCCGAGCGTTTCCGCGCCGACCGGAACCATGATCGGTGCGCCGGTGTCGCGGACCGGCTGACCGCGGACCAGACCTTCGGTCGAGTCCATGGCGATCGTGCGCACGACGCTTTCGCCAAGGTGCTGCGCCACTTCGAGAACAAGGCGGTTGCCCATGTTGTCGGTTTCAAGCGCGTTCAGGATCGGAGGCAGTTCGCCGTCGAATGCGACGTCGACCACGGCGCCGATGACCTGCGTCACCTTGCCGGCAGAACCGGTTGCAGCAGCATTTGCCGCGGGAGTTTTCTGGGTAGCTGCCTTAGCCATATTCTTACCCTCTTTCCTTAAACCTCAGAGCGCTTCGGCGCCCGAAATGATTTCAATGAGTTCCTTGGTGATCTGCGCCTGACGCTGCCGGTTGTAGGAGAGCGTCAACTTGTTGATCATCTCACCGGCATTACGCGTCGCATTGTCCATCGCGCTCATCTTCGCACCCATTTCACCGGCGACGTTCTCAAGAAGCGCCCGGAAAACCTGAACGGAAATGTTGCGCGGGATCAGATCGCTCAGGATCGCGCCCGCATCGGGTTCATATTCGTAGACTGCCGAGGCTGCGCTGGCCGTAGCTGCAGCCGACATGTCGACAGCGGCCGGAACCAGTTGCAGAGCGGTCGGAACCTGCGAAATGACCGACTTGAATTCAGAGTAGAACAGCGTTGCCACATCGAATTCGCCGCGCTCGAACATCGAGATGATCTTGCGTCCGATCGCATCGGCATTCTCAAAACCGACCCGCTTGATTTCCCGCAGATCGGTCCGCTCGACGATCATCGAGGCGAATTCGCGCCGCAGGCTGTCAAAACCCTTCTTGCCGACGCAGAAGATCTTGACGGTCTTACCTTCGGCCAGAAGCTTGCGGGCGTGATCGCGGGCAAAACGCGAGATCTGGCTGTTGAAGCCGCCGCACAGGCCGCGTTCGGCTGTGCAGACGATCAGCAGATGCACCTTGTCGTTGCCGGTCCCCGTCATCAGACGCGGAGCATCGTCGTCACCACCAACCGCCTGGGCGATGTTGGCAAGAACGGCGCCCATGCGCTGCGAATAGGGCCGGGCCGCCTCGGCAGCCTCCTGCGCGCGGCGCAGCTTCGCCGCGGCGACCATCTTCATCGCCTTGGTGATCTTCTGCGTCGCCTTGACAGAGGCGATCCGATTTTTCAGATCCTTTAGTGAAGGCATCCGTTTACAGTCCTTGGCTCAAGACCCAATCAGGCGAAAGACTTCGCGAAGCTATCGATGGCAGCCTTGAGCTTGCCCTTGATATCGTCGCTGATGGCTTTCTCTGTGCGGATCGCTTCGAGAATGTCCTTGCCTTCCGACCGGAGGTAGGAAAGCAGGCCCTGTTCGAACTTGCCGACCTGGGCAACCGTGATCTTGTCGAGGTAACCGTTTACACCGGCAAAGATCACAGCAACCTGTTCTTCGGTCTTCAGCGGCGAGAACTGCGGCTGCTTCAGAAGTTCGGTCAGGCGAGCACCACGGTTCAGCAGGCGCTGCGTCGCAGCGTCCAGGTCCGAACCGAACTGGGCGAAGGCGGCCATTTCACGATACTGGGCAAGTTCGCCCTTGATCGAGCCGGCAACCTGCTTCATCGCCTTGATCTGCGCGGCCGAGCCAACGCGGGATACCGACAGACCGACGTTCACAGCCGGACGGATACCCTGATAGAACAGATCGGTTTCAAGGAAAATCTGGCCGTCGGTGATCGAGATCACGTTGGTCGGAATGAAGGCCGAAACGTCGTTGCCCTGGGTTTCGATAACCGGCAGAGCGGTCAGCGAACCGGCGCCCATTTCGTCGGACAGCTTTGCAGCGCGTTCGAGAAGGCGGGAATGCAGGTAGAAAACGTCGCCCGGATAAGCTTCGCGGCCCGGCGGACGGCGCAGCAGCAGCGACATCTGACGATAGGCAACGGCCTGCTTGGAAAGGTCGTCATAGCCGATCAGGGCATGCATGCCGTTGTCGCGGAAATACTCGCCCATGGCAGCGCCGGCAAATGGTGCGAGATACTGCATCGGAGCCGGGTCGGAAGCGGTCGCCGCAACGATGATCGAATACTTGAGCGCGCCGCGCTCTTCCAGAACCTTCACGAACTGGGCAACCGTCGAACGCTTCTGGCCGATTGCGACGTAAACGCAATAGAGCTTTTCAGCGTCCGGGCCATTGTCGTGAATGGCCTTCTGGTTGAGGATCGTATCGAGAATGATGGCTGTCTTGCCGGTCTGACGGTCGCCGATCACGAGCTCGCGCTGGCCGCGGCCAACCGGGATCAGAGCATCGATAGCCTTGAGGCCGGTCGACATCGGCTCATGAACCGACTTGCGCGGGATAATGCCCGGAGCCTTGACGTCGACGCGTGAGCGGCGGGTCGAATTGATCGGGCCCCTGCCATCGATCGGATTGCCAAGCGCGTCGACGACGCGACCGAGCAGTTCCGGACCAACCGGCACGTCAACGATGGCGCCAGTGCGCTTGACGGTGTCGCCTTCCTTGATGGCGCGGTCCGAACCGAAGATAACGACGCCGACATTGTCGGCTTCGAGGTTCAGGGCCATGCCGCGGATGCCGCCCGGGAACTCGACCATTTCACCGGCCTGAACGTTGTCCAGACCGTAAACGCGAGCAATACCGTCACCGACGGAGAGCACCTGGCCGACTTCGGAAACCTCGGCTTCCTGGCCAAAGTTTTTGATTTGATCTTTTAGAATTGCGGAAATTTCCGCGGCGCGGATATCCATCAGCCAACCTCTTTCAGTGCAAGCTTAAGGGTGGAAAGTTTGGTGCGAAGAGACGTATCGATCTGGCGGGATCCGACCTTGACGATCAGTCCACCCAGAAGGGAGGGGTCGAGCGAGACGTTAACCGTCACGTCCTGGCCGGTAACGCTCTTCAGCGCCGCTTTCAGTTCGTTTTCCTGCGCTGCATCAAGCGCATGAGCCGAAGTCACTTCGGCAGTAATCTCACCGCGTTCACGCGCGGCGATCTGGTGGAATGCAGCGATCATTCCGGTAACGGCGAACAGGCGGCGATTGCCGGCCACGACCTTGAGGAAGTTGCCGACCAGTCCGCCAATGCCAGCCTTCTGGCAAAGCGCGACGATGGCCTTTTCCTGGTCTTCAGACGAAAACACCGGGCTCGAAAGCAGGCGCTTGAGATCGGCGCTTTCATCGACCATGGCCTGGAAGCGCGCAAGATCGGCGCCGACGGCGTCAATGCTTCCCGCTTCGAGCGCAAGCTCGAACAGCGATGATGCATAGCGCTCGGCCACACCGGAAATGAGCTGGGATGTGTCTGCCACGGGCAAAAATTTCCCTGATTGTGATTTAAGCTGACGGGCCTCGGCGGACGCCGAAATTACCAACTTGAAATCGTTACGTTTTCCCCCAGAAACACAAGCTTGCTCGCTTGCGTTTTCCGAATTTCGCGGTCCGTCTAGCATAGGAACTCTGGACTCGCAACACGGGTAATAACGGATTACGCCTTTAGCACAAGGCGGCATGGGCAAATTTCTGACGATCTGCGGCAATTTACCGGATTATCCTTGGCGCAAGGCCGCAGGCAGGTCAAATCATCGCAAGCCCATAGGCCAAAGGGCAAGCAGCCAGCGCAATCTGCACAATCAGAAGGAGAATATTGCGCAAACTACCGCCTTGATCCGACATGATCGACAAGATTCGCGCAAACGCTGCCAGGGCCATGGCGGCACCGAGCGCCAGGTACATCAGGTTCTGGGCAAGCAGAATCGGCGGCAGCGCGGAGGCGGCATAGAAGGCTCCCGCCGATCGGGTTTCGGCATATCCCTCAAACCGGCCTTCGCGGGCCTGCAGACCGAAGAAGCGCAGCGCAAGACCCGGAGCAAGCATGACGATCAGCCCAAGAACGGCGATGGTCGCCGCTGACAGAAAGGCCATCTGCTCGCCTGTCTCGGTTGGAAAATAGAATTCCATGGTGGTCCCCTGATCTGCCAGAATCGTTTGGCCGTTTATGGCATAGGCGCAGGCCAAGCGGAATCCGCCCTTGGCCGTTTTTCGTCAGAGCAGTGCCACTGTCCTGCACGTCAGAGAAAGCTCTGCGGATCCACGTCGACCTGGACATGGATGGAGCGGCGCTCCTTCGGCCCCTTGCCCAGCATGTCCTTGATGAAGGCCTGCATGTCGCTGTTGCGCCGCCCGTGCACCAGGAGCCGGAAGCGATGGCGGCCGCGGATCAGCGCCAGCGGCGCCTCCGCCGGTCCCAGCAGAGCAATGCCGGGCGACTGCGGTGCGGCATTTCGTAGCTGCCGGGCATGGGTTTCGGCGTCCGCCCGGTTGTCGGCCGACACGATGATCGACACCAGCCGTCCGAACGGCGGCAGGCCGGCCCGCTCCCGCTCAGTGATCTCGCGCTCGTAGAAGGCGCCTGCGTCGCCGGACACCAGCGCTTGCATCACCGGATGCTGCGGCTGGAAGGTCTGCAGCAGGCCATGGCTCTTGCGCCCGGTCCGCCCGGCCCGGCCGGTCACCTGGCTGAGCAGCTGGAACGTCCGCTCGGCGGCCCGCGGATCGCCATTGGCCAGACCGATATCGGCATCGACGATGCCGACCAGCGTCATCAGCGGGAAATTATGCCCCTTGGCGACCAGCTGCGTGCCGATGATGATATCGGCCTCGCCGTTTGCGATCGCCTCAAGCTCCAGCCGCAGCCGCTTCACGCCGCCGAGATCCGACGACAGAACGAGCGTGCGCGCATCGGGAAAATGCTTCTCCACCTCTTCGGCAATGCGCTCCACTCCGGGACCGCAGGCCACCAGATGATCGAGCGTTCCGCATTCGGGACAGGCGTTCGGCGTCGGTTCGGCATAACCGCATTGATGGCACTGGATCTGTCCGCGGAACCGATGCTCGACCAGCCAGCTCGAGCATTGCGGGCATTGGAACCGATGACCGCAGACCCGGCACAGGGTCAGCGGCGCGTAACCGCGCCGGTTCAGGAACAGCAGCGCCTGTTCGCCGCGCTCGACTGTCTTGCCGACCGATTTCAGCAGCAGCGGCGACAGGAACCCGCCGCGGTCCGGCGGATGGCGCCGCATGTCGATCAGATGCAGGTCCGGAAGTGCCGCACCGGCATAACGGGTCGGCAGGTGAATGCGCTTGTAGCGGCCGCTCAGGCAATTGACCTGGCTTTCGACCGAGGGCGTTGCCGACACCAGCACCACCGGAATATCGGCAATCCGGGCCCGCACCACCGCCATGTCGCGGGCATTGTAGAACACCCGGTCTTCCTGCTTGTAGGCCGGATCGTGTTCTTCATCGACGATGATCAGCCCGAGATCCTCGAACGGCAGGAACAGCGCCGAGCGCGCCCCGGCCACCACCCGCACATCGCCGGTCGTCACCTGGCGCCAGACCTTTTCGCGCGACCGCGCCGCCAGTTCCGAATGCCATTCGGCCGGCTTTGCCCCGAAACGATCCTGAAAGCGCTCCAGGAAACTCGCTGTCAGGGCAATCTCCGGGATCAGGATCAGCACCTGCCGTCCCTGGCGCAGGGTTTCGGCAATCGCCTCGAAATAGATTTCGGTCTTGCCCGATCCCGTTACCCCGTCGATCAGATCGACCGAAAAGCCGCCGGTCTTCATGCCCTCGACAATGGTATCCGCCGCCTCGCGCTGCGGCCCCTCCAACGGCTGGCCGCCGAAATCCGGATCAGGCCTGGCGACGATCGGCGGCGGCGGCAGGAAAATCGTCTCAAACGCCCCCTGCCCGGCCAGCCCATCGACGACGCTGAGCGAAACGCCCGCCGCATGGGCAAGACCCGAACGCGACCAGGACAACCCGTCGCGGGCCATGTCCAGCACCTTGCGGCGCGCCGGGGTGATGCGCTCCGGCTCCATGCCGGTAAACCGCAGCCCTTCGATCATCGGCTCCGGATCGAAGGCCGCCGGCGCCCGCAGCGCCATGCGCGCCACCAGTCCCGGCGGCGACAGCGTATAGGTCGCCACCCATTCCAGAAACGTGCGCATGTTCTTGTCGAGCGGCGGGCAATCGAAGACTTTTTCCAGCGGCCGCAGCTTGGCGGCATTGACCGGGCCGCCATCCGGACCGTCCCAGACGACGCCGATCACCTTGCGCGGCCCGAGCGGCACCTGGACGATCGAGCCCGGCTCGACCGCCATGCCCTCCGGCACGGCATAGCTATAGGGCACCGCCGCCGGCATCGGCACAAGGACCGGAACGGTGCGGGGCGCAGGCGTTTCAAACAGCTGGAGCGAATCGTCTTTCATGGGCTGTGCAACTTGCCTCCCGCGGCCGCGAAAGGAAACAGCAAAACGGTTGGCCCCCGCGTAAACTGCCCGCACGGACATTGGGCCGCCAGGATCTACCGAATGGTGGCTACACCTGGCGCGTAAAGACGGCGTTGCTGTTGGAGGCCAGCGCATGAACCGTGTGCTGCTCGAGCGCCGCCGTGATGTCGGTCACGTCGCCCTCCAGCTGCTCCGGCGGAATGAGGTTACCGATGGTGAAATCGAAGAGGTTGCCCTTCTTGTTCAACAGCTCGTAGAACACCGTCATGTCGCGCAGCTCGGTCGACCATTTGGCAAACCAATAGAACAGCCCGGAATTGCGCGCCGCCATATGCACGGGCAGGATCGGCAGACCGTATTTCTTGGCAAGCCCGACGGCGGAGGTCTTCCACGGCCGCTCGTTGAGCTGGCCGTTAGCCCAGTAGGCGATACGGCCGGAGGGAAACAGGATCGTCGCCTTCTGCTCCTCGACGGCCCGATTGGTCAGCTTCAGGGTTTCGCGGGCCTTCAGCTTGCTCTTGTGCTCTTCGCGCCACTCGACGGGGATGACGATCTCGACCAGCCGCGGATTGACCCGCACCGCATCGCGATTGGCAAAGAACGTCATATCCGGCCGTCGCGTTTTCAGAAGATCGAACACCGCCACGCCATCGGCAATGCCGGTCGGGTGATTGCTGACCAGGATGAAGCCGCCCTTGGCCGGAATGCGTTCGCCGCAGCGCACGTTGATGTCGAGCCGGAGAATATTGCTCAGATATTCAAAGACCTGGAATCCCGGCATATTGGCCACGTCATCGGCAAACTCGATCGCCTTGCCATAGCGCAGCAGCGTATAGAGAAAGGGGCGCATCAACGGCCACAGCGGGTGGTAGACGATCTTCTGGCCGCGTTCGGCAATCAGCGTATCGACGATATGGCCGGGCTGTCCTTGGGAGACCAGGGCCACGGCTTCGGCAAACTGCCCGAACATTGTCATTGAATCGCGGCGTGTCATCTATAACCCCGAATGCCTCGGTCACTGTCTATCGCAGCCTTTTGTGATCGAAGCATGACACGGCGACCCGCGTTAGCTTTTCCCTAACGGCTATCGATCATGTTGAAATAGCAGGCAATCAACGTAAAGGGAAAGCCCGGTGGCCGAATTGCTGACGATTGCGGCGCCTGATCTGCTGGCTGAGCGCCTGAAATGGCTGGAGACACTGTCCGCGGAGCGGCGCCTGTCCGGCAACACCGTCGAGGCCTACGAGCGCGATACCCGCCAGTTCTTAACCTTCATCACCGGCCATCTCGGCGGCCCGGCGAAAGTCAAGGATATCGGCACGCTGCGCCCGGCAGACCTGCGCGCCTTTCTGGCGGCCCGCCGCAGGCAGGGATCCGGTTCGCGCTCGCTGGCCCGCCATCTGGCAGGCCTCAGATCATTTCTGCGCTATCTGGAAAAAAAGGGCATGGTCAATGCCGCCGGCGCCGGCGCCATCCGCTCGCCCCGCCAGCCGAAATCCTTGCCCAAACCCTTGAGCGGCAAGCAGGCGCTCACCGTCGTCAGCGCCGACGCACAGATGAACGAGGAGCCCTGGATCGCGGCCCGCGACGCCGCCGTGCTCACCCTGCTCTACGGTTGCGGCCTGCGCATCTCGGAAGCCCTGGATCTGACACCCGCAGCCTTCGGCGCCGACACGACATCCCTGCGCATCACCGGCAAGGGCGGCAAGACGCGCCTCGTGCCGCTTCTGTCGGCCGTGACGGAGGCGGTCGCCGCCTATCGGAAACTCTGCCCTTACCATCTGGAGGCCAAGGAGCCGCTGTTTCGCGGCGCCCGCGGCGGCAAACTGCAGCCGGCCATCATCCAGCGCGAAATGCAGCGGCTGCGCTCGGCGCTTGGCTTGCCCGAAACCGCAACGCCCCACGCCCTTCGGCATTCCTTCGCCACGCATCTGCTCAACGGCGGCGGCGATCTGCGCACCATTCAGGAACTGCTCGGCCATGCCAGCCTGTCGACGACGCAGGTCTATACCGGCGTCGACTCGGTGCGCCTTCTCGAAGTCTACGAGCGCGCCCATCCACGTGCCTGAACCCGCCCGCCGTTAACCATGCCCGTTAAGGCTTCCTCAGGCCCTCGGCGATAGGTTTGCCGCTTGAAAATCGGACAGAAGACATGCTCGCCAACTTTGCCCATGAGATGAAGCCCCACTTGTCCCACCGGCGCTCGGCAGATCGCCTGCTCTGGCTGGTCGCCGGCCTGCCGATGGCGATCCTCGCCCTCCTGCTTCTCGCGCTGCTGTGGGCAGCACCTGCCCACGCCGCCGGCGAAACGGTCTGCGCCGGGCGCAACCTCCTGCCCGATCTTCAGCGCGAAAAACCGGACCGCTATGCGGCCATGCTGGCCGAATCGGAAGCGACGCCGAACGGCAAGAGCCGCTTCTGGAAGATCGAAAAGCCGGGCCTTGCGCCGTCATGGCTGCTCGGCACCATGCATGTCACCGATACGCGGGTGCTGACCCTGTCGGATGCCGCCCGCAAGGCGAGTTCCGAGGCGGACGTGATCGTCATCGAATCGGATGAAATACTCGACGAGAAAAAGGCTGCCGCAGCCCTGATGATGCAGCCGGAACTGACCATGTTCACCGACGGCACGACGATTTCCGATCGTCTGACGCCGGAGGAAAAGCTCAAGCTGGAGGCCGGCCTCAAGGAGCGCGGTATTCCGCTCGCAGCCGTCAACCGCATGAAGCCGTGGATCATTGCCAGCGTCGTCTCCATGCCGGCCTGCGAAATGGCCCGCAAGGCCACTGGTGCATCGTTTCTCGACAAGAAACTCGCCGAAGACGCCAAGGCGGCCGGCAAGCGGGTGGCCGGTTTGGAAACACTCGCCGAACAGATCAGCGCCATGGCGGATCTGCCGCTCGACTTCCACCTGAAGGCGCTGATTGAAACCCTGTCGCTGAACGACGAGATGGACGACATCATCGAGACGATGACCGAACTCTATTTGTCCGGCGACATCGGCATGACCATGCCGATGCTGGAGGCCGTGACGCCGGAGACCAGTGGCGAGCAGGACAGCGGCTATGCCGCCTTCGAGAAACGCATCGTGCTGGATCGCAACAAGGTGATGGCCGAACGCAGCGCAGCCTTGCTGGCCGACGGCAACGCCTTCATCGCCGTCGGCGCCCTGCATCTGCCCGGCGAAGAGGGATTGGTGGAACTGCTGCGCAAGCAGGGCTTCAGCGTCAGCGCCGTCGACTGAGAGATGACTAGGTTCGCTCATTGACAACCACAGCGCGCAGGGCAATTCTGAGCTTCGTTCAGTCCTCCCGAAAGCGTTATTCCCCCTATGCCGTTTTACAGCTGTGAATTTATCCGACGGGCATGTCTGCTTGTTTTATTCTTATTGGCGCCGACTGCTTGGAGACCCGCATGTGCGGAGGTAGCTCCTCCCGACTGTTCGGGGCAGAGCATTTTACCTCTTTTGCGGGAAAGCGACCCGAAGACCTACGATGCAGTCCTGACCGAGGCCGCATCAGTCAGGAACGGCAAGGGTGTCGCCTGGCGCATCGAAAAACCCGGTATCAAGCCATCATTTCTTTTCGGCACAGTGCACGTCAGCGACCCACGCGTCCTGCAGGTGCCAACGCCGGTATTCGAGGCATTCGACCATATCGACACGTTGATCGTCGAATTGAAGGAAGTGGCCAATCCAGGGTCCATGACTCTTGAGTTGCTCAAATATCCCGAACTGTACACGCTCCAGGACAAACGGCTCGACCAGATCCTTCCAGCCGAAGAGACCGAGATGCTGGCCGCCGGACTCCGGCAGCGGGGACTTACCATGGGCCTGTTGGCTCGGATGCGGCCCTGGTTTATTTACATGTCAATGCAGACCTCGGAATGCGAAGCCAGAAGGAGAGCTGCAGGACGACATGTCCTCGACCAATCGGCCGCGCTAAAAGCACTCGAAAATGGCATAGAGCTCGTTGGAATCGAGACATTCCGCGAGCAGATGGAGAGTTTGGCGAGCGTGAGCGACGAGTCCATGCTCAGAGGGCTCATGGAAGTGTTTGCCATAACCTACACGATCGATGATCAGGCAGAAACCCTCATCCAACTATATGAAAGCTCCGACACGGGTATGATTTTGGCGCTGGCTTCAGCGCTTGCCCGCGACAAGAAGCTGTTGCACGACTTCCTCGAGAAAGTTGTTTTCGAGCGCAATCGCAGGATGACGTCACGCGCATTGCCCTATCTTGAAAAGGGCAATGTCATGATCGCCGTCGGTGCCCTTCACTTGCCGGGCGAGGAGGGACTCGTTGAACTGTTCCGCACACACGGCTTCACGGTCACTGCCATCGAGTAACGGCATCGCGTGTCGCCAGGCTGGCAAGCGCGGTCGAGACGATCAGCTTGTGAAACGGCGTGATCACCGCAATGTAGAGCCGACCCAGCAGGATCTTGCGCCACACCAGCGTCGACACGCTGACCGTTTGCCAGTCCGGACCATCATCCGCGACATCAATGACAACCCTGAAATCCAGATGCCGGTCATCGAAGCCGAGCACCACCTGGGATGGCGTGTTGCGGACGATTGGAAAGATTGCGATCATATCCGCTCCGTCGCCCGCATCAGGGGCGGCGGGCTTCAAGCCGAACAGGCCGACGATGCGATTACGGATACGCATCAGCGCATCCACCCACCACGGAAAACCTGAGATCACCTGGCGGGCGGCCGCCTCTGCGGTCAGCCCGTGCCCGGCCACCCGCAACCGATAGCAATCGGCCCAATCCGCCAGAGGCAAAGCCGTATGCGGTAAAGTCACAGAGACGAGAACTGGGCGCATTGTCGCATCCGTCATTGGCACTCCTACTCCACTCAGCCCTTGGTCATGCGCTGGGCGACCGCCGTTTTCCAGTAGAACTGGTGGACCAGAACCGCGCCGACATGCACGACGATCAGGATCCACATCAGCAGCTTCATCGGGCCTCCATGCACGCCGCCCGCCGCCTCGAGACCGCCATAATAGGCCAGCGCGCCGCTGATCGGCATGGCAAAGAACAGCAGGTAGAAAGCGACATGCGCCACCTTGGCGGCCAGCCGTCCGAGCGGCGGCTCTTCTGCCGGTGCGTCCGGCGCGCCATGCGTGAGACGCAGGATAACCCGGATAGCGGCAAGACAGAGTACCGCAATTCCGACATAGGCATGGATATTGGCGGAGGCGATCATGTCCGGGGTCGGGGTCTGCCCTTCCTCCACCGCCTCGGAGAACTCCTCCATCGCTTCGGCAAACAGCAGGTTGAACAGGATGAGACCGGCCATCAGCCAGTGGATGAGACGTTGAGGAATGGAATAGGACGTAACGAGTGTCGAGGTCATTTTCTTGCCATTTGTCAAAGAGTTAAGGGCAATTACGACCGGATGATAGAAGCCGCGGTCAGGATAACAAGCCGCGGCTTCGATTATGGAGACGATTTAATCGATCTATAGAGATTTACATATGGATCGGCTTGAAGAAGGTGGCGAGCGCCGCCTCCTTGACCGCTTCCGACATGGTGGGATGCGCATGGCAGGTGCGTCCCAGATCTTCCGAAGAGCCGCCGAATTCCATCAGCACGGCGATTTCGTGGATCATCTCGCCGGCGCCGAAGCCGATGATGTGGCCGCCGAGGACACGGTCGGTGTCCTTGTCGGCCAGGATCTTGACGAAACCGTCGGTCGCCAGCATGGCGCGGGCGCGGCCGTTGGCGGTGAACGGGAACTTGCCGACCTTGTAGGCGATGCCTGCAGCCTTCAGCTCTTCCTCGGTCTTGCCGACGGAAGCCACTTCCGGCTGGGTGTAGACCACGCCCGGGATGACGTCATAGTTCACATGGCCGTGCTGGCCGGAGAGAATCTCGGCCAGAGCCACGCCCTCGTCCTCGGCCTTGTGGGCGAGCATCGGACCCTTGACCACGTCGCCGATGGCATAGATGCCCGGCACATTGGTGCGATAATGGCCGTCGATTTCGACGCGGCCGCGATTGTCGAGCACGACGCCCGCCTCTTCAAGGCCGAGACCTGCGGTGAAGGGCTTACGGCCGGTGGCGATCAGCACGACATCGGCGTCGATCGAGGAGGCCTCTCCGCCCTTGACGGGCTCGAACGTCACCTTGGCGCCAGCACCCGACTTTTCAACGCCAGTCACCTTGGCGCCGAGCTGGAAGTCCATGCCCTGCTTGGCCAGCATGCGCTGGAACTGCTTGGAAACGTCACCGTCCATGCCGCCCAGAATGGTGTCGAGATACTCGACGACCGTGACCTTGGCGCCAAGACGCAGCCAGACGGAGCCGAGCTCCAGCCCGATGACGCCGCCGCCAACCACGACCATCTTTTCCGGAACTTTGGAAAGCGCTATGCCGCCGGTCGAAGAGACGATGACGGTCTCGTCGATATCGACCGAGACGCCCGGAATGCCGGCAACATCGGAGCCCGTGGCGATGACAATGCTCTTGGCTTCCAGTTCCTGCACTTCGCCTTGGTCATTGGTCACCGACACCTTGCCGGCGGACACGATCTTGCCCGTGCCCTGGATGCCGTCGATCTTGTTCTTCTTGAACAGGAAGGAGACGCCTTCGACATTCGACTTCACGGTCGCATCCTTGTGCGCCATCATCTTGTCGAGGTTGAGTTTCGGCGCACCGACTTCGACGCCCAGCGCGTCCACACCATGGGCCACCTGGTGGAACATCTCGGAGGCATGCAGCAAGGCCTTCGAGGGAATGCAGCCGATGTTGAGGCAGGTGCCGCCATAGGTCGCACGCTTCTCGACGACCGCGACCTTCAGGCCGAGCTGCGCCGCCTTGACCGCGCAGACATAACCGCCGGGTCCGCTGCCGATTACAATCACATCATAAGCCATGGGATTTTCCTTTTTTCAGGGCGCCCCCCGCCCGCCACTGACATTGAGTAAGGCACCCGTCACATAGGATGCCGAAGGGGATAGAAGATAGAGGATCGCGCCGGCGACTTCGTCCGCCGTTCCAGGCCGTTGCAGCGGAATGACGGAGCTGAGGTCGCGAGCCCGGTCCGGCAGGCCGCCGGAGGCATGGATATCCGTGTCGATGACGCCGGGACGCACCGCATTGACGCGGATGCCCTCGCGCACCACTTCCTGGGCGAGGCCCACCGTGAACGTGTCGATGGCGCCCTTGGACGCCGCATAGTCGACATACTGGTTTGCCGAGCCGAGCAGGGATGCCACCGACGAGACATTGACGATCACCCCGCCCTGGCCGCCGTGTTTCGTCGACATGCGACGCACCGCCTCCGCCGCACAGCGGATCGAACCGATGACGTTGATGCGGAACATCCGCTCCAGCCGTTCGACCGACATCTCGTCAACCCGCGCCTTGACATCGACGACGCCGGCATTGTTGACGAGACCGTCCAGCCGACCGAATGCCCGGTCGACGCCTGCAAAGATCGACGCTATGCCCGCCTCGCTTCCGACATCGCCCTGCACGGCGGCGGCGACACCGCCGGCCTTGCGGATCTCATCGACCACGGCTTCGGCAGCTCCGGCATTCGAGGCATAGTTGACGACGACCCGCCATCCGGCCTTTGCAGCCATCCGGCAGACGCTGGCACCAATGCCGCGACTACCGCCTGTCACCAGCAGAACGGGGTCTTGATCGCTCATGACGCGCATCCTTCCAGAACCAGCACATCGCTTACGGACGCCGAGATATTTTTGGTCGACCAGAGGTCGGAAATACCGGCCAGGCGGCCGAAATCCGACAGGATCAGTTGGCGCGCCGCAGCAGCACCGGCTGCCGGCAGGTCGCCGATCCGCGCATCGGTCGCCACGCTATAGAACACTCCGTCCCACACCGTGCATTTGCGCAGATCCTCGCCGGTCACATCGCCCTCGGGGCATTGATACATCAGCAGACCATTGGCCCGCTGCCCGTCGCCGCCGGCCAGCACCACGCCATCCAGAACCAGCTTGCTGTCGAGCAGCGTCACCGTAAACCCATGGCTGGTGGCCACAGCTGGCTCCGTCACCGGCTGGAAGCGCAGTTCGAAACTCTTGTGGTTGTCGCGATAGATCGCCTTGTCCTGCGCGCAATCGGCGGCCATCGCGGACGATCCCGCGACAACCGCAAACGACAGCACAGCAGCCGACAGGCGATGGGCGGTCTCCATGATCAGCCCGCCTTCTCGGTGGCAAGCTTCAGGCCGAGCAGGATGAAGACGACACCGCTGGCGCGGTCGATCCATTGGCTCATCCGCCCGAATGCCGCCCGCATCTTCGGCGTGGTCATGAACAGGCTAACGCCGACGAACCAGGCAATCAGGCATGTAGCCATCACAAGCCCATAGCCGAACTTGATGAGGATCGGCGTATGGGCGCTGACGACGGTCGAAAAGATCGACAGGAAGAAGAACACCGGCTTGGGGTTGAGCGCATTGGCGGCAAAACCGAGCCCGAAGGATTTCAGCAGCGACTGGCCCCGCTGTTCCGTACCGGAAACCGCAGGGGCGTCGACGGACATATCCGTCTTGCCGGCCCGCAGCGACTTGATGCCGATATAGATCAGATAGGCGACACCGCACCATTTGACGATGTTGAATAGGGTGATCGACTGGGAAATGATCAGCCCAAGGCCGAGGATGGTGTAGGTGACGTGGAACATCAGCGACGTACCGATGCCGAAACTCGTGACGATGGCCGGACGACGGCCGTGCAGCAGCGACTGGCGCATCACCATGGCAAGGTCCGCACCCGGCGAAACGATCGCAAAGGCGAAGATGGCCATCAGGGATGCAAGTTCGATCAGATAGGCATGCATGCAATCGTCTCCCCGCCGTGCCGCAATGGGCCGTCTTGCCGGCGAATTAAAGAACCAGTGTCGCGACCATAAGACCAAGCCCCGCCAGCGACCCAAGCCAGGCGAGCGAGCGGATATAGGGCACACCGGCCAGGTAGAGCGGAATGTAGATCACACGGAAAACCAGCCAGATCCAGGCGCCGGTCAATCCCCAGCCCGAGGCATCGCCTGATATCGCCAGGGACAGCGCCAGGCCGATAAAGGCCGGATAGGTCTCGCGAAAATTGGCAGACGCCCGATCTGCACGACCGGCGATCTTTCCCGTCGGCTTTTTCTCGTCGTCGCGTGGACCGGCATTCCATGCCGATCCGAGTTCGCGGGTGGCGGTCATGCCCTGCAGCCCGATATGAAACAGCAAAAGCAACACGCTCCAGCCGACAAGCGCCGTCAAGGGCGATGCTGCCAATGCCATTTCCATCAGCTATCTCCTTTAAAGATCGAGAACGAGGCGTTCCAGATCTTCCAGGCTTTCCTTGACGCGGACCAGGAAGGTCACGGCTTCCTTGCCATCCACCATGCGGTGGTCGTAGCTGAGTGCCAGATACATCATCGGACGGATGACCACCTGACCGCCAATGGCCATCGGACGTTCCTGGATCTTGTGCATGCCGAGGATACCGGACTGCGGTGCGTTGAGGATCGGCGAGGACATCAGCGAGCCGTAGACGCCACCGTTCGAGATGGTGAACGTGCCGCCCTGCATGTCGGCCATCGACAGCTGGCCATCGCGCGCCAGACGGCCGAGACGACCGATATCCTTCTCGACTTCTGCAATCGACATCTGGTCGGCATCGCGAACGACCGGAACCACGAGGCCCTTGTCCGTGCCGACGGCAACGCCGATATGGCAGTAGTTCTTGAAGACGATGTCGGTGCCGTCGATCTCGGCGTTGACAGCCGGGATTTCCTTCAGCGCATGGGTGACCGCCTTGGTGAAGAAGCCCATGAAGCCGAGCTTCACGCCATGCTTCTTCTCGAAGATGTCCTTGTACTTGTTGCGCAGGCTCATGACCGCCGTCATGTCCACCTCGTTATAGGTGGTCAGCATGGCGGCCGTGTTCTGGGCATCCTTGAGGCGCTTGGCAATGGTCTGGCGCAGGCGGGTCATCTTGACGCGCTCTTCGCGGCCGGCGTCCTCAGCAGACGAAACCGGGCGCGGTGCAGCTGGTGCTGCCGGCGCCGGCGTGGCGCTGATGCCCTTGGCAACGGCAGCGATCACATCGCCCTTCAGAACCTGGCCACGCTTGCCGGAACCGTCCACCTGTTCGGCGGAAAGGTTGTTCTCAGACAGCATCTTGGCCGCAGCAGGGGCAGCCGGCATCGTCGAAGCAGCAGGCGCCGGGGCGGATACCGCAGCAGCAGCCACCGGTGCGGCAGCGGCGGGCGCGGCAGGAGCAGCCGCCTTGGCGGGTTCCGCCGGAGCCGTGCCGGCAGCAGCGGCATCGATCTGGCCGAGCAATGCGCCGAGACCGACGGTCTCGCCATTGGCGGCAACGATTTCGGTCAAGATGCCCGAGGCCGGAGCCGGCACTTCGACGGTAACCTTGTCGGTTTCCAGCTCAACGATCGGCTCGTCGGCCTTCACGGTGTCGCCAACCTTCTTGAACCAGGTGCCGACCGTCGCTTCGCTGACGGATTCACCCAGGGTGGGAACGCGGATTTCTGTGGCCATGATTTTGTGTTCCGTTAATCAGATAGCGTTTCTGGCGATGGTCGCTGGGAGGCTTTTCAGCCCCCAAGCGCGTCCTCGAGGAAAGCCTCGAGCTGGGAAAGGTGCTTGGACATCAGGCCCGTGGCCGGCGAGGCCGCAGCCGGACGACCGGTGTAGCGAACCCGCTGATACTTGGCGTCGATATGCGCCAGCACCCATTCCAGGTAAGGATCGATGAAGGACCAGCCGCCCATGTTCTTCGGCTCTTCCTGGCACCAGACCATCTCCGCATTGCGGAAGCGGCTGAGCTCGTTGATCAGCGCCTTGGCCGGGAACGGATAGAGCTGCTCGATGCGCAGCAGGTAGACGTCGTCGATGCCGCGCTTCTCGCGCTCTTCCAGGAGGTCGTAATAGACCTTGCCCGAGCACATCACGACGCGGCGGATCTTGGCATCCTTCTGCAGCTTGATCGGGCCATCCTTGATCACTTCGGCATCGTCCCACAGCAGGCGGTGGAACGAGGATTCCCCTGCCATTTCGGCAAGGCTCGAGGTGGCGCGCTTGTGGCGCAGCAAGGACTTCGGCGTCATCAGGATCAGCGGCTTGCGGAAGTCACGCTTCAGCTGGCGACGCAGCACGTGGTAATAGTTGGCGGGCGTCGTGCAATAGGCAACCTGCATATTGTCTTCGGCGCACATCTGCAGCCAGCGCTCGAGGCGGGCCGACGAATGTTCCGGTCCCTGTCCTTCATAGCCATGCGGCAGAAGGCAGACGAGGCCCGACATGCGCAGCCACTTGCGTTCACCCGACGAGATGAACTGGTCGAACACCACCTGCGCGCCATTGGCAAAATCGCCGAACTGGGCTTCCCAGAGCGTCAGCGCATTGGGACGGGCCAGGGAATAGCCGTATTCGAAACCGAGCACGGCCTCTTCCGACAGCATCGAGTTGATGACTTCGTACTTGCCCTGGTTCGGAGCCAGATGGGCAAGCGGAATATAGCGCTCTTCGGTTTCCTGATCGTAGAGCACCGAATGACGCTGCGAGAATGTGCCGCGTTCGCAATCCTGGCCCGAAAGGCGAATCTTGTTGCCTTCAAAGGCCAGCGTCCCGAAGGCAAGCGCTTCTGCCATCGCCCAGTCGATGCCTTCGCCGGTCTCGATCATCTGCGCACGGTTGTCCATGAACCGCTGGATGGTGCGATGCGCCCTGAAGCCTTCCGGGATGGTCGACAGCTTGCGGCCGATTTCCTTCAGCGTCTTCATCGGCATCGCGGTCTTGCCGCGGCGCTGTTCGTCGGCATTGTCGGCGGTCCGCAGACCCGACCATACGCCGTCCAGCCAGTCGGCCTTGTTCGGCTTGTAGGACTGGCCGGCCTCGAACTCCTGTTCGAGATGGGCACGCCAATCCGCCTTCATCTTTTCCAGTTCGCCTTCGGAAATCAGGCCCTCGGCGATCAGGCGTTCGCCGTAGATCTGCACGACCGTCTTGTGCTGGCGGATCGCCTTGTACATCTTCGGCTGCGTGAACGCCGGCTCGTCGCCTTCGTTATGGCCGAAGCGGCGATAGCAGAACATGTCGATGACGACAGGCTTGTGGAACTTCATGCGGTATTCGGTGGCGATCTTGGCGGCATAGGTGACCGCTTCCGGATCGTCGCCGTTGACATGGAAGATCGGCGCCTCGATCATCTTGGCGACGTCGGACGGATAGGGCGAGGAGCGCGAGAAGGCCGGATTGGTGGTGAAACCGATCTGGTTGTTGATGATGAAATGCATGGTGCCGGCCACGCGGTGACCGCGCAGGCCCGACAGACCGAGGATTTCAGCCACAACGCCCTGGCCGGCAAAGGCCGCATCGCCATGCAGCAGCAGCGGCAGAACCTTGGCGCGCTCCTTGAGCGGCACGATGTCGCCATCCCAGACCTTGGCCAACTGGTCCTGCTTGGCGCGGGCCTTGCCCATCACGACAGGGTTGACGATTTCCAGATGCGACGGATTGGCCGTCAGCGACAGGTGAACCTTGTTGCCGTCGAATTCGCGGTCGGACGAGGCACCCAGATGGTACTTCACGTCGCCAGAACCTTCGACTTCGTCCGGCTTGAAGGAGCCGCCCTTGAACTCGTGGAACACGGCGCGATGGGGCTTTGCCATCACATTGGTCAGCACGTTCAGACGGCCGCGATGGGCCATGCCGAACACGACCTCTTCCAGGCCTTCCTGGCCGCCGCGCTTGATGATCTGCTCCAGCGCCGGGATCAGCGCTTCGCCGCCGTCGAGACCGAAACGCTTGGTGCCCTTGTACTTGACGTCGATGAACTGCTCGAAGCCTTCCGACTCGATCAGCTTCTGCAGAATGGCCTTCTTGCCGTTCGGCGTGAATTCGACGCCCTTGCCGGGGCCTTCGATGCGCTCCTGGATCCAGGCCTTTTCGTCCGGATTGGAAATATGCATGAACTCGACGCCCAGCGTCGAGCAATAGGTGCGCTTCAGGATATCGAGCATTTCCGGGATGGTCGCGTATTCGAGACCAAGCACTTTGTCGATGAAGATCTTGCGGCTGTAATCGGCGTCCGTAAAGCCGTAAGCGGCCGGCGAAAGCTCGTTATAGTCCTCGACGGGTGCCGCCAGACCCAGCGGGTCGAGATTGGCATGCAGGTGACCGCGCATGCGGTAGGCGCGGATCATCATGATGGCGCGCACGCTGTCGCGCGTCGCCTGCAGGACCTGCGCTTCCGAAATCGGCTGGCCGACAGCTTCGGCCTTGGCCTTCACCTTGGTCTCGACAACCTTTTCAATCTGACCCCAATTGCCGTCGAGCGCCGAGATCAGCTCGCCATTGGCAGCGATCGGCCAGCTCTTCTTCTGCCAGGAGGCGCCCTTGGCGGCCTTCTTCACATCCTCGGGATTTTCGCCAAGCGCCTTGAAAAAGGCCTGCCATTCCGCCGGAACGGCGCTGGCGTCTTCTTCGTACCGCGCATAAAGCTGTTCGATATAGGCCGCATTCGATCCGTCGAGAAACGACGTGATCTGGAACTGCTCGTTGGCTTCTTGCCTTGCCATGGTGCTTCGCGGACGTTTCCGCCCGCCTCCCGACTTGAGGTGATGACCGTCGACCGGTCTGCCGCTTTTCACGATCGTCCGCGACGACCGCTGATTAAGTCCATTCGCCCCGCCTGCAAAACGTCAATTGTCCTGCAGACGGCAAATCCAGGCAGCCGGACCTCGCTCGAACGGTCCGCCTGCCTGGCATTCAATTGCGATCTCAGCCCTTGAGGACTTCGACCAGTGTCTTGCCGAGGCGCGCCGGGGAAGGCGAAACCTTGATGCCAGCCGATTCCATGGCTTCGATCTTGGATTCCGCGTCGCCCTTGCCGCCCGAAACCACGGCGCCGGCATGGCCCATGGTGCGGCCCTTCGGCGCCGTCCGACCGGCGATGAAGCCGGCCATCGGCTTGCGACGACCCTTCTTGGCTTCGTCCTTGAGGAACTGTGCAGCTTCCTCTTCGGCCGCGCCGCCGATTTCGCCGATCATGATGATCGACTGGGTGGCGTCGTCGGCCAGGAACATTTCCAGGACGTCGATGAACTCGGTGCCCTTAACCGGGTCGCCGCCGATGCCGACCGCCGTCGTCTGGCCGAGACCTTCGTTCGAGGTCTGGAAGACTGCTTCATATGTAAGCGTGCCGGAGCGAGAAACAATGCCGACCGAACCCTTGCGGAAGATCGAACCCGGCATGATGCCGATCTTGCATTCTTCAGGCGTCAGAATGCCCGGGCAGTTCGGACCGAGCAGCCGCGACTTGGAACGGTCGAGGCGAGCCTTGACGCGCACCATGTCCATGACCGGAATGCCTTCGGTGATGCAGGTGATGAACGGGATCTCGGCTTCGATCGCCTCGATGATCGCGTCTGCGGCACCGGCCGGCGGAACGTAGATCACGGTCGCATCGGCGCCGGTCTTTTCCTTGGCTTCGGCCACGGTGGCAAAGATCGGCAGGCTTTCGCCCTTAGAGCCAGTCCAGGTTTCCCCACCCTTCTTCGGGTGAATACCGCCGACCATCTGCGTACCGTAATAGGCCAGCGCCTGTTCGGTGTGGAAGGTGCCGGTCTTGCCGGTCAGGCCCTGCACGAGGACCTTGGTGTCTTTATTGACGAGAATAGACATTGTTTCCGGTCCTTAAATTAGGCGTTGATCGCAGCGACGATCTTCTTGGCAGCATCGTCCAAGTCGTCAGCAGCGGTGATCGCAAGACCAGATTCGTTGAGGATCTTCTTGCCGAGCTCGACATTGGTACCTTCGAGACGCACGACGAGCGGCACCTTCAGACCCACTTCCTGAACCGCTGCGACAACGCCCTCGGCGATGACGTCGCACTTCATGATGCCGCCAAAGATGTTGACGAGGATGCCCTCGACCTTCGGGTCGGCGGTGATGATCTTGAAGGCAGCCGCCACCTTCTCCTTGCCGGCGCCGCCGCCGACGTCGCAGAAGTTTGCCGGCTCCTTGCCGTAGAGCTTGATGATGTCCATCGTCGCCATGGCGAGACCGGCACCGTTGACCATGCAGCCGATATTGCCGTCGAGCGCCACATAGGCGAGGTCCCACTTCGAGGCCTCGATTTCCTTGGCGTCTTCTTCGGTCTCGTCGCGCAGCGCACGCACGTCGTCGTGACGGAACAGCGCATTGCCGTCGAAGGACATCTTGGCGTCGAGCACGCGCAGATGGTCATTCTTCATGACGATCAGCGGGTTGATTTCGAGAAGAGCCATGTCCTTCTCGTTGAAGGCCTTGTAGAGCAGCGGGAAGAGCGACTTCGCATCTTCGGCAGCCGCACCCGAAAGTTCGAGAGCCTTGGAGATGGCCTCGATGTCGGCAGCCGTGACGCCGGTTTCCGGATCGATGGCGATCGTGTGGATCTTCTCCGGCGTGTCGTGGGCGACAGCCTCGATATCCATGCCACCTTCGGTCGAGACGACGAAGGCAACGCGGCCGACCGAGCGGTCGACGAGCAGCGAGCAGTAGAGTTCGCGGGCGATATCGGCGCCGTCCTCGATATAGAGGCGGTTGACCTGCTTGCCGGCATCGCCGGTCTGGGCGGTCACCAGCGTGTTGCCGAACATTTCCTTGGCGTGGCTCTTGGCTTCATCGATCGAGAAGGCGAGGCGAACGCCGCCCTTGGCGTCGGGGCCGAGTTCCTTGAACTTGCCCTTGCCGCGGCCGCCGGCATGGATCTGGCTCTTGACCACATAGAGCGGACCCGGAAGCTGCTTGGCAGCAGCTTCGGCTTCAGCCGCCGAGAAGATCGCAACGCCTTCCGCGACCGGTGCGCCGTAGCCCTTCAGAAGAGCCTTGGCCTGATATTCATGAATGTTCATCGTCTAGTCCCTGTCTGGTGGGCCGGGTGGCGGTTACTTGAGGGAAGGAGCAATGTTGATGCAGGCTTCGCAGAGCCCGGCAACAGCACCGACCGACTTCTGGAAGGCTTCTTCTTCGCTCTTGTTGAATTCGACTTCGATGATGCGCTCGACGCCGCCGGCACCGATCACGGTCGGCACGCCGACATACATGTCCTTCACGCCGTACTGGCCAGAAAGATAGGCAGCGCAAGGCAGGACGCGCTTCTTGTCCTTGAGGAAGGAGTCTGCCATCTCAATGGCGGAGGCCGCCGGCGCATAATAGGCCGAGCCGGTCTTCAGGAGGCCGACGATTTCAGCGCCACCGTCGCGGGTGCGCTGGATGATTTCTTCCAGACGCTCCTTGGTGACCCAGCCCATCTTGACGAGGTCGGTCAGCGGAATGCCGCCAACGGTCGAGTAACGGGCCAACGGCACCATCGTATCGCCATGGCCGCCGAGAACGAAGGCGGTGACGTCCTGAACGGAAACGTTGAATTCTTCGGAGAGGAACAGGCGGAAGCGCGAGCTGTCGAGCACGCCGGCCATGCCGACCACCATGTTCTTCGGCAGGCCGGAGAACTTCTGCAGCGCCCAGACCATAGCGTCGAGCGGATTGGTGATGCAGATCACGAAAGCGTTCGGGGCATATTTCTTGATGCCGGCGCCGACCTGTTCCATGACCTTGAGGTTGATGCCGAGCAGATCGTCGCGGCTCATGCCCGGCTTGCGGGCGACGCCGGCGGTCACGATGCAGACATCGGCGCCTTCGATGGCCGAATAGTCGCTGGCACCGGTCAGCTTGGCATTGAAGCCTTCGACAGGCGAAGACTGGGCGATATCAAGGCCCTTGCCCTGCGGAATGCCGTCGGCAATGTCGAACAGGACGATGTCGCCCAATTCCTTCAAGCCGGCGAGATGCGCCAGAGTGCCGCCGATCATGCCAGAACCGATAAGTGCGATCTTGTTGCGCGCCATGGAAGTGCTTCCTCTTAGATCCAAAACTAAGGCTGGCATTGCTTCGATGCCGACCGTTGCGCCATTTCGCTTAGTCGAAACCAGTCAAAATGGCAACCGATAATTCTGGAAGCAACGTTTTCAATCGGTTAGATCATAAAATACTTACGTAAACGTAAGATATTCTGTCGTCCATCCGTCATGAATCAGGATGTTTCTCCCGATGAAGCTCCAGATAGCCGGAGCTTCGCATTTCAAACAGGCGCGAAACTGTCCTGTCAAACTCGAAACCTTCGGTTCCCTTTCGCTCCACCAGCAAACCTTCCGGCTCTGCCGCCGCAGAAGCGAACAGCCGGACCGACTGGTCGTAAAGGGTGTCGATGAGGATGATGAAGCGCTTGGTCTCGTTGCGCTTGGCAGCGTCCAACAGCGGGATGTGGTCGACGAAGACCGTATCGAACCGTGCCGCGATCTTCAGGAAGTCGGAGGCCCCCAGCGGCTTCTCGCACAGGTCGGCAAAACTGAACCGCGCCATGCGGCCGATCGAGCGCCTGACCGGGATCGAGCGGCCCTTCAAGGCAATCTCGGTCGCGGTTTCCGACCGACCGGCAGCCAGATAAGACCAGGCCGCATCCATGCCCTTGTCGGCCGCCGGTCCCAGCGGCGACAGATAGACCGGCAATTGCCCGATCTTCTCCAACCGGTAATCGGTCGGCGAATCCAGTGTCACCACATCGACATTTTGCTTCAACAACGTCACGAACGGCAGGAAAAGCCCACGGTTGAGACCGTCGCGATAGAGATTGTCCGGCTCGACATTGGAGGTCGCGACCAGAATGCAGCCCTTGGAAAACAGCTCGGTGAAGAGCCGCGCCAGGATCATCGCATCGGTAATGTCCGTCACGGAGAATTCGTCGAAGCAGAGCAGTTCCGCCTCGTTCATCAGGTCGGCGGCGACCGGCGGCACGGGATCGGCCTGCCGCGTCTCGCCGGCCTTCAGCTTCATGCGATGGGCATGGATGCGGCTGTGCACATCGGCCATGAATTCATGGAAATGGGCGCGGCGTTTCTTCTCGATGGGCGCCAGCTTGAAGAACAGGTCCATCAGCATGGTCTTGCCGCGTCCGACGCTGCCATGCACATAGAGGCCGGGGATCGGCGCCTGCTTGCGGCGGCGCTGCGCGAACATCCAGCCGAGCGCGCTGGATTTGGTCGCCGGGCGGCGCTGCTTCAGATCGGCCAGAATGCGGTCGAGCCGTCCGGCGACCTGCATCTGTGCCGCATCGGCGCTCAGCGACCCCGATTCGGTCAGCGCCTTCAGCTGTTCGCTGACGCTCAGCGCATAATCGGGGATTGGCTGCATGAAGGAACTCCGCGGGAGCGGACGCTCCCGCCATTGCAGGTCGCGCGGTTAGCGGCTCAGGCTGATCGGCTGGCCCGAATCGGTCGTGCCGTCGTAGCGGGCTTCGGCAGACTTGTAGAGGCGGCCGATGACATTGCCGTTGCGATCCTTGAGAACCACCTGCTTGCCGGCCACTTCCCAGGATCCCATCGTCGTCAACGGGCCGGCACAGCCGCGTGTACCGCCGCGCGAGCCGCTGCCAAGATTGGTCAGCGTCAGGAACATGTCGCAGGAACTGCCTGAATTGTTGACGCGCCAGTTGCCGACCATGGCTTCCTTGGTAACATCCTGCGCTGCAGCCGGAATGGCATTGGCCATTTGCGCACCCGGCGCGGCGCCGGCCGGAGGTGCCGGAAACTGTGATCCGTCCGCGGTCGGCGGCGGCAACTGACCGGACTGTACGGAGGGAACCGGCTGCGCCTGAAGCGGGGGAAGAGCCGAGGACGGAGCGGGAGAATTGAATCCAGAGTAGGATGTACGCTGGCAGCCAGCGAGCGAAAGAACGACAGCAAGCCCAGCCGCTGCATATTTCAACTTCATCATAACACTCCCGGTTATCCGCAACTGTCCGGTTTGTTGCGTAAGAACACGGCGGAATTATCGCGAAAGGACTGACCAAATCAAGTCAACACAAGGATAATTCGTGGCCGCAACGACAGAACATGCCATGTCCGCATGAACGAAGGGGCCGCGCCGACCCGACACAGCCCCGATAGACGAAGATCCGATCGGGTTCTAAACCCGGCGCTCGACCATCATCTTCTTGATCTCGGCGATCGCCTTGGCCGGGTTCAACCCCTTGGGACAGGTCTGCGCGCAGTTCATGATGGTGTGGCAGCGATAGAGCCGGAACGGATCTTCGAGATTGTCGAGGCGCTCGCCCTTGGCTTCGTCTCTGGAGTCGATCAGCCAGCGATAGGCCTGCAGCAGCACGGCCGGTCCGAGATAACGATCGCCATTCCACCAGTAGCTCGGGCAGGAGGCCGAGCAGCAGGCGCACAGGATGCACTCGTAGAGGCCGTCGAGCTTCTGGCGATCCTCGTGGCTCTGCTTCCATTCCTTGGCCGGCGCCGGCGACACCGTCTTCAGCCAGGGCTCGATCGAGCGGTGCTGGGCGTAGAAATTGGTCAGATCCGGCACCAGATCCTTGACGACAGGCAGATGCGGCAGCGGGTAGATCTTCACCGTCCCGTTGATTTCGTCCATGCCCTTGGTACAGGCCAGCGTATTCGTCCCGTCGATGTTCATCGCGCAGGACCCGCAGATCCCCTCGCGACAGGAACGGCGCAGCGTCAGTGTCGGGTCGATGTTGTTCTTGATGTAGAGAAGCCCGTCGAGCACCATCGGACCGCAATCGTCGACATCGATATAGAACGTGTCGATACGCGGGTTCTGGCCATCATCCGGGCTCCAGCGATAGACGCGATATTCGCGGACATTGCGGGCACTCTCCGGCTTCGGCCAAACCTTGCCTTCGGTCATCTGGGAGTTTTTGGGCAGAGCGAGTTCAACCATTGACAAGCCTCTTTGATTTGACGGTTACCTGGACGGACCAGATCCGGCGAGGCGATGCGTTGCGGCATCGCCGAGTTCAAACAACATGTTTCCACGGGTCTTCGAAGACAGGACATAGCCGCAGTCCTGCAGGCAGGCGATGCAATCGCCCTTCCATTCGGAACGCGACGTGAACTCGATCACGATCCGCGTGGGCCACAGCGTCTTCGGTGCTGTCGCGAAGAAGGGCAGGATCACGTCATCCTCGAAACCCTCGACATCGATCTTCAGGGCATCGATCCGCATGACGCCCAGCGACTGCAAAATGGTCTGCAGCGGCCTGACCTGAACCTCGATTTCACCATCGGCATCAAATCGGCTCTGGCCCAGATTTCCCGCCTGGCTCTGGAAGCGCGCGACACCCTCGGCGCGACCCGCCGCCTGGTCGACCACCGTGATCCGGTCCCGCATCGCCTCGGTATTGAAGCGCAACCGCTCCAGAACCACCGGATTGGGCTCGATGGCGATCACCCGGCAGCCAGCGCCGCATTGCGCGGCAAGCTTGACCGAAAAGAACCCGACATTGGCGCCGATATCGACGAACACGCCGCCCTTGCCCATCACCTCGGCGAGAAATTCAAATTCCTCGCGATTGTATCCAGGGTGCAGCAACGATTGCCGGTCGGTGGAATTGTCCCGAATGTCGAAGCGGAACGGCGAGCCGCCCAGCGTGTAGTCGATCGGGCCGTCCCGCAGCCGCCGCAACAGGGCGGCAGCCAGACGCCGTCCGCGCCCACGGCCAAGCGGCGTATGATGGGCCAGGATCAAAATGAGCTTCTGGACCGGCGTCGGCGCCCATGTACCAAAGGACGCCCCCTGCGCGGGGCGCGGGGACTGTTCCTTTCCGATGGGCAGGGCCAGTGTCGTCACCGGGTCAGTCCTCAATATACGCGCGCCTTGGGCTCGATCTTGTAGGGGTCGATGCCTTCGGCGATGAGGTCTGTATGGACCGGGCGATAGTCGAGCTTGACGTCGCCAGCCTCGCTGACCCAGGACAGTGTGTGCTTGCGCCAGTTGACATCGTCGCGGCCGGCGAAGGGGCCATCGACATAGTCTTCGCGCGCATGGCTGCCGCGGCTTTCCTTGCGCGCTTCCGCGCCATAAACCGTGGTGATGGCGTTGGCCATCAGATTGTGCAGTTCCAGCGTCTCGACCAGATCCGAGTTCCAGATCATCGAACGGTCGGTGACCTTGACATCGGGAAGCTCCTTCCAGATCGCCGAGATGCGGCGGCAGCCGCTCTCCAGTGCTTCCTGGGTGCGGAACACGGCGGCGTCTTCCTGCATGGCGCGCTGCATCTTGTCGCGCAGCACCGCGGTCGGCGTCGAGCCGCTGGCATTGCGGATGCTGTCGAAGCGCTCCATGATCTTGTCGCAGGCGGCAACATTCAGAGCCGGGATCGGCTCCGCCTTGTCGATGACCTGCGCGGCACGGATCGCCGCGGCGCGGCCGAACACCACCAGGTCGATCAGCGAGTTGGAGCCCAGACGGTTTGCACCGTGCACCGAGGCGCAGCCGGCCTCGCCGACCGCCATCAGGCCGGGCGCGATGCGCTCGGGATTTTCCGCGTCTGCATTCAGCACTTCGCCCCAGTAATTGGTCGGAATGCCGCCCATGTTGTAATGCACCGTCGGCAGAACCGGGATCGGCTCGCGCGTCACGTCGACGCCGGCAAAGATCTTGGCCGATTCCGAGATACCCGGCAGACGCTCGTGCAGAACGGCCGGATCCAAATGGTCGAGATGCAGGTAGATATGGTCCTTGTTCTTGCCGACGCCGCGACCCTCGCGGATTTCCAGCGTCATGCAGCGGGAGACGACGTCGCGCGAGGCCAGGTCCTTGGCGGACGGGGCATAGCGCTCCATGAAGCGCTCACCTTCCGAATTGACGAGATAGCCGCCTTCGCCGCGGGCGCCTTCGGTGATCAGGCAGCCGGCGCCATAAATGCCGGTCGGGTGGAATTGCACGAATTCCATGTCCTGCAGCGGCAGGCCGGCGCGCGCGATCATACCGCCGCCGTCGCCGGTGCAGGTATGGGCGGACGTGGCCGAGAAATAGGCGCGGCCGTAGCCGCCGGTCGCCAGCACCACCATCTTGGCGGAAAAGCGGTGGATGGTGCCGTCGTCGAGGTTCCAGGCAACGACGCCCGTGCAACGGCCGTCTTCGGCCATGATCAGGTCGAGCGCGAAATACTCGATGAAGAATTCGGCATTGTGCTTCAGCGACTGGCCGTACAGCGTATGCAGGATGGCGTGACCGGTGCGGTCGGCGGCAGCACAGGTGCGCTGCACCGGCGGGCCTTCGCCGTAATTCTGCATATGGCCGCCGAACGGCCGCTGGTAGATCTTGCCCTCGGCATTGCGCGAGAACGGCACGCCGTAATGCTCGAGCTCATAGACGGCCTTCGGCGCTTCCATGGCGAGATACTGCATGGCGTCGACGTCGCCGAGCCAGTCCGACCCCTTGACGGTGTCGTAGAGATGCCATTGCCAGCAATCCGGCGTCATGTTGGTCAGCGAGGCGGCAATGCCGCCCTGGGCCGCGACCGTGTGGGAGCGCGTCGGGAAAACCTTGGTGATGCAGGCCGTCTTGAAACCCTGCTCGGCCATGCCGAGCGTGGCGCGCAGACCGGCGCCGCCGGCGCCGACCACGACCACGTCATAGGAATGGTCGACATAGGTATAGGCCTTGCCGTTCGGGGCGGAGGAGCTGTTGGATGCCATGATGAATTATCCTACGAATGCGATTTTCAAGATGGCGAACAGACAGAGCCCACCGACCAGGATGCCGAAGAACGTGTTGAGCATCAGCAGGACGATCTTGAGGCCATCGACATGGATATAGTCCTCGATGATCACCTGCATGCCGAGCTTCATGTGCACGATGCCGGAAATCACCACGAGACCCATCAGCACGGCAACGATCGGATTGGACAGGGCGCCGACGACTTCCGCATAAGGCGCGCCAGCGTAGACCAGCAGGAAGATGACGAAGAAGGTAATCAGCGGCACATTGGCGACCGCCGTTAGGCGCTGGCGCCAGAAATGTTCCGTTCCGTCCTTGGCCGAGCCAAGGCCGCGAACCTTACCCAGAGGCGTACGCATATCCATGTTCAATGACCCTTCAGAAGCGAATGACGTAACCGATCACCCAGACGACTACGGTCAGGACGATCGATCCGATCACATTGGCCTTGGCAAGTTTGGTCGAAAACGACTTTTCGAAGCCGTATCCCAGATCCCACATGAAATGGCGCAGACCGCCGAGCATGTGATGCAGGAGTGCCCAGGTATAACCGAACAGGACGAGACGTCCGATGATCGTGCCCATGAACCAGCTGACCCATTCATAGTAACCGGCGCCGGTCGACGCCGCGACAAGCCACCAGGCAACCAGCAGCGTGCCGAAATAGAGCGCCCCGCCGGTGATGCGATGGATGATCGACATCGCCATCGTCGGAATAAGCTTGTAGATTTGCAGATGCGGCGATAACGGCCGGTTATTTGTCACATTCGCCATCAGGACCTCGCGGCGTTGTAATGCGTTCCGAATTTTTCGGACATCCCCACTGCAATGGCTGAACCCGTATCGAATGGGTGCATTGCATCAATGGCGTGGTTTAATCGCCGAATTGTCATACGACAAGCACTATTGCACCAAGTTCATATTTTAATCGATTGGCACATCAATGACCTCAGACGAAGGTCTGATGCGCCGTGGATTTTATCCTGATCCGGTTAAAAAAATGGTGCCGGAAGCGCCGATCTCCTTGAAATCGCCGACGCAGGCGTTAACCTTTCGCTAACGTGTCATCGACCCGGAGATCTTGACCATGGTATCGCGTATCGGCAGGTTCGGCCCGGCAGCGCTCATCGCTGTCCTTGCATGCACCGTCTCGCTGCCGGCCTTGGCGGCCGACCACCGATCAGATTATCGCAAGCACCCCCACCGGCATGATGGATACCGGACAAACGCAGGCATCACCGGTTCCGGCCTTCCCTCGGTCCTGCCCGGCATCGGCACCTATGCCGGCTCGGTGTCGGCCGTGTCGTTTCGCGGCGTCGGCACCTATTTCGCCATCGACCACAGCGGCCGCCGCACACGCTCCGTCGTTCTCGCCCCCAAGGCGCTGATCATTGAGGTGGATGCCGAGAAGAGCGATGCGGCCTGCTCTTACGAGGCCGGCGTCTGCGTCATCAGACCCTGACCATCGCGGCAATGTTCAGGCAAATCGCCACACCGTCGTCTTCTTGATTTCGCTATCCTCCAGGATCCGGCTGACCGGAACCTGATAGGTGACGATCGGCTCAAGCCGCTGCTTCGGGCAATAGGCCCGTCCGGGATCGCCGACCAGAACCGTCTTGCCGGCTGCCGTAAGCGCGGCGAACCAAGGGATCAAAGCATCGGCAAAATCGCGATCGTAGAAGACATCGCCCGCCAGAACGATATCCGCATCGACCAGACGGCCGATAATGTTCTCATTCGAAACGTCGAGCTCGACGCCGTTTTCGCGGCTGTTGAGACGGATGGCCGTGCCCGCCCATGGATCGATGTCGCAGGCCGTGACGCTTGTAGCCCCCGCCATTTTCGCGGCAATCGCCACGAGCCCCGAGCCGCTGGCAAAATCGACCACCCGCCTGCCGCAGACGCTGTCCCGGTGATCCAGCACATAGCGCGCCAGTCCCTGCCCGCCGGCCCAGGCAAAGGCCCAGAACGGCGGCGGCAGGCCGATCGCGTCGAGATCCTCTTCGGTCTTCAGCCAGAGGTCATGCACCTCGCTGGCCAGATAGAGCCGGATCTCAGGCACATGCGGCGGCGCCATCAGTGCGGTATTGGCGACAATGAAGCTCTCCGGATCCGTCTTCAATCAGCACACCCCTGCAGACCGGCCTTTAGCGTGGCGGATTATCGAGGCCACCCATGCGGCAAACCTCGAGATATTCCTCGTCCGTCACCGGTTGAACCGAAAGCCGCATCGAGGTGACCAGCGCCATCTTCTCAAGCGCCGGGCTTGCCTTGACGTCCTTGAGCGTTACGGGTTTCGGCATGTCGCAGACCGCGCGGATGTCGACGCAATCCCATTTGGGATCGCCCTCGGCGGTCGAATCCGGATGCGACAGCGCGCAGCCCTCGACGATGCCGACCACTTCGAGCCCTTCGTTCGAGTGGTAGAAGAAGCCCTTGTCGCCGATCTTCATCGCCCGCATGTTGTTACGGGCCAGATAATTGCGCACGCCGGTCCATTCGGTGCCGGCGGCGCCCGCCGCCTTCTGCATGTCCCAGGACCATTTGAACGGTTCGGATTTGTAGAGCCAGAATGCCATGGCGAAGCTTACGCCTCCGGATTGTTGAAGACCCAGTTATAGGGCTTGATCTCGACGCTCTCGAAAAGGCCGGCCAGGGCGTAAGGGTCCTGCGCGGCAATGGCCTTGGCGCCGTCCAGGTCGTCGGCCGCGATCAGCAGCATGGAGCCGCAGGGCTTGCCGTCGCCGTCGAGGAACGGGCCGCCGATCTTCAGCGTGCCGGCAGCGTTCAGGCCGTTCAGCCATTCCACATGCGGCGGCCGCGTCTCCATGCGAAGGTTGAGGTGATTGGGCTTGTCCTTGCACAAAACAGCAAAAAGCATGGTGTGTCTCCCGTATCTATGAGGTCGGTTTATTCGGTGGTGATCGGTCGCGTCATCAGCTGTTCGATGGCAGCCGGAATATCCAGCCGGCCCTCGATGATCAGCGCGATCGCGTCGGTAATCGGCATGTCGATCTTGAGCCCTTCGGCGAGGCGAGCCGCAACGGCGGCAGCATAAGCGCCCTCGACCAGGCCGCCGCTGGCAAAATCGGCGGCCGCGCCATGCCCGAGCGCGATGCCGAAGCGCAGGTTGCGCGATTGATGGCTGGTGGCCGTCAGCACGAGATCGCCGAGGCCCGAAAGACCGCGCACCGTATCGGCCGAGCCGCCCATGGCCACCACGAGCCGCGACATTTCGGCGAGCCCCCGGGCTATCAGCGCGGCGCGCGCCGACTCGCCAAGCCCCATGCCTTCGACAATGCCGCAGGCAATCGCCAGCACGTTTTTCAAGGCGCCGCCCAGCTGCACGCCGACGCGATCCGAAGACGCGTAAAGGCGGAAGGTCGGCCCCGAAATCACCCGTGCCAGCCATTCGGCATGGGCAAGATCCACGGAGGCGATCGCCATGGCGGTCGGCAGGCCGCGCGCGATATCCATGGCAAAACCCGGACCGGACAGAACCGCGATGCGATGGTTCGGCAATTCTTGTTCCAGAACCTGCGTCAGCAGTTTCGACGAATTGCGATCGATCCCCTTGGCGCAGGTGACGACGGTCGCATCGGCGTGGAGATAGGGTCCGTATTGTTCGGCGGCATCGGCCTGCGCCTGCGACGGCATGGCAAACAGCACGATATCGGCGGAGGCCAGCACATCGGGCTCGAAAGCGTATTGCAGGCCATCGGGCAGCATGATGCCGGGCAAGGCGGCATCGTGAATGCCCTCGTTCCTGAGATCCGCCATCAGCGAGGGATCCCGGCCAAGCAGCGTCACATCCACCTTGCCATCCAGGGCCATCACGGTTGCCAGCGCCGTGCCGAAGGCGCCGGCTCCCACCACCACGACCCGCTCTCTCTCGCTCATGCCTTGGCTCCTCTCTTGCCCGATCCGATCAGCGCTTCCGCCGACATGTCCAGCGGCCATCGCGACCGTGGCGACACATCCAAGGCGTCCGGACCAAATCCGGCCGCCATGCGCTCAAGCCCGGCCCAGGCGATCATCGCCGCATTGTCGGTGCACAGCGCATGCGGCGGCGCCACGAAACGAACCCCGTGCCGGTCGAAAAGCGCCTGCAGGCAGGTCCGCAGTTCCAGATTGGCCGCCACGCCCCCCGCCACGACCAGCGACGGCTTTTCGTCTCGCACCGGAAATTCCTCTGCAAAGCGCTGCAGCCCGCGCCCAATGCGGTCATCGAGCGTCCGTGAGACCGCCCGTTGAAACGACGCGCAGATATCGGCGATATCCTGCTCCGACACCGGCGCTGCGGCTTCCGCCGCCTGGCGCACGGCTGTCTTCAGGCCGGAAAACGAAAAATCAAGCCGCTTCTCGCCGACCAGCGGCCGCGGAAAGGTGAAGCGCTGGGCATCGCCACTGCGGGCCGCGTTTTCCACCGCCGGTCCACCCGGATAGGGAAGCGCCAGCAGCTTGGCTGTCTTGTCGAAAGCCTCGCCCAGCGCATCGTCGATGGTCGTGCCCCAGCGTTCGTATTGACCGACGCCGCGCACCAGCACCAGCTGCGTGTGGCCGCCGGAGACCAGCAGCATCAGATAGGGGAAAGCGAGCCCGTCCGTCAGCCGCGCCGTCAGCGCATGGCCTTCCAGATGGTTGATCGCATAGAGCGGCTTGTTGGCCGCGCGCGCAATCGCCTTGCCGGTCATCAGCCCAACCAGCAATCCGCCGATCAGGCCGGGGCCGGCGGTTGCGGCAATGGCGTCCATGTCCTTCAAGCTTGTGCCGGACCGCGCCAGCGCCTCGGCGATCAGCGTATCCAGCGCCTCGACATGGGCGCGCGCCGCGATTTCCGGCACCACGCCACCATAGGCGCTATGCTCGTCCATCTGGCTGAGCACGACGTCGGCCAGGATCTCGCCGCGGCCATCGGCATGGCGCACGACGACGGAAGCCGCGGTCTCGTCGCAGCTGGTTTCAATGCCGAGAATACGAAGAAAGGAAGCCATTTGCCCTTTGATTGATTGCGATGGCCCGGAAAGGCGTTTACGAAACCGTCGGTAACAATGGATGAAGTCGGATGCAAACAAAACCTTTCCGGATCGGCACACGCGGCAGTCCACTGGCTCTCGCCCAGGCCCATGAAACCCGCGACCGCCTGATGGCCGCCCATGGCATGCCTGCCGACATGTTCGAGATCGTCGTGCTGTCGACCACCGGCGACCGCATCACGGATCGCTCGCTGGCCGAGATCGGCGGCAAGGGCCTGTTCACCCTGGAACTCGAGGAGCAATTGCTCTCGGGCGATCTCGATTTCGCCGTCCATTCCTCCAAGGACATGCCGACCGCCGTGCCGGACGGCCTGGAGATTTCCGCCTACCTGCCGCGCGAAGATTTTCGCGACGCCTTTGTCGGCCGCACCGCCCCGACCCTGATGGAATTGCCACAGGGCGCCACCATCGGCTCGTCGTCGCTGCGCCGTCAGGCCCTGATCCGCCGCCTGCGCCCGGATATAGAGGTCATCACCTTCCGCGGCCTGGTCGATACCCGCCTGCGCAAGCTGGCAGAAGGCCAGGTCGATGCAACACTGCTGGCCTTTGCCGGCCTGAAGCGTCTCGGCAAGGAAACCGTGCCGACGCAATTGCTGGATCCGGCCACCTTTCCGCCCGCTCCGGCCCAGGGCGCCATCTGTATCGAAAGCCGCATCGGTGACAGCCGCATCGCCGATCTTCTGGCCGCCATCAATGATCGCCCGACCTACGATGCCGTCACCTGCGAGCGCAGCTTTCTGGGCGCCCTCGACGGTTCCTGCCGCACGCCGATTGCCGGCTATGCGATCTGCGAGGGCGACCAGCTGCGTTTCTCCGGTCTGATCCTGACGCCTGACGGATCCGTCTCCCATTCGGTCGCCATTGAGGGGCCTAGCCGCGACGCCGTCGCCCTTGGTCGATCGGCAGGTGAGACTGTGCGCGACAAGGCCGGCACCACCTTCTTCGACGGCTGGAGCTGACAGCCATGCGCATCCTCGTGACCAGGCCGGAGCAGAGCGGGCAGAAAACCGCGCACATGCTCGAAACGCTTGGCCACCAGCCGGTGCTCCTGCCGCTCGCAGCACCGTACCATCACCCCGACGCAATACTGGACGCCCTGGCCCGTCACGAAGGCCCGCTGGCGGTGACGAGCGCCGTGGCAATCTATGGCCTGGCCAAGCTCGGCGACCGCCTGCTCCCCTATCTCGACTGGCCGCTTTATGCGGTCGGTCCGGCGACCGCCAAAGCGGCCGAACAGGCGGGCTTTCGCCAGGTCGTCGCCTCGTCCGGCGACGGTGGCGCCCTTGCCGATACCATCGCCTCCCATCATGCAGCGGTGCCGATCCTCTATCTGGCCGGCCACCCCCGGGCCAAAACGTTTGAGCAACGATTGAGCGAGCGGCAGATCCCGTTCACGGTCTGCGAAAGCTACGCCATGCAGGCCTTGATCCCTGACAGGGAGACGCTGCATCGGCTGCTTGTCGACAGCCCGGTCGATACCGTCCTGCTCTATTCCACTGAGACCGCGCGGCGCTTCTTCGACCTGCCGATCTTTGCGGAGAGGCCCGATCTTCTGTCGTCCCTGCCCATCCTCTGTCTGAGCGCGGCGATTGCCGCAACCGTTCCGCCGCAATATCGCCGCCATGCGCAGGCAGCACGAAGCGCGGATGAGGCGAGCCTGCTGGCCCTACTGCCAAGGTCTTGAACGCAAAATTGCGCCGGCCCCTTTCCTTCGGGGTCATCACTGACTAATTTCATTGCACTGCAAGGAAAATGAGGTTGCCATGGTTTCGGAAAAAACGCCCCGCCGCTCCAAGACGACCACCGACCCGGTAACGATCGACCTGCAGGCGACCGCGTCCGATACGGTGGAAACGGTGAGCGAGCCGATCCCGCCGGCAAACGATGCAGGTCCTGCCACCGAACCACCTGTCGATATCCAGCCGGCAAGCGATGAGGTTGCTGGCCCGGCGCCCGAGATGGCGGATACCCCTGCGGCAGATGCCGAAACCGCATCAGAAAACACCGCGTTCTTGCAGTCCGATGCCGCCCCGGAACCCGAAGACGTCACTCCAGACAAGACCAAGCCGGAACCGACAGTGACACCGCCAAGGCCCGCCCAATCGTCTTCGTCCTCCTCGACCGCAAGCCTGGCCGCTGCCGGCATTTTCGGCGGTCTCGTGGCGCTGGCCGGTGCCGGCGCCATGCAATATGCCGGCGTCATTCCCGGCCTGTCTCCCGAGGGCAATGTCTCGATTTCCGCCCTGTCCTCCGAGGTCTCGTCGCTCAAGTCCCAGATCGGCAGCCTCTCCAGCGCCGCACCGGTAGACAGCTCCGCGCTTGAAGGCCGGATCGCCGCCCTCGAAGCAGCCCTTGCCACCCAGCCGGACAATGCCGCCGACGCCACGGCCGTCGAGGATCTGCAGACCCGCCTGACCCAGACCAGCGACGCACTCAACGCCTTGCAGTCCCAGGTCGCCGGCACGGCCGATGCCTTGAGCGAAAGCGAGACCCGCCTCGGCGACAAGCTCACCCAGATCGAAACCAAACTGGATCAGCCGCGCGACGATATCGAAGTGGCACGCGCCATTGCCGCCTCGGCGCTGAAGACGGCAACCGATCGCGGCGGCCCCTTCCTGTCGGAGGTGGAAACCTATGCCGGCATCGCGCCGGAAGAACCGGCCCTTGCCGAGCTGCGCGGCATTGCCACGACAGGCATCCAGTCGCGCTCGCAGCTGATGCGCGACGTCACAGCCGTCACGACCGGCATCGTCGAGGCCGTCAACCAGCCCGATCCCGAACAGGGTTGGACCGGCCGGCTGCTGTCGAGCGCCAAGTCCCTGGTCAAGGTCCGCCCGGTCGGCAGTGTCGAGGGCGACAGCGTCGAAGCCGTTGCGGCCCGGTTCGAAGACAAGCTGAAGAACGGCGACCTCAAGGGTGCCGCCAGCGAGTGGAATGCCTTGCCGGAGCCCGGCAAGCAGGCCTCAGCAGTGTTCAAGGCGCAGCTGGACGCGCGCATCAAGGTCGAAGACCTGGTGGGCACCATCATGGCCAAGGCAGTCGCAGGCAGGCAGGGTTGAGATCATGATTAAACTCGCAATCTTCGTCATCCTCATCGTCGCGCTCGGCTATGGCTTCTCCTGGGTCGCCGACCGTCCCGGCGACATCGCTCTCGTCTGGGAAGGCCAACTCTATCAGACCGACCTGATCGTCGCCGCCAGTGCCCTGGTTGCCATCATCGCCGCCGTGATGATCGCCTGGTGGCTGGTTCGCACCCTCTGGACCTCGCCCCATTCGGTGCGCCGCTATTTCCGCGCCCGCACCCGCGACCGCGGCTACCAGGCGATCTCGACCGGCCTGATCGCCGCCGGCGCCGGCAATGCCGCCATGGCCCGCAAGATGAGCGCCCGCGCCCGCGGCCTGATCCGCGCCGACCAGGAACCGCTGATCCTCGTTCTGGAGGCCCAGGCCGCCGTCATCGAGGGCAAGCACGACGAGGCCCGCCGCCTGTTCCAGCAGATGTCGGAGGATCCGGAAACCCGCGAACTCGGGCTGCGCGGCCTCTATGTCGAAGCCAACCGGCTCGGCGCCCACGAGGCCGCCCGTCAATATGCCGAGGAGGCCGCCGAAAAGGCGCCCTACCTACCCTGGGCCGCCAAGGCAGCGCTGGAATACCGCTGCCAGTCCGGCCAATGGAATGAAGCGATCCGCCTGCTCGACCAGCAGCGCATTGCCCATGTCCTGAGCCGCCAGGAGGCCGACCGGCTGAAAGCCGTGCTGCTGACGGCCAAGGCCGGCGAACAGCTGGAAGGCGATCCGGCGGTTGCCCGCGACAATGCCCTGCATGCCCTGAAGCTCGCCAAGGACCTGGTGCCCGCCGCGGTAATTGCCGGCAAGGCCCTGCTACGCGAGGACAATCTGCGCAAGGCAGGTTCCGTCCTCGAACAGGCCTGGAAGCTCACGCCTCATCCCGACATCGCCCGCACCTATCTGCGGGCGAGAAGCGGCGACAGCGCCGTCGATCGCCTGAAGCGCGCCGAACGGCTGGAGAGCCTCAAGCCGAACAATGTCGAATCGTTGCTGATCGTTGCGGAAGCTGCCCTTGACGCCAAGGAGTTCACCAAGGCCCGTGCCAAGGCGGAAGCTGCTGCCCGCAGCGAGTCCCGCGAACGGGTCTTCCTGCTGCTGGCCGATATCGAGGATGCCGAAACCGGCGATCAGGGCCGTATCCGCTACTGGATGGCCCAGGCGCTGAGGGCGCCGCGCGACCCGGCCTGGGTCGCCGACGGCCAGGTCTCGGAAAAATGGCTGCCCATCTCTCCGGTCAGCGGCCGCCTCGATGCCTTCGAATGGAAAATGCCCTATGGCCAGCTGGCAGGACCCGTCGAAGACGGCGTCGTCGTCAGCGGAGCCGGCGCCATCAGCGCCCAGCCACCGCTGGCCCCGGTCGACACGCCTGCGGAACCAAAAGTCGAACAGCAACCCATCGAGGTGACGGCAAAGCCGGAGGTCGAACAGGCCCTTCCGGCCGGCACCGACATCGAGGCCGAGCCGTCCGACCGCAAACCCGATGCCGGAACGGTTCCCGAACCCTTCTTCGGACGCCCGCCGGATGATCCCGGTGTCCGCGACCCCAACCGCATGGCCGATGAAAAGACGCGGCTTCGCCTGTTCTGACCGCCAAGGAGGCCCGACAATGCTGGAGCGGCTGCAGTCATTTTTTCAGAGCCTCACGGCCGAGCCGGAGAGCGACTTTCCAAGCGACGATCCGCGCATCGCGGTCGCCGCCCTGTGCATCCAGGTGATGGAGGCCGATGGGGTCGTGCGGGACGCGGAAAAGCGTATGCTGCGGGTCCTGCTGCGGGAAAAATATGCCCTGGACGAGCCAAAGCTCGACGCCTTGCTCGAAGCCGGCAAGAAAGCCGAGAGCGAGGCGGTCGACTATTACCGCTTCACCTCGGAGCTGAAGCGCCGGCTGGACGAAGAGCAGCGCCTTGAGCTGATCGGCATTCTCTGGGATATCGTCTACGCCGATGGCAACCGTAGCGAGATGGAAGACCATGTGGTCTGGCGGGTCGCCGACCTCCTAGAGGTCTCCGATCGCGACCGCGTCAATGAACGCTTGGGCGCTGCGGCCCGCGCCGGAGATCCAGGGGGTGACGATGCTGCATGATCCGGCCCGGAAAACCGCCAAACCTCCGATCCTGATCGTCCTGCATCAGGAGCGCTCCAGCCCCGGCCGCGTTGGCCAGCTGCTGCTGGAGAAAGGGTTTCCGCTCGATATCCGGCGGCCGGTGCTGGGAGATCGCCTACCCTCGACATTGGCCAATCACAGCGGCGCCGTGGTCTTCGGCGGCCCGATGAGCGCCAATGACCCGGACGGCTTCGTACGCTCGGAGATCGACTGGCTGTCCGTGCCCTTGAAGGAAAACAGGCCCTATCTCGGCATCTGCCTCGGAGCCCAGATGCTGGTGCGCCAGCTGGGTGGCAAGGTGGCGGCCGACAGCCAGGAGCGCGTCGAGATCGGCTGGTATCCGATCCATCCGACCGAAAAGGGCCGCCTGCTGATGCACTGGCCGAAAATGGTCTACCATTTCCATCGCGAAGGCTTCGACCTGCCGCACGGCGCCGACCTGCTGGCCAAGGGCGATCTCTATCCGAATCAGGCGTTCCGTTATGGCGACAATGCCTGGGGCATCCAGTTTCATGCCGAACTGACCCGCGCCATGATGCAGCGCTGGGTCGTGCATGGCGCCCACCGCTTCATCATGCCCAATGCCCAGCAGGGGCGCGAGCATCTGGAGGGCCGCATGCTGTTCGATGCGCCGCTGAAGGCCTGGCTGTCGGGCTTCCTCGATCAGGTCTTCGAGAAATCCCTTCAGTCCGTCGATTGACGGCTTGGTGCATCGAGACTGTCGATCTTGCGCAATTGCGGGAAGCCGACCGCCCAGAGGATCGCCACCGCCAACGTGCCGACGCCACCGATAACTACGGCGGGCACCGGTCCCATCAGGGACGCCATGGTGCCGGCCCGGAATTCGCCAAGCTCGTTGGAGGCCCCGACAAACACCATATTGACCGCATTGACCCGGCCGCGCACCTCGTCGGGCGTCCAGAGCGCAATCAGCGTCTCGCGCACATAGACCGAGGCCATGTCAGCCGCCCCCATCAGCATCAGCGCGGCAATCGAGATCCAGGCGGTTTCCGACAGGCCGAAGATCAGCGTGCCAAGGCCGAACAGCGCGACGCCGGCAAACATCAGCAGGCCGGCATTGTGGCGAACCGGATAGCTGGCCAGCGCCACCGCCACCAGGATGGCGCCGATGCCGGGCGCGGCGCGCAGCATGCCGAGCCCCCAGGGTCCAAGCGTCAGGATATCGCGGGCAAAGATCGGCATCAGCGCCACCGCGCCGCCCAAAAGCACCGCAAAGAGATCGAGCGAAATCGCCCCAAGCACCACCTTCTCCGACAGGATGAAGCGGAAGCCTGCGAGGATCGTGCCCCAGCTGACGGCTTCCGAGGATGTCTTCTGGGCCGGTCGCTTGACCAGGAAGATCAAAAGGGCCGACGCCACGAAGAAGAGAAGCGCCACGGAATAGGCCGTGGTGGCGCTCAGGCCATAGAGCAGGCCGCCGACCACCGGGCCGACGATCGAGGCCGTCTGCCAGGATGTGGAATTCCAGGCAATCGCATTGGCAAGATCGGTTTCCGGCACCAGATTGGGCGCCAGCGACTGCACGGCCGGCGCATTGAAGGCCCGCTCGATGCCGAAGACGATGAGGATGCCGAACACCGGAATGGGCGAAAAGGCATCGGCAAGAGTGAGGCCGAGTAGCGCCCCGCCGCACAGCGCGCTGACGATCATGCAGATCGCCACGATGGCCCGGCGATTGTAGCGGTCGGCCACGGAGCCGGTCACCAGCATCAATATGAGCGAGGGCAGGAACTGGAAGAGGCCGATCAGACCGAGATAGAAGGCACTGCCCGTCTGGTCATACATCTGCCAGCCGACCGAGACGCTGACGATCTGGGTTGCGAAGGCGCCCAGAAACCGGGCGAAGAAGAACAGCGTGTAGGAGGAATGCTTGAACGCGGCAAACCTGTCGCCGGACATAGGCGCGTGCATTAGGCGAACTTTCCCGTCGAGGCCGGTCATCGATGCGGGGCTGACCGCCTCGTTAAACATGATTTGTTTTCCGTCAGCCCGCAGTACTTGCCGGTTTAGTCCCCAATGTCTATCTGTCTGTCAACCAAGAAATGGAGACGACAATGCTTGCCCTGTTTCAGACCATCGATCTGGCACTGAATCTTTACACATGGGTGCTTATCGCAAGCGCCATATTCTCCTGGCTTTATGCCTTCAACGTCATCAATTCGAGCAACCGCTTCGTCAGCTCGATCGGCATGTTCCTGTTCAACGTCACCGAGCCGGTCCTGCGGCCGCTGCGCCGCGTCCTGCCCAATCTCGGCGGCATCGACATCTCGCCGATCGTCGTGCTGCTGCTGATCTTCTTCATCCGCTCGCTGATGTGGAACAGCATCTATCCGCTCGTCGCTTGAGCCTGCCCTACCGCATCGTCGGTGACCATGTCCGCCTTTCGGTTCGCTTGACGCCGAATGGCGGGCGTGAGGCGATTGACGGTGTGGAGATCAACAGTGGCGGCGAAGCCTATCTGAAGGTCCGCGTCACCGCCGTGCCCGAAAAGGGCAAGGCCAACAAGGCGCTGATCGCCCTGCTCGCCAAGCGCCTCGGCATGGCCAAATCGTCGATCGAGATCACGTCAGGCGACACCGCCAGACAGAAAAACCTCCGGCTCGAGGGCGAACCGGAGGTCTTGATCGCAAAGCTCACCGCCCTGTTGGACGGTTGAAAGCCCGAATTACTTGGTAGCCTTGTACCGCTCGATCGCCTCGACGATCAGCGTCTTGGCGACGCCGACATCCTGCCAGCCGCCGATCTTCACCCACTTGCCGGGCTCCAGATCCTTGTAGTGCTCGAAGAAATGCTCGATCTGCTTGAGCGTGATCTCCGGCAGATCCGTATAGTTCATGATCTTGTCGTAGCGCTGGGTCAGCTTCGGCGCCGGCACGGCAATGATCTTCTCGTCCTTGCCACCATCGTCTTCCATCACCATGACGCCGATCGGGCGAACATTGATGACGCAGCCGGGCACCAGCGGACGCGTATTGCAGATCAGCACGTCGATCGGATCGCCGTCCTCCGACAGGGTATGCGGCACGAAGCCGTAATTGCCCGGATAGGTCATGGGAGTGTAGAGGAAGCGGTCGACGACCAGCGCGCCGGCTTCCTTGTCCATTTCATACTTGATCGGGTGCCCACCGACCGGAACCTCAACGATCACGTTGACATCGTCCGGCGGATTCTTGCCAATGGAAATTGCATCGATACGCATGTTTCACCCCATGGATATGTAAAGGTCCAGCGTTTCCTAAAGGGTTTCATTTCGCAAAGCAACATAGCTTTGGGTGCGGGTGGGCAACCAAAATTGGCACTTTCCCGCAAACATCCGGTCGAATGGCTTAGCATAGTTCCCTTTTTCCCCGTGCTGATCTAGCTTCTCGCCCATCATGGCAATGCGATCCGGGGGGATGGGCAATGGGGATGAATTCTTACGCATTCGGTGTGGCAGCGCTGCTTTTCGCACTCCCTTCGACCGCCAAGGCCAATGACAGCGTCTACAGCGATCTCAATCTGGACGCCTGCCAGACAGTCCATGTCGAGGAGGGCATCAGCATCACGCTGAAATGCGCCGGCCCCAAGGGCTATCCCTTCTACTTCAAGGAAGGAGATCTCCGCCAGACCGTGCTGTTCGGCCACATGAGCCCGGCCTATGTCGATCAGGCGTTCGAGACCTTCGGCACGTTCAATCATACCGGGACCAAGGCGGAGTGGCGGCTGGATGGCGATGGCCGGGCGATCGCCGTCATCCTGCGCTATTTCCTCGAACATTCCGACCCGAAGACCGGCATGCCCGCCGAACAGTTTTGGGGCCAGGTCCTGGTCGTATCGCGGATTGCGCAGAAAGATTACGGCAAGGGCTGCATGGCCGCCTTCGTCGACGCCCGGGCCAACAAGGATGCCAATGGTCTGGCACGGCAGCTGGCCGACACGCTGGCGCCCTCCTTTGCCTGCGGCACGGACCAGGCGGTCTATCACGGAAAAAGAGGCGCAACCGCCGATGATCTGATGAGCAACCTGCCATAAGCGGCGGCCAGGCCAGTGCCGGGCAACCGGCACCCCGGATTATTTCCAGATGAACCCGAGCTTCTTCAGCCGCACCTCGTCGAAATCCTCGATGCCTTCGACCGCATCGACGCCGCCGTTCGACCGGAAGAACTGCGACGCTCCCCCGCTGTCCTCCAGGCACCAGACCACCATGCCCGAGCAGCCGAGCGATTTCAGCAGCCGGCGCGCCTCGCCAAACAGCATGTGGCCAAGACCAATGCCCTGGTATTCCGGCCGCAGATAGATCTCGTAGATTTCCCCTTCCTGGGGCAGCGCCCGGGCCCGGTTGAGACCCACGGTCGCATAGCCGGCAATGGTCCCGGCAACCTCGACCACCAGAACGGTGGCCGGGCCACGCGTCGCCTTGCGCCACCAGGTTTCGCCCCGGCGCTCCATCATCTTGGTCAGTGCCTTGTGCGGAATAAGACCCGCATAGGCGTTCTGCCAGGACTGGCGGTGAGCCTCGGAAATGGCGCGAGCGTCCTGCGGCTCGGCAGGGCGCACATCAATCGACAACGTCTTCATAACGCTACTCTTGGTCCTGCCGGGGCCCGACGAACACCCGCAACAGCGCGGGAAACCGCCTTACCCACAGACTTTTGATCTGGACAATGGACCTGAGGTTAACGCTTTTTTAAACATGGCGGCAAGTCTGTCCTGCCCCAAAACACAAAAAATTAAAGCCCCGGCGGGTCGGCCGGGGCTTCAGAAAATCCTACAAAATGGATCGGCGATCAACCCTGTGCAGAACGGGCCTTGCCGAAGCGCTTGCGATCGTTTGCATCCAGGTAGAACTTGCGCAGACGGATCGACTTCGGCGTGACTTCCATCAGTTCGTCGTCCTGGATCCAGGACAGCGCCCGGTCGAGCGTCATGCGGATCGGCGGCGTCAGACGAACGGCTTCGTCCTTGCCGGCCGAGCGGATGTTGGTGAGCTGCTTGCCCTTGAGCACGTTCACTTCCAGGTCGTTGTCGCGCGAGTGGATGCCGACGATCATGCCTGCATAGACCTTTTCGCCCGGCTCGATGATCATCGGGCCGCGATCTTCCAGGTTGAACATGGCATAGGCCACGGCTTCGCCGGACTGGTTGGACAACAGCACGCCGTTAGAACGGCCGCCGATTTCACCCTTGAACGGCTGATAGTCGTGGAACAGGCGGTTCATGATCGCCGTGCCGCGGGTGTCGGTCAGCAGTTCCGACTGGTAGCCGATCAGGCCACGGGTCGGCGCGAAGAACACCAGACGAACGCGATTACCACCAGACGGGCGCAGTTCGGTCATCTCGGCCTTGCGCTCGGACATCTTCTGCACGACCACGCCGGAATGCTCTTCATCGACGTCGATGACGACTTCTTCGATCGGCTCCATCAGCGTGCCGTCTTCGGACTTGTGCATGACGACGCGCGGACGCGACACGGCAAGCTCAAAACCTTCGCGGCGCATGGTTTCGATCAGAACGGCCAGCTGCAATTCGCCACGGCCGGAGACGTAGAACGAATCCTTGCCTTCCGATTCCTCGATCTTAAGCGCCACGTTGCCTTCGGCTTCCTTGAACAGACGGTCGCGGATGACGCGGCTGGTCACCTTGTCGCCTTCGGTGCCGGCCAGCGGGCTGTCGTTGACGAGGAAGGACATGGTGACGGTCGGCGGATCGATCGGCTGTGCAGACAGCGCTTCCGTCACGGACGGATCGCAGAACGTATCGGCAACGGTGCCCTTGGAGAGACCGGCAATCGCGACGATATCGCCCGCATGGGCTTCATCGATGGCGGTGCGCTCGATGCCGCGGAAGGCGAGGATCTTGGAAATACGACCGGTTTCGATCACCTTGCCGTCCTGGCTCAGGACCTTGACGGACTGGTTCGGCTTGATCGAGCCGGAATGGATGCGGCCGGTGATGACGCGGCCGAGGAAGGGGTTGGCTTCCAGCAGCGTGCCGATCATGCGGAACGCGCCGTCTTCGTCGCCGACGCTCGGCTCAGGCACATGCTGCATAACCAGGTCGAGCAACGGTGCCAGACCCTGGTCTTTTGGGCCTTCCGGGTTGACGTTCATCCAGCCATCGCGGCCGGAACCGTAGAGGATCGGGAAGTCGAGCTGCTCGTCGGTGGCGTCAAGGCTTGCGAACAGGTCAAAGACTTCGTTGATGACTTCTTCGTGGCGGCCGTCCGGACGGTCGATCTTGTTGATCGCGACGATCGGGCGAAGGCCGACCTTCAGCGCCTTGGAGACCACGAACTTGGTCTGCGGCATCGGGCCTTCCGAGCTATCGACCAGCACGATCGCGCCATCCACCATCGACAGGATACGCTCGACTTCGCCGCCGAAGTCGGCGTGGCCGGGGGTGTCGACGATGTTGATGCGGGTGTTCTTCCACTCGATCGATGTCGCCTTGGCGAGAATGGTAATGCCACGCTCTTTTTCGAGATCGTTCGAGTCCATCATGCGCTCGACGGTGCGCTGGTTCTCGCGGAACGAGCCGGACTGCTTCAGAAGTTCGTCGACAAGGGTCGTTTTCCCATGGTCAACGTGCGCAATGATCGCGATATTGCGAATTTTCATGATAAGAATCTCTGGTAGCTGGGGCGCGCAAGGGGAGCGGGCGCCGGTTTACTTTGACGCGCTCATACCCTGTTTTTTGCAATTGCGAAAGGGGGGCCTGCCGTTTCGCCGGAATTGCGATACTTTTGCGGCAGTCCGTGTCTTCGAGGCAGCGGCGCACAGGCGTCGAAAACCTCCCCGCCATGGCGCGGAGAGGCTCTTCTACATCCTCACATGCCAGTCGATCAGGCCGCCAGGCCTTTTTTGACGAGCATGGCATCCGGGCTCGGCATCTTGCCGCGGAAGGCCTTGTAGGCGTCTTCCGGGTCGATCGAACCGCCAACCGAATAGATATTGTCCTTCAGGCGCTCTGCCATCTGCGGATCGAAGGCATTGCCAGTCTCCTCGAAGGCCGCAAATGCATCGGCATCCAGCACTTCCGACCACATGTAGGAATAATAGCCGGCCGAATAACCGTCGCCGGCAAAGACATGCTGGAAATGCGGCGTGGCATGGCGCATCACCAGCGACGCCGGCAGGCCAAGCTCGCTCAGCACCTCGGCCTGGACGGCCATCGGGTCGTCGACCTTGCCGCGGGTGTGGAAGGCCATGTCGACCAATGCCGACGAGGTGAACTCGACCGTCGCAAAGCCGGCGTTGAACGTGCGCGATGCCAGCACCTTCTGCAGCAGCGCCTCCGGCATCGGCTCGCCGGTCTCGTAATGCACGGCATAGGTCTTCAGGATCTCCGGCACCGTCAGCCAGTGCTCGTAAAGCTGCGACGGCAGTTCGACGAAATCGCGCGACACGCCGGTGCCCGCCACCGAGGGATAGGTGACATTCGACAGCATGCCGTGCAGCGCGTGGCCGAATTCATGGAACAGCGTACGCGCATCGTCGAGCGACAGCAGCGCCGGCCGGCCCTCGGCAGGCTTTGCGAAATTGCAGACATTGTAGATGATCGGAATTTCGCCCTTGGCGCCATTCTTCAGCGCCAATCGATGCTGCGACTGGAACGAACTCATCCAGGCGCCCGAACGCTTCGACGACCGGGCGAAATAATCGCCGAGGAACAGGGCGACCAGGTCACCACCGGCATTGCGGACCTCGAACACCCGCACGTCAGGGTGATAGCCGACCACATCCGGCAGCGGCACGACCTTGATGCCGAACAGCCGGCCAGCCACATCGAAACAGGCCTCGATGATCTTTTCCAGCTGCAGATAGGGTTTCAGTTCGGCCTCGGAGAAATCGAATTTCTGCGATCGCAGCTTTTCGGCATAGTGCCGCCAGTCCCACGGCATGACGGGATGATGGCCACCCTCTTCCGCGATCAGTCCCGCCAGTTCGGCTTCTTCGATCCGGGCCTGCGCCAGGGCCTTGCCCCAGACCTGCTTCAACAGGCCGTTGACCGCCTCCGGCGTCTTGGCCATGGTATTGTCGAGCTTCAGCGCGGCGTAATTGGCATAACCCAGCAGCCCGGCCTTCTCGAAGCGCAGCGCCAGCGTTTCGGTGACGATCGCCCGGTTGTCGGTTTCGCCACCATTGGCACCGCGCGCCACCCAGGCGGCAAACGCCTGTTCGCGCAGATCGCGCCGCGTCGAGAATGTCAGGAACGGCTCGATGATCGAGCGCGACAGGGTGACGATATAGGGCGCATCCGTGCCGCGGGTCTTGGCCGCAGAGGCCATCGCCTCCCTGACGAAATTCGGCAGGCCGGCCAGGTCGGCCTCGTTGAGGATCGGCAGCGACCAGTCCGTCTCATCCGCCAGCACATTCTGGCCGAATTGCGCGCCAAGGCTTGCCAGGCGCTCGTTGATGGCCGCAAGCCTCTCCTGCTCCGGCCTGGCCAGCTTGGCGCCGGACTTCACAAAACCCTTCCAGTGCCGCTCGAGCACGCGCATCGCCTCGGTCGTCAGGCCGAGACCGTCGCGGCTCTCCCAGAGCGTATCGATCCGCGCGAAGAGGGCCTCATTCATGCCGATCTTCGAATAGTGGCGCGACATCTTGGGCGCGATCTCGCGCTCCAGCGACTGGATCAGATCATTGCTGTAGGCACCGGCGCGGTTCCAGAACAGGGCCGAGACGCGCGACAGCATGTCGCCGGCAATCTCCAGCGCCACCACCGTATTGTCGAAACTCGGCGCCTCGGGATTGGAAGCGATCGCATCGATTTCCGTCTCGTGTTCGGCAAGCGCCGCGTCAAAGACCGGCGCGAAATCTTCATCACGGACGGCTTCGAAGCGTGGCAGGCCATGCACTCCGGTCCAGAGGGTAAGCGCGGCGGGGGAAGGAGAGGTCAACGGCATAGGAATGTCCCTGATTTGGTGCGTTAACCTTCATATAGGACATCCGTCCAGGGATTGGTATGTCCTTCAAGGAAAGCCGAAGACTGGCCCTTTACAAGAATAGATGGGGGAAAAGTCATAGACGACAATTAACCTTTTGTTAACGATTGACGTAACGCCGTCCGAATAGTTATCTATAGTGGAGCCGGAAACGGAGGATATTGACATGGAAATATCTTCTCTGCGTTCTCTCTCCAGTTCGTTCAACCGGAATGGAGGTCGAGATAACAAGGACTTGGCCGTACCGGCCGAACGCAAAGCCGCGTCCGATCCTGTTTATCAATTCGAAGTCACCGAAGATCCCGAATCTCCCTACACCTCGATAACCCCCAGCCAGCTCCGGGAAATGGCCGTGGAAAGCTTCGAGAGCGGTGAAATCGACCAGGAAACCTACGCCGCCCTGGCCGATGAATTGCCGATGCAGGCGCTCGACCGGCAGGGCCAGATCATCGATCTCTCTGAGATCACCGACGATACGCCCTTCGATTTTCAGGATTACTACAAGAACCAGCTGGAGATCGCCATGACCATGGGCGACGACCAGTCCGCCAAAGTGCTGAAGTCGGTCGTCGCCTTCCTCGGCATATGATCCGGCCTTTCTCCGGCAATTCCTGCATTCCCTCTCGCCATTCCAGGTCCGCACGCCTATAGCTCGCGTCATCGCCGTGCTCCGACATGCCGGCGCGATGTCTGTCCCTTGGCACCTTGTCCAGGTGCTGCCAAACGGAATGCCTATGTGATGACGCCTGCCCGCATGACCGAACGCCGGACCTCACTGATCGGCGCCCTGCTGACCACCATCGGTCCGGTCTCCATGGCCATCTACACGCCGGCCATGCCGGAACTGGTCCGCGCTTTCGGCACCACGGATGCGGCGATCAAGCTCAGCCTCTCGGTCTATTTCGGCGGCTTTGCCGTCGCCCAGCTGCTGTCCGGCCCGACATCGGATGCCTTTGGCCGCCGCAAGGCGACACTCGGCTTCCTGATGATCTACCTGATCGGCAGCCTTGTGGCAGCCTTTGCCCCGACGGTCGACTGGCTGCTGGCCGGCCGGCTGATCCAGGGCATCGGCGCCTCGGTCGGCATCACCGTGTCGCGCGCCATCGTGCGCGACCAGTTTACCGGCGCTGAAGCCTCCCGCATCCTCAACATGATCGGCATCATGCTGGCCATCGGCCCGGCCGCCGGCCCGACTCTGGGGGGCCTCGCCCTGACATTCTTCAACTGGCAGGCGGTGTTTTTCCTGATGGTCGGCTTCGGGCTGGTCAGCTGTCTTGTCGTCGGCCTGCTGTTGAAGGAAACCACGGTCCCCGATCGCGCCCTCATCCGCCCGTCGCGCCTGATCGGTTCCTACCAGACGCTGATCGTCGACCCTCGCGTGCTCCTGTCGGCCCTGGTGCTGGCCGGCACGGTCGGGGCGCTCTATGCGCAATCGACCATGCTGCCCTTCGTGCTGATCAACAGGGTCGGGCTGTCCCCCGGCCAGTTCGGCCTTGGCATGCTGATGCAATCGGGCTTCTTCTTCTTAGGCTCCGTCAGCCTGCGTGTCCTTGCCAGGCGCCTCGGCGAAAGCGGCGCCATCAACACAGGGCTGACATTGGCCGGCCTCGGCGGCGCGATGATCGCTCTGTCGGTGCAGTTCATCGAGCCGACCTTCCTGTCGATCATGGGGCCGGTCGCTGTCTGCGCCTTCGGCATGGCCTTCGTCATTCCCTACATCACCACGGCGGGCCTGGCACCTCATCCGAAGATCGCCGGCTCGGCAGCCGCCCTGTTAGGCTTCATCCAGATGGGCGCAGGCTTCCTGGGTGGCGTTGCCGCAGCCCTGATCGGCGATCCGCTGCTGGCCTTCGGCACCGTGATCCCGCTGATGAACTTCATTGCGATCATCGCCTATCTCGGCTTTGTCAAAGCCCGCAAACGCCGGGCATGAAAAAGCCTGCCGGTGGATCGACCACCGGCAGGCTGATAATTCCAACGTTTGTCCGATTATTTCGACAGGTTGCGCTTGGCGAGTGTGCGCAGGCGCAGCGCGTTCAGCTTGATGAAGCCGGCCGCATCCTTCTGGTCATAGGCGCCCTGGTCGTCCTCGAAGGTCACCAGCTTGTCGGAATAGAGCGACTTCGGCGATTCACGGCCGGTCACCATGACATTGCCCTTGTAGAGCTTCAGCGTCACTTCGCCTTCGACATGCTGCTGGCTGAGGTCGATGGCGGCCTGCAGCATTTCGCGCTCCGGTGAGAACCAGAAGCCGTAATAGATCAGCTCGGCATAGCGCGGCATCAACTCGTCCTTGAGATGGGCCGCACCCCGGTCGAGCGTGATGGATTCGATGGCGCGATGCGCCGTGAGCAGGATCGTCCCGCCGGGGGTCTCGTAGACGCCGCGCGACTTCATGCCGACGAAGCGGTTTTCGACGAGATCGAGACGGCCGATGCCATTGTCACGGCCATAGGTGTTGAGCTCGGCCAGAAGCGTCGCCGGGCTCATGCGCACGCCGTTGATCGACACGGCATCGCCCTTTTCAAAGCCGACCTTGATCACGGTCGCCTGATCGGGGGCGGCTTCTGGCGAAATGGTGCGCATATGCACATATTCCGGCGCCTCCTGGCTCGGATCTTCCAGGACCTTGCCCTCGGACGACGAATGCAGAAGATTGGCATCGACCGAGAACGGTGCTTCGCCCTTCTTGTCCTTGGCAACCGGGATCTGGTGCTGTTCGGCAAATTCCAAGAGGTCGGTGCGGCTCTTGAACGACCAGTCGCGCCACGGCGCGATGATCTTGATATCCGGGTTCAGTGCATAGGCCGACAGCTCGAAACGCACCTGGTCATTGCCCTTGCCGGTCGCACCATGGGCAATGGCGTCGGCGCCGGTCTTCTTGGCGATATCGATCAGGTGCTTGGAGATCAGCGGGCGAGCGATCGAGGTGCCGAGCAGATAGACGCCTTCGTAGACGGCATTGGCGCGAAACATCGGGAAGACGAAATCGCGCACGAATTCCTCGCGCACGTCCTCGATGTAGATTTCCTTGATGCCCATCATCTCGGCCTTCTTGCGGGCCGGCTCGAGTTCTTCGCCCTGGCCGAGATCGGCGGTGAAGGTTACGACTTCAGCGCCAAGTTCCGTCTGCAGCCATTTCAGGATGATCGAGGTATCGAGACCGCCGGAATAGGCGAGAACGACTTTTTTCACGTCTTTATGTGATGCCATGTTGAGGAGTCCACTTGTGTGCGTCAGGCCGAGAAACCAAGCCTTTTGGTTTGCCGCACTTTTAGCGAGATTGGCGCGGCGTGCAAGAGCATCACGCTGCGACGCAAACGCTTAAGGCCTACAGATGCGCCGCGACAGTCATCCTTTGTGGGTGGAGGATACGGACGATCGTGACGGAATTCCCCGGCGATGGACGTCACTTTTCCCATGCGCCGGCACCTCACCAGTTTGATTTCGTTTTCAACCACACCATATCAAGACCGCACAGACCACGAAACGGCATAAGGAGAACAAGCCATGGACATCCTCCATCCGGCAATTGCGAAATCCAATGTGGCCGTTGTCACCGGCGGCGCTTCCGGCATCGGCCTTGCCGCGGCAAAGGCCTTCGCCAGGGCGGGCATGAGCGTGATCATCGTCGACCTGGGCGGCGACGCACTTGCCAGCGCCCACGCGGAGGTGGCATCCCTTACCGAACATGGCGAGACCGATATCGTCGCCATCGAAACCGACGTCAGCCGTCGCGACGAGCTGGAGGCGCTGGAACGCGCCGTCATCCAGCGTTTCGGCCGGGTTCACGTGCTGATGAACAATGCCGGCATCCAGCCCGGCAGCGCTATCTTTGGCCCGCAGGCCAATTGGGAACGGGTGCTGGCCGTCAACCTGATGGGCGTGATCGACGGCAGCCGGGTGTTCGGTCCCGGCATGATCGCCCATGGCGAGCCGGCCCTGATCATCAACACCGGCTCCAAGCAGGGCATCACCACGCCGCCCGGAGATCCCGCCTATAACGTCTCGAAAGCCGGCGTCAAAGCCTTTACCGAGGCCCTGCAGCACGAGTTGCGCAATGTGCCGGACGGCAAGGTCGCCGCCCATCTGCTGATCCCCGGCTTCGTCTATACCGGCCTGACGGCCCAGGGACGCACCGAAAAACCGGCAGCCGCATGGACGCCGGAACAGACCGTCGACTTCATGCTGCAAAGCATTGCTGCCGGCGATTTCTATATCCTGTGTCCCGACAACGACGTCGATCGGGCAACCGACGAGAAACGCATGCTGGGGGCGGCCGGCGACATCGTCGATAACCGCCCGCCGCTATCGCGCTGGCATCCCGACTACAAGGAAAAGTTTGCAGCCTTTCTGCAATCGCCAAAACCCTGATTGGCAGCAGCTTGAAAGCGCGTTAAGGACTCCTCCTCACCGCGCTTTCAAACCTCGAGTTCGTCATGGATTTCATCCCGAGCCTGCCCACGCTTCTGGCCTTCAGCGCAGCCTCGTTTCTGCTGGCTGCAACGCCGGGCCCGGACATGACCCTGTCGATCAGCCGCGCCCTGCGGGATGGCCGGGCCGCTGGCCTCGCAGTCCTGGTCGGCACCAATATCGGCATCACCTTCCATACCATGCTGGTGGCTTTCGGTGTGTCGGCACTGATCGTCGCCTCGCCGCTCGCCTTCCTCATCCTGAAAAGCGGTGGTGCTGCCTATCTTGCCTGGCTGGCCTTCCAGGCGATCCGGACGGGATCGAAATTAGTCGCCAAGGCGGAAACCGGAACAAAGGGCAGCGTCAAGGCGGCCTTCCTGAACGGCATCTGGGTCAATCTGCTGAACCCCAAGGTCATCATCTTCTTCATGACCTTCCTGCCGCAATTCGTCACGGCGAGCGACCCCAACGTCACGGGCAAGCTGATCTTTCTGGGCGGCTGGTTCATGCTGGTCTCCCTGCCGATCACCATCGCCATCGTGCTGGGGGCAGACAAGCTTTCGGGTTGGCTCCAGGCCAACCCGAAAGTTCTGCGCGGTATCGACTACACCTTCGCCGGCGTCTTTTCGATTTTCGCCGTGAAGATCCTGTTCACCCAGGCCAGGTGATCAGAGCAGGCCGCAACCCGCATCAGCGGGACGGCGGCGGTGGGCAAGACTGTTGGCCACGATTATCCGGATTCCCCTGGCTCGAGCAGGCTTTAGCCTTTTTGGCAGGGCTGGCTTTTTTGCGAGGCTTTTCTGGCACGTCATTTTGCTTCATCTGAGCGATTTGCACAGTACCGGTCTCTTGATCGGGAACAGTGTTGAAAGCGCTCTGCGCGCCGGCGGCCCCTGCTATCCCCAGCCAGCTGGAAAAAATGATCGTTGCGAGGGTTGCGAGTTTTGGTGACGAATACATATGGGTCTCCTTCGTATTCCAAAGCGCGTCGTGATCTCTAAGATCCGCCCCGTCCGCTTTGTTTCTTTATGTGCTGCATCTGCGCTGCCGAACGGATCGCAAGACAGATCAAGGCGGGTCTATGCGATCGCGCAGACCCGCCTTGGCACGCTTCAACTTTTGCTTACCGTGCAAAATCCAGCCGCCCTGGCACGGGCACGCCCTGGCATCGGCACGGGGCACCCGGGGGGCCCGGGCGCTGGGCTCGACATACCACCGGGGGGGCGCCGGCCGGAGCGTCAGGGGGTGGCAGGATCATGCAGACCATCGGTGGCGGCGGAGGCGCATCGCCCATGCCTGGCGACGGCGGCGGCATCTGTCCGAATGCGTCCCCGACAAAACAACTTATCGCAATGGCAGGCATCAGTGCGAGCCGTAGCATTCCACGAGATTTTGTTTTCAATTTCTTCTCACTGCGTCGGATAATCGGAAACGCAGTGTAACGTAACGAACGTTAAGTGCCGTTAACTTTTGTAAAGTTGCGTAAAATCGCTCAAGCCAATACAAGAGCGGGAAGTTTAATATAAATTCCCCAATCACCCAGGCTCTCTGCAACGGCTCTAAACTTATGCTGCTAAGTCAGCATATGGTATTGGCGCCTGCTTCGAGGTCGCGCCAAAGTGTATGATCCCCAGCACGAAATCGATAGCGACGACAAAAAGGCACCACGAGGCGAAATCGGCCCTGCCGCCGGCCCTTGTCCATCGAGGACATGGCACGCTGGAGCACCCTGCACAAGATCAGTCGTCGTCTTCGCCATGGCCGGCGATCATCATCGCCTCGAAGGCCAGGCGCTCGGTCTTGCGCATGCGCTCCGACTCCGACTTCAGCTGGCCGCAGGCGGCCAGGATATCGCGGCCGCGCGGCGTGCGGATTGGCGAGGCATAACCGGCCGCATTGATGAAATCGGCGAATTTCTCGATCTGTTCCCAGTCCGAACACTGGTAATTGGTGCCCGGCCAGGGATTGAACGGAATGAGATTGATCTTGGACGGCACGCCCTTCAGCAGCTGGATCAGCCCCTTGGCATCTTCGAGGCTGTCATTGACGTCCTTCAGCATCACATATTCGAATGTGATGCGGCGGGCATTCGAGACGCCGGGATAATTGCGGCAGGCCTCGATCAGCTCCTTCAGCGGATATTTCTTGTTGATCGGCACCAAGAGGTCACGCAGATCGTCGCGCACCGCATGCAGCGAAATCGCCAGCATCACGCCGATTTCCTCGCCGGTGCGGTAGATTTCCGGCACGACGCCGGAGGTCGAGAGCGTGATGCGGCGCTTCGACAGGGACAGCCCGTCGCCATCCGAGGCGATCAGCAGCGCCTTCTTCACCTCTTCGAAATTGTAGAGCGGCTCGCCCATGCCCATCATCACCATATTGGTGACCCTTCGGCCTTCCGACGGCACCATGGCGCCGACCGGCGCATCGCCCGCCGGGAAGTCGCCAAGCCGGTCGCGCGCCAGCAGCAGCTGCGCGAGGATTTCCTCGGCCGTCAGATTGCGCACCAGCTTCTGCGTGCCGGTGTGACAGAAGGAACAGGTCAGCGTACAGCCGACCTGGCTGGAGACGCACAGCGTGCCGCGGCCCTCTTCGGGAATATAGACGGTTTCCACCTCAACCGGCCGACCGGCGCCGCGCGGCGGAAAGCGCAACAGCCATTTGCGGGTGCCGTCATTGGACACCTGCTCCTCGACAACCTCGGGCCGGGCGATGGTGAAATGGGTCTTCAGCATCTCGCGCATGTCTTTGGAGACATTGGCCATCCCGTCGAAATCGGAGACGCCGCGCACATAGATCCAGTTCCACAGCTGGCTGACCCGCATCTTGACCTGCCGATCCGGCACGCCCTTGTCGCGCAGCTGCTCGCCCATCTCCTCGCGGCTGAGGCCGACCAGCGACGGTTTCAACGCGCCGGAGGAAGGCCTCGGGCCGGCCGACGGCGGGGTCTTGCGCTCGATGACGATTTCAGTGGCAGCCATGCATCACCTCTTGCACCAAACCGGTCACGCTCCGCAGTCTTGAAGCGAAGTCGTGAACTCGGCCTGCAGTATCATAGAAAACCGGAAAGGCCGAGCAAACGGCCGAAAGCTTTGGGCTCAAGCGCGGCGCTTTAGCATCAAAAAACGCCTTTGGCAAAAGGCTTCTGCACAAATGCGAAAGGCTGGCATGGCGCCAGCCTTTCAAAATCGCGACGGGACGGTCCGTCTTCAAACCTTACTTGCAGGTCTCGATCTGCTTCAGGGCTGCCGAGATGCCGGCCAGCGAATAGGTGTAGGACGTGGGTGTGCCGCGCGCCGATGTTGCCCTTACGGTCATCGCCTTGCCCGACTTCATCGCCGCCACCAGCGCCGGCTCTTCCGCCGCGTTCTCCACCCAGGCAGCAGTCTCCTTGGTGAACATCACGAAAATCTTGCCGTCGATATCGACATTGACCTTCGAGGCATCCTTCAGGGTGTAGCCCATCATCGCCTGCGGCTCGTAGGAAATGTTCTGGCCGGGCCGCTGCGACACGATGAAGAAGATATCGCCATGGTTGACGGAGGGCGGCTCCTTGCCGGTCGGAACGGACAGCACGTAGCAGACCGTGCCGCTCGTCGCCTTGTAGGAGTAGGCACCCCAGGCCTTGAACTGCTCGATGCGTGTCGGGGACTGTGCCGAGGCCATGCCGGCACTTGCCAGCGTGAAGACGACTGCGGATGCGATACTTTTTACAAACATGTTTTCCTGCCGGTTGTTTTTCCGTCAATTGTCCCGGTCGAACATGCCGGGCGTCCACCATCAAACTTGATTCAGTTTGACTTAATTTACGTTACCAAACCGTCAACATCGCGGCGGTTGGTAGCTTAGACCGCTTCATTTTTGGCCAACGTACCGGTTTTTCTACGGATTTTTTCAAGAAGTGCGAATGCCGGAAATCCGCCGGTATCGATGTGAAACACAAGGAATCGGGCGAGAATTGGGCTTGAGGCAGGATTTTACCGTGCAGGCCGCAAAGCCGGGCCTTGCGGCAGATCAACTCTTCGTGGTTTCGGCCAGGTCTTCGTCGGCAAGCGCCCTGTCGGCGGCCAGATAGTGACGGTCTTTGATATTGCTGTTGATCAGGGCGATGGCAGTCGTCAGCACGGCGATATCGTCGGTAAAGCCGATAAAGGCCAGGACATCGGGAACCACGTCGATCGGCATGACGAAATAGCCAAGCGCCGCCAGCAGAACGCCACGCACCCGCAACGGGGTGTCGCGGTCGGTCGCGCAATAGAAGGCCGCAACGACATCGCGGCCCAGCGGCACCTGCCGGACAGCCTTCTTCAGGGTCGGCCAGAATTTGGCACGGACCGTCCGCTCCTGTTTTTCCTGGGTCGGTTCATCGCCCGGCAACAGGATCTCGCCTATCTTGATATCGTCCATCGCCTCGTCCTCAACATTTGCAGTCGATATGGGGATCGGCCCGGGGAGTGTCAATTGCGCCGCTGTGCGGCCTTGTCCATCAGGCGCGCCAGCTCGAAGTCAAGTTCCGTCAGCCCGTCCGCGCTGTGAGTTGTCAAAGTGATCTCAACCCGCCGATAGACATTCGACCATTCCGGATGATGATCCAGTTTCTCGGCAAACAGCGCGCATTCGGCCATGAAGCCGAACGCTTCGGCAAAATCCCGGAACTCGAAATGGCGAACGATCGATAAGCCGTCTTCGGAACGCTCCCAGCCATCAAGGTTTCGCAGGGCATCGTCGATTGCCTTGCTGTCCAGCTTTGCATATTTCATGAATCCGCCCTTGTTTTGCATTTGTCGTCTCGCTGCGGAGATACCGGCATGAACACCCACCCCATCCTGTTCGTCTGCATGGGAAACATCTGCCGATCGCCGCTTGGCGAAGGTATCTTCAGGCACCTTGCCATCAACGCCGGGAAAGCCGATTTGTTTCCCTGCTCGTCGGCCGGAACGGGGAATTGGCATGCCGGCAATAGGCCCGACAGCCGATCGGTCGCGGTGGCGGCACGCCATGGCATCGACATATCAGGGCAGCGCGCCCGCCAGATCGAACCCGCCGATTTCGACCGCTTTGCCCTGATCCTTGCCATGGACCACGACAATCTTGCCGGCATCCGGCGGGTGGCACCGGCCTCGGCGGCGAGCCGCATCGATCTCTTCAGCGCCTATGCGACAGGCGCCGATGTCGACATACCGGATCCCTACTATGGTGGCCCCGATGGGTTCGAGACCGTCTACAGCATGGTTTTTTCCGGCTGCAGCTCCCTGCTCGCCAGGCTGACCGACGAGCGCTCGTGCAGCGGGAACACTTCCTCGGTCAGGTAGGGCCCGCCGCCGACCGATTCCCGCGACGACAGCAGCACGAAGCGCGACACGGAAAACAGCGAGGTCTGGAAATTGCCGCGGCCGGCAAGGTAATGCACGACATCGTCGACGCGCGCCGATTTCAGCCGCGCCAAAGTGACATGCGGCATGAACTTGCGCGGATCCGGCGGCAGACCGATCCGCTGGCAGATGCGTTCGATCTCACCCTGCAGCGCGGACATTTCCGGCGTCGGGGTCACGCCGGCCCAGATGGAATGCGGCTTCTTCGAACCGAAGGAACCGATGCCGTTGAGGCTCAGCTGGAATTCCGGACGATCGATCCGGTCCAGCCGATCGACGATCTCGTCGGCGGTACGACCGTCGACATCGCCGATGAAGCGCAGGGTGATGTGATAATTTTCCACGTCGATCCATCGGGCTCCGGGAAGCCCTCCGCGCAGCAATGAAAGGCTCATCGCCGCATTACGCGGAATTTCGAGGGCAGTGAATAATCTCGGCATGGCGAGCTCCCCGAATCTTTTGCAGACGCTAACAGCGAATCATGCAATCGAAATTCACGCAAGCCCCAAGCTTTGGGAGTCATTTTTTAACGTTAAAACCGCAAAGCTTTGCTACTCGGTTTTGGCCGGAAGCGTGGCGATAAACTGCTCGATCTGCGGCAGCATCAGACCGGCCATCACACCAACGCCTTCAGCGTTCGGATGCATGCCGTCATCGAGCTTGAGGCCGGCCTCGGTGATCACGCCATCCAGGATAAACGGATAGAGCGGCAGCGTGTGCTTGTCGGCAAGCCTCTGATAAATCCCGTTAAACCGCTTCTGGTACTCGTCGCCCATATTGGGTGGCGCCAGCATGCCGACCAGCAGAATGCCGACCTTCTTCTCCTTCAGCCGCGTGATGATCGCCTCAAGGTTCTTCTCGGTTTCTTCCGGCGCAATGCCGCGCAGCGCATCGTTGGCGCCCAGTTCCAGGATCACCCCGTCGGTGCCGTCCGGTACCGACCAGTCGACCCTCGAAAGGCCGCCGGCGCTGGTATCCCCGGAGACGCCGGCATTGGTGACCACAACATTCAGGCCCTTTTCCTGCAATGATTTTTGCAGTTGCGCCGGCAGGGAGTCCTGGTCGGCCAGTTGATAGCCGGCCATCAGGCTGTCGCCGAGACCGACCAATTGTACTGCTTTGTCCTGCGCACCGGCGGAGGTCGCCATGGAGACTAAGGCCGCCATCATGACGCCGAATTGAAGGATCGCCGCTTTAAATCTCATCTTACGTTCCCTAGATTGGTCCTGACAACGCCATGCCGGCAGGCCCGCCCATTTCCCGAAGACTGCAATATAGGACGGAATCTCGTGAGAAAAACCATCATCGAGCTAAAGGGTGCTGATCTGACGCTCGGGAATGCCGCGGCCACCGTCCATGTTCTCAAAGGAATCGACCTGACCATCGCCGAAGGCGAGGCGATCGGGATCGTCGGACCCTCCGGATCCGGCAAGTCGACATTGCTGATGGTGCTGGCCGGCCTGGAGCGGCTGGATACCGGCGAGATCCATATCAACGGCACGGCCCTGCACAGGCTGGGCGAAGACAAGCTGGCCGAATTCCGCGGCCGCAATATCGGCATCGTCTTCCAGTCCTTCCATCTGATTGCCAACATGACGGCCCTGGAAAATGTCGCCGTGCCGCTGGAACTGGCCAATATCCGCAACCCGTTCGAGATCGCCCGCAAGGAACTGGTCGCCGTCGGCCTTGGCGAGCGGCTGAACCATTATCCCGGCCAGCTGTCGGGCGGCGAGCAGCAGCGCGTTGCCATCGCCCGGGCGCTCGCCCCCAATCCCACCGTGCTGATTGCCGATGAGCCGACCGGCAACCTCGACGGCGCGACCGGCCGCCAGATCGCCGACCTGCTGTTTGCCAAGCAGGCCGAACGCCAGACCACGCTGATCCTCGTCACCCATGATCCGGCGCTAGCGGCGCGCTGCTCGCGCCAGGTCCGCGTCAATTCCGGCCGGTTGGAAAAAGACGACACGGCACCAGCCGTCCCCGGCGAGACGGTCCTCGCATGAGCGCCTTCCTGCCGCGCCTCAAGGTCGCCTTCCAGCTGGCGCTGCGCGAAATGCGCGGCGGGTTGAAGGGTTTCTATATCTTCCTTGCCTGCATCGCGCTGGGCACCGGCGCCATCGCCGCCGTCAATTCGGTCTCGACTTCGATCACCCGGTCGATCGCGACGCAGGGCCAGTCCTTGCTGGCCGGCGACATCCGCTTCGAGCTGAACAATCGCGAGGCGACATCTCAGGAGCGGCAATTCCTCGACGCTCTCGGCACGGTCTCCGTCTCGACCAATCTGCGCTCCATGGCGCGGCTGCCGGACGGGTCCGACCAGTCGCTGGTCGAGATTAAGGCTGTCGACGATGTCTATCCCCTCTACGGCACGCTGAAAACCGAGCCGCAGCAGCCGCTGGCCGGTCTTCTGACGAAACAGGGTGATGCCTATGGTGCCGTGGTCGCGCCCCTGCTGATCGATCGGATGGGCCTATCCATTGGTGACGAGATGCTGGTCGGCAATGCCCGCATCAGGATCACCGGCACGATCGTTTCGGAACCCGACGCCATTTCCGAAGGCTTCGGCTTTGCACCCCGCCTTCTGACCAGCCGCGACGCTTTGCAGGCCTCGGGCCTGATCCAGACCGGCAGCCTCGTCGAGCAGGTCTACAAGATCCGCCTGACGCCGCCAGCCAGGGATTTCGAGGCGATCCGCGCCGACGCCACGAAAACCGTGCCCAATGCCGGCTGGTCGATCCGCACCAGCGACCGGGCCGCACCATCGCTGACCGAAAACGTCGTGCGTTTCTCGCAATTCCTGACCCTGGTCGGCTTGACTGCCCTGATCGTCGGCGGCGTCGGCGTGGCCAATGCCGTGCGCGCCTTCCTCGATTCCAAACGCACCGTGATTGCCACCCTCAAATGCTTAGGCGCCCCGGTCTCGGTGGTGGTCATGGTCTATTTCTTCCAGATTGCCATCATCGCTGTGATCGGCATCCTGCTCGGCCTGGTGATCGGCGCCATTGCCCCGATGATCGCCAGCTATTATCTGGCGCAATTCCTGCCGATTTCGGCCAGCCCCGCCCTCTATCCCGGCGCCCTGGCCCTGGCCGCGCTGTTCGGCGCGCTGACCGCCCTTGCCTTTGCCATCGTGCCGCTCGGCCATTCCCGCGAAGTACCAGCCACGGCGCTGTTTCGCGAAAACGGCTTCGAATCGCGCGGCCTGCCCTCCTGGCCCTATCTGCTGGCCACAGCCATCGCCATTCTGAGCCTGGCCGGCCTTGCGGTGTTTTCGGCCTATGATCGTCGCCTGGCGCTGATCTTCCTCGTCGCCATGGCCTCGGGCTTCGTCGTGCTGCGCCTGGTCGCGGTCGGGGTCGCTGCCCTTGCCCGCCGCAGCCCGCGCCTGCCTTCGGCGGCCTTAAGGCTTGCCATCGGCAATATCCATCGGCCCGGCGCCTTGACCCCCTCGGTCATCCTGTCGCTCGGCCTCGGCCTTGCCCTTCTGGTTACGCTAGCGCTGATCGACGGCAACCTGCGCCGCGAACTGATCGGCAACCTGCCGGAGCGGGCGCCCAACTTCTTCTTCGTCGACATCCAGCGCAACGATCTCGACAGCTTCCGCTCCATCCTCAAGGACAAGGCGCCAAACGGCCAGATCGTTGAAGTGCCCATGCTGCGCGGCCGCATCCTTGCTTTCAATGGCACCGATGTCGCCAAGATGGAGGTGCCGCCGGAAGGCCGCTGGGTGCTGCGCGGCGACCGCGGCATCACCTATAGCGAGACGATCCCGGAAAATGCCGCGGTCACCCAAGGGGCGTGGTGGCCGGCCAACTATACCGGCGAGCCGCTCGTCTCGTTTTCCGAGCAGGAGGCGCTCGAACTCGGCTTGAAGATCGGCGACACCGTCACCGTCAACGTGCTGGGGCGCAACATCACCGCGAAGATATCCAACTTCCGCAAGGTCGAGTGGGAATCCCTGTCGATCAATTTCGTGATGGTCTTCTCGCCGAACACCTTTGCCGGTGCACCCCATGCCTGGCTTGCCACCTTGACGGATGCAACGGCCACGCCCGAAACCGAGGCGATGATCCTGCGCACTGTCACCCAGAAGCACCCGACCATCACCAGCGTGCGGGTCAAGGATGCGCTCGATGTCGTCAACAGCCTCGTTGGCCAGCTGGCAACCGCGATCCGTGCCGCAGCGGCGATCGCCCTGCTGTCGTCGGTCCTGGTCCTGGCCGGTGCGCTGGCCGCCGGTAACCGGGCCCGCACCCATGACGCCGTGGTGCTGAAGACGCTCGGCGCCACCCGCGCCACGCTGATCCGCGCCTTCACCTACGAATATCTGCTGCTGGGCGTGGCGACCGCGATCTTCGCGCTGCTAGCCGGCGGCACGGCCGCATGGTTTGTGGTGACCCAGGTCATGAACCTGCCGTCCTCCTTCCTGCCGACCGTGGCGCTCTCGACGCTGGCCATTGCCATGATCACGACGATCGGCATCGGTCTGGCCGGCACCTGGCGCATTCTCGGCCAGAAGGCGGCACCTGTGCTTAGGGAACTCTAGGCGCCGTTGCACCTCCGAACAGCGATGAACTTGTCGTGAGCCGCAGGCCCGTGGGCGGCTCACGGCCGCGTCCGGCGCATTTCCAAGCCCTTGGGTCTTGTACCGGCATCGATATCACCTCATATTGGAGATAGGCATGCTGGAGCTCCGCAGCGGCGCCTGGGAATGATGTCCCGACACCGTAAACAACTCGGAGCTTATAAAGAGGAAAAAATGTCTGATCTTCGTAACTACCAAGGCAGGATGGCGCAGAACAATGCGCAGTCCGCGACGATGATTGATGAAGGCCTGCGCGCCTATATGCTCAAGGTTTACAACCTGATGGCATTGGGTCTGGTCATCACCGGCATCGCATCCTATCTGTCGTTCCAGTTCGCGGTCGATAACGGCCAGCTGACGGCGTTCGGCCAGGCCATCTATGCCAGCCCGCTGAAATGGTTGGTCATTCTGGCGCCAGTCGGCATGGTCTTCTTCCTGAGTTTCCGCATCGAAAAGATGAGCGTGTCCGCAGCGCAGACGACCTTCTGGGTCTATGCGGCTCTGATGGGCCTGTCGCTGTCGTCGATCTTCCTGATCTATACCGGCCAGAGCATCGTCCAGACCTTCTTCGTGACCGCTGCATCCTTCGGTGCCCTGTCGCTCTACGGCTACACCACCAAGAAGAGCCTGTCGGCCATGGGTTCGTTCCTGATCATGGGTCTGTTCGGCCTGATCATCGCCTCGATCGTCAACATCTTCCTGGCCTCCTCGGCTCTGGAATTTGCGATCTCGGCGATCGGCGTGCTGATCTTTGCGGGCCTCACCGCCTACGACACCCAGCGCATCAAGGAATCTTACTTTGAAGCCGACAGCCAGGACGGCGCAAGCCGCAAGGCGATCATGGGCGCTCTGACGCTCTATCTCGACTTCATCAACCTGTTCCTGTTCATGCTGCGTTTCCTCGGAAACCGCGAATAGTCTGAACGGACAACAATTGAGAAAAGGCGGCTCCGGCCGCCTTTTTTGTGTCTTGAACTGAACAGGCCGATTGGTGATGATGAACAGTCTCTCCCTCGCTCGATGAGCCTTTCATGACATTCATGCTTCGAAATGCCTGCGCGGCCGACATCCCGTCGATTGCCGAGATTTATCGCGATGCTGTCCTGACCGGGACGGCAAGCTACGAACTGGCACCGCCGAGCGAGGCTGACATGGCCGAGCGCCTTTCCGCCATCACCGGCCGCGGCTATCCCTACATTGCCGCCGAGGGGCCGGACGGGCGCCTGCTCGGCTATGCCTATGCCTCGGCCTTTCGCACCCGCCCGGCCTATCGCTGGCTTGTCGAGGATTCCATCTATATCGCAGAGAATGCCCGCGGCCTGGGGCTCGGCAAGGCCTTGCTGAGCGAACTGGTGGCCCGCTGCACGGCGCTCGGCTTTCGCCAGATGGTGGCCGTGATCGGCGGGGCCAGCGAGGCCTCCGTCGGTGTGCATCGGGCCTGCGGCTTCGAACTGTCCGGCACGCTGAAAGGCACCGGCTTCAAGCACGGGCGCTGGCTGGATACCGTCCTGATGCAGCGCGCCCTCGGGCAGGGGCTCACCACGGATCCCGACGAAACGGCCTATCCCGGCACGCTCTATGAAGGGTGAGCCTATTCGACCAGCTTCAGCACCTTGTCGAAGACCTTCAGGACCTGGCGCAGGTCATGGCCGCGCTTCAGGATCATGCCGCTGGTATTGACGACGCTATAGGCGCCCTGCTTGGCGGCAAGCTTCGGGTTCTTTTCGATCCGGTAGAGCGGAAGTTCGCCGGAGCGCTTGAAAACCGAGAACACCGCTCTGTCCTTCAGGTGGTCGAGCGCATAGTCCCGCCACTCGCCCTCGCCGACCATGCGCCCGTAGACCCAGAGGATGGCGTCCAGTTCCTTGCGGTGGAAGGTGACCGGAAGGGGATCGAGACTTTGTCTGTATTCACCGATATCGACCACGGAAGCCGGCCGCTTATCGGGCCATTTGTCCGGCCGCGGCTGGGCGCCGCGCTGTAAATCCGGCTGATCGGTCATCTCTGCTCCCCGATGCTTCGTCATGACAGACAGATGACAGTGTGCCTCAGACGGCACAAAATGCAAGTCCGCACCATCGTTTTCACGGCTCATGCCAGCGGCGGCATGCCACTGCGGACAGGGTTCCAGCTTTTTACTGCCCGCCGTATTTCGGTCAAAACAGCGCCCCATTTGCGGGGGACATTGACCGCTCTTGGTTGGCGCCCCTGCGCCAAACGGTCCGGTCTGACGCATTGACCCCTTACCCCCAGCCCCCCAATGCCTTAGACCGGACCACCAAGAGCAATCCCACCATTACGGATGGGATCCGGGCGGCGTCGGCCCTGAAGCTCAGGGAGCGATCAGGACGGTTGCGCCGAGAATGGTGGACGGTTCGCCCTTGGCATTCGAGGCCTGCAGCAGAATGGCGCAGCCATCGCTCTTGTCGCCCTTCATCAGCTTTGCCGGCAGCACGACCTCCAGGTCGCCGCCATGCCACATGCCAACGGTCTGAACATCGGTGACGCTGTTCCAATAGGTGATGGTCTTGCCCTGGTTCTCGCCCTTCAGCACGTCGACGTCGCGGCGGCGCTGGAAATAGACGACGACCACATCGGCCTTGCCGCGGCCAGCCCCGATTTTGATCGACAGCTCGTCGCCGCGCATGGTCGCATCGACATCGACGTTCAGCCCGCTGCCGGAGGTTTCGAGCGATTCCAGCCGCTGGTTCATCACCGCCGCATCCGTGCCCTTGATCTGCTCGCGCCCGTTGATCACCGCCTGCGGCGTGTAGACGCCGCTGCGGCCGAGGCTGCGGGAATAGGCATATTGGCGGGCAGTATTTTCCGAGCTTGCAAGAGTATCGGTCCAACCCATGTAGTTCCAGTAGTCGACGTGATAGGCGAGCGCCACGACGTCGCCCTGCCGGATCAGCGATTCCAGCGCCCTGTCGGCCGGCGGACAGGATCGGCAGCCCTGGGACGTGAAGAGTTCCACGACACCCTTCGGCGTCGCACCAGCCTGCGCATGCGCAACACCAAAGCCGGAGACGCACAGCAGCAGAAATCCGGCAAATATCCTCGATACCATAAAGACAGACCTGTCCATTCGATCCTGATAGCCACAGGCCCTTGTCGCGATCAAGACCAGTTTCTGAATGATGATCAGAAATAACCCCTCTCGTCATCAACAGAAAGTCACGATGGGGTGAGACTTGACGCTTGTCAGGCCGTGCCCGCAAAAAAGGCCGCCGGAACAGGTCTTGTTCCGGCGGCCGATCGAAAACGTCGACGATGCTTAAGCCGCGAGATCGCGCAGAACGGTCTGCAGGATGCCGCCATTGTTGACGTAGGTGACTTCATCCAGCGTATCGATCCGGCAGATCAGCGGGACCTCCTTTACCGAACCGTCGGCATAGGTGATCTTGGCGATCTTCTTCTCGCGCGGCTTGATCTCGCCTTCGAGGCCATCGATCGAGACCGTCTCGTCGCCCTTCAGGTTGAGGCTTGCCCAGGTCGTGCCCTCCTCGAAGCAGAACGGAACGACGCCCATGCCGACGAGGTTGGAACGGTGGATACGCTCGAAAGACTGCGAGATGACAGCGCGGACGCCGAGCAGGTTGGTGCCCTTGGCAGCCCAGTCACGCGAAGAGCCGTTGCCATATTCGACGCCGGCGAAGATGACGAGCGGAACGCCCTCGGCCTTGTACTTCATGGCCGCATCGTAAATCGACATCTCTTCCTTGGACGGATAGTGGATGGTGAAGCCACCCTCCTTGCCGTTCGGTCCGAGCATGTGGTTGCGGATGCGGATATTGGCGAACGTGCCACGCATCATCACTTCATGATTGCCGCGACGCGTGCCGTACTGGTTGAAGTCGGCCACGCCGACACCATGGTCGATGAGATAGGCACCGGCCGGAGAGGCTGCCTTGATCGAACCGGCCGGCGAAATGTGGTCGGTGGTGATCTTGTCGCCAAACAGGCCCAGGACGCGGGCGCCCTTGATGTTGGTGAGGCTGGAACCGGTCTTGCCCATGCCCACGAAATAGGGCGGGTTCTGCACATAGGTCGAATTGTCGTCCCAGGCATAGGTCTGGCCCGGCGGGATCTGAACGGCCTGCCAGTTCTCGTCGCCCTTGAACACGTCGGCATACTTCGATTCGTAGAGTTCGCGGGTGACGTATTTCAGGATGAATTCCTGGATCTCGTGCGACGTCGGCCAGATGTCCTTGAGGAACACCGGGTTGCCGTCCTGGTCTTCGCCGAGCGGCTCCGTGGTCAGGTCCTTCTGGACCGATCCGGCCAGCGCATAGGCCACAACCAGCGGCGGCGAGGCCAGGTAATTGGCCTGAACGTCCGGCGAGATGCGGCCTTCGAAGTTGCGGTTGCCCGACAGCACGCCGGCCGTGATCAGGCCCTTGTCGTTGATCGTCTTGGAGATCGGCGCCGGCAGCGGGCCGGAATTGCCGATGCAGGTCGTGCAGCCGAAACCGACGAGGTTGAAGCCGAGCGCATCCAGAGACACCTGCAGGCCTGATTTGGCGAGATATTCGCCAACCACCTGGGATCCCGGCGCCAGCGAGGTCTTGACCCACGGCTTGGACTTCAGGCCCCGGGCCACGGCGTTGCGGGCGAGAAGGCCGGCGGCGATCAGCACGCTCGGGTTGGACGTGTTGGTGCAGGACGTGATGGCGGCAATCGCCACGTCGCCATGACCGATATCGTAGTCCGTTCCCTCGACCGCATAGCGGTTCGAAAGCTGGCCCGGCTTCTTGTAGTCGTTTTCGAGAGCGACCGCGAAGTTCGAGGCGATGGTTTCGAGCGGCAGACGGCCCTCGGGGCGCTTCGGGCCGGCCATCGACGGCACGACGTCGCCGAGATCCAGTTCCAGCGTATCGGTGAAGACGAGGTCGGAACCGTCGCCGTCGCGCCACATGCCCTGCACCTTGGAATAGGCTTCCACCAGGGCAATCCGGTCCTTGGTGCGGCCGGACATGGTCAGGTAGTTGATGGTTTCGCCATCGACCGGGAAGAAGCCGCAGGTCGCGCCATATTCCGGGCCCATGTTACCAATGGTCGCACGGTCGGCCAGCGTCATCGAATCAAGGCCGGGGCCGAAGAATTCGACGAACTTCGACACAACGCCCTTCTTGCGCAGCATCTGCACGACGGTCAGCACCAGGTCGGTGGCGGTGACGCCTTCCTTGACCTTGCCGGTCAGCTTGAAACCGATGACTTCAGGCAGCAGCATGGAGACCGGCTGGCCGAGCATGGCGGCTTCGGCTTCGATACCGCCGACGCCCCAACCCAGAACACCGAGGCCGTTGATCATCGTGGTGTGCGAATCAGTGCCGACGCAGGTGTCGGGATAGGCGGTCGTTTCGCCGTCCTCGTCCTTGGTCCACACGGTCTGGCCGAGATATTCGAGATTGACCTGGTGACAGATGCCGGTCCCCGGAGGAACGACGCGGAAATTCTTGAACGCCTGCTGGCCCCATTTCAGGAAGCGGTAACGCTCGCCATTGCGCTCGTATTCGAGTTCGACGTTGCGGGCAAAAGCCGTCGGCGTGCCGAATTCGTCAACGATAACAGAGTGGTCGATGACCAGGTCGACGGGCACCAGCGGATTGATCTTTTCCGGATCGCCACCGAGCGCCACCATCGCATCGCGCATGGCGGCAAGGTCGACGACGGCGGGAACGCCGGTAAAGTCCTGCATCAGCACGCGGGCCGGACGATAGGCGATCTCGGCTTCCGCCGTGCCCTTGTCGGACAGCCAGGCGGCGATGCTTTCGATGTCCTTTTTGGTGACAGAACGGCCGTCTTCGTTGCGAAGCAGATTTTCCAGCAGGACCTTCATGGAATAAGGCAGCTTGGACACACCGGCCAGACCATTGGCCTCAGCCTTCGGCAGGCTGTAATACACATAGTCCTTGCCATTCACGGTAAGGGTGGAGCGACAATTGAAGCTGTCAAGGGATTTTGACACGGATTAGGACCCCGCTGATACTGATAGCCAACACGCGCGTGCGGACACCTATGCACTTCATGCACATCAGGATGCGGGTACGGCCATTTCCGCTGTCCGCACGTAAAGATAACACCCTGTTATCTCTAGGTTCGGCGCTAGGATGATGATCACGCCGGCCGCTGGCGTGGTTGCAGGTCTTATAGATAATTTCTAAGAAAGGTGCCAGACCAACCAATGTCGAATTTCGACTATTTTTTTCAAGGTGATGGCAAATTTTGCCACGAGGCGGGATGGAATGCGGCTAACGGCCGATAAACTGGCGGCAAGACGCGGCGAGGATCTGATATTCGTTGATATTTTCTTTCAGCTCGAAGCGGGCCAGGCACTTATTTTGACCGGTCGCAACGGCTCGGGCAAATCGACGCTGCTGCGAGTCGTGGCGGGCCTGCTGCGCCCGGAACGCGGCACGGTGCTGTTTGATAGCGGCACCGGCGACAGCAACCGCCCGCCGCGCGAGGCAAGCCATTATCTCGGCCACCGCAATGCCATGAAGCAGGAACTGACCGTCCTCGAAAACCTGACCTTCTGGAAGGATTTCCTCGGCGACTTCGAAGGCGGCCAGGGCCGCACACCGGAAGAGGCCGCCGAGCTGGTCGGGCTCACCGGCATCACCCACCTGCCCTACGGCTATCTCTCGGCAGGCCAGCAGCGGCGTTTTGCCATGGCCAAACTTCTGGTCGCCCATCGCCCTTTGTGGATTCTCGACGAACCGACCGCAGCCCTTGATGCCAGCGCCGATCGGATGTTCGCCGGCCTCGTCGACGCGCATCTCAAAACCGGCGGCATGGCCATTGCCGCCACCCACCAGCCGCTTGGCCTGACGGACGCCCGACAGCTGGTGATGAAGGGCTTTGAGTATCGCGACATCGAGGAGATGGCATGACGCGCCTTACCCCCCTCTGCCCTGCCGGGCATCTCCCCCTCAAGGGGGGAGATCGAATCGTTTCTATCGCTTCACACCAAAGCGGCCCTCTCTCACGATGCCGCCCTCCGCAACGGGCGATGCCGGCGAGCAGACCGGCCTGCAATCGCCCTGCCAGTCCATCACCCGTCGCCATGCCTTTCGCAGCGCAGGATTTTGGTGTTCGGCCGTCCGAGCCAGGTCGATCTCCCCCCTTGAGGGGGAGATGCCCGGCAGGGCAGAGGGGGGTATCGACAGCAGCCGTTGCGTGGTCCTCGGTCGCAAGGACCACGCCATGATCGCCCTCTTCCTGCAAGACCTGAAACTGTCGGTCAGAGCCGGGGGCGGGGCGTTGATCGGCGTGCTGTTCTTCCTGACCGTGGTCGCCGTCATTCCGTTCGGCGTCGGGCCGGATCTCAATCTTCTGGCCCGCATCGGCCCGGCGATCGTCTGGATCGGCGCGCTTTTGGCCGCCCTGCTCGGCCTTGACCGGCTGTTCCAGGCCGACCGCGACGATGGATCGCTCGACCTGCTGCTGATGCAGGAGACGCCGCTGGTGCTGACCATCTTCATGAAGTGCCTGGCCCATTGGGTGGCGACCAGCCTGCCGCTGGTCCTCGCCTCGCCGCTGCTCGGCCTGTTCATGAACATGGACGAGCTGGCGATCGGCGCGGTCATGCTGACGCTGCTGGTCGGCACGCCGGCCATCACCTTTATCGGTGCAGCCGGTGCCGCAGTGGCCGTCACCCTGCCGCGCGGCGGGCTGCTGGTGTCGATCCTGGTATTACCGCTGGCCATTCCGGTGCTGATCTTCGGGGTCAGCGCCAGCTATGCCGCGGTAGAAGACCCGGCGCCGTTCCTGCCGCCGTTTCTGTTCCTGATCGCAATTACGCTATTTTTTGCCGTTATCGGTCCGCTGGCCGCCGCCCTCGCCCTGCGCACCGCCACGGATTGACCGGGATCAATTGCAGGCAAGACAATCTGAGGTTAGAAGGGTTCTATGAGCGACACGAGCCTTGCCATTTCCAAATTTAGCGACCTCGCCAACCCGACCCGGTTCCTGGCGCTGGTCGGCCGTATTCTGCCCTGGATGGCCGGGCTGACGGCCCTGCTGCTGGCGCTCGGCCTCTATATGAGCTTCACCACCGAGGGCGATTACCAGCAGGGCGAAACGGTGCGCATCATGTATGTGCATGTGCCGGCCGCCTGGCTGTCGATGATGTGTTATTCGGTGATGGCCCTTTCGGCGATCGGCACGCTGGTCTGGCGCCATCCGCTGGCCGATGTCAGCCACAAGGCCGCAGCCCCGCTCGGCGCCGCCTTCACGCTGATCGCACTGATCACCGGCTCGCTGTGGGGCAAGCCGATGTGGGGCACCTGGTGGGTCTGGGATGCCCGGCTGACCTCGGTTTTCGTGCTCTTCCTGATGTATCTCGGCCTGATCGCGCTCAACCGCGCCATGGATGATCCATCACGCGCCGCCCGCGTCAGCGCCGTGCTGATCCTGGTCGGCTTCGTCAATATTCCGATCATCAAGTTCTCGGTGGAATGGTGGAACACGCTGCACCAGCCGGCCAGCGTGATGCGCCTCGACGGCCCGACCATCGACCCCGAATTCCTCCGGCCGCTGCTGGTCATGGCGATCGCCTTCTCGCTGCTGTTCTTCACGCTGCACCTGGCCGCCATGCGCAACGAGATCTGGCGCCGCCGGGTCGCGGCCCAGCGCCGGATGGCCGCCCGCATGGCCGGAAGGGAGACGAGCGAATGAGCCACGCCTTCTACATCTCTCTGTCCTACGGCCTGACCGGCGTGGTGATCCTCGCCCTGGTGATCTGGACCTGGCTTGACGGCCGGGCCCGGCAGAAGGAGTTGCGGGCGCTCGAAGCCGCCGGCATCCGTCGCCGCTCCGCCGCCCAAGGCGACGGGACCGCGTCATGAGCGATAGGGTCGACGAGAAAGGCGGGACTGAGGGCCGGGGCATCGGCCGCTACATCCTGGCCATCGTGCCGCTTGCCGTCTTCGCCATCATCGCGCTGACCGCTGGCAAGATGCTCTACGATCAGGATTTCAACGGCAAGAACATCAGCGAAATCCCCTCCGCCCTGATCGGCACCAAGGCGCCGATGCTCAACCTGCCGGCGCTCGAAGGCTCCCACCTGCCGGCGCTGACCACCGCGGCGATTTCCGGCAAACTGACGCTGGTCAATGTCTTCGCCTCCTGGTGCATCCCCTGCCGAGAAGAACATCCGATCCTCAAAGCGCTGAGCGAAGATCCGCGCCTCAACATCGTGGCGATCAACTACAAGGACCGCAACGACAACGCCCTGCGTTTCCTCGGCGAGCTCGGCAACCCCTACAAGGCGATCGGCACCGACCCGAACGGCAAGGCGGCCATCGACTGGGGCGTCTACGGCATTCCGGAATCCTACCTGGTCGGCCCCGACGGCACCATCCTCTACAAAAAGGTCGGCCCCTTCGACCCGACCTCGCTCGAAAAAGGCCTCTACCCCGCGATGGAAAAGGCGCCGGCGGGGAAATAGGCTCGGTCGTTATAGTCGAGATCACGGACTATCATTGATCCTGCGATAACGGAGGCACGATATGAGCATCAGCAAATCACCGGCGATCCAGCCCGGAGAAATTCTGCGGGACCTCTATCTGGAGCCCCTGAACATGACCCCTTACGGGCTCGCCAAGACGCTTCGGGTGCCCCGCACCCGCATTGAGCGCATCGTTTCAGAGAAGATCGGCATCAGCGCCGATACCGCCTTGCGCCTAGCGCGCTTTTTCAAGACGACCCCGGAATTCTGGCTCAATCTCCAGTCGGCCTATGACCTCAGGCGCGGGGCCGTGCCGATCGAGAAAGAGCTTCTGAATATTCCGGAACGCGAAGCAGCTTAGAGCGCGCCCTGCCAGTCGCGCACCGCGTCGACCGGCCAGACCAGCATCAGCACGTTGAGGGTCAGGTTGTCGCGGATCAGCCAGCCGGTCAGAAGCTCGAAGGCGATCGCCACGGTGACAGTGACCCAGACCGGCATGCGGGCGGCAAACAGGAAGCCGAGCGCCATGAACACCGTGTCCATGGTGGAGTTGAGAATGCTGTCGCCTTCATAGCCGATGGCCATGGTGGCCGAGCGGTAGCGATTGATGATGATCGGCGAGTTTTCCAAGAGTTCCCAGGCGACCTCGATCACCGAGGCGACGAACAGCTTGGCGCCGAAGGCCTGGCGGCGCATCACCGCGAAGGTCAGCCAATAGAACAGAAAGCCGTGGATGATATGCGACGGCGTGTACCAGTCCGACAGGTGCTGGGAATTGCCAGATGTGTTCACCCCCGGCTCGAACAGCTTGACATAACCGCATGCGCAGATCGGGATCCGCCCCATGGCGTAGAGGGTGACGACCTGGGCCACCAGCACCACGACGAACACAACGGTCCAGAATTGCGCCGAGCCGAACGGCTTTGGCTGACCCGACACAGCAGCGCTCATTTCTCGGCCTTACCTTCCGTCTCCACGGAGTGACGCATGATCAGCGGCATCTGGGAAAGCGTGAACAGGATGGTGATCGGCATCGTGCCCCAGACCTTGAAATTGACCCAGACCTCGTCTGAGAAATTGCGCCAGACGGCTTCGTTGAGCACGGCGAGAAACAGGAAGAACAGGCCCCAGCGAAAGGTCAGCTTGCGCCAGCCCTCGTCATCCAGCTGGAAGGCCGCGTTGAACACATAGCCGAGCAGGGATTTGCCGAACAACAGCCCGCCCAAGAGCACCACGCCGAACAGCGCATTGACGATGGTCGGCTTCATCTTGATGAAGGTCTCGTCCTGCAGCCAGATCGACAGGGAGCCGAAGACGAGAACGACGACGCCCGACACGAAGGGCATGATCGGCAGGTGCTTGAAGATGATCTTGGAGACAATAAGCGACAGGATTGTCGCCGCCATGAACAGCGCCGTGGCGATGAACAGCGGCCCGCCGACCGCACTCAAGGCCGGAAAGGTCTTGGCCAGCCATTCGCCGCGCAGGTTGCCGAAGAAGAAGACCATCAGCGGCCCCAGCTCAAGCGCCAGTTTCAGCATCGGGTGATGCTTTTCCGTGGGCGTCGGTTCGGTATCGCTATGGCCGGGTGTCATGATAGATTGCCTTGGGTTTGAATCTCTAGAAAGGCCTTCAAGCCTTGTTGTGTGGCATCAATGGGACAGACCGGCGATCGCCTTGGCGAAATCGTCGGCCTCGAAGGGTTCGAGATCGTCGACGCCCTCGCCGACGCCGATGAAATAGACCGGCAGCTTGTGCTTGGCGGCGATGGCGACCAGAATGCCGCCGCGCGCCGTGCCGTCGAGCTTGGTCATGACAAGGCCGTTGACGCCGGCGACATTGCGGAAGATCTCCACTTGGTTCATGGCGTTCTGGCCGGTCGTCGCATCCAGCGTCTGCAGCACGGTATGCGGCGCATCGGGATCGAGCTTGCCGAGCACGCGCACGATCTTTTCCAGCTCCGCCATCAGCTCGGTCTTGTTCTGCAGCCGGCCGGCGGTATCGATGATCAGCACGTCGCTCTTCTTCTCGCGGGCCTGCTCGAAGGCCTCATAGGCAAGGCCGGCCGCATCGGCGCCGAGCTTCGAGGAGATGATGTCGGAGCCGGTGCGGTCCGCCCAGATCTTCAGCTGCTCGATCGCCGCGGCGCGAAACGTGTCGCCGGCCGCCAGCATGACCTTGAGGCCAGAGCCGGACAGTTTTGCCGCCAGCTTGCCGATCGTCGTCGTCTTGCCGGTACCGTTGACGCCGACGACGAGGATGACATGCGGCTTGTGGTTGAGGTCGAGCGCGAGCGGCTTGGCGACCGGCGTCAGCACCTTGGAAATCTCGGCCGCCATGATGCGCGCCACGTCCTCGCCGGTGACATCCTTGCCGTAGCGCTCCGACGACAGCGCGCCGCTGACCCGCATGGCGGTCTCGACACCGAGATCGGCCTGGATCAGCAAATCCTCCAGATCCTGCAGCGTATCGTCGTCCAGCTTGCGCTTGGTAAACAGCGCGGTGATCTGGCCGGTCAGCTGCGACGAAGTGCGAGACAGCCCGGCCCGCAGCCGCTGGAACCACGAGAGTTTGACCTCGGGGGTTATAGGCGCGGGCTCAGGGGCCTTGGCGGCCGTCGCGAAACCCTTGGGCAGGGCGATGTCGGGTGTGGGCGATGCTTCGGTTTCGCTGATTTGGTTATCGGGCGTTGCGGGGCCGGGCTCACCCCCCTCTGCCCTGCCGGGCATCTCCCCCTCAAGGGGGGAGATCGGCAAGGGGTTGGCGCTCGCGTCCTTTTCAAGCGATTCCGGTGCAAGGCTGGCCGCTTTGTCCGAGGTGCCATCGGCAGGCTCGGCCCCATCTCCCCCCTTGAGGGGGAGATGTCCCGAAGGGACAGAGGGGCGTATGGCCTCGGACGCAGCGATTGCCTCCGCCTCAACGGCCGGATCGAGCAGAGCCAGCGGCAGCAGTTCCATGTCGGCTTCGCTCGGCAGGTCTGCGGGCAACGGTGCCGTTTCGGTGGCGAGATCCGCGGGTGTTTCCACCGGCTTGTCCTTGCCGAAGCTGAAAACCTTCTTGATGAAACCGAGCGCCATGGGCCTTGCTTTTCCGTGTCTCAGGCAGCCGCAGATTGCGCTGCCGATGCAATCGTCAGATGGCGGCCGGTGTGACCGCCGATCGAAACCTCAACAAGCGCGCCCGGCGCAAAGCCCGGCGCTGCCACGAGGGTGAAGTCCTCCGTATGGGCCATTTCGTGGCGTTCGACCAGCAGCTTCTGCCGCGTGCCGGTCAGCCGGCCGAGATGCGCCGCATGCAGGGCCTCGCCGCGCTCGCGCAGCCGTGCCGCCCGCTCCTTGACCAGCCGCCGGTCAAGCTGCGGCATGCGGGCCGCCGGCGTGCCGGGTCGCGGGCTATAGGGAAAGACATGCAGATGGGCGATGCCGATCTCGTCGGCAAGGCTTGCCGCATTGTCGAACATCGCCTCGGTTTCGGTCGGGAAGCCGGCAATCATGTCGGCGCCGAACGCCATGTCGGGCCGCAGCCGGCACACCTCAGCCGTGAAGGCCACAGCATCGGCGCGGCTGTGACGACGCTTCATGCGCTTCAGGATCATGTCGTCGCCATGCTGCAGCGACAGATGCAGATGCGGCATGAAGCGCGGCTCGTCGGCGATCAGGTCGAGCAGATGTCGATCGACCTCGATACTGTCGATCGACGACAGCCGCAGTCGAACGATCTCCGGCACCTGGCGCAGCAGGGTCTTGGCCAGAAGGCCGAGCGTCGGCCCTCCAGGCAGATCGGCGCCATAGCTGGTGGCATCGACGCCGGTCAGCACCACCTCACGGTAGCCGCTCTCGATCAGTTGGCGGGCCTGCGCCACCACGGCGCCCATCGGCACCGAGCGGGAATTGCCGCGGCCATAGGGGATGATGCAGAAGGTGCAGCGATGATCGCAGCCGGTCTGCACCTGCAGGAAACCGCGCACATGGCCGTCGATATGCGCCACCATCTGCGGCGCGGTCTCGGTGACGCTCATGATATCGTTGACGCGCAGCTTTTCCTCCGCCGAAACCCCGAAATCCGGCAAAGCGCGATAGGCGGTCGCGGTCAGCTTTTCCTCGTTGCCGAGGACGAGATCGACCTCCGGCATGTCGGCAAATGTCTGCGCCTCGGTCTGGGCGGCGCAGCCGGTGACGATGATGCGGGCCTCTGGGTTATCGCGGCGCGCCCGGCGGATCGCCTGGCGGGCCTGGCGCACGGCCTCGCCGGTCACCGCACAGGTATTGACCAGAATGGCATTGTTGAGACCCGCCTTGCCGGCTTCGGCCTTCATCACTTCGGATTCATAGGTATTGAGCCGGCAACCGAAGGTTATAACCTCGACGCCGGTCACCGGGCCTTGGCCCCGAGTTCGGCCGAATTCTCGGCCTCGCGTTGCCAGGCGCCGGTTGTCGGATCGACGCTGCCTGACCATTCCCATTCGGCAGGGCCGGTCATGATGACGTGGTCGTCGCGCTCGCGCCAGTCGATGACCAGCGGCTGGCGGCTCGGGCTGGAGGCGACATTGATCGTCACCGTGCGCCCGGTTCGCCCGGTGCGCGCCGCACTGACCCCGGCCGCACAGGCCGCCGATCCACAGGCCAGCGTCAGGCCGGCGCCGCGCTCCCAGGTCCGTGTCGTCAGCGACGACGGCGAGGTCACCTGCGCCAGCGTGATATTGGCTTTTTCCGGGAACATCGGATGGTTTTCGAGCAGCGGGCCGAAGCGGCCGAGATCGAAGCTCATCACGTCACGGTCGACCCAGAAGATCGCATGGGGATTGCCCATCGATAGGACGGAAGGCGAATGCAGGATCGGATCGTCGATCGGGCCGATCTGCAGCTCGATGCGGCTGGTATCGAAAAACTCTTCCGACAGCGGGATCTTGTCCCAGGTAAAGATCGGCGTGCCCATGTCGACCGAAATGGTGCCGTCCTCATGCTCGATGGCATTGAGAATGCCGGCCACCGTCTGGAAGGTGAAGCTTTTGCGCCCGGTCTCGGCCGACAGCGCCTGCACCACGCAGCGCGTGCCATTGCCGCAGGCCTGAGCCTTCGAGCCGTCGCAATTGAGGATATCGATGAAGGCATCGGTGCCGTCGCGCCGGGGATCGTGGATCGCCATGATCTGGTCGAAGCGCGTCTCGACATCGGCATTGAGCGCAATCGCCGCCTCCGGCGTCACCCGATCCAGCCTGCCGCGCATGTCGACAACCAGGATCTTGTTGCCAAGCCCGTTCATCCTGGCGAATTCGACCGATGTGCTCATGAAACCGTTTCCGTTGCTTTTCAAAGCTTATATGGCGGAAAACCGGCGGAATTACCAGAGGCGCATGCTCCGTTGCGGCGTCGTGCCATGCCCCTCACCCTGGCCCTCTCCCCGCCACGCGGGGAGAGGGGACACAGATCTTGTGCGGCGGCAAATCACAGGCCCGGCTCTGTTTCTGACTTCTGAAGAACCGTCCAGAGTGAACTGGGCGTAAAATCATAGCCCAAACGAATCCATCGCATGACATCGAACGGGTGCGCGATGATGAGGTCCGCATTGCCGATCTCATATCTGAGAGCCTGCAGGGTGCGCTTGCCTGAAGACGTATCCACCACTTGGGTATCGACGACAGATGCATCCTTGGTCGTAAAATCCTTGAGATTGTCCGTGACAAGGATGTCGGCTCTGGCCCCGAAGGCCGTGGCCAATACACCCGCATCCTCGACATCAGACATCGCGAAGCGCTCTTCTCCACCCAGAATGAGATAGGGATCGAGAGCATCCGGGCCGTAGGTCATGATATCGACGATCGCACCGGAGTACGCGGCGACGAGCTCCGCCGAGAATTGCTGCCGGCGGAGAACCGTTTCGAGCGTTTCGATCATTTTAAGCGAGATGAGCAGTTGCGACTTGTCGGCCATGCCCCATGTCTGACTGGCCACCATGGACACCAGGGTCTGGGTCGCGGTTCCCGTGTGACCGCGATCATGAGCGATAATGTTGCCCACGAAGACATTGACGTCGAGCAAAACCCGGACGGGACGGTCCATACCCTAAATTCGCTGTGCTGCGAGGCGGCTGAGGGCTGTGGCTTCTTCCATCATGTCGATCTCGCTGGACGCATGCTCCGGTCCTCCGAAACGACGCTCGCAAGCGAGATCGGCGGTTGCTTTTTCAAGGCGAACCCGCGCCGCCGCCGCCATCATTTCCCGGCCGAGCCTGGCGATCGTATCCTGGTCGTTCTGGGCGTTCAATTCGAGCAGGAAATCGCGGACTCCTTTGGGAAGCCCGACAAAGACGGTGATGGCGCTCGAGACTGCATTCGATACAGATCTGTTCTCCATCGACGCCACGACCTTCAGCTTCGTGGCCGTGCTGCTATCGACATTCGCCGAAATCGTAGAGGACATCGCAAACTCCTATAGGAATGCCTCATTCCTATATAGCCTGACCGGCGACGTTTCACAATGTACGTCAGGCGCCATCAGCCCGTCCCGACAATGACCCCGCTACGTCTCCGCCCTTTTGCGCGCCACGTTGGTGGCCATCACGCACAGCAGTTCGAACATCATGGTGGCGCCGGCCAGTGCCGTCATGCCGGCGACATCGAAGGGTGGGGCGACCTCGACGACATCCGCGCCGACGATATTGACGCCTTCCAGCAGCCGCACCAAGGCCTGGGCCTCGCGGGTCGTGAAGCCGCCGATCTCCGGCGTGCCGGTGCCGGGCGCCATGGAGGGATCGATGCTGTCGATGTCGAAGGTCACATAGGTCGGGGCGGAACCGGCGATCGTGCGGGCCTCCGCCATGACATCCTCGACGCCGCGGCGCACGAACTCTTCCATATAGATGATGCGGATGCCCTGGCCGCGCGCCCAGTCGTGGTCATTGGTCTCGTAGATCGAACCGCGGATGCCGATCTGCACCATGCGTCTGGGATCGAGCAGGCCCTCCTCAATGGCGCGGCGGAACGGCGTACCGTGGGTATAGAGATTGCCGCCAAAATAGCTGTCATTGGTGTCGGTATGGGCATCGAAATGGATGAGGCCGACGGGGCGGCTTTTGGCGACGGCCCGAAGCACCGGCAGGGTGGTCAGGTGATCGCCACCCGCCGATAGCGGCAGCGCGCCGGCCGAAACGATCTGAGCGATGCCGGCCTCGATGCGCTTCAGCCCGTCCATCAGGTCGATCGGATTGACCGAGACATCACCGACATCGGCGACATTGGCAAGGCTGAACGGCTCGACGCCGGTCACATGATGGACGCGGCGCACCAGGCTCGACTGGTTGCGCATTTCGCGCGGGCCGTGGCGGGCGCCGGCCCGGTTGGTGGTGCCGCCATCCCAGGGAATACCGACCAGCGCGATGTCGAGTCCTGCAGCGCTGTTCACCGCCGGCAGGCGCATGAAGGTGGAATGGCCGGCAAAGCGCGGCACTTCGGCGGCATCGACAGGCTGATGGAAATTCGAGGTCACAGGCGGCTCCATTCTCGGCAGGGCACTAATACCAAGTGTCGATGATAGGAACCTATAGGACCGGCTCGATCGGCCCTGCTGGCGAGGAGAGGTCCGAAGAGCGATGCTTGCGCATCGGTCGAGGGGCTCGACGACGCCAGAAGGTCCGAGAAGCCGGCCGAAGGTGGCTTATGGCAGGCCTCTGGCGTTGTTGCGCCGCTTGGCCGATGCGATAAGCATCGCCCTGCGCACCGCGCCTAGCCAGAGACCTGCCATAAGCCATCCTATAGGTTCCTATCATCGACACTTGGTATAAGTCACGGGCCGCAGGGGCGCGGCCGGCCGCCCATAGGAGCAAAGTGCCGGCCCGCTGTAAATGTTGCATTGCGACAAATTGCGGGGCCTGGCCGTCAGTCCAGCGGAACGTCGAAGACTTCACCGGAAAGCAGCGGCCGGAAGCGGTGCTGCTCCACGCCATGGCGATCTAGCGCGGCGCGCAGGTGTTCGACCGGCGTGTCGATGGCCTCGTCGGTCAGCTGGAACGTGCCGAAGTGATGGCCGATGGCATAGGCCGCACCGCAGAGTTTCAGGCCCTGCACAGCCTCGTCGGGGTTCTGGTGCTGGCCCTGCATGAACCAGCGCGGCTCATAGGCGCCGAACGGCAGGTTGGCGAGGCGGAAGGGTCCGTGTTTGACGGCGGCCGCCCGGTAGTTGATGCCGCCGTGAAAGCCGGTATCGCCGACATGGTAGATCTTGCCGGCCGGTGTCGAGATGACGAAGGCCGCCCACAGCGCCATGCGCCGGTCGCGCGTGCCGCGCGCCGACCAGTGATGGCAGGGTTCGGCGTGGAGGGTCAGATCGTCCCAATAGTCCAGCCGGTCGCCCCAGTCCATGTCGGAGATCTTGGCATCCGGGATGGCGCGGTGGATGATCGTGTCATTGCCGAGCGGCGTGACGATATGCGGCCCATGCTCCTCGAAGAGCCGGGCAAGCGTCGCCAGATCCAGATGGTCGTAGTGATTGTGGGTGACGATGACGATGTCGATCGGCGGCAGGTCGTCGAAGGCGATGCCCGGCGCCACGACCCGCTTCGGCCCGGCAAAAGACACCGGACTGGCGCGCTCAGACCAGACGGGATCGGTCAGGATATTGAGGCCGGCGACCTGGATCAGCAGGCCGGCATGGCCGATCATCGTGACGCGCAGGTCCTGACCGTCGACCCGGTTCACCGGCTTTGCCGGCGCATGCGGGCTGGTGACACGCTTCGGCCAGCGGGCGCGCTGTCCATTGAACTGCCATTTCAACAGATCGCGAAAGCCACCGGGCTCCACGCCTTGCGGATTGAAAAAGCGCGTTCCGTCGAAATGGTCGGAGACGGGGCCGTGATAATAGGGATTCTTGAGCTTGGGCATCATCACCTTGGTTTGCCGTTGGTCTGCGCTAGGCCAAATATGGGATATCGCGGGCGGCGCATCCAGCCGGCTGTCGTGGAATTCGTGCGAACCATCGATCGAGGGATCGCCTGCTCAAGGGGATCCGTCGCTCGACATCAAAAAAAAACGCGGCGCTCCATTGCGAGAGCGCCGCGTCCCTTGTCAGACATGCTATCCGTTCCGGCTTGGCCCCACCGCCGCGCGGCGCGCCGGCTGGGCGCTTCAGGCCGCTGCGGATCGAAGGGGTGCCGCGTGGGTGGCACGCGGATCGCCGAGCTGGAACTGGCCGATCATCTCGCGCAGGCGCTCGGCCTCGTTGGCCAGCGTGGCGCTTGCCGCATTGGCTTCTTCCACCATCGCCGCATTCTGCTGGGTCACCTGGTCCATCTGGTTGACGGCCGTATTGACTTCGGACAGGCCGACCGACTGTTCGCGCGCCGAGGTGGCGATGGCATCCATGTGCCGGTTGATCGTGACGATATACTCTTCGATCTTCTTCAGCGCCTCGCCGGTCTGACTGACCAGCTTGACGCCGCTGCCGACCTGATCGCTGGAATTGCGGATCAGTTCCTTGATTTCCTTGGCGGCCTTGGCCGAGCGCTGGGCAAGTTCGCGCACTTCCTGGGCGACCACTGCAAAGCCCTTGCCCGCATCGCCGGCACGCGCCGCCTCGACGCCGGCATTGAGCGCCAGCAGGTTGGTCTGGAAGGCGATGTCGTCGATCACGCCGATGATATTGGAGATCTGGCCCGAGGATTGCTCGATCTTGCCCATGGCCTCGACCGCATTGGACACCACGGTGCCCGATTGCCGGGCACTGTCATTGGCCTGGATCGCCACGACGCGGGCCTCTTCGGCGCGCTTCGAAGAATTGCTGACATTGACGGTGATCTGGTCGAGGGCGGCAGCCGTTTCCTCAAGCGAGGCGGCCTGTTGCTCGGTGCGCCGCGACAGGTCGTCGGAACTCTGGCTGATTTCGCGCGAGCCGCTGTCGATGGCGCTGCCGGAATGGGCAACAGCAGACAAGGTTTCGCGCAATTGCGACACAGCCAGGTTGAAGTCGGTGCGCAGGCTCTCGAATTCCGCCGGCAGGGGCTGGCCGATCTGGAAGGACAGATCGCCGGCTGCCAGATGCTTCAGACCGCCGGCCAGAACGGTGGTGGCCGCCGCCATGGCTTGACTGCGCTGGTGCTCGATATCGGCGGCGCGACGGCGTTGCGCCTCGGTTTCGCTGCGATGGCTCTCGGCCTCGCCCTCAAGCTGCACGGCCCTGACGGCCTTGTCCTTCAGCACCTGCACGGCCCGCGCCATGGCACCGATTTCGTCCGGACGCTCGCCGCCCTCGACCGGAGCGGCAAGATCGTTGGCCGCCAGTCGCGACATGGTTCCGGTCAGGCGCGAAATGACGCCGGCCAGCGAACGGGCGAACAGCAGGAAGCCGAGCGAGGAAATCAGCGCCACCAGACCGGTGACCACCGAACTCATCCACAGTGCCTGGCGGCTGCCGGCCAGAATGGAGCTGACATCCGAGGCAACCGAGAGCACGCCGATCTTGTCGCCGGAAAAATTGGTGAACGGCACGCCGGCGACGACGAAATCACGGCCGCCCTCCGACATCGGCACCTGGATCGGCTTGCCGTCGAAGGCCGCCTGGAGCTGTTCATCGGTCAACAGCGGCTTGTCGTTGAAGGTCGAAGCCTGCTGCGCAAGCTTGCCCTCGACCAGGATATGCACGGAAATCTCGCCTTCGATCAGGCTGGCAATCGGCTTGAAATAGGCGTTTGCCAGGCTGGTGCCGGCATCGACGACGCCGACCACCTTGCCGTCGCGCACGACGGGCGCCGAGGCGAACATGCTGACGGCCGTGCGTCCCGGCTCCGTGCCGGCCACCAGCTTGCCGGTGGCAAGCGCCTGCACCACCGTCTTGCGGCGGCCCGTCACGTCATCGCCGAACTTGTCCGGCGCATGGATTCGCGCCACCGCTTCGCCTTTGACGTTGACGAAAGTGATCAGCTGGACGCCGCCGGCCTCGACAATCTGCGGAAGGCTGCCTGAAAAGCGACGGATGATCTCGTCGCGCCCATTGCTTTCGATCAGACCCGCGGTTTCCGGTTCGCCGGCGATCGCCAGGGCGACGGTCGACGCCGTCTTCTTCTGCGCCGCCATATCCGTCTGGATCAGCGCAATGTCGCTGCGCAATTCCTTGCTGAGCGCTTCATCGTTCATCATCGACTGGCGATACCAGGCCGTGCCCCCAATCGCGGCGCTGGCAAACAGCACGGCCGCAAAGCCATAGGCTGTAATCCTAATCCACAAAGGCCGCTTGATTGTAGTTTCCGTCATGAAAATCCCCTGCCCAATTCTGTGCTAATGGAGACTATGCTTTGAAATATTCAATTTTGAATAAACAAGGCAAATATAAAAAATGACGAGTGTCAAATCGGGGTCTAATCGAGACATTCCCGGCGCATCTCTGGGTCTATCTTTCGCCGATTGTTGACTTTCAGGCGGATTTGCTGTTTATCGCCCCCAATCTGCGACGAGACAAGAACTCCGAGCCGCCGACCGGGACCCGTCAAGGTATAAAGAGATCCCGGAGGTCAACACCCGACAGCGCGATGCGCCCTCGGGTGCTTTTTGGCTTTGCGTCTTGTTTTCGTCATGGAAAAACACGAGGTTTTGGTCTCCCCCGTTTTGACCTGAGCCACAAGGAAGAGCCGATGTTTGATAACCTCCAGGACCGTCTTGGTTCCATTCTGAATGGACTGACAGGCCGTGGCGCGCTGTCGGAAGCTGATGTTTCCGCCGCCCTGCGGGAGGTTCGCCGTGCGCTTCTGGAAGCCGACGTGGCGCTCGAAGTGGTGCGCGGCTTTACCGACCGCGTCCGCGAAAAGGCCGTCGGCGCTGCCGTCCTGAAGTCGATCAAGCCCGGCCAGATGGTCGTCAAGATCGTCCATGACGAGCTGATCGAGATGCTGGGCTCGGAAGGCGTGGGCATCGACCTGCATGCCGCCGCCCCGGTGGTCATCATGATGGTCGGCCTGCAGGGCTCCGGCAAGACGACGACGTCAGGCAAGATCGCCAAGCGGCTGACCGATCGCGACCGCAAGAAGGTCCTGATGGCCTCGCTCGACACCCGTCGCCCGGCCGCCCAGGAACAGCTGCGCCAGCTCGGGGTCCAGACCGGCATCGACACCCTGTCGGTGATACCAGGCCAGTCGCCGACCGATATCGCCGCGCGCGCCGTGCAGGCAGCCAAGCTCGGCGGCCATGACGTCGTCATCCTCGATACCGCCGGCCGCACCCATATCGACGAACCGTTGATGATGGAGATGGCCGAGATCAAGCGGCGCTCCAATCCGCATGAAATCCTGCTGGTCGCCGATGCGCTGACCGGCCAGGACGCCGTCAATCTCGCCCGCAATTTCGACGAACGCGTCGGCATCACAGGTCTGGTTCTGACCCGCATGGACGGCGACGGCCGTGGCGGTGCCGCGCTTTCGATGCGGGCCGTCACCGGCAAGCCGATCAAGCTGATCGGCGTCGGCGAAAAGATGTCGGAGCTCGAGGAGTTCCACCCGCGCCGCATCGCCGACCGCATTCTCGGCATGGGCGACATCGTCTCGCTGGTCGAAAAGGCCGCCGAAAATATCGATGCCGAAAAGGCCGCCGCCATGGCCGCCAAGATGGCCAAGGGCAAGTTCGACCTCAACGACCTGGCCGACCAGCTCGGCCAGATGCAGAAGATGGGCGGCATGGGCGGCATCATGGGAATGATGCCCGGCATGGGCGGCATGAAGGACAAGATGGCCGCCGCCGGCCTCGACGACCGCATGTTCGGCCGCCAGATCGCCATCATCCAGTCGATGACCAAGGCCGAGCGCGCCAATCCCGACCTGTTGAAGCATAGCCGCAAGAAGCGCATCGCCGCCGGTTCCGGCACAGATGCGGCCGCCATCAACAAGCTGTTGAAGATGCACCGCCAGATGGCCGACATGATGAAAGCCATGGGCGCCAAGGGCAAGGGCGGCATGATGAAGCAGATGATGGGCGGCATGGCGTCCAAGATGGGTCTTGGCGGCATGGGTGGAATGGCTGGAATGGGCGGCATGCCCGATCTGTCCAGCCTCGACCCCAAGCAGCTGGAAGCCCTGCAGAAGCAGGCCGAAGCGGCCGGCCTCGGCCGTCCGGGCGGCATGCCGGGCATGGGCGGCGGTCTGCCGGGCCTTGGCGCACCGAAGCTGCCCGGCCTCGGCGGCGGTTTCCCCGGCCTTCCCGGCCTGCCGAAGAAGAAGTGAGGAGGGCGCGATGAGCACGATTGAACCCAGCGTCAAGCAACAGTTGGCCGGCTACCGCCAGTCGATCGACAATATTGATGCGGCCCTTCTGCACATGCTGGCCGAACGCTTCCGCTGCACCCAGGCGGTCGGCGTTCTCAAAGCCCAATACGATTTGCCGCCGGCCGACCCGGCGCGCGAGGAATACCAGATCGAACGGCTTCGCCGCCTGGCGAAGGACGCCCATCTGGACCCGGATTTCGCAGAAAAATTCCTGAACTTCATCATCAGGGAAGTCATCCGGCATCATGAAGCCATCGCTGCCGACTACGACAGCACAACGGAACAAACCGCCTGAACCAGGCGGCCCCAGAAAGCACCAAGGAGTACTGAAATGCCATTGAAAATTCGTCTCGCCCGCGGCGGTTCCAAGAAGCGCCCTTATTACCAGATCGTCGTTGCCGACGCCCGCAGCCCGCGCGATGGCCGCTTCCTGGAAAAGGTCGGCGCCTGGAACCCGATGCTGGACAAGGACAATGAAAAGCGCGTCGAGCTGAACGCCGAACGCATCAAGCATTGGATGGACAACGGCGCCCAGCCGACCGACCGCGTCCTGCGCTTCCTCGACCAGGCTGGCCTTGCCAACCGTCCGACCCGCAGCAACCTGATCAAGGCAAAGCCGGGCAAGAAGGCCGTCGAGCGCGTTGCCGAACGCCAGCAGAAGGCTGAAGAGCTCGCTGCCGCCGCTGCAGAAGCCTCGTCTGCCGAATAAATCCCTGACGGGATATGGATGCAACGGGCGGCATGTCTCATGCCGCCCGTTTGTTGTTTCTATTTTGCCCGCTTCAATTTAAAAAGAAGCGACCAAATCGACCGCCGGAACTGGATGCCTGCTGAGATGACCACGCTCGAAAACCCCGTATTGATGGCCGTGATCGGTGCTGCCCAGGGCCTGCGCGGCGAGGTCCGGGTCAAGTCCTTCACCGCCGAACCGCTGTCGCTCGGCGATTACGGCAAGCTGCACAGCATGGACGGCCGCGTCTTCGAGATCCTTGAGATCCGCGAGGCCAAAACCGTGGTGGTCGTGCGCTTTCGCGGCATCAACGATCGCAATGCCGCCGAGGCGCTGAACGGACTGGAGCTCTATATCGAGCGCGAAGCCCTGCCCGACGACGAACTTGATGATGATGAATTCTATTATGCCGACCTGATCGGCCTCGACGTGCATGATGCGGCCGGCCTGAACTATGGCGCCGTCAGCGCCGTGCACGATTTCGGCGCCGGCGACCTGCTGGAAATCAAGGGTCCCGGCAAGCGCCCGGTGCTCATTCCCTTTTCGGAAGCCGCCGTGCTGGAAATCGACCTGGAGGGCGGCCGCCTGCTGATCGACCCGATCGCCGCCGGCCTCAAGGACGATGGCGAGGAACCCTTCAGCAGCGCTGGAAACCCGCCGTTTCCGGACGAGGACTGATCGCCCGCCATGACCTTCCGGGCCACAATCCTGACCCTTTACCCCGACATGTTTCCCGGCCATCTCGGCCATTCGCTGGCCGGCCGGGCGCTGGAGCGCGGGCAATGGTCGCTGGAGGCCGTGCAGATCCGCGACTTCGCCACCGATAAGCACCGCAGTGTCGACGACACGCCGGCCGGCGGCGGCGCCGGCATGGTGCTGAAGCCGGACGTTCTGGCCAGCGCCATCGATCATGTCTCGACAGATGACGGACGGCCGCGCCTGCTGATGAGCCCGCGCGGGCGGCCGCTGACCCAGGAACGGGTCCGGCAACTGGCCACCGGCGATGGCGTGGTGATCGTCTGCGGCCGCTTCGAAGGCGTCGACCAGCGCGTCATCGACGCGCGGGCGCTGGAGGAAGTGTCGATCGGCGACTATATCCTGTCGGGCGGCGAGCCGGCGGCCCTGACCCTGCTCGACGCCGTGGTGCGCATCCTGCCCGGCGTCATGGGCAACGATCTTTCCGGCGTGCACGAAAGCTTCGAGGGCGGCCTGCTGGAGCATCCGCATTATACGCGGCCGCAGGCCTTCGAGGGCCGCGAGATCCCGGCGATCCTCACCTCGGGCAATCACGGGGCAATCGAAAAATGGCGACACGCGCAGGCGCTGCAACTGACGCAAGAGCGCCGGCCCGACCTGCTCAAGGACGAAAAATCAGCGCCCGGCGCCAAGCCCTGACGGCGCCGTTCCTTCAGTCTCAGCCGGTGATGAAATAATAGATGGCGAGCCCCGTGCCGGCGGCCACGACCAGCCAGCGCAGCACTTCCTGCGGCACGCGCTTGGCAAGGCTGACGCCGGCATAGCCGCCGAGCGCCACGGCCGGCACCATCACCAGCGCATGCCACCAGGACACGGCGCCTGCGGCCGTAAAGACGGCAATCGCCACGGCGGCGATGATGATCGACAGAAAATTCTTCAGCGCATTGAGGCGGTGATAGGGGCCGCCGCTGGCAAGCCCCAGCGAGGCGAGCATCATGATGCCCATGCCGGCGCCGAAGAAGCCGCCGTAAAACGAGGTCGCCGTCTGCGTGACCAGGCCGAGCGGCGTGGCAGCATGGCTTTCGCCGGTGTTTTTCGGACGCAGCCAAGGACCCGCGGCAAAGACGGCAGTGGCGGCCAAAAGCAGCCACGGAACCATGCCGCGGAAGGCCGGATTGGACAGCGAGACCAGGAACAGCGCGCCGCCGAGCGCCCCCAGCGCCGAAACGAGGCCGAGCGCCAGCGCCAGCTTCCACAAGGTTCTGATCTCGCGGGCATAGGCAAGCGTCGAGGTGATATAGCCGGGAAACTGCACGATCGACGAGGTCGCATTGGCCGAGATCGGCGGCAGGCCGGCCAGCGTCAGCGCCCCGAAGGTCAGGAACGTGCCACCGCCGGCAATCGCATTGACGACGCCGGAGAAAAATCCGGCAACAAACAACAGGCCCATCATTGCAATCGACATAAAGCGGTTCTCCGTGATCGGGCAGCGATAAAGCCTCACGCCGGATATCGCAAGCCGATCGGGCTCAGCAAGCATCGATAAAAATGCGCCGCAAGGGATGACAAGCCGTGCCGTTTGGTGTATTGGCCGCGTCGGAAATGGGCTTTAGTCCCGTCTGCCAACAAACAAAGAGCATGCGTATTCGCTCCCGCCCCGTCAACGGGCGCATCCGGAGGCTTCGTCCAAAGGAATGTGGTTGAGCGCTCTGGCTGTTTCAGAAGAACCTGAGGTTAGACATGAACATCATTCAGCAGCTGGAAGCCGAACAGGCCGCCAAGATCGAAGCCAAGCGTAAGCTCCCGGAATTTTCCGCAGGCGACACGCTCCGCGTCAACGTCACCGTCAAGGAAGGCAACCGTACCCGCGTACAGGCCTATGAAGGCGTTTGCATCGCACGCTCGGGCGGCGGCATCAACGAGAGCTTCACCGTTCGCAAGATCTCCTACGGCGAAGGCGTCGAGCGCGTATTCCCGGTTTATTCGCCGCTGGTCGAAAGCGTCGAAATCGTTCGCCGCGGTAAGGTCCGTCGCGCCAAGCTCTACTACCTGCGCGATCGTCGCGGCAAGTCGGCCCGTATCGTTGAAGATACCGGCACGCGCGCCCGCAAGCTGAACGACGCCGAACGCGCCGCCGTGGCTGAAGAAAAGGCCCGTCTGGAAGCCGAAAAGGTCGCAGCAGCCCAGGCCCTGGCCGCCGAAAAGGCAGCTGCCGAAGCCGCAGAAGCCAAGGCCGCTGAAGAAGCAGCCGCTGCAAAGGCTGCTGAAGAAGCCGCTGCTCCTGCCGAAGGCGCTGCAGAATAAGATCTCCCTAGTCGGGATTGATGAAAAGGCGGCTTTCGGGCCGCCTTTTTTGTTGCCCCCTGCGGCACCACGTCCGGCTTGCGTCTCTCAAATCAGGCTGATAACTGTTCCGACGGACTGGGGATCAACGATGCGAAACAGAGCCACCCTATGGCAGATGCTGACGCGCACGCTTTGCGTGATCGCGCTCATTGCCGTCGGCTTTGCCCACCGCACGCCCACCCTCACGCCATCCAGCCTGTCGCCGGCCGAGCTTGCCGCCCTGACGCTGCCGGATGGCACCCTTCCCGAGCTCTGCCTGCCCGGCCACGAAGAGGACGGCAAGCACAAGGGCCATCTGGCGGTGGGCGATTGCGAAGCCTGTCTGATATCCGCCTCCGCCCTGCTCCCGACGCCTGCCGATATGGCCGGCGCCCGGCTGCCGATCTTCGCCGAAACGCTGCTGCCGCCGCGCTTCGAGGCCTTCCATCGCCATATCTTCCCCCCCAATGCAGCGCCCCGCGCGCCACCTTATCCGGCTGTTGTCTGAGCCTGGACCCATGAGCGATTACCCGCCTGTGTCCGGAATCTTTGGTCAAGGTCGGTAGCCCGCATCAGCATGCGAGACCGGCCTGAACGCCGGATATCGTCATGCTACACTTCACCCTCCCGGCGGCCGACGCACGCGCGCTGCCGTCACGATTGCCCACTGAAACGCCAGCCGGGCGCGCTTGCGCAACCGTTCACAGGCTTCCGCCACGCACCGCCCTTTTCCTACAGGGCTATGCGCGCGCTCCGCTCTACCGCGTGATCGAAGGCTGCGTCGCCCTCTCCCAGTCCCTGCCGGACGGCCGACGACAGATCATCGACATGATCGGCCCCGGCCGGATGCTCGGCATCGGCATCGGCGAGTTCAATCGCTGCACGGCGGAAGCGCTGAGTTTCGCCACCCTCGAGCCGATCGTCGACCCCGATCCGTCAACCCTGGAGCATGGCCTGGAACAGATGGTGCTGCGCGCCCAGGCGCATGCAACCCTGCTTGGCCGCAAGACGGCGCCCGAGCGCGTGGCGTCGGCCATCCTGGATCTGGCCGGCCAGTTTGTCCGACCGGCCAGGGGCGCCAAGCGCGGCAAGCTCTGCTTCAACCTGCACCCGACCCGCGGCGACCTGGCCGACTGGCTCGGTCTGACGGTGGAAACCGTCAGCCGTTGTTTCACCCGGCTGAAGCGCGCCGGTCTGATCGACTTCACCCACCCCGAAATCGTCACCCTGTTGCAGCCGGAGGCGCTGGCCGACATCGCCGCCGGCAACAGATCCATCGAGACCCTTCAAATCCCGTGAGGACCCCATGACACTCCTGACTGACAATCCGGCCAAGCCGGCGACGGCGACGCTCTCCCGACGCTTCTACTTCACCGCCTGGCGCTGGCATTTCTATGCCGGCCTCTATGTCGCGCCTTTCCTGATCATGCTGGCCGTCACGGGGCTGATCATGCTCTGGTCGGCGGTGCTGGTCGGCCGCGACGGCGAAAAGGTCTATACGGTCACCCCGTCCGCCAACCAGGTCGCGGTGTCGCAACAGGCAGACGCCGCGCTTGCAACGGTGCCGGGCGGCAGCCTGGTGCAATATATCGCACCGCGCACGCCGGACGGCGCCGCCGTCTTCCGCGTCAATGCCGGCGACGCCTCGACCATGGTCGCCGTCGACCCCTATACGGGGCAGGCGCTCGGACAATGGGACCGGCGCGATGCTCTCTACGACCTGGCCAACCTCATCCACGGCACGCTGCTGATCGGCACGGTCGGCGACCGGCTGATCGAAATCGCCGCCGGCTTCGCCGTCGTTCTGATCGTCACCGGCCTCTATCTCTGGTGGCCGCGCGACGGCGTGCGGCTTGTCAGCGTCCTTGTGCCGCAATTCTCGGCCAGGGGTCGGCAATGGTGGAAGTCGCTGCATATGACGGTTGGCGTCTATGCGTCAATGATCCTGCTCATCTTCCTGCTGTCGGGCCTCACCTGGGCCGGTATCTGGGGTGAGAAATACACCCAGGCCTGGAGCACCTTCCCGGCGGCGAAATGGGACAATGTGCCCTTGTCCGACGCCACGCATGCCTCGATGAACCATGGCGGCATCAAGGAGGTCCCGTGGACGCTCGAACAGACGCCGATGCCTGCCTCAGGCTCTGATGCCGGCGTCACCGGCCTGCCGGACGGCCAGCCCGTCGATCTCGACGGCATCACCGCCTTCGCCCGCTCGATCGGCTTCGACCAGCGCTTCCAGCTGGGCTTTCCGGCCGACGAGGCCGGCGTCTGGACGATCTCCCGCGACACGATGAGCAACGATAGCGCCAACCCCACCTCCGACCGCACCGTCCATATCGACCGCTATACCGGCAAGGTCCTGGCCGATGTCGGCTTTGCCGATTACGGCGCGGCCGGCAAGGCCATGGCGGTCGGCATCGCCTTCCACGAAGGCGACATGGGCGTCTGGAACATCGCCCTGGTGACCATCTACTGTCTGTCGGTCATCTTCCTGTCGGTGAGCGGCATCGTGATGTGGTGGAAGCGCCGGCCGGCCGGCGCCGCCCGCCTGTTTGCCCCGGTTTCAGAGCCAGGCCCGCTGTGGAAAACCGGTGCCATCGTCATGTTGGCGGTCTCGCTGCTCTTTCCGCTGAGCGGCGCCGTGCTGCTGGCCGTGCTGCTGCTTGACCTGCTGGTCGTCCGGCATCTGAAGCCCCTGAAGCGCGCCGTCAGCTGAGGCGGACGAACAATCCTATCCGCCATGGTGGACGGGGCGCGGTATTTCAAACCGCGCCCCGCAATTGGAATGGCCTGCTCTTGCCAGCGACGAAGATTTCGTGACACTTTGGTCTCAGCCGTTCCAGGAGATCCACCCATGCCGTTGCGCCGCGCCATCCTTGCCGGGCTGACCGCCCTTGCTCTCGTGCCCTTCGCCGGACGCGCATCCGATCTGCCGGATCTCGGCGGCAGGACCGTCACGGTCGTCACCGAGAATGCCTATCCGCCGCTGCAATTCGTCGACCCGAAGAGCGGCAAGGCGATCGGCTGGGAATATGACGCGATGAACGACATCGCCAAGCGGCTGAACTTCAAGGTCGAGTACCAGAACACCAGCTGGGACGCGATGATCCAGGCGGTGTCCGACGGACAGTATAATATCGGCATGACCGGCATCACCATCAAGGACGAGCGTAAGGACAAGGTCGACTTCTCCGATCCCTACATGCGCTCGCAGCAATTCATGCTGGTGCGCGGCGACGAGAGCCGCTTTACCGACGCCAAGAGCTTTGCGGCGCTTGAGAGCGGCCTGATCGGCGCCCAGCCCGGCACGACGCCCTTCTATACCGCCGTCTATGAAGTGCTGGACGGCAACGAGCAGAACCCGCGCATCAAGCTGATGGAAACCTTCGGCGCCACCGTGCAGGCCCTGAAAACCGGCGATGTCGACCTGGTGCTGACCGACGGCACGGCCGGCAAGGGCTATGTCGATGCCTCGAACGGCGGGCTGAAGCTGATCGGCGAACCGCTCGGCTCGGAAGATTTCGGCTTCATCTTCGCCAAGGGCTCCGACCTGGTGGCACCGATCAATGCGGCAATCGCCGCGATGAAGGCCGATGGCACCATGGACGCGCTCAACAAGACCTGGTTCCTCGACTACAAGATGGGCCAATGAAACGGTTGCCGCCTGTTGGATGCCCGCCTGTGGCCCTGCCCCTCACCCTAGCCCTCTCCCCGCGGGCGGGGAGAGGGAACGCGCCACGCTCGAACGGCGAAATCGGGTTTGACGGTTATGGCGTAAGCCCTTCTCCCCGCCTGCGGGGAGAAGGTGCCGGCAGGCGGATGTGGGGCTACCACCTCAGCGAAGGAAGTCCAATCAGATGGGAGCCAGGTGACGGTCTCCTGGCTAACGCCGCCGGCGTGCGGGACTGATGGGTTTCCAGACACTCCCCAAGGGCGCCAAGAAGGCCGACTATCCCTGGTGGCTGGTGGCGCTTGCCATTCTGGCAGCCGGCGTGGCGGGGGTCATCGCCGTCAACGATCTCTATGGCCAGGTGTTTTCGATCGTCGGTGCCGGCATCACCGTCACCGTCCTGGTGACGCTGGTAAGCTTTGCGCTGGCGACAGCCCTTGGCCTGGTCATCGCCCTGCTCGGCATGTCCGACAGCCTCATCCTGCGCCAGTTCTCCCGCTTCTATATCGAGGTGATCCGCGGCATTCCCATTCTCGTGCTGCTGTTCTACGTCGCCTTTGTCGGCGCGCCGGGCCTGGTGGCCCTGATCAACGGGTTGATGACGCCGCTGGTCAATGCCGGCTGGGTCGAGCCGCTGCAGGTCCGCGACCTCTCGCTGATGTGGCGGGCGATCTTCGCGCTCACCATCGGCTATTCCTCGTTCATTGCCGAGATCTTTCGGGCCGGCATCCAGTCGGTCGATGGGGGCCAGATCGAGGCGGCCAAGTCGCTGGGGCTCAACCGATATCAACGCTTTCGCCTGGTGGTCTTTCCGCAGGCCGTGCGGGTGATCTTTCCGCCGCTCTCCAACGATTTCGTCTCGATGGTCAAGGACAGTTCGCTGGTCTCGGTGCTGGGCGTCGCCGACATCACCCAGATGGGCAAGGTCTATGCGGCGGGCTCCTTCCGCTTTTTCGAGACCTATTCGATCGTCACCTACATCTACCTGCTGCTGACCATCGGCCTGTCCCTGGCGCTGCGCCGGCTGGAGCAGCGCATGCGAGCCAAGTTCGAGCGCTGACGCCTGTCCTTGCGAGCATTCTGGAGATACCGCCGCGCGGGCCTGACCGCCCGCTGACACCTGGCCGTTTCCACAAAAATCGCATTTCCGTAAAATTGTCTCTTTCCACTTAAGCGGGCTGCAAAGGCCGGCGTGTAGGGTTCTCGCAGGCAAAGAGCGCACAACAAGGCGCCCGACGAGACCTTGGAACGGGGACAAGCACATGTGGAAAAAATATCTCAACGTAGCCGCCCTCTCGGCGATGATCGTTCTGGGTGTTGAGCCCGCCCAGGCGGCCGGTCCCGGTGGCTTTGCCCGCAACCTGCTGAACGCGCCCAGCGTCAGCTATATCGTCGCCAACAAGCCGACCCTGGCACCCTTCGCTCATGTGCGGTTCTGCCTGCAGAACCCCGGCGACTGCAGCCGCAGCTATGGTGCCGCAACCGTTGCCCTGTCCTCCTATCGCCAGGGCCAGCTGAAGCGGATCAACGACAGCGTCAACCGCGCGATCCGCCCGACCAACGATGCCAACCGCATCGACGGCGACGTCTGGCAGGTCGGCGCCCAGTCCGGCGACTGCGAGGATTATGCGCTGACCAAGCGCCGTCGGCTGATCGCGCTCGGCTGGTCGCCGCGGGCGCTGCGCATTGCGGTTGCCCATACCGGCAGCGGCGAAGGCCATGCCGTGCTGGTCGTCAAGACCAGCCAGGGCGACCTGGTGCTCGACAATCGCACCAGCAGCATCAAGCCCTGGAAGTCGACCGATCTGCGCTGGGTCAAAATCCAGTCCGGCGACAATCCGCGCCTCTGGTACACCATGTAATCTGAAGCGCCGTCGCCAGAAGTGGCGCCGGCCGGGGACAGGCGCTGGCCTTCCGTCCCGTGACACCCAGCAGACACACGGCACAAGCAAACGGCCGCCCCGGATGGGGACGGCCGCGGCAAGACGCCTGCGATTTGGGCGAGACCCTACTCGCGCTCGCCCGTGAAGTGCAGCAGCAGCTGGAAAATATTGACGAAGTTGAGGAACAGCGACAGAGCGCCGAACACGGCCATCTTCTGCTGCGATTCCTGGTCGATGTTTTCGGCAAACTGGCTCTTGATGTTCTGGGTATCATAGGCCGTCAGGCCAACGAATACGGCGATGCCGATCAGCGAGATGGCGAACTGCAGGGCCGACGAGCCGAGGAAGATGTTGACGACGCTGGCGATGATCACGCCGATCAGGCCCATCATCAGGAACGATCCGAACTGCGTCAGGTCGCGCTTGGTCACGTAGCCATAGAGGCTGGTGGCGCCGAACATGGTTGCCGCGATGAAGAAAGTGCGGGCGATGCTGGCGCCGGTGAACACCAGGAAAACAGAGGCCAGCGACAGGCCCATCACGGCGCAGAAGGCCCAGAAGGCGAACTGCGCGGTTGAGGCCGACATGGTCTGGATCTTGAACGAGAAGAAAAAGACGAAGGCGAGCGGCGCCAGCATCACCACCCATTTCAGCGGCGACGAAAAGATCGGCACGTAAAGGGCCGGAACATTGCCGACGATGAAGGCAACGAGACCGGTGATCAGCAGGCCGGCGCCCATATAGTTATAGACGCGCAGCATGTGCTGGCGCAGGGCCTCGTCGAAGATGACACCCGAATGGGGAGCCGTTGTTGCGCCGAAGCGCTGTTCGTCCTGGTGCATGGAAATCTCCTGTTGGATCAGTAAAGGGTTTTGCTCAAGAGGGCGGCTTCGTCCAAGAGGCCGCTATTGGGTTGACTGGACACCAGCGCATAGGCGACCTCGCCGATCTGCCAATAGGCCGCCTCGCCACTGGCGACATTGACGCTGGCGACCTTTTCGACCGCGAAAAACCCCGGGCGCACCGCAAACAGCGACAGTCGCTGGTCATCGGAGGTCTTGATCGACAGTTCGACGCTGGGGCCGAAGTTGGACGGGAAAACCTGCACGTCGACGACGGCCCAGCTGTCCGGCAGCTTCGGCAGAACGATGGCCGTGGCCGACCTTATGTCATCGACATCAAGCTTCGCGGTCTCCGGCTGAGACAGCATGCTGGCGCGCAGCAAGCTGGTCTGGTGCGCCTGGATCGCCTGGTCGACGAAAGCAGGCGGATGGACGGAGGCAATCACGCTGGTCGCCGCAAACGGTCCGAAATACGAGCTGGCGATCCAGCCGGTGGTGAGCAGAAGGCCCATGGCCGCAATGCGCTGCAGTTTGGTCCACAGGCGCTTCTGGCCAAGCCCGGCCGACAGGCGCCGGGCGGCCTCGCGGGTTTCCGCCCGCTGCAAGCCACTGTCCAAGTCCATGGCCAGCCGCAGATGGTTGCGGATCGCCGTATCCGCCATGACGCGGGCCGCCGCGTCCGGATTCTTGCCGAGATAGCGCTCGACGCGGATACGGGCCGCTCGATCGAGCTGATTGTCCACATAGGCGTCGAGTTCCGTGTCCAGTATCGGCATGTCAGTCATTGCCGCCTCCGACGAGTTTGAGATGGGACCGCGCGCCGGCGTCGTCTTCGTAGGTTCTAAGCTTCGCCCGGGCCCGCGACACCCGCGACATCAGGGTGCCGACCGGAATCCCCAGCGTATCCGCCGCCGCCTGATAGGACATGTCCTCGATGGCAACGAGATGCAGCGCTTCGCGCTGCTCGAGCGGCAGAGACAGAAAGGCCTCGCGGATCTGGGCGAGATGCAGGGCATCTTCCTGGGACGCCGGCTGCAGCGGCTCGCCTTCGACCTGGAGCGCATCGTCGCGGCGCTTGCGGGCCGCATGGGACCGGCGCGCATCGACATAGGTATTGTGGACGATGGAGAGCAGCCAGCCGCGAAGGTTGGCGCCGGCCTTGAACGTCAGCCGGCGCTCATAGGCCTTGACCAGCGCATCATGCACGAGATCTTCGGCATCGCCCGGATCGCGCACCAGCGAGCGCGCATAACGCCTGAGCGAAGCCAGCTGCCCGATGATGTCGAAGTTGCGCCGATCTGGGTCCATAACAAGGTATACGATATTGCCATCCCTCTCATTCCATCGATTGCGAAATAAATTCGGAATTCAGCGTCGATGCGAGCGTGCCCCCTTGCTCAAGCCGTTGCGGACCGCCGCAACCGGCATCGGCAGGCTGCGGCCGGGCTGCAGCAAAATTATTGCCGGAACAATTCTAAACTGCTATGGAAGCGGTCATGGGATCGAAATTCGGATGTCTCGCGCCTGATATCTACGTGCTGCAGGACCACAAGCGCCTGCCGGCCCGCTTTTTCGCGCGCGTTTTCGGGGCACTCACCGGCCGCCTTTCGTAAAAGCCGCCGGCACGGACCGTCCGACGTTTGCGTCGATGGTCTTCGCAGTTCACGACCCCCTTTCACCTCTCCATTGGATGTCACAATCATGAGCGCACCCCGCACCCTTTACGATAAAATCTGGGACGACCATCTGGTCGACAGCCAGGCCGACGGCACCTGTCTTCTTTATATCGATCGCCACCTCGTGCATGAGGTGACGAGCCCGCAGGCGTTTGAAGGCTTGCGCATGACCCACCGCGCCGTGCGCGCGCCGCAAAAGACGCTGGCCGTCGTCGACCACAACGTGCCGACCTCGCCGGATCGCCATCTCGGCATCAAGAACGAGGAAAGCCGCATCCAGGTGGAAGCGCTTGCCCAGAACGCGGCCGAATTCGGCGTCGAATATTACTCGGCCAGCGACAAGCGCCAGGGCATCGTGCACATCGTCGGCCCGGAACAGGGCTTCACCCTGCCCGGCATGACCATCGTCTGCGGCGACAGCCACACCTCGACGCACGGCGCCTTCGGGGCTTTGGCCCACGGCATCGGCACATCGGAGGTCGAGCACGTTCTGGCCACCCAGACGCTGATCCAGAAGAAGGCCAAGAACATGCTGGTGCGGGTCGACGGCGTCCTTCCGGACCACGTCACCGCCAAGGACATCATTCTGGCCATCATCGGCGAAATCGGCACGGCCGGCGGCACCGGCCATGTCATCGAATTTGCCGGCGAGGCGATCCGCGCCCTGTCGATGGAAGGCCGCATGACGGTGTGCAACATGACGATCGAAGGCGGCGCCCGCGCCGGCCTGATCGCGCCCGATGAAAAGACCTTCGAATATATCAAGGGCAAGCCGCGCGCGCCGAAGGGCGAAGAGCTGGAACAGGCGATCGCATACTGGAAGACCCTGCAGACCGACGAGGGCGCCCATTACGACCGCGTCGTCGTGCTGAACGCCGCCGACCTGCCGCCTATCGTCTCCTGGGGCTCCTCGCCGGAGGACGTCGTCTCCGTCCAGGGCGTGGTGCCGAACCCGGACCTGATCGAAGACGAGAACAAGCGCACCTCGAAATGGCGGGCGCTCGACTATATGGGCCTGAAGCCGGACACCAGGATCACCGATATCGCCATCGACCGGGTGTTCATCGGCTCCTGCACCAATGGCCGCATCGAAGACCTGCGCGAAGTGGCCAAGGTCGTCGAGGGCCGCACCGTGGCCTCGACCGTCTCGGCGATGATCGTGCCGGGTTCGGGCCTGGTCAAGGAACAGGCCGAAGCCGAAGGCCTCGACACGATCTTCAAGGCGGCCGGCTTCGACTGGCGCGAGCCGGGCTGCTCGATGTGCCTGGCGATGAACGACGACCGGCTGAAGCCGGGCGAGCGTTGCGCCTCGACCTCGAACCGCAATTTCGAAGGCCGCCAGGGTTTTAAGGGCCGCACCCATCTGGTGTCGCCGGCCATGGCCGCCGCCGCCGCCATTGCCGGCCATTTCGTCGATATCCGCGAGTGGAAATAGCCGGCATCCCGGCAGTCCTAAAAGCTCCCTGATCGCCGCGGCATATCGCGGCGATCAACACTAGCGCAGGTCCAGCAGCAAGGCCCTGTGGTCGGAGACCTCCGGCTGCTCGACCACGTCGAACCGCACCACCTCGACCTCAGGCGTGACCAGCATGTAGTCCGCAAAGCGTCCCGGCTTGCGATAGAATGATGTGCGCGTATCGGCAAATCCGCGCGAAACGACGAGATCGGTCAAACCCAGCCCCGCCAGCGTCGCGAAGATCCGGCTTTCCGGCAGCACGTTGAAATCGCCGCACACGACGAGCCTTTCATGACCGGGCCAGACCTGCCGGATCAGGGCGACGAGCGCCTCTGCCTGCGCATCGCGCTCCGGCATGTCGCCCTTGCCGGCCACGTCGCGCAAGCCGTGCATCTGCGCCACGGTGACGGCAAAACCCCTGTCATAATCGAAGACCCGCAGGCAATGGGCATTGCGGGCCCGCGGATGCGGCCCCCAGCCATCGGGCGAGAATGCCCCGTGCACGAAGCCGACAGCCTGGCCGATCACCGGAAGGCCCCGGCGCACGAAGGTTGCCAGCCCGAACTCGCAGGGCACGGCCCTGTCACCGTCGAAGAGTTCGCCGCGCGAGGTCGGATGGAAGGATCCGTCATGCCCGGGAAGGGCTGCCCGGATCTCGTCGAACAGATGGGGGCGTTGCGGCAGTTCGACGTCGCGGTCCCGGTAAACCAGCCAGTCGGCCGCGGCAACGGCGCTGCTCACCACCTCCTGCAGGCACAGAATGTCGGGGTCCGCGGCGGCCAGATAATCCATCAGCGGCGCGTGCAGGGTGCCGCCCCAGGCGTTCAACGAGAGTATCCGCATGCCATGCCCCTTCCGCCGCAGCGCGCCTTGAATGATATGTCGTCTCCGGCAATCCTAGCGCCACACAACAAGACCCACAACGCCGGGGCGATGCGGGTCTTGGGTCGTTATGCAGACTTTGTGGCGCGGGCGATCAGAACGTCGCGGTTTTCGGATCCGGGCCCATACGGGCCGAGCCGCTGTCGAGCTTGGCAAGTTCGCCCAGATCGTCGGCTGTCAGCGTGAAGTCGAACACTTTGAAATTCTCGACGATGCGCGATGGCGTCACCGATTTCGGGATAACGACGAGACCGTTGTCGATATGCCAGCGGATGATCACCTGGGCCGGCGTGCGGCCATGGCTTTCGGCAATCCGGCCGATCACCGGATGGCTGAGCAGTCTGCCCTGGCCGAGCGGGCTCCAGGATTGCGTGACGATGCCATGCTGCTCGTGGAAGGCGCGATGGGCCTTCTGCTGGAAATCCGGATGCAATTCGATCTGATTGATCACCGGCACCACGCCGGTCTCGGCGATGATCTTGTCCAGGTGCTCGGGATCAAAATTCGAGACGCCGATCGATTTCGCCCGGCCTTCCTCCTTCAGCCGGATGAATGCCTTCCAGGTATCGACGAACAGGCCGCGATGCGGCGACGGCCAGTGGATCAGGTAGAGATCGACATAGTCGGTGCCGAGCCGCTTCAGGCTGGCATCGAAGGCCTTGAGCGTCGAATCGAAACCCTGCTCGCTGTTCCACAGCTTGGTGGTGAGGTAGATCTCGCCGCGGGCAAGGCCGGATTGGCGGATGCCCTGGCCAACGCCTTCTTCGTTTTCATAGATGGCGGCCGTATCGACATGGCGATAGCCCGCCTCGAGCGCCGCCTTGACGGCCGGTGCGGCCTGGTCATTCGGCGTCTGCCAGACGCCGAGCCCGACCTGCGGGATCCGGGAGCCATCGTTGAGGCTCATATGGGCTTGGTCGATCAAATGGATATCTCCCATGAATTGGCAAATGAAACGGACGGGGCCTGAGGGGCTGTCCTGGCTGATGACGGATGAATGCCACCAGGCACGCCATGCAAGCCCGTAGGTGACGGGGTGCCTGTCCTAGATAGGTCCTGCCGGCAGGATTTTAAGGCCGGACCGGCAATCTTTACCGATCCGGCCTCACATCACCCGCACCACCCGGCCTTTGTGCAGCAGAGGCAGAAGGCGGCGCATGTCGCAGGCGCTGACGGCGATGCAGCCCTCGGTCGGCGAATATCCTGGCTTGGCCAGATGGAAGAAGATCGCCGAGCCGCAGCCGCGCCGCCGCTGCAACAGGTTCCAGTCCAGGACCAGGCAGACATCGTAGAGATGATCGGCCCGCAGCAAGTCCTCATGGCTGGCCGCAAAGGGCGCCCTGACCGGGCGGTTATAGGCCGCATGGCCGGGCGCATCGCACCACAGCATGCCGCCGGTGATCGACCTCAGGGGCAAGGGACTGATCGGTGCCCGAAACCGGTCGCGCCGCACGAAGCCGGAAAGCAGCCGCATCGCAGCCATCGGCGTGGCGCCGTCGCCTTCGCGCTTCAGCACGGTCCGGCCGGATCGGCCAAGGGCGGCCCGCATGGCGACCGGCCCGACCCTCAGGATCGCCTTGGTCCTGTCGCGTGGGCTGACGCGGACGAGGATATCCGGCTTTTTTGTCTTCGCTTTTTCGCTGGCCCGACGCATTATGCTCACAAGTTTTTGCTTTGCCTGTGATTTCAATTGTATTCATAGCCAGCTGGCAAAGACAACTGCGCTCTGGTTTCGCCAAAGGGACCGGAGCAAGGCCTGTGACGGCATGGATCGCAGCGATAGGGAGACCGAACTTCATGACGGCACGCACCATCCTTCTGGTCGATGATGACGACGACCTGCGCGACACCCTGGTGGAGCAGCTGTCGCTCTACGAAGAATTCGTGCTGCAGCAGGAATCGAACGCCACCAAGGGCATGCAGGCGGCGCGCAATGGCCAGATCGACCTGATGATCATGGATGTCGGCCTGCCGGATATGGACGGGCGCGAGGCGGTGAAACTGCTGCGCAAGGGCGGCTTCAAGGCGCCGGTGATCATGCTGACCGGGCACGATACCGACAGCGACACCATTCTGGGCCTGGAAGCCGGCGCCAACGATTATGTGACCAAGCCGTTCCGCTTTGCCGTGCTGCTGGCCCGCATCCGCGCCCAGCTGCGCCAGCACGAGCAGAGCGAGGATGCCACGTTTACGGTCGGCCCCTATCTGTTCAAGCCGAGCCAGAAACTGCTGACCACCGACGACGGCAAGAAGATCCGCCTGACGGAAAAGGAAGCGGCGATCATCCGCTATCTCTACCGCGCCGGCCAGAAGGTGGTGACCCGCGACGTTCTGCTTGAAGAAGTCTGGGGATACAATTCCGGCGTGACCACCCATACGCTGGAAACCCATGTCTATCGCCTGCGCCAGAAGATAGAACGGGATCCTTCCACCGCGGAAATCCTGGTCACGGAGAACGGCGGCTACAAGATCATTCCGTAAGGAAAAGGGACCGGCATGGCGCTGAGCGATGACATGGAACTGCTGTCCGCCGTTCCGCTGTTCCAGGATCTGGACAAGGACCAGCTGCGGCTGATCGCGTTCGGCGCCGAGCACCGGCCGATCGGCGCAGGCCAGGCGCTGTTCCGCGAAAAATCACCGGCCGAATGCGCCTATGTCATCGCCCGCGGCCGCTTTGAACTGTCGACGCTCGGGCGCGGCGGCAAGCCGAAGGTCGAGGCGATCGCCGAGCCCGGCACCATGCTGTCGGAACTGGCGCTGGCCACCATGGTGGAGCGCAAGTATACCGCCATCGCGCTCGAGGATTCCAACGTCATCCGCATCACCCGCGCCCTGTTCCATAGGCTGCTCGAGGAATATCCCGAGATGGCCGCCGTTCTGCAGGACCGCATCCGCCAGAATGTCGCCGCACTTGCCACCCAGGCAGCCTCGCTTGGATATCGGTTCACCTGACACCGAAGCTACAACTGGAAAACTTGGCCCCTCACCCTAACCCTCTCCCCGCAAGCGGGGAGAGGCGACGGCCCCGCTTGAAGCGTCAGAGGAATGGGGACGGTTCGACATCCGTCCCTTCTCCCCGTTCACGGGGAGAAGGTGCCGGCAGGTCAGGCGCAACGCGTTGCGCCGGGGATGAGGGGCCGCCGTCGAGAGAGCAAAGCCGTTCAAACAAACGTCAAAGAGAAAAATGCGCCGTCACCGGCACGTGGTCGGACGGCCGGTCCCAGCCGCGGGCGTCCCGCAGGATGTCGATTCGCTGCAGCAGTGGTCCGAGATCGGCCGAGGACCAGATATGGTCAAGGCGGCGGCCCTTGTCGGCGGCATCCCAGTCCTTGGCGCGGTAGCTCCACCAGGTGTAGAGCTTGTCGGCCGGGTCGACGACCTGGCGCATCAGGTCGACCCAGCGGCCTTTTTGCATGACGTCCAGCAGCCCGTCGGTCTCGACCGGCGTATGGCTGACGATCTTCAGCATCTGCTTGTGCGACCAGACATCGTTTTCGAGCGGCGCGATGTTGAGATCGCCGACCAGAATGGCCGAGACACCGGGCTCGGCCTCGGCATTCAGCGCCTTCATCTCCTCGATGAAATCGAGCTTATGGCCAAATTTCGGGTTCACCTCGCGGTTCGGCTCGTCGCCGCCGGCCGGGACGTAGAAATTATGGATGCGGATGCGGCGGCCGCCCTGTTCGAAGATCGCCGAGATGTGCCGGCTGTCGCCCACCCCGCAATAGTCCTGGCGATGATCTTCGGTCAGGGGCAATTTCGATGCGATGGCGACGCCGTGATAGCCCTTCTGGCCGTGCAGGATGATATGCTTGTAGCCCAGCGCCTGCAGCGGCTCGGTCGGGAACTGGTCGTTCTGGCACTTGATTTCCTGCAGGCAGAGAATGTCGGGCTGGACCTCGGACAGCAGCCGCTCGACGATCGGCAGGCGCAGGCGGACGGAATTGATGTTCCAGGTGGTGATTGAAAATGCCATGCGGTCCCGTCCCTGCCTTCGTCGCGCCGTCCATGGCGCTGATCGAGCTTTAGGCAATCAGGACGGCGTTGAACAGCCAAAAGGCGCCGGACCTCAAGGTCTGTAGCGCCTTTTCCACATGGCTGGCACCCGGCCGGCTCAGTTCTTGTTGATGCCGCGGTTGCGGACCTCTTCGTACGGCACTTCGAAAACCTTCGGATCGAAGGCCAGGCCGTTCTGGACGTTGAAGATCATCACCGAAGTGTCCTTGGCCTGGGCATCGGTGATCGTCCACTGGCGCAGATCGTAGGTCTTGGGATCGAACATCAGCGTGATGGTCGAATCGCCGAAGATCGACTTGTCGCCCAGCACGATCGTCGTCAGATCCGCCTCTTCTTTCACGTCGCGCACCATCTGATGGCCAAGATCGATCTTGTCGGACAGAAGCAGGCTGAGTGGCGTCTTAGACAGCGGGTAGATGTCCCAGGTCTTCAGCTTGACATTGCCGATGACGACATTGCGGCCATCCGAGATGACCCGCATCGGCGACGGCGCCTCATAGTTGAAGCGCAGCTTGCCCGGTCGCTCGATGAAGAACTTGCCGGCCGTCTGCTCGCCGCGCGGCCCGAACTGCACGAACTCGCCGGTCATGGTCTTCACGGATGAAAAATGGTCGGCCACTTTCTGGGCAGCATTTTCATTGCCGGCGGCAAAGGCCGATGGCCCGAGCAACCACGCGGCAGCGCCAAGGCCGGCGGCACCGGCGATCAGCCGGCGGCGGGTCAGAACGGTCTGCTGCAGATGCGTTGGCGTAAGATCGGCTTTGATGTCAGACATTACAATCTCCTTGTTCGCCTTCCCTCGCCGAAAAACACGGCGTCATCATGACGATGACCGGCAGCGCCGGGCAGGCGGCGATGTCTGGACCGCAATTGCGCTCCGGAACGGTTTTAGCGTTCGACGATGTCGGCTTCCGTCGGCACCAGGATCTCACGCTTGCCGGCGTGGTTGGCAGCCCCGATCAGGCCTTCCTTCTCCATGCGCTCGATGAGCGAGGCGGCGCGGTTGTAGCCGATGCCGAGGCGGCGCTGGATATAGGAGGTCGACGCCTTGCCGTCGCGCAGCACGATGGCCACGGCCTGATCGTAAGGATCGTCCGATTCGGCGAGGTTGGCCGCACCGGCCGGACCGCTGCCGCCGCCCTCGTCGTCGTCGTCATCGATGGTGATCGCGTCGAGATATTGCGGTGAGCCTTGCGTCTTGAGGTAGGCGACGATCTCTTCGACTTCGGTATCCGACACGAAGGGACCGTGCACGCGCTGGATGCGGCCGCCGCCGGCCATGTAAAGCATGTCGCCCATGCCCAGCAACTGCTCGGCACCCTGTTCGCCCAGGATGGTGCGGCTGTCGATCTTCGACGTCACCTGGAACGAGATACGGGTCGGGAAATTGGCCTTGATCGTGCCGGTGATGACGTCGACGGAGGGTCGCTGGGTCGCCATGATGACATGGATGCCGGCGGCGCGCGCCATCTGGGCCAGCCGCTGCACGGCACCTTCGATATCCTTGCCGGCCACCATCATCAGGTCGGCCATTTCGTCGATGATCACGACGATATAGGGGATCGGCTGCAGGTCAAACTCTTCCGTCTCGTAGATCGCCTCGCCGGTCTGGCGGTCGAAGCCGGTCTGCACGGTACGGGTCAGCACCTCGCCCTTTTCGATCGCCTGCTCGACGCGGCTGTTGAAGCCGTCGATATTGCGCACGCCGATCTTCGACATCTTCTTGTAGCGTTCTTCCATCTCGCGCACCGTCCATTTCAGCGCCACGACGGCCTTCTTCGGATCGGTGACGACGGGCGACAGCAGATGCGGAATGCCGTCATAGACGGAAAGTTCGAGCATTTTCGGATCGATCATGATCAGCCGGCACTTTTCCGGCGTCATGCGATAGACCAGCGACAGGATCATGGTGTTGATCGCCACCGACTTGCCCGAGCCGGTCGTGCCGGCGACCAGCAGATGCGGCATCTTAGCAATGTCGACGATGACAGGCTCGCCGCCGATCGTCTTGCCGAGCGCCATGGCAAGCTTGGCCTTGCTCTGCTCGAAATCCCGGGAGCCGATCATCTCGCGCAGGTAGACGGTCTCGCGGCGCTGATTGGGCAATTCGATGCCGATGGCGTTGCGACCGGGCACCACGGCGACACGCGCGGCAATCGCGCTCATCGAACGGGCGATGTCGTCGGCAAGGCCGATGACGCGCGACGACTTGATGCCGGGCGCCGGCTCCAATTCGTAGAGGGTGACGACTGGACCGGGGCGCACATGGATGATCTCGCCCTTGACGCCGAAATCCTCCAGCACGCCTTCCAGCATGCGGGCATTCTGCTCCAGCGCGTCGGCCGACAGGGTGGCATCGCGGGCAATGGCCTTGGGTTCGGCCAGAAGATGGATCGGCGGAAGCTGGAAGCCGTCCGGACGGATAAACGAGGCCTGCGCCTCCTTCTCGATACGGGCGCTGGGCTTGGGCCGCGGCGGGGGCGCTGCCACCCGAGCCGAGGCGCGCGGCGGGGCGCTGGCGGCGGCGGGACGGGCTTCAGGCGCCACGACCCATCCGCCATCCATATCCTCGTCGTCATCCGGCAGGATGCCGACCGGCCGGCGAGGAGAGGTGTCCATGTCGAAATCGCTGTCATCGTCATCCCTAGAGATCGGCGGGGCGGCAACCATCCGCCGCCGTTCTGCGGGCATGTCCATCGGCGGCTCGGCCCGCATCCCGTCGCTCGTCACCTTGGGCCGGACGGGCTCGTTGAGCGCGCCGAATTCGTCATCGTTGAAATCATAGGGCTGTTCGAACTGCGACCGGTCGCGCCGGCGCGGCTTGATGCCAAACAGCCGGCGCATGCGGGCCTGCGTCATGTACCAGCCGTGCGCCATGGCACCGAAGGTCAGCGCGAAGGGACCGGCTCTGTCGTCCTCGTCGTCCTCGACTGTGGCCTTGGCGGGACGCGCCTTGACCGGCTGGATCGGCGCCTCGTCCTCATCCGCCTCGACCACCTCGCGGCCGATGATGCCGGCGGCAAACAGCAGCAGCCAGGTGGCCGGGACCGCGAAGATGCCACCGACCACCATGGCGAAATTGCCGGTCGGATAGGCGCCGATGAACAGTGCCGGGAACCTGAGGATCATGTCGCCGAGCACGCCGCCGATACCGTTGGGGATCGGCCAGGTCAGCGGCGGCGGAAAGCAGCCGACGACGGCCGACGTGACCAGCGCACCGACCAGCCAGGTGGCGATGCGGGCCGGGATGCGGTTGATCGTCCGGCCCGAGATCAGCGCCAGCGACCAGGCGAGCACCGGCAGCAGGGCAATGACGCTGGACAGGCCGAGGAACTGCATCATCAGGTCGGCAAAGACCGCGCCGGGATAGCCAAGAATATTGCTCGGCTGATTGCCGGTCGCATAGGAGAAGCTCGGATCGGCGACGTTCCAGGTTGCAAGGGCTGCGACCGCCAGCACCAGCAACAGAAATATGGCGAATCCCGCCAGCGCCAGGATCTGCCGCACCACGAAGGCGGTCAGGGCCAATCGGCCGGAGCGCTCCTGCATCGACGCTGACGTGCTTCTGCTCATATTTTCCGCCTGCCGTTCTGATAGGTCCGTCATGTGCCGGGGCTGCAACAAGGGGGTTCGGTCGAACCGTGCATGCCCCGCTCTGTGGCAGAGTATCAACCGGCCGGTTAACACCCCTTTAACCATGGAGGTGTTTCGCGGCACTTCTTGGGCAAAAGGCACGCCCGTCCAGCAAAAGGACGCGAGACCGTGGTCTGCGGAGGGCAAAAAAATAGCCCGGACATTGCTGCCCGGGCCAAACGCGTGCTTCAGGAAAGCCACGGTCGGAGGATCCGCGGCGCTGGAGACCAGCGCCGCGCGATGGCTTTAGGAGTGATAGGCAGCTTCGCCGTGCGAGGCGAGGTCGAGACCTTCGCGCTCGGCTTCCACCGGAACACGCAGGCCAACGATGACGTCGACGATCTTGAACAGGATCGCCGAACCGATGCCCGACCACAGAACGGTGACGATGACGCCCTTGAACTGGGCCCAGACCTGGGTTGCCGTGCCGGCATAACCAGCTGCGAAATCGGCCGTCGAATAGTCGACGATACCAGCGCCGCCGAGAGCCGGGTTGACGAACACGCCGGTCAGCAGGGCGCCGATGATGCCGCCGATGCAGTGAACGCCGAACACGTCAGCCGTGTCGTCATAGCCGAACTTGTTCTTCACGGTGGAGACGAAGAAGTAGCAGATCGGCGAAACCACGAGACCCATGACGATGGCGCCCATCGGACCGGCGAAACCGGCGGCAGGCGTGATCACGACGAGACCGGCAACGGCACCGGATGCTGCACCCAGCATCGAGGCCTTGCCGCGGCTGAAGGTTTCGACGATCGCCCAGGAGACGATGGCGGCAGCGGTTGCAACGAAGGTGTTGATCATGGCAAGCGCGGCATAGGCGTTCGATTCCAGGTTGGAACCGGCGTTGAAGCCGAACCAGCCGACCCAGAGAAGCGAGGCGCCGACCATGGTGAGGGTCATGGAATGGGGTGCCATCATGTCCTTGCCGTAACCGGTGCGCTTGCCGACCATGATGGCGCCGACGAGACCAGCGATGCCGGCATTGATGTGGACGACGGTGCCGCCGGCGAAGTCGATGGCGCCGAAGCCGAAGATCAGGCCGGTCGGGCCGTCATAGGCGCTCGGGCCGCCCCAGAACCAGACCATGTGGGCCATCGGGAAGTAGATGAAGGTGAGCCACAGGATGGTGAAGAGGATGACCGCCGAGAACTTGATGCGCTCGGCGAAGGCCCCGATGATCAGGCCGGGGGTGATGGCGGCGAAGGTCATCTGGAAGATGACGAAGGCCAGTTCCGGAATGGCGACGCCCTTGGAGAAGCTTTCCGCCACGGTCGTCACGTCGACGCCGGCCAGGAACATCTTGGAGAAACCGCCAACGAAGCTGTTCAGCGAACCGCCATCGGTAAAGGCCAGCGAGTAACCATAGGCGACCCAGACGAGCATCGCCACTGCGGCGACCATCAGGACCTGCATGAGCACGGACAGCATGTTCTTGGTGCGCACGAGACCGCCGTAGAACAGGGCCAGGCCCGGCACGGTCATCAGAAGAACCAGCGCCGACGAGATCAACATCCAGGTGGTGTCGCCCTTGTCAACCGTCATGGCCGGAGCGGCAGCCGCTGCTTCGGCAACGGCCGGAGCGGCCGCGTCCTGCGCAAAGGCGATCGCCGGCGCCAGCAAGGCGGCCGAGGCGGCGCCCAGGCGCGCCATAGAAGATGGAAATTTGAAAAATGACATCAGAAACAACTCCCCTTGCAGCCGTTCTTACAACGCTTCGGTATTGGTTTCGCCGGTACGAATGCGCACGGCCTGATCGATCGAATAGACGAAGATCTTTCCGTCACCGATCTGCCCGGTCTTGGCAGCAGAGGCGATCGCCTCGACAGCCTTGTCCGCGATATCGGACGCGACCGCGATCTCGATCTTCAACTTCGGCAGAAAGCTCACGGCATATTCCGTTCCGCGATAGATCTCGGTGTGTCCCTTCTGGCGTCCGTATCCCTTGACCTCGGTCACGGTCAGGCCCTGAATGCCAACAGCGGTCAGAGCCTCGCGGACCTCATCGAGCTTGAACGGCTTGATAATGGCCATCACAATCTTCATCTGGTTTCCCATCCTTATGTTTGTCCTTCGGCGCGGAGCCGACTCTCCTTGCCGCTGGCAAGATCAATTAAGCAGCGACTGGTCTGTGACATTCAAAGTATGTGCCAGATTGGAGGCCTGGGAATAAGTTATTGAATTCTAAAGACTATAAGATAACGAGCTAAGAAACAGGCAGTTGAATGGCCAGTGGGCGGGCAAATCTTGTGCAGTTTTCAATAATTGCCCACTCTTTAATCATTTGCCTTTTTCCGAATCAAGCCTTCCTGCGCCACCGAGGCGATCAGCGAGCCTGAGCGGCTGTAAAGGCTCCCCCTTGTCATTCCGCGCCCGCCAAAAGCACTTGGACTGTCCTGGGTATAGAGCAGCCAGTCGTCGAGCGCCGAGGGACGGTGGAACCACATGGCGTGATCAAGGCTGGCCACCTGCAGGCTGGGATCGAAGATCGACCGGCCATGGGCATAGAGCGAGGTATCGAGCAATGTCATGTCGGAGAGGTAGGCCAGCACTGCTGACTGATAATGCCGGTCATCGGGCACGGTGCCGGTCGGCCGCACCCAGATATGCGCTTCCGGCTTCAGCTTGTCCTTGGTCAGATAGTGGACGAGCGACACCGGGCGGATTTCCACCGGCCGCTCGCGTCCCCAATATTTGCGAACGTTTTCAGGCGCCTGCGACAGGAAGACCTCGCGGAACTCCGTCTCGCCCATCAGCGCTTCCGGCGGCTTGATATCGGGCATGGCAACCTGATGGTCGAAACCCTCCTCTTCCAGCTGGAAGGAGGCCGACATGGAAAAGATCGCCTTGCCATGCTGGATGGCGACGACGCGCCGTGTGGCAAAGCTCGCACCGTCGCGAATGCGCTCGACCTGGTAGAGGATCGGCACGGCGGGATCTCCCGGCCGCATGAAATAGGCATGCAGAGAATGGACGAAGCGGTCCGCCTCGACGCAGCGCTGCGCCGCCATCAGCGCCTGGGCGATCACCTGGCCGCCGAACACCCGCTGCCAGCCGACCTGCGGGCTGCTGCCGCGAAACAGGTTGACCTCGAGGTTTTCAAGGTCAAGCGTGCGGATCAGCTGATCCATGGCTGTCTGGTCTTCATGCTCCTGCGACATTTTTGCCGACCTCGCTTGTAGGAAGAATTTCAAGGCTGATCTATATAGGACAGATCACGGATACAAGCTGCAAGGGAGCACGCCATGTTGGATCTGATCGTTGTCGGCGGAGGATATGTCGGCCTGTCGGTGGCGCTCGCGGTCAAGCAGGCAGCCCCTCATCTGTCGGTCGAGGTGGTCGAAGCCGCACCCGAAGGCCAATGGCAGAAGGATCCAAGAGCCTCGGCGATCATCGCGGCGGCAACCCGCATGCTTGAGGTCTTCGGCATCTGGGAGCGCATCGCGCCGGATGCCGAACCGATCACCCGGATGATCGTCACCGATTCGAAAACCGGCGATCCGGTGCGCCCCGTTTTCCTGACCTTCGACGGGACCGTCGAGAACGGCCAGCCCTTCGCCTACATGATCCCCAATGTGAGCATGGTGGCCGCACTCCGCGACGCCGCGGCGAATGCCGGCATCGCCATTCGCCACGACACCCGCGCCACCGGCTTCAGCACCAGCGGCCCGGCCGCCGAATTGACGCTCTCGGACGGCGCCGTGCTCAGCGCCCGGCTGGTGGTGGCCTGCGACGGCGTCAAATCGAAGCTGCGCGACCTGGCCGGCATCAAGACGGTGACCTGGGATTACGGACAATCCGGCATCGTCACCACCGTCGAGCACGAGCGCCCGCACGATGGCTGCGCGGAGGAGCATTTCCTGCCCGCCGGCCCCTTTGCCATCCTGCCGCTCAAGGGCAACCGCTCCTCGCTGGTCTGGACCGAGCGCACGGCAGACGCCAACCGGCTGGTAGCCGCCGATGATCTGGTCTTCGAGGAGGAGTTGGAGCGGCGCTTCGGCCACAAGCTCGGCGCCCTGAAGGCCACCGCCAACCGCCGCGCCTTTCCGCTTGGCCTGACGCTCGCCCGCGCCTTCGTCGCGCCGCGCCTGGCGCTGGCCGGCGACGCGGCCCATGGCATCCATCCGATCTCCGGCCAGGGCCTCAATCTCGGCTTCAAGGATGTGGCAGCGCTCGCCGAAACCATTGTCGAGGCCGACCGTCTCGGCCTCGATATCGGCGATCTCAATGTCCTGGAGCGCTACCAGACCTGGCGGCGCTTCGACACGTTCCGCATGGGCGTGACGACGGATGTGCTGAACCGGCTGTTTTCCAATGACGTCGCGCCGATCCGCATGGCCCGCGATTTCGGCCTCGGTCTGGTCGACCGCCTGCCGAAGCTGAAATCCTTCTTCATCTCGGAAGCCGCCGGCACATCAGGCAAGGGCGGACCAAAACTGCTGGCCGGCCAGGCGATCTAGAAATGCGACCGGAAGCGCTTCAATCCTCGATCTTGCGGGCCTCGGAGACCAGCATGATCGGGATGCCATCGCGAATGGGATAGGCGAGCCGCGCCTTTTCCGACACCAACTCGTTGCTGTCGCGGTCAAAGGTCAGCCGCCCGCGGGTCAGCGGACAGACCAGCAGTTCCAGGAGCTTCGGATCGACCTGGCTCAGCTTCTCATCCATGGCAAAGCGGTCCCCCTACTGCAGCATCGTGTCGACATCGCCGAAATCGCGCGCCAGCAGGATTTCCGTGATTGCCACCAGCGTCTCGGCGCGGGTCTTCAGATCCGGCGCCTCCAGCAGGGCCTGCTTTTCGGCAGGGCCGAACGGCGACATCATCGACAGGGAATTGACCAGCGTCAGGTTGCTGGCGCGCTTGACGCTGTCCCAGTCGGCCTCCAGCTTGTTGGCATCGAGATAGGCGCGAAAGGCCGAAAGCAGCCCATCCCGGTCAACCGTGTTCTCTTCCTGCGCCGACGACAGATCGGCAATGAACGGTGCGATGCGAACGGTGCGATAGGGCTTATGGCCGGCGATCTCGTCGATCACCCGAAACCGGCAGACCCCGCCCAGCGACACGATGTAACGCCCGTCTCCGGTCTCGGCCCAGGAGGTGATGCGGCCGATGCAGCCCACCTGGCACAGTGCCGGCGAATCGTTCGCGTCGAGCGCTGCTTCCGGCTCCGAAAGCGCCGGCTGCACGATGCCGACGAGCCGGTTGCCGGCCAGCGCGGCGTCAAACATCGCCAGATAGCGCGGCTCGAAAACATTAAGCGGCAATTGCCCGCCCGGCAGCAGCAGCGCCCCTGCCAAGGGGAAGATCGGCAATGTTTCGGGAACATCACCTGCTGTCAGATATCTGGCATTCCCGACCTGCATGAACGCCTCCCATGCCAGGTCTTATGGCGCGAAATCGCGCCCACCTGGTTCTTCCTATCAAATTGGCGCAGCCGCAACGAAACTCAAGGGCGCGCCGGCCCGTCACGCAAAAAGGATCGATGCCAGCTTTCTGCGCGCCTGGATGGTGGCAGGGTCCTTGACGCCCCAGACATCGAAGAATTCGAGCAGCTGACGCCGTGCGCCGTCGTCGTCGAATGTGCGGTCGCGCCGCATGATGATCAGCAGATGATCGGCCGCTTCGTCGCGCTTGCCCTGGACGCTGAGGATCTTGGCAAGCTTGATGCGCGCTGCGTGATCGTCGGGATTGAGCGCCAGCTGATGCTCCAGCGCCACCGGATCGCCGAGCTTGCGGGCCTCATCGATCTGGTCGAGCTTCTTCAGCACCGCCTGGATTTCGGCGGACGCCGACATGTCCGCCGGCATGCTTTCGAGAAGCTGGCGGGCGCGCTCGTGCTGGTTGGAGGCGATCATGCAGTCGGCAATGCCGGCCACCGCCACGACATTGTCGGGCGCCGCCTGCATCACCGCGCCGTAGAGCTGGGCAGCGCCTTCGAAATCGCCGGCCGCCAGCAGGCCCTTGGCTTCTTCCAGAACGGCAGCGATTTCGGCGGCCGCATCGGCCTCGTTCGAGCCGCCCAGCTTCTCGATGAACTGGCGGATCTGGCTTTCCGGAATGGCGCCCATGAAACCGTCGACCGGACGGCCATCGACGAAAGCGACGACGGCCGGGATCGACTGGATGCCGAGCTGGCCCGGGATGGACGGATGATCGTCGATATTGAGCTTGACCAGCTTGACGCGGCCATTGGCCTCGTTGACGACCTTCTCGATGACGGGCTGGAGCTGCTTGCACGGGCCGCACCAGGGCGCCCAGAAGTCGACCAGAACCGGCTGGCGCCGCGATTCCTCAAGCACATCCTTGGCAAAGCCAGCGGTGGTGGTATCGCCGACGAGAGCCTTGGCGGGCGCCGCGCCGAAATGGGCCTGCGCCGTCATCTGGCCGCCAAAGCCGCCATAGGGATTGCTGGTATCGCTCATTGTGGTCTCCCGCCTTTTGTTGCCGCGCCGGGCCTTATTCCATTGTTTAGATCGTATGTCAGGCCGTGACTTTCAAGACAAGCGGCGAGTGGCCGGTCGCCTCAAGAAAGCGGATGAGATCGGCGCCAGCCAGCGATGTGGTCGCGTCGTTGGTAAGCGGATGGCAGTTGATGATGTCATGCGCCATCAGCTCGGCATCAAGCACGAAGGTGACGTTCTGACCGGTATCGTTGATCGCCCCCAGCGCCGTGACCGCACCGGGAATGACGCCCAGATACTCCATGAGCTTTTCCGGCTTGCCGAACGATACCTTGCTGGCCGCCCCGATCAGCGTGTGCACGGCCTTCAGGTCGACGATGGCATTTTCCTCGACCGTCAGCAGGAAGAACTGGTCCTTCTTGTCCTTGACGAACAGGTTCTTGGTATGGCCGCCGGGAATTTCGTCGCGCAGGGACACCGATTCGGCAACGGTGAAGACCGGCGCATGGGTCTTGGTCTGATGGGGAATGGCAAGGTCATCGAGAAAACGGAACAGATCTTCGGCGGTCTTGGGCGCGGTCGCAGTCATGGCAGGTCTCTTTTGCATCGATCACGGAGCGGCGAATGCCGGCTTGTCGGCATCGTGATACGTCCGCGCTCAAGGATTGGCAATCGCCATCCCCCTCCAAAGGCCCTGTGCACCAAGGGTTTGCCAAGATTGAAAAACGCACCGGCAATTTTTTCTTCGTTCCGTCGTCATTTCCCTGTTGCATTTGAAAATCGGTTGGGCCATATAGCGCCCGTCGCCGCAAACAGCGACCCACGGTTCACCGAATACCCCCGGACCGAGGTGATGAGCGGGTGTAGCTCAGGGGTAGAGCACAACCTTGCCAAGGTTGGGGTCGAGCGTTCGAATCGCTTCACCCGCTCCAATTTCTCTCAGAGATGTGAATGGCTTGCAGACATCCCCGCGGGGTGTCGTTGAGGTTGCCGAAGCAAGAAAATGCACGGCACATGTACTGTCTCAGTGAGTTTTCATTGACAGCTTGAAAGTTTGCTGGATCAGTAATTCGAGGAGAATTTCAGATGGGCGACTTAATAGGCTTGGGTCTTTATACGCCTGCCGAAGCAGGAAAGCTTCTGCGCGTCCCGACATCGAAAATCACTCGCTGGCTCCGCGGCCACTCCATTGATGGAAAGTCGTATCCGGCGCTGTGGAAACCGGAAGTCGACCTTGGCGACGACCGCCTCATTCTCGGTTTTCGAGACTTGATGGAGGTGCGGGTAGCGGACGCATTCATTCGCGCCGGTGTGTCTGCGATACGTGTGCGAACTGCGATCCAGATTGCGCGCGAAGCACTCGGCCAGGATCACCCTCTTTCAACGGATCGATTCCGGACTGATGGTCGTGAAATTTTCCTGCGCATATTCGAGACTGGCCCTGATGGTGAGGAGCGCGAACGGCTTCTCAACCTTTTCCGCCGACAATATGAGTTTAAAGGCATAATCGATCCCATCCTGAAGACCGTGGATTTCGGGGAGGATGGCAATCCCTTGCTTTGGTGGCCAGGAGGGCGCCGGTTAAACGTGGTTGTCGACCCATCCCGTTCTTTCGGCCAGCCCATTGATGCCAGTTCAAGCGTACCGACAAATGTGTTGGCGGCTGCGGCTCAACAGGAAGGCATCATCGGCGCGGCGCGCGCGTATGAAGTCCCGGAAGCGTCCGTTCGTAGGGCCATCGAGTTCGAGACTTCACTAGGACAACGGATGGCCGCGTGAAGGTCTTTTTCGACAACTGCACTGCGCCAGTTCTCGCTTCGACACTTCACGGATTCATTGTTCATTCCGGGCACGCAGCCGTCCACATCAAGGACATAGCCGAACTCCCAAGAGGCCGTCATTCAACGGACTTGGAATGGATTGACCTCCTTAGATCCGCAACGGAAGTCTGGATCTTTGTCTCGGGCGACAAGCGCATCCTCAAGAACCCAGCCGAGCGCGCTGCCCTCCGTTCTGCTGGCCTTCACGGCTTTATTCTCGCCGCGGGATATCAAAAAACTCCGTTGAACCAAGTAGCAGCCACGCTAGTTGCCAGGTGGCCCGACATGTGCAGGATCACTGAAATCATCTCTGCGCCGTCAATGCATGAAATCCCGATCGGGAAACATACAAAGCTACGTTCTTTGCCCCTGTGACGAACATCGGCAAACTGCCGTTAATCATTCTTCTTGGCGACGCGGCATGGCACACGAGAGACAAGAAGTAGGAGAAGGTAGCCGTGCATGTTGTGCTTTTCAGCAGCCAAACAAAACCACGCCTCCCGTATTTCGACGAAAACACGCTAAATCTCCAAAATTCCAGTTATATCCTCCATATTTTTCGCCGAAATGCCGCTTTTTACGCGGCGTTTGTCGCGATATACAGCTTGTCCATGACGTTTGATCGTGGCAATGCAGGACCTGCGGTCCGGGCCGGCTTGCCATCTTCATCGACCCTCCAAGCCGAAGGCGCCCCATGACAGACCCTAAGCAGGCCAATCCCCCCGTCGACGCCAGCGCGGCCTTTGCCACATTCGCCACCCTTCCCGATCGCGATGCCCTGCGCCGGGCGATCACCGAGGCCTGCCGCACGGCCGAAACGGTCTGCGTGCCGCCGCTGGTGGAGTTGGCGACGATGAGCAAGACGGACAGCGATGCGACGGCGGCCCTGGCCCGCCGGCTGGTCGAGGGCCTGCGCGCCAATGTCTCGCATGGCGGGGTGCAAGGGCTGGTGCATGAATATTCCCTGTCGAGCCAGGAGGGCGTGGCGCTGATGTGCCTGGCCGAAGCCTTGCTGCGCGTTCCCGACACGGCGACGCGCGACGCGCTGATCCGCGACAAGATATCGGGCGGCGACTGGCGCTCCCATCTCGGCAAGAGCGCCTCGCTGTTCGTCAACGCCGCCACCTGGGGCCTTGTCGTCACCGGCAAGCTGACCTCGACCGCCAGCGAAACGACCCTGTCTTCGGCGCTGACCCGGCTGATTGCCCGCGGCGGCGAACCGGTGATCCGCCGGGGCGTCGACCTGGCCATGCGCATGATGGGCGAGCAGTTCGTCACGGGCCAGACCATCGAGGAGGCGCTGAAGAACAGCCGCGCGCTAGAGGCCAAGGGGTTCCGCTATTCCTACGACATGCTGGGCGAGGCCGCGACCACGGCCGAGGACGCCGCCCGCTACCTGAAGGATTATGAAGCGGCCATCCACGCCATCGGCAAGGCCTCGGCCGGCCGCGGCGTCTATGACGGCCCCGGCATCTCCATCAAGCTGTCGGCCCTGCACCCGCGCTATGCGCGCGCCAAGAGCGCCCGGGTCATGGCCGAGCTGCTGCCGCGCGTCAGAGGCCTGGCGCTGCTGTCGAAACGCTACGATATCGGCCTCAATATCGACGCCGAGGAAGCCGACCGGCTGGAGCTGTCGCTGGATCTTCTGGAAGCCCTCGCCTTCGATCCGGAACTGTCGGGCTGGAAGGGGCTTGGCTTCGTCATCCAGGCCTACCAGAAGCGCTGCCCCTTCGTCATCGACTGGATCATCGATCTGGCCCGCCGGTCCGGCCAGCGGCTGATGATCCGGCTGGTCAAGGGTGCCTATTGGGACAGCGAGATCAAGCGCGCCCAGGTCGATGGCCTTGCCGACTACCCGGTCTATACCCGCAAGGTCCATACCGACGTTTCCTATCTGGCCTGCGCCCGCAAGCTGCTGGCCGCACCCGATGCCGTCTTCCCGCAATTTGCCACCCACAACGCCCATTCGCTGGCGGCCATCATGACCATGGCCGGACCCGACTTCGCGACCGGCCGCTACGAGTTCCAGTGCCTGCACGGCATGGGCGAGCCGCTCTACAAGCAGGTCGTCGGCCCAGCCCATCTCAACCGCCCCTGCCGCATCTATGCGCCGGTCGGCACCCATGAAACGCTGCTGGCCTATCTGGTGCGACGGCTTCTGGAGAACGGCGCGAACTCGTCCTTCGTCAACCGCATTGCAGACGCGTCGGTACCCGTTGAGGAACTGACCGCCAATCCGGTCGACATCGTCAGGGCCGAGCAGCCGGTCGGTGCCCCGCACCCGGCCATCCTCCACCCGCTCGACATCTATGGTGATGGCCGCCGCAACGCCCAAGGGCTCGACCTTTCCAGCGAAAGCGCGTTAACGCTGCTGTCGCGCGGCCTGCAGGACAGCGCTGCGATCGACTGGAAAGCCGAGCCGACCACCGACAGCGGCGTACCCGGCGATTGGCAGCCGGTGCGCAATCCCGCCGACCACCGCGATACCGTCGGCCGGGTCCGCATGGCGACGACAGAGGCGCTGGCGGCCGCTTTCACGGCCGCCGATGCCGCCGCTGCCCGCTTTGCCGCAAGCCCGGCGCAACAGCGCGCCGACCGGCTTTCCGCCGCCGCCGATGCCATGGAGGCCCGCATGCCGGTGCTGCTCGGCCTGATCGTGCGCGAGGCCGGAAAGTCCTATGCCAATGCGGTTGCCGAAGTGCGCGAGGCGGTCGATTTCCTGCGCTATTACGCAATAGAGGCGCGCCGCACGCTGGGCGGTGGCCGCAGTCCCGTCGAGAGCGGGCCGGTGGTCTGCATCAGCCCGTGGAATTTTCCGCTGGCGATCTTTACCGGCCAGATTGCCGCAGCCCTGGCCGCCGGCCGGCCGGTGCTGGCCAAACCCGCCGAGGAAACGCCGCTGATCGCCGCCGAAGCGGTTCGCCTGCTGCATGAGGCGGGTGTCCCAAGAGACGTGCTGCATCTCGTGCCGGGCGAAGGTCGGATCGGTGCAACACTGGTTGCCGATCCGCGCACCACGGCAGTGATGTTCACCGGCTCGACCGAAGTGGCCCGCCTGATCCAGCGGCAGCTGGCCGGGCGGCTGACACGGGCCGGCCAGCCGGTGCCGCTGATTGCCGAGACCGGCGGCCAGAACGCCCTCGTCGTCGATTCCACGGCGCTTCCCGAACAGGTGGTTGGCGATGTCATCGCCTCGGCCTTCGACAGCGCCGGCCAGCGTTGCTCAGCCTTGCGCGTTCTCTGCCTGCAGGAGGACATCGCCGACCACACGCTCACCATGCTGCGCGGCGCCATGGCGGAGCTGGGGGTCGGCAATCCCGTGCGGCTGGCAGTCGATGTCGGCCCGGTGATCACCGCTGAGGCGCGCGACACGATCGAGAGCCATATTGCCCGGATGGCAGAGGCTGGCCATGCAGTCGATCGCCTGAAGCTTGGAGCTGAGACCGAGCATGGCACCTTCGTCGCCCCGGCGATCATCGAGATCGGCTCGATCGCCGAGCTTGGTCGCGAGGTGTTCGGCCCGGTGCTGCATGTGCTGCGCTACCGGCGCGAACAGCTCGACCATCTGATTACGGCGCTGAACGCCACCGGCTACGGCCTGACCTTCGGCCTCCACACCCGCATTGATGAGACGATCGCCAGCGTCGTCGACCGGATCGAGGCCGGCAATATCTATATCAACCGCAACATCATCGGCGCGGTGGTCGGCGTGCAGCCGTTCGGCGGCCGCGGACTGTCGGGAACCGGACCCAAGGCCGGCGGCCCGCTCTATATCGGCCGGCTGGCGGGAACCGACGCCGCAACGGCGCTGGCTGACAGGTCCGCCGTCCGGCCCGATCCGAAAGCGGCGCGTTATGTCGCCTGGCTCCAGGCCGGTGCGCATACAGAGGCGGCGGAGCGCTGTGCGGCTTTCGCCACGGCGTCGGTTCTCGGCTATTCGGCGGAACTGGCCGGGCCGGTGGGCGAAACCAACATCTATTCGCTCTGCCCCCGCGGCAGGATCGCAGCCCTTGCCACCGAGCCTCAAGAACTTCTGACCCAGATCGGCGCCATCCTGTCGACCGGCAACACCGCCGTGGTTGAAACGGGCAAT
>NZ_JABAEF010000011.1 GCF_023701945.1 Rhizobium sp. CG5
CCGGATGTGAGGTTGTATAGGCCCGAGAACCGGGCCGGTAATTGCTATGGGCTCAGACCGTGGATCCGCCGACGAAGGAGAAATTCGATGCCACGCGATTGAACAATTGACAAAAATCCTGATGTGATGGGATACGGTCCCTGCATGCTTCTTTTGACTTTTAAAATCCTGAAAAATGATGACTTTGACATAAACGATCGGGACTTGAAGCAAGGCGCGCCACGTTGTCGGACGCCGTTCGTCTAGCCCGCCTTGGCGCTGACAGTGATTGGAATGGCAATCTACGGGCCTCGATTGCCATTTGCCTACCGGACGTTTAGCATCTATAATGCGCGAATGCTTGACCGTTCGTCCCAATCGTCTTCACCAGATATTCCAGTGGATGCACTGAGCGAAGTCCTGCAAGACTTTCGCTTGAGCGGCGTTAGCTATAGCCGCTGCGAGCTCCGGCACCCATGGAGCATCGCCTTTCCGCAACAACAGCTGCTTCGTTTTCACTTTGTCAGCCAAGGCCCCTGCTGGATCCATACGGCAGCGCTCGGCTGGCAGGAATTGCGCGATGGCGATCTGGTGCTGCTGCCGCAGGGCGTCGCCCATCGACTTGCCAGTGCGCCTGATGTTGCCGACGCCTCTCTCAACGGATGTCAGGTGACCAAGTTGGGGACCAATGTTTGCGAAGTGGTGCGAGAAGGGACAGGCGCAACAAGCACCCTTTTCTGCGGCTCCATGGCCTTGGGCGTTTGTGCCCTCAATCCCCTGATCAGTTTGATGCCGCCGATCATCAAGGGTTGCGACGTGGCCGGCAATGACCCGATCGTCGGCCCCCTGCTGGCGGCGATGACGGCGGAGGCAACCCATCCACAGATGGGCAGCGCCACGATCTTGTCACGAATGGCGGACCTGATGACCGCGCGGCTGATCCGCTGCTGGGTCAATTGCACCGGCACCTCGACAATCGGTTGGCTTGCCGCCATCCGCGACCCCAATATCGGCCGCGCCCTGGCCGCCATGCACCGAGACCCCGGCCATAACTGGACCGTGGAAAGACTCGCTGCCGTGGCAGGTCAATCGCGCTCGATTTTCGCGGAGCGCTTCAGCGCTGTGTTAGGGGAAGGCGCGGCACACTATCTCGCCCGTCTGCGGATGCAGCTTGCCCGCGAGTTGCTGGGCCAGAACGGTACGTCGGTTGCCGACGTCGCGACCCGGTTGGGCTATGAGTCCGAGGCGTCCTTCGCGCGCGCGTTCAAGCGCATCACCGGTGTCTCACCAGGCGTTGTGCGTCGCACAATTCCCGGACGAATGGACATGGATTTCGGATTTCAGGGTACATAACATCCGAAAAAACTCGTCTATGAAGGTCTCCAACTCTTGGAGACCTCTCAATGACAGATACATCATTCCAGCTTGAAGGCGCGGTGACAGACACCGACGCCCCTATGTCAGTCGCGTGGAGCCTGGCCACCTGGCTCGCGGTCCTTTCGATGGCGGCCACCAGCTTTGCCTTAGTGTCGGCCGAGTTCATGCCGGCAGGCATGCTGACACCGATGGCGCGCGATCTCGGCGTCAGCGAGGGCATGGCCGGACAGGTCGTGACGGCCACCGCTTCTGTTGGCGCCGTGACGGCTGTATTGAGCAATGTCCTGATTGGCCGCCTGAACCGCAAGACGGTGCTGGTCGGGCTGAGCGCCCTGGCGGTCGGCTCCAACATTCTGGCTGCGACTGCGACCGATTTTTGGCTCTTATTGTTGGGCCGAGCCGGGCTTGGCATCGCGCTGAGCGCTTTCTGGGCGCTGTCAGTCGCCGTCGTATCAAGACTGGTCGGCGCCAATGCCACAGGCCGAGGCATGGCGATCGTCACTCTTGGCGTCTCGCTCGCCACGATTGCCGCTCCGTCGATGGGGGCACTCATCAGCGACTGGTTGGGTTGGCGCAGCGCCATGGCCATGACAGCCGGGCTGGCTGCACTGGCCATGGCGCTGCAGTGGCTCAGTCTGCCGACCCTGCCTGCAACCACGAGCAACAGCCTTGCCGACGTCTTCCGGCTGACACGGCGGCGTGGCATTCAGATTGGCATGCTTGCTATCCTCTTGCTGATGACGGGGCACTTCGCCGGCTCGGTCTATGTGCGCCCCTTCCTCGAACAGGTTACGCTGCTATCCACCGGGCCGATTGCCCTGGCGTTGCTCGGATTTGGCATCGCCGCTGTGATCGGGAACATCGCCGGTGGTCGCATGGCGGACGCCAATATCCGCATTGCCCTTGCAGTCACCGCCGCGCTAATGGCCTTTGCGGCGCTTGCTTTGGTACTGTGGGGCGAGCATATCGGCGTTGCCTTCGGCTTCGCGGCGCTATGGGGCTTTGCCTTCGGCATGGCGCCGGTGGTTCTGCCGACCAATCTGTCCCGCGCCGCGCCCGACGCGCTGGAGGCGGCAGGCAGCCTGATGGTGACCTCATTCCAGGTGGCAATCACGATTGGCGCGGTTGTTGGAGGCTATATCGTCGACACTTATGGCGCGACGGGACCCTTGACTCTGACCGCCATCCTAGCCGCATCGACGGTCGTTCTGGCCCTGCTGCAGCCCCGGAGCTAATCTTGCTCCTGTTGCGCGGGTAGGCGCATCTGCACGGCGGGTGGCAATATATGGCTGCGCAATGACCGCCGTGCACAAGGGTATCGATCCCCGCGTAACTTCGCAAACCGTTGAGCGGAATTTGATTCCGTCCGGGTTTGCGGGGCAGCGACAAGTGTTCGCGCGGTGGACGCCTTGAAAGGGATCGAACCGACTCCCTTGAGACCTAGATCGCTTCATGGCCTGGTATTCGATTCCGTTTGAACGCTCCGATCGCGGCAACCACCCCTCCGGTCAAAAGCGCGATCCCGGCAGCCTCCGTCAAAGTGGGCAGCCGTCCATGCGCCGCGAGCCCGAACACTGATCCGAAAACAGTTTCCGACACGATCAGTTGCGCGCAAAGCGTCACGGGCAATCGTTTCGCCGCCAGGGTCCAGGCGAGCGCCCCTCCGACCGACGCAAAAATGGCGAGCGACACCCCCCATAGATACAACGCAGCCGCGGCATGCCAGGACAGGCCAAGACGAGGAACTTCGAATACGCCCATCATCTGGCCGATCGGAACGAACGCCAGCATTTCCAAACCGCCGCCGGCCATGATCAACGCGGTCCAGACGGCGCCGTCCATGCCCGGACGCTCCGCGAGCGCCGCCTGGTTTGCAAGACCGAACCAGGTCCAAAGGATGACGGCGGCAATGGCAAGGGGAATGCCGACCATAAGAGACCGCGAAGCCTGAAGTCCGACCGGTTCAAAAACGCTGATATTGACAAGGGTGAGACCGATCACCGTCAGGGCGAGCGGCACGACCAATCCACGCCATTGCAGGACCGGCTGGCGCAGATTGCCGGCAATGGCCAAGACGATGGGAACGAGCCCCAGAAATGCCGGCGCCACGACCGGTCCGGCAAAGATGGCGGCGCCGACAACCGTCAGGAAATAGCCGACATAGCCAATAAACCCGAGCCAGAAGGCCGTCAGCCAATCGCGCAGTGTTAAAAGGCGGACAAGATCCCACTTGAAGGCGAGAAATCCGAACCCGATGGCGCCTGAGATGACGAACCGGAAGACGGCGAAATCGAAGACCGAATAGTCGCCGATCACATAGGGAACGACAAAGTTCATCGACCACGCCAGGGCGGCCAGCAGCGCTGCCGCGATGCCGATCAGCATGGACCTGGTCATGATCTGCCGCCATCATTCATGAGACACCGAGGCAGATCGCGCCGCCGGCGACGATGACGCAGGCAACGATCCGCTTCATCGTCAGCGCCTCGCCGAGAAACACGCGCCCGATCAGCACGGCGAACACCACGCTGGTTTCCCTGAGCGCCGTGATCGGACCGGCGGGGCCAAGAGTAAAGGCGGCGATCACCGCGCCATAGGCGACAAGCGAGACCATCCCACCGCCGATCGCCGTCCAGGTCTCGGGCGAGCCGATATCCGCCCTCAACCGCCCGCGCATCAGCATGAAGGTTGCGGTCATCAGGATGCCGTAGATCAGGAAAATCCAGATGGCGTAGCTGCGTGCATTGCCGGACAGTCGCACGCCGATCGCGTCAACGGTGGCGTAAGCGGCGATGAACAGACCGGTGAGCAGCGCAAACAGGATCGAGGCTGTCGAGGCGCGTGTCCGGCCAAGCGACAGGCTCATGATGCCAATGGCGACGAGAGCGACGCCGATCGCGCTGCCGGGGCTGAGATGTTCGCCGGCAAAGGCCAGCCCGCCCAGCGTTACCAGCAGCGGCACGCTGCCACGCACGATCGGATAGACCTGGCCAAGTTCGCCATGCCGATAGGCCGAAACGAGAAAGACGCTATAGCCAACCTGGAGGCAGGAGGAGAAGAACAGATAGGGCCACGCCGCCGGCAAAGGAAGAGGAAAGACAAGGGCCAGGGGAACAGCGACCACGGCCATCGAAAGGCTCATCACCGTTACCGTCCACAGGCGATCGGCGCCGGAGCGCAGAAAGGCGTTCCATGTGGCGTGCAGGACTGCGGCGAAGAGGGCGAGCGCAATGACCGTCGTCGTCATCACTGTTGTGCCGGAATAGCAAGAATGCTCGATGCCGCCTGGCGGACATCGCGCATGGCGGCATCGCCCTGCCCCATCTGGGCAAGCAGTGTTGCACCTTCGAGCAGCATGAACAGCGCGGTTGCCGCACTTTCCGCCCGATCCGCCGGCATCTCCGCTTCGAGTATGTCCCGCAATCGTTGCCTCAGGCCATCCTTGTGGCCTGCCACCGCCTGAAACACCGGATGCCGGGCATCGCCGAATTCGGCCAACGCATGCGCGAACAGGCAGCCGTGGAATTCCGGGCTGCGGAACCAGCGTTCATACCAGTCGAAGATGGTGGCGATCTTCTCGTCCGCCGTGGCCACCGTCGCGGCAAGCTCGTCAAGCTGCGTGTTGAAACGATCCGTCCTGAATCGCAGAACCTCGACGATCAGACCGTCCTTGCTCGGAAAATGGCGATACATCGTCATCTTCGCCACCTCGGCATCCGCGATGATGCGGTCTATTCCCGTAGCGTGAAACCCTCCGCTCTTGAACAAGGCATAGGCGGTTTCGATGATGTGCTGGCGCTTGTCGCTGGTGGCAGCTGGTGACGGCATGAGGCAAACCCATGATGATGAGACAGGTCTGTATCATCCTGCGCTGTGTTTTTAATGCCGTCAAGAGCCGCCAGGTAACAGCATCTCTGCTGCGAAACTTTTAAGCGCTGGGACCGGCGCTTTTTATGGATTTTGCCTCGGCTCTCGCCATCGCCGACAAAGCCCCAGACGTCAGGTACCGGCGATCGGTTCCCACCTGCCGTCCCGGCCGGGTGAAAACTGGGGAATATGGGCAAGGCTGTGGACAAGGGGTTCGTCGGCGCCGAGCGTCGCTTTCCAATCGGCCGCCTCGGTCAGGATCACGCCGATGCCGACGACCTCGGCACCCGCCTTGCGCACGAGGTCCAGCGACCCTTTCATGCTGGAGCCGGACGCGACGACGTCGTCAACCACGACGACGCGCTTGCCCTTCAGCAACGGAACCGCCGCGCGGTCCAGGAGCAGGCGCTGCTCGCCCTTGGAAGTGATCGACGAAATCCGCTGTTCCAGCGCGTTCGCCAGATGGAGTTTCGGCGACTTCTGCAGGATGACATAGGCGTCGAGGCCGAGAGCGCGGGTCACGTCGATGGCAACCGGAATGCCGAGCGTCGCCGCACCGACGATGATGTCGGGCTTAAGCGGCTTCAGTTTGGCCGCCAGCGCATGTCCGACATGCTCGCCGAACTTCACACCGAGATCGATCACCATCATCAGCGAAATGGCAAAGTCCGACTTGATCGCCACGATCGGCAGATCGACGGGCCAGCCGGCGACATCGACCTTCCAGTTCTGTCCGGTTTTCGGGTTTGCGGGGTCAGTGGTCATCGGTTTTGTCCTTTATGGTCATGCGGGGTTCGACCATCAGGCCGACAATGCGCCAGGTGGTCCGTTTCTGCTTGAGGTCGAAGCCGTAAATGGCAAGTGAAAATGAAATGGCATGCGCCATGCGAATAGCCTGGACCAGAAGCGGGATGCCGCGCGCGAGCGCAAACCGCAGTTTCGTTGGCAGGCTCACGTCATCGATCTCCATGCCGCGGGCACGCTGGGCATCGGCGATGCGCTCGAAATCGTCGCGCAACATCGGAATGATGCCGAAGGTCAACGACAAGACGAGCGTCACGATCGGCGGCAGCCGCGCGGCACTCGCAGCCGCCAGGATAGAGCCGGGCGTGCTGGTCTCCATCACGAAAAAGAAGGCGGCCGTCGTCGTCACCAGGCGCGCGGCCATGCCAGCCGCGATCGGCAGGGCTTCGGCCGTCGTTGCGCCCTGCAGCCACAGGTTCACCAGCCAGCTGACAATGACCATGCCCGACAGCAGCAGGGCGCCCTTGATGTAGCCGCGCAGGCCAGGGACGCCGGCAAGCCACAGGAAGGCGACGGTGAGACCGGCAAATGGCACGCCGAAGCGCCAGCCGGGCACCAGCCAGGCAACCAGCATCACGACAAAGGCAAAGGCCAGCTTGATGAAGAAATTGATTTCGTGCAGCCGGTTCATCAGACCTCTCCGGCCATCTCGCGATAGGGTGCAGGCCAGCCAAGCTGGCGGAAAGCCGGACTGTCCCAGCCCTCGTCAAGCCCGCCATCAAAGGCGATCACGCCGTCGTCGAGGATCATCATGCGTGTCGCCAAATCGTCTACGAGTTCCAGATCGTGCGAGATCAGCATGACGGATCGACCGCTTTCCTTGAGGGTGGCGATGAAAAGTTCGAGCATGCGCCGTCCCTTCAGATCGCGGGCCAGCAGCGGTTCGTCGACGATGGCGATCAGCGCGCCGGCCGCATCCGCGCAGGCAAGGCCGAGCAGGGCCTGCTGGCGAGCCGACAGGACGAACGGATTGGCCTCGGCAAAGCCCGACAGGCCGTAGCGCTCGAGCGCCGCCGCAGCCCGCGCGAGAACGTCTGGATCCGTCGAGCTGGCACTTGCGGCGGTGATGGCGAAGATGACCTCACCGGTCACCGTCATGTTGAACAAGATATGCCGCATGTTCTGCGGGATATAGGCGATCCGGCGCGCCCTGGCGGCCACGGTCCACGCCTGCGCATTGGTCCCGTCGAGGACGAGCGAGCCGGATGCGGTCTTCTCGAGGCCAAGCATCGCCTTGAAGAGGGTCGTCTTGCCGGCGCCATTGCGACCGATCAGGGCCAGGACCTCGCCGGCCCGAATGTCGACATCGACACCCCTGAGAACCGGCTGTCCGTCGGGCCGGGCAAGCCGCGTGGTAAGGCCCCGCGCCTCCAGCAACGACCGGCCGAGGATGGCCGGCGGGCGCAACTTGCGTTGGCGCAGCGGCGGCAGGAGGCCCGCGTCGCGCCAGGCCTCGTCGAGCGGCACAATCTCGGCAGGGGCAACGGGCCGCGACAGGTGGCGGTCCGACAGCAGCGCGATCCGGTCGATCACCGACAGGAGTGCCAGCGGATCTTGCTCGGACACCAAAAGCGCCGAGACGGAGCCCGCCACCGTTTGCAGAAGCGCCGCAAGCCGCGCCCGCGCGGCGGGGTCGAGGCCGGTGGTCGGCTCGTCCATCACCAGAATCAAGGGGTTTGCGGCAAGGGCCGCGGCGATCGCCACCATACGCCGCTCGCCACCCGACAGCGTCAGCACCCGGCGCCCGCGCAGCGCCTCGATCTTGAAGGCCGTGATCAGCGTGCGCAGCCGCTCGCGGATCGCATGTCTCTCGACGCCCCGGTTTTCGAGAGGAAAGGCAATGACGTCCTCGACGCAGAGATCCCAGAGCTGGTCGTCAATGTTCTGCGACACGAAGGCGATCGTGGAAAAGAGCTCGGTCTTGTCAAACGCCGCGATCGGACGGCCCATCAGCGTGACCTCGCCGGCATAATCGGGGAGCGGCAGCAGGCGCGGGATAAGGCCGGCGACAGCGGCAAGAAACGTCGTCTTGCCGCTGCCGGCCTCGCCGCAGATTAAGAGCCGCTGGCCCTCTTGCAGATGGCAGTCGGTCTCGGCGATCACGGGATCGGGACCACCGAAACCGAGACGAAGGCTGTTAATCTTGAGCACGGGATCTTTCCGGTTGGTCTCAGAAGCGCTTGAAGCCGGCCGGATGGGCGCTTTTCAAGATCTTCATGGCCGGGACGATCAGCAGCGGCGTACCGATGACCATGGGCACGATGTCGGACAGGCCGATATAGCCGAACGCCCACCAGAACGGGAAGATGCCGAGATAGGCAAGACTTGCCGACACGGCAGCGACCATGACGATGCCAACGGCAAGGCATGCGAGCGCAATCTTCACCAGAACGCTGCGGTCGAAGGCGGTCTTTGCCGGATCGAACAGGAAGCCCGGAACAAGGCCGGTCAGGCCGACCATGATCCCGTCGACGATCAGCGAATGGGCAGGAATGAAGGTGCCGGCGAGAAGCGACCAGACAATGGTGCCGAGATAGCCGCAGATGAAGCCGCTGCGCCAGCCGAGCAGGATGCCGATCAAAGGCGGAAGAAAGGCGAAGATCCGCCATTGGATGACGCCAGGTACCAGCTGGATCGGATTGGCATAGGCCCAGAGTACACCGGTGGCGGCAGCCGCCACGATGGACAGCACGAGCGGAAAGAGGGTGTTTCCTTCGCTGTGCGAGAGAGTGGTCTGTTGCATTTTCTTAGTTCCCCTTACGTTGAGATGGACAGGTCTTCGGGCATGGCGCCAGCCCTGGGGACCTCCCTATTGGTCTGTCGAAGGTGGTTGGGCTGATGAGCCGTCCGCCTTCCTCCTTTCTCATCGATGGTCCGCTCAGGTTCGGTCTGCCCCTGAAAGACCCTCGCTTTTTCTGTCTTCGTCACGCGTTCGAGAACACCGGTCTCCCTCGTGTCCCCTGACAAACTCTAGCCGGCCGACCGTAATCCAGCGTTTCGACTATCTCGATCGAACGCGGGGCTTTTCGCTGGTCGCGCCGCATATTCCGTTGTGGCATCCGGCACGGCGATGCCGTCGACGATATCGAACTGAGGGATGTGACCCAGGCTGGTCACGAGGTCCGCATCCCGGCCCAGCGCATCGCGCCAGGCGTGTCCCTCCGCAAGGATCGTGCCGGCACCCGCAACCTCGGCACCGGCACGCCGCACCAGCCGGATCGCCGCCGCCATGCTGGAACCTGTGGCCACCACGTCGTCGACGACCAGCACGCGCTTGCCTTGCAGGCGAGCGATCGAGCGCCTGTCGAGCAGCAGCCGCTGCGACCCGCCGCTCGTGATAGACCTGACGTCCTCGACCAATGCTTCGGCGAGGTGAAATTTCGGCGACTTCTGCAGGATGACATACTGGTCCAGTCCGAGACGTCGCGACACCTCGATTGCCACGGGGATGCCGAGCGTCGCGCTGCCCACGACAATGTCCGGCTTCAGCGCGGCAAACCGTGCCACCATCGCATCGCCGACCAGATCGCCGAAGCGCACCCCCATCTCGATCACCATGAGCAAGGCGATGGCGCGCCGGTCGCTGAGCGCGATGATCGGCAAATCGAACATCTCGCCGGCAATCTCGACGCTGAAGGTCTCAGGAGTGATCGGGTTCATGTCGGTCCTTCATCTGCAAGCCTCTATAGACAATCGGGAAGACGACTTTTACAAACATCAAGATCCGTCCGGTGCGTTTCCTTTTTTTCAACACAGGTCCGTCGATCTGCCATGAGCAGGCTGCTTTTCTCCCGTTTTGCCCAGTATCTCGAGGCCATCGCCCGGCTGGGATCGATCCGGAAGGCGGCGGCGGAGCTGAACGTATCCGCCTCTGCCATCGACAAGCAGCTGATCCGCGCCGAGGAGGAACTGGGGGTCGCCCTGTTCGAGCGGCTGCCGCGCGGCATGCGCCTGACCGCGGCGGGTGAGATCCTCATTCATGGCGTCAGGGGGTGGCGCAAGGATTACACCCGCATCACGTTCCAGATCGAACAGTTGAAGGGCCTGCGTCGCGGCGAGGTCAAGATTGCCGTTTCGCAGGAGACCGTGTTCGACTTTCTTCCCGGCGCAATGGCCAGGTTCATGCGCGACCATCCCCGGATCCGCAACACTGTCCTGGTTGTCGAATCCGACCAGGTTCGCCAGCTTGTCCTCGACGGGCTTGCCGATTTCGGGCTGACGTTCAGTCCGCAGCCGCTGCCGGGCGTGACCGTCACCCGCTCCGCCCCCTTTCACCTGCGCGCCGTCCTGCCGGCGGGCCGGGTATCCGCAGCGGAGACGACGCTCTCGCTTGAGGCATTCTTTCAGAATCCGACCATCATACCCGATGCCAGCACCCATCTTCGCGATGCCGTCGATGTAGCCGCTGCGCGGACCGGCACGCGGCTCCAGCCCGTGCTGACGACCAATAGTCTCGACCTCATGCGGTCGATGGTTCGAGAAGGAGCGGGATTCGGCCTGATCGCGCTGTCACAGGGCGCCGAGGCCCGACGGAACGACGGTCTAGTCTATCTGCGCCTCAGCGACCGCGGCCTTCCGCCGCTCACCCTCTCCCTCATCATCGATCCGCAGCGCAGCCCGTCGATGACGTCGATCCTGATGCGCCAGTATTTCGAGGCCTATTTCGACGATCTGGAAAAAGAGTCCGAAACGACCTGAGGCGTTTTCCAAGGTTGCCGAGCGTGGCTTAAAGCCATGGGCTCAGAAGCAAGGCCTTGATAGGATGCGACGCTGATCTTCAACCCGCTGGATCAGCGCGTCATGCAAAGTGCAGAGCCGCTACCCCGTCACATTGAGATAGACCGCATAAAGCGCGCGCGTGGCGCAGATGTAGAGCCGATTTCGCGCTGGCCCACCGAAGGTAAGATTGGCGACGGCTGCGGGAATGCGGATCTTTCCCAGCAAGTCGCCATCGGCCGTCAGGCAATGCACGCCGTCGGCGGCACTGGTCCAGATATGACCGTGCCGATCGATCCGGAAGCCGTCGAAAATGCCGCGCGGTGCTTCCGCAATCAGGCGGCCGGCCGAAAGCTTGCCGCCCGAGACCGTATAGGCCAGCAGCCGCGATGGCTTCGAGCCGCTGTCGGCCACATAGAGGATCTTCTCGTCCCAGGAGAAGGCCAGCCCGTTCGGCTGCACCAGATCCGACAGGACAACGGAGACCGCGCCGGACGGGTCAATCCGGTAAACATTGCGGCTACCGATCTCGCTGTCGAGACGCGCGCCTTCATACTCGGTCGAGATTCCGTAGGTCGGATCGGTGAACCAGACCGAACCGTCGCTCGCCTCCACCACATCGTTGGGCGAATTGAGCCGCTTGCCGTCATAGCTGTCGGCCAGCACCGTCAAGTGGCCATCATGTTCCCGGCGGGTGACGCGCCGCGTCAGGTGCTCGCAGGAAATCACCCGGCCCTGGCGGTCGAGCGTATGGCCATTGGCGAAACCGGACGGCGCCTCGAAAACGGAGACAGCACCGTCGCATTCGTTGAAGCGCAGCACACGGTTGTTGGGAATGTCGGAAAACAGCAGATGCCGCGCCGCCGGCACATAGACCGGGCCTTCCAGCCAACGCCCGCCATCGTACAGCTGATCGACATGCACATTCGGCAGGATCAGCGCCTCGAAGCGCGGATCGATCACCTCGAACCAATCCGTATACATGCTCTCCTCCCTCCCTATCTTCTAGAGCTGACGCATCCAGCCAAGACCGTCTTCGGTGCGCGCGGCCGGCCGGTATTCGCAGCCGATGAAACCGTCATAGCCAAGCGCATCGATCTCGGCGAAGATCATGGCATCGTTGAGCTCGCCCGTGCCCGGCTCGTGGCGCTTCGGGACAGAGGCGATCTGGATATGGCCGATGCCGGGCATCATGGATCTCAGCGCCATGATCACGTCGCCATGCAGGATCTGCCGGTGATAGACATCGAACTGCAGCTTTACGTGAGCTTGATCGATCGAATCGATGAAACCCTGCGCCCGATCGAAGTCATTGAGAAAATAGCCGGGCATGTCGCGCTTGTTGATCGGCTCGATGACGAGCCCGATGCCGGCCTCTCCGGTTTTGTCGGCAGCGATCGTCAGGGCCTCGCGATAGCGGGCCTGGGCGCCCACGTCCGCGCTGTCGGCAATCCCCGACATCATGTGCAGCAGGGGCGAACCGATGGTCTTGGCATAGCGCACCGCCAGATCCACCGAGGCGATGAACTCGTCGCGGCGATCGGCAAGGGCGGCCAGGCCGCGCTCGCCCTTGTTCCAGTCGCCTGCCGGCATGTTGAACAGGGCCTGTTTCAGCCCGGCGCCCACCAGCTTTTCGGCAACCACTTCAGCCGCGAAATCATAGGGGAAGAGATATTCCACGGCCTCGAAACCGGAATTCCTCGCCGCCTGGAAGCGCTCCAAGAACGGATATTCGTTGAACATCATCGAAAGGTTGGCAGCAAACCGCGGCATATCAGGCGTCCTCGTCCATGCCGGGCAGGGTCAGGCCCGAGACCTGGGCAAGCAGCCGCGCCACCGAACTGTCATCGTCGCGACCCATGCCGGCCCCTTCCGTCATGATAAAAAGCTGCAGCGCGGCGCTGGCGATCGGCAGGGGAAATTTCTGGGCGCGGCCGATATCCGAGACGATGCCGAGATCCTTGGTGAAGATCGACACGGCGCTGTGCGGCGTGTAGTCGCCGGCCACGACATGGGGAATGCGGTTTTCAAACATCCAGCTATTGCCGGCGGACTTGGTGATCACCTCGTAGACCCTTGAAATGTCGAGATCCATGCTCTTGGCAAACGTGATGGCCTCGCAGGCCGCGGCGATGTGAACACCGGCCAGCAGTTGGTTGACGATCTTGAACGAGGAGCCGATGCCCACCGCATCGCCCAGTTCGTAGACGGTCGCGGCCATAGCATCGAGGGCCGGTCGTGCCGCGGCAAAGGTTTCGGCCGGACCGGAGGCCATGACGGTCAACTGGCCGGCCTCGGCCTTGACCGAGCCGCCGCTGATCGGAGCGTCGAGATAGAGCAGACCCTTTTCTGCAGCCCACGCCGCGAAGGCCTTGGCCTGGGCGGGCGCAATGGTCGCCGACGAAATGATCACGGCGCCGGGCTTCATCGCAGCTGCGGCACCATTGTCGCCGAACAGCACGGTTTCCGTCTGGGCGGCATTCACCACCACGACGACGACGATGTCCGCACCAGCGACCGCCGCGGCAGGCGTGGAAAACGGCTTTCCGCCGGCATCCGCCAGGCTGGCAAGCGCCTGCTCGTTGATATCGCAGCCCGACACGGCAAGACCCGCCCGGAGGAGAGACCGGGCCATCCCCAGGCCCATGGAGCCGAGGCCGATGACGGCGAGATGAGAGTGACCGGACATCAGCTGTATTTCCTTTCAAATCTGCGAATCAGCAACATGGACAGTATGATCAGGCCGAAGACAATCTGCCTGAAGGCTTCCGGCATCTGCAACACCGACAGGATAGACGACAGAAGCGTAATGAATAGCGCGCCGACGACCGTGCCGGCATAGCTGCCGCGCCCGCCGAGGATCGAGGTGCCGCCGATCACCACCGCGGTGATGACCGGCAGGAGATAGGCATCGCCCATACCCTGATAGGCCTGGTTGGCATAACCGGCCAGAAGGATGGCGCCGATCGCCGTGAACACGCCCGCCGCAACAAATGTCAACGTGGTGACCAGCCGGACGCGGATGCCGGAGAGATAGACCGCCTTCTCCGAATTGCCTGTCGCAAACAGATAGCGGCCATAGATGCTCCGCGACAGGAGCAGCCAGATCACCACCATGACGGCAACCCAGAACAGGAAGGCGTTGGGCATACCGGCCGTCTTGTCCAGCGCCAGCGACACCGAAAGCGGCGGGGCGATACCCCGTGGCTTGAAGCCGCCGGTAAAGAACACCACCGCCCCCATCAGCATGGAGTTCATCGCAAGCGTCCAGACCATCGATGGCAGGCGCAAAACGGCGACGCCGATGCCGTTGATCAGGCCGATCAAGGCGCCGGTCAACAAGCCGATGGGAATGGCAAGGGCTGCCAGTTCAGGCGACGAGGAACCGCCGACCGTCGTCGTCACGACCGCCACGGCCGTGATGGCCGAGGGCACCGAGAGATCGATATGGCCGAGCAGGATGACCAGCGTTGCCCCGGCGGCGATGACGCCGAGAAAGGCGGCGATCTGCAATTGCTGCAGCAGGTAACCGGGGCTCAGAAACGCCGGATAGATGGCGCCGCCGATGGCCAGCAGCACGATGCAGCCGGCAACAACAACAGGGATGGCCGGATCGGCGAACAGCCGGCCCATCAGGCGCGTCGTGGGGGATGTCGAGGTCTGTGTCATTGGGCAAACAGTTTCAAACGGTTGCGAACACGCAGCAGGCCGAGCGAGCCAAGCGCAATGGCAAGCGCCAGGATCAGGCCTTCGAAAAAGGGCTGGGCGAGCGGCGGCAGCCCGGAGAAGAACATCAGCGCCGCCACGGTCTTCAGCAGCAGCGCACCGACCACCACGCCGACCGGACCGCCAATACCACCGGCCAGCGACACGCCGCCGAGAACGATGGCGGCGATCGAGTTCAGCGTATAGGTCGGGCCGATGCCGGCATCGCCGGTCAGCGTCACCATGGCCACATAGAAGCCGGCCATGCCGGCGCAGAGACCACCCAGCGAATGGGCGGCGATGCGGGTCCTGGTCAGCGAGATGCCCGTCAGTTCGGCGGAATGCTCCGACGATCCAAGGCCATAGAGCGACAGGCCGAAGGCGGTGTAGCGCAGCATGATGGAGAACACGATCACCAGCACCGCGATCAGCACCAGCGACGTCGGCACGACGCCCACCGCATAGGTCAGGGCGTCGGATAGATCGGAATTGACATCGCCGCCAGGGGTCGGCCGCAGGAACAGCGCGATGCCGGAATAGACGGCACCGGTCGCCAGCGTCGCGATGATCGGCGGAATGCGGCCGAGCGTCACGACCAGCCCATTGACGAAACCGCAGGCAAGGCCCGTGGCCAGCACGGCGACCACGCCGAACCAGACCGAGGCTCCCTCGCCCGCCAGAACATAGGAGGCGACGACATTCGACAGCGCCACCATGGCGCCGACCGAAAGATCAATGCCACGCACCAGCACGACGAAGAACTGGGCAAAGGCGGCAAAGACCAGCAGCGCACCCTGGTTGGCCCAGATGGTCACCACATAGGTGGAGAGCCCGCGCGGATGGGTGGCGATGTAGAGGATGAACAATGCCACGAAAGCGGCGGCGGGAATGAGAAAGCGCAGGTTGCGCTGCAGGATCGCCATGGTCATGCCGCTTCTCCCTGATGATGCGACGAGCCGAGGCCCATGGCCGCCGAGATCAGGTTTTCCGGCGTCAGCGTTTCCGCCGAAAGCTCGCGGGCAATGCGGCCCTGGTAGAACACGGCGACACGATCGCACAAATGCACCAGTTCCTCGTAGTCCGTCGACTGGAGGACCACCGCCACGCCGGAGCCGGCCAGGTCGCTCAGCAGCTGGTAGATCTGCGCCTTGGTCTTGACATCGATGCCGCGGGTTGGGTCGAGCAGCAGGATGCAGCGCGGATTGAGCGCCAGCCACTTGGCCAGCAGCACCTTTTGCTGGTTGCCACCCGAGAGCGAGGCGACCGGGTCGCTGAGCTTGCCATAGACCAGATCCATCCGGTGCAGCAGCGCCTCGTAATGAGCCTCGCGCACGTGGTTGTCGGTGTGGAGCAATCCGTCGCGGCCGAGACCCGCCAGGCGCATATTGTCTTCGATCGAGAGGCTTGGGATCATGCCCTCGGTCTTGCGATCCTCGGGAATGAAGGCAATCCCGATCTCCTCCGCCTTGGAGCGGAAGGGCGAGCGGTGGTCATAGGCCTTGCCGGCAATTTCCAGCGAACCGGTGCAGCCCGACAGCGTGCCGAAAACGGCCTCCAGCACCCGCTGCTGGCCCTGCCCTTCCAACCCGCCGAGACCGTAGATCTCGCCAGGACGAACGTCGAAGCTGATATCGTGCAACTCGCCGGCCCAGGACAGGTTGCGCACCGACAGCATCGGCGCAACGTCGGCCGCGATTTCGGGGCGTTTCGCCGGAAACAGCTGCTCCATGGACTGGCCGATCATCAGCGCAACGATGCCTTCATGGTCAATGCTGCCGGCCGGAAAGGTTTTTACATGGCCGCCGTTGCGGAACACCGAGATCCGGTCCGCCAGCGCATGGACCTCGTGGAAACGGTGGGAAATGAACAGGATACACGTGCCTTCGTCGCGCAGGCTCCGGATGACGGAGAACACTTTCTCCACCGCATCGGCCCCCAGCGCCGAGGTCGCCTCGTCGAGGATCAGCAGGCGCGGCTTCTGGTAAAGCGCCTTGGCGATCTCGACCAATTGCCGTTCTGCCAGCGTCAGCTCGTTCACCGGGCTGTCGAGCGCGATACGTTCGGCACCGATCAGGGCGAGGCAAGCGGCGGCTTGCCTGTAGGCGGAGCGGCTGAGCAGGCCGAAACGGCTCTTCGGTCGGCTCAGCACGATATTGTCGCCGACCGTCAGGGCCGGCATCAGGGAAAGTTCCTGAAACATGCAGACGACGCCGTGATCGGCCGCATCGCGGGTTCCGGAAAATCGGACCGGCTTGCCGTCGAGCCGCATCTCGCCGGCACTCGGGGAAATCACGCCGGACAGGAGCTTCATCAGGGTCGATTTGCCCGCGCCGTTTTCGCCGAGAATGGCGTGGATCGTTCCCGCCTCACAGGCAAAATCGACGTCTCGCAGCGCCTTTACGGCACCATAGGTTTTCGATATGCCGCTGAGCGTGATCAGGGGTGTGGTCTGTGTCATGAAAACATCCGGTTTCGACGCGGAACGACGACACAATGCCTCCGTCCCGCGCCGTGGGAGGATCAGGTATTGTCCGGCGTCTGGCCGAGCAGCTCTTCCGGCGTGAAGACCGGGAAGCAATTCGGATAGCCCGTCGTTGTGTAGAAGGTGTCGGGCAGGTTCGGGAAGAAGTCCGTGCCTTCCTTCAGGTCCTCGTTCGGCTTGCTGGGGATCGGCAGGAACACTTTCTGCGGCAGGGCATTGCCTTCCAGCAGCGACACGGCGGCCTCAAGCGCCACGGCCGACATGACCGGCGCCTGGGCGGCGGTGACGCCCGGATACTTGCCTTCGGCGATCAGGCGACGGGTGCCGTTGCCGGCGTCACCACCGAAGGGCACGACCGGATGGCCGGCGTTCTTCATGGCATTGAGCGCGCCGATCGCGCCTTCCTGCACCATGACACCGTCGAAATTGCCGTTGGTGGCGATGGCGTCGGCGGTCACCTTCTGCGCCGTGCCGGCATCCCAGTTGCCGACGACCTGCACGACCTTGAGGCCCGCATGCTTATCGAGGACCGAGCGCATGCCTTCATGGTTGTCGCGGTCGGTGGCGTTGCCCGGCAGGCCGGACACTTCGAGCACGGTGCCTTCGACCTTGCCCTTGGCCTTCTGAATGGCGTCGACCACGGCCTGGGCCTTCATGGCACCCAGTTCGAACTGGTTCTCGTTGATCTGCACGATTGCATCGGTGTCGAGCACGTTGTCGAACGGCACGAGCACGGTGCCGGCCTGTTCGGCGCGCTTGATCACGGCCTTGAAGGCGGTCGGGTTGACGGCGATGAAGCTGATCGCGTCGTAGCCGGCCGCGATGAAATTATCGATTGCCGCAATCTGTGCGGCGCTGTCATTGCCGACGGACACCACGGTGAATTCCGCAAGCTTTGCCTTGTTTTCAGGACGCGCAGCCCAGGCCTTGGCACCCTGGATCGCCGTCACGCGCCAGTCGTTGCCGGCAAAGCCGTTGACGAAGGCGACCTTGTAGGGTCCTTCGCGCTTTTCATACTTGATGACCTTGGCATTGTCCGGCGCCGCGCTGAAGCACTCGGGACGATACGTATCTTCGGCATGCGCGGACACAGTCGACAGTGCCGTAAAGGCGCAAAGCATCGAGGCCATGGCGACCACGGCTTTATTGGATCTTTTCACGGTATTCCTCCCAAAAAAGCGAAAATAACTCCCAAAAGCGCTTATCTCAGCGCTAACATCATTTTCTAAACACATCCTCTAGCCAAGATCAAGCAAAATATGTTAGCGCTGAGATAAGCCATAAACAGCACTGGTCGGGAGGGCCTCAAGATGCAACCGGAGACGCCGACGCTCGCCCATGTGGCGCGCCTGGCCAATGTCAGCGAGAACACGGTTTCGCGTGTGATCCGCAACAAGGGGCCGATAGCGGGCGAAACCCGCAGCCGGGTGATCTCGGCCATCGAGCAACTCGGCTATGTGCCGAACCGCGCGGCGGGATCGCTCGCCTCCTCGTCGTCCCTGATCATCGGAGTCATTCTCCCCTCGTTGTCCAACATCGTGTTTCCGGAGGTGCTCCAAGGCATCCATGCCGCTCTTGCCGACACCTCCTATCAGCCGATGATCGGCGTGACCGACTACGACCTCCTGCAGGAGCAGAAGATCCTGAGCTCCCTGCTGGCCTGGCAGCCCGCCGCCATCATCACCACCGGCTTCGACCACACCGAGACCAGTCTGCGCATGCTGCAGAACAATCGCATCCGCGTCGCCGAACTGATGGATATCGACAACACGCCCATTGATCTGGCGGTCGGACTGTCGCATCGCAAGGCCGGATACGAATCTGCCCGCCACCTTGTCGGCCGGGGCTACCGGCACATCGGCTATGTCGGCCACGACTGGACGGCCGACCGGCGTGCCTTTCTGCGCTATGAGGGCTTTCGCCAGGCGTTGCAGGATGCCGGCCAGAGCATCGTCGCCGAGGCGCGCTGCGCGGGCGGCAGCTCGACCCTTGCCGGCCGCGATACGTTGGCGGATCTGCTGGGACGCAAAACGACCGTCGACGCCATCGTGTTCTCCAACGATGACATGGCTGTCGGCGGCTACATGCATTGTCTCGGCGCGGGTCTTGATGTGCCCGAAGACCTCGCGCTGTTCGGCTTCAACGGCCTCGATATTGGCCAGGCCCTGCCCAAGCCCCTGTCGACCATCCGCTCCAACCGTTTCCTGATTGGCAGAACCGCGGTGGAGACGCTGCTGGCGCAGGCCGAGCGGCCCGCTGAACCACATATTATTGATACCGGCTTCGACATCATCGAAGGCGCGACCGCCTGAAGAATTGACGTGATTGGAGGAATGCCCATGCTGCTGGGAGCAATAGCCGACGACCTGACCGGAGCGACCGACCTCGCGCTGACGCTGTCGCGCGAAGGAATGCGGACGGTCCAGGTGGTGGGCGTGCCACCGGTCGGCTTCGACTACGGCGATGCCGAGGCTGTGGTCCTGGCCCTGAAGTCGCGGACCATCCCCGCCGCCGAAGCAGTCGCGATGTCCCTGCAGGCTCTGGAACGCCTGCAGCAGGTCGGCGCCCGGCAGATCATCTTCAAATATTGCTCGACCTTCGATTCGACCCCCGAAGGCAATATCGGCCCCGTCACGCAAGCCCTGCTGGCATCGCTCGGCGAGGAGCTGACCATCGTCTGCCCGGCCTTTCCCACCAATGGCCGCACCATCTACCGCGGCCACCTGTTCGTTGGCGACATGCCGCTTTCGGAAAGCCCGATGAAGGATCATCCGCTGACGCCGATGACGGATTCCAGCCTGGTGCGGCTGATGCAGGCGCAAACCACGCTTCCCGTCGGCCTGGTCACTCTGGACACCGTCACGCGCGGCCCCCAGGCCATCCGGGAGGCCTTCGCAAAAGCCAAGGCGGCGGGCACGAAAGTGCTCGTCATCGACGCCATCTCGGATGACGATCTGCGTTCGATCGGCGCCGCCGTCGACGATATGAAACTGATCACCGGCGGTTCGGGCATTGCCATCGGCCTGCCGGAGAATTTCCGAAAGCAACAGGAACTCACCCCAAGACAGGGACACGCAGACTTCGACGCACCCGCCGGACGCGCCATCATGCTGGCCGGCTCCTGCTCCAAGGCGACGCGCGGCCAGATCCAGGCGGCGATCGAAGCCGGCACGCCCACGTTCAAGATCGATCCGCTGGCGATCAACGCCGGCACGCTGACGCCCGCCCAGGCCATCGAATGGGCTGACCAGATCACCGGGGCCGTGCCCCTGATCTATTCCAGCGCCGATCCTGAGATCGTCCGTGCCGCGCAGGCCAAGCTCGGCCGCGACCGCGCCGGCGAACTGGTCGAGCATTTCCTGGGATCCGTTGCCACTGCGTTGCGCGACAAGGGTTTCACCCGCTTCCTGGTGGCAGGCGGCGAGACCTCAGGTGCCGTGGTCGGAGCGCTCGGCGTCTCCGCCCTGTTTATCGGCCCCGAGATCGATCCGGGCGTGCCCTGGACCCGTAGCCTGGGCGACGCAAAACCCGTGGCTCTGGCGTTGAAATCCGGCAATTTCGGCGCGGACGATTTCTTCTCAAAGGCCTGGAGGCTGCTGAAATGACCGCCATTCTGTCCGAGGAAACCAGGCTGCGCGACGAGATCGTCGAGGTCGGAAAATCTCTGTTTGATCGCCTGTTCACCTTCGGCTCGACAGGCAATATCAGCGCCCGGCTTTCCAATGGCGACCTGCTGATGACCCCAACCAATGCATCGCTCGGCACGTTGGATCCGGCGCGTCTGTCGACGTTTTCGGCCGAGGGCGTGCATATCGGCGGTGACAAACCGACCAAGGAAGCCTTCCTGCACCAGTGCATGTATTGTGAACGCCAGACTGCCGGCGCTGTCGTACATCTTCATTCCACCCATGCCGTGGCCGTCAGCATTCTCGACGGGCTCAACCCCGACGATCTTCTGCCGCCGCTGACCGCCTACTATGTCATGCGCGTCGGCCGCCTGCCGCTGGTGCCCTATTTTCCACCGGGCGACGCCGCACTGGCCGAGGCGGTCGGGCTGAAAGCGCGAGACAGCCATGCGGTCCTGCTGGCCAATCACGGGCCCGTCGTTGCCGGCAAGACCCTGCGGGAAGCCCAATATGCCACCGAGGAGCTTGAAGAAACAGCCAAACTTTTCCTGATGTTGAGGGGCAGCGCGATCCGGCCATTGACGGAAGCGCAGGCCAGCGCGCTCAGGTCATAGGACAGCCAAGGACAGACCTGGGAAAAGACCGAAGTGACCGCCACTGCGTTCCTGCTAATCGGCGCAGGTTCCAAGTATCGGCACCATCAGGCTGACATGCGTGTCGATCCGCTCGAGCACCTTCTCCGGGATTGTATTGCGTTCCGGTAGTGTCCACCAATGCTGATTGACGAGTTCAACAACATTGACGACCGCCTTGAGCACGGCGGCTTCCGGCAACCGCGCACGATGGGCAAAAGCTTTCCATCGTGGCGCGCCCAGCGCCTTGAACGAACGCTCTCCGGCAAGCGACAGGGCCATGGTGTCTGCCGGGAGATAGGGAACGGTCGAGAGCATGTCATAGACCGGCGCCAGCGCCGGCTTGTTGCCAGCATCCGGGTAGATCACCGACCAATTCTTGAGATGCATGTCACCATTGCCGGTGATGACCCCCAGGGCCAGCCGGCGCACGAATTCGAGCGCAGCAGCAGAGGATATGGCCACGCCCAAGGCAGCGGCTATATCATGATAGGTGGCGCCTTCGTATTTCCTTGAGGGATAGATCCCGAACACCTGGGCGAAATCCTCGATATGGATGCGCTCGCCACCAGCGCCGCGATCGAAGCGCTTGACGAGCAGAACCTTGCCATCCGACAGCGTGTTGAATTCCTCCGGAATTCCTGCAAATTCGGATTGATCCACAAGTTCACGTTCGGGCACGTCCGTGCCGATCGCTGCCGCCAGAGCGAGGTTGGCATACTCGTTTTCCGAAACACCAGGAAAGGATGTCGACGGGAACTTGGCGATGTACGAACCGAGCTCATCCCCAAGCGGCAGTGTCAGCCCGCCACCCTTGCCGGTGTTCTTGATGACAGAGAGCTTCATCTGCACGCCTGCAAGCGAAAACCGGGCCTTCGGTTTGGATTTTGATCCATCATCGACAACGGCGATCGTCCCGTCGCTCGGGACGACACGGACGGCACCTGGCAGATCCGACCCGAGCGCAGCCAGCAGATCGAAATCATTTCCTGCCCGCACGCTGTCTGCGTGGTGTTTCTCCATCGCCTCGCGTAACTTATCCTCGGGAAGCAGGTTGGCAAAGAATGCCGGCAAAGCCCTGGAAACAGGCTTGGGATCCTTGCGCAATCCGCCCGTGGCGGCTCGAAAAGAAAGGCTGAGAACAGGAAACCCACCCGTCGCCCGATAGGCTTCGTCCAAACTGAACGCGTTGAAATCGCCAGGCGTCCTGACCATCGTGCCGACCTTTAGATCGTTCAACAGCACGTCAAGCGACGTAATGCTTTTGGGACTATGAAGCCTCTCAACCATCCGTGTCCCCTTCGGGACTGGAGACAAAGGCGGGCAAATCATCGTCCGCATGGGGGCGCAGCAGCGCCTCTACTGCGGGGACCATCGACTGCGGGATCAGCATGAGCTCCAGCCCGAGCGCTCGTGCGATATTGATCAAGGTTGTGGCACGTGCCGCGGCGCTCCCCGTCTCGATATCGCGGTAGCGGGGACGCGATAGTCCCGCCATGTCGGCCACCTGCTCCTGGGTCATTGCCAAGGCGATCCGCGCCTCCTTCAGAAGACGGCCGATTTCGAGCAAAGCGCTGGACTCAGATTTCATGGGGATATCTATACGTATCATTTTAGATTTCTTTGATCCGTATAGATATCATTCCTCAATTTTTCGTCAAGGAAAAGAAACGAAGACGGATCATTCATGTCAAAATGATATGTTTGCGTATCTTCTCCACTTTCCTCTCACCCTCGGCGCCGGGTCATACGGGCAGCAGATCATTGAGCACGGCTGCCGACGCAGTGTGGTCTCGCCCCTTTAGGTATCTGGTCGCGCGAGGAGGCGGGCCGGTGAGAACAAGGTCGGCTGCAGGCCGAGTCTCGCGAGCCGCGCCGGCGGAGCGCCGTCCAGAAACAGGCCTGCTGCCCATTCGGACAGTGCCGGCGAGGTCAGGATGCCGCTGCCACCCTGGCCGGCCAGCCAGAAAAAACCCGGGTCCCGGCTGTCGAAGCCGACCACCTGGTGTTTGTCCGGCGCAAAGGAACGCAAGCCCGCCCATTTGTGCGAAATGGTCCTGATCGGAAGCGTTGTCGACTGTTCGAGGAAATGCGCGGCATAGGCGACATCAAGATCCTCGGGCTGCGCGTCGCAGGGATCGCTGGGCGTCGCATCGGCCGGCGATACCATCAGCTTTCCGGCTTCCGGCTTGAAATAGAAGCTCTCGTCCAGTTCGTTGACGCCCGGCATGCGGGCCAGATCGTATTCGGCCGGCACATCGACGGTAATCGCCGTGCGGCGATGCGGCACGATACCAAGCGGACCAAGGCCCGCCATTGCAGCCAGCCGGTCGGCCCAGGCGCCCGCAGTATTGACGATCGTTCGGGCAAGGACCGGACCTTGCGGCGTGTCGAGCCGGTAGATACCGTTCTCCCGGACAACGGCCGAGACCGGATGGCCGGTGCGGAGATCGGCGCCATTGCGCCTGGCGATCCGCAGATATCCCTGCAGGATGCTCTCGACCTCCATGTCCCAGCAGGCGGGATCGTAGAAGGCGCCGGCCATGTAGTCGCGCCGCAGGAACGGCACCATGTCCATTGCTTCGTCGAGCGACAGCATCCGGGTGTCGGGCGAGGTCTGCCGCACCTCCTGAAAGGCAGCGTCCAGTTGCGGCAGGCGATCGCCTGTCGCGATCACCAGATTGCCACGCGGGGTCAGGAGCGGCACATCGGCAAAACCGGCGGGTGGAGCGGCCAGGAAGTCAAAGGACGCATCGGCCAGGAGGCCGGTGGTTTCGTTCTGGAACTGCCGCGAAAATTCCGCCGCCGACCGTCCGGTCGAATGATAGCCGACCTGCGCTTCCGCCTCGAGCAGCACGAGCGACCGGCGCCCGGCCACCCGATAGGCAAAGGATGCGCCGGCGATGCCGCCTCCCACGACGGCAACGTCGAAAATCTCCATGGTCTTCTCCTCCGGCGCCGGTTTTCAGCGCGCAATGTCCCTGTCGAGCGGAAAGATCGGCCGCGTGATCTTCTTGTAGGGCAGTCGGGCATAGTCGAGCGTGCAGAGCGCGCCGCTGTCGCAGACTACCACCTTGCTGGCGATCGGCTCAAAGGCGGCGCGGAAATGCTGCATGGATTTGAGGCCGACGACGCGCTTCTTCGCCGGATCGATGCCGAAGGCGCGGAACTGCTGCAGGTCGAGCATCTGCAGCGGCACGCTGGTCACCAACACCTCGATGCCGTCGACCACCAGCACCACACTGGTGCCAAAACTCTGCTCAAGGCCGCCGACCATCGGACCATCGCCAACGAAATGTCCGTTGCTGACCAGTAGGATCGTGCCGGTTACGCTCAGCGGTTCGCCGCCGAAGCGCGGATCGGTCTTGCCGCCGATGGCGATGGTCACGGTTGCCCCTTCTCCCTTGGCAGCGAGTTCTGCGGCAGCCTCGGGATCGACCATCGGGCCGAAGGCGGCATCATCGACGCCGGCGTCGAGCATGGCCTTCAAGAGATTGGTGGAATCTCCGTAGGAACCGCCGCCCGGATTGTCGGCATAGTCGGCGATGATCAGCGGACCGTTCGACTTCGGATAGGTGCGGGCCATCTCCGCCACGGTTTCCACTGGGTGGAAGATATTCATCACCTCGTGGCGCTTGGCCCAGATATCGTCGGCCAGGGTTTCGGCAAAGGCCTGGTGGCGGGTCGGATCGCCGTTATAAGTGACGAGCACGGTCGGGCCGACTTCGGCAATATCGGCTTCCGGAAAGGCGCCGTTGATGCTGACGGCCAGAGCGCCCGGCTCGCTTGCCTCATAGGCGCGAGCCTTGGCAATGCGCTCGACCATGGCGCCGATATCGGTGCGTCCGCCGTTGGCCTCTTCGAGCATGGGCAGTTGGATGCGCAGCGTCTTCGGCGAGATCTCGCCCTTCATGGTCCGGTCGAGCAACGTGCCGGCATGATAGGCCGTCTCGCGCAGGTCGATATGCGGGTAGGTCTTGTAGGACACCAGGATCTGCGCCAGCGCGCACATGCGCTTCGTCACATTGGCATGCAGGTCGAGCGTCACGGCGATCGGCAGATACGGACCGACGATCGTGCGTAGGCGCTCCAGCAGTTCGCCTTCGCCGTCGTCGGTGTGTTCGGCGACCATGGCGCCATGCAGGCAGAGCAGGATGCCATCGAATGTCTCTGTATTGACCGCCTCGATGATCTTGCCGGCGAGAAACTCATAGGCTTCCACCGTGACCGGCCCGGACGGCTCGGTCCAGGCGCTCACCGAATGGCGCATGTCCCAGCCGAATTCCTTCTGGCACTGGAGGGCACCGGCCAGCCCGGTGTTCGACTGGCTGCGTTTGGCGATCGCCTCGTCGCCGACCATCAGGGTTTCGCGCTGGAACTCGGGAAGGCCGGTCTTTCGAATGCTGAACGTATTGGATTCATGCATGAATTCGGCAGTCAGGACTTTAAACGGCATTCTCGGTCTCCGGTATGATGGGCGCCGTCCCCTTGACGTGGCATGCCACGGCGTGCGGTCCGGCAAGGGATGTCAGATGAGGCAATTGGCTATGGCAGCGATCCTCGACGAGCGGACAGCGGCTGGCAAAGGCGCAGCCTTTCGGCTCGTCGTAGCCGCTTGGAATTTCTCCGCGGATGCGCGGAATGTCGCGGCGGTGGTGCGGGTCGGGCACGAAGGCGCTGTCGAGCAGGGCGATCGTGTAGGGATGGGTGGGCGTTGATCCCCGCGGCAGAACCTCAACAATACGGCCGAGATACATCACCAGAATGCGGTCGCAGAAATACTGCACCAGCGCCAGGTCATGGGAGATAAAGATATAGGTGAGATCGAGCCGGTCGCGCAGGTCCTGCAGCAGGCCGATGACCTGCGCCTGGATCGACACGTCGAGCGAAGCCGTCGGCTCGTCGAGCACCACCAATGATGGTGAGAGGGCCAGCGCCCGGGCAATGCCGACGCGCTGCTTCTGCCCGCCGGACAGCTGATGCTGGTAGCTATCGGCAAGATTTCCCGGCAGCGAGACCATGGCGAGAAGTTCCGCCACTTTCGCGTCCCGCTCGGTCCGGCTCATGGCAATGCCCTGCACATCGAAGGGTTCGAGCAAGGCGTCGCGGATCGACTGGCGCGGATCGATCGAGGAATAGGGATCCTGAAAGACCATCTGGAAACGGCGCCGCAATCGGGCGAGCGTGGCCCCCTTGAGCGGTCGGATATCCTGGCCGTCGAAGAGGATTTCACCGGCGCTCGGCTCGATCAGCCGGGAAACCAGACGCGCCAGGGTGGACTTGCCGCAGCCGGATTCTCCGACGACGCCGAGGATTTCGCCGCGTCTCAGATCGAAGGACACGTCGGTGACGGCGCGGAAGCGCCGTTTCCTGGCAAACAGGTCGCCGCCGCTGGAAAAGACGCGGGATAGCGCGCGAATAGACAGGAGCGGCGTCATGCGCGATCCTCCTCGGCCAGGAAGCAGGCCACGGAGCGTCCGGCCTCGATCACGCTCGGCGGGCTGGACGTGCGACAGATGTCGATGGCCAGCGGACAGCGTGGATTGTAGCGGCAGCCGTCCGGCATGGCGCTGGCCGACGGCACCATGCCGGGAATGCCGGCGAGGCTGCGCGGCGTCATGCCGGGCTGTGGAATGCAGCCGATCAGCGCGCCGGTGTAGGGGTGGCGCGGCGCATCGAAAATGGCATTGACCTCGCCGTATTCGACGACCTTGCCGCAATACATTACCGCCACATCGTCGCAGATCTGGGCGACCACGCCCATGTCGTGGGTGATCAGGATCAGCCCCAGGCCTTTCTCCCGCACGAGTTCCGACAGAAGCGCGATGATCTGCGCCTGGACGGTCACATCAAGCGCCGTCGTCGGCTCATCGGCAATCAGCAGATCGGGGTCACCGGCCAGCGCCATGGCAATGACGATCCGCTGGCGAAGGCCGCCGGAGAGCTGGTGCGGAACGAGATGGTAGGTCACATCAGGCGACGGGATGCGCATGCGCGCCATCAGGCCGATGGTCTTCTCCTTCGCTGCCTTGCGGTCGAGGTTCAGATGCAGTTCGGCCACCTGGTCGACCTGGCGGCCGACGCGCATCACCGGATCGAGCGAGGTCATCGGGTTCTGGGTGATGAGCGCGATGCGCCCGCCGCGCAGGTTGCGATAAGCCGTCTCGCTGATGCCGGTCAGGTCGGTGCCGTCGAAGAGGACGCGTCCGGAGGTGATGCGGCCGCCCATCAGCGGCAAAAGCCCCATGACGCTCATGGCGGTCATCGACTTGCCGGAGCCGGATTCGCCGACCAGGCCCAGGATACGGCCGCGCTCGACGGCAAGATCGACGCCCGCCAACGGCTCCAGCGGGCCGAAACCGATATGCAATTGTTCGACTTTGAGCAGGGGTGCCATCAGCTTCTCATCCTCGCCTTGACGTCAAGGGACTTCAGCACGCCCTGACCGAACAGATTGATGAAGATCACCGAAGCGGCGACGAAGATGCCGGGCCAGAGAATGACCCAGGGGGCGTTGAAGAGCTGGGCCGAACCCGTGCTCATCATGCCGCCCCAGCTTGGCACCGGCGGTTGCGCGCCCATGCCGAAGAAGCCGAGCGTCGCCTCGAGCAGGATGGCGTTGCCGGTCGACAGCATGGCGACGACGACGACGGGGGCGATCGCATTGGGCAAGAGCCGGCGCATCATGATGTGCAGCGGACCGGCGCCCATGCTGCGGCTGGCCTCGACGAAGGTCTGGCGCTTCAGCGTGATGATCTGCGTACGGGTCAGGCGGGTGAACTGGGCGAGATAGGCAATGGCGATCGCCAGCACCGTGCTGCCTGATCCCGGCCCCAGGATAGCGACGATCAGCAGGGCCAGCAGGATTTCCGGAAAGCACCAGGTGAGGTCTACCGCCGACATCATCATCCGGTCGAAGCGGCCGCCGATATAACCGCAGACCGCGCCGATCATGATACCACCGACCAGGGAGAGCGTAATCGAGACGACCGAAACGGAGAGCGATGTTCGCGCGCCATAGATGACGCGCGACAGCATGTCCCGGCCGAATTCATCCGTGCCGAACCAGTGCGCCGCAGAGGGCGCCTGGTTGGCGATCGACAGGTTCTGAGCGTCATAGGCATAGGGCGAAATCCACGGCGCAGCGATCGCCGCGATAGCCAGCAGGACGAGGGCCACGCCCGACAGGGCAGCGCCCGGTGTCGGAGCAAGCGTAGCAAGCCGCGACAGGGTGGAGATGTGCGTGTTCGAACTCATGCGGCCGCTTCCTCTCGCTGGCGCGGATCCATCGCGGCCTGCAGAAGGTCGCCGAGCAAGGTACCCAGCATGACCGCAATGGCGAGGAACAGCAGACAGCCCTGGATCAGCGGATAATCACGCTGGCCCAGCGCCCGGATCAGCAGCGACCCAAGTCCCGGCCGGGCAAAGACGTATTCGACCGTCACCGAGCCGCCGACGATCAGGCCGATACGCAGGCTGAGAATGGTGATGACGGGAACCAGCGCATGGCGCAGCACATGGGCGATCTGGATGCGAAACCGCGACAGGCCCTTGGCATGCAGCAGCAGGACAAAATCCTCGCGGGCCGTCTCGATCATCGCCACGCGGGTCACCTGCGCGACCAGCGCCATGCCGCCAAGCCCGACGGTCAGCACAGGCAGGATCAGCGAGGTCCAGTGGCGCGCGCCGGACACCGGGACCCAGCCGAGCTGCACGGCAAACAGCATGATCATCAAGAGGCCGAGCCAGAAGGTCGGAACGGTGGAGCCGAGCAGGGAGACACCCATCAGGGCGTGATCGACGACACGGTCGCGGAAGGTGGCGGCGAGCGCACCGGCCAGAATGCCGAACACCGCCGAGAAAGCGAGCGCCAGACTGCCGAGCGCCAGGCTCGGCCCGAGATTGGCCAGGATCAGGTCGGCCACGGGGCGGCGCATGACGATCGCCGTCCCGAGGTCGCCTTGCGCGACATTGCCGAGCCAGGTGAGATATTGTTCGATCAGGCTGCGATCCAGTCCGTAGCGGGCGATAATCGCCGCCCGCTGGTCGGGAGAGGAGCCGGTCCGGATCAGGTTGTCGACCGGATCGCCCGGTACGAGATGGACGATCAGGAAGACCACGCCGGAGACGACGAAGAAGACCGGTATCATCGCCAGAAGGCGTCTGAGCGCATAACCCATCATGTCCGTCGTCCCCGCACCATCATTCCTTGACGTCGATGTCGAGGACGCTCTGCGCGGAGAATTGCGGCCCGTTGATCTTGGCCGGCACGGTGACGCGGTCCTTGTTGTAGGCCAGCGTCTGGACCGGTTCGTAGATCGGAGCGAAGGGCACCTGGCTCAGCACATACTCATGATAGGTAATGAAGTTGGCGATGCGCTCTTCCGGGGTCTTGGAACCGGTCAGCGCCTTGACGCGCAACTCGTCGGCCTTGGGATCCTTCCACATCGAAACGTTCGGGTAGCCCAGACGCTCGCCGGAGAAGAACCAGTCGAGAATGTCGGCATTGTTCCAGCCGTAGCTGCGAATGGCGAGCTGCTGGGTGCCCTTCTTGTATTCGGCGCGGATCGAGCTGGTATCGAAGACGGTAATCTCGGCATTGATGCCGACCGCCTTCAGCTGCGCCTGGATGACTTCCGTCAGTCGCTTGAATTCGGTGTCGCTCTGGGTCCACAGCGTGACCGTCAGCGGCTTGCCGTCCTTGGAGCGGCTTCCATCGGCGCCGGCCTTCCAGCCCGCTTCTTCCAGCAGGGCCTTGGCCTGTTCGGGGTCGTAGGAAATGTCGAACTTCGGATCGACCTTGGATTCCGGCAGCGAGGCGATCAGGAAGTTGTGGGCGGCAAGACCCTTGCCGCCAAACAGCTTGTCGAGGATTTCCTGCTGGTTAACGGCAAGCGCCGTGGCCTTGCGAACCTTGAGGTCCGTGAAGGGTTCGACCGTCGTGTTGATCGGCATGTAGAATGTCCCGAAGCCGGGCATGCTCTGCACGGTGGCGTTCTCCAGCGTCGCATATTGCGGCAGGATATCGCTTGGAACGTCGAGAACGGCATCAACGCCGCCGGTCTTCAGCTCGAGGAAGCTGGTCGAGGAATCGGCGATTTCGCGAAGCGTCAGGCGATCGATCTTGGCCGGCCCCTTGTTTGCAGAGGCAGCACTGCCCCAAGTATAATCATCATTGCGCACGAGAACGGATTCGACGCCGGTGGTGAAGCTTTCCAGCTTGAAGGGACCAGTGCCGACGGCCACCGTCACACCGTAATTGGCACCTTCGGCATCAAAGGCTTTCGGGCTCGGGACACCCATGAAGGCGCTCGACAGGTTGTAGAGCAGGTTGGCGTCCGGATGCTTCATCAGGAAACGCACGGTCAGGTCGTCGACCACCTCGACCTTGTCGATGCCACCGACCAGATATTCATTCTCGGTGCCGGCGAATTTCGGGATCCACCAGGCAATCGTCTTGGCGTTGAAGGGTTCACCGTCATGAAACTTGACGCCGTCCTTCAGATGGAAGGTCCAGGTCATGCCGTCCGGTGTGGATTCCCAGCTGGTGGCCAGATGCGGATAATAACCCTGGTCGGCGCCCTGAACGACAAGCCGATCGTAGATCAGCGCGTCGGCGAGCGTCATCAAGGTGCCGCGGATCGGGTCGTGGTTGGCAGCGCCCGCTTCCGAAGACGGCAGCACGAAGACGGCTTCCGCCGCCATGAGCGCCGATGCCGGCATCACGCCGCCACAGGCGAACGTCAGCGCCACCATCGTGCCTTTGAAGTCCCATTTCATGTTGGTCATCGTCTGCGTTCCCCTTTTTTAGCTTTGCATGACGGGTGGAAAGTTGGTTCTGTCAGTCTTCCAGGGTGCCTCCGGCATAGCCCGTGAAGGTCTTGTAGCAACTGACCATCTGCCCGAGCCGATCCTCGACCTCGGCGCCCAGCTCGCCGAACACGCCGTTCACGGCGAGCTGCACCAGCGACACCAGCGGGCTGAGCGAATCCCAGAACTGGTTGAGCGCGGTCGGCACGGCAAAGACTTCGCTGGAGACGGATGGCGCCCAGTCGCAATAGGTGTCGGTCAGGATGGTGACGGCAATGCCCCGCGCATGGGCCGCCTCGGCCAATTGCTTGCTCTGGCGCGAATAGCGCCGGGTATCGATCACCACCAGCATGATGCCGGCCGGGTCGGTCAGCAGCACATCGACAAAATTGCCGGCCGCCAGATCGACGATATGGACTTCGTCGCGCAGATACTGGAGCTGATGGGCCATTACGGCGGCGACGCCGCGTTCCGTCTGGAAACCGGCGCAATAGACCTTGCGTGCCGTGCTGAGACGAGAAATGAAGCGGGCGAATTCCGGCGTCTGGGCCAGTTCGTAGACCCGGACAAGAGCGCCGATCTCCATCTCGAGGCCGGTTGCCAGCTGGTCGTTGCCGGACCGGGACCGGGCGGCAAAATCCTTCAGCCGATCGCCGACCAGCCAGGGGCTGTCACCGAAATCGTCCTTCAGATCGGCCTTCAGTTCCTTGAAATGCGTATAGCCGATCGAGCGGCAGAAACGCCCGACGGTCATCTCGCCGACGCCGACCTTGGCCGCGATGCTGGCCGCCGTCTCAAACGGCAGTTCGCTCAGGTTCGACAGCATATAGGTGGCGATGGCACGGCCCGCCGCCGTCGAATTCCCAAGGCTGTCGAGCAGGCGTTCCTTGACCGTCGCCATCATGGCTCCATGCTGGTATGGTATATTTATATCTCTGATGGTAATTGGTATATATTTATATCACGACGTCAATAGCCCCTGTTCAACAAAGTCTCGAGGTGTTCCCTGGCGAAGCCGGAATTGGCCTATGCAGGGAGCCGCCTCCCCGTTTGGAATAGACCGACCTCACCAGGACGTCGGCACGGGATCGAAAATGAGATAAACCAGCGGGAGGTCACCAAGCCTTTTGAGCAACGCTCGTCGAGACTGTCGCCGACCGCCTTTCGGGATCGCTGACAAGCGGAGTTCCGGCGGCTCCCACCAAAAAATCTATCGGGGCCACTGAACTGCCAAAAGTGTCGACACATTGGTAGACAGACGAGTTTTTCCTGATCTATAGTGGTCTCAATCAGACGAGGGGATCGGCATGGACGAATTTGATGTCATCGTTATCGGAACAGGATCGGCAGCATGTTCGGCGGCGCTGCGGGCTGCCAAAGGCGGTCTTCGCGTCCTGGCGATCGAAAAAAGTGCCAAGCTCGGCGGCACCTCGGCAATGTCGGGATCCGGCGTGTGGATCCCGGCAAACCATATCGCGGCAGCGGAGGGTGTGTCCGACAGCAAGCAGGAAGCACTCGACTACCTGAGGGCCGTGCAGCCGCCCGACTGGGCCGATAAGGAAGGCGCCCGTCATCGTGCCTTTGTCCAGAACGCGCCGACGATGCTGAAGTTCTTGTCCGACAACACGCCGATCGATTTTCGACTGATTGACGAGCCGGATCCGTATGTCGAAGCATCCGGGGGCAAGAAATACGGGCGCATGCTGTCACCCATGCCGCTGAGCCGGCGGCTGGTCGGCAAATATGCCGGCAAGATGCGGCGCTCCACCCTTCCGCATCTCTTCACCTATCAGGAAAACGTCAATCTCGACCTCTATCACCGCCCATTTCACGCCATCTTCAAGACGTGGCCGAAGCTGGTCTGGCGCTGGCTGAACAATGCCGGCGCACAGGGCACGGCGCTGATGACCGGCCTCATCAAGGGTTGCCTGGACGCTGGCGTAGAGTTCCGTCTTGAGACCCGGGCTCTAGGCCTGGTGCAGGACGATAGCGGCCGCATTGTCGGCGTCGAGGTCGAAAGCAAGGCGCGTCGCGAGACCATTACCGCGCGCCGGGGCGTGGTGATTGCCTCCGGCGGTTTCGAATGGAACAAGGAGATGCGGGAACGCCATTTCCCCGGGCCACTCGACCGCATCGGCACGCCGATGAGCAATGAGGGCGATGGCCAGATCATGGCGGAAGCCGTCGGCGCCCATCTCGACAATATGGATCAGGCCAATGTCTATGTCTGCCTTCCGACTCGCTACGAGGGCAAGCGCTATGGCCTGCCGATCAACTTCCTCTATGAGCCGCATTCCATTGTCGTGAACCGCGCCGCGAAGCGTTTCGTCAGCGAGGCCCATTTCAATATCGGCGAGGCGCTCGATGCCCGCGATGAGACTGGCGCGCCGGTCAACCTACCATGCTATCTGGTCGGCGACCATCGCTTCCTGCAATCCTCCTTCCCCTTCCGCTGGTATGCCTCATACGAACCGGACTGGGTGAAGAAGGCCGATACGATCGACGAACTTGCCGCCAAACTCGGACTTCCGGCAAAGGAACTCCAGGAATCGGTCGACCGCTGGAATTCCTTTTGCGCCAAAGGCAAGGACGAGGATTTTCATCGTGGCGAACCGGCCTGGGAGCGCAAGAAGGACGGCGGCAATGTCCGTCTCTACCCAATCGACAAACCGCCTTATGTCGGACTTTCGGTCAACCGCTCGATCATCGGCACCAAAGGCGGCGCACGCACCAACGAATTTGCCCAGGTGCTGCGTGCGGACGGGTCCATCATCCCAGGCCTTTACGCCGCGGGTCTGGCAATGGCCAATCCGATCGGCACGCGGGCCGTCGGTGCGGGAACGACACTTGGCCCGAACCTGACCTGGGGGTTCATCTCGGCCGAAACGATCCTCAGGCAGAACCTTTAGAACGACCAACCAAACATTCCGAAATGCCGCAGGCTGCTGCCGCGCAACAAGGAGAGGGAACGACAATGGAAGACGCCACCAAATCCGCCATCCCCGCCGGCGTTCACGTCTCCGGTCCGAATGAGCGGGAGAGTTACTGGCAGCCGGTGCCCGCCAACGGGTATGTGGATGTGGCGCTGGCGCCGCATATCGTGCCCATGGAATCCCCGTTCGGCATGGGAACCCAGTCCTTGGCGCCAGGGGGCTATGTGCGCGAACACACCCATGACCGCAACGAGGAAGCCGTCTACATAATCGAGGGCCATGGTCGGGCGGTGATCGACGGGAAGGAATTTCCACTCGTGCCGGACACCGCGATCTTCCTCCCCAAAAATGTCCGCCACATGTTCATCAATGACGGCGACACTAAGCTGCGCTGGGTCTGGCTGATCGTGCCGAACGGCCTTGAGGACTTCTTCCGCCAGATCGGCAAGCCGCGCAAGCCCGGCGATCGCGTTCCGTCCAATTTCCCTCGTCCGGAAAACGTGCTTGAAATCGAGCGTCAGACGGTTTTCGGCGCGGACCTGAAAGACAAGTTCGATCCCCTGAAGCAGATCTGACCGCCATGGCCTGCGACGAACCCGTGACTGTAGGATTAATCGGCTTCGGCGCACTGGCCCGTCAGGTCGTGGCAGCGCTCGACACACAGCCGATCCAATGGGTCGTCCTGCTTCGCGAAGGATCTTCGGCAATGCCGCCGGCCCCAGCCAAGATCGTGACGGCCCTCGACCGGCTGATCGCCGAGCGCCCGCAACTGGTCATCGAGGCGGCCGGTCAGTCGAGCGTCGGCGCCTTTGTGCCGACCATCCTGCGGGCCGGCATCCCGGTTGTCGTGGCGTCCGTCGGGGCGCTGGCCGACGGGGAGACGGCGCGTGCCATTCACGATGCACGAAAGCTGTCCGGAGCTCGGCTTGTCATCCCCTCCGGCGCGATCGGCGGTCTCGATTATCTGGCGGCTGTGTCAGCGCTTCCCGACGCGAAGATCAGTTACAGACTGAGAAAACCCTTGGCCGCCTGGCAGGACGAACTCGCAGCGCTCGGCTTGTCCGAGACGACAGAGCCGGTCATCTTGTTCGAGGGCAGCCCGGCGGAAGCGGCAAAGCTCTACCCCAAGAATACCAATGCCGCCTTTACCGCGGGCATCGTCGCCTATCCGGCGCAGCTTTCGGTGGCGGTCATTGCCGATCCCAGCCTTGCCTCCAACGTCCATGAGATCGAGGTCAGCAGTGCCGCCGGGCAGGCCCTGTTCCGGTTCGCCAATGCGCCGTCGCCCGATAACCCCAAGACATCCGCCGTCACCGCCCTCAGTCTGGCCGCCGTGGTACGGGACCTTCTAGAGAAGGGAAGGAAGCCCTAGTGCCCTATTTCGTCGCCCCCGATGGCTGCCGCATCTATTCCGAGACGTTCGGGGAATGCGGCCCGCGAATACTGCTCATTCCGGGACTGGGCGGCGATGGCCGCTTCTGGAGCGGCGTGATCGACGAGCTTCGAGGGGCTTTCCGGCTGACCGTCGTCGATCACCGGGGCGCCGGCCGCAGCGACCGGCCCGACGGGCCCTATTCCATCGGCCAGATTTCGGCAGACTGCGCCGCGATCGCGGCGCTGCACAGCGACCCCTTTCACGTCGTCGGGCATTCGACCGGCGGCGCGATCACCCAGACCCTTGCGCTCGACCATCCGGAGATCGGCCTGAGCTACACGATCAGCAGTTCATGGGCGCGCGCCGACGCACGCTTCCACACGCTGTTTCGCGCCCGAGCGGACCTTCTGGAGGCAGGCCTTGCTGAGGCCTACCAGCGCCTGACCCATGTCTTCGGTCACGAAGCCGCCTTTCTGGATGAGCATGCGGAACGCCTGGAGGCTGCCGTCAACGCAGCGCCTGGCGCATTGGCTCCCCTCGCCGTCACGGCCGCACGCGTGCGCATGCTGCTGGACCACGACCGGCTGGATGACCTCAGACAGATCGATCGTCCCGTTCACGTCATTGCCGCCGACGCCGACATATTGACCCCACCCTATCTCTCTGAGGCCATCGCGGCGGCCGTGCCCGGCTCCATCATGACCATGCTGACCGGTGCGCACTTCCATCCAAAAGACCGGCCCCGGCAATTCGCCACATCCATCCGCCAGTTCATCGAAACCGTCGCGATATGACCAAAACTGCCGCCCGCTCCTTGATCGATCCACGGATGACCGCCGGTCGCGGCCTGTTACAGGCCGGCCGCGACATGGCACGCCTCTGGCGCCTCGGGTCCTGCCTGTTCCTGTCCGAGAAGGGCGTCGGTTCAGAAGCGGAGTGGAAAACACGCTGCGCTGCCGAAGGGCGGGTGATGCAGCACGCCCATATCGGTTTTCGCGACGTCAACCGGACGATCGAGGCCATCCGGTCCGTCCATGCGGCCTGCGCCAAGTCCGGCTTTGCCGTCGATCGCTTCGGCATCACGCTGGACTGGTCAATGGGCTATCCGGAAGCCATGCGGGCAAAGGCTTCGCGCGGAACGGGGATCGTGCTGAGCGGCCCGGAGGATTTCGCCCGCATCACCAATGCCGCCCCGGCCGCCGCCCATTTCGGCGACTTCATGCTCGGCCTTCCAGGAGCGGTCGAAAACACGCGCGCGGCGATTGCCGCAGGTGCGACGGCGATCGGCAATCTCGGTCAATATTTCACCTTCCGGCTGCCCTACTGGGACGACGACGTCGCGACCACGGAGGCGACCGTCACCGCGCTCGGCCTGATTGCCGCGCAGGACGAGACGATCCTCGTGCATTCCAATCTCGACGACGGCTTTGCCGGCCTGTTCATCGACATGGCCTGCGCGCTCGGCATGGTGGTCATCGAGAAATACATCGTCGAAGACCTGATCGGTGCCCGCGTCTCCCATTGTTATGGCCACCATTTCAGCGACCCGCTGTCGCGCGCTGCCTTCCATGCCGGCCTCGTTCAGATCAATGACACGCCCGGCACGATGATCTTCGGCAATACGGTGGCCTATCAGTCGACCCCGGCCGGAAATTACGCCAGCCTTTCGAGCTATCTGACGGCAGATATCCTGGCGCTGGGGCGATGGCCTTCGGGCCATGCCGTCAACCCCGTGCCGGTCACCGAAAACCAGCGCATTCCGGATGTCGACGAGATCATCGACGCCCAGACCTTCGCCCATCGCCTTGCCTACCATGCTCCCTTCTACGGGCCGATCCTGGACTGGCCAAAGATCGAGGCGATGGCGGATAGGCTTGTCGAAGGGGGCCGCCGTTTTGCGGCAGCGGTGCTGGCTGGGCTTGCGGATCGCGATGTCGACACGGATGACCCCGCCGCGCTGATGCTGGCGATCCGCCGAATGGGGCCGAAACGCATGGAAGCGCTGTTCGGACCGGGCGCCGAGACGCCGCGCGGACGGCAGCCGCTCATCCATGCCGAGTGGGCGCGCGAACTCAATCACAAGGCTGCCGACTGGGTCGGACGCCAGGCCCCCCTGGATGCGCCCAGAAGGCCGCTGGTTTGTATCGGCACGACAGATGTCCATGAGCACGGCAAATATCTGGTCGAACAAGCCCTGGAGGGACTGGGCGCCGCCATCGTTGATGCCGGCGTCGCCGTCGATCCGGAGACCCTGGTGCGGTGTGCCATGGATGCGGGCGCGGACGTCATCGCCATCAGCACCTATAACGGCGTGGCGCTGTCCTATGCCAAGGCCGTCAAGGCGGTCATGGCGTCTCACGGCCTCGACCTGCCAATCCTGGTGGGCGGCCGCCTGAACGAAATACCGACGGATTCCAATTCCGGTCTGCCGGTCGATGTCAGGTCCGATCTCGCGGCCGCGGGGTGTTTTCCCTGTGCAGACCTGGACGAGATGCTGGCCGCCCTGCGCACCACCCTCCCGTCCGCCTGACGGCCTACCAGGCGGTCATTCCGCCATCCACGGTGAGAATGGACCCCGTTGCGAAGGAGGAGTCGTCGCTGGCCAGCCACAGGATCGCCTGGGCGATTTCGCTCGGCTGCGCCACCCGGTTCATCGGCGCGCGCGCATTCAAGGCCGCAACGAAGCCCTCCGGATCGTCATGGGTCTCCAGGATCTTGTCGAAATAGCTCGACCATGTGGTTCCGGGTGCCACCGCGTTGACGCGTATTTTCTGGGCGGCGTGGTCGAGCGCCATCGAGCGCGTCAATGCGGCGACGGCGCCCTTCGACGCGACATAGGCCGCCCGGTCGGCGAGCCCGACATTGGCGACATTGGAGGCCGTGTTGACGATGGCTCCGCCGCCCGCCATCAGCGGGATGACATGTTTCGAGCAAAGGAACACGCCTTTGACGTTGACGGCCATCAGGGCATCCCAATCCGAAGCCTCCGTTGTCAGCACGGAACCCCGGATGCCGTAACCGGCATTGTTGACGAGAATGTCGACGCGCCGGAACAGGCCGGCTGCGCATTGCGCCATCAACCGCACCGCGTCCTCGTCGGACACGTCGGTCGCGATCGCCGTGCCGCCTATGGCCGCGGCCACCCGTTCGGCGGCCGCTCCATCGCGATCGACGACGAGAACCCTCGCACCTTCGCGCCCGAACAGCTCCGCCGTTGCGGCTCCGATGCCGGCACCAGCGCCCGTCACGATGGCCGTCTTCCCCTGCAAACGCATTATCCACGCTCCTTTTCAGATTGTCCGGACTCTATTTTGCAGAAAGGCTTGCAAAGTGTCGACACTTTTGTATTAAATTTCTGAACGCATTTGGAGGCCACTCTGTGAAGAACACGCCCTCGACGGAAGACCACCTCGAAATCTATCGGAAGATGTTGCTGGTGCGGCATCTGGAAGAGGGCCTAGGTGCCCTTCACAAGGAAGGCCGAACCCGCGGTCCCATTCACCGCTGCGACGGCCAGGAGGCGGTCGGCGTTGCGGCCACTGCCATGCTGGAAACGGACGACAAGGTAGCAACGACCCATCGCGGCCATGCCGTCTATATCGGCAAGGGCATGGAAATGCGGCCTGTTATCGCCGAGATCTTCGGGCGCCAGACCGGCGCCTGCGGCGGGCGGGCCGGCCACATGCTGATCGCGGACGCCAGCAAGGGCGTGGTCGGCGGGAATGCGATTGTCGGGGCCGGCATTCCGGCGGCGACCGGCATGGCGCTGTCGATGCAGATCATGGGTCGGAAGAATGTCGCCATGTGCATCTTCGGCGACGGAGCGGCCCAGACCGGCATCTGCCACGAAGCGATGAACATGGCCGCGCTGTGGAAGCTCCCGGTCGTTTTCGTTCTCGAGCACAACCAGTTCGGTCTGACGGTGCACTCGGATGTCCAATCGTCCGTCAAGGACATTTCGGTGCGCGCCGCCGGCTATGGCATGCCGTCCGAGATTGTCGACGGCAACGATGCGATTACCGTTTATCGCGCCGTCTCCGGCATGGTCGACCGCGCCCGGCGCGGCGAAGGTCCTGGAATGATCGAGTGCAAGACCTATCGCCTGGAAGGGTTTTCCACCTCCGACATGGGCGGCTACCAGGCGCCCGAGGACATTGCCGCCTGGAAAGAACGCGACCCGCTGGCGGTGTCGAGACAAGCGCTTCTTGCCGAGGTAGGCGAAGCGAAACTCGCCGAGATCGAGGCAGAGGCGAAGGCTGAGGTCGATGCGGCTTTCGAAGCCGCGTTGTCGGATCCCATGCCGCAATTTGCCATTGACGAAGCATGCAACCCCTATAGCGAGGCATACTGATATGGCCCTCATGCGATATGCCGAAGCCTTGAATGCCGCGTTGCGCGAAGAAATGGCCGCAGACCCCTCCGTCTTCCTGTTCGGCGAGGACATCGGTCGCTACGGTGGCGTCTTCAAGGTGACCAAGGGGCTGATGGAGGAGTTCGGCGAGAGCCGGGTGCGCGACACGCCGATTTCCGAACAGGCGATGACGGCGATGGCGGTCACCGCCGCCATGACCGGCACGCGGCCGGTGCTGGAAATCATGTATGCCGACTTCATACCGCTGACGCTCGATGCGCTGGTCAACCAGGCGTCCATCTACAATTACATCTGGGATGGACAGGTCAAGATGCCCTTCGTTCTGAGAACCCAGGGCGGCGGCGGCGCGGGTGCCGGCGCCCAGCATTCCAAGGCTCTCGATTCCATGCTGGCGCATATCCCCGGCATCAAGGTCGTCGCGCCCTCCACACCCGCCGACGCCAAGGGCATGCTGAAGGCCGCGATCCGCGACGACCAGCCGGTTGTCTTCCTGGAGCACAAGCTGCTCTACAATGTCCGCGGCGAGGTGCCGGATGGCGATATCATCGTTCCGCTTGGCAAGGCGGCGACCATGCGGGAAGGATCGGATGTGTCGATCTTCGCCACATCGAAAATGGTGGTTGAGTCCGTCAAGGCTGCGGACCTGCTGGCGGCAGACGGGATTTCGGCCGAGGTGATCGACCTGCGCTCGCTGCGCCCGCTCGACGTCAACGCCATCGTCCGCTCGATCGCCAAGACCCACCATGCCGTGGTGGTCAATGAGGGCTGGCGCTTCTGCGGCTATGCAGCAGAGCTATCCGCCACGATCATGGATCACGCCTTCGATGAACTCGATGCCCCGGTCGCTCGTGTGACCCTGCCCGACATGCCGATCCCCTATTCCGAGCCCTTGGAAACGGCCATGCTGCCCAACGCCGACAAGATCCGCGCCGCTGTCCTTGCGACACTGAAGTGAGGGATAGCCAATGACACCGCATCCCATCAGTATCGAAAGTGCCGGCGGCGAGTACATGGAATCCGTCCTGGTGATGGCCTGGTCGGCCAAGGTTGGCGACAAGGTCAAGGCTGGCGACCTGCTGGTGACCGTCGAAACGGCCAAGGCCGCCACGGAAATCGAAGCGGACCGCGACGGCTGGCTGGCAGACATCCACTACCACGAGGGGCAAGAGGCGCCGCTCGGTGCGGTACTGGGAACGATTTCCGACACCGAGCCTCAGGCACATACCGACACGAACAGCACTCAGACGACGCCCGAGCCGGTCGAGACAGCTTTGCCGGAAGCTCAAAACCCGAAGACAGACGCCCCCTCCCCGACAAGCGGCGGGCGGATTATCGCAAGCCCGCTCGCCCGACGCCTGGCCAAGCAATCCGGGCTCGACCTCTCTTCCATAGCCGGGTCCGGCCCCAACGGTCGGATCAAACAGCGGGACATTCTGAAGGCAATCGACCAAACAAAGGCTGTGGCGACCGCGCCGTCCGTCCAGCGGATCTCAGAGGCGGTCCCGGTGGCAGCGCCGCCGGTCGTCGTCAGGCAGAGCCTGCCCATCGTGTTCCTGCACGGCTTCGGCGCCGACCGGTCTGCATGGCGACAGGTTTTGCCGCTCCTCGGCAACAACATCCGCGCGGTTGCCATCGACCTGCCGGGTCATGGCTCGAACGCCGAGCAAGGCGCCGAAAGCGTCGAGGATCTGGCCGCTTTCGTGTCCGACGTGATGGAAGCCCAAGGCATAGAGCAGGCGCATGTCGTCGGCCATTCGTTGGGCGGGGCAACCGCACTCGGCCTGACCTCTGTCGGTCGGGTTGCCGTTCGATCGCTGACCCTGCTGGCGCCGGGCGGCCTCGGCCCGGAAATCGCCGGCGGTTTCATCGGTGGGCTCACCCAATCGACCACCGCCGCCGCCCTGGAACGCTGGCTGACCTTCATGCTGGCGGAAGCCACGACCCTTCCGTGCGGCTATGCCAATGCCGCTCTGCGGCAGATGGAGAAAATCGGCAACCGGGCAGCCCTCGAAACGCTCGCCGGCCATCTGTTTTCGGGCGACACCCAGCTCTTCGACGGGCTGCCTGCACTCTCCCGGCTCGATGTGCCGACCCGGATCATCTGGGGCCAGTCCGACCGGGTCATCCCCAGCCGCCATGCCTTGCGGGCGCCGGGCTTTGCAGCGGTCCATCTTCTGCCGGGAGTCGGGCATGTGGCGCATATGGAGGCCCCTGCTCTGACCGCCCGGCTGATCATGGAGACGGTCAAAAGCGCGGACGCATAAATCCAGCCGACCGGCCATACGCACGGCCGGCCATCACGAGCAGACATCAAGGAGCACAGAATGATATTCGACCATCGCACCTATACGGCCAAGCCGAACATGCTGCCGAGCTTCTTGAAGCTCTACGAGGATATGGGCCTGCCGATGCAGCGCCATTATCTCGGAGAACCCTTCGGCTTCTTCCAGACCCATATCGGCGACCTGTCGCGCACCGTGCATCTCTGGAAATATGACAGCCTTGCCGATCGCGAAGCCCGCCGCGACCAGATGGAAGCCGATCCCGAATGGCAGGCCTATCGCCGTAAAGTGATCGAAACGGACTACCTGGCCGATATGCGCAACCAGATCCTGAAGCCCGTCTCCTTCTTCGTTCCCGGAAAGTAATATGCACATTCATTTCTCGGCCGAAGGCCAGACCTGGCCGATCAAGCTGACGGGCAATGCCGAGAGGACACGCAGCGCCCTGTTGCGCGCCCTTCCGATGGCCCTGCAACTGCATACGCCGAAGATCGCCGGAAGTCATATCTACTGGCACGCCCCCTTCGTCGAGGATGTCGAGGGTGCCACCCATGTCCTCGATGCGCCGGCTGGCGCCTTCCTCTACTGGCCGGTTCGCCAGTTCCTCGAAATCACCTTCGCGCCGCTTCAGGCGGAAACGGCCCATGTGACCTTGCTTGGCGTTCTCGATGCGCCGATCGAGGGCATCACCGCGCTTGCCGCCACGGTCAAGCGTGATCAGGGGCGGCGCATTGTTTCGGGTCGGTTGACGGCCGGCGAAGATGGGATGACGGCCCCGCCCTCCCCCTCTCCACTGCCTGAGGAGATGATCGCGGCGCACCGGCGGCTCTGGGCCGAAATGCCGGCCGATATTGCCCAGGTGACCAGGTCGCGCGCCATCATGCATCCGGCAGGTCCGGTCTTTGCCGCAGAAGGCGAAGCGCGCGTCTTGCACGAATTTCTGTGGTGGGCGCGTGCTGACATCGGCAAGCGGGATGAACCCGCCCTGCGCCAGGCCACAGCCCTTGCGCTGAACAAGACGGCAACGCGGTTGCGCGACTTCTGTCACATGACCGACACGCCGGCGCTCCTGTTTGCTTTGGAATCCCTCATGGATGGCCCCTTGCCGTTCCGTGTGCTGATCGATGAAGCGATCATCGTGGCGGGACGCATCGGCGCATGGCTCGATCTTCTCATTCCGTGGAACGACATCAACACCGCATTCAGAAACGCGCTCGATGGACGAGGAGACACATGATGAAGAAAACGATCGGCATCATCGGGTTCGGGGTCATTGGCCAGCGTTGGGCGGCAGCCTTCCTGCATGCCGGCCATGATGTCCGCGCCTATGATCGCTCCTCGACTCAGGAAGACGATTTCCGGCAAATTCTTCCAAGCCTTCTGGCAGACCTTGATGCCGTCCATGCCCAGACTACGACCGAGCCGGGCGAATTCCGGATGTGCGCGTCCATGGCGGACGCGCTGGCCGGCGTCGATTTCGTTCAGGAAAGCGGCCCCGAAATCCTGGAGATCAAGTGCAAGCTCCTTCCGGAAATCGAAAGCGGTGTGGCGGACCATGTCGTCATAGCGTCGTCGTCGTCCGCCCTGCTGGTCTCCGACATGCAGCGCGACTGCCGGCTTCCCGGACGCATCGTGCTGGGTCACCCGTTCAACCCGGCGCATCTGATGCCGCTGGTCGAGATTGTCGGTGGAACCCTGACCGATCCGGCCTCCGTACAGGTGGCCAAGACCGTCTATGAGGACATCGGCAAGAAGCCCGTCGTCATGAACCGCGAGATGACCGGCCATCTGGCGCTCCGCCTCATGGGAGCCATGTGGCGCGAGGCGATTGCCCTGGTGCGCGATGGCGTGGCGTCGGTCGAAGATGTGGATCGCGCCTTCGTCTACGGCCCCGGCCCCAAATGGACCCTGCAGGGGTCGTTCATCTCCAACCAGCTCAACGCGGCGGGCATGGAGGATTTTCTGCGCAAATACGGGCCGACCTATCAGGCCATCTGGGACACATTGCTGGACGCCAAACTCGATGAGGCAACCATCGCCGCCGTGACGAAGTCGACCGCTGCGGCCGTGGGTGACCGAAGCCAGGAGCAGTTGAAGTCGGAACGGGAGGCCGGACTGGTTTCCATTTTGAAGGGCGTCGCCGAGCACGGCGCGCTGTAAGCTATCGGCCAAGGAGAACCGGCATGGATTATCGCTGCGCACTGGTGACGGGCGCTTCCAAGGGCATTGGAGCCGCCATTGCGTCGAGGTTGGTGGGCGAAGGCCTCACGGTCTACGCGCTGGGTCGCAGCGAAGCCTCGCTCACCGAACTCGGCTTGCAACTGGGCGACCGGCTGCGGCCGGTAGTTGCCGACGTGCGCGACCACACCGCCATCGCAGAGAAGCTAGCAGGCGTTGACATCGACGTACTGGTCAACAATGCCGGTGGCATTTCCAGCGTCCGGCCGCTTCATGAGCAGACGGCCGAGGAGACGGAAGAGGTCATTGCCCTCAACCTCACCGCGCCCCTGCAGCTCATTCGCATGATGCTGCCGGGCATGATTGCCAGGCGGCGCGGGCATATTTTCAACCTGACCAGCACGGCGGCCTCGGCGGCGTTTCCCGGAACGACCGGCTATGGCGCGGCCAAGGCCGGACTGTCGCAGGCCGGCCGGATCCTGCGCTATGATCTTGCCGGAACGGGCGTCAGGCTCACGGAGATCGCCCCCGGCAGGGTGGAGACGCAGTTCTATCTTCAGGCCTTCGGCGGCGATGCAGCCACCCTGCAGGAGCGGATGTACACGCAGCAGCGCCCGCTCAGACCGGAGGATATCGCCGCAGTGCTTGTCTGCGCCCTCACCCTTCCGCCCCATGCCGATGTGGCGGAGCTGACGATTTCTCCAACCGATCAGGCAATCGGCGGTCACGTCTATCCCGCAGGCCCAAGCTCGTTGAGATAGTCCGCTAGCGTCTTTCCGCAGACGCTGTCAGACGCGCGAGAACGGCCTCGCAGGCCGCCTGCCAGGCGGCAGGCTGGCCTTGCTGATCAAGGACGGTCAATCCGAGTTCGGTAATGCCTCCGGGTGTCACCAGATCCTTGAGGATCGTCTCCATGGGCTCGGCGGTCTCTGCCATCATGCGGCCGGCGGCAACGAAGGTTTGAGCGACGAGCTGGCGCATCATCTGACGATCGGCGCCATGATCGCCGCCCCAGTGCACGCTCTGCCGGATCAGCTCCTGGGCCCAGCCGTAGATCGCCGCATTCACGGTTGCGATCTCGAACTCGTCCTCGCTGCGAAGCGCGATCGCCGGGCCGAGCCGGGCGATCAATTGGCGTGCCTCGGCCACATCAGGATAAAAGACGGTCGGGCTGGCGTTGATTTCGGTCGCCGTCATCGGCATGGCGCGCACGATGCGGGCGGGGATCGCCGGGAACTTTGAGAGTGCGACGCCGGCGCAAACGGATAGCACGATCTGACCGTCTCTCCAAGGCAGTCCCTCCAAGGCCGCCGGCGCATCTGCCGGACGAACCGCGAGAATGACGATGTCGGAACGCTCCACCAGCTCCCGGTTGTCCGCGCAGATGACTAGCCCGTATCTGGCCGCCAGCGCCTTCGATTTGCCGCGTGGCGAAAGCAATATGGTTTCTGGGCCACCTGATTTTATCAGGCCTGCAATCATCGCTGCGGCAAGATGGCCTACGCCAAGAATACCGATCATCCTATTATCCCCTCTCATCCATCTTGAGGTTGCATCGATCACCCTCTAGAAAGATCGAACTGCATATATAACTGTCGACAAGACCATTCGACGACGGACCATTTTCAAGATGAAAAATCCCCCTGAAACGAACCCTCCCGTTGCTCTTGTCGAGACAGCGGAGCCGGAAACCCGCCGATCTGCTGATAGCAGCGAGCGGGCCTATAACGCCATTCGAAAGCTTCTGGTCGAGTTCCACCTGAAGCCGGAGGAGCGGATCAATGAAATGCGGCTCGCCAAGAGCCTGTCGATTTCCCGCACACCGATCAGAGAGGCGCTGAACCGTCTGGCATCGGAAGGCTTCGTCTCTCTCACCCCCAATCGCGGCTTCTTCGTGCGAAGCCTCAGTACCGAGGGGCTGATCGACCTCTACGAACTGCGGTCGATCATCGAATGCGCCGCCTTTCGTCTGATGTGCGAACGGGCCGCCGACGAAGACATTGGCAGGCTCCGCGCCTACTGGGCCAACATCGTCGAGGGCTACCGCGATCAACCGCCGGACGACATCCTGGCGGAAGACGAAGGCTTTCATGTTCTGATCGCCGAACTTTCCGGCAATCCGGAAATCGTCAGTCAATTGCACGCGATCAATGCCCGCATCCGGTTCATCCGTCGCATCCAGATCGAACACCGCAGCCACGACAACAATCTGGTCGCATCCCACTCGGCAATCGTCGACGCTGCCACCAAACGGGACGCGGAGGAAGGCACGGAATTGTTGCGCAAGCATATCGAACTCACGGTTTCTGCCACACAGGAAGCCCTCAAGGATGCCCTGCTCCGGGTTTATTCGCGCGCTGATACGAGCACTCGGCCACGCCGCAGCCGCACCGGATCCGTCGCATGAATAAAACGGATAAAAATTGAACGCAATAGTGTCGACACTTTCTTGACGTGCTCTTAAATGTCTGCTTCCATAGCGTCCAACAGCAAGAAGACCGGAACTGGCCTGCTGACGCGATTGGACCGCAACAAAGGGGAACAACAATGAAGTTAATTGCCGCTCTCTCTCTCTCGACCGCTATCTTCGCCACGCCCGTCTTCGCCGAGGAGATCACGATTGGCCTGGCTGGTCCCACAACGGGTCCTCAGGCCTATTTCGGTACCACCTGGCATGACGGCTTCAAGCTCTACATCGAAAAGCTCAATGCAGCTGGCGGCGTGAACGGCGTGACCGTGAAGATCGACCAGCAGGACGACCAGGCCGACCCGCGCCAAGGCACCCTGGTTGCGCAGAAATTCTGCGATGAGGAAGAAGTCATCCTTGGACTGGTCAACTTCAACTCGGGCGTCGCACAGTCGACTTTGCCGATCTATGAAGATTGCTCGCTGCCGACGATGACCTTCGGCTCGAACCCTTCGCTGACCCAGCAGGGCTACAAATTCATGGTCCGCCCGGTTGCCAACGACTTTGCCGGCGCGCTGCTTCCCGCGGAATACGCGCTTCAGAAGCTCGGCGCCAAAACCGCGCTGATCGTCAACGACAAGCAGGTCTTCGGACAGGGTATCTCCGAAATCTTCGGCACGAACTTCACCACCGGTGGCGGCAAGGTGCTCGACACGCTGTCGATCGCCCCGACGGACGTCGACTTCAGCGCTATCCTCGCGCAGATCAAGGCGAAGAATCCCGACGTCATCTATCTCGGTGCCGTCATGCCGCAGCTGGCGCTTTTTGCCAAGCAAATGCACGAGCAGGGTGTCACCGCGACACTGATGGTTCCAGATGGCGGCTACACGCCGGAATTCATCTCTCAGGCGGGTGAGGCCAATGTCCAGGGCGCCACGGTTGCCGTCCAGGCTCCGCCGCTTGATGCAACGCCGGCGATCGCCGACTTCGCGGCGGAATATAAGGCAAAGTTTGGCCAGGATGCCGGCCCCTATTCGATCTACGGCTACGCACAGGGACAGATCCTGGAAGCCGTTCTGAAGAGCACCAAGGGTCTCACCCGCGAAGACATGAACGAAGCCCTGCACAAGGTGAAAGCCATGACGGCTATCGGCGAGCTTGAGTTTGACGAAAAAGGCGACCTGAAGGTCGCACCGTCCTATCTCTACAAGGTCGAAGGTGACAAGTTCACCTTGGTCGGTACGAAATAACCGACCATCCGATCGGGCCAGGTCTTCGGTCCGTGATGTTTCACCGCGACTGCCAACTCTTCAACCAGCTGGCAGTCGCGCTTCCTATCCCGCCTTCATGGCGTCAGCGGACGGGACACCCATGCTCGGAATCTTCATTCAACAAACATTCAACGCCCTGACGATCGGTGCGATCTACGCCCTGATCGCGCTCGGCTACACCATGGTCTACGGTGTCTTGCGCATGATCAATTTCGCTCATGGCGAGATGTTCATGCTGGGGGCCTATGCGGCATTTCTCGCTCTCGCCCTCTTCGTGGGCGACGTAGGAGACGTCGGTGCTCTTGTCCTCGCAGCGGTCTTTGCGGTAGCGGTGATTGGCGTCGGATTGGTGGGTGTCGGCATCGAGCGGCTCGCCTACAAGCCGTTGCGAAACTCCAATCGCCTTGCACCGATGCTGTCTTCCCTCGGGGTGTCGTTGTCTCTGATCACCGGCGTGCAGATTATGGCCGGCCCACAGCCGGTCGGATTTCCGAGCTTCTTTCCAGCAACCCGCATTGAGGTTCTCGGCGGCACGGTGACCCTCGTGCAGATCGGCATTCTGATCGCCTCCTTCGTGCTGATGACGGCGCTCCATTTGCTGGTCAACCGAAGCCGGGCGGGCATCATCGTTCGCGCCGTCTCCGAGAACCGCTCGACCGCGCAATTGCTCGGCATCAACGTCAACCTCGCCATCTCGCTGGTCTTCTTCGCCGGCCCGGTGCTGGGCGCGGCTGGCGGTATCCTCTATGCGAGCTACTACGGCATCATGTCTCCCACGATGGGTGCCGTCGTCGGATTGAAGGCCTTCACGGCGGCGATCCTCGGCGGGATCGGCTCCATCCCGGGCGCGATGCTCGGCGCCTTTATCCTTGCCTTCGTCGAAGTGGCCGGCACCGCTCTCCTGCCCGTTCTCTCCGGCGGTTTGCTCGGCACCGAGTATCGTGACGTGTTGGCATTCGTCATTCTCATTCTCGTCCTGCTGGTCCGGCCAGCGGGCATCCTCGGTGAGCCGGTCTCCGAGGAGAGCATGGTATACAAGAGGGAGTTTTGATGTCCGCCGTCGATACATCCCGTCCACCGCAGACGAAAAGCGGAAGGCTTCTGCCCCTGCTCATTCTGCTGACCGCCGTGGCACTGATCGTCGTCACGCCGTTCCTGCCCAATTATTATGTGCGCGTCGCCAACGGCCTGCTGATCTACATTCTGCTCGGCATCGGCCTCAATATCGTCATTGGCTATGCGGGGCTGCTCGATCTCGGCTTTGTCGCCTTTTACGCCGTCGGGGCCTATACCTATGCTCTTCTGGCGAGCCCGCAGTTTGACCTGCATCTGCCTTTCCTGCTGATCCTGTTGATCGCAGCGTGCCTCGGAGCGATCTCCGGCATTCTGCTTGGCCTGCCGGTCCTGAAACTGAGGGGCGACTATCTGGCGATCGTGACGCTCGGCTTTGGGGAGATCATCCGTATCCTGATCAACAATCTGGATTGGCTGACAGGCGGCCCCAAAGGCATCGCGCGCCTCGACAAGGCGTCGATTGCGGGTATCGAGCTGGCGAGACCCACCGAAATCTACTGGCTGCTGATCGTGCTGGTGCTGGCTGTCGCGACATTCGTGTGGCGGATGGAGAAGTCCATTCTCGGAAAAGCCTGGGCGGCCATCCGCGAGGACCAGGATGCCGCGCGCGGCATCGGAATCAACACCACCAATGCCAAGCTTGCGGCTTTCGCAACATCCGCGACCATCGGCTCGATTGCCGGCGTCATTTTCGCCGCCTCGCAACGGTTCGTCAGCCCGGACAGCTTTGCACTGCAGGAATCGGTCCTGATCGTCCTGATGATTGTCATCGGCGGCATCGGCAACATTCTGGGCATCGTCATCGGTGCGGCCATCCTCATCCTGCTTCCAGAAGTCTTGCGCGAATTCGCCGAATGGCGAATTCTGTTCCTCGGCCTGCTGATGATCATCCTTATCATCGTCCGGCCCGCCGGGATCGTGCCGCGCACATTCGGGCCGGAAAAACTCATTCGGGGGCTTTTCGGAAAATGACTCTCGTCTTTGAAAACCTGCGCAAGCAATATGGCCACCACGTTGCGATCGAGGATGTCTCGACGCAATTTCAGCCGGGGCTGATCCATGGCATCATCGGGCCGAACGGCGCCGGCAAGTCGACGCTGATCAACATGACCGCCGGCTCTTATCTGGTGTCCGGCGGCAAGATCATCCTGGACGGGCAGACGCTGAGCGGCCTGAAGAAATATCAGATCGCCAATTCCGGCGTCGCGCGCACCTACCAGAACATCCGACTCTTCGACCAGATGACGGTGCTCGAGAACCTGGAGGTGTGTTTCTACCCCACCCAGGTCGGACAGGTCTGGCGGGAAATCCTCTGGCCACCCTTTGCCGCGAAGCGACGGATGAAGCGCCGCGACGCCTGCATGGAACTGCTGTCCTTTTTCAATCTGCAGCACTATGCCGATCACGAAGCCGGCAGCCTGCCCTACGGACGTCAGCGCATGCTGGAAATCGCCCGGGCACTGGTGACCAATCCCCGCCTGCTGCTGCTCGATGAACCTGCGGCCGGCCTCAATCATCACGAGACCGCCGAGTTGACGGCCAAGCTTGCGGAACTGAAATCGCCGGACCGCATCATGATCGTCGTCGAACACGACATGGATCTGGTGATGAGCGTCTGTGACCGCATCGTCGTGATGCATCACGGCAAACTGCTCTTTCAGGGGACGGCTGAAGAAGTTCAGGCCAACTCCGACGTCCAACTCGCCTATCTGGGAACAGCCAATGACATCGACGACATCAAGGCCGCTGCTGAAGATCGCCGGATTAAGCTCGGGATACGGGCGCGTCGGCGTTCTTGACGCCATCGACCTGGAGGTCGACGAACGCGAAATCGTCGTGATCCTCGGGCCGAATGGTGCCGGCAAGACCACGCTTTTGAACTCGATCTCCGGCGTCGCACGCGCGACAGCGGGATCCATTGAATTCGACGGCAAGGATATTACCGGCGCAAAACCGGAACAGGTGGTGCGCATGGGGCTGACCCATTGCCCGGAAGGCCGTCAGATTTTTCAGCGACTGACGATCGAGGAGAATCTCGTTGCGGCCCATATCGGACGCGGCGGCAAGAGCTTCGAAGCCCTTCGAGATGATGTGTTCGCGATTTTTCCGATCCTCAAGGAACGGCGCAACGGCATGGCAAGCAGGATGTCCGGCGGCCAGCAGCAGATGCTCGCCATCGGTCGGGCGCTGATGGCCGAGCCTAAGCTTTTGATGCTGGACGAGCCTTCGCTTGGCCTGGCGCCGAAAATCATCCAGCAGATCTTTCACATCATTCTCGACCTGTCCAAATCCGGGATTTCCATCCTGCTGGTGGAGCAAAACGTGCAACTGGCGCTGCAATGCGGCGACTATGCCTATCTGCTGAACACCGGTCGGGTCCGTGTGCACGGCCCGGCCCAGGAACTCGCCGAACATTCCGCCATCAGCGAGCATTATCTCGGCGGCGCGACCGAGGAGACGATCCATGTTTGAGGTCGACTGGCAAACCCCGCATCTCTGGAGAAAGACGGCTCAGAACAGGGTGACCGCGCCGAAATTGTCGGGCGATCACGACACCGATATTCTGGTGGTCGGCGGTGGCTTTACCGGCATGGCAGCGGCCCTCGGCGCCCGCGACAGCGGCATGAACGTGGTGCTGCTCGAGGGCAACGAGATCGGATCGGCGGCGTCAGGTCGCAACAACGGTCTCGTCATATCCCACCATTCCAAGGCCTCGCCGTCCGAGTTCGAGACGGCTTATGGCAAGCCGCTGGGCGAACGTTACAACCGGATGGTGGCGGATGCGGCAGGCGTCGCCTTTGGCCTGATGCAGCGCTTCAACATCGATGCCCATCAGGTCCAGGAAGGCTGGCTGCAGCCGGCCCATACGCAAAAGACGCTGGCGCGGGCCCGCCAGTTCCACGATGAATGGAAGGCGTTTGGCGCCAACGTCTCCTGGCTCGACCGCGAGGAGGTTTCCGCCCGCATCGGCAGCCCCTATCTCGGCGGCTGGATGGTGCACAATTCCGGCCATATCAACCCGTTCGCGATGACCCTCGGACTTGCAGCCGCCATCGAGCGCGAAGGCGTGACGATCTTCGAGAACTCGCGCGCCACCCGCATCGAGCGCGTGGACAAGGGGTGGCGGGTTTTCACCGCGTCTGGAAGCGTGACTGCGCCGGAGGTCATTCTTGCCACCAACGCATTGACGGGAGACATCTGGCCGGGCCTGAAACGCACGCTGATCCCGTTCAAGGTGTTTCAGGCGGCCACCCCACCGCTGTCGGAAGAGCTCAGGCGCCAGATCCTGGTGGGCAACCCGGCCGTTTCCGACATGCGCAACGATCTTCGCTACTTTCATTATGACCGCGACAACCGGCTTGTCAGCGGCGCCACGCATACGTTCTGGTTCGACGAGGCCGAGCGCGGACGCGAAAAGGTCTCCCAGATCCTTGGAAAGGCGTTCAAGGCCTTCGGCGGCCCTCCCAAGATTGACGAATATTGGCACGGTACCTTCGCGGTTGTTCCGGACCGGCAACCCCGTCTCTATCGGCTCGCTCCTGGTCTTGTGTTCGGCGGTGTCTATTCCGGACGGGGTGTTGCGCTCGCGATGGCACTTGGACAGGAACTTGGCCGATGGGCCGCGGGCAGACGCTCCGACGAGCAGATGCCCCTTCCTGTCACATCCATGAAACCCATTCCCATGCATGCCATTGCGGTCCAGACGGCAAACAGGATGCATCACTGGAACCGATTGCGGGACAAGGCCGACGAACGCTCGAAGCAATAGCCCGACAACCTCCCATGCAAACATCTTGACACGGCATGTTAACGATAGCGTAACCATCGACAGCGGACTTTGTCGAGGCACAATCGGAGGACACCCATGTCGCTGCAGCTTTTCAGCCTGAAGGGGAAACGCGCCCTGATCACCGGCTCTTCGCAGGGAATAGGGCTGGCTCTGGCCAGGGGCCTGCAGGACGCGGGTGCTTCGATCGTACTCAACGGCCGTGATGAAACCAAGCTCAAAATGGCCGCCGAAAGCTTCGAGGCGCCGGTCGACATCCTCTCTTTCGACGCCACCGACCATCAGGCCGCCCGTAACGCCGTCGACAGTTTCGAGGCTGAAACCGGAGCGATCGACATTCTCGTCAACAATGCCGGCATGCAGTTCCGCTCGGCGCTGGAAGACTTTCCAGCCGATGCCTTCGAGCGCCTGCTGCGCACCAATGTGTCGAGTGTCTTCAATGTCGGCCAGGCCGTTGCCCGTCACATGATCGCCCGTGGGGAAGGCAAGATCATCAATATCGCCAGCGTCCAGACGGCGCTGGCCCGCCCCGGCATCGCGCCTTACACGGCCACCAAAGGCGCGGTCGGCAACCTAACCAAGGGCATGGCGACCGACTGGGCAAAGTATGGCCTGCAGTGCAACGCCATCGCGCCCGGCTATTTCGACACACCGCTCAACGCCGCCCTGGTCAGCGACGAGGCTTTTTCCAGCTGGCTGGAAAAACGCACGCCGGCCGGGCGCTGGGGCAGGATCGAGGAACTGGTCGGCGCCTGCATCTTCCTGTCGTCGAATGCCTCGTCCTTCGTCAACGGCCATACGCTCTATGTCGATGGCGGCATCACCGCATCCCTCTGAGCCAACGCAACTCACCCGCGTCACCATCGTCGGCATCGGCTGCGCGGCAGCTTGCCCCGGCCCGCTTGCAATGCACCTGGAAAAGCGATGTCGTGCCAAGAAGTTAACCAACAGCATGATCGGCGGGATGGCGCTGACCAGCACGGCCTTGGCGATACGGCCCTGCGGTTCGCCGAAATTGGCAACGTAACGCGCCACTTCGCCGCCGCCGGTGGAGTGTCCGATGTGAACCGCATTGCGCAGATCGAGCTTTTCGAAGACGGCGGCAGCATCGGCGGCATAGTGGTCGAGATCATGCCCCTCGCTCACCTGCTGCGACCGGCCGTGTCCGCGACGATCATGCGCGACGACCCGGTAGCCATTGAGGACGAAGAAGAGCATCTGCGCGTCCAGTCGTCGGAGGAGAGCGGCCAGCCGTGGTGGAAAACGATCGGCTGCGCGTCCTTCGGACCCAGTCCTTGTAGACGATTTCGACGCCGTCCTTGGTGGTGATGAAGTTCTCGGTCATTGGTATGGTTCCTTCGATTTGGAGTTCAGGTGAGGTTTCCGAGGCAATAAGCGGGATCGTCGCTGCCAGCGAAAGGGTGGCTCCCGCACGCATGGTCTGACCAGAAGAAGCGGCATAGAACGATAGGAATTTGGAGCGACCGCACAGCCAGGGGCAAAGGCCGGAAAGCAGGCCAAGACAGGTTTCGGTCTCTGCGCGCAGGGCAGCAGCCGGGATCAACGTCGCCAAGGCGTTTTGCGCTTTACGCCCATCGGCGACGTCTACCTGGCCTATATGGAACAGAGGTCCATTGATCGGCCCGAGCTCAGGGTCGCGGCCACATCACCCAGACTTCGCGCGGCCTCTGCTCCTGGGCCCTAGGTCGAAAAGGCCAGTTTAATGCCCTCGCCCCGGAATGTGCATATCGCAGTTATCGATGACGATGACTCCTTCCGCGCTGCGACGCAATTGCTGGTCAGGTCGCTGGGATTCGATGTTGCCGGTTACGAGTCGGCAGAATCGTTTCTCGACAGGTGTTCCGACAGGAATGCTGACTGCATCATCTCAGACATCAACATGCCTGGAATGACGGGAATTGAACTGAAGCAGCGACTGAATGAAGAGGGGGTTGACGTCCCGGTGATCTTCGTTTCAGCGCAAACCGATCCCACCCTGCCCCGCCGTGTGATCGAGTGTGGCGGGCTCGTGCTGCTGCAGAAGCCGTTTCATGGCCAGAACCTGATCGATGCCATACATCACGCCATCGGAGACCTGTCGCAGGATTGAGGTCGCGCTCCAAGGAAGAGACGGCCAAGCGAAGACTGCCGTTTGGGGATCAGGACCCTTACATAGCAAGACAACCCGCTCCGCCTGTCGACAATGTCGCCAGACGGAGCGGGCTTCGAAGGCGCCATTCTCACGTGCAGGACAGGGCTGCAACCAAGCCCCTCAAACTGTCGGCACGGTACCGCCATCGATGGTGTATTCCACGCCGGTGATCGATGCCGCGAGATCCGAGGACAGGAATGCGATCAGGTTGGCGACTTCTTCCGGCTTGGCGGGCCGACCGAGCGGTATACCGCCGAGGCTGTCCATGATGATCTTCTTGCCACCTTCGTAATCGGTGTTGGCCTGCGCTGCCAGGCGCTCCGCCAAATGCACCGATCCTTCCGTTTCGATCCAGCCCGGCGACACGCGCACGACCCGCACACCGCGTGGCGACACCTCCTTTGAAAGCGACTTGCTGTAGGTCGAAAGCGCCGCCTTGGCGGCGGCATAGGCAGTCGTCGATTCGGGCAGCGGCAGAACCCCTTGGATCGAGGTCACATGAATGACGACACCATGCCCTTGAGCTACCATCTGGGGCACGAGTTCCCTGTCGATACGCACGGCGGGAAACAGGTTCGAGTTGATCTCGTTCTGCCACTCGGCATCATCGAGTGCCGCAAATCCGCCGCCGGGAGCAGAGGAGCCACCGAGCATATGAACGATGACATCGACACCGCCAAGCCGCTGTCGAACCGCATTCGAGACCGCGATGGCTCCGTCCGCCGTTTTGAGGTCGGCGGCGATGAACTGTTCCTCTGGCAAATCATCAGGACGCGAACGTGCCGTGACAAGCACGCGGGCTCCCAATCTGCGAAACAGGTCTGCCGTGGCCCCTCCCGTACCCTTCGTGCCACCGGTAATCAGCGCACGCCTTCCATCCAGTGTGAGAATCCCGGTCATCAGCCAATCTCCAGCTCAGTGATCTTGTCCTGTTCCAGGACGAACCGGAATCGAAGTTCTGCCGGACTGTTGGGAAAGTTGCCGCTGACATTGGCCAGCACGGAGATCCCACGGCCATCGTCGGTCGCACTGATCGGCTCCGCCGAGTGACTGTATTTGCGCTTTGCCTCAAGCCACCAAAGACGGATCGGCTCTGGGCCTTGGTAGGTCTCGCCTTCGTCGTGCACGACAGCAGTCTCGGAGAATGCACTGACTAAGGCACCGGCGTCGGTGGATTTTTCAGCATCGAAATAGGCTTTGACAGCATCTGGCAGTTTCATCGGAGTGATCCTTCTCGTTTGCGTGTGCCTACCAATTTAGTGCTTGACGATAATAATGATAACCGGGACAAAGCCGGATGACGTATTGCGGAAATCAGGATAATGGAACGGACTTCTCTGGACGATCTGAACGCCGTTATGACCATCGCGCGCAAGGGGACGTTTCGTGCGGCGGCGGTTGAACTCAACATGTCGACGACAGCCCTCAGTCATGCCATCGCACGGCTGGAAGCCAGCCTCGGAGTGCGATTGTTCAACCGGACAACCCGCAGCCTTTCGCTGACCAGTGCCGGAAACATCTTCGTCGAGCAGGTGGGGCCGGCGCTTCAGGACATTCGCGGCGCCCTGGACGCCGTTCGATCCGAGCGCGACACCCCCTCCGGCACATTGCGGATCAATGCGGCTCCTTTCGCCGCGCAAGAGATCGCGACGCTCGTCTTCGAGTTTCTGCGTCGCTATCCGGATATGACGGTGGACCTTGTCACCGAGGGGCGCCTCGTGGATATCGTGGCTGATGGTTTCGATCTGGGGGTGCGCGTGGCGGGATTGATCCCGAGCGACATGATTTCGGTGTCACTCGGACGACGACAACGATATGCCGTCGTCGGCTCTCCCAACTATTTCGCCAATCATCCGAAACCGCTCGTTCCTCCGGATCTTCTGAAGCACAATTGCATCCAGGTCCGCCTTCCCGGTGGCGCACTGTTCAAATGGCGCTTCGAGAAGGATGGCGAGACGGTCCAGCTTGACGTCGAAGGTCCCATCATTCTGGATGAAGCAAATCTTGCGCGCGCTGCCGTGATGGAGAACGTGGGCATCGGCTACTTCATGGAGCAGAACGTGATCGCCGACATAAAGGCCGGTCGTCTCATCCGTGTGCTGGATGACTGGACACCGGCCTTCCCCGGTCTTTGCCTCTACTATCCCAATCGTCGCAACCCCGCCGCAGGCATGAAGGAATTCCTCGCCTTGGCGCGACACCATGCGTCGGAAGCCTCCAAGTCATGACTGTGCCGCGGGCAAAAGCAGCCCCGGTGGACAGCACCAGAATGCTTCAGTCTAGCCAGAAAACGCTCTAAATCGATACACCTTCATCGCGTGCCGACCGTTAGCGCACGCCGGACGTCGATGAAACATCGGCGCCGAGTGTTCTCTATCGAAATCACGGCACCCGACAGGAGTGCCATCATGCGGAGCCTGATGTGAAATCCGCTTTTCTGGACAATGCAGCGATATCGGATGCAGACGCGATTGAAGTTCAATGCGCTGACAGAAGATCAAAGACCGTGACGCCCCACCCCAACTCGAGCGGTTGACCCGAGAATGACGCCAAAAGGAGGGCCTGTGGTCGAAGGATCCAAAGCGCGGTGCAGCCCATTCGTGCCGGTGACCACGTGGACAGTGGGGTTCCTTGCGTTGGCTGCCTTGAGCATGCTTTTGATCGATCAACCTGTCGCCCGGTGGGTCACCTCTCTGCCTTCATGGCTGCAGACCGTCGGCATATGGATTTCCGAGGCGACGTCGCCTGTATTCGTCCTACCCCTCATCTTCGGCACGAGCGCATTTGCCTTGCTCTACGCCAAAGCCCGGCAAAAACCGGCATCTACATTTGGTGTTTTCTGTCTATGCTGCGGCGTCGCGGCCGTGCTGTCGTCTCTGCTTGTCAAGAATATCATCGGGAGGGCTCGTCCTGCTGCGCTGCATGGCTGGGACACGTCGCTGTTCAAGCCTTTTGCCTTCGACGACGCATTTGCTTCCCTGCCATCGACCCAGGCAGCCTTTGCCGCTGCGGTCGCTTGTTCGGCAGCAATCCAGTTCCCGCAATACCGCGTCATCCTGCTCACCGCAGGAGCCTTGACCTGTGCTGCGCGAATATTCGCAGGCGAGCATTGGCCAAGCGACGTGATCGCTGGCTGGGCACTCGGCTGGCTGGTGACACTTGCGCTTCTCAAACTCTCCAATACCCGCCTTCATTAAGGCCGGGGGCCGAGACCCAAATTTCCTCGCTGGCGGCCGAGACTTACCCGCCAGCCGTCGGGCCAGCGGCTCTGTCGAGATAGAAGATCAGCGAGCGGAAAAAAGTGGCGAGGTAGCGCGCAACTGCCCGGTTATCCTCATCATCGATTTTCTCGCAATAGAGCAGCGAGATCCCCCGCAAAACGGCAATCCGCCTGTTTCCCAGATAAGACATGGCAATCGAACCGCCTTGCCGGATCAAATACCAGTCAGTCACAAGGCCGATGACGTCGATTGCTTTCAGCTCGTCTTCGGACATTGCAACGGTTTCGTAAAAGTCTGCCCCGTCGCGCGGACGTGTCACGGGATCGCGGAGAAGGTCCGCGACCGTCATGGAGATGATCGCGGCGACCACCTGCGCGGGCCACTCACGGGGAAAGTAGCGATGGAGGACAAGGGCCTTCGTGTGGCGGGAGAGAAACTCACCATACGTCGCTGCGGACAGCGCAGCATCCTCGCTGAGGCCGGCTTGCTCGCATTCCCGCCGATAAAGCGCCACGATCGCTTGATCCAGCGCCATAGAGGAGATGTCGACGGTCTCCACCGCAATATCGTCATGGCAAACCGAGACGACATCGAAAGCAGGCGGAAAGGCGACAAGTGACGGCACGGATATGTTGGTGAGCTCACCGTTGGCGTTTTTGCGCCGGCTCACGCCTCTGACGTGCCAATGACCGCTGAAATGGAGCGAAATTCCGGCCGTGATCAGAGCCTCGGCAACCGCGTCCTGGGGTATCCTCTGGGCAGCGACACCGCCTGGGAAAAGATCCCTCTCAAAACCATCCCCACCATCGCCGAAAGGGCTGATGGCCGGATAGTGCGAGTATGTCAGAAGCACTTTTCCCAACGCCGTGGCGCGCGCGCTGACGTCGCGGATCCAGTCGAAGATAAAGGGCTTAAGCCGCAACATGGCATTCCAGCCGGCGCCTGTACTGTCGATAAAGGCGCCTTTGGAACCGGTCTTGAAGGTGCCGTTGTTCGGCTCGAACACATTGGCATCGATCATCAGCAGCCACAGCCCCTCCTCCGGCTCGACCAGATAGGACGCGTCCACCAGGAGATGGCGGTTCTGCCCGTCCTGCGACACCACCTCGTATCTTCGCGCCTCAAGCGCATCGTCGTGGCCGAACGGCGTTTCCCACCACCAATCCACCGGGCGGCGGAAATAGCCGTGTCGCGCCATCGACAGCAGGGCGGCCGGATAGCCTTCGCAATACATGTGCGGCGTCACGATGCTGCCGGGCTTCGGATCGCGCCCATCGCTGGTCACCAGCACGGGCACGCCGTCTTCCTGCAGAAAATACCGGGACTGGTGTCGGCCCCACGGGCCGAACATGTCGTGGTTGCCAGGCAGGGCATAAAAGCGCGTGCCGAATTGGGCTTCATGGTCGGCAAGCCGTCGCTCAAGGCTTGCCGTTGTGCGGCGCTGGCCGTCATCGGTGTAGTCGCCGAGCAGAACGACATGACGGATGCCGCGTGCGGCAATCGTCTCGAGCGCCCTGTCGAAGGCCCCGGCACTCTCGTTGAAGACACGGGTCGACTCACGGCTGTGCGCCCAGGTCTGCAAGGTCAGCCTGCGCTCACCCACAGCAATGCTCGGCACCGCATAGTCGCCCTCGATATCATGGAAATGCGCATCCGCGATCACGGCCAGCGAGAAGCGTCGATCAGGGTCATGCGCCATCGTGGCCACCGCGCAGGAGGTGAACCATCATGACCTGCGATAGAGGAAGTAGCGCTCGGGCGGGAGATGTATCGGGATGGACAATCGTTCGAGTTCCGGCGCCTCCAGGCGCAGTCCGCTCACCGCATAGCCGCCAACTGCCAGCATGCCGGAAACCATCTGCGGCAACCAGGTAAGCGTCACCGCATCCCGGTCGTCATAGCCGGTTCCGATATCTGCATGCACCAACGCCGCGCCGCAGCCGACGAAAGTCTGGCCCGTCTCGGCGATCTCGCCCAGCACCATGTTTTCCATGTCCGGAACCGAGCTCTTGTGTGCGCCCACCACTCGGTCGAAGGCGATGATCCGGCGCTTTGGAAACTGTTCGCGCAGGTGGCTATAGGTTCGCCCGTTTCCCAACCCGATTTCGAGAATCGGCCCGTCGGGCAGGACAACGTTGCCGGCGATGGAATTGAGGATATCGCGCTGGGCGGTCATCCGCATGATAAAGGCATCCAGGCGGCTCATGGTTCAGGCTTTCACAATGTTGGTGGACACAATCTGCCGCCTTGCAAAGATGTTGCGCGTGTCGACAATCAACGGCGCCCAGTCGGCAATGCTCTGATAGTCGACGGCGTCATGATCCGTCGATACCAGTACGAGATCGAAGCTGCGGATCGTTGCCTCGTCAAAGGCGATGCTGCGCTGACCCATCAGATCAAGATATTCGCGGGTCCTGGGAATTTCAGCAATGAAGGGATCGTGATAGGCAATATCGGCCCCGCGCTCCTTCAGCAGTTCCATCATCCGCAGCGATGGACTTTCGCGGATATCAGGGACATTCTTCTTGTAGGCGAGCCCGAGGACCAACACGCGCGACCGGCTGAGCGCCTTGCCCGCCTGACGATCGAGCGTCTCGGCCACCCTGGCGACGATATGGTAAGGCATCGCGGTATTCACCTCGCCGGCAAGCTCGATAAAACGGGTCGGCCGGTCGAATTCGCGGGATTTCCACGTCAGATAGAATGGGTCGATCGGGATGCAGTGGCCGCCAAGGCCGGGGCCCGGATAGAAGGGCATGTAGCCGAATGGCTTGGTCTTGGCCGCATCAATCACTTCCCAGATATCGATGCCCATCTCGTCATAGACCAGCTTAAGCTCGTTCACGAGTGCGATATTGACGGCGCGGAAGATGTTTTCGGTCAGCTTGACGGCTTCAGCCGTCGCCGTGGTCGAGACCGGCACCACGGTTTTCACCACCGCACCGTAAAAGGCGATCATCAGTTCGCGCGCATCGGCACCGTCGCCGGCAACCACCTTGGGAATGGTCGAGGTTGCAAAATCGCGATTGCCAGGATCCTCGCGCTCCGGCGAAAAACCGAGGAAAAAATCCTTGCCGGCTGCCAGGCCCGTCTTTTGCAAAATCGGCTTTACCACTTCTTCCGTCGTCCCGGGCCATGTGGTTGATTCCAGCACCACGAGTTGACCGGGGCGCAAGGTTTCGGCAATCGTTCGGCAGGTGTTTTCGACATAGGAGAGGTCGGGATCGCGTTGGCGTGTCAGCGGTGTCGGCACGCAGATGGCAATCACGTCACAGTCTGCAAGCCCCTTGAAGTCACAGGTCGCAGCAAACCGTCCGGCTGCAATTTCCGCCTGCAGAACCGCGCTGGAAACGGCCTCGATATAGCTCTCCCCCGCCGCGATCGCGGTAATCTTCTGTGGATCTACGTCAAAGCCTGTCACGGTGAAGCCGGCCTTTGCCATGCTCATCGCCAGGGGCAATCCGACATAGCCGAGACCAATGACGCCAGCTTTCGCCGTGCGTGCCTGGATGGCCGACAAAAGTCCGGTCGCAACGGCGGATGATGTCATGGATGAGAGGCTCCGTCAGGTTCTATTGTCCCTCAGGTGCGTCTAGCCCGCCTGGATGTCAAGAGCCGGCAATGGCGGCTGGCAGGATCGTTTCGCCTGTTGATCGACCGCGCCTCTTGCCTTGCCTGCAGGACCGGGCTTTAACGCAGATATGAAGATCGCCTTCTACGCGCCGCTGAAATCGCCTGAGCATCCGGTTCCCTCTGGCGATCGCCTGATGGCAAAACAACTCGTCGCAGCCCTCAGCGAGACCGGCAACCAAGTCTCGGTCGCATCGCATTTGCGCAGCTTTCACCGGACACCGGATACGGTTCTGCCCGATCTTGAATCGCAGGTGGCATCCGAGATCGAACGGCTTCGCCAGGAATGGCAGCGCAACGGCCCGCCCGATCTCTGGTTCTGTTATCACCCCTATTACAAGGCGCCGGATCTCATCGGGCCGCCGCTTGCCCGCCTTTTTGGCATTCCCTACGTGACTGCGGAAGCCTCCTATTCGAAGCGGCGCAATCTTGGTTGCTGGGCACGGCATCAGGATGCGCTGAAGGATCTGGTCGCCAGAGCCGCCGTCAACTTCTGCTTCACCGAGCGAGACCGTGCGGGCCTGGAATCGGCAGTTCCAGACGCGCGACTTGCGCGTATCGCCCCCTTCATCGACGCCGCGCCATTCCTCACCGCAACTCCGGCGCCGGAAAAGGCCCGCCTGGTGACGGTCGCGATGATGCGACCGGGTGATAAGCTCCAGAGCTATGCCGCGCTGGCGGCAGCTTTGAAATATGTAATTGCCCCCGACTGGCACCTTGCCATTGTCGGCGATGGCCCGGAGCGGGAAGCTGTCGAAGCGCTCTTTTCCGCTTTTCCAGCAGGCCGGATCGAATGGCTGGGTGAGTTGTCTCGCACCGGGGTCATCGAACAACTGTCACGCGCCTCGCTTTTCGTCTGGCCCGGTCATGGCGAGGCCTACGGGCTTGCCTATCTCGAAGCGCAGGCAGCCGGCCTGCCGGTCATCGCCGAAAACATCGCCGGCGTACCAGAAGTCGTACTCGACGGCAGCACGGGTCTGCTGACCGCGTCCAATGACGCCAGCGGCTTGGCGCAATCCATTGACTCTCTGCTTTCGGATCAACAACAACGGCAGAAGCTTGCCGAAGCTGCCCGAATATTTGTCTCGACCGAACGTTCTTTACCGGTGGTCGCTCGCCGCATTGCCGACCTCCTGGTTCCAGCACTGGAGTTTACCCTATGACCGAACTACTGCTGCGCGAGACCCTGGGTCGCCTGGCGGACAACCGCCAGACGATAAAACTGTGGCTGCGCGACGATGACGCGGTCAACCCATCAACAGCGCTCGACACCTTGTTGACCATGACCGCTTCATACGCCGTTCCGGTAACGCTCGCCGTCATACCCGAGCACACAGGCGAAGCCTTGGCAAAAAGGCTCGACACCGCGCCGGATGCCCTCGTCGCCGTGCATGGATGGTCCCACGCCAATCACGCGCCGGACGGCGAAAAGAAGCAGGAACTCGGACCGAGCCGTCCGGCCGAGTTGGTTCTAGCTGAACTGAAGGCCGGCCTGCGCAAGTTGAAGGACCTGCACGCCCACCGTTTCATTCCGATGCTGGTGCCCCCGTGGAACCGCATTGCCGCAGGTCTTGCGTCTCGGCTTGGCGAGCAGGGTTTCACATCGCTCTCTGTTTTCGGCAGGGAGCAGCCAAGCTCTCCCATCTGTCTGATCAACACCCATGTCGATATCATGGACTGGCATGGCACCCGCGGCGGACGCCCGGCCCCCGTCTTGTTTGCAGAGCTTGCAACCGAAATCGGACGGGTCGATCCGGCGCCGCTGACCGGCATACTGACCCATCACCTCGTGCATGACGCCGCAGCCTGGGATTTTCTGGAAGCGCTCTTTGCCATCACGAATGGCCATCCGGCATGCGAATGGGTACGGCCAGAACCGAGCTGACGGTTACCAGGACTTCCAGTCGATCAGGAAACCCCGATCGCAGCGCATCGCCTCATTGCGCGCGTCATCCACCGCCTCAAGCGGCGCGCGGCGCGGCAGGACCGCGGCCATCATGTCGACTGTGGCAAGCGTGACGCCAGCACCCCGACAGGCATAGGTGAAGATCAATGGCCCCGTCGACCACCAGGCTGGCGCATCCGGCAAAGCGCCCATAACCCGCGGGATCGCCTCTATGATCCGCCGTATGACCGGATGCTGCGGTGGCGTGCTGATGAAGGCATTGGCCAGAAGCAGGCCGCCGGCACTGGTCAGCCGCGGCGTCGCGTCGGCCAGCGCCGTAAAGCCGACAAGTGCGATAAAATCGTCGAAGCCAACATCGTCGCGCGCCGGATACCAGTCGGCATCCATGTAGAGGCCACCGAATTTTTCCAGCACCAGATAGCGCGCCACATCGGCCGCACCGGGAAAATCCTTGCGCGCCATCATCTCTGCAAAGGCGGCGTTCTGATCAAAACCTTCCGCCAGCAGCGCAGCCTCGTCCCAAAGCCGGTATTGCATCGAAAAGGAAGCACAGTGGCGTCGCCAGGCGTCCACGGCCGGCGGCTGCGGCAGATCGCCGATCCAGACCTGGTGGAGGATCCGCGGCACTGTCTGGCCGGCCAGCCGAGCAATGCGCCGCTGTTCTTCGCCGCTATAGCGTCCGATATCTGCCATAACAGCGGGATCCGGCACCAGTGTGAACTGAAGCCCTATGACCCGCAGCCTGTCCTTGGAGACCTTGGCAAGCTTCAGATTGGCCGAGTGCAGTTTGCGCGGCAATCCGAGCACGGTCGGCGGCCCGAGTTCAGCGCGGGCGACCAGTTCCTTGTCGGCCATGAGACTGTCCAGCAGGTCCTGGGCACCCTTGGTGTCACCACCGCGCGCCATTTCGACGCTCTGGGCAATAATTGCCCGAGCAATGGCGCGTGGATTGTCGCTGATGGTCAAATTTTTCTCCGGGCAAGGCAGGCCGATTTTCTATCGGGGAAATCGCCATCCCGCAAGATCACCGACACTTACGCCTGCGGCGCCATCAGCATCTGCCGCTTTATCTGGGTCGAAGCAGCCGCATAACCGCCCATAGCTCCATCGACGAAATGCATGTGGTCAAGCGACAGCGGCGATGGAACGATGCAGGTCATGAGGGCTGCCTCCTGTTCGTGCAGGCCATAGAAGCAAAGGCCTGCGGCATAGGCCTGCTCGAGCCGCTCGCGCAGTTTATCCAACCTTGCCTGGTCCATGTCGATTGTCATTTTCAGGCCATCGTCGAACTTTCGGAAGTCTGTATTGCTGGCCACCGATCGCCCGTAACGGGCCGCATCGAAGCCGCGGAATGAACCGCCAAAGACGCGCAGGACATTGACGAGCAGGACTTCGCCGACCACGCGAAGGCCGCGCTTGAGCATGCCGACGCGGTTGAGGTGGCGAGCTCCGGCGCTCGCCTCGAACCCGATCCCCTCACTGACGAAGCCGAGCTTTGGTCCTTCCTCGGGCACAGGGTGCCCCTCTCGCCCATCCACTTCCACCAGATCGATGATGTCGAGCACGAGACTGCTGAAGGCCTGCGGATCCTGCACAGGGCCCGCAACCACAATGATCGAGACGACCTTTCCACGCGTCGCTTTGATCGGGTCCCAGCGGCAGGAAAGACCACTGAGGTCCGGCCGTGCCCCGATCGCCGCGGCCGGAACCGCATATAGGCCCTCTTTCATGCGCGCATCTGCCCAGCTGTTGCCGCCGCCCGAAAACATCGCATAGGACACGTCGTCGCTGGCCTGAAAGCGGGCGATGCGAACATCGAAGCCATGGTCGCGGATATCTTCGACAGGGACCAGCGCTGCGCGCAGTGTCAACCCCAGATCGTCGAAGGCCCACCGCTGCACATTGGACAGCGTGGTCATCGCGATCTCCCGACCCTGTGGCGGTATGGCCACGGCCGCGCCATCCCCACCAAAGACGAAGGGCAGGTCGTGACGCCCGAGACTGTTGTTGAGGCTGGCGATCACGGCAGCGCCCGCCATGTTGACGGCCTTATAACGGCCCGCCTCGATGGCCACGGTCGAATCGACGATGTCAGCGACCGCCAATGCCCAGCCAGACGGCAGGGCGCTATAGACAGCGGGATCGGCCACATCCTCGAAATTCCGCAGGACACGGACGCCCGCAAGAAATTCATTATACGTCGGTTCCATCCCGCCATCCTTGTTCGACACGCCCAATCGAATTGGGTACACAAAGGCGCGAAATCAAGTGCGTTCGCCACTGGCAGACTTACTGCAGCCGATGGCTCGAAGCCATAAGCCCAATCGCCTGGACGGGCGCGCCGCCCGTTCTGCTTGCGCCACCACATAAGGTCCAGGTCGTCGCTGCACGATCCGAGAGAGGAGTGACGAGATCATGCGCCCTGTTGAGAGCCGTGCATGTCCGATGTCTGCGTTGACATCGCAGTTCACTCGCAACCAATCTTAAATCCTATTGTATTTCAGAGAAAATCTGGCATATCCGTGATCCGATATATGCCGCGGTGGCGCGATCGTTGTTCGCTTGAACGACTGTTGACTGAGCTCCGGCAACGTAGATTTATCTGCGTCGCTTAGTTAGCGAAACAATACAAATGCTTGTTCGGTCCCGAACCGATAGATGGGACAGGCTTAACAAGAACGAATCCATGGGCAAAGAATGCGCTATTTGATAACCGGCACGGGTGGCTTCATCGGCTTTCATCTCGCGCGCAGACTGCTGGCTGCCGGTCATGCCGTGACCGGCTTTGACGGCATGACCCATTATTATGACGTCAAGTTGAAGCAGCAGCGCCACCGCATTCTCTCCGCCTATGACAATTTCGATCCGGTGATCGGCATGCTCGAAGACCGCGACGCTCTCGATCGAGCGGCCTCGATCGAGACGCCCGACGTGATCGTTCATCTCGCAGCCCAGGCCGGCGTCCGCTATAGCCTTGAAGAGCCCGGCACCTATGTGTCTGCCAATATAAACGGTTCGTGGCAGGTTCTCGAACTGGCCAAAGCAGTCAAGCCGAAACACCTGCTTCTGGCATCGAGCTCTTCCGTCTATGGCGCAAACGAGAGCATTCCGTTCCTGGAGAGCGATCATGCCGACGAGCCTTTGACCATCTACGCCGCGACCAAAAAGGCGATGGAGGCGATGGCCCATTCCTATGCCCATCTGCACAAGGTGCCGACGACGGCCTTCCGGTTCTTTACCGTCTATGGCCCCTGGGGCCGGCCGGACATGGCGCTGTTCAAGTTCACGGATGCGATCATCAATCACCGTCCCGTGGAAATTTACAGCGAAGGCCGGATGAGCCGCGACTTCACCTATATCGATGACCTGGTCGAGGCGATTGTCAGGCTTGTCGAAGTTCCGCCGGCAGAAGGCAACCGTGTCGAAACCGAGGGCGTTGTCGACACGCTCTCGCGGCACGCGCCTTTCCGAGTGATCAATATCGGCGCAGGCTTGCCGGTCGAACTGATCCGCTTTGTCGATATCGTCGAAGATGCAATCGGCCAGAAGGCAATCCGGAAGTATCTGCCGCCCCAAAAGGGCGACGTACCGCGCACCTTTGCCGATCAGAAGCTTTTGAAGGCCCTCACCGGCTTCGTGCCCCAGACGCCTTTGGAAGAGGGGGTGCGTGCATTCGTCGAATGGTATCGCGAGTGGTCCCAGGCGCTTAAGAATGACGACGCCCTCCGCGACGTCAGCACCCGCAGGGCAGAGATCCGTGCATCTCTCTGAGATTCTTTGACAACCAGCACAGCCGGCGTTAAAATAACGGATGCCCCCCGGTCAGGCCAAGTTTTCAGTACATGAACAAAAGTCTTTCTCGATATATCTGGGGTCATACCCGACGCCAGCAGGTCGTTATACTGTTGATCGTCGCCTTGTCGATGATCCCTTATTTCCTTGCGCTTGACCTTCCAAAACAGATCATCAACGGGCCGATCCAGGGCGACGGGTTTGCCACAGCAGATGCTGTCCAGCCATTTTTCGAGGTCAGCTTCAATCTGCCGCTGATCGGCGTCATCGAAGTCTATGCGGGCTATCCGCTCGACCGCCTCTCGATGCTGATGGCACTCAGCTTCGAATTTCTGGCTCTGGTCATTGTCAACAACGCCTTCAAATATGTAATCAACACCTACAAGGGTCGCCTCGGCGAACGGCTTTTGCGGCGCATCCGCTTCCAGCTGATCGACAGGATCCTGCTTTTCCCGCCGATCTACTTCAAGCGGACCAAAAGCAGCGAGATGGCGACCATGATCAAGGACGAGGTCGAGCCGCTCGGCGGCTTTGCTGGAGAGGCCTTTGTCTCTCCCGCCATGCTCGGCGGACAGATCCTGGTCTCCCTCGCCTTCATCCTGGCGCAGAACCTCTGGCTTGGCATGGTCGCACTCTTCATGGCCATGCTGCAGCTTGGCATCATTCCACGCATGCGCCGGCGTCTCATTCGTCTGGGCCGGCAGCGGCAGCTGACCGCGCGCGCCCTGGCCGGTCGCGTCGGCGAGATGGTGGATGGGATTTCGACGATCCACGCCTACGATACATCAAACTATGAACGCGCCGACATGGCACGCCGACTGGGCGAGATTTTCGCAATCCGCTACGATCTCTACCAATGGAAATTCATGGTGAAGTTCATCAACAACTTCCTGGCTCAGGTCACTCCCTTTCTGTTCTACTGTATCGGCGGATATCTGACGCTCAAGGGCAGCCTCGACGTCGGTCAGCTGGTTGCGGTCATCAATGCCTACAAGGAATTGCCAAGTCCTTTGAAGGATCTGATCGATTGGGATCAGGCTCGCCAGGACGTGCAGGTGAAATACGAGCAGGTGGTCGAGCAGTTCCAATCGGATTCCATGCTGGGGGAAGAAATCCAGAAGCTCTCAACGGCCGTGGTCACGCCACTCGATGGCACGATTACAGCCGTCAACCTGGCGATCAACGACGACAGCGGCGCGCGGCTTGTCCACAATGTCTCCTTCGAAGTCGGACGCGGCGAAGTCGTGGCTTTCCTCGATGCGAACGGGACAGCAGCCGTCGCCGTGGCCGAGGCAATGGGTCGCGCTGTCTGGCCGGCAAGCGGCAAAATCACGGTCGGCGGTGTCGACATACTGGAGCTGCCGGAATCGATTAGCGGCCGCAACATGAGCTATGTGTCCGCAGAATCCTATTTCTTCCACGGTACGTTGCGGGATAACCTCCTCTACGGCCTGAAGCACGCCCCGTTGCAGGCCCTGGCGCGCAAAGGCAAGGCAGCCACCCAGCGCCAATGGGAAATCAAGGAGGCACGCCTCGCCGGCAATGTTGATTTCGACATCGAGGGCGAGTGGATGGGCAACCCGGAGGCTGCCGACAGTGTGGCAGATCGTGCCACCCAGAACCGCTGGATGCTGGGCGCGCTCGACACCGTCTTGCTGACCCATGATGTCTTCGACCTCGGATTGCGCAACACAGTCGATCCGCGACAACATGCGGAACTGGCAAGCTTTTCAATCCACGCACGCCAGACCTTGCGTCAGAGGCTGGAGGCCCTGAAACTGCCGCAACTTGTCGAGCCGTTCGAGTTTGACGCCTATAACAGCGAGGCAACAATTGCCGAGAACCTTTTGTTCGGGGCGTTGGTGGGTGGCGAGGGCGCAGCCCGCAGCATTATTTCGACAAACTATTTCCGTTCGATCGTCAGGGAGAACGGGCTGGCGGAGGAGCTGTTCGAGGTTGGCCGCGAAGTGGTTGCCAATATGGTCGACCTGTTCGGTGACGAACAGCAGAACAATCCGCTGCTGCCGGAAATGGCCTTCATGGAAGGCCGGGAAATACCCGATCTCGCCCGACTTCAGATGGACGTCGATGGCAAGGGCCCGTTCGAGGTGTCGGAAGAAAATCGCCGGCTTATGTTTCTGACGGCCTTCTCCTATGTCGAAGGCCGCTTCCGCTTCGGCCTTCTGACCGATGGGCTGCGAGCCAAGATTGTCGATGCACGCGCGCGGTTCTATCAGAACCTGCCGCCCCAGTTGCAGACGCTCATTTCCCCATATAATCGCGAGGAGTATCAGCCGGGCCTGAGCCTGATGGAAAACATCGTGTTCGGCAAGATCAGCCGCTCGGACGCCAATGCCCATGAGCGCATCGTCTCGATGATCCAGGATCTGGCCAAGGAAAAGGATGTTTACGGCAAGATTCTCGAAACAGGCATCGAATTCGATCTCGGTCCCGGCGGCCGACGCCTCACCCTGTTGCAGCGACGCAAACTGAACGTGGCCAGGGCTATCATTAGAAAATCAGAATACTACATTCTCAATCAGCCATTGCCTGGACTGAATCCACGACTTCAGAGTCAATTGGTTGAAAATGTCATCTCGTTCTTGCAGGTGCAATCTAATGAGTGCAGTATAATCTGGGTCCTGTCCAATCCGAGCTTGTGCTCATACTTTGAACGGGTCGTGGTTTTCGACAATGGCGAAATCAAAGCCAATGGAAGCTATGGCTCGCTCGTGGCTGAAGACGAGATGGTGAAAGCGCTGACGACGGGATAGGTTTAGGACCGCTAACTTTGGTTTGGAGGTGTGCATATGATCCTTGCTGATGAAGTTCGCTGCCTGCGCACGTTGCAGTTGTTTGCATCTGTCGATGCAGCAAAGCTGAAACTTCTGGCCTTCAATTCCGAAAGGGTGCGCTATTCACCGGGTCAGGTGCTTTTCTATCAAGGCGATGTCGGCGATGCAGCTTATGTCATTCTCAGCGGCACGGCAGAGGTAACGGTGGAAACGTCATTTGGCATGGTCAAGGTTGCGACCATCGAACGAAACTCGCTGATCGGTGAAATTTCCCTGCTCGGGGACGGCACGAGAACGGCAACGGTGACTGCGTTGACGCAGCTGGAGACATTGCGGATCGGCAAGGAGAACTTTTTGAAGCTGATGACGGAGTCACCAAAATTCATGCTATCCGTTCTGGAGGTACTTTCCAGCCGTCTGACCCGGACCACCCGGGAGTTGGCCAAGCATAAGGGCCAGTATGAGTTCGCATGATTTGTCCCTAGGACTGCTGTCGTCGCGAGGGTGCCATGGTTGGCGTCGTCGTCGATGAAGTGAAGGACCAGTCCGCCCGGCTTACGGTAAAGGTTTGGGGCACGCGCGGTTCGACACCTGTCTCAGGCCCCGCTTATTCGCGCTATGGCGGCAACACAACCTGCATTGAGGTGCGCTGCGGCAAGCGGGTGCTGATATTCGATGCCGGGACGGGTATAGTGCCTGCGGGCCGGCAACTTCTATTGGAAGACGAGACCGACCTACACCTCTTTTTGACCCATAGTCATTACGATCACATCATCGGACTGCCGTTCTTTGCGCCGCTGCACAAGCCGCATATGTCCGTCACCATTGCGTCCGGCCACATGGAAGGCAGGATGACGACGCGCCAGCTTGTCGCAGAGATCATGCAGCCACCTTGGTTTCCGGTCTGTCCCGATGTCTTCAAGGCGGCTGTTACCTATCAGAACTTCATGCCGGAAGATCAGCTTGAGCCGGTGCCCGGCGTCGTGTTGCGCACCGGCCGGCTGAGGCATCCGGGCGGCGCCGTGGGATATCGCATCGAATTCGCCGGCAAGGTGGTGGCGATCATAACGGATACCGAACATGTGCCGGGCGAACTGGACGAACACGTGATGAAACTCGCTGAGGGCGCTGATCTGTTTCTTTATGACAGCGCCTATTGCGACGAGGAAATGAACAAGTATAACGGCTTCGGACATTCGTCCTGGCAGCAGGCAATCCGTGTTGGCGAGGCGGCAAATGTGCAGACGATTGCCATGATCCACCACAGTTTCTTTCACGAGGACAAGGATCTCGATCGCGTCGCAGCTCAGGCCAAAGCCCTGTTCGATCGTTCACATGTCGTCAGGGACGGACAGGTCTTCGAATTGTAACCGCGTGCCGGGAAGAAATCCGTCTCTCTCCAGCCATTCTCCTTCTTTAAGGGAGACAGCAGGGTTTCATCCAAAAGGTTAAATGATTGATGGCGAAGCCTCCGGCGCGGCCCTTTCTTCCGGATAAAGCGGCCCGAACGCTGGGATTGATCACGGGTGTGATCATGTTCACGTTCGTCAGCATGCACCTTTTGAACCACGCGATGTTACTGGTATCGGAGGAAGCCGCCGGCCATGTCCTGCGGGTCTTCAAGGTGATCTGGCGCAATCCGCTCGGCGCCATTGTGCTATATGGCGCCTTTATAATCCACTTCCTGTTGGCACTGCGCTCGCTCTATCTGATGCGGCATTTCGATATGCGGATCGGCAAGATGGTCCAGCTCGGCTTCGGGCTTTCGCTGCCAATTCTGATTTCGGCGCATGTTATCTCGGCGCGCCTGCCAATTCTGTTTGCCGGCCCCGACAGTCGATACGACACCGTCATTCGTTTCATGTGGTCGGACAGTCTTTTTGCTTTCAGGATGTTTGCAGCGATATTTGTGGCCTGGATCCATGGCTGCATCGGTCTTTATTCCGCGATCAGTCATCGGGAATGGTATCAGCGCTTCGCCAACCTCTTCTTTGCAGCCGCGGTGATCGTTCCGACACTCGCACTCGCCGGTATCGTCGCGTCCGGGCAAAGGCTTGATCCGGCCACCGCAGGCGATCGAGGCGATCTGAGCACATTGCCCCAGGAACTGCATGGAAACTGGATCGCTCAATCACTCAACCTGGACCTCTCCCAGATAGAGCGCCACTTCTTTATCATTCTGGCGGCATGCTGCGCCGTGGTGCTGGTGCTGAGCATTATCCGCAAAAGCAGGCAGAAGGAGCTCGAAATCGCCATCACCTACACCCATGGTGCGTTTGTCCGGGTGCCGCGCGGAACCAGCGTGCTCGAGGCCAGCCACATCGGCCACATCGACCACTACTCGGCCTGTGGCGGAAAGGGACGATGCTCGACCTGCCGCGTTCGGGTTGTCGAGACGGATGGACCGCTGCCTCCCCCGAATGCCATCGAGCAGGCAACGCTCGGTCGCATCCAGGCTCAGCCTGACGTTCGGCTTAGCTGCCAGCTGCGACCGGACTACGATCTCGTCGTCGACCAGCAGCTTCTGGTGCCCAAGGGTGGAGATCGGCGGTCGCTCAATGACGAACCCAACGGAGGCCGGGAGAAGGAGATCCTGGTGATGTTCTCGGATCTGAGAAACTTCACGACGATTTCGGAAAGCAGCCTGCCCTACGATATCGTCTTCCTGCTCAATTCCTATTTTGCAATCCTGGTCCAGGCGATCGAGGCAGCCGGGGGACGCGTCGACAAATATATCGGCGACGGGGTGATGGCAATCTTCGATATCGACAAGCGCGGAGCCAGTGACGTGTGTCGCCGCGCGCTCGGGGCCGCAGCCAGGATTGTGGCTGAGACGAAAAAGCTCAACAAGACGCTGCGGAAGGATTTTTCTGTCGATCTGGAGGTCGCGATTGGCATGCACTACGGGCCTGCTATCGTCGGGCTTGTCGGCTATGGCAAGGTGGCAACGCTGACCGCGATCGGTGATACTGTCAACGTGGCCAGCCGTCTGGAGAATGTCGCAAAGCAGTTCAATGCCGCTGTTGCTGTTTCGGAAACCGTGATGTTGCTGGCCGATCTTCCGCACGAAGGCATGTCAACCCAACTGATCGCTCTGAAGGGCCGCCGTGTTGAGATGCGCGTGCTGCTGATTTCGGCCGAGCAGATCGCGCGTTATCGATAGATGCCGAGTTCCAGTACACCGCATCGTGTCTTGGCACGATGCGGTCCCGGTTGGCTCGGGCACGACTTTAGCGTATCAAAACATGAACATCTGTTGCCGTCGACTTTTGGAGCTCCCCATGAATACCGGCCGTCGGATACTTGCCGCGTTGATGCTCGCCGGTCTCTTCGCCGACCCTGCCCTCACTGACGACGGGCGCAGCCAGAAGCTGACGGACGGATTCGACGGGACGGACTTCGCATCGGAAGGTGGGCTCTATTACCGTGAAAACGATGAGCAGGCTGCCGGAACCTATACGTTCCAGAGTGCCGTCAAGCGCGACGGACCTGGAGCGCTGGAGTTGAGTGTGCGCTCACTGTGCGCGGCTGGTGACAATGCCTGCAGCGAGCGCGCGGAAATCTGGGAGAAGACCGAGCTTCGCGTGCCCTACGATGAACCGGTTTGGTACGGATTTTCGATGAAGCTTGCCGAACCGGTCCCGCAGGACGATCATCGCTATCTGATGGCACAATGGAAGCGCGAAATCGGCCCGACGGCTGAAGGCGATTACAGCCCCTTCATTGCGTTGAGGCTCGAGCGCGGCCGGATGTTCTTCACCGTCGAAACGAACCTTATCGCCGGCGGCCCTGCGGCCCAAAATGGCCATTGCCCGGCAGGCAGCACGCCGGTCTGGAACCGCCCGCAAGACAAGCAGATGCGGGCGCTCGTGGCCACCGGCACCGACTGGGACGACAAGGGCGTCGCCGAATTCCCCGACTGCACCGACCAGATACGGACGGTTACGCACAATCCCCTGCCCGTTGCCTCAAGCGACTGGATCGACTTCGCCATCTATTCGCATCCCGATGCCAAGGGTAAAGGTCGGGTCGAGATATTCGCCGACGGGATCTGGATCGCAACCGTCACCGGGCATATCGGCCATGACGACGTAGGCCTCGGCCAGAACCAATATTTCAAGTTTGGCCCCTATCGCGCCGGCCACCCAGGAATATGGACGGTCTATTACGACAACTTTCGCCGCTCTCCAGATTGCATCGATGTGTTGGGCGAAGAGACCTGTCGGAGGTTCAACTAAAGCGCCTCTGTCGCATGGTCAGCGGAAACGTCTTGTTGCTGAAGCCCTCAGTCTAGCCTGCCTCGAATATAAGATCTGCCGGCGCACCTTATACCAAGTGTCGATGATAGGAACCTATAGGATGGCTTATGGCAGGTCTCTGGCTAGGCGCGGTGCGCAGGGCGATGCTTGTCGCATCGGCCAAGCGGCGCAACAACGCCAGAGGCCTGCCATAAGCCATCTTCGGCCGGCTTCTCGGACCTTCTGGCGTCGTCGAGCCCCTCGACCGATGCGCAAGCATCGCTCTTCGGACCTCTCCTAGCCAGCAGGGCCGGTCCTATAGGTTCCTATCATCGACACTTGGTATTAGACACATTTTTCGGGCCGTCTTGTAAGCCATGGACAGTGTCAAAACCGTGGGCTACGGTGCCGTGCGTCTAAGAGCCAATACGAGCAAGGACTGCTGTTTAAGACACTGAGATGCGGGGGCAATACTTGATTGATGGCGGTTCCTTCTGATTTGCTTTCCGTGGAAATGCTCAGCGTTTCCTTTCAATTGTTGCACGGAAATATAGATGCGGTTCGCTCTATGTCGATGCACGTTGCGCCCGGCCGGGTCACGGCCCTGGTTGGTGAGTCCGGCTCCGGAAAATCCGCGCTTGGCCGCGCCATCATGGGCATTGAGGCCCACTACGCCAAGATCAGCGGACGGATCATTTTCAACGACCCTGAAGGCAATGGCCCGGTCGATCTCCTCAGCCTGCCACGAGATGGCCGTCGAATTCGACAGATCCGTGGACGCCGCATCGGAATGATATTCCAGGAGCCGATGACCTCCTTCTCAGCGCTTCATACCGTCGGCAACCAGATCGAAGAGGTATTGCGCATCCACACGAGCCTTTCGGTCGAGGAGCGGCGACAGCAGTCGGAGGACATGCTCGGGCTGGTGGGCTTCGACAGGCCCGATCGCGTTTTCGACATGTATCCCTTCGAATTGTCCGGCGGCATGCGCCAGCGCGCCATGATCGCCATGGCGCTGATTGGACGGCCGGCGCTGCTGATTGCCGATGAGCCGACGACCGCCCTCGACGTCACAATCCAGGCCCAGATCCTCAAGCTGCTCAATGAGTTGCAGTCGAGCCTAGGCATGGCGATGCTGCTCATTACCCATGATCTCGGCGTTGTCGCCAGCATGGCAGACGAGGTCGTCGTCATGTACCGTGGTGCAGTGGTGGAATCGGGCAGTGTCGACGACATTTTCGGCAATCCGCAGCATGCCTATACCCGCGGCCTGCTGGCCGCCGTACCGACTTTCGATATGCCGCGCGGCGAGCGGCTGAAACCGCTGCGCGAAATCCGCGTGCAGACGACAGGCCTGCTTGGAGAGCGTAAGCGCCCTGCCAGCGGGACATCGGACGTCTTACTGTCCATCCGTCATATCAGCAAAACCTATCGGCCGAGGAATACAAAAGGGTTCTTCGCAGAGGCGCCCATCGCCACCAGGGCCGTGCATGACGTTTCCTTTGACATCCGCCGCGGCGAGACGCTGGGTCTCGTGGGCGAAAGCGGCTGCGGCAAGACAACGCTGAGCAAGATCCTCATGCGCGGCGTGACCCCAGATCAGGGGTCCATCATCTATCGCGGCGCGGCCGGCGACACCGACGTGCTGAGCGCCAAGGGCGAGGCGCTGAACCACCTGCGCACGTCGATCCAGATTGTGTTTCAGGATCCCGTATCCTCCCTCTCGCCGCGCATGACTGTGCGCGGCATCATCGGCGAGCCATTGGAAATCCATGAGCACGGCAGTGGCCCCGAACGGCTAGCCCTGATCAAGCGACTGGTCGAAGCCGTCGGCCTGCCGGCCTCGTCGCTTGGACGCTATCCGCACAGTTTCTCGGGGGGGCAGCGCCAGCGCATCGGCATCGCCCGCGCCCTGGCGCTGGGTCCCGACCTGCTGATCTGCGACGAGCCCGTCTCGGCCCTGGATGTTTCGGTGCAGGCGCAGGTCCTCAACCTGTTGAAGGATCTGCGCGCAGAACTCGGGCTGACCTATCTCTTCATCTCGCACAATCTGGCAGTGGTGAACTACATGGCCGATCGGGTTGCGGTGATGTATGCCGGCCGCATTGTCGAGATCGCCCCGTGTGACGTCATCATGCGCAATCCTGTGCATCCCTATACGCGCAAACTGATTGCGGCAGTCCCCTCTCCCGATCTCAGCCGGCCGATGGACTTCGATAGCGCCGGCCAACCCTCGACCGTGGCCCGGAACACCTGGGCGAATTGCTTTCTCGACGACGGAAATCCCGACGATCTTGCCCATGTCAACGTTGGCCCGGGCCATTTTGTGCTGGCCCGACGTGAGGTTGACGCGCGGGAGCTGGCATCGTGATCAACCGGCGAACCCTGCTTGCTCTGATGGCCAGCGGCGCGATACGGCCGACCTATGCAATGACCGCTGTAGACGAGCCCGAGAACCTGGTCGATCTCGTGCGCGCCGGAAAACTTCCCCCTATGCGCGAGCGCCTGCCCCGGACGCCGCGGATCGTGCCGCTGACCGAATCCGGCTACGCGCCCGGCCGCTACGGCGGCATTATCCGCATGCTGATCGCCAGCCAGCGCGACATCCGCTACATGCCGATCTACAGTTATTCCCGGCTTGTCGGCTACGACCGAAAGTTCAACTTTCAGCCAGACATTCTGCGCAGCTTCGAGGTGGACGACGCACGCGTTTTCACGATGCACCTTCGGCCTGGACACCGCTGGTCTGACGGCACGCCGCTGACGGTCGAGGATTTCCGCTATGTTTGGGATGACATGTTCCACAACAAGGAGCTTCACGGCGGCGGGATCCCGACCGTTCTTATCGTCAACGGCAAGGAGCCGAAGTTCGAGATACTGGACGATATGACCGTGCGCTATAGCTGGGAAGATCCGAACCCGGAGTTTCTCGGCGAACTGGCCTCTCCAGTCGCGACGCGTCTGATGCAACCGTCGCACTACATGAAGCAGTTTCACCCGAAATACCAAACCGCCGATCGTTTGAGTTCCTTGATCGAGGAGGAGAATGTTCAGGATTGGGTCGCGCTGCATCAAAAGATGTCGCGCAGTGCCCGGCCGGAAAACCCCGATCTGCCGACACTCGATCCGTGGCGCAACACCACCACGCCGCCGGCCGGATACTTCGTCTTCGAGCGCAACCCCTATTTTCACCGGGTAGACGAAAACGGGCTGCAGCTTCCCTATGTCGACAAGATAGCGCTCAGCGTTGGCTCGGGCGACCTGATTTCCGCAAAGGCGGCATCCAGCGAGAGCGACCTGCAGCTCAACAATATCAGTTTCTCCGACTATACCTTCCTCAAAAGCGCCGAGCCACACGGCGATATCGAGGTTAAGCTGTGGAAGCGCACCGAGGGCTCGCGTGTCGCGATCATTCCCAATCTTAACTGCGCCGATCTGGTCTGGCGCCGCGTACTCTGGGATGTACGGGTCCGCCGGGCGCTGTCGCTGGCGATCAATCGCGACGAGATCAACAAGGCGGTGTTTTTTGGCCTTGGCCAAGCGAGCTCTAACACTGTGCTGCCCGACAGCCCTCTGTTCAAACAGAGATACCGCGATGCATGGGCGGGTTTTGATCCGGACCAGGCCAATGCGCTGCTCGACGACGCCGGGCTGACACGCAAGGCCAGGCATGGCCCGCGGATGCTGCCGGACGGGCGCGAATGCAGCATCATCGTCGAAACGACGGCCGAGAACAGTTTCGAGGCGGATGTGCTGGAACTGGTGACGGACTATTTCCACCAGATCGGCATCCGCATTTTCACCCATGTCTCTCATCGGGAGCTGTTCCGCCAGCGCATCGTCAACGGCAATACGCTGATGGCGCTTTGGTGGGGCATCGACAACGGCGTTCCGACAGCCGACATGTCGCCGCGCGAGCTTGCACCGACCAGCAATGACCAAATCCAATGGCCGCTCTGGGGGCTGCACGAGTTGTCGGGAGGTGGACAAGGCCGGCCACCGCTCATTCCCGAGGCGCTGGAGCTGCTGGGCCTATTCCACCGTTGGCGGCGCGCCAGCGAATTCAGCGAACGCGAGGCCATCTGGCACGCAATGCTCGAAATCTTCACGCAACAGGTCTTTACCATCGGTATCGTCAACTCCGTACTTCAGCCGGTGGTCAAGAACAGACATCTGCGCAACCTGCCGGAAAAGGGCCTGTTCGGTTTCGACCCGACCTCCTATCTCGGTATCTACATGCCCGACACGTTCTGGCTCGAGCAAGAGGCCTGAGATGATCCGCTATATCGCCTGGCGAATCGTGATGATGGTTCCGACCCTGATTATGATCTCGATGCTGATTTTTACGATCATCGAGCTGCCTCCGGGCGACTACTTCGAAAGCTATGTCGAGGAACTGCGCGCAATGGGCGAGCGAGCCGACATGCAGGAGATCGCCGATCTGAAGGCGCGATACGGTTTCGACAAGCCGGCCCCCTTGCGCTACTTCAACTGGGTGACAAATTTCGTGCAAGGCGACTTCGGTTACTCGTTCGAATATCGCCTGCCGGTGTCTGCGGTCATTGGCGACCGGGTCTGGCTGACCATCCTTGTGTCCGTCGTCACCATATGCGCCACCTGGCTGATCGCCTTCCCGATCGGCATCTATTCGGCCACTCACAAATATAGCTGGGGCGACTATGGGTTGACCCTTTTGGGCCTGATCGGCATCGCGGTACCCAATTTCATCCTGGCGCTGGTTATGATGTATTTCGCCAATATCTGGTTTGGCATCTCGATTGGTCACCTGGTGGAACCCAGACTGCTCGACGAGCCGATGAGCTGGATGAAATTCAAGTCGATCCTGGAACATCTCTGGATCCCGGTGATCATCATCGGCACGGCCGGCACAGCCGGCATGGTGCGGCGGGTCCGCGCCAATCTGCTGGATGAACTGCACAAGCAATATGTGATGACGGCGCGAGCGAAAGGGCTGCATCCGTTCCGCACCCTGATCAAGTATCCGTTGCGCATGTCCCTGAACTTCTTCATCTCCGATATCGGTTCCATCCTGCCCGCGATCATATCCGGCGCCGAGATCACGGCCGTCGTGTTGTCGCTTGAAACGACGGGCCCGATGCTCATCCGGGCGCTGCAGAACCAAGACATGTATCTCGCCGGCTCGTTTTTGATGTTCCTGGCAATCCTGACGGTGATCGGCGTGCTTGTGTCCGACATTGCGCTGGCCATTCTCGACCCACGCATCCGGCTGCATGGAGGAAGCGTGAAATGACGGCTCCCGAGCATTTCGTATCCACGGAACCCTTCGACCCCAATCTGCTCGAAGCCGACCAAGACCTGGTCAGCGGCCACGCCTCGCAGTTAAAGCTTATATGGTGGCAGTTTCGCCGACATCGGCTGGCGCTGGCGTCCGGTATCCTGCTGCTTGCCGTCTATCTGTTGATCCTGATCGTCGAGTTTGTCGCCCCCTATAATGTGCGAACCCGCGACGTCGACAACATCTATGCACCGCCGCAACAGGTCCGGCTGTTCCACGAGGGATCGTTTGTCGGCCCATTTGTCTATGGGCGCACAATGGCGCTGGACATGACGACATTGAAGCGCGTCTACAGCGACGATCTGGGCGACGTGCAGCCCCTGCGCTTCTTCTGTCACGGCGACAGCTATCGCTTCTGGAACCTGGTCGATGGCGATGTCCATCTGGTCTGTCCGGCCCGCGAAGGCCAGTTCTTCCTGTTGGGAACCGATCGTCTCGGCCGTGATGTTTTCTCGCGCATTCTCTACGGAGCCCGTATTTCGCTGACCATCGGACTGCTCGGCGTCACCACGAGCTTCGTTCTGGGTATTGTGATTGGTGGTCTGGCCGGCTACTGGGGCGGTTGGTTCGATATGGCGGTGCAGCGCGTCATCGAGGTGCTGCAGTCCATCCCCAGCATCCCGCTGTGGCTGGCAATGGCGGCGATCATGCCGGCCGACTGGTCGCCCTTTGTCGTTTATCTCGGCATAACTTTCATTCTGGGACTGCTCGACTGGACCGGGCTTGCCCGTGCGGTAAGGTCCAAGCTCCTGGCCCTGCGCGAAGAGGACTATGTTCTGGCGGCCCAGATGATGGGTGCAAAAAGTCCGCGCATCATCGCCCGCCACCTGATCCCGGGTTTTCTGTCCCACCTTATCGCCAGCGCAACGCTGACAATCCCGGGCATGATTCTCGGGGAGACAACACTGAGCTTTCTCGGGCTGGGACTGAGACCGCCGATCGCCAGCTGGGGCGTGCTTCTGACCGAAGCACGCACCGTCAACGTGATCGCCCTGTATCCATGGTTACTCTTTCCGGCAGTTCCTGTAATCGTGATCATCCTAGCCTTCAATTTTCTGGGAGACGGCCTTAGAGATGCCGCTGACCCTTACCACTAGTCGTCGCATGTCGCATTGCACTCCCAGCAGTCGGCGAATATTCAGGAGAACTTCCCCATGACTGGGCGTTCGCGCAAAGTACGCGTACTTATGTATAGCCACGATACCTTCGGCCTCGGACATCTGCGCCGCTGCCGGACGATAGCTCATTCGCTCGTCCAAGATTATCACGGTCTCCAGGTGCTGATCATTTCCGGCTCAACCATCGCCGGCGCATTCGATTATCGGGCCCGAGTCGATTTCGTGAAGATCCCCAGCGTGATCAAGCTGCGTAACAGCGAATATACGTCCATGGACAAGCACATCGACGTGTCCGAGACAATCGAGATGCGCAAGTCGATGATCTTCCATACGGCAAAGACGTTCGAGCCCGACATCCTGATCATCGACAAAGAGCCGCTGGGCCTGCGCGGCGAAGTCGAAGATACGCTGCGCTTCCTCAGGGCACGCGGCACGACATTGGTGCTCGGCCTGCGCGAGGTCATGGATGCTCCGCATCTGCTCGACGTCGAGTGGAAGCGCAATGACACGATGCACAAGATCGGCGAACTCTATCACCATATCTGGGTCTATGGCCCGCCGGACTTTCACGATCCCCTCGTCGGGCTCGACGTGCCCGAGAGCGTGCGCTCGAAAATGGAATTTGTCGGTTTTCTGCAACGCAAATCATCGAAGACTATCCCGGCCGATGCCAGTGACTATCTGCTGGTCACGACCGGCGGCGGCGGAGACGGCTCCGATCTGGTCCGCGACGTGATAGCAGCCTACCAGGCCGACCCCACTCTGACGATGAAAGCCGTCATCGTGCTTGGCCCCTATATGCCCAACGAGCAACGGATGAATTTCGTCCAACAGGCAGCCGACAATCCGCATATCGAGATCATCGAGTTCGACAGTCGTATGGAAGACCGGATCGCCGGCGCCCGGGCGGTCGTCGCCATGGGCGGATACAATACCTACTGCGAGATCCTATCCTTCGACAAACCGGCACTGATCGTTCCGCGCATGCAGCCACGTCTTGAGCAGTTCATCCGGGCACGCCGGGCGGCGGAACTTGGACTGATCAGCATGCTGCCACCCGAGGAGGCCGCCGACGGCCTTCGCATGGCCGCGGCTATAAAGGCTCTCCTCAAGCGCGATCCGCCATCGGCAAGCCCGGCCGCAATGCATCTTGAAGGCCTGCCGACGATTTCGTCGCTGGTCGCCCAGTATCTGAGCGACAGGGCCGAACTGTCTCCCAACATCGCCCAAGGCTGACCATGCAACGCAACCGGAAGATTACCGTTTTGCTCAAGGGCTATCCGCGCCTATCGGAGACCTTTATCGCTCAGGAGCTGCTGGGGCTGGAGAAAGCCGGGTTCGAGCTTGAACTGGTCTCGATGCGGCGGCCGACAGACAAGAAGCGCCATGCGGTCAATGACGAAATTCGCGCGCCCGTTCACTACCTTCCCGAATATCTGCATGAGGAGCCGCTGCGGGTACTCAAAGCGCTTTGGGCCGTGCGTTCGGCACCCGGCCTGCGCGATGCCGCCAGGCAATTCTGGCGCGACCTGATGCGCGATTTCAGCCGCAACCGCTTCCGCCGCTTTGGTCAGGCCGCCGTCCTGGCGGCCGAATGGCCCAAGGGCTCCGAGTGGCTCCATGTCCATTTCATACATACGCCGGCATCGGTTGCCAGCTATACAAGCCAGATCAACGGTATACCGTGGACGGTCTCGGCACATGCCAAGGACATCTGGACCTCCGCGGACTGGGACTTGTCTGAAAAACTGCAACGTGCCGATTGGGTCGTGACCTGCACCGGCGTCGGCTTTGACAAGCTGAACAATCTTGCCGATGGGCGGGGCAATGTGAACCTGAGCTATCACGGGCTTGATCTTGAGCGTTTTCCGAGATTCGATGGTCCGCGACCAGCCCGCAATGGCCTGGACGCCGCCGACCCGGTTGAAATCCTCAGCGTCGGTCGAGCGGTAAAAAAGAAAGGTTACGACACCATCCTGGAAGCGCTGGCAAGACTGCCCGAGGCGCTGAACTGGCGCTTCACCCATATCGGCGGTGGCGGTGAACTCGCCACGCTGAAAACCTTTGCGCAAGAGCGCGGCATCGATGACCGGATCACCTGGAAGGGATCGATGAGCCAGCAGGATGTTCTGGCCCACTACCGCAAAAGCGACCTTTTCACGCTCGCCTGCCGGATTACCGCCGATGGCGACCGCGACGGCCTGCCGAACGTGCTTGTCGAAGCCGCAAGCCAGGGACTGGTGGCCGTGACGACCACCGTGTCGGCGATTTCAGAACTCTTCCACGACCGCGACAACGCGCTTCTTGTCGAAACCGACAATGCCGACAAACTCTCGGCAGCGCTGGAGCTGGCGATTTGCGACCCATCGCTGCGCGAAACGCTCGGCACAGCCGCCGAGGCTCGGGTGCGGCGCGATTTCGACTATCACAACAGCATCCGCGATCTCGACAGGCTTTTCCACGCCTCCTGGGCCAAGCGAGAGATGGCATGAGCACGACGGGTACTGCAACAGCGGCTTCGGCGGGCCGGGTGTTTTTCTATGTTCAGCATCTCCTCGGGATCGGCCACCTGGCGCGCGCAAGCCGCATCGCCGGCGCATTGAAGGATGCCGGACTCGACGTGACGCTTGTAACCGGCGGGTCGGCAGTGGACGGGTTTCCCGGAGCGGGTATTGCCCATGTGGCCCTGCCACCCATTGTCGCCTCCAACAGCGGGTTTTCCGGTCTCGCCGATCTCCATGGCAATCCGATTGACGAGCGGTTCAAGCGCGACCGGACGGAGCGTCTGTTGCAGGCCTACCGGACGGCGCGGCCGGACGTCGTCATCGTCGAGGCTTTTCCGTTTGGTCGCCGGCCGGTGCGCTTCGAACTGCTGCCGCTGATAGACGCCATCGAGAACACGCGGCCGCGGCCGCTGCTCTTCAGCTCGATCCGCGATATCCTGCAGCAAAACCGCAAGCCCGGACGAGACCAGGAGACATCAGACCTCGTGCGCGCCCATTTCGATGCCGTCCTTGTCCACGGCGATCCATCCTTCGGGCGGCTTGAAGACACGTATCCGCTTGCCTCGCAGATCGCCGATCGTGTCCACTACACCGGACTGGTGGCAGCACCGCTGCCGACGCCGGCGCCCGACCGTTTCGACACGGTTATCTCCGCCGGTGGTGGCGCTGTCGGTGTCGAGTTGATCGCTGCGGCGCTCGATGCACGCGCAATTCTCGGCGATATGTCACCGTGGTGCGTGATCACCGGTCCAAACATGCCGAAAGCCGACTATGATCGATTTGTGGAGCGTACGGCGGGTAGCCCTGTAAAGCTATTCCGGTTCCGTTCGGATTTTCCGAACCTGCTGCCCAATGCAGAATTGTCAATCTCACAAGCCGGCTACAATACCGTCTGCGATCTGCTGCGCGCCAATTGCCGGGCGCTGCTGGTGCCGTTTTCCGCCGGCGGGGAGACCGAACAGAGCGTCCGGGCCGAAAAACTGGCTGCACTCGGCTTTGCGCGGATCATTCCGGATGAGGGGTTGACCGGCAACGGCATGGCGAAGGCCATCACTGCGGCGCGCACACTGACGCTTCCGCAGCAGTTCACAGTCTCGCTGGAGGGTGCGGCCGAGACCGCCCGCCTCATCCTTGAACGGCTGGCGGGTCGAGGATGACGCTCTAAAGCGGGTGCCGACTTGCCAGTGCGTTCTCTCGCTAAGGACGCCGCTCACCGAACACACACTTATTCTGTTGATGGTTTATGACGGCGGTTTTCTCCTCACCAGAGAGACCAAGCTTCGTTCAACGTTCCAGCTGCAACAACGCATCTCGCCGAGGTCGGCCCTCGTTGCCGTTAAGATTGAGATGCGTTCCGTTTCATCGGATCGGACGAAGCAGCCGCAGCGCGTTCATGGTGACAAGAACCGTCGCTCCGGTGTCGGCCAGGATCGCAGGCCACAAACCTGTTATCCCGAGGACAGTCGTCACCAGGAAGACCACCTTGAGGCCGAGGGCGATGGTGATGTTCTGGAAAATGTTGCGCATCGTCCGCTTCGACAGATCGATCATCAGGGCGACGTCGCCGACCCGCCCGTGGAGAACCGCGGCATCCGCTGTCTCCAGTGCCACGTCCGTTCCGCCACCCATGGCGATGCCGACGTCGGCGGCGGCCAGCGCTGGCGCGTCGTTGATGCCGTCGCCAATCTTGCCGACGACATAGCCTTCCTTCTTGAGCTCGCCAACGATCCGCTGTTTGTCTTCGGGCATCAGTTCCGCGCGGACCTCAATGCCGAGTTGCGCGCCGATGGCGGTTGCCGTTCTCTTGTTGTCGCCGGTCAGCATCACCGTCTTGATGCCCGCGTCGGTCAGGGCTTTGAGGCCCGCCACGGCATCGGCCCGCGGCTCGTCGCGCATGGCAATGGCGCCAGCGAGAACGTCGCTGATTACCAGAACAGACACGGTCTTTCCCTGATCGTTCAATGCGGTGATGGTCTTCGAGTGAGCCATCGGCATCGTGACCCGCTCCGCGGCGGCTTTAGGGGAGCCGAAGAAGACCTCGACCCCGTCGATCACCGCGGTCACGCCCTTGCCGCCGAGTGCCTTCGCATCGGTTGCCGCCGGAGCGGCGATCCCATCGTCGTTAGCCTTGTCGAGGATCGCAACGGCGAGCGGGTGGCTGGACCCCGTCTCAAGGGCGGCGGCATAGCGCAGCACCTCGTCGACCTTGCGGCCAAACGGTACCACGTCGGTCACCTTAGGCTTGCCCTCGGTCAGTGTCCCCGTCTTGTCGAAGGCAATCGCGGTCAGCTTGCCCAATCCCTCAAGCACTGCACCGCCCTTCAGGAGCAAGCCACGGCGGGCACCGGACGAAAGGGATGCGGCAATTGCGGCCGGTGTCGAGATGACAAGCGCGCACGGGCAACCGATGAGAAGGACTGCAAGGCCCTTGTAGACCCATTCGCTCCAGATGCCGCCGCCGACCAGTGGTGGGACTACGGCAACAAGGGCTGCCACAAGGACAACGCCCGGCGTGTAGTAGCGCGAAAAACGGTCGATGAAGCGCTCGGTCGGAGCTTTGGACTCCTGGGCTTCCTCAACGAGCCGCACGACGCGGGCGATGGTGTTGTCGGCGGCGGCGGCTGTGACTCGTACACGCAAGGCTGCGTCGCCATTGACCGTACCTGCAAAGACGTTGTCATCGACGGCTTTCCGCACGGGAACACTTTCACCGGTGACAGGCGCCTCATCGATAGAACTTTCACCGGCAACAATTACACCGTCGGCGGATATGCGGTCGCCCGGTCGGACCAAGATGATCGAACCCACGGCGAGGGTTTCAGCCGGGACTTCACGGGTCTTGCCGCCCTCCTCCAGCAGTGCAGTCTTGGGAACAAGCGCGGTGAGTGACGTGATACTGTCACGAGCCTTGCCGGCAGCCACGCCCTCAAGCAGTTCGCCAACCAGGAACAGGAAAACAACCGCGGCGGCCTCCTCGGTGGCATCGATCACCAAGGCTCCAACGGCGGCGATCGTCATCAGCATCTCGATCGAGAACGGCGTGCCCGCCCTCGCCGCCATGAAGGCCCGACGTGCAATCGGAACGAGGCCTACGAACATAGCGACAATGAAGGCATAGGTGGCGATGGCTGGGAACAGATGTCCGAGGCCGTAGGCAAGGACGAGCGCTCCGCCCGCCGTGATGGTCAGTCGGCCCTTCTTGCTCTGCCACCACGGACCTTCGGATGGGGTGTGGTCGTGGCCGTGCAAGCCTTCGATCTCGTCTTTGGCAGATTTCGGGCCGTGGTCATGGCCAGAATGGTCGCTGGACACCGCAGAGCCCGCGGCCACTGCTTTTGCCGCCTTCAAAACCGGCGCGATGGAGTAGCCGAGTCCTGAAACCTGCTTCTCGACGGCCTCGAGATCGGCGGCGGCCGAATGTTTTACCGTCATCGTCCCGGCGGTGACCGATACGCTGACATCGTCGATGCCGGGAAGACGGCGAACAGCTGTGTCGATCTTGCTGGCACATGAAGCGCAGTCCATACCTCCGATCCTGAAGCGTACCTGACCATGGGTGCTGCCCTCTCCAGGGAGAGCATGGTCATGCCCGTGCTGATGATCATGGTCGAAACCGCCGGTGTGGTCATGGGGATGGGCTTCATGGTCCTGGTGCTCGCCATGATTGGCGGCCTGCCCGTGTGCATGGTCGTGGCCATGCTCCGCACTGCATGCAGGCCCGTGAATATGTCCCGAGGCTCCAGCGGACACAGGACCTGTCTTGGGCGCCATCGGCCGCGCCTCGTATCCAAGACCGGAGAGCGTCTTGCCGATCGCCTCAAGATCGCTGCTGGTGGCATGGCTCACCGTCATCGTTCCCGCGGTGACGGAGACGGACACGTCGGAAACGCCGGGCATACGCCTGACCACGGTGTCGATCTTGTCCGCGCAGGATGCGCCGTCCATGCCTTCAAGACGAAATCCCGTCTGCAACGAATCGCTCATTCTCAGAATCCTCATGGTCTCTGCGAATTTGTTTAGGACCTCTAGCTACTAGAGGTGCAAGAGCGGAAACAGCTTATTGTGAAAGTCCGCCGTGAGCATGATGAGACGTGCAGCAAGCTATGCGCGCGGATGCCATCGCCTTGAACGGTATCGAACGTACGACACCTATCTGCACACTGTCGTTATCTGGACCAGGGATTGATCACTGTCAGCCCAGCAGCCTCGAAAGGGCTTGTGTCGCGAGTGGCGATGGCGAGGCCGTTTGCTGCCGCTGTGGCTGCAATGTAGCCGTCAGCCGTGCCGATCGCTTTCCCAGATACTCGAGCGCGTGCCATCAGTTCGGAATAAAACTGAGAAGTAGCCAGATCGAAGGACAGGATGCGCTTGGAAAAGTGAGGCAGCACTTCGCCCTCAAGGCGGTCGCGAAGAATAGTTTGCCGTTTCCCTGAAGGCAAAGCGGCGATCCCGAAGCGAAGTTCAGCAATCGTTATTGCGGAGAGGAACAGCGTTTCGATAGCTTGAGCGTCCAACCAGGCGATCACTGCCTCATCAGGAACCGGTTTCCAAGGCTCGGATACAACGTTGGTGTCCAGCAAGATCATTCGAATGTCATCGGTTCAGCAGGTGTATTGTCGCGACTTTTCTGCAGAGCTTCAACGTCGCTGTCGGAAAGCTCGGCGTCGCGACCAATGGCCGTCAGCAAGGAACCTAGCTTAACACGTTCGGGAGGACGAACAGCGTTTTCAAGAATGTCACGGATCTCGGCCTCGGTGCTCCGGCCATGATGAGCCGCTCGCACCCGCAGGGCACGATGTGTTTCGTCAGAAAGGTTTCGAATGGTGACTGCCGGCATTGATATCATCCCCATAGATATGATGGATATGATATCAAAATATGCAGAATGACGCAAACTTCAAGAGGTTCGTTACCGAGGACGAACATACTGTCTTTTTGGATATCCCGCCTTGAACCAATTCGAATTGTCGTCGATCTCTCCTTGCCCGGCAGGCAAATGCCTTCATTTGCCGAAAGGGGCGCAGAGCCGGGACACCTGGCTCTTGGAGATGCCCGACATGCCCATAGCCTTGACGAGATCATCGACGGATCGGGTCGAAACGCCCTGGATATAGGCTTTCTGGATGACCGTCATCAGGGCCATCGCGGCTTTGCCTCGATTGTGGAACTGGGATTATCACAGCCGCCAGATACGACATGCGCTGACCGCGTGGCAACCGGCGTTATTTAATCCCAACCAGCAAGTCGGCCGCAGCAGAAATTGCCTCCTGCTGCCATGGCCTTAACTCCTGGCCATAGTAATTCTGAAACACCGGCAAAAAGGGATCGTCGATGTGGGTCTTGATACCCGACATCTGTTCCATCACGGCAAGCCCGCAATACGGAACATAGGCCGCGGAATAGCCGCCCTCGTGCGACATCACCAGCCGACCGCCGCACAATTCTTCTGCCGCATCCATTAGCATGCGCGTCATCGCCCGGTAGGTGTCGCTGTGCAGCATCATCCGCCCAAGCGGATCGGCGCCTGACCCGTCAAAGCCGGAGGGCACCACGATCAGATCCGGCTTATAGGCTGCAAGGGCAGGCAAAACCACCTGTTCGAAGGCTGCGATATAGGCGCCGTGACCGCTTCCGGCCGGCAGTGGAATATTGAGGTTATAGCCGAATCCAGCCCCGTCCCCGCGCTCCTCCCGGTCGCCGCTGTCATGCGGATAGAGCCGCTCCTGATGCAAGGAAATGGTCAATACACCCGGATCGCTCCAGAAGGCCGCCTGCGTGCCGTTGCCGTGATGGACGTCCCAATCCACTGTTGCGACGCGGTCGAACCGGTGTGTCTTGCGGTTCTTGAGAATGGCGACAGGGACATTGCCGAACAGGCAGAACCCCATGCCCTTGTCGCTTTCGGCATGATGGCCCGGGGGGCGCACCAGCGCATAGCCATTGTCGATCTCGCCGGACAGCACCTTGTCCACCAGTGCGCAGGTTCCGCCAGCGGCAAGGCAGGCGATCTCGTAGCTCCCTCGCCCGAAGGGTGTGAGATAGCTGGCATCGCCACCGCGATCGTCGCTTTGCGCCTTGATACGGCGGATGTAGTCGCGCGTATGGAACAGCGCCAGATCGTCCTCGTCGACCGGAACGGAGCTGACCTTCACCAGCTGATCGGTGAGGCCGGAGACTTCCATGAGATTGCGAAACCGGCGCTTGGTCGCGGCATTTTCGGCGTGTTCACCGGGCTCGATGGTCAGACCTGCCGGAAAGAACTGCGCCGCACTGCCCGTGTCGTGCCATAGATAAAGCTCGTGGAAATTCCAGCCTGTTTTCACGGTCTCTGCTCCTTGCCGATTTCTCAGTTGCCGATCGTCGCCCAAACGCTTTTGGTCTGGGTGTAGGAAACGAGGGCATCCATGCATTTGTCGCGGCCGTTGCCGCTTTCCTTCCAGCCGCCGAACGGAAACTGCATGTCGCCGTTCATATAACTGTTGATGTAGACCATGCCTGCCTCGACATCCCGTGCGAAGCGGTGCGCGGTGCCCAAATTGCTGGTCCAGATGCCGGCCGCCAAACCAAAATTGCTATCATTGGCGATGCTCACCGCTTCCTCGTAGCTGTCGAACGGAATGACGCTCGCGACAGGCCCGAAGATTTCCTCGCGGGCGATGGTCATTGAATTGGTCACCCCGGTAAAGATCGTCGGCGAGACATAGGCACCCGCTTCCAGCCCTTCCGGCACGCCGCCGCCCAGAATGCAGTTCGCGCCGCCCTGTTTTCCGATACCGATATAGTTGAGGACCCGCTGCTGCTGCTCGACGGTCACCATCGGACCGACCGTGGTCGTCGTATCCAGCGGATCGCCCGGGATGTAGTCCTTCTTCGCGACAGCTGAAAACGCATCGAGGAAATCCGGCAAAATCGATGTCTGCACCAGAATGCGCGACCCCGCACAGCAGACCTCGCCCTGATTGCCGAAAATCCCCATCGCCGCCCACCAGGCCGCCGTTTCCAGATTGTCGGCATCGGCCATGATGATATGCGGCGACTTGCCGCCGCATTCCGTCGAGACCTTCTTGAGATTGGACTGCCCGGAATAGACCATCATCAGCTTGCCGATCTCGACGGAGCCGGTGAAGGCGATCTTCTCTATATCGCCATGCAGGGCAAGCGCCCTGCCGGCCTCCGCGCCAAAACCGTTGACGACGTTCAGCACGCCGGCCGGTGCTCCCGCCTCCATGAACAGCTTTGCCAGCAGAAGGGCAGACAGCGGCGATTGTTCGGCCGGTTTCAGCACCACGCAATTTCCGGCGGCAAGGGCCGGCGCGATCTTCCATGCCGTCATCAGCAGCGGATAGTTCCACGGCACGATGCAGCCGACGACGCCAAGCGGCTGGCGCAACACATAGGACAGGACGTCGGGACTGGTCGCGCCGACCGTGCCCTGCATCTTGTCGATGCATTCGGCGGTAAAGCGGAAGCAGTTGACCGCCAGCGGCACGTCGACCGTCAGCATTTCGGTGATCGGCTTGCCCATGTCGAGCGTATCAATGAGCGCAAAATCGCTCGCATGCTGCTCGATGAGATCGGCAAAGCGCAGCATGATCGCCATGCGCGCCCGCGGCGCCAGCCGCGACCATGCGCCCGACTTGAAGGTTTTCAGCGAAGAGGCGACAGCGAGGTCGATATCTGCCGCGTCGCCGCGCGCAACTTCGGCCAGCACCGAACCGTTTGCCGGATTGATGCTCTCGAACATCTTGCCCGATGCCGCGGCACGAAACGCGCCATCGATGAAAAGGCGGCCTTCGAACGAGAGTTTGGCGGCCTGATCATGCCACGAACCTGCCGATGGGGCGATTGTCATATCTGCTTTCCTTAGCCTGCGAGGATCATCTGGGCGGCGCGCTCGGCGACCATGATCGTCGGCGCATTGAGATTTCCGGACACCATTTTCGGAATCGCCGAGGCATCGGCAATGCGAAGCCCTTCGATACCGTGCACCTTCATGCTGGCGGGATCGGTCACGGCCATCGCATCGACGCCCATGCGGCAGGTGCTCGACGGATGGTAGAGCGTCGTCATGTGGCCGCGTATATAGTTGCCGATCTCCTCATCCGTGCTGCACTCGGCGCTGGGGCTCAGTTCGTAGGCGATCAGGTCCTTCATCGGCGACTGCGCCATGATCTCCCGGTTGATGCGGACACCGGCGATCATCGTCGCAAGGTCGGTGCCATCGGGATCGCTGATGAAATATTTCGGATCGATCGCCGGATATTCCACCGGATTGGCCGAGCGCAGCGTGATCTCGCCGCGGCTGTTCGGCCGCTGCAATGTGCTATGGCCGGTAACGCCCGCCTGTCCGCCGAGGAAGCGGGCATAATCGCGATGCGGGCTGATCGCGCCGTAAAGCTGGAGATCGGGCTCGATACCGGGGCGCGAGCAGACATGACCGCCTGACGCGACCCATGGCGAGGTCCGAATGCCGGTGCGCTTGTCGCGCCATTCGGCAAAGCTGTCGGCGATGATCTCGTCCGTCCAGGCGCCAATGCCGATCGGCTCGTTGGTATAGAAGGAGATCGGAATATTAAGGTGGTCCTGCAGATCCTTGCCGACGCCCGGCAGATCGTGAACCGGCTTGACGCCGACGGCCGCGAGTTCGTCGGCAGGACCGATGCCTGACAGCAGCAGCGTCTGGCATGTGCCGATCGCACCCGCTGCCATCACCACTTCGCGATCGGCATAGGCGACCTCCGGCACACCATCGACGAGGAACTTCACGCCCTTCACACGACCGCCCTCGATGACCAGCCCGGTGACGAGCACACCCGATTTCAGCGTCAGATTCGGCCGATCCAGCGCAGGCCGCAGATAGGCCTTGGACGTACCCCAGCGTTCGCCGTCCTTGATGGTGAACTGGAAGAGGCCGACACCCTCCTGGCTCTCTCCGTTGTAATCCGGATTATAGGCGTGACCGGCCGCCTGCGCGGCTTCTAGCCAGAGCATCTCGTATTTGTCCACATAAGGGACGTTGCCGATATGCAGCAACCCGTCATTGCCATGATAGGGACTGTCCTTGATATCGGCATTGGCCTCCGACGCCAGAAAGGTCGGAAAAACATCCTTCCAGCCCCAGCCCGCGCAGCCCATCGCCTCCCAGGCATCGTAGTCCGACGGCAGGCCACGAATATAGATCATGGCATTGAGCGCACCGGAACCGCCGATCATCTTGCCCCGCGGCCAGAAGATGCGCCGTCCACGGCAGCCCGCCTGCGGCTCCGTGTAATAGCTCCAGTCCGAGCCGGTGTTGAACATCGTGACCCAGTCCGACGGAATATCGGAAGCGATGGGGGCGGCGCGCCCGGCCTCCAGCACGAGAACCTTTCTGTCCGGGTCGGCGCTCAGCCGGTTGGCGAGGACGCAGCCGGCAGACCCGGCGCCAATGATGATCGTATCGTACATAGGATCCCTCTCATTCACCGGCCGGGGCCGGGCTTTCTGCTAACTTTCCACGGACAGGAGCCGCGTGACGGCGTCGAAGCCAGCCCATCAGATCTCCCAACCGGCCGACAAGGCCCTTCGGCATGAGCACGATCGACACGGCGATGATGATGCCGAGACCGAGCGTGCGGAATTCTCCTGCCTCGCGCATCACCTCGTCAGCTGCGACCAGCACGATGGTGCCGACCAACGGCCCCCAGAAGGTGCCGACACCGCCGACAACGGTGATGGCGATGATGAACATCAGCTGCGACATGGACAGGATTCCGGGACCGATCGCCTGAAAATGCGCGGCATAGACGCCACCGGCGAGACCGGTGAAAAAGGCGGAGATGCCGAACACCAGAAGCTGCGCCTGGAAGCGGTTGACACCCCGCGCCACCGCATAGCCGGGATTATCCTTGAGCGCCCGGAAGGCGAGACCCATCGGGCTTTTGACGATCGCATAGGTGAACGCCATCGTGATCGCGAACAGGACGGCGACAATGGCGTAGTTGCCGACCAGCCATTGCGCCTTGAACGCCGCGCGGGTACCGAAATCGCCGAAGCGGGCAAAGCCGACCGCGCCCCCGGTAAACTGGCGGCAGGTCGAGCCCACCATGACGAAACATTCGGTATCGGTGACGATCAGCAGATACATCGTCTGCGCGATGGCAAGCGTCAGCAGCGCCACATAGACGCCGGTCAATCGCAGGCAGGCGAGGCCGACAACCAGAGAGAAAGCGACGGCGCCGAGGGCCGCCGGAACCAGCGCCGCCCAGACATTCCAGCCGAAATAGAAGCAGATCATCGCCGTCGCGTAACCGCCGAAGGCGAAGATCGCCATCTGCGCCAGCGAAAACACACCCGCAAACCCGAACAGCAGGTTCCATTGCGATGCGATGGTCGCGTAGAACAGTGCCAGCACGATCTGGCCAAGCACATAGCGGCTGTCGATGAAGAACGGCAGCGCGATCGCCGCCGCAACCAGCATCAGGGTGATGACGATATCCGGCTTGTTCAGGCCGGCAAGACCCTTGGGAGAGGAGTGTGTATTCATGATCGGCTCCTCACATGCGGCGGATCTGGGTCCGGCCGAAAAGACCGGAGGGGCGCCAGATCAGCACAGCGATGACGACAAACAGAAGCGACGGGAACCCCCAGCGCGCGCCCGCCGCGTATTGAATGAAGGCTTCGAGCAAAGCGAGGCCAAAGGCCGCCGCGACCGCTCCCGGCAGATTGCCGAGACCGGCCACCACGCACATAATGAAGGCCTTCAGCATCGGATCGTTGCCGAGCGGCGGCGACAGCTGCGTCATGGAACTGACCATCACGCCACAAATACCCGCGAGCGCGCCCGACAGCACCAGCACCTGAAAATAGACCCGGTTGACGGCAACGCCCATCAGCTGCGCCGCATCGCGGTTCTGCGCCGTGGCACGGATCGCCCGTCCCATCCGGGTCTTGCCGAGCAGCAGCGCGATCACCGCCATCATCACCACGACGACGAGAATGATGACGATGTTCTGGTAGGGCAGATTGAGCGGCCCGAGCTTCAGAACACCATCGACGGACAGAGGTTGTTTCAGCGGCTGGCCGCCATAGGTCAGGAGAATGGTGTTTTCGAGCGCGATGCCGATGCCGACGGTGGCGATCATCACGTTGGATTCGAACGTCGCTTTGTCGTTTTTCAGCAGATTGCGCACGATGAGGACGTAGAGCAGACCACCGGCCATCGCGCCAAACAGGATGGCGGCGGCAAACCCGGCGAAAACGGGCAGGCCAAGCGTGGTGGTGGCTGTGAAGGCTGCATAGCCGCCCAGCGTCAGCATCGCCGCATGGGCCATGTTGAGCATGCCCATCGAGCCCCAGACAAGGGACAGGCCAACGGTCGCCAGCGCATAGAGGGCACCCGTGGTCAGGCCGGCGACAAGAACGGACATCAGAATATCGAGCATGCCGGTCAGCCTCCAAGATAGGTTGCGAGAAGCTCGTCGCGGGCGAGAAGGTCGGCGGGCGGGCCGGACCAGACGATGTCCCCGTCGTCGAGCAGATGAAGGCGGTCGGCGAGATCGGCGACACGCGCCGGATTTTCCTCAACGAGCAGGATGGTCCGCCCGCTGCGGGAGAGTTCTGAAATTACGCCATAGATTTGATCGATGATCAGCGGGGCAAGGCCGAGCGACGGTTCGTCGATCAGCAGGATCCGCCCGGCCATCATCAGGCCGCGACCGATGCCGACCATGCGTCGCTCGCCACCCGAAAGCGACGATGCCACCTGGTTGCGACGATCGGCAAGTTTGGGCAGCAGTGCATAGACCTCCTCCAGCCGCCGGTCGATCTCGGCTTTTCCGGGCGCCAAATACGCGCCCATCAGCAGGTTTTCGAGCACGCTCATTTCGGGAAACAGCATATCGCCCTGCGGCACATGCGCGACACCCAGGGCTGCCACCCCATGCGGCTTCGTCAATGTCGGTCGTCCATCGATGCTGATCGATCCGCCTTTGAGCGGCACCAGTCCGGAGATGGTCTTGAGAAGTGTCGACTTGCCGTGGCCATTGGGGCCGACGACCGTGACGAGTTCTCCGGCAGCAACGTCGAAGGAAACGCCCTTGAGAACGGTGAGCTCGTTATAGCCCGACACGACATTCTGCAGGCTGAGAACGGGTGGCTTTGCGGTGTCGCTCAAGCGTGCGCCTCCCCGTCGGAGAAAAAGGTCTTGAGGCGCTTGCGCGTCCCCTCGCCCAGATAGGTTTCAACCACGACCGGATCTTCCGCGACGCCGCTCGGCGGTCCCTCGAAGATCTTCTTGCCGTGATGCATGATGAGGACCCGGCTCGACAGCGCCAGCAGAAACCGCATCACGTGCTCGATCAGCACCACTGTCAATCCGTCGCCCTTCAGCCGGATGACGAGATCCATGATGTGATCGATCTCGGAAACATTGAGACCGCCCACCGGCTCATCGAGAAAGAGCAGCTTCGGTCGGGTGGCAATGGCGCCCGCGATCATCAGGAGCTTGCGATCAAGGACCGGCAGTTGAGCGACCTTTTCATCCGCCTTGGCGGAAAGGCCGACGAAGGCAAGCGCTTCTTCCGTCTGCTCACGGACGTCGCGCCCCAGCCGGAAGCCGGGAACGATCCGCTTTCCACGACCGAAATAAGCGGCGATATCGATGTTTTCGCGCACCGTCAGGCTTTCGAAGGCGGCATTGAGCTGAAAGGTCCGGGCGATCCCGAGCTGGCAGATCCGGTCGGCGCCAAGATCCGCGATATCGTGGCCGTCGAAATGCATCTGGCCCTCGGTCGCTGGCGTTATGCCCGTCACGACATCGAAGAACGTCGTCTTGCCGGCACCGTTCGGCCCGCCGATGCCGACGATCTCGCCGGACCTGACCGAAAGCGACATGCCGTCGACGGCCGCCAGTGAGCCAAATCGTTTGACGACATTTTCGCATTCGAGCAGCACGCTCGCGCCGTGATCCATAATCCCGCTCCTTGGTCCGGTGGCATGACGGCTGCACTCCAGGCACAGCCGTCGTCAGAGGCCGATCGTGATGGTTACGCCTTGATCCATGGCGGCAGCACAAAGCTGTCCGTCGCATAGAGCGGCGGCGCGATCAGCTTCGGATCGGTCTTGTAGTCCTGGTGCTGGAGGAACTGATGCGGCATGCCGAGCGACGGGTCTGCCACCTGCGTCGGATAACAATAGGCGGACTGCCCGGCCGGATCGGCACGATAGGTGCCGTTGACACCGCGATAGACGTTACGACGCATGACGGCTGCGATCTTCTGCGCCTGTTCCTTGTTGAAGGGTTCGCCCGGACCGCCGGCGATGGCGGCAGCCGTTGCCCACATCCACAGCCCGTCATAGGTCTGCGAGCCGGTGATATAGGCCGAACTCGGGCCGAACTTGGCCCGATAGGCCTCGCGGAACGGCTTCGAGAAGTCGTCCGGCAGGCAACCGACCACCGTCGAATAGATCACGCCATTGACGCTTTCACCGCCGATTTCGCGGAAGGCCGGCAGCGACGGGCCGTACTGCATGTAGATCAGGCTGTCGATCGGCTGCGCCAGGAACTGCACCATGAACTGGGCAAGGTCCTGTGGCAGGAAGTGGGTGACGATGATCGCCGCAGGCGGGTCCTGCCGCAGCTTGGCAAGCGTCGGTCCCCACTGGTTGGTCGGGAATGGAACCGTTTCGAACAGACTGACCTCGAAGCCGTATTCCGCTGCCTTGTCGCGGATCGCGTTGGCGATCACGATCGAATATTCGTTGGCGGACGGAATGATGGCGATCTTCTTGTTCGGCGCCTTCCAGGTGCCCGCTGCGGCCAGTTCCTTCAGGAAGTTCAGGCAGCCGGGGCCGTACCAGAATTCCGGTGGGTCGCCCTGAAACGAGCCGTAATAGCGCTCAGGATCGGTCTTGAACTTCTCGTTGTGCGAAATCAGCGTGTTGTAGTGCATCATGATGACATCATTGTCGGCGGCAATGTCCATCTCGATCATGTTGGTGCCGACGTTGTAACCGTTGATGATGACGGGGGCGGTGTAGCGGTCGATCAGGCGCTGCATGGACTGGCTGACGATATCGGCACCCATTTCCTTGGTGTCTTCGACATGGATCTCGACCGGCCGTCCGAGAATGCCGCCTGCGGCATTGATTTCCTCGGCGGCAAGGTCGAGACCGTTCTTGAATTCGATACCGTCGGCGGCGGCGAAACCGGACATCGGCAACGCCGCGCCCACGGCGATAGGTGTGGCATCCTGTGCCTCTGCCCTCGAATTGAGGTCGGCGAGAAGCGCTCCACCGGCGGCACCGGCGCCGAGCACTCCCTGAAGCATTGCACGTCTGTTGATCATAACTGCTACCCCTTTTATCGTTGGTTGTTCAGTTGTCATGCATCGCGCCTACCTGGAAAACAGCGCCTCCAGGTTTGCAGCCGCCAAGAGAACGCGGGCATCCTCACCCCGCGCACCGATGATCTGGAAACCGACCGGCAGGCCATCCGCCGTCAGCCCGCAGGGAATAACGCAGGCCGGCTGCTGGCTGAGATTGATCGGGAAACTGAAGCCTGCCCACTGCGTCCAGCGCGTGTAGGAACCGTCGGCCGGCACTTCCAGACCGGCATCGAAAGCCGGGATCGCCGTGCCGGGCGAGACGATGAAATCATAATCCGACAGCAGCCGGTCCATTGCTGCACCGAAATCGGCGCGGCGAACCTGAGCGGTCACCAGTTGGGTGGACGTGTAGGTAGCGCCGTCGCGCGCGATTTCCAGGAAACCCGGATCGATCGCGGACCGTTGATCCTGAGGGATCGTGGAAAGCCGTGCCGCCGCGCCGGTAAACCAGTGGTGATGGAAGAGATCGAGCAGGTTCTCGCCCGGAAGCGTGATCCGCTCGATGACGGCGCCGGCCGCCTTGAGCCTTGCTACGGCGGAATCGACGATCGCGGCCACTTCGGGATCGACCGGACCGCAAGGCGATGCAAACCAGTAGCCGATCCGCTTGCCCTGGAGATCCACCGGTCCCGCATCGAGTGACGACAGAACGCCAGCGCCCTGGTTCCAGTCGGCAAGACTGCGTCCGGACATCGTCTTCAGCATGGCGAGAGCGTCGGCTGCACTGCGCGTCATGGGGCCGAGATGGGCAACCGTGCCGAATGCGCTGGCGGGATAGGCCGGAACCCGGCCGAAGGTCGGCTTCAAACCGACAATACCGGTAAAGGACGCCGGAATTCGAATTGAGCCGCCGCCATCCGTCCCGAGATGAAAGACCCCTGCCCCGACCGCCGCCGCGACGGCCGCGCCGCCGGACGAGCCGCCCGGTGTCTTCGCTGCATTCCACGGATTGCGGGTCACACCGCTGAGGGCGCCATCGGTGATTGCTTTCCAGCCGAATTCGGGTGTCGTCGTCTGCGCCGTGAACACCAGCCCCGCCGCACGCATCAGGGCGACGGCCGGTGCGTCTTCGCCGTACGGAATGTCAGAGGTCGTCGTGCTGCCATAGCGCACGCTCCAGTCCTTGACCCAGACAATATCCTTCAGCGTGGCCGGAACGCCATCGACCGGCGACAGCGGTTCGCCTGCCCGCCAGCGTTTTTCCGATGCCGCCGCCGCATCCAGTGCCCCCTCGCGATCGATGAAGGTGAAGGCATTGAAATCCGGATTGACTGACTCAGCACGATCCATCGCCGCCCGCGCGACCTCGACCGGCGAAATTTCCCGCGTCCTGTAAGCGGATGCCAAGTCTGCGGAGCTCAATAGACACAGGTCCTCTGCCCCTGAAAGAGGGTTGCTGAAAGCCATTGCTGCTGTTCCCCAGTTCGAGCGCATCATCCGAACACGGTTGATGCGCTTTCATGTTCCCGCCTGCATCTTCGGCAGGTCTATTGGATGGCGGTAGATTGCGGCTTCACATCACATTCACAAAATGTATTCTTCGACATAACTTTATGCATTTTATGTAATCGAGATTGTGCGATGAATCTGACCATCCGGCAGTTGCGCTATGTCTGCGAAGTCGCGCGCCGCGGCAGCGTGCAGGCTGCATCGAAGGCCTTGCTGATCTCGCAATCCTCGATTCTCGCGGCGATCACGCTGGCGGAAGGCGAGATGGGCGCTCGCATCTTCGAGCGCCGCCCGTCACGCGGCGTGCAGATCACCCCGGCCGGCGAGCGCTTCGTGAGTGCCGCCCGAGTGATGCTGTCGGCCGAGACGGAGTTCAGCCGCGCTATCGGCGATCTGACCGACCGCGTACCAAAAGTGCTGCGCATAGGCTGTTTCGAGCCGTTCGGCGCATTGTTCATGCCGGAAATGCTGCGCCGGTACGTCGACAATTTCGGCGATGTGGAAATCGACCTTCTCGAAGGCAATCAGGTGCAGTTGCAAGCCTGGCTGGCCGAAGGCCTGATCGATTTTGCTATCCTCTACGATATCGGCCCGATCCATACCGGCAGTATCACACGCATCTGCAAAGTCCCGGCGCATGCCGTGCTGCATGCCGACGATCCGCTGGCCGGCGAGAAGGCCGTCTGGCTATCGGATATCTCGACCCGCCCCTTCATCCTGCTCGACATGCCGGAGACCGCCACCTATCTCCTGATGCTGTTCGACATTCTGGCACAACGGCCGGATGTGCGTTTTCATACACGCTCCTACGAGACGGTCCGCTCCGCCGTCGCATCGGGGTTTGGCATGTCCATCCTCAACATGCGCCCGATCGGCCGGGCTACGGCCGATGGTCAGACGATCGTCCGATTGCCCATTCTCGACGAATTGCCGCCGCCGTCGCTCATCATTCTCGACCTTTATGGCAATGCCAAACCGCTTTTCGTCCGGCTGTTCATCGAGATCTTCAAGCAGTTTTTCCTCGAGATCGGCCCCTCCGGTTTTTCGGTGACGACGCCGGAACGCGAGGCCTCGCTCCTGCACGTGCGGTAGCGAGCGCGACGTGCACTGGACATTGGCCGCCGCACCGCACTCAGGTATAAACCGACTGGCGACTTTAGCAGCCCTGCAAACAGAAGGATCGCCGCGACGACGGCGTTCAGGTAGCTCTTTCTGGAGGCATCGCTCCTCTACCCCGCGAGATGTTCGAACAATCTGGCGACGGCCTCTGCGCCCGGATCTGCGTGGCCCTGCAATTGCTTCGCATTGATATAGGCGGCGCGGCCTGCATTTGCCCGGGTCAGCGTCGCGGTCCGGTCTGCTCCAGCTCGTGCGGCACTGGCCGCGGCTTGGAAGCCGCCGGCAAGCGCATCGAGCGCCGGCGCCAGGGCATCGACCATGGTACGGTCGCCGACCTGCGCACCGCCGATCTCCTGCATGCGGGCAAGCCCCGCCTTCAGCGCGTCGCGGATCGGCAGGCCGCTCGAGGCCCCATCACCGGCGGCAGCAAAGAAGATGGCGAGCAGCACGCCGGAGGAACCGCCCATGGTCTGGCTGAGTTCGAGCCCAATCGCGCGCAGCAGCTGGGTGTAATCCGACAGCGGCAGGCGATCCATGGCGCTGATGAGGGCGCGGGCGGCACCGGCCAGCGTCGAGCCGGTATCGCCGTCACCGGACTTGGCGTCGAGGGCGTTGAGATCCTGCTCGGCGGCGATCATCACCTCGCAGCAGGATGTCAGGAATTCTCGGGTCTCCTTGTGGTCGGAGGCCAGCGGCATGATCGGGGTCAGGCCATCGGGCAGTGCCATAACCGAGACCGGGCGAACCGGCGAAAGACCCGGCCAGGCAACCGGGCCGACCGGCTGGGCGAGCGCATCGATGTCGCGGGCATCGGCCGGAAACAGCGAGATGGAAAAGCCACGCATGTCGAGTGAGGTCATCAGGGGCGCCGGGCCGATGACGTGGCTGACATGGGGGCCGATCTCGGAGCGGATCAGTTCATGGGCGAGCACCGACATTTCCAGCACCGAGGTGCCGCCGAGATTGTTGATCAGCGCGACATGGGGTGCATCGCTGATCGTCACCTTAAGCTTGGCAACGACGGCGGCCATGGCGGAGCGGGCACCGGAATAATCCACCTGCTCGACGCCGGCCTCGCCATGGATGCCGAGCCCGAGTTCGGCCATGCCCTTGGGGATGCGATCCTCCTTGGGCGAGCCCGGCACGGTGCAGGTGTCGAGCGACATACCGATGCTGCGGATGCCGGAAATGACGCGGCGGGCGGCCTCCGCCACGGTGTCGAGATCCGCGCCGCTTTCGGCCAGCGCTCCGGCGATCTTGTGGACGAAAAGCGTGCCGGCGACACCGCGGGCCTGCGGCAGGTCCGGCAGTGCGATGTCGTCGTCGACGATGACCATGTTGACATTGAGGCCGAAGGCGCGGGCCCGCTCGGCGGCGAGGCCGAAATTCAGGCGGTCGCCGGTGTAGTTCTTGACGATCAGCAGGCAGCCGGCCGGACCGGTGACAGCGAGAATGCCGGCCAGCACCGCATCGACGCTTGGCGAGGCGAAGACATCGCCGCAAACGGCGGCGGTCAGCATGCCCGCCCCGACGAAGCCGGCATGGGCCGGTTCGTGGCCGGAACCGCCACCGGAGACCAGCGCCACCCTTGAGCGATCCCAATCGGCGCGCACGACGACGCGGATATGGGGATAGCCATCCAGCCTTGCGAGCGGCACGGCGGAGGTCGCGAGCAGGCCTTCGACGGCCTCGATGACCACGTCTTCCCGTTTGTTGATGAACTGTGCCATTGGAAAACTCCTTCAAGCGAGACGCAGACCGTCGGCGTCGAAATAAAGCGGGTTGCTGGGCTCGATCTTGACGATGTCGCCATCGCGCAAGGCCGTATGGGGTTCCGTGACCGTCACGAGGCTCAAACCCCGGAAGGTGAGGTGCAGGCGGGTCTGGTCGCCGAGCCGCTCGACCCGGTGGACGAGGCTGTCCTCGCCCTGCCCCTGGCGGGTATGCTCCGGCCGAAGCCCCCTGGAGACGGCGCGCGGGGGCGCGCCCGGGGAAACGTCGGCGGGGAGAATATTGATCCGGGGCTGGCCGAGGCGGGCGGCGGCATAGAGGCTGACCGGTTGCTCATAGACTTCGCGGGGCGAGCCAAACTGGACAAGGCGGCCGTGATGCAAAACGCCGACATGGGTCGCCATGGTCATGGCCTCGACCTGGTCATGGGTGACGTAAAGAAGCGTCGCGCCGAGATTGGCCTGGATGTTCTTCAGTTCGATGCGCAGGTCCGCCCGAAGCTTGGCGTCGAGCGAGCTCAAGGGTTCGTCCATCAGGTAGATCTGCGGATTGCGCACCAGGGCACGGCCGATCGAAACGCGCTGCATCTCGCCGCCGGACAGCGCCGTTGCCTTGTTGTCGAGCTTGTGGCCGATCTGCAGGACGTCGGCGATCGCCTTGACCTTGCGCTCGATCTCGTCCTTCGGCGTCTTGAGCAGCGGCGATTTCAGAGGGAATTCCAGGTTTTCGCGCACCGTCAGATGCGGGTAGAGCGAATATTGCTGGAAGACCATGGCGACGTTGCGTTCGGCGGGTGTCAAGCCCTGGGTCGGGCGGCCATCGATCAGGATCTCTCCGCTGTCGGGACGCTCAAGACCCGAGATCAGGCGCAGCGTCGTCGTCTTGCCGGCACCGGTCGGGCCGAGCAGGACGACGAAGGAACCGTCGGGCACCGTCATCGAGACATTGTCGAGAGCGACATGGCTGCCGAAGCGCTTGGTGACATTGTGAAGGGTGACCTCAGCCATGGCGCAGCACTCCCTCATTGCCGGCCGACACAAGCGCATGGCCGCGCTCGCCGGCAAACACCGTCAGCGTCCGGCTGTCGAATTCCAGACCTACCGTCTCGCCGGTCTTGACGGAAGCAGCCGACGAGATGCGGGCCTTGATGTCGCCATTGGCGGTCTTCAGCGTGACGATCTGGGTCGTGCCGAGATATTCGGTTGCGATGACCCTGCCTCTATAGGGGGCGGAGTCGGCAAAGCGCACATGTTCGGGACGAACACCGAGCGTCAGCCGGCCCTCGGCGCCCTGGCGGGAGACCGGGATTTCGAAGCGGTGGCCGTCGAGGGTCACATGGTCGCTGCCGATGCCGACCATGCCGTCAAATTCCAGAAAATTCATCGAGGGGGAGCCGATGAAATTGGCGACGAAGCGGGTGGCCGGCCAGTCGTAGATCTGCTGCGGCAGGCCGAACTGCTCGACCACGCCATGGTTCATGACGACGATCTTGTCGCCCATCTGCATGGCTTCGAGCTGGTCGTGGGTGACATAGACGGTGGTCGCGCCCATGCGGTCGTGAAGCGCGCGCAGTTCTTCGGCCATGTGCTCGCGGAACTCGGCATCGAGTGCGCCGAGCGGCTCATCCATGAAGAAGGCCTTGGGCCTGCGGACAATGGCGCGGCCGAGGGCCACGCGCTGGCGGTCGCCGCCGGAGAGGCCACCGACTGGCTTGTCGAGGATGTCCTCGATCTTGAGGATGCGTGCGACCTCCTCGACGCGGGTTCTCACCTCCGGCTTCGGAGCGCCCTGGCTCAGCAGCGGATAGGAGATGTTGCGGCGGACATTCATGTGCGGATAGAGCGCGAACATCTGGAACACGAAGGCGATGTCGCGCTGGCTGGCCGGCTTCATGCCGACCTCCTCGCCATCGATATAGATCTCGCCGCTGGTCGGCAGTTCCAGCCCCGCCATCATGCGCAAAGTCGTGGTCTTGCCGCAGCCGGAAGGGCCGAGCAGCATGAAGAATTCCCCATCCTCGATGGTGAAACTGGAGGACTGGACAGCGGTGAAGCTGCCGAACTCCTTGCGCACATTCTCAATTCGGATCTGCGCCATGGTTACTCCGGAAAATGGCTGACGATGATGAACATCACGGTTCCGATCAGCGTCACGAGGAAAGACCAGGAATAGAGGACAAGCGCAAAAGGCTGCATCATCATGACCACGCCGAGCGCAATCAGCGCGGATGCGAGCAATTCCCATTCGTTGCGCCTGAGACGGCGCAGGCCCTGCAAAAACCGGCTCATTTGCGCACCGCTCCAAAGGTGATGCCGCGCAGCAAATGCTTGCGCAACAGGATGGTGAAGACAACGACCGGGATGAGGAAGAGCGTGGCGCCGGCGGCAACCGCCGGCCAGTCCTGGCCGCTCACCCCGATGATGGTCGGGATGAAGGGCGGTGCGGTCTGTGCAGTGCCGGAGGTGAGCAGCACGGCAAACGCATATTCGTTCCAGGCAAAGATCAGGCAGAAGATCGCGGTCGATGCGATCCCCGTGACCGCCTGGGGCAAAACCACCTTGTAGAAGGCCTGGAAGCGGGTGTAGCCGTCGATCAGTGCTGCCTCCTCGTATTCGATCGGGATCTCGTCGATAAAACCCTTCAAAAGCCAGACCGAGAGCGAGAGATTGACCGCCGTATAGAGCAGGATCATGCCGAGATGCGTGTCGCTGAGGCCGAGCTGGCGGTACATCAGGAAGATCGGGATGGCGACGGCGATCGGCGGCATCATCCGGGTCGAGAGGATGAAGAACAGCAGATCATCCTTCAGCGGTACCTTGAAGCGGGAGAAGGCATAAGCCGCGGCCGTTCCCAGTACGATGCAGAGGAAGGTGGAGCCGAAGCCGATGACGACGGAGTTGTAGAAGCGCTCGCCGAAGCGCGAGGGACCCGCAATGACAAGGCCGTCCTCGCGCACCAGCGCCTCATACCACGTCTTCGGCTCGCCAAGTGCCTGGAGATCCGCTTCCGAGACGCGGGTGCGGGTGGTGAAGAGGTTCACATAGCCTTCCAAAGTCGGCTGGAAGAGCAGTTTTGGCGGATAGGCGATCGAATCCGACGGGCTCTTGAAGCCGGTCGTGATGATCCAGATCAGCGGCATGATGGTGACGACGGCATAGAAGATCACGAGGATGCCGGCGAACCACTTCTGGCGGACGGAGGGTTCGGTGACGGAATAGCTCATCGTTCTTTCACCTTGTTCAGCGCCTTCACATAGATCGAGGCGAGGCCGAAGACCGTGACGAACAGGATGACGGCGTAGGCCGAGGCATAACCGGTGCGCCACTTCTCAAAGGCTTCGCGCTTGAGGTTGATCGAGGTGAGTTCGGTGATCGAGCCCGGCCCGCCGCCTGTCAGCTGCACGACCAGGTCGAACATCTTGAAGTTCTCGATGCCGCGAAACAGGATGGCCAGCATCAGGAAGGGTAGGACCAGGGGAATGGTGATGGTCCAGAACTGCCGCCACTTGCTGGCGCGGTCGCATTCGGCCGCTTCGTAGATGCTGGCGGGGATCGAACGCAGGCCGGCAAGGCAGATTAGCATGACGAAGGGCGTCCACATCCAGGTATCGACGATGATGATCGCCCAAGGGGCGAGCGACACATCGCCGATCATCGAGAAGGCGGATGGGTCGATGCCGGTGAAGAAGCTGATGACGTAATTGAAAAGGCCGATCTGCGGCTGGTAGAGGAAGGTCCAGAAATTGCCGACGACGGCGGGGCTGAGCATCATCGGCAAGACGATGATGGTGGTCCACAGGTCGTTGCCGCGAAACTTCTTGTTGATCAGGTAGGCGAGCGAAAAGCCGATCAGCACCTGGAGCGCGATGGTCCAGAGCAGGAAATGGGCCGTCGCCTGCATGGTCAGCCAGATGTCGTCATCGGTCAGGATGCGGGTATAGTTGCGCAACCCGACGAATTCCGGCGCCTCGTTCGGGCGATTGACCCTAAAATTGGTGAAGCTCAGCCGCACGGTCCAGATCAGCGGAAAGATGTTGATCGCCAGCAGCAGCACGATCGACGGGGTGACGAAGAGCCAGGCAATGGCGCGGTCCGAGAGACCGGAGATGCGTCTCGCCACAGGCGGCGGAGTGGCACGGGCGATGCGCTCGATGGCAGTGTCGGACATGGGTTTCCCCCAAGGTATGGGTTGCATCCGGCAAGGCCGGTCGGTCAGGCGACCGGCCCCGCGATTGCATCAGCTCCGCCTTCGGCGGATCGAGGCTTCTCGGATCAGAGCTTTCCTTCGTCCTCGAAGACTTCGGTCCAGTCCTTGACGAGACCGTCGAGTGCTTCCTTGGCGGTTCCCTGGCCGGCCACGACATAATCGTGGAAGCGCTTCTGGGAGGCCTGCAGCAGTGAGGCGTAGGACGGCTCGGCCCAGAAGTCCTTCACGATCGCCATGGAGTCGAGGAAGGTCTGGGCATAGGGCTGGCTGGTGGCAAAGCCCGGATCCTCAACAACGGAGCGCAGGGCCGAATAACCGCCGAGCGACCACCACTTGTTCTGGATCTCCGGCTGGGCAAACCACTTGATGTATTCCAGCGCCGCATCCTGCTTGGACGATGCCGCGACCACCGAGATGCCCTGCCCGCCGAGCTGGGCGAACTGCTTGCCGTCGGGGCCTGCCGGATTGGGGAAGTAACCCGACTTGTCGCCACCGACATTGGCGTCGGCATGGATGCCAGGCCAGATGAAGGCGAAGTTCATCTGCAGCGCGACCTGGCCGGACTTATAGGCGTCGATGTTCTCCGACATGTAGGCGTCGGACGAGCCCGGCGGCGTGCAGCAGTCGTAGAGCGCCTTGTAGTATTCCAGCCCGGCGATCGATTGCGGCGAATTGACGAAGCCTTCGAGGTCGTAAGGCTTGTCGGGGTTCTCATATTGAAAGCCGTAGGAATAAAGCACATCCATGACACCCATGGTGACGCCTTCCGAGCCGCGCTCGGTGTAGATCGCGGCGCCATAGACCTTCTTGCCATCGATATCGCGGCCCTGGAAAAATTCGGCGATATCCTTGAGTTCGGCAAACGTTTTCGGCACGGCGAGGTCTCGGCCGTATTTCGTCTTGAATTCGGCCTGCAGTTCGGGACGGGAGAACCAGTCCTTGCGATAGGTCCAGCCGACGACGTCGCCAAAGGCCGGCAGCGCCCAGTAGTTCGGAGAATTCTTCGGCCATTCGGCATAACCGACGACGGTCGCCGGGATGAAGTCCTCCATCTTGATCCCTTCCTTGGCGAAGAAATCATTGAGCTTCACATATTGGCCGTTCTCGGCGGCGCCGCCGATCCACTGGCTGTCGCCGATCATCAGATCGCAGAGCTTACCGCCGGAATTCAGCTCGTTGAGCATGCGGTCGGCGAAGTTCGGCCAGGGCACGAATTCAAATTTCATCTTGTGGCCGGACTTGGCCTCAAAATCCTTGGACAGTTCAACCAAGGCATTGGCCGGGTCCCAGGCGGCCCAGCACAGGGTCAGGTCCTCGGCCTTGACGGCACTGGCGCCGGACAGGCTGGCAAAGACCAGCGCGCCGGCGGCAACCGTTGATTTCAGGAATGCTGATGTCATGACGTTCTCCTCCCAATGTTCGTGATCCCGACCTCCATCGGGACAGGTGCGACGCCCCCTCCAGGGCAAAAACTGCACTGCCAGACTGTATGAGCAGGCGGCCTTGCCTCCTCCGGCTCCCGCATCGGGACGGCGGCGCGACCAGCGCGCCACGGCGAAACCCCGAGACAGGAAAGGTATATTTGAGGTGCGCACCTCAATGCAAGATATTTTTGAGGTGCGCACCTCATTTTCTTGCGTTTCGTTTGAATTTGTTGGAAAAGTCATTCCCCACCATCACAGAAATGATAGGCCGCCTTGATCAGACCGACCGCAAAGGATCTCGCAGAAGCCGCCGGCGTCAGCCTGGCCACGGTCGACCGCGTGCTCAACGACCGGCCCAATGTCAGCGAGAAGGCAGCGCGCAGGGTCAATGAGGCGATCGAGCGGATCGGCTTCGTCCGCAATCCGGCAGCCGTCAACCTGGCGCGCAACCGCATCTATCGTTTCCGGTTCGTCCTGCCGCTTTCCGGCGACCAATATCTGCAGCAAATTCTTCAGGAAGTCACCGATGCGCGCGAAGCGCTGCGGGCAGACCTCACCGATATCGATTCTGTCCAGATGCCGATGTCAGACCCCCATGCGGTGGCCAATTATCTGGCAGGCCTTGGCACTGATGATATCGACGGCGTGGCGGTCATGGCACCGGAATCACCCCAGGTTCGCGACGCGATGGCAAGGCTGATCGAGCGCGGCATCAAGGTGGTGCAGTTCCTGTCCGGCCAGGAAAAGCTGCCCGCCGCCGATTTCGTCGGGGTGAACAATTTTGCAGCGGGCGCCACGGCGGGCAAGATTATCGGCCGCTTTCTGGAGCGTCGCCCGGCCAAGGTCATGGTCGTGGCCGAAACCATGATGGCACAGGACAGTATAGAACGGCGGCTCGGCTTCGACCGGATCATCAATGGCCAGTTTCCGCACCTGACGCCGCTACCCTCGCTTGAAACCTATGGGGACGAACGCCGGGCGGGTCTCGTCATTGCGCGCATGCTGGATCACAATCCGGAGATCAAGGCCGTCTATGTGCTGAGTTCGGAAGCCCGCGTGCCGGTCTCGGCGATTGAAGCCGCCGTCGATACCCGTGCCCTCACCGTCGTCGTGCACGAGCGCACGCCGTTCAGCGAGGACGCTCTGCGCGACGAGCGGATCGACGTGATCATCGCGCAAAATCCCGGCCATGCCGTCAGGAGCGCGGTGCGGATCATGCGGGCACGGCTCGAACAGCGTGAACCGATCGCCTCCCAGGAGAAGATTCGGATCGAGGTTCTCCTCGGCGAAAACATCTAGCAGGCAACCGGCCGACGTGCCCGATTTTTGTTCTTTCGGTAGCGACATCCACGTTGTTCACCTGCAAACCCGCCGGTTTCGAGTGGAACGTCCGTACCCTAATCGCTCTGGCCCGCGCCGTCATAGATCCGCCCGGTCAGCCAATCCGGCCAATCGCGCTCGAAGAACGATTTTGTGCTTTCATCGAAGGTCCGGATCGGACACGTGCGCAAGATCAAGGCTTCTCCCTCGGAACGAACGACGATTTGCTCTGACTTGTGCTCGGCTTTCTCCCGACGAAAGCGAAAGGCTTCCAGGGTGCCGTCCCTCGTGACCGGAACGTCTTCGCCATCCGGATCGCAGATCGCCCGCGCGCCCCGGCTGCCGCCCCCGCTGGAGATGTAGACGTCAAGGGCTGCGAGAACGGCTTCCGACGCAAGCGCCATATGGCGCCATTGCAGCGCCCGCGCGGCCTCTGCCGGTCGCCCATAGCCGATGCCGTTCGCCTTGATATTTGCAACCAGTTGACGGGCTTCGGCCAGGGCCTCGCTGACGGTCTGCGCATCGCAGATCAGGCCGGCCTTGTCGCTCATGCGCGCCTGGATCTCGGCGCGGACGGATTTCACGGAATTTTCGCCACCCGGTTTCAGCAACTCCAGCAAGGCTTGGATGCGGTCGCCGGCCGTGGTCCTGATATAGCCCGAAGGCCGCAGTTTGGCACGGCCACTGGCGGCAATGTGTTCGGCCGCGCGGGTGCCAAAAACCTGTCCGGCGTTCAAGGCGGCACCACCCGGCCGCGTCACACCGTGGGTGCCTGCCGCCTCTCCGACAGCGTAGCATCCCGGCAGATTGGTCCTCCCCCAGACATCCACCCTGATGCCGCCGTTCATGTGCTGGTTGTTGACGGCAAATTCGAGCGGCTCCGCGGCGATATCGACCTTGTAGCGGCGGTAAAGCTCGATCGAGAGCGGGTTCATGTGGCGAAGGCGCTCGATGGGAAGAGCCTGGGACGCCCCGGCATTGCCGAGATAGGTTTTTACATCGTCATCGAGCCGTTCGAGGCTGAACGGAAGATCGCCGGGAACGGCAAGCGGATTGCGGTTGAAATCCAGATAGACCCGGCGACCTGACGCACTTTCGAGGTAGATCGCCAGGTCGATCAGGCTTGACTTGAAATCCAGCATCCGCGTCGCATGGAACGGCCACTGATAGCCCTTACGGAACAGGTTGCTGGCAAGCTCCTGGGTTGTCCGGTAGTAGGCGCCAAGGAAGTGGTGCTCTTTGCCATCGGCATCCACCGAATAGACGTGCGGGATCGACTGGACATAGGTGCCGGAGAGGTTCCAGGGAAAGCCCTCGCGGCGCGTCCCGATGCCGAACTGGCTTTCCGTCAGGTTGACGAGTTCGATCCCCGCCTCCAATGCCAGACCGAGCGAGCCGAAGCAGCCGTTCGGATAGACGCTGTCGCGATAAAGTTCGCCCGGCCCGCCGGCGGCCAGCACGAGGGCCGAACAGGGAAACAGCGCGATACCGAAAGGATTGCTTTCCGAACGATCCGCCGCCCGCATGGCGATGACACCGATGATCCGCCGATCCGCCCTGCGGCCTTCCGTCAAAATGCTGACCGCCGTCGTCTGATTGTAGATCGGCAAAGCAAGACGCAGCGCCTCTTCGGCGAGAACCTTGACCATCAGGCGGGAGGTTCTCGGCCCGCAGCTCGTGGCCCGTCCCACGTCGTCGTGGTCGGTCTGGTAGCGAAGCGTGCCCCCCAGCCGTTCCTGCGGCAGCGGCAGGCCCAGATATTGCAGCGAGGCCATCATGCGTGGCGAGCCCACCGCCTCCACATAGGCGGTGTCCTCGTCCATGGCGCCACCATCACGAATGGCCCGTGCCATGGCTTTGAAGTTGTCGCCTTGATCAGCCGTGTTTGCGGTGTGCAGGGTCTGCTTATCGGAACCGGAGCAGGCAGACGTGCCGCCCCAGGCGCTCTGGCTGATGACGACGACGTCGTCTCCCCGGCGCTTCAGTTCGACGGCAGCCCGCAGGCCCGCCGCCCCTGAGCCGACGATCACGCAGCCACTGCGGTAAACCGGCACCTGCAACCCTGCCAGATCGAGCCGTTCGGTGGTTGCTGGCTCGGCCGGCAGACGCGGCATGTCCACATCGGTCAGTTCGTCGAGAATATGCTGCGGAACATCAATAGACATCACGTCCTACCATTCATAGGTCAAAGAAACGGGGCGGCGTGCGCGATCGATGCGGCTCTCGTCCGCGGCAGCTATGGAAACAAATGAAGGCACAGCGCCGGATCATCTCAACGCACCTCGCTGCGGGCACGCGGACGCATGTCGTTGCGTTCGTTCTGGAATATGGCGGGAGGAAGGGACGGCAATCCGCGAATGATGTCGGAGCCCTTCTCGCCCATCATGATCGTTGGCCCATTGGTGTTGCAGGAGGGAACGCGCGGCATGACCGAGCTGTCACAGACGCGAAGTCCTTCCAGCCCTCGGACCATCAGATCCAGTCCCACCACGGCATCCTCGCCTAAGCCCATGCGGCAGGTGCCGACGGGGTGGTGGTCCGTCTTGGCATTGGCGCAGGCATAGTCGAACATTTCATCATCCGAGACGACCTTCGGTCCCGGCAGTCGCTCCGCCATGACGAAAGGTTTCAAGGCGGCCTGCTGCATGATCTCCCGTGCCAGCTTCAGTCCTTCGATGGACATCTTCCGGTCATGTGGGTCGGCGAGATAGTTGGGATCGATCAAGGGCGCGGCGGAGGGGTCGGCGGACCGCAGCCGGACCGTTCCGCGCGAACGGGGATGAAGATAGGCCGAGTTCAGCGTCACACCGGCATTCTTCAGCTTCTCGACGCCGGCCTCGATGCCGGAGCCAAGACCCAGGTGAAACTGGATGTCGGGAGAGCGGGCATCCGGATCGGCGTACCAGAACCCGCCCGTTTCAAAGAGGCTGGAGGCCACGGGTCCGCTGCGGAACAAGACATACTGAAGCCCGGCCCAAAGCGTGCGATGAAGTTTCGCCACGCCATCATAGGTATGGTCACCGGTGCATTCCGAGATGACGAAGAGATCGAGGTGATCCTGGAGATTGCCGCCAACGCCCTTCAAGTCGTGGTTCACGTCCACGCCAACCGAGCGCAGATGATCGGCAGGACCGATGCCGGATTGCAGCAGGAGTTTTGGCGAGCCAATGGCGCCGGACGTGACCAGAACTTCACGATCCGCCCGAATGGTCTCAACACCGCGCGCGGAGACCACCTCGACGCCGACGGCTCGGCGGCCTTCCAGCACGATCCGAGAGACACGCATGCCTGTCCGCACCGTCAGGTTCTTGCGGTCCTTGATCGGGGAGAGATAGGCGAGCGAGGCGGAAGACCGGCGGCGATTGCGTTGCGTCAACTGGTAGAAGCCGACGCCTGCCTGCTGCTTGCCATTGAAATCGTGATTGTAGGGAATGCCGAGCTCCTGCCCCGCCCGGATATAGGCGTCGCAGATCGGCAGCGCCGAGACGGGCATGGACACCCCAAGCGGACCGCCATAGGAATGATAGTCGTCGGCAAAACGCTGATTGTCTTCCGAGCGTTTGAAATAGGGAAGGACGGACCGGTAGTCCCAACCCGTGCAGCCTTCTTCCTCAGCCCAAAGGTCGTAGTCCCTGGCGTTGCCACGGGTATAAAGCTGCGCATTGATCGACGAGCCGCCGCCAATCACCTTGGCCTGTGTGTATCGGAGCACGCGATTTTTCATGTGCTTCTGCGGGACGGTCTCCCAGCCCCAGCTCGCCACACCCTTGGTCATCTTGGCAAAGCCGGCCGGCATGTGAAACAGCGGATGCCAATCGCCGCCGCCGGCTTCGAGCAGAAGCACCGTCACAGCGGGGTCTTCCGACAGGCGATGGGCCAGCACGCAACCCGCGGGACCGGCACCGGTTATGATGTAATCGTAAGCCATGGCCTTCATCCTGTAATGCACACGCGGTTTCCTCGCGGGCTGGCAGCGCGCAGCCGCCGTCATGATCTCAAGTGTTCAGTCCTGATGCGGCTCGCCACGCGCAATGCCTGCGCCGCGATCGTCAAGGCGGGATTGACGGCCGCGGATGTGGGCAGGCAGGCCGCATCGACAACGAACAGATTGTCGTGCGCATAGGCGCGGCAAAACGCATCCAGCGGTGCGGTTGCCGGATCATTGCCCATCCGGATCGTGCCGCATTGGTGCGACGGCGTGCGCTTGTCGAACGGACGCGACAGCACGATCGGGAAGCCAATGGTGCGCAGGATCGATTTCAGTTTGGCAACGAGATCGAGATGCGCCTGCCAGTTGGTGCGGTGCCACTGAAGAACGATGCGGTCTCCGTCCACCATGATCCGGCTTTCGGGATGCGGAACGTCTTCGCTCATCGCGTAGAAATCGATGGCATGCGCAGACATTTGGTCCAGAAGCCATTCCGGCACCCGCGGCATCTGCGCTTTCAGAATCTTGCCCGTCACGCGACCGAGAAGCTGTACATTGCCCAGCGGTGGACCGCCATTGCCGTCAGAAAGATAAAAGTCGTTAAAACCGAACGTCTTCTGATAGACGGCGTCATTCCTGAACCAGGGCGCCATGGCGATGACGGCCGACGAATTGTGGTTCATGAAATTTCGACCGACCTGATCGGACTGATTGGCAAGGCCTGTCGGAAACGCCGCATTGGCAGACCGCAACAGCAGCACCGCCGACTGCACGGCTCCTGCGGACAGAATGGTCAGTTTCGGCGTGAGACGTTTCGTCTCGCCATGGCTTTCGTAAAGGATCGACGAGATGCGTCCATCGGCCTGCGTGTCCAGCCGGATGACCCGTGAACGGGTCTGCAAACGCACATTTTGATAGGCGAGCGCCACCTTCAATGCCGCCGTTTCCGCATCCATCTTGCCATCATCGGAATTCGGATGGGCATCCCAGGGCGTCTTTGCCTTGGCGATCCATCGATCGATATCAATACCGAGCGGCAGGGAGAATGGATGAAGCCCCGCCTTCAACAGCTTGGCACGAACCTGCGCAATCGGCGCCTCTTCCGGCACGGGTTTGAAGGGGTAGTCCGCAGAATGCGCCGGTTCGGTCGGGTCTTGCCCGAGCGTTCCACGCACTTTGTAAAGCTGTTCCGCCTGCGTGTACCAGGCCTCCAGCTCCTCGTAGGCAAACGGCCAGGCGGGAGAGACCCCTTCCCTGTGTTTCAACGCCGCGAAATCTTCCCTCCGGTAGCGAGACAGCACCGAACCATAGAATTTGGAGTTTCCCCCCACATTGTAGTAGTTGCCCGGATTGAACCCGGTGCCATCCGTCTCGAACCAGGTTTCCTTGGGCCGAAAGTGTCCACGCTGAAAAATGGCGCGTTGGTCGCGATTTTCCGGTTGATCCGGAATATGGTCGCCCGCCTCCAGAATGAGGATGTCTGCACCGGAGGCGGCCAGTCCCGCCGCGACGGTCGCGCCTCCGATGCCTGATCCGATAATGACGATGTCAGGGCTCTTCTCCATGCCAGCCAAGCTCATGCAATCCGTTGTTCGGTCTGCGGATCGAAGAAGACCGCCTTGTCGAGGTTGAAGGCCAGCCGCGCTGTTTGCCCGGCATTGATCCGCACGTCGGCACGAAGGCGCGCCACGACTTCCTTGCCGCCAAGCTTGGTCACAGCGAAGGTGTCCGAGCCGGCTGGCTCGACGACATCGATGAGGCAGTCACTTTCGGCGATGGTCTGCGCGTTGCGGTCCGCGCCTTCGGGATCGGTCAGCGCTTCAGGACGAATACCGAACACCACCGTCTTGCCGGTGTGAGATGCCAGCTGATCGCGTCCCGGCGCGACCGGCAGCCTGATCGCCTCGCCGTGTTCCCGACCCAGAACGACGGAAAGGCCGCCGGGGCCGTTCTCGATCGTTCCGGAGAGCAGGTTCATGGCGGGCGAGCCCATGAAGTCGGCGACGAACATGTTGACGGGATTGTTGTAGATTTCGGCCGGCGTGCCGAACTGCTGGACCATGCCGTCTTTCATCACCGCGATCTTCGTCGCGAGCGTCATCGCCTCGATCTGGTCGTGCGTGACGTAGACGATGGTGGTGCCCGTCGCCTGATGCAGACGCTTGATCTCGATGCGCATGTCGACGCGCAACTTGGCATCCAGGTTGGACAGCGGCTCGTCGAACAGGAACAGTTTGGGATCGCGCACCAGGGCGCGCCCCATCGCCACGCGCTGGCGCTGGCCGCCGGAGAGCTGGCTGGGTTTGCGGTCCAGCAGGTGACCGATCTGCAGAACCTTGGCCACCTTGTCGATCGCCTGCTTGCGCTCGTCCGCCGGCACGCCGCGCATTTCCATGCCGAAGGAAATGTTCCCGCCAACCGTCATGTTGGGGTAGAGCGCATAGCTCTGGAATACCATGGCGATATCCCGCTTGGACGGATGAAGGTCGGCGATGCTGCGGTCGTCGACCCGGATATCGCCTTCGGTGATCGCTTCCAAACCTGCAATCGTGTTCAGCAGCGTAGACTTGCCGCAGCCGGAAGGGCCCACGAGGACGAGAAAGCCGCCTTTCTCAAGCTCGATATCGATCCCTTTGAGGATTTCCACCGCACCGTAACGCTTCTTCAGTTTCGAGATTTCGAGGAAAGCCATGGGATTATCCTTTGACGGCGCCCGCCATCAGTCCGCGTACGAAATAGCGGCCGGCGAGAATGTAAACGAGGAGCGTGGGCATCGCGGCGATCATCGCCGCCGCCATGTTGACGTTGTATTCGACGACGCCCGTCGAGGTGTTGACGACATTGTTCAGCGCCACCGTCATCGGCATCGCGTCCCCGGTGCCGGCATAGGCCGAGGCAAACAGGAAGTCGTTCCAGATATTGGTGAACTGATAGATCACGGTGACGACGATGATCGGCAGCGAGTTGGGCAGCATGATCCGCCGGAAGATCTGGAAGAAGCCGGCGCCATCGACCTGGGCGGCCCTGACCAGTTCGGTCGGGAAGGCTTCGTAGAAATTGCGGAAGAACAGCGTGGTGAAGCCGAGGCCATAGACGACGTGGACGAAGACCAGGTTGGCGGTCGGGTTGCCGAAGCCGAAGGAAAAGCCGGTGGCGTTGCGCAGGCTCATGCCGAAGCGCCCCAGGCTGCCGAGGATCGTCGCCATGGGCAACAGCACCGACTGGAAGGGGATGAAGCAGGCAAACAGCATCAGCCCGAACACCAGGGTGTGGCCGGGGAACCGCCATTTGGTCAGGACATAGCCGTTCAGGGCGCCAAGGACGGTCGAGATCGCCACGGCCGGCACGACCATCTTGATGGAGTTCCAGAAATAGCCCTTAATGCCTTCGCAGGTCAGGCCGACGCAGGTTTCACCCCAGGCCTTGAACCAGGCATCGAAGGACGGCGCCTGGGGCAATGACAGCATATTGCCGTTCTGGATTTCGTCCATCGTCTTGAACGAGGTCACCAGCATGACGAAGAGCGGCATCAGGTAGAGGATCGCGAAGAGGATCAGCAGACCGTAAATCGCGGTGCGGCCAACCCAACGGCTGCTGGAATAGGATGACGAGGACGCCGAACTGCTCATCGCGCCTTCTCCTTGAGTTCCGAGTAGAGGTAGGGAACGATGATCGCCGAGATGGTCATCAGCATGATGACTGCGCTTGCCGAACCGACAGCCATCTCGTTTCGCTTGAAGGTGTATTCGTACATGAAGTTTGACGGCAGCCAGGCCGAGCCGCCTGGCCCGCCGGAGGTCAGTGCCACGACAAGGTCGTAGGACTTGATGGCCAGATGCGCGAGCACGATGAAGGCCGACAGGAAGACGGGCCGGAGCAGCGGAATAATGATGCGGCGATAGAGCTGGAAGGTCGATGCGCCATCGATCTGCGCCGCCTTCATGATCTCGCCGTCGATGCCGCGAAGTCCTGCAAGGAACATGGCCATGACGAAGCCCGAGGCCTGCCAGACACCGGCGATCACGACGGTGTAGATGACGAAGTCCTTGTTCTTGATCCAGTCGAAGTGAAAGCTGGTCCAGCCCAGCTGATGCAGGGTCTGTTCCAGGCCGAGGCCGGGATCGAGGAACCACTTCCACGCAACCCCGGTCACGATGAAGGAAAGAGCCATTGGATAAAGGAAGATCGGCCGCAGCACGCCTTCACCCCTAATCTTCTGGTCGAGAAGGATGGCGAGGAACAGGCCAAGCCCCAGGCAGATGCCGATATAGAGAAAACCGAAGATCCCCATATTGGTGATCGAGGTGTACCAGGAGGACGGCGGATCGCTTTCCAGCGTCCAGCGCCAGAGCCTCTGGTAGGCCCGCGGGCCGGTCAGCGCATAGGATGGAAACGTCTTGGAGTTGGTGAACGACAGATAGACCGTCCAAAGAATGAAGCCGTAGACGAAGACGATGGTGATGGCGAAGCTCGGTGCCAGAACGATTTGCGGCAGCAGATCCTGCAATCGTCCACGGATCGACGATCGACGATCGCGCGTCGGCGTTCGAACGGGTTCCGTTGTTGCGACCCTACTCATGATGCTCATTCCTCCCGAGCGCAGTTCGACGACGGGTCCTCCCCGCACGGATGCGGGGAGGACTATGGAAGCGAGGCTTACTTTGCGTCGTCGATCGCCTTGACCAGCTCTTCGACGGCCTGGTCGGAGCTGGTGATCTGGCCGTGAACGAACTTCGTCACGACGTCCTTGTAGGCGTTGGCAACCGCCGGAGGCGCGCCATAACCCTGGGCCAGCGAGCCGAACAGCGTGCCGCCGTCATTGGCGGCCTTCAGGTCGGCAATGCCCTTCTTGCCGCAAGCATCGAAGTCGGTGTCCGGAACGTCGGTACGGGCCGGAACCGAACCCTTGACGACGTTGAAAGCCGACTGGAAGCTCTTGGAAAGGGTGGCGGTGGCCAGGGCGACCTGCGCTGCCTTCTGATCATCCGGCACATTGAACATGCCGAACATGTCGGAGTTGTAGATCACGCTGCCGTCGGTGCCGGGGAAGCGGTAGCACAGGAAATCGGTGTCCGGGGTCTTCTTGGCGGCGACGAATTCGCCCTTGGCCCAGTCACCCATGACCTGCACCAGGGCGTCGCCCTTGATGACCATGGCGGTGGCAAGGTTCCAGTCGCGACCGGAGAAGTTGGGATCGACATACTTGATGATCTGGCCAAGATTGTCGAAGGACTTCTTCATGGTATCGGACTTCAGCGAGTCCTCGTCGAGCTCGTTGAAGGCCTTCTTGTAGAATTCAGGCCCGCCGGTCGACAGAACGATGGAGTCGAACATGGTGGCTTCCTGCCAGTTCTGTCCGCCGAGGGCCAGCGGGATCACGCCCGCTGCCTTGGCCTTTTCGAGAAGAGCGATCAGGTCTTCAAAGGACTTCGGCTCGGTGCCGCCGATCTTGTCCATCACGGCCTTGTTGATCCACAGCCAATTGACCGAGTGGACATTCACCGGGGCTGCGACCCACTTGCCGTCATAGACCGAGAATTTCTGAAGGGCGGCCGGAACCGACTTGTCCCAGCCTTCCTTGACGGCCGTCTCGGTCAGATCGCCCATCACGCCGGCGGCGGCATAGTCGAGCACGGTGTAGCCGAGCATCTGCGAGGCGGTCGGATAGGTTCCGGCTGCGACCATGGCTTTCAGGGCCGTCATGGCCGCGTCGCCGCCACCGCCGGCAACCGGCACGTCCTTCCAGGCAAAGCCTTCCTTGGCCAGGTCGCCCTTCAGCACGTTGAGTGCTGCGGCCTCACCACCGGATGTCCACCAGTGCAGCATCTGCACTTCCTTGACGTCGGCAGCCCGCGCCGCCGTGACCGCCCCAGCAAGCGCCAGTGCGATGACGGACGTGGTTGTCAAAAACTTAGTCATTGAATTCCTCCCAATGCAAGTTTGGACGATGCGGGACCCATTCCCGCATCCATTACTCGCCCTCCTCAGGCGTAGTCTCACTGCTGGCCGAGCCAGCTATTCGGTCTTCGGCACCCACCAATTGGTACGGCTGCCGATATGCATGTTGAGCGTCTTGGTTTCCGTGTAATCCTCGACGGCATGCAGGCCGAGTTCACGGCCGAGGCCGCTCTGCTTGTAGCCGCCGAAGGGAAGCTCGGACGCTCCATCCATGAAAGTGTTCATCCAGATTGTCCCCGCCTTGACCTTCCGGCCAATCGTCAGACAGGTATCGAAGTCCCGGCTCCAGACGCCGGCCGATAGGCCGTAGTCGATGGAATTCGCAATGGATATTGCTTCTGCTGCAGTGTCGAACGTCAGCACTGACAAAACAGGACCGAACACCTCCTCGCGGGCGACAGCCATATCCGGCGTTACACCGGACAGAATAGTCGGTGCCATGAACTGGCCCATGCCGAGGTCCAACCCACCGCCACCATGCGCCACTTCGGCACCGGTCTTCAAGGCGCCGTCGACGAAGCCGTTGATTTTCTCCAGGTGCTGCGGCGTGATGATCGCACCCACCTGCGTCGTCGGGTCCAGCGGATCGCCAACGCGAACCTTCTGCGCAAGCTCCGCCACGCGGCTGATGACGCTTTCGGCGATGGACCTGTGCAGGATCAGCCGCGACCCTGCATTGCAGCATTCCCCGGCGTTGAAATAGGCGCCGAACACCGCCGCATCGATGAACGCATCGAGATCCGCATCCGGGAAGACGATCTGCGGGTTCTTGCCGCCGAGCTCCAGCGACACCTTTTTCAGCGTCTGGGCCGCATTGGCCATGGTCAACCGGCCGACGCCGGTCGACCCTGTAAACGACACCACGTCGACGTGTGGATGGGAGGTCATGACCGCACCGACTTCCGGCCCCGTCCCGGTCACGATGTTCACGACGCCTGCCGGAACACCGGCCTCCAGAAGGATTTCACCCAGCACAACCGTCGAGCCGGAGGTCAGTTCGGAGGGCTTGACCACCGCCGTGCAGCCGGCAGCCAGCGCGAAGGGAAGCTTCTGCGCGACGATCAGGAACGGAAAGTTCCAGGGCGTAATAATCGAGACCACCCCGATGGCCTCGCGCAGCACGACGCCCAGGGTTCCGTCACCAAGGGTGTTGTAGCTTTCCCCATGCAGGCTTCGCGCCAGAGCGGCGGCATAGCGCCAGATATCGACAGAGCCAGCGATCTCGCCACGCACCTGGCTGATCGGCTTGCCGGCCTCGATCGCATCAAGGAACGCCAGTTCTTCGGAGCGGGCAGCAATCAGATCCGCCGCTTTGAGCAGGATGGCTGAGCGCTCCGAGGCCGTCAGGCGCGGCCAGGGACCCTCTTCGAACGCGTCGCGGGCAGCCTTGATCGCGCGCTCCGCGTCAGCCTTGCTGCCGGCCGCGACCCGGCTGACGACAACGCCATGGCTCGGCGCGATGCGTTCGATCGGCGCGCCCGTGCCCTGCTCCCATTTGCCGCCGATCAGCATGCCGAACTCGCGGGCCTTGTGATTGGCAAGCGCCGTTGGGTTCACCAGAACCGTCATTTACCATTCTCCCTTGAAGTGTGCGGGGCGCTTTTCCGTAAAGGAAAGAACGCCTTCCTTGAGATCGCCGGTCTTGGCCGCGAGGATCGAGCCAAGCGCCTCGACGGCGGCTCCGGTATCCTCGCCGCTTGCAGAAGCGATCATCAGCTTGACGATTTCGACCGCGGCTGGGCCGCGCGATGCGACGCGCTGCGCGTATTCGAGGGCGTGGGTGAGGGAGCCGCCCGTCGGCGCCACGTGATCGACAAGGCCGAGCAGCTTGGCGTCTTCGGCTCCGAAAACCTCACCGCCAAGTGCCATGCGACGCACAATCTGTGCGCCGAAACGCTTGACCAGCCGCTGGGTGCCGGACCAGCCGGGAACCATGCCAAGCCCCGTCTCCGGCAACCCGATGCGAATATGCTGTTCGGCGATGCGGATATCGGCGATCCCTGCCAGTTCCAGCCCGCCGCCAAGCGCATGGCCGTTCAGCGCCGCCACCAGTGGCATGCGCAGCGTTGCAAGGCGCTCGAACACGCGGTGCCCACGGCGCACCCAGGCGTGACCGAATTCCTCGGGGCGCATGCCGCCCCAGGCACGAATATCGCCACCCGCGGAAAAGCCCTTGCCTTCCCCCGTCAGCACCGCAACCCGGATATCCGGATCAGCTTCGATGGCATCGGCGGCACCGGAGAGTGCTGCGAGCATATCGAGATCAAGCGCGTTGAGCTTTTCCGGACGGCAGATCGTCAGGACGGCAACAGGCCCGTCTTTTTCGATGCGAACGGTTCCACTAGCCATGGGCGAGCCCCTCCAGCGTGCGGATGGGCTTTACCGGAAGCGAAAGGCCAATCGGCCCTTCGCCAAACAGGCTAGCATCCATGGTCTTGAGTTGCGGCGACACGATCAGCGGGAACTCGGCCTGGTCCAAGATATGGGATAGCAGGTCCACGCCGGGGGCGATTTCGGTCAGGACGATGCCGTCCGGCGTCAGCTTCATCACAGCGCGCTCCGTGACATAGGTGATATCCTGTCCCTGCTCGACGGCACGGCGGCCGGAGAAGGTGACATGTTCCACCTCGTTGACAAGCTTCTTCAGCTTGCCCTCCTTTTCGATCACCAGCTTCCCATCGCGGATGCTAAGCTTTGCGCCCGCATTGAACATGCCGGAAAACACGATCTTGCGCGCCCGCGCCGTGATATCGACGAAGCCGCCCGCCCCTGCCGTCACATGCGGACGGAAAGACAGCTTGGACACGTTGACTGATCCGTCGCGACCGATCTCAAGGAAGGACAGAAGCGATGCATCAAAGCCCGCGCCCTGAAAATAGGTGAACTGATAGGGCGACGGCATGAAGGCATCGGCATTGGAGGCGCAGCCAAAGGCGAAGTCCAGAAGCGGCACGCCCCCCACGGCGCCCTGCTCGATCACCCAGGTGACGGAGCCGTGAAGGCCTTCTTCCAGAAGGATGCGCGGCACGTTCGCCGAAATGCCGAAACCGAGATTGACGCAGCTGTCCGCTTGAAGCTCCTGGGCAACGCGCCGGGCGATGACCTTCTGGATATTGAACTCCGGCACACGGAAGGACGACAGCGGACGCATCAGTTCGCCCGAGATCGCCGGGTCATAATCCGTCTGGGTCGTCTGCTTCTGGTCCGGATCAACGACGACATAGTCGACGAGCATGCCCGGAACCCGCACGTCATGCGGCCGCAGCGAACCTTCTTTGGTAATGCGCTTGACCTGCGCAATGACGATGCCGCCATTGTTGCGGGCAGCAAGCGCCTGATCGAGCCCGCCGAGATAGGCGCCCTCATGCTCATAGGTGAGGTTGCCCCGTTCATCAGCCGTGGTTGCGCGGATGATCGCCACCTTCGGGACGATGACCGGGAAGAACAGCCATTGCTCGCCAGCAAAGGTGATGCGCTCGACAATGGGTTCGGCGGTGGCCGCTTCATTCATCGCGCAGCCCTGACGGGCCGGATCGACGAAGGTATCGAGGCCGACCTTGGTGATGACGCCCGGCCGCTTGGCCGCCGCCTCGCGATGCATGTCGAACAGGATTCCGGATGGCACGTTGTAGGCCGGGATTTCGTTGCCCGTCACCATCTGCCAGATCAAGGGCGGTTCCGAGGTGGACGGACCGGACGGATAGGATCCACCGATGATCTTTTTCAGCAGACCCTTGCGCGCGATGTGGTCGACGCCCTTGATGCCGCTCATGTCGCCGGCGGCAATCGGATGCAGCGTCGTGATGTCCTTGGGATGGCCGGTCTGTTCGAACCGTTCGCCGATCGCCTTCAGCATGAGATCGGGGCAGCCGAGACCGCTCGACGACGAGACCGAAACGATGGCTCCGTCGGGGATAAGGGCAGCAGCCTCTGCGGGAGTGATATGCTTGCTCATGATCAAACTCATATTCCAGATTGAATATTCACGGCGCAGAGTGCCGGTGATGGCCAACGGATCGTCATAGCGGCGCCTCCGCACTGCCCCTGACCGTGGCGCCGCAACTTTCCCGTACGATCAGACGAACGGCGGTGGTGACGGACTCGGCTTCGACTTTTCCGGCATTGATCTGCTTCAGCAGAAGCTGGGCCGCTTTCTGCCCCATGCCCTGCGGATCCACGGAAACCGTCGTGAGCGACGGAACGGCAGTCTTTGCCTCGATCACATCGTCGAAACCGACCACCCCGAATTTAGGCCCGGCCTCAAGGCCCTGCACCCGCAATCCGTCGCAGACACCGAAGGCAACGGCATCATTGAAGCAGACCGCGGCCGTCGGGGGCTCAGGCAGCTTCAAAGCTCGGCCGATCGCATCGACACCCCCTGCCCTCGACGCACTGGATGCAATCACATAATCCGCATGGAGCTCGTGCCCGACCGCCTGAAGGCCCTCGCAATAGCCGCGATAGCGCTCCTGGAAGACCATGATGTCCGGATAGCCGCCGAGAAACGCGATCCGCTTGTGGCCAAGTCCTGCCAGATGTTTCACACCTGCCAGCGTGCCCGCCGCATTGTCGGACACCAGCGACGAGCATTTGGCGCCTGGAATATTGCGAACGGCCGTGACAACCGGGATCCCGGCCTCCGTCACCGCTTTCAAGTCCAGAGCGGTCGTTTCCCTTGCCGGAGATATGATCAAGCCGGAAATTCCATGTTCGCGCATGGATGCGATGACTTCCTGCTGCCGATCCACCCGCTCCGCCGTATTGGCCAGGAACTGCACGAAGCCAGCCGACTGCACGACGGTGTCGACGCCCACTGCAAGCTCTGCGAAGAACCCGTTCGTCAGGTCGTTGACGACCATTCCGATGATCTTGGTATTGCCCGACGTCTGGCGCAGCGTCGCCGCACCCCGGTTATAGACATAACCCAGCTCCCGCATCACCACGGTGACCTTGGCGCGCGTTGCCTCATTGACGAGAGGCGACCCCTGGAGGACGAGCGAGACGGTGGATTTGGACACACCGGCAGCACGCGCAATATCGATGACCGTCACGCGTCCTTTCGCCATCGACCCCTCCCCAAGGATACTCTCCGTCCTGGAAAAGGGTTTATTGGAACGTTCCAAATCGGTCAAGCGATTTTTCTGCTGAAGCGCGTTGCATGAGATCCGAAAGATGACAGGAACGAAAGAAAACGGCTGCTGATGCGGTATCTCACGCACAGAATCTGGTTCCGACGCAGAGAGACCCCGTGGGAGTTGGATCGTTCCATATATTAGCGGGCGACCGGTGCCTGTATAGACTGATCTCAAGGGCTGCCGCTTGTTGCTCGGTTCGCTTGGAGAGATCATCGGCCGCCCTGACCGTCCGATGCCAATCTTCGAAGGGCTACGCTGCTTATCCGGGTGATCAGACTTTGGTCCCTATCCGGCGCCATGGGTCCGACTTCTTTGGGCCCGTGGAATGCGCTATGAACGAGCATGGAGAGAACATCGGACACCAAGGACGTGCGGGCACCGACTGGAGGCACAAGTCTTGCCCGGCAGTTCGTGCTGGCAGCAGCAGGTGTCCTTCTGTTCGGCATGTCGATGATCGGCTTCTGGGTGAGCGGGCGCATCGAAGATTCCGTCATCCACAACGCAGCGGCGGCAACGGCGCTCTACGTGGACAGCATCATTGCGCCGCTGACGCAGGAGCTGGCAAAATCCAATACCTTGGGCGAAGGCGCGCGTGTTGCGCTCACAGAGACGCTCTCCCAGGGCGTCCTCAGGGAAAAACTGATTGCCTTCAAGATCTGGAAGCCCGACGGCACGATCGTCTTCAGCAACGAGGATGGCGCGATCGGCAAGCGTTTCGAGATGACCGACGGGCTGGTGACGGCCAAGGCTGGACAGATCCATGCGGAATTCAACCAACTCGAAGGACCGGAAAACGAGGTTGAGCGCCTGAGCGGCCTTCCGCTGCTGGAAATCTACAGCCCGATCCGCGAACCCTGGTCCGGCGACATCATCGGCATCGCCGAGTTCTACGAGAACGGCGTCGATCTCAGCTCCGAACTGACCAGTGCGCGGCTGCAAAGCTGGCTGGTCGTCGGCGTGGTGACGCTGGTGATGTTCGCCTTGCTGTTTGGCATCGTCGCCCGCGGCAGCCGTCTGATCACCCGCCAAAGAGTGGCCCTCGACGAAAAGGTGGAAACGCTATCGGCGCTGCTGGCGCAAAACCAGGCACTGCGCCGCCGCGTCGACCAGGCGACCCATCGCACCGCCGACCTCAACGAGCGCTACCTGCGGCGTCTCTCGGCGGAGCTTCACGACGGACCGGCGCAATTGCTGGCCTTCGCGTCGCTGCGGCTCGGGTCGATCCTGCCGGCCGGATCGACCAATCAGGATGGTGAACGGGTCAAGACGGCACTGGACGATGCGATGCGCGACATCCGCAATATCTGCCGAGGCCTGACATTGCCCGAGCTGGACGGGCTCGGCGTCGAGGACGTCTTGAGGCGCGTCATCGCGGCGCATGAAAGCCGGACCGGAACGCGCGTCGCCTTCACCTGCGATCCCGCACTTCCCGACCTGTCGAAAGCCGAGAAGATCTGCGCCTATCGCTTCGTCCAGGAAACGCTCAACAATGCCGCCCGCCACGCCGCCGGCATCGGTCAGCAGGTGACGGCCTCGGCGGCGGGCAGCGGGATCGAGATCACCGTCAGCGACAAGGGGCCGGGATTTAATCGGCGCACAGCCGGTGAAGGCCTCGGTCTTCTGGGGCTTGAGGAACGGATTGCCGGTCTCGGCGGAAAGCTCGACCTCGATTCGCAAAACGGCGCGCGCCTGACGATGCGCCTGCCAGGGAACACAGGACCATGACCGAACATACCATCCGCATCCTCGTCGTCGATGATCATCCGATGTTTCGGGACGGTGTTTCGAGAAGCCTTTCGGAACAGCAGGACCTTGAGGTCTGCGGCGAGGGCGCGTCCGCCGACGAGGCGATCCGGCTTGACCGGCAGCTGAAGCCCGACGTCATCCTGCTCGATCTTTCCATGCCGGGCGGCGGCCTCAATGCCCTGCGCCTTATCCTCGAACAGTCCCCTGACGCCCGGGTCGTCGTGCTGACGGCATCGGAGGCCGACGAGGATGTGCTGATGGCGCTGAAGTCCGGTGCGCGCGGCTATGTGCTGAAAGGCGTTCCCGCCACGACGCTGATCGAGGTGGTGCGCGGTGCGATGGCGGGGGAAAGCTATGTGTCGCCGGCGCTTGCGGCCCGCATCCTGGCGGAGCTGCGCATAGTGGCGCCGGTGGTTCATGGCTTGGAGAAGGGCGACAGCTCGCAGGACATGCTGGCGAGCCTGACGCGCCGCGAGGAGGAAATCCTCAAGCTGGTCGCGGCCGGCAACAGCAACAAGGAAGTCGCTCGGCGGCTCGACCTGCAGGAAAAGACGATCAAGCACCACATGACCCGGATCCTGCAGAAGCTGAATGTCCGCAACCGGACAGAGGCCGCCATGCTGCTGCGGGACGCTGGCCAACGCTCCTGACCGCGCCTGGCATGAGCGCGCTCTAGAATTTCTGGTAGTCGGCCGTCCTGGCTTCGCGGTTGATCACCAGCCGTCCGGCCGGGTCGAACACCTGGTATCGCCCATTGCGGATCTGCGCAAGCCAGCCCCCGTCATAGGTATGACGGCGCTCCTGTGCGTCCTTGTCGCCGCTGCCACGCGCAGAATCGTCGCTTCCGCCATTGTCATCCCTATCATTGTCATTGTCGTCGTCGTCGCCGCTGCCCTTGCCGCTGTGCCCTCCCGAGTCGGAATCATCCGAGCTTGAATGATCGGAGCCCGAGTGATCCGAGCCGGAGTCGCTGGAACCGCCATCCTTTGCCCACACGCCATGCGGCAATGCCAGGAGGGTAAGGACCGCAACCAGCAGTACTGCCGCAAAGGCTCTACCACGAAATCGAAGATCATTCGCCAACGCGTCTACTCCGTACCACTGGACGATTTTGCAATCGGATCACCGACGCACCCGAAAGGCTGCGCCGGTGGATTGAATCAGGTGTGGATCTTTGTCCGCATCGCTCATTCGGCTCAGGCGCGGCGACCGCCGTGATCGTCGCCGGCTGCGTCGTCCGATCCGCGACCACGACGGTTGTGGCCTGGCTTATCATCCGCGCCGCGCCGTGCGACCTGCGTTTCGTCCAGCTTCAGCAGGAATGTATGGTTCGGGCCGTCGTCACGGCCGCGGCCGCGGCGGGTGTGGCCCGGCTTGTCATCGGCGCCTTTCCTGGCAACGAGGTCGTAGGGCTGAGCGAGGCGGGTTGTGCCTGCGACTCCGGTATCAAGCTCGCCGTTCAGGGCGGCACTGGCCGGGATGGCGGGGGATAGCATGGCCAGCACGATCGCCGAGCGCAGGACATATTGGGTTACCGACATTGTAGTGCTCCTCACATGGGTTTCGACCAGAGCCGAAGGTTGGTGCGAAAGGCCTTTGGCATCTCACAGCGACAAGATGCGCCCATGCGGCATGCCCTGTGAACGGCCCTGGGACCTTTGAGGGCGCCCCAGGGACCTTGGTCCGGTTTCGGATAGGGTTGTTGCAAAGGCCTGTCGTCGATCATCCGACGCCTGTCGACGATGGCGGCTGCGAAGCGACCTATCCGTTCATCGCCGACACGCAGACAGCATCAATCTGATCGCTGGTTGTCGTCGGCATCCATTTCATGCAGAAGAGGCCGGCAATGGCTCGATTTCTCAAAAGGGCCAGGCGACGCGAAACAGCCGTATGAGACAGGCATGGAGAGTCAAATTATAAAGATCATGGTCTTGCTGCACAGCGCCGATGGCGCTGACTGGCAGTCTCCGCCCAAGGGCACAAGCCTGAAGACATTGAGCGAAGCCGAGGAGCAGGGCTTCATCCAGATCCGCGGCGAATTTCAGAAACGACAATTCTGTTTGACAAAGCTCGGCATCGACCATGTCGAGCGCGACAAACGGCGTCTGGAAGCACGCAGGCTCTGAACCGGCCGAAATGGGCGATGGACGCTAGAGGCTCCTGTCGTCGAGACTCGGCCCGTGGCGGCGGAGTATCTCGATAAACGCTTCCGCGGTCCAGGACAGCGGCGCACCCGACAGCGTGATGATGCCATAGTCGGCGACCTTGTCCGGCAGGAAGGGCCGCATCGCGATGGCATCATTGCGGAAAAAGGCCGCGATCAGCGAGGGCACGATGGCAATGCCCAGACCCTGGGCTGCGCAGGCGCAGGCGGTTTCCACCGAGTGGACCTCCAGGCTGCAGCGATAGCTCGGCACGATGCGGCGCAGTTCGTGCTCCAACTCATTGCGGTTGATCCGCTGTCGTCCCAGCAAAATCAGGTCGTTGCGGGCCAGGTCATTGACGGTGATCGCCTCCTTGGCCGCCAGCGGATGATCAAAGGGCATCACGCAGGTCGTGCCGCTCTGGAACAGCGAGCGGGCATCAAAGGAATGCTCTTCCGTAGGCAGCCGCACGAAGCCGAGATCGGCGACGCGGCTGCGCACCATCCTCTCGATCGCATCATAGGGGCCGCTCAGGATCTCGACCGTGACCCGCGGGTGGTCCGCCTTGAAACGGGCCACCAGCGGCGGCAGCATGGTCGTCGTCAGGCTGTGGGGAAAGGCGATCCGGATCAGCGCCTCGCCGAACACGCCGGTGCGGATATCGCCGATCTTGTTGCGCAGCTTGGCTACACTGTCGGCCACCTCGTCGACTTCGCCGACCAGCAAATGCGCTTCCGGACGTGGCACCAGCCGACCCTTGTCGCGCAGGAACAGCTCGCGGCCGATTTCCTCCTCCAGCGCGGCCAGCTGCCGGCTGATCGCCGACTGCGACATGCCGAGTTCCGCCGCTGCCGCGATGGTCGAGCCGGTATCCATGATCGTCTTGAAAATTTCGAGCTGTTTGAAATTCATGGCGCCGATCCTAAGGCTGCCACCGTGGAAGGCAAGCCGCCGCGGTGTTATCCCGCATGCTCGGCGCAAAACGCATAGGATCATGCGCTTCACTCATAATATTGCGCGCTTTTTCCGGCCCGCTATCGTCACCTCAACAAAAGACAAAAAAGGGGTTCTCCGATGACATCTCTCTGTCCCCGTCTGCATCGATTCAGGCGGGAGTATCGCTTGTGACGGTTTTCATCATCCGCCGGCTGATGCAAAGCGTTGTCGTGCTGCTGATCACGGCACTCATCGTCTTTCTCGGCGTCTATGCCATCGGCGATCCGATCGAGATGCTGATCTCGCCCGATGCGAGCCCCGCTGAACGCGCTCAGGTTATCGTCTCGCTCGGTCTCGATAAGCCGCTTTGGCAGCAGTTCCTGACCTTTGCCTGGAATGCGCTGCATGGCGATCTCGGGCGCTCCTTTGTCTTCAATCGCCCATCCATCGCCCTGATCTTCGAGCGGCTGCCGGCCACATTGGAACTGACCCTCACCGGTCTGTTCATCGCCTTGGTCGTCGGCATCCCGCTCGGCCTGGTCGCCGGCCTGAAGCCCAATAGCGTCACCGACGAGGCGATCATGACCGGCTCCATCCTCGGCTTTTCCCTTCCGAGCTTCTGGCAGGGCATGATGCTGATCATGATCTTTTCGATCTGGCTCGGCTGGCTGCCCTCGACCGGCCGCGGCGAGGTCGGCAGTTTCCTGGGTCTGCAGTCCAGCCTGTTCACGATCGATGGCGTCACGCATCTGATCCTGCCGGCGATCAATCTCTGCCTGTTCAAGCTCTCTCTTGTCATACGGCTGACGCGCACCGGCGTGCGCGAGACCATGCCGCTGGATTTCATCAAATTCGCCCGCGCCAAGGGCCTGTCGGAGCGGCGGATCGTGCTGGTGCATGTGCTCAAGAACATCCTGATCCCGCTCGTCACCGTCATTGGCCTTGAGCTCGGCAGCATGCTGGCCTTTGCCGTCGTGACGGAGACGATTTTCGCCTGGCCGGGCATCGGCAAGCTGCTGATCGATTCCATCATGAGGCTCGATCGTCCTGTTGTGGTGGCCTATCTGCTGGTCATCGTCAGCCTGTTCATCTTCATCAATTTCGTGGTCGACATCCTCTATTCGCTGATCGACCCACGCGTCCGGCTGGGAGATGCGCAATGAGCGGCCATTTCCTCAACCTTCGCGACGACACGCTGGCCGGTCGTCTGGTCGGCGGTCTGCTGCAAAGCCCGAAGGCCACGATCGCGGCCATCGTCTGCCTGTTTCTCCTGCTGACGGCGCTCTTCGGTCCCTTCCTGACGCAGCAGGATCCCTACGATCTCGCCGTGCTGGATATTCTCGACTCCAAGCTGCCGCCCGGATCGCAAAGCATGGACGGCATGGTCTATTGGCTCGGCACCGACGGCCAGGGCCGCGACATGTTGTCGGCCATGGTGCACGGCCTGCGCACCAGTCTCGGCGTCGGCGTGTTTTCCGGCGTCGTGGCCCTGATGGTCGGCACCATGCTGGGTCTGATCGCCGCCTATTTCGGTGGCCGTATCGATGCGATGATCATGCGCATCGTCGACCTGATGCTCGGCTTTCCCACCATTCTCGTGGCGCTCATGCTGCTCGCCCTGCTGGGGCAAGGGGTGTGGAAAGTGGTGCTGGCGCTGATCCTCGTGCAATGGGCAACCTTTGCCCGCGCCGTGCGCGCAGCTGCCCTGGTCGAGAAGAACAAGGACTATATCGAAGCGGCCGTAACGCTTGGCATCGGCACTCCGCGCATCCTGTTCGGTCATCTCCTGCCAAACTGCCTGCCGCCGCTGATCGTGATCGGCATGCTCCAGGTCGCCAATGCCATCTCGGCGGAAGCCACGCTCTCCTTTCTGGGCATCGGCCTGCCGATTACCGAGCCATCGCTCGGGCTGCTGATTGCCAATGGCTATCAGGTGCTGATGTCGGGTGAATACTGGATGAGCGTCTATCCGGGCCTGCTGCTTCTGATCCTGGTGTTCTCCATCAATATCGTCGGCGATCGCCTGCGCGAAGTGCTCAACCCCCGGCTGGGCGAAAGGTGACCGCGATGACCAGACCCATTCTCGACGTCAGGAACCTCTCCACCCATTTCACCACCCGTCGCGGCACCATCAAGGCGGTCGACGATGTCAGTTTTGCCGTTGGCCAGCGTGAGATCGTCGGCCTGGTCGGCGAATCCGGCTCGGGCAAATCCATCACCGGCTTTTCGATCCTCGGCCTGGTCGATCCGCCCGGACGCGTTGCCTCCGGCCAGATCCTGTTCGATGGCCAGAATCTTTTGGACCTGCCCTCCCGATCGATGCGGCAAATTCGCGGCAAGCGGATTGCGATGATCTTCCAGGATCCGATGATGACGCTCAATCCGGTGTTGTCGATCGGGACGCAGATGATCGAGACGATCCAGGCCCATGAAACGGTCTCACGGGCCGAGGCGCGGGCCCGGTCGCGCGATACGCTGGGCCTGGTCGGCATCCCTTCGCCGGAGGAACGGCTGGATGCCTATCCGCACCAGTTTTCCGGCGGCATGCGGCAGCGTGTGGCGATCGCCATCGCGCTTCTGCATCGGCCCGACCTGATCATCGCCGACGAGCCGACCACCGCGCTTGACGTTACAATTCAGTCGCAGATCCTGTTCGAGATCAAACGGCTGGCCCAGGAGTTCGGCATGGCGCTGATCTGGATCAGCCACGACCTCGGTGTGGTCGCCGCCCTCGCAGACCGGATCATGGTCATGTATGCCGGCCGGATCGTCGAGGCGGGGCCGGTTGATGGCGTGCTGGCACGCCCGGCCCATCCCTACACATCCGGTCTCCTCAATGCGGTGCCCGCAGCCGTGCCGCGGGGCCAGCCTTTGCGGCCGATCCCCGGCATGGCCCCCTCGCCGCTCGACAGACCTTCCGGCTGTTCGTTCCGGGATCGTTGCGCGCGCGCCACCGCTGTCTGTGCGGCCGAACCTGCCCTTGAGCAGGCGGCCGACCGGGAGTGGCGCTGTTTCCATCCGCATGCAGGGAGGGCCGCATGACGACCCCGCTTATCGAGGCTGTCAGTGTCAGCCGCCGTTTTTCGCGCAAGCTGGACTATGCCGAAAAGATCGCCCGCGCCCTGGGGGCCAACCTGCAGGACCGCACGGTGCATGCGGTCGATGACGTCGATCTGTCCGTCATGCCGGGCGAAGTTGTCGGCCTGGTCGGCGAATCCGGATGCGGAAAATCGACGCTTGGGCGGATGATGGCCGGCATCATGCCGGTCAGCGATGGAGAGGTGCGCTGGAAGGGCAACGCCCTGCCGCTTCTCAAAGGCGAGGAAAAGCGGGCCGCCCGGCTCGCCGCCCAGATGATTTTCCAGGATCCGATGTCGACCCTCAATCCGCGCAAGCGCGTGATCGACCTCATTGGCGAAGCACCGCGGGTGCATGGCCTGGTGACCCGTCGCGAGACGCGCGACTACGTCGCGGACATCACCCGCCGGGTCGGGCTCGACCCCTCCTATCTCGACCGCTATCCGCACCAGTTCTCCGGCGGCCAGAGACAGCGCATCGGCATTGCCCGGGCGCTGGCGGTGAGGCCGGACCTTCTGGTTTGCGATGAGTCCGTGGCCGCTCTCGATGTCTCCATCCAGGCGCAGATCCTCAATCTGTTCATGGATCTGAAGCAGGAATTCGGGCTGACCTATCTGTTCATCAGTCACGATCTTGGCGTGGTCAAGCACATCTGCGATCGGGTGGTGGTGATGTATCTCGGCCGGATCGTCGAAAGTGCGGCGCCGGACGACCTCTTCGCCGCGCCGAAGCATCCCTATACCGAGGCCTTGATCCGGGAACTGCCGGAGATCGGTGATCGCAAGCGGGTTTTCACGCCGATCCGCGGCGAGATCCCGTCGCCGCTTCATCCCCCCGCCGGTTGCCATTTCCATCCGCGCTGTCCGATGGCGTTCGATCGCTGCCGCGTCGAGCGTCCGCGTCTTCAGGCGACGGGACCGGGACATGTCAGCGCCTGCCATCTCAACGATCCGATACCTGCACCAACCACCACACTGCCGGTCCAGCCGGTCACCATAACAAAGAAGGGAACAGACCTATGAACATCCGCTCATTTCTTCTCACCACTGCCGCCAGCACGCTGATTGCGCTGAGTGCTCAGGCCGCCGACCTGACGATCGGCAGCTCCACCGAACCATCGGCAATCGATCCGCAGTTCTCGCGGACTGGCAACAATCAGAACATCGCGATGCAGGTTTTCGACCGTCTGGTGCAGACCGATGCCCAGATTCATATCGAGCCGGCTTTGGCTGTGTCCTGGACCAATATCGATCCGCTCACCTGGCATGTGAAGCTGCGGGATGGCGTGACCTTCCATGACGGTGCGCCGCTGACCGCGGAGGACGTCATCTTCTCCCTGACCCGTGCCAAGGATATTCCCAACAGCCCGGCGCCGTTTTCGGGCAATGTTGCCGCCATCGACAGCATGAAGGCCCTCAACACCCTGACCGTCGAGTTCAAGACCAAGAAGCCGGCACCGGATTTCATCGAGCAGATCGGTTTCGTCTATATCGTTCAGAAGAAGGCGGCCGAAACCGCCACGATCGAGGATTTCAACAGCGGCAAGGCGGCGATCGGCACGGGCGCCTACAAGTTCAAATCCTGGACGCCCGGTGACAACCTGACGTTGACCCGCAATGAAAGCTTCTGGGGCCAGAAGCAGGATTTCGACACCGTCACCGTCAAGTTCATCTCCAATGACGCCTCGCGTGTTGCGGCCTTGCGCTCCGGAGCCGTCGATCTGATCGATGCCGTGCCGCCGGGCGACATCAAGACGATCGAAGGCATCGAGGGGCTGAAGGTCTTCTCCATCGCCTCGGCACGCATGATCTATATGGCCCTCGACAGCGCCCGCGACGTGACGCCCTTCGTCACCGACAAGGACGGCAAACCCCTCGAGAAGAACCCGCTCAAGGACAAGAACGTCCGAGCTGCTCTGTCGAAGCTCGTCAATCGCCAGCTGATCATCGACCGTATTCTCGACGGTTCTGCCGAACCGGCCGGTCAGTTGGTTCCAACCGGCGTCGCCGGCAATGATCCCTCGATCCCGACCCCGGCGTTTGATGCCGAAGGTGCCAAGGCGCTGTTGGCGCAGGCCGGTTATCCTGATGGCTTCGGCATTACCCTGCATACGTCAAACGATCGTTTCCCGGGCGATTCCGAAATTGCCCAGGCCCTCGGCCAGATGTTTGCCCGCGGTGGCCTCAAGGTGAACGGTGTCGTGGCCCAGCCCTACAACGTCTACACCAAAGCGGCATCGGCGCAGGAATTCAGCGCCTTTGTCTTCTCGCTCGGCAATTCGACGCCGACCTCTGCGACCGGTCTGCGCAATCTGCTGATGACCAACAACAAGGAGGCCGGCACCGGCTCTTTCAACCGCACGCGCTACAGCAATCCGGCGTTTGACGATCTGATGCGCACGGCCGTCGGCGAGTTCGATGAAACCAAGCGCATCGAACGGCTGCAGCAGGCAACCAAGATGGTGTTCGAGGATACGCCTGTCATTCCGCTCTACTGGCAGAAGGTCCATTGGGCCGGCAAGGCGAACCTGTCCTATGTCGCCAACATGACGGAAGACACAAGCGCCACCCTGACCACGCTGGCCAAATAATAAACGGGGAAACCAGCGGCGGCGCGCGTCTTGCGCCGCCGCCATGGCATCGCAGAGCATCCAAGGAACAGGCAATGAAGACCCTTAAGGCCACACGCTTCGAGGCGATCACCGACGACGTGATTGTCGAGCGGGACGTCATGGTACGAATGCGCGACGGCGTGCAGCTGGCGACCGATATCTATCGTCCGGCAGTGGCCGGCGTCGCGATTGCGGGGCGCTTGCCTGTCATCATGGAGCGCACCCCCTATGGCAAAGCGGAACGTTCGCGCTCGGAAATCGAGATCGGCATGGCCGCTCCGCTCAAACGCGAGGAGGTGGCCACCTTTTTCGTGCGGGCCGGTTATGTGGTGATCTATCAGGATTGCCGTGGACGCTACAATTCCGAGGGGCAATTCAGCAAATATATCTCCGAGGCCGAGGACGGCTACGATACGGCAAGCTGGCTGATCGAGCAGCCGTGGTCGAACGGCACATTCGGAACGATGGGCCTGTCTTATGCAGCCCATACGCAAGCTGCGCTTGCCTGCCTCAATCCGCCCGGTCTCGCCTGCATGGTCATGGATTCCGGCGGGTTTTCCAACGCCTTTCAATGCGGCATCCGCCAGGGCGGGGCGTTCGAGCTGAAACAGGCGACCTGGGCCTATAACAATGCCCGCGAAGCCAGCAAGGGCATCACCCGCGCGGCGATCGAGGCGGAAAACATCCAAGCCTGGTTCAAGGCCATGCCCTGGAGCGAGGGAGTGTCGCCCTTGCGCGCCGCGCCCGACTACGAGAGCTATCTGCTCGATCAGTGGCGCAGCGGCAGCTTCGACGACAGCTGGCGTCGCGTCGGCCTCTATATGGAGGGCTATTACGACACCTTCCCTCAGGTGCCGATCGTATTGATGTCGAGCTGGTACGATGCCTATGTGAAATCGACGCTCGACAACTATCGCGGCCTATCCGGCCATCCGGATCGGCCGCTGCGACTGATCATGGGGCCATGGCTGCACGGCAACCGGAATACGACCTTTGCCGGCGATGTTTCTTTCGGCGCCGAAGCGCCGCTTGGCGGCAATGTGATGGAAACCTGGCTCGGGTTTCGCCGCAGCTGGTTCGACCGTTTCCTGAAGGACGCGCAGGTCGATACCGGCGACGATCCGGTGGTCCGAGCCTTCGTCATGGGCGGAGGCTCGGGGCGGCGCAATGGCGATGGCCGCCTCGACCATGGCGGCCATTGGATCTCGGCCAGCGACTGGCCACTGCCCGGCACCGTGATACGCCGCTTCCACCTGCATGGTAACCGGCAGCTTTCCGAGGTTTCGCCAGCGGGCGATGTGCCGCCGCTGACCTATGACTATGATCCGAAGCACCCGGTGCCGAGCATTGGCGGCTCGCTGACCAGCGGCCAGCCGATTTTCGAGGGCGGCGGCTTCGACCAGCGCGAGGCGGACCAGTTTTTCGGCTCGGACAATCCAGGCCTGCCGCTGTCCGCGCGTGCCGACGTGCTTTCGTTCGAAACCGAGCCGCTTTTGGAAGACATGGTCGTCGCGGGCCCCATCAGTGTCGAGCTTTTCGTTTCCTCCGATGCGCTGGATACCGATTTCACGGCGAAACTCGTCGATGTCTATCCGCCCAGCGAGGACTATCCGGCCGGTTATGCGCTCAATATCACCGACGGAATCATCCGCTGCCGCTATCGCAATTCCTGGTCCAAGCCGGAACCGATCACACCGGGCGAGGTGTTTCGGGTGGTGATCGAACCTTTCGCGACGGCCAACCGGTTTGCCAGGGGCCATCGGATCCGGGTCGATATCGCCTCGTCGAATTTTCCGAAATACGACGTCAATCCGAACACGTTTGCACCGGAGGGCTACGGTCGAACAGCCAAGGTTGCCCGCAACAGCGTGTTCTGCGACGCTGCCCATCCGTCGGCCATCCTGCTGCCCATCGTCGGGCAGGATAGCCTGACACCATTGAAGCCACAGGCGAAGTAGCAGAACCATGCCGATTTCGATTGCCGTCACGGGACAGATCCTGCTGCACGAACCGCTCGACCTCACATCCCGTGGCGCTGAGGCCGTGCGGTCGTTTCTGGCAGCCGACGTGGCGGTTGCCAATCTGGAAGCGACGGTCGAGACGGCAGGCAGCTGGCCGACCAAGACGAAGACGCTGCATCTGGCCAGCGCCGCAGCGCTTGCGTCGCTGCGCGAGCTCGGTTTTCATGGGCTGGCGCATGCCAACAATCACGCTTTCGATCTCGGACCGCCCGGCATGGCGGCAACGCGACGGGCAGCGCAGGCGCACGGACTGGCGCTTGCCGGCAGCGGCGATACGATCGATGCGGCGGCCGCTCCGGCTGTTGTAGCGAGCCCGGCCGGCTCGCTTGCCCTGTTTTCGGTGGATCTCGGGCCCCAGCCCGAGATCGTCTATGCCGCGCCGGATCGCGCCGGCATTGCCCCCTTGCGGATGCACCGGACGGTGACGGTGACGCCTGCCGATTTCCATCGCCTTCAACAGATCATAGAGGCCCTTGGCGATGACCGTCGGTCCGCGGCGCGCTCGGCGGTTGGCTACCAGGCGCAGACCGATAGCGGATTGGATGTCTTCGGCACCAAAGTCCAGCAGGGGGACGCCACCGGTGCCGACTGGGCGCCCAACGCCGCCGACCTTGAGCGACTTGTTGCCGGCATTCGAAACGCCCGGCTGGCCGGCCATCTGGTTGGCATAGCCCTGCACAATCATCACTGGGATGCGGACTGGACGCAGACACCCGCCTGGCTTACCGATCTCGGTCGGCGCCTGATCGACAAGGGCGCGAGTTTCATTCTGGGCACCGGCGCTCCCGTCATGCAGCCGGTTACCTTTTACCGGGAACGACCCATTATCCCCGGCCTCGGCAATTTCGTGTTCCACACGCGCCGCCCTCTGACCTATGACGCTAGGGGTGTTGACGTCTGGCGCAGCGCGGCGATCCGCATGCAATTCGACGACACGGGATCCTGCACGCGCCTCGATGCCCTGCCGATTGCCGTCGGAAGGCCGGCGCTTACAGATGGAAAGCCGGAAGCACCGGTTCCGCTTGGCGATGCCGACGCCGATCAGATCCTGAAACGGCTGCTACCGGAGGGCTCCGGAAGACCAGGCTAGATCACTGTCTAAGGCCGGCTCGCCCCGGCGACCGTGACGTAGATGGAATAAAGCGACTGTGTCGCGGTGATAAACAGGCGATTGCGGCGGGGACCGCCGAAGGTCAGGTTGGCGACCACCTGCGGCACCAGGATCTTGCCGATCAGCGTGCCGTCCGCGGCAAAGCAGTGCACCCCGTCGGCGGCGCTGGACCAGACATTGCCATCGACATCGACACGCAGGCCGTCCGGTATGCCCTTGTCAATATGGCAGAAGACCCGGCCGTTTATCAGCGTGCCGCCCTGCTCGACCTCAAAGACACGGATATGGCGGGGGGCGGTGTCGTCATGGCTGGCGCCGCTGTCGGCAATGTAGAGCCTGCTTTCATCCGGCGAAAAGGCCAGTCCGTTCGGCTGCAGGAAATCACTGACAACGGCCGTCAAAGCGCCCGAGACCGCGTCCAGCCGGTAGACATTGCGGGTCGCCAGTTCCGGTGCTGTTTTGTAGCCCTCGTAGTCCGACAGGATGCCGTAGGTCGGATCGGTGAACCAGATGCTGCCATCGGAATGCACGACCACGTCGTTTGGAGAATTCAGCCGCTTGCCCTCAAAGCTATCGGCCAGCATGGTCACCGTGCCATCCGGTTCGGTCCGCGTGACGCGGCGCGTGCCGTGTTCGCAGGAGACGAGGCGGCCCTGCCGGTCGCGGGTGTGGCCGTTGGCAAAATTTGAAGGGTAGCGATAGACCGAAACCTGTCCATCCGGCGTCCAGCGCAGCATGCGCTGGTTGGGAATGTCGCTCCACAGAAGCTGCTGCGCGTCATCGAACCAGACCGGGCCTTCGGCCCAGCGGCAGCCGGAATGCAGTTCCTCAAGGGCGGCACTTTCGACGATCAGCGCTCTGAACCGCGGGTCATGGATTTCATACAAGGGGGATTCGGGCATGGGCATGATCCGCAATTCAGCGTTGGTTTGGATTTCGACCACCGGCAACGACGATGACGGCGATGATGATGAGGCCTGTCATGACAAGGCGAATGCCGGCTCCGGCGCCATAGGTGTTGAGCATGGACACCACCAGGAACATGAAGAGCGATGCGCCCCAGATGCCCGGCACGTTGCTGTCGCCGCCGGCCACCGCCGTGCCGCCGATGACGACGACGGCGATCGACATCAGCAGATATTCCGAGCCCATGTTGAGGGCCGCACCGCCGGAAAAGCTCGCCAACAGATAACCGCAGAGGGCCGCCAATACGGCGCACAGGATATAGGTGACAAAGCGCGTGCCATCAACCGGGATTCCGGCCATGCGCGCCGCGCGGATATTCTGGCCGATGGCGGCGATCCAGCGGCCGTAGACGGTTTTCTGCAGCAGAACGAAAGCCAGCACGGACAGAACCAGCGCCACAAGAGCGACATTGGGAATGCCGGCGGTCGTTTCCGTCGTGAAATTGGCAAGCGCCTCGGGCGGCTTGATCCGCAGACCACGATTGGTCCAGATGGCCGTCGACTGGACGATGAAGCTCATCGACAGGGTGGCAATGATCGGCGGGATCTGCAGCAGCTTGATCAGCGCGTAATTGCCGATGCCGACCGCGATGCCGATGCCGATCGCCACGGCAAGGCCGGGCAGGATCATCGAATTGTCGACATTCATGAATTTCAGCGCCACCGTCCCGGCCAGCGTCATCGTCGCCGGGACACTAAGATCGATATTGCCGGGACCAAGGGTGATGACGAACATCTGCCCCACGCCGACCAGGATGGAGAAGGCGGCAAAGGTAAGGGCTGCCTGACTAAGGCCGACAGTGCTGGCGCCGCCGGTAAACAGGATGGTCGTCAGCCAGACGACAAGGGCGGCGACACAGGACCAGATCCACGGTTTGCGGGTAAGAGAGCCAAGGAAGGTCATGGGCGCTTACTCCGTCTTTCAAGCCGATTGAGCAGTAGCCGCAGACCCAGCACGACGATCAGGATCGCACCTTGCGCACCGATCTGCCAGTCCGGCGAGATGCGCAGGAAGGACAGGAACGAGCCGGCCAGCGTCAGGGTCAGCGCGCCGATGACGGCGCCGATCGGCGAGATGCGGCCGCCGGTGAACTCGCCGCCGCCGAGAATGACACCGGCGATCGACAGCAGCGTATAGCGCAGGGCGATATTGGCGTCGGCCGAGGTCGTCAGGCCGACAAGGGAAATACCGGCAAGAATGGCAAAGACGGCGGCCAGCCCATAGGTCGCGGCGCGGGCGCCAAGGATCGACCAGCCGGCCCGCTCCACCGAGCGGGCATTGCCGCCGACGCCGCGCAGGATCACACCGAAGGAGGAACGCATGATCAGGAAATGCGAGACCGCCGCGATGATGATGCTAGCAATGATCGCCATGGGCACAAAAGGTGGCTTGGAGATCATCACGGCGCGCGCCCATTCCGGGGCCTGGCCGCCTGGCGCCGGCAGGATCAGCACCGCCAGCCCGCCCCAGACGAAGCTCATGCCGAGCGTCACAACGATCGAGGGCAAGTTGCGCATATGGATCAGCACGCCAAGCGCCGCATAGGTGGCGATGGCGCCTAAGAGAATGAGGATACCGAGGAAGGGCGTCGCCTGCAGGAAGGTCGCCGCGACACAGGCGACGAAGCTCACGAAGGTGCCCATCGACAGGTCGAGATCGTTGACCGTCATGATCAGCATCTGGGCGATCGTGGCCAGCGCAATCGGCACGGCGAGATTGAACAGCAGGTTGAGACCGACATAGCTCATGGCGCGCGGCTGCAGGTAGAAGACGGCGATCAGCAGGACCGTCAGCGACAGGGCCGGAATGATCAGCCGGATCGTATCAGGTGACAGGATTTTCCTCATGCCGCTGCCCCCATGAAGGACGCCGCGAGAATGTTCTTCTCCGTCACATCCTCACCCCTTAGTTCCGCGACGATGGCGCCATTGTTGAAGACATAGACGCGGTCGCACAGGCAGACCTCGTCCATTTCAGTCGAATACCAGATGAAGGTGCGGCCCTTTTCGGCTTCAGCCCGAAGGATGGCATAGACCTCCTGCTTGGTCCCGATATCGACGCCGCGCATCGGATCGTCCATCAGAATGGTCGGGGCTGATGTCGCCAGCGCCCGGCCGAACAGCACCTTCTGCTGGTTGCCGCCCGAAAGCGACAGGATGGAATTGCCGATATCGGGGGTGCGGATTTCCATGCGGTCTTTCCACGCCTGCCCTAGCGCTGCTTCCGCCGGCTCGTCCAGCAAGCCCGCGCGGCCGGCGAGATCCCGCAGAGGGGCGATCGACAGGTTCTTCAGAATGCTCCACAGCGGGAATACGCCGTTCAGCGCCCGGTCACCGGCAATGAAGGAGACCTCGGGCGTGCGGCTGTTGAACCAGCTTCCGGTGCGCGACAGATAGAGATCGACCAGCGCATCGGTCTGGCCATGGCCGCCGAGCCCGGCCAGGCCGACGATTTCCCCGGCGAAGGCTTTGAAGGGCAATCCCTTGCCACGACGGGGTGGCGCCGCCAGCAGCGGCGTGAGGGCTTCGGTCGATCTCATCGGCTTTGCCGCCTTGCTGCCGGCGACAACGCTGCCCATGGCGGAGACCAGGCTGTGTTCGTCGAATTCCGCGGCTAGGCGCTCCGTGACGATCCGGCCGTCCTTCATCACGATGATGCGGTCGGCGGCCGACAGGATTTCGCCGAGAATATGCGAGATGAAAATCACCGACCCACCACTGTCGACAAATGTCCTGACATAGGCGAGCAGTTGCGTGGCAAGGCTGGCATCGAGCGACGAGGTCGGCTCGTCGAGGATGACAAGCCGCACCGGCTGGGACACCGTTGAGAAGGCCGTGGCGATCTCGACCATCTGCCGCTGCGAAATGGAGAGATCGCCGACCGGAGTCGCGGGATCTATGCCATGCCCGGGAAAAATCTCGTCGAGCTTGGCACGGATGATGCCGGCCGCCCGGCGGCGCCAACCCCAGCCGGTCAGGGACCGGTGCATGACGCGGGTGTTTTCGATCACCGTCAGGTTGGGGCAGAGCGACAGTTCCTGGAAAACGCAGCGTACGCCTTTGGCGCGGGCAGAGGCGATGGCGTAGCCGGGCACAGGCTGGCCATGGCAGCTGATCGTGCCCGACTGCGGCGTCAGCCCGCCATTGATGACGTTGACGATCGTCGATTTGCCGGCGCCGTTATGGCCGACCAGGCCGATGCATTCGCCGGCTTCAATCCGGATCGTCACACCGTCGAGCGCCTTGACCGCGCCGAAGTGAACTTTGGCATCGGTGACCTCGATCACTGGGTGCCGCTGGGCCTTGTCTGTCATGCTGTCTGTTCCCGCAGGAGAAACGGTCCCGCCGCTCCCGAAGGAGGGCGGAACCGCAGGGAGGATGTCACTTCGCTTCAGCGATGACTTTCTCGGCGTCGGCCTGGGAATATTCGACATTGGCCACGCCGCCTTCCTGGGTCGTCGCCAGGCTGGCATCAAGCGTATCCTGGCTGATGCTGAGGAACGGCACGACCAGGTCCTTCTTGACGTCCTTGCCGTCGAGGATCTGCTGGGCGACCCAGAAGGCCAGCGTCGACACACCAGGCGCGATCGACACCGACATGGTCTCGTAGCCGTTGGCGTCCTTCTGTTCCTTCCACCATTTCAGCTCGTCCTGGCGGTTGCCCATGACGATGGTCGGCATGGGCCGCTTGGCGGCGGCAAAGGCCTGCGCCGCACCATAGCCGTCTCCACCCTGGGTTGCCACGGCGGCGATTTCGGGCAGGCTCGGCAGGATGCCGGCAACGGCCTTCTGCGCCACGTCCTGCGCCCAGTCGCCATGCACGGAGCCGACGATCTTGAACTGCGGGAATTGCTTGACGCCCTCGTGAATGCCGGCCGAGATCTCGTCATCGACGAAGACGCCGGCCAGACCGCGGATTTCCAGCACATTGCCGCCGGCCGGGATCTTCTTCGACAGGTATTCGATCTGGCTGCGGCCCATTTCCTTGAAGTTGACGGCGATGCGCCAGGCGCAGGGCTCGGTGACGATGCCGTCGAACGACACGACGGTAATGCCGGCGTCGCAGGCTTCCTTGACCGCGCCGTTCAGCGCCGTCGGCGAAGCGGCATTGATGACGATCGCATCATAACCCTGCAGGATCATGTTCTGGATCTGGGCGGCCTGTTCGGTCGCCTGGTTTTCGGCCGTCGTGAACGGGTCGGCTGCCGCGACGATGCCGGACTTGACGGCTTCGCCGGTCACCTTTTCCCAGCTGGTCAACATGGCCTGGCGCCAGGAGTTGCCGGCATAGTTGTTGGACAATGCAATCTTCTTGGCCGAGGTTTCGGCCATGGCCTGGATCGGCATGACGGCGAACGCAAGCGCGGCCGATGCCAGAAGCACCTTATGGAATGTCATCTCTCTCTCCCTGTTGATCCAGCCTCATCGGACCGGATCCTGTCATCCTGCCCGTGGCGGGCGGATGCGCCTTTTTGTGAACTGCCGAGCTTCCTCCTCTCAGCCGGGACAGGATGATATAGAAGAAGGAGATTGTATAGGAACTTCAAGGCAGCGACTTTGCGGTTTGTGCTGTAGATGGTGCGGGATCACGCAGGACGTGACGCGCCGCTCGGCGCTTAGTAGGGATAAGAGGAGACCTGGGTTATAGCTGTGGAGGCAGCGGACGCCACGGGGAGGAGAACATCACCATGCTGAAGATGGCGCCCACAGCGCTGCTCGACCATTATCTCGGCATATCGCGCCTTCTGGCCGGTCAGCTCGAGTTCCGCTCGGCCATCCGGGCTGTGGCCAAGGAAATCTCCCATATCATTCCCCACGATCACCTCGACGTCTGCATCATCATGCACGGCGGCAAATACCATACGGCCTATGAAACCGGGCTGGAGACCGCCTGGAGCACCCACCCGCCGGCGCTTGTGTCGGGCAGCCCGATCCGCACCCTGCTCTGGGGCGAGGTCACGCATATCCTGACGGACGACGCTTGCCGCGATCCGCGCTTCAATTTCGAAGGCGCCTTCGTGCGCCCGGTCTTCGACCAGGATCTGCGCAGCCGCATCCATGTGCCCTTGAAAGTGGAGGGTGACGTGATCGGTGCGCTCAGTTGCTCCTCCCATGAGACCGCTGCTTACACCATGGACGACATCGCCAATGCGCATTCGATCGCCGACCTGCTGTCGCCCTATTTCTTTGCGCTCAGGGCCGCCGAGCAGGCGCAGCGCTCGGCGATCGTCGAGGCCGAGGCCCGGGCCCGCGAGGAGGGCCTGCGGCTCGGTGCGCTGAATCTTACCGAAGCGCTGGAGCGAGAGCGGCAGCGCATCGGCATGGACCTGCACGACCAGACGCTGGCCGATCTGACGCGCCTGTCGCGCCGGCTGGAACGGCTGGCGCACGAGACGGAGGTGCCCGGCGAAGCCCTGGAGCCGCTGGCGCGCGGGCTGCAGCATTGCATGCAGGACCTGAGACAGATTATCGAGGAGGCCAAGCCCTCCGTGCTGCAGCTGTTCGGTTTTGTGCAAGCCGTTGAAAACCACCTCGACCGCTCGGTGCGCGACAGCGGTCTGTCGATCCTGACGGAACTGGTCGACGAGACCGACGGCGTCATCGACAGTCTCGACCAGACCGTCTGCGTGGCCCTGTTTCGCATCATCCAGGAAGCGATCAACAATGCCGTGCGGCACTCCCAGGCCGGCCGGATCACGGTGCGGATGCGCGAGGTCGGCGGTGGCATTTCGATCCAGGTCGGCGACGACGGCATCGGCATCGAGAAACGGCGGCGGCGCAATGGCGGCGGCATCGACAACATGAAGACCCGGGCGCGGCTGATCTCGGCCAAATTTTCGATCAGCGCCGGACACGACACGATCGGCACCGTTGTCGGCATCCATCTGCCGGTCGCAGCCGGAGCCCGGCGTATCTTGAACCAGAGGAGCGATGCATGAAGGTTCTCATTGTCGAGGATGATCCCCTCCACCGCTCCTACCTGCATGAGGCGGTGTGCGCCGCCTTGCCGGAATGTGAAACGGTGATCGAGGCCGAAAGCGGCAATGCCGGTGAGAAGCTGGCACGGGACCACAAATCCGCGCATATCGTCATGGATCTGCAGATGAACAATCGCAATGGCATCGAGGCAGCACGCACCATCTGGAAAGAGCGCCCCGATACCCGCATCCTGTTCTGGTCCAACTATTCCGACGAAGCCTATGTGCGCGGCGTGTCGCGCATCGTCCCGGACGGTGCGGCCTATGGCTATGTCCTGAAGTCGGCCTCGGACGAGCGGTTGAGGCTTGCCCTGCGCAGCATCTTTGTCGAGGCGCAATGCGTCATCGACCGTGAAGTGCGCGGCATGCAGCAGAAAAGCCTCGGCCAGGCCAAGGGCTTCAGCGACACCGAATATGAGATCCTCATCGACATCGCGCTGGGTCTTACCGATCGCGCCATTGCACGCCGCCGCAATCTGTCGCTTCGCAGCGTTCAGAACCGGCTGCAGCAGCTCTACGAAAAGCTCGGCGTCTACCAGGCGCCTCTTGAAGACCATGACGAAAGCCGGTTCAATCTGCGGGCCCGCGCAGTGACCGTCGCCCTACTGCGCAAACTGCTCAACTACAGCGCGCTCGAGCGGGCGGAAGCCGAGCTGGAGGAATGGCTGGCGCAGTGACCACCTGGGCCCCTCCATGAGTTACCAGGAGCGGGGTTGGGCAGACCGCGCCGACCTCTTTGAATTGGGCAGCGGAGAAAAACGGGCAGAACCTCCGCCGGCGAGACAACCGTGTTCAAGAACGCCGGCGGCGAAAGATCGCCGTGGCCGCCCGTGTCAAGCGGACGGCAGGTCGAAGACCTTGCCGGGGTTGAGGATGCCCTGAGGGTCGAGCGCCCGTTTCAGGGTCGCCATCAGCGCAAGTTCTTCCGGTGTCCGGGTATAGGACAGATAGGGCTTCTTGACGGTCCCAATGCCATGCTCGGCAGAGACCGTGCCCCCGAATTCCCGGACGGTTTCATAGACGATGCGGGCGATCTCGGCGGATGGTTGGGGCGAGGCTCCTCGCTGCAGCGCGACGATGTGAATGTTGCCGTCGCCGATATGACCGTAATAGACCGACAGCATGTCGGGCAGCGCATCGGCGAGGCGCGCCCGGCAGATTTGTGCAAATTCATCCATGCGGGCGACAGGCAGGCCAATGTCGAAGGCGACGTGCGGACCGAGCACGGTCTGGAACTCGCCGGCGGCATCCCGTGTGCGCCAGAACATGGTGACGTCCGCCATGCTCTGCGAAATCGCCGCGTCCTCGATGAGGCCTGCCCCGAACTGGGTCTCCAGCCATTCCATGAAACGCGGCCCGTCGACATCCTCCGACAAACCCTGCGCCTCCAGCAGAACGTAGAAGGCATGTTCGCCGGCAATCGGCTTGCGGATGCCCTTGACGGTCTCGGTCGCTTCCCTCCAATAGTCGGGCCACATCACTTCGAAGGCAGAGAGCAGCGGGCCAAGACCGCGCCGGGCGGCGCCGAGCAGCGAGACGACATGTTCGTAGCTTGCCACGCCGCACAGCGCAGCAAGCGTGCATCCGGGACGGGGCTGCAGCCGAAGGACCGTCCGGGTGATGATGCCGAGCGTCCCTTCGGAGCCGATGAACAGCTGTTTCAGGTCGTAGCCGGCATTGTTCTTGATCATCTTGTTGAGGCTGGTCACCAGCGTGCCGTCGGCCAGCACATATTCAAGCCCCAGAACCATCTCGCGCGCCATGCCATAGCGGATCACGCGATTGCCGCCGGCATTCGTGCCGAGATTGCCACCGATGACGCAGCTGCCGCGGGCGCCGAGGTCGAGCGGCACGAAGAAACCCGCTTCCTGCGCCGCCATCTGGATCACCTCGAGCGGTGTCCCTGCCCTGACGGTCATGGTCGCTGCGGCCGGATCGATTTCCTCGATGCCGGTCAGCCGCTCGACGGAAAGGGCGACCGCGCCTTCGATCGGATGGGCGCCACCGGCAAGCCCCGTCAGGCCGCCCTGCGGCACGACGGCAACACCATGCATCGAGCAGATGCGCATGGCGGTCGCCACGCCCTCGGGCGTATTGGGCCTGACAAGCGCAATCGGCCTGATCGCCGGCAGGAAGCTGGTATCGGCCCCGTTGCGAACGGGTATGTCGTCGCCGACGAGGCAGGTCGCGGATGGAAAATGCGCGACGAGCGCGGCAATGCAGGCGGTCTGGTTTGGAGAGAGGCTGGACATGGGTTCACCTGGTTGGAAGAAATACCCCGCCGCCTGGAAAGCGACGGGGCGGCACGGTTATTGACCGCGAACGGCCTTCAGTTCGGCCATCAGCTTGTCGAGGTTTTCCTGGCCGACAGTCTGGATCGCGGCTTCATAGACGGGCGCGACCACTTCGCGCAGCTTGGCGACTTCCGCTTCCGGCAGCTCGGATACCTCCATGCCGTGTGCCTTCAGCTCTTCCAGGGCCTCGTTCACGGCCGCGCGCGACCGAGCGATCTGGGCGACACGGCCCTCCTGGGCGCAGGTCTTCAGCAAGGCCTGTTCATCGGCATTGAGTTTATCCCACACCATTTTGGAGATCAGCACAGGCGTCGGCGAATAGGCATGGCGCGTCAGGGTCAGATACTTCTGTACCTCGTAGAACCGGCTCGCCTGAATGAGCGGAAGCGGGTTTTCCTGCCCATCGACCGCCTTGGTTTCGAGCGCGGTGAACACTTCGCCGAAGGCCATCGGAACCGGGTTGGAGCCAAGGCGGCGGAAGGTGTCGAGAAAGATGTTGTTCTGCATCACCCGGAAATTCAGCCCCTGAAAGTCGGAAACGGCAGCGATCGGGCGCTTGGAATTGGTGGCGTTACGGAAGCCGTTTTCCCAGATCGACAGCAGGATCAGGTCGTGCGCCGGCATTTTCGATGCCACATAATCGAAGAACGGCCCCGTCATGATGGCGTCCACCTCTTCGTCATTGGCGAAGAGGAACGGCAGTTCGAACGTGCTCATCGCCGGCTCGATACCGCCGATCGCAGCCGCGCCCGTCACCACCATTTCCAGCGAGCCGGAGCGCACCGACTGCGTGGCTTCGGCGTCATCGCCGAGCTGGCCGTTATAGAAACCACGAAGCTTCATGTTTCCGTCCGTCGCCTTTTCCAGGCAGGCGGACATTCCCTTGATGCCGGCGGAAACCGGGTGGTCTTCGGCAGCGCCGTTCGACACCTTGAAGGTGTGGCTGCCATATTCGGCGCGAGCCGGCACGGCCGACAAGGCCGTGGCCAGGGCAAGCGCCGAAACCGCGATGAGATTGGTGGAGCGTTTCATCTTTTCATTTCCTCCCTTGGAAAGACAAAGTGCAGATGGACTGACCGGACCCCGCCTCAGCGCAGCCAGGCCATTGGGGCTAGAACCAGCTCGGGGAATATGACGAGCAGGAACATGACGAAGACCTGGGCGCCAAGGAATGGCAGGGCGCCCATCATGACGCGGTGCATCGAGACATTGGACACGCCGGAGGCGACCGACAGCACGATGCCGACCGGCGGTGTCACCAGGCCAATGGCGTTGTTGATGACGAACAGCACGCCGAAATAGATCGGGTCTATGCCGGCGGCGGTGACCACCGGCAGCAGGACCGGCGCGAGGATCAGGATGGTCGGGCCCATGTCGAGCGCGGTGCCGACGGCCAGCACAAGAAGCATGATGACGAACATCAACAGCTTGGGGTGGCCGATGAGTGGCTCGACGATATTGAGCACTATGCCCGAAAGGTCGGCGATCGAGATGAACCATGAGGTTGCCAGCGCGGCTGCGGCGAGCAGCATGACGACGGACGTCGTCAGCGCCGCATTGCGGAACGCGTCGAACAGATGGGAGACCTTCAGCTCGCGGTAGACGAACATGCCGACGAACAGGGCATAGACGGCGGCGACGACGGCCGCTTCGGTCGGCGTGACGACCCCGAAGCGGATGCCGCCCAGGATGATGACCGGCAGTCCGAGCGACCACAGCGCCTGATAGGTAACCTTGATGCGTTGCGGCCAGCTCTGGCGCGGCAGAGGGGCGACATTGTCCCGCTGGGCGACGATCAGCCAGGCGATCAGCGCGCCAAGACCCATCATGATGCCGGGCACGATACCGGCCATGAACAGCTGGGTGATGGACAGATTGGTCGCGACGCCAAGAATGATATAGGCGATCGACGGCGGAATGATCGGCGCGATGATACCGCCGGAGGCCAGAAGGCCCACTGAACGGGCTTCGTCATGCCCGGCGGCCCGCATCATCGGCAACAGAATGGCGATCAGCGCCGCTGTGTCTGCCGCCGCCGAGCCCGACAGCGAGGCCAGGATGATGGCGGCGAAGATGGCCACGACCCCCAGGCCGCCGCGGAGATGGCCGACAAAGGCCATCGCGAAGGCGATGATGCGCTTCGACATGCCGCCGGCATTCATCAGCTCACCGGCGAGCAGGAAGAAGGGAATGGCGAGCAGGGCAAAGCTGTTGGCCCCGACGACAAGGCGCTGGGTGATGATCTGCGTGTCGAACATGTCGAGCGTGATGCCCATGGCGACAGCACAGATGATGAGGGCGAATGCGACGGGAACGCCGGTGGCCAGCGTCACTCCGAGCGTGACGAGGAAGATGACCAGGCTCATTCGTGGATCTCCCCGACGCTTTCGGGAAGATCGTTGATGCGACCCGTCATGTATCCGATCATCCGCTGGGCCGCCATCAGTCCGACACAGAGGCTCATCGGCACGACGACGCCGAATAGCCAGCTCATCGGCAGACCGGTCACCGGCGCGATATTGGTGGCATTGACCTTCCACTGCATCACCGTACCGAACAGGATCAGGACGCAGCAGCCGACGACCAGCGCATTGGCGGTGGCCAGCAGGACGCGGCGCGCGCCCGGCCCGACGGAGACCACCAGCAGGTCGAATCCCATATGAAGATTGCGGCGCATGGCCGAAATCGAACCGAGAAAAATCAGCCAGACGAAGAAGAAGCGGGACATTTCCTCCGAAATGTCGATACCCGACTGAAAGCCGTAGCGCAGCACGACATTGCCGAACACCATGACGGTCATGCCGGCGAGCAGCAGGACCAGGAGCCAGTCCAGCCCCTTGAATAAAAGATCTATTGCCTGTTTCAAATCCGTCCTCCCGAAACGCGGATTGTCTCTCCCGTGGTATAAGGCGCGCCGAAGAGCAGCCAGCCGGCCGCCTCGGCAACATCGGCGGGCGAGCCCAGCCTCTTTTGCGGAATAGCGGCCACGACCTCGTTCATGGCAGCCTCCGAGGCGAACACCCCCCTTTGCATGTCTGTTTCGATAATGCCCGGCGCGATGGCATTGACGCGGATGGCCGGCGCCAGATCGCGCGCCATGGCACGCGTCAGCGCAAGCACCGCGCCCTTCGTGGCGCCATAGACCGACAGGCCCGGCGCACCGCCGTTGAAGCCGGCAATCGACGCCATGTTGACGATGGCGGCATCCGCATGGGGTCGCCTGGCCTTCAGGAAGGCCGACGTGACCAGCAGCAGGCCGCGCAGGTTGACCGAGAGGACCCGGTCGATCTCGATGGCGTCCATCTCGTCGAATCCCATCTTGCGGCCAAGGACGCCCGCATTGTTGACGAGATGGGTCGGCGCCCAGTCGCCGACGGCAACGCCGAGGCCCTTTTCGATCGACGATGTATCCGCGATATCGACGACCTCACCGCGCGCCAGGTCCCCAAGCGATGCCAGGCTTGCCGCAAGAGCGTCGCCATCGGCATCCAAGAGCACGCAGCGATGTCCGAGCCCGATGACGGTTCGCGCCACCGCAAGACCGATGCCGCGGGCTCCGCCGGTGATCAGGATGCAGGCGGTGCTCATGCACCGAACCTGTCGCCGAGAGCCTGATGCTCGGCCAGGCCGACCACCTTGGAAAATTCGCTGTAGCTCATCGACGGCGGGCCACCTGCCGGCGTCCCCGCCGTCGCCAGATGGGCAAGCGCGTCGGCGGCAGCACGGGCTGCCGAAAACAGGGTGGTGACGGCATAGAAGACCACCGTAAACCCCATGGCCTCGAGGTCCAAGCGCGTCAGCGCGGTGGTCTCGTTGCCATCGACGATCGAAACCACTTTCGGCCCCTCAAGACCGCGCGCCACGGCTTCGACCTCGGCGACGGTTTTTATACCGTCGACGAAGACCAGATCGACTCCGCTATCCTGATAACGCTTGGCGCGGTCGATCGCTTCCGCCGCGCCGAGCGAGGGCAAGGCGTCCGTGCGGCCTATGACGAGGAGGGGGTGCTCTGCCCTTGCCGCGACCGCGGCCCTAAGGCGCGCCGCCGCCTCCGTCGCATCCACGAGTTTGATGCCGGCGAGCTGACCGCAACGCTTTGGCGCGACCTGGTCTTCGAGATGAAGCGCCGCGACACCGGCTTGAACATATTCCTCGACCGTGCGCGTGATGTTGGAGACACCGCCATAACCGGTATCGGCATCGGCGATCACCGGAATGTCGACCGCGCGCACCATGTTGCGTGCCTGTTCCGCCATTTCGCTTAAGGTCAGAAGGCCGATATCGGGTTGACCGAGCCGCATCGCGGTAGCGCCAAACCCGGTCATGTAGACGGCGGGAAAGCCGGCCTGCGCGACAAGCCTGGCGGTGAAGGCGTCCGGCGCACCGGGCGCCGCAACAATCCGGCGAGCATTCAGAAGCTCGCGGAGAGCCAGTGCCTGGTTGCGCATCACTTGATTACCCCGTCCTTGTTCGAAAGAATCTTGCGCACACCGCGCATCGTGCGGCCGACATGCTCACCCATCAGTTCGTTGAACCGATCCCAGTCGCGCTTGCGCAGCGCCTCCAGGATCAGGCGATGCTCGGAAAAGCTCAGCTCCCGCTGCTCCTTGTTCGGCGCCGTCAGGATGGTGCGGATGGTAGCGATCCGTGCCTCGGCCAATTGGTAGGAATCCTGCACCAGGCGATTGCCGCAAAAGGCAAAGAAGCTTTTGTGATAGGCGGTGTCGGCCCGCGCATAGCCGCGGTCGTCACCCGTCGCCAGGGCCTCGGCCATGGCATCGACGATGGCCTGGAGGGATGCCGTGAATGGGTCGGCCGAACGGCGCATGGACAGGATGCAGGCCTGTGTTTCGGTGATCAGGCGGAACTCGCAAAGCTCTTCCACATCTTCGATCGAGGGATCGAAGATGAAGCTGCCGCGTTTCGGGCGCACTTCGACCAGACCGGCGAATTCAAGTGCCTTCAGCGCCTCGCGGACCGGGCTTCGGCTCACCCCGAAAAGGGCCGCCAGACGATCCTCCGACATGCTTTCGCCGAGGTGAAACTCGCCGTCGATAATAGCCTGCCGCAGGCGCTCGGTGACGAGCGCCGTCAACGGCTGCGGCTGCACGATGCGGAGCGCCTTTTCGGTATCCATTGCTAGTCCTCCAGTCCCGGCCGACGTTATATGTAACATGTAACATGCTAGTCAAGTGGGTTGATAAGCTCTGAACAGCGATGCCCGACTTGTCGAACGAGGCCCTGTGCGACCGGTGGCTAAAGGATCCATGCACCCGAAAGCGGTCACTCTGCCCCGGTGTTTGCTTCTGTCATTGCTCCAGACGCCCGAACACGACTTCAGCCGTGACGAGCGGAACGCGCTGATCCTCTCGACCCTCTGATCCTGACAAAGGGCTTTGAGGCAGCGTGCTGCTACTGGCTCGATGAATGAGTCCTGAGCCTAAACATCAGCCTCGCTGATCGGCGGAGAACCCAATCCGATTCCACGCGCGGCGTTTCTGTAAATCGACCGGAGTCGCCGCCGATTTCGCTATTGGGAGCGCAGCCGGTCGTTCCTTCTGGGGCATTGCGGCGTCAGACCGCGTCCGGCGGCGCTTCGCTGCGGGTGATTTTCCGGTCCATTGCGTAAAGGCCGACCAGGGCGGCCGCGAAGCCGGATGCCGCGCCGACGGCAAGCGAATTGCAGCCCCATCACGATGCCGACGGTCGAGGCGTCATGCTGGGTCAGTTCCGTGAAGACCAGCCAGTCCTGTGCCGTTTGCTGCACCCATGTGCCGATATTGGATACCAGCGCGCCGGCCGCCCAGATGCGGGAGTTGCGATGCCGGAGCGACCGGAACGGATTGGCGAGCGAGCCGCTCATGGGCGTTCGGGGTCGTTGCCGCCATGAAAGCGGCCGAAGTGCCGCGCGGAAAAACACACCCATCAGCAGGATGCCCAATCCCAGCGCAAAAGCGTCGGCAAGATTGGCCAACGAGCATTCACCGACCTTCCAGACGAGAAGATAGGCGATGACGAGATTGGCGAAGCCCCAGAGAAGGTTGACGGTGGCGGAAGACAGACCTTCTCCCGGCGGCTTGGCGAAAGGCGTCTGGAACGGCCGCCCCGTGGCGCCGCTGACAAGATGCGGGAGCCGAGAACTGGGCGACCGTCGCTTCGCTCATCGAAACGTGCAAGCTTAATTCGGTTGATCCCTTCGCCTATCTGAACGCCACGCTCACCGCCATCGTCACCGGTCACAGGCAGAGGCGCATCGATGAGCTTCTGCCGTGGGATTATTCGGGACGCTGATACACAGAGTAGTCGTCGCGAAAGTCTAAGGGCTCACACCGCTTCGGCCAAGGATGTCGACCCTCTGGCAAGTTCCAGTCGCTGGTACAATGTCGAGCTTATCTCCGACGTTAAAACCGTCACGAGGCGTGCCAATCTCAAACTGGTGCCTACAAGCAATAGCCTCCCCAGTGGGCGCAGTCCTTGAGAAAGATAGCTCTGCCATCGTCACGATGGTCGTCCCGCGACGATTTACGTCTTCGTCCCAAACGGCTTCAACCGTTGCAACGGAACGCTCAAAATGCTGGAGCCGCCACAGATAAAAACCAAGGATAGCCACGCAGGCAACTAAACCGATCAATGGAAACACGATCCTCATCACCGCGAGTTCTCGTGTCACCTTCGCATCGTATTTCCTTCGAAGCATCGCTATCCACCCACATACGCATACAACTATGAAGGGATGACACGATCTGTGCAATGGGCGAACGAATTCGGTGGTGTGATGGAAATGCAGGTTACGGATTTGGTGGTAGGCAAGGTATATTTACGCCATTGCGAGATAGAAACCTGAAGGCCTTTTCAACCCGGTGGATTTCAATCCTTGGCGCTTTGTCTATCTCCAGGATTACGACGCCGGGGACATCGTCACTCCCCAAGCACGCTCTCCGAAAAGCCTTCAACACCAAATCGAGAGAACGACAGGATTGTTGCTGCACAACCGTTTGGCGTAGATTGTCAGCCAGGATTGCATGCCGTTTGGCATGCAACGAACCCTTGCTTCTCGCCATACAGAGCCGATACACGTAAGCGGGTCGTGGAAACATACACTGCGCCGGATGAATAGACGCAGCAGCATAAACATCGGCGTTGGGCGGCTAGCACGGTGTCGCGTTGAGAGCGCATAGGGAGCATGCCCTTGAACAAACGCATTTCTGATTTCGATGCCGGTCTTATGCTGACCCTCGACGCCCTGCTGAAGGACAAAAACGTTACGCATGCTGCAGCCCGGCTGAACATCACGCAGTCGGCCTTGTCGGCACGGCTGACGAGATTGCGCCAGCTGCTGAACGATCCGCTGTTCATACCAGCGGCCTCTGGGCGGGGAATGATCGCCACGCCACACGCAGCGGCTCTGGAGCCTGAACTGGGGCGCCTGCTCGAACGGTTCAACGACTTCGTCAATACAGCCCATCTCTTCGATCCTGCGACAAGCAAACGGATCTTCCGCATCGCCGCCACCGACAATCCTGCTGCCATCCTCGCACCCGACCTCATTCCTCTGTTTCAGGCCCGCGCGCCGCTCGCCAAAATCGCCTTCACATTGCCGGACAAGGCACGGATTGCCGAACATCTGGAGAACGGAGATGTCGATCTGTTCGTCGGTGCCGCGGAAGACGCTGCTCCCGATCTGATCGCTCAGACCCTTTTCCAGGAGGAGTTCGTGACCGCTCAGCGGCGTGGCCATCCGCGCGGATCAGAGGCCATAACCCTCGAGGAATTCTGCGATGCGGACCACCTTCTGATTTCGACCAGCGGCGGCCATTTCTCTGGCATGATCGACGATGCGCTTGCCGAAGCCGGGCGTGAACGTCGCGTGTCGGTGTCGATCCAGAGCTACGCGCTTGCGCCGCTGGTGCTGTCCAGCACGGACTGCATCTGCACCCTGCCTCGGCGGTTTCTGCAAAGGTTCGAGGACACGCTCGACCTGTTCGCACCGCCGCTTGCCCTGTCGATTTTCAGCATGAACCTGTTCTGGCATCCCAAAATGCGAACCGATCCGGCGCATATGTGGCTTCGCAAGCTGGTCATGGAGGTCGCCAAGACGACGACCCGCTAATGTCAGGGCCGACGCACACTTGCATCGGCCCCGATGATGGCTTGTCAGAACTTCTGCAACACAGCGTCACTGACCTTGTCCGCCTTCGGGTCGAAAAGCGTGTCGAGGCGCGAGTTCAACACCCAGACATCGTCGCCGACCCGTGTCGGCGCGGTTGGCATGGACGCCGTGCTTTTGACGTCACGGGCGATCGTCGCGGTTTTCCAATTGTCACCGGACACAAGCTCGACCGTCTTGTCCGCACCGAGATTGACGGCGACGAACAGGTGTTTCCCGTCGAACAGATGGAACCCGTCGGCACCCTTGATTGGTTCGGGCAGCTTCACCTTCTGCACGTCGGTTGGATCGGCAATACTGACCTTGAACAGCTCGCCGGAATTGTATTTGCCGACCAGGAGATAGCCTCCTTCGTGATAGGCGATGCCGTTGATATTGAAGCCGTCAGCGTCCTTGAACAGAGGGCTCTGAGCAAAGATGATCGCCTTGCCCGCAGCGTCGATCTTGTAAATGACCGGGGCGAAGCTGTCGGTGACAAAGGCATTGCCTTGCTCGTCCAGCGCCAGATCGTTGGCGAAATGCGGCCCCCCGCTGAGAGCGCCCAGGTCGTAGTAGGCAAGACGCTGTCCCGTGGTCGCGTCGTATTTGGCAACGCCTGCGAGCTTGCCCTGCGTCGCGGGGGTCGTTCGGGTTCCCGCACCCGGATCCGAGTTTGCAGCCCAGAGCGTGTTGCGGGCGTCGTCGACGAGGATCCCGACTGTCGAGACAAGCGTTTCGTCGGTGACGAACGGCTTGTATGCCCCATCGGGTGACACCGTGCCGATCGTGCCATGGGTGACCGATCCAACGAAGAAGCGGTTCTGCCTGGCAGACCAGCTCATGCTTTCGGCATAGTTCTTGTCCGCAGTGAACCGGATCTCGCTCTTGCCGGAAAGCGGCGATGTATTTCCGGCAAAGGCAGTAGAGGAGGTCAAGAGGGCGACGGCGGCGACGGTAGCGAGGAGTATACGAGAGATCATGATGTGCTCCTTTCGATCTTCGATAAGCCTGATTTACCGGGTCGCCCCAGGTCGCTGAAATTGCTTCTCGCGATCACACCGATCGACTGAATTCATACCTCGAGACACTCAAGTTGCCGCCCGCACCAAAACAAAAAAAAGCCGCTCGAAAGCGGCTTCTGACAGAGAGCAAGGCGTTTATTCGGGCGCATAAGCCTCCCGGAAGAAGGCGGAGATGGCGCGAAAGGCGCGCATCCGGTTCTTCTCCAGAAGCGCCATATGGGTGGCCTCGCCGATCTCGATCCAGATCCGGTTCGGCGCCGAGGTCAGTTCCTGAAAATAGGCCAGCGCAAGATCGATCGGGACATCGATGTCCCACTCGCCATGCAACAGCAATACCGGGACCTGAATGTCCGACGGTTTGTAATAAGGTTTGCCTGCACGCCAGTAGTCCCTGATATCCTGGATGGGACCATTGGTCGCTCGCAACTTGCCGGGTTCCCTGGCTTCGCTCCACGGATCGTCCGCCAGCGTCGCCGCCGCCCATTGCTCGAACCATCCCTCCGGAATGATGGTTGCGCGCGCATGTTCGGGTGCAGTGCCCAGCCAACGCTGCAGGGTATTCATGACCGGCACCAGCCGATAGGCGGTCAGATCGCCGCCCATATCAAGCGGAATCGGCTTTTCGCTCAGCCATTGCGGGGCGAGAACAACCAGCTTCAAGACCTTGTCGGGATTGGCGGCGGTGTAGGCTCCGGTCACGGTGCCACCCCAGGACATGGCAAACACGTTGACCTTGGCAAGACCGCGATGCCGAAGGACGAAGTCCACCGCCGCGCCAAAGTCACGAACGCCGACATCGGTGCCGATGATCGGCGGGCTCAAAGCCGGATCCATCTCCATAAGCTCCGGCCGCGAGGACTTGCCATAGCCGCGGACATCGACCGCGAACACATCGAATCCCTCGGACGCAAGATAGTCCATGAACGAGAACCCGCCGAGCGGAACATCGTAGAGGCTTCCCGAAGAATAGGTCGCCCCATGCACCATGACGATGGTCGTTTCCGGCGCAAACCGGCTCATCCCGGCGGGGTGCTTGTTGCGGATATGGAGTTCGATGCCGGACGTGTCGCTTGGGATACGGTGATCTTCGACCACGATGGTGGCGATGTCGATATTGCTGGTCATGTCGTCCTCAAATGTAGGTCCAGGAGAAACCATCCTGTGTCCGCGCGACATAGCCGGCGGAGGAGGCTGGGAAATGCGTGGCAAGGTAAAGGGCGCGGATCTCTGCAAGACGGGTCAGCATCTGGTATCGCGAGGCCTGAGCCTGATCGTGGAATTCGCAGAACACCGTATTGAGATCGGGATAGCGGACCTGAACCGGACTGTGAAGGATGTCGCCGCCGAAGACCGCGGTCTCTCCACCCGAAGTCACCGCAATCGACATATGTCCGATGCTATGGCCTGATGTCGGGATGAAATCGAAGAGATCGAGATAACGTCCGCCGGTTGGCTCGATAAAGTCAACCAGCCCTGCATCAAGGACCGGTGCAATGCTGTCTTCATAGACGCCGGAACTTGGGGTATTGGCGTCGTTGTGGCTTGCCGGGCTCGCATAATATTCACACTCGGCGCGCGGAAAAACGTATCGGGCGTTCGGGAATGTCGGCACCCATTTGCCGTTTTCCAGACAGGTATTCCACCCACTGTGGTCAACATGGAGATGCGTGTTGAAGACGAAATCGACCTCATCGGGATCGACACCCACAGCCCGGAGCCGTTCGATGAATGGAATGGCCTGCCGATGAAATATCGGATTTCTGGGCCGTTCCTTGTCGTTTCCTGAACCCGTGTCGACAAGGATCAGACGGTCCGGTGTCCTGACCACCCATGTATGGATACTGAGCCGCAGGCTCTTGGCCCCGTCGTCGACATCATCCCGCAGACCGGGATCCGCCGCGATCCGCTCGGCAGCACCTTCCTTCGGATAGAGGAAGGAGACCGGGACATTGCTGAGTTGCTGTTCCTAGACCTTGGTTATCGTGACGTCGCCTATGCGATGTGTCTTGCGTTCGCTGCCCATGGAAATCCTTCGGGTTCGAGGCTTCTGGCTGCCGAACATAGGCAGCCTGCGCAAGCGCAAGGAATCGAACCTAACCATAGGTGCGATCAACGAAATCGATTGGTCGAAGGACGGAAGGTCGGGCATCTCTGGGTCGGGCTGCCCGACAATGGCGGCGACCTCTTTCAGGGATGACGATGATGAACCTGTATTTCCACGCCACACCGAACTCCATGAAAGTCGCCGTGCTGCTGTACGAGCTGAACCTGCCTTTCGACGTCACCCCGATCGATATTTTCAAAGGGGAACAGCATTTGCCGGCGTTCCGAGCGGTGAACCCGAACGGCAAGGTTCCCGCCCTCGTCGATGACGGCGTCATCGTTTTCGATTCCCACGCGATCCTGCTCTACCTGGCAGAAAAACACGGGCGTTTCATTCCCTCTGCCCTGTCGAGAAAAGCCGAAATGCTGTCTTGGCTGCACCTGGTTGCGACCGGCCTGTCTCCCTATTCGGGACAAGCGATCCACTTCCTGCATTATGCTCCCGAAGACCTCCCCTATGCGAAGAACCGCTATGTCAAGGAGGTCGAGCGCACCTATGCGGTGCTCGACAAGAGGCTTGAGAGTTCCGAATGGCTGGCTGGCGACGACTACACCGTTGCGGACATGGCGCTTTGGGGCTGGGCGGCATCTGCGGGCTATATCTTCGGAGAGAAAGGCCTTCGCGATTTTCCTGCGGTGCAGCGTTTCATGACGGTGATGTCGGAACGCCCGGCCGTGCAGCAGGCATTGGCTTTGAAAGCGGCGCATTCCTTCAAAGCCGTGCTGGATGCTGAAACGAGGAAAGCGCTTTTCCCGCAAAACGCAAACGGCTGAAGCATTGTCTTAACAAGGGCAAACGGGCCGGAACGAGGAACTGCGGGTGACAATGTCTCCCGCAGTGATTCTCCGGCGAGTGCGAGCGCTTAGAACTCTTCCCAGGTATCCTGAGCCACGGCTGCGGCAGAACCGCTACCGAATGCACCGGCGATCTTGCGCCCGAGCGCCCGTGCCGGAGAGGCGGCCGGTTTGGACGCGCTCGAAGCGGATCTGACCGGCGCTGGTGACGGCATGGCGCGGCTTGCACTCTCGCCCTGTCCGAGATTGAAGCGAGACAAAAGCTGGTTGAGAGATGCCGCTTCCTTGGCGAGACTGTGACTGGCAGCGGTCGATTGCTCCACCATGGCCGCGTTCTGCTGCGTGCCCTGGTCCATCGTGTTGACGGCGGTGTTGATTTCCTGGAGGCCAACCGACTGTTCGCGCGACGATTCCACGATCGCACCGATGTGGCGGTTGATTTCCTGAACTTCCGTGACGATCACTTCGAGTGCACGGCCAGTTTCACCGACGAGGTTGACGCCTGAGCGGACATGCTCGCCGGAGGTCGTGATCAGCGCCTTTATCTCTTTCGCAGCCTTTGCAGACCGTTGCGCCAGTTCACGAACCTCCTGCGCAACAACCGCAAAACCCTTGCCTGCATCTCCGGCACGGGCCGCTTCGACACCGGCGTTCAGCGCCAGAAGGTTCGTCTGGAACGCTATCTCGTCGATGACGCTGATGATATTGGTGATCTCTCCCGATGAGCGCTCGATTTCGTTCATCGCAGTGACAGCCTGACGCACGACCGCGCCGGATTTCTCGGCGCCCGCACGGGCTTTCGCCACAAGGTGTCCGACTTCCTCGGCACGATTGCTGGAGTCCTTCACCGTCGTGGTGATTTCCTCCAGAGCGGCCGCCGTTTCCTCAACAGACGCCGCCTGTTGCTCGGTGCGCTTCGAAAGATCGTCTGCAGCCGACCGGATCTCATTGGCGCCGGCGTCGATGCCACGGGCATTCTGACCCACGGCATGCAGGGCGTCGTTAAGATTGCCGATCGAGCCATTGAAGTTGCTGCGCAGGCCATCCAGATGGGCAACGAATGGTGTCTCGATACGATAGGCGACATCACCATCGGAAAGACGGTCGAGGGCCTTTGCCAATTGATCGACGGCAAATTGCGTGTCCGCTGCCTCTTTCGCCTTCTGGGCTTCGCGTTCGATACGTTCTTTTTCCGACATGCTGCGGTTGGCTTCAGCTTCTTTTTCCAGGCGGCTGCGCTCAAGCGCATTGTCACGGAAAACGGAAACGGCCTTGGCCATATGGCCAACCTCATCCTTGCGATCCTGTCCCTCGACAAGCGCTTCGGTCTGCCCCTGAGCGAGTGAGATCATGCGTTCGCGCAGGCGTGCGATCGGGGTCGTAATGCCTTTCGTGGCGACGACAAGTGAGGCCAGAATTCCGAGCGCGAACGCGAGGCCGATCACGGCAAGAGACGTCAAGATCGTAGAATTGGTCTGGTCGGAGAGTTCATCGCTTCTGGTTCCAACCGCTTTTCTGATTTTGTCCAACGACGTCGCTATGTCGGCCGTCAGCGGCAGGACCAGGGCATCTGCTTTCGCCAATGCGGCTCTTGCCCCCTCGTCCTGATCCACCTGCCCCAGTTGGACCGCTTGGTCGGTCAGGGCAACAACGTCATTTGCTCTTGCGATGAACGCATCGATAGTCGCGCTTTCCTGAGGAAGGAGTTCTTTGACGCTTCGAAACCGGTCGAAAAGCTTCGACTTGCTGTCATTGTAAAAGTCAACCGCCGTCTTCATGGCTGGATCTTGCCCGGGATAGACGAGGATCTGATAGGCACCATAAGCGACTGCGGACAAATTCCGGTTTGCCCGCGACATCTCGACAGTTGCCGCATTGTCATTGGCAATGAAGTCGGAATACTGGGTGTCTGCGGCCTTGTAACGGCTGGAAACGAAAGCCGTGGCGCTCACCCCGACAATGCAAAGCGGAATAATCAGCGATAGAATTTTTGTACGAATACTCGTATTTTTAAGAAAAGACATTGTTCCTCACGGTTAAATTTGTGCGTCAAGACCCACCAGCTCACATAGCGCCATGACGGAGCAATGGACCGGGCAATTTTCATAGGGTGGGAGTCGCAGATGGAGTGCTTCATGACAGAAGAGTATGCCGTCATGGCAACCTGGGTCGATGTTCTGCCGATCACAGATTAGAAATTTGTAGTTTAAATACAATTAACATTAGCAACACGGTCGGGTAGACACTGCTGCAACGCATCAAAAGGGTTCTGACCTGGCAAGAGAGTACCGTTAAACAGCCGCCATCATGGCGTTGTACTCAAAAGACTTATGCAATCTCGGGTTCATGTCATGCCCTCAGACCGTGATGGCGCGACGATCGCAGCATCTTTTCGTGCCGCAGCTATGGCTATGGACTGACACCGAAATCGCATTCAAGTGGCGGAAAGCAGCGTCTTGGCCGCATCTCAAAAAACGCACCTATTGGATGGCAAGAACAGCAAGCGATGCCGCGAGCGCCGGCACCATCGCCACGATACCGATCTTCATGAATGTCCAGGCTCCAATCTGCAGCCCTTCGCGGCGAAGCGCAGAGAGCCAGAGAATCGTTGCCAGCGACCCGGTAACGGAAAGATTGGGACCAAGATCGACGCCAATGAGCACCGCGCCAGCGATCTTGTCGGAAACCTGCGCCAGTTGGACGGTACTTCCGGCGACAAGCCCGGCGGGCAGATTATTGACGAGATTGGAAAACAGGGCCACGACCACCCCTGCGCCAGCAGCGGCCCATGTTGGAGAGGAGGAGGCCTGACGGGAAAGGTGCTGCGCCAGCGTGTCGATCAGTCCCGTCTGGCTCAATGCCTCGACGACGACAAACAGTCCGGCGACAAGCGGCAAGACGCTCCACGAGACACCTTTCAGCGTCGCGGCAGGACTTTTCCGCGTGATGATCAGGATTGCCCCAACTGCCATGCAACCGGAGAGAAAGGTTGGAAGCCCAAGATCGAAATGCAGGGCGGATGCGGCAAGCATTATGACGGCCGTCCCACACAATGCAAAACCAGTCAGCTTTGCGCTGGGCGACAATGGCACGGGCTTAACGTCGGAGGAGACGCTATCGGCCGTGATGACAGAGCGCTGGGTCCAGTACAATGCAAGGAATGTCACGACAATGGCGACGATCGAAGGCAGGCCAAAGGTTGCAAGCCATCGCGATAGCGGCGGCATATCCCCACCCCCGAAAATCACCAGATTGGCTGGATTGGAGATGGGCAGGACGAAGCTGGCCGCATTGGCGATGAAGGCGCAGATGAGGAGATAGGGCATCGGGTCCCGTACCTTTGCCGCCCGGCAAGCCGCATAGACAGCCGGCGTCAGCACCACTGCCGTCGCATCATTCGACAGGAATGCAGTGACGCAAATGCCGACGGCGTAGATCAACACGAAAAGACGCCTGGGCGATCCCTTGGCCTGGGCCGTGGCGATCGAGGCCAGCCAGTCGAACAGGCCCTCCTGGCGCGCGAGCTCGGAGAGCAACATCATACCGATCAAAAACAGGTAGACGTCAATGCCCTTGGCCACGCCTGCCCAGGCATCGTCTGGACCGATGAGCCGGAATCCGACAAGCAGAAGCGCGCCGAGTACCGCCCAGATGGCTTCCGGCCAAGCGAAGGGTCTGGTGATCACACCGAGTGCGGTCAGCCCGGCGATGCCCCATGTCATGGTCAGTGCATTCATTGTGTTTCCAGACAGAGTTTTGCAGCAGGCGCCGACACGTCGCCATCAGCGATTGGCCGGGGCATTCATATCGTTCTTTTGTGGAGGAGCAATGCTGTCTCGACCGATCAGGAAGGCAGCGAGAGCCAACACGGCAACGCCGCCATGGACCCAGTAGGCAAGCCCGTAGCCGCCGATGTCCGTCAGCCAGCCGGCGACAATATTGCTGAGTGATGCCCCGAGCCCCTGTATGGTCATCACCGTGGCGAGACCAACATTGAACCGCCCGGTGCCGGCAAGCAGGCGTTCCACCGCAACCGGGGTTGCGATGCCGATCAGGCCCGCACCAATCCCGTCCAGGATCTGGACGGGGAAGATGACGGCAAAATCCGTGAATGAGCCGGCAATCGCGCCGCGGATCGGCAGGGCCAGCAATCCGATGACGAAAATGCTCGCCAGGCCAAAGCGCCGGATAAGAAACGGTGCGGCAAGCGCCATGACGATCATTGCAAGCTGAGAAACGCCGGTGGTCACCGCCGTCGTGCGGAATGGCGTGCCGAGCTGGATGGAAAAATCCTGGGCAATCAGGCGGCTGATCGGCGCATTGCCGAAGTGAAAGATCATTAGCGTCACGGCAAGCAGAATAAGTCCCTTGCTGCCGACCAGGATCGAGTACCCGGATGGCCCCGGCGCGCCATCATCATGCGCCAATCCCCGCGCCACGTCGTGGTCGATCTTGTCGGGGTCGATTGCGAGCACCGCGAAGACGGCGGCGATTGCCGTCAGGACCATAAGACCGATCACCCCGTTCAAGCCGAAGGCAACCGTCGCTGCATACATGCCGGCAAGTGAGGCAACATTGCCAAGGTGGTTCCAGAACTCGTTTCGAGCCACCTGATGCGAAAACTGCCTTTCACCGACAAGTCCCAGCGTCAGCCCCATCAATGCCGGACCGACGATGGCACCGACAATGGCTGTCGCAGACTGGCCGCCGAAGACTGAAGCGTTGCCGGGACTGGCAAGCGTCCACAAGGCCGCTGCGGTGACCAGGACGACCGGGATGATGATCAGCATCCGTTTGCGGCGCGATGCGTCGACCCAGGCCCCGAACAGCGGCGTGGCGATCATGCCCAGCACGCCACCGATCGTAGCGATGATACCGAGCGTCATCGGTGACCAGCCATGGGTGGCAAGAAAGCCGTCGAGAAACGGACCGAGGCCGTCGCGCGCATCGGCAAGGAAGAAATTGAGGAAGGCTAGCGCCACCAATGATCGATCGGTCAGGCCTGTCCGTGAGGTGGTCTGCATGCCGGCCTCTCCTTGCACTTTGCGTTATGGGTTGATGGCCGCCAGGAACGGGCAACGGATGTCAAAGTTCCAGGCGGCCGTTTGGGCGATCAGGACCCCGAGGTCGTCAGGGCCGGCCATGGCTCGGCATGTCTTCCGACGGGCCATGGCGCGGTGGCCCACCAGCCGGTCCAAGCGCTTCGACGCTGCCATCCTGGCGAACGATGTAGCTCGCATGCAGGAAACCCCGCTCGAAACGGCCCTGGACGCTGATGGCTTCATTGAGATCGACCAGCTTGCCATCGTCACCGGCGGCCCCGGCGTCGACCAGCGCGCGGCCGCTGTCATCCTGAACGATGAACTTGTTGCCGAACACCTCCGCTACCTTGCCTTTGACGGTCACCAAGCCCCAGGCGGGCATCGCCGAAATCGCAACCGGCGTCATGGGGGCGAGCTCCATGCTGGGACGGGTCAGTTTCACCGCACCGGCACCGGCCACTGCTCCGAGCGTCAGGATGGCGAAGGCTGCCACGCCGAATGCCGCCAGACGCGTCCTCTTTCCGTGCGGTGGTTTTGGCGGGTGCGGCTTGTCGGTAACGGTTTCGTTGTGATTGGTGGAAGCGTTGTGGTCTTCGGTTGACATTTCGTTCTCCTGTTCTGGTTTGACGAGAGAACTTTATCGGTACATTGCCACCACAAGCCTGAACCTCACGGTTCAGGTTGAGTTAAGCTTGGTTGGCTTAACAATGAGCGCTTGCCAGGCAGAAACGGACCCCAGATGCGCGTGCTTCTTGTCGAAGACGACACCGATCTATCGAAACGCATTGCCGCCAGCCTGCGCGCGGAAAATTTCGTCGTCGACATCGCCCGGAACGGCGAGGATGCCCAGCATGCCGGCCTCACCGAATTCTACGACGTCGCAGTGCTGGACCTTGGGCTGCCGAAAATCGATGGCGTGTCCGTCCTCAAATCCTGGCGGGCTGCCGAGCGCACCTTTCCGGTGCTCATCTTGACAGCCCGCGACGGATGGCCTGACAAGGTCGAAAGCTTCAAGGCAGGCGCGGACGATTTTCTGACCAAGCCGTTCAAGGTCGAGGAACTGGTACTGCGGCTGCGTGCCCTCGTCCGGCGCTCGACCGGACACGCCACCCCGAAGATCACCTGCGGTCCCTTGGCATTCGATGCCCAACTCGGCACGTTCGAACTCAGCGGCTTGCCATTGAAACTGACCGCCCTGGAATGGCGGGTCTTGTCCTGTCTGATGCTTCGAAAGGGTATCATCGTCGATCGGCGCGAGCTGATCGAAAGGGTTTACGATGGCGATGCCGAGGTCGATTCCAATTCGATCGAAGTGATTGTCGCCAGATTGCGTCGAAAGATCGGGGCGGAATTGGTCGAGACGGTGCGTGGACGCGGCTATATGCTGACAGGCGCACCATGATTGGCGTTGAATTCTTCAAACGCGCATCGATCTCAAGGCGCCTTGTCGGATTTTCGCTCGTCTTCGTGACGGCGACGGTCATCGTTGCGTCGGCCATTCTCTATCTGATCGTTGCCGGTGTGGTTCGCGAGCAGATCGACCAGCGGCTGGACACGCAGATCGAAGGGCTGCGTGGCGCGCTTTCGGTCAACGCGGACGGAACTGTGGTGCTCGCAAGCTCGCTGGACGGACCGCCATTCGACCGTCTGGGCTCGGGATGGTACTGGCAGGTCACGGGCAACCAACAGCACATCACCTCAAGATCGCTTGCCGGCCAGAGCATCGACAACCCTCCCCGCCCGTTCGACTGGCGGCACGTCTTTGGGGGAGAACCACAACCAGCCGACGGCGTACAGTTCCGTGGAGACGAACTTTACATCCGCGTCGCAGCGGCTGGCATCGGCGGAAAGGCGGTTGAAATCACCGTTACGGCGCCGCAATCGGCGCTCACCGCACCGGCGCGGCGCGCACTCTTATGGCTGATCCCCACCATGGCGGTGTTGGGCACCGTTTTGGTGGCAGGTGTCTTGCTGCAGGTACGTTACGGTTTGCGCCCTCTTCGACAACTGACCTCGAACGTCTCGGAAATCACCTCTGGCAATCTGCCGAGACTGCCCGATATCGACGTGGAAGAGTTGCGTCCGGTTGCCCGGGAAATCAACCGCCTGGTCGATCAAAACGCCCAGCGGCTCATCGACACGCGCCTGCACTTTGCCAACCTCGCCCACGGTCTCAAAACGCCGGTTGCCAGTCTTTCGCTGGCGCTCAATTTCGGCAACGACCCTGAAGGCGAAATGCGCAGCCTGGTTGACAGGATCGACCAGCGTATTCGCCATCATCTCGCCCGTGCCCGAAAAACCGCCGCGGGTGGGACGGGGCTCAGCACGGCCATCAAACTTCGTATGGATGATCTCATGCTGGTCATGTCGCGGATTTATGCCGACCGAGGCATCACAGCCCATTGCGATGTCGATCCGGACCTGTCCGTCGCCTGCCCTGGAGAGGATCTTGATGAGATCCTTGGCAATCTGATCGACAATGCATTCAAGTGGGCAACAAGCTCGATCGCCATTTCTGCAAAGATTGCCGGCAGCGGGATTGTTGTCACGATCGAAGACGACGGCCCTGGCATGGCGCCCGCGACGGTCGCGGAGGCCCTCCTGCCTGGAAGGCGGATGGATGAAACGGTTCCAGGTGACGGCTTCGGATTGACGATTGCCAGTGAACTGATCCAGCTCTACGGCGGAACGATTACGCTCTCCAACGCTGCCGACGCGGGGCTTCATTGCTCTCTTTCGTTGCCGCGAGCGGTCCTCACCGTATTAGGGCCACCAACGTGACAACAACGAGAATGCTCTGATCCCCAAAGACCAAGACATTCCCAAAAGTCGGCGGGAGATTGGGGCTCAGGTCACACTGGCTACCCAAAAGTCGCTATCCCAACTTGGTCCAGAAATTCGCCATTGGAGAGCGCGGTCAAGGGACGGAGCTGGCAGACGAAGGCCGACCCAGCAACCAAGCTGAGGTGGCACAGGTACGCCTTGAACAAATCTGGAGATCTTGTCCCAAGGAGTGGTGTAGCTTCGGCGCTCGCCGTGCTTTCCGGACAAAGCCGGGAATGGATCAGCTTGCCGGTGGCAGGCTGATGAGCGGATCATCGCTCATCGTGGCGATTGTCTCAAGTGTCATGTAGCGGGAGCGCTGGACGGCCCATTCATCGTTCTGTTCGAGCAGCAGCGCCCCGACCAGGCGCACGATGGCGTCATCGTTGGGGAAGATGCCAACGACCTCTGTCCGTCGCTTGATCTCGCCGTTCAATCGCTCAATGGGGTTGGTCGAGTGCAACTTGTTCCAGTACGCCTTAGGAAAGGTCATGTAGGCGGGCACGTCTGCGCCGGTCTTCGTGCCGACCTCAAGGACCATCAGCTTCTTGGCAGCAAAGCCGATCATCTCCCGGAGCAAATCGGCATCAGCGCTCTTCTCATTCGCGTGGGCGTGCTTCCACGGGCATAATGTGCTTTCGCCTAATCCTACCGGGCAACGCCGCCAGCGATGATGGCTTCGTGCTTTTTCGTCGCAAGAATGCTCAAAAGCGCACAATTACCCAATTGCAACACCGTATGCCCGTCTTCGAAGCTGTGATGGCTCGATTATTCTCAACAATTATTTCGCTTGCACCTGCCCGGCATAAATCTCGATTGTCTTCGACGCCGACCGAGCACTCTTGTTGGTCATGGCTTGCTGTCGCAAGACCGCCAAAGCGGCCTCGGTGAGGCGCGGATCGGCGTCCGTGCGGCCACTGCATTCTTCAATGACGAAGGTGAAATAGCCGCGGTCAAGGGCATCATAGGCGGAAGCGAGCACACAATCGTTGATATCAAACCCCAGCAGATGCAGCTCATCAACGCCTTGCGCCATGAGAAAGTCGCGGACCCGTTCATCGTCATTCACCTTGAACACCGATCGCAGGGTTTTATGAAGTGTCATCTGCGGCTTGCCGGTTGCGGCAATGAATGTCTCAATGACCGGGTCGGACGGGCCGGCATCTTCCTTTGACAGGGTCCATCGGAGTTGCCGCTCGAACATGGAGCCGACTGGTGCATGAAAGGTTGCAATGAGATAGGCGTCATATTCGGCCCGGCGAACATATTCCCGGATCCGGCCAAGCGTTTCGTGCGCAGCATGGGCTGTCAGGGTAGCAGGTTGAACGTCGATGACCAAAAGCGCGCGGCGGCTTCCGGCCAGCGGCATCTCAACCATGATGCTGCCATCGTCGGCTTTCCCCATCATGCAGCCTTCCGGCGGCCATACTTCGCCACATGTTCAAGATAACTCACCCCCAGCGAAAGCGGATAGGCCATGATGAAATACATCACGCCGGTGACCAGATAAAGCTGCATAGGCATGTAGTATTCGCTGGCGAGATCGTTGGCCCGCAGCATCAGTTCGGGTGCAGAGATCAGCGATGCGACGGACGTATCCTTCAGCATCGCGATGGCGGAATTGGTCATCGGTGGCAGGATGAGAGGCACCGACTGAGGCAGGATCACGTAGCGCATGGTTTTGAACCGCGTCATGCCGATCGCTTGCGCTGCCTCGGCTTGGCCCCGATCAACGGAGGCGATGCCCGAGCGATAGATTTCGGCCATATAGGCTGCGTAATGCAATCCGAGAGCCAGCACGGCGGCTTCGAAGCTGGGAATGACGAGGCCGAGCGAGGCAAGACCGAAATAGATGAGAAAGAGCTGCGTGAGCGTGGGCGTGCTGCGGATAAGCTCGATATAGATCCTGCAGCTGCCAGCGATAAGGCGAAGCCGGGACCGCATCCCCAGTGCAAGCAAAAGTCCAATGACGGCACCAAGAATATAGGCCAGCCCCGCCATTTGCAATGTTTGCCCGGCAGCGACCAGCAATTGCGGCATCCACTCTGCGATCAGGTTCATCAAGCGTTCTGATATCATCTTGTGTGCACCCCTCGCCCGAAGCGACGTTCAAGGACGCGCGACAGATATGAAAGCGGCAGGCTCAGCGCCAGGTAAACCAGTGCTACGAGGCAATAGATCTGCGTGCTGAGGAACGTCCGATCGATCAGCATGTGCCCCTGAAAACTGAGCTCGGGAGCAGCCACTGCAGAGGCAAGCGACGTCTCCTTCAAAAGGCCGATCGAGAAATTGGCCAGCGAGGGCAGGATGAGCCTGATGGCCTGCGGCATGACAATCGAGGTGAGGATCATCACTCGTCGCATCCCGATCGCCTGGGCCGCCTCGGTTTGCCCCCGATCGACGCCCTGAATCCCGGCACGGAACACTTCTGTCAGATAGGCCCCGCCATTCAGACCAAAGCCGATAATCGCAGCCGGGATCGGATCAAACCTGATGCCGATGGACGCCAGTCCGAAATAGATGATAAACAGCTGGGTCAGAACAGGAACCGCGCGGAAAATCTCGACATACACATAGATGATGACGGAGATAACGCGCGAGCCGGTCGTCTTGAGACAGGCCAGCAGAAAGCCAATCAGCAACGACACCACGAGCGCGCCAAACGTCACGGTAACGGTCATCACCGCACCGGTGGCGAGTGCCTCCAGAAAATACGGCAGATTGTCATAGAAGCGGAGCCATGTGCCTTCTGTCATTGCAGCACTTGTTTGCGCAGTACAGCGCGCAGGAATGACTGGGTCCGGGCCTGGTCGGGGGAATGGAAGATATGCTGCGGGGGCCCCTGCTCGACAACCCGCCCTCCATCCATGAAGACAACGCGGTCGGAAACTTCTTCGGCAAACTGCATCTCGTGTGTCACGATGATCATGGTCATGCCATCGCGAGCCAATTGCGCCATGACGTTGAGCACATCGCCGACAAGCTCCGGATCGAGTGCGGAGGTTGCTTCGTCGAAGAGCATGAGGCGCGGCTGCATGGCCAATGCCCGTGCGATGGCGACCCGCTGCTGCTGTCCGCCCGAGAGCATCTCGGGATAGGCATCACGCTTCTCGGCAAGGCCGACCTTATCGAGAAGTTCAAGCGCTAGTTCGCGCACCTCGGCTGCGGGTCGACGCCCGACCTTGACCGGACCGATCTGTATATTCTGCAGAATGGTGAGATGGGGAAACAGATTGAACCGCTGGAACACCATGCCGATCTTTGAACGCTGATGCGCGAGAACCCGATCAGGCAGCGCGATCCGGCGGCCGTTTATCGTCTTCTCGCCAATGACTTCTCCATCAATGGAAATATGGCCGCTGGTCGGCGTCTCGATGTAGTTGATGCAGCGCAGAAGGGTCGTCTTGCCGGATCCGCTCGGTCCGATGATCGAGATTTTCTCACCGGCATGGACTTCGATGTCGATACCTTTGAGAACTTCAAGCGGGCCGTAACATTTATGCAGATCGGCAATCTTCACCAAGGGAAGTGGTGAATTGCCGGAGCGACCGTCGGCAACCGGGCCTGAAACCAATTCAGCGGGCATCCAGAGCCTCCTCTCGCACGGGGATCAAGGTTGAATTAGGGGGTTATCACGGGCAGGGCCGGGATCGGTGCCTGCCCGTTTGGTAATCAGGCGAAATAGGCCGAGAAATCCTTCGGCGTATGCGCCGCTGGACCGATATAGCTCCCCTTTTCGTCCCGGTCGACGCCGACACGAGGGTTCTTCTCCATCGGAATCATATATTCTCCGCTCGTCATGCCGTTGCGGGCGAGCAGTTCAGCGTTCTTCTTGGTCTTCCACAGCCATTTGATGCCTTCGTTGACAGCATCGAACAGATCCGTGTTTTCGCTGTTCATGCCCATGACGGCCTGACCGCGACCTGACAGGCTCGGATAGACTGTGTTGGGCTTGATCGAGAGCTGCTTCAGGTCGAGCCCTGGATTCTGCGCGATCATGTAATCGACGTTCATGGAATCCATCACGGCAAAATCCAGACGACCCGCCAGCACATCCCGGATGCAAGCATCGACTGTATCGTAGAGTTTGACTTCCTTGACGCCGGGGATGCTCTTCAGATCGGGCACATAGCTGTATCCGGTACCGGTGCCGACCGTGAAGCCCTTGGCATCATTCAAGTCGAATGTACCATCAAAGGGCATCGACTTGCGCATGGTGATGAAATTACCGTTGTAATAGATAGGATCCGTCAACAGCATCGCCTCAACACGCTTGGTGTTCCAACCCATATTACCGCACATGATGTCGGCGCGGCCGGTCTTGATCGATTCCACAGTTGCCGACCAAGCCATGATGTTCGGCTCGACACCGAGGCCGAGCTTTTCGGCAATAGCGACAACCATTTCGGCATCGCTGCCAGTGATCTTTCCATCCTTGAAGCCCGTCACAGGCATGGTTCCACTCATGGCGATGGTGATCACGCCTTCCTTAACTGTCTTAAGCTTGGGCTTTTCCAACGCGAATGCGCGGGTGCCGATCATCGAACCGGCAGCGAGGCCTGCGCCATAGGTAAGTAAACGACGGCGGGACAAAGTGAATTGGGAAGGCGCATCGAACATGACTGAACTCCTGGTGCGAGGAACTAGTGATTGCTGCGAATTTTCATTTTACGTCATCATATTTCAATATAATGATTTTGATGTCAACGTTGAGTATCGCGCTATTTCACAGATGAAGCTGCTGAAAACCCTCACTTTTTAGATACTTATGCTGCAAAATAAGGCGGTGATAAAAAAATATGCAGGGGGCCTAAATTTTTGTCGCATTCAAGGATTGCGCGATTGCGGCGCGTAAGCTAACGCTGAGGCCAACAATAAAATGAAATCTTGACGCCGGATTGAATATGATCCGGCTGCGTAGAAGAGCCGGATATACGCATGGGGTCCTCCGCTGCATGGTCTTTGTCACCGGGCGACGCTCGCAAAATGGGCGAGCGCCTCCGCAAATTGCGTGGTGAGCGAGAACTGACAATCCTTGATCTCGCCACCAAGGCAGGCTTATCGGTCGGCATCATCAGCCAGATCGAACGAGGGCTCTCGAATCCCTCCATGAAGACGTTGCAGCGTTTGCGGATTGCGCTTGGAGTAAACCTTTGGGAACTCTTGAGCGCCAATGAGCCCACAACTGACAATGATCCCGTCTATGTACGGCGCAAATCCGATCGTCTGCGCGTGATCATGAACGAAAGCGGGTTGACCAAGGAACTGCTGTCTCCTCAGCCGGATGAGAACCTCCGCTTCATGATCGTGACGATGCCGCCGGGCAGCGAGACCCAGGACGTGCTGATCGGCCAGGGACAGAAGGGTGGCTTCGTGATGACCGGCGAGGTCACGCTGAAGGTCGGCGACACCGTGTCCGTCCTGAGCGAGGGTGACAGTTTTCAATTCAAGAGCGTCCTCCCGCACCAACTCTACAATCGCTCGGACGGCGAAGTGACGCTCATGTGGATCATGAGCGTGCTCGATACGCATCTCTGAGAGCATATCAATGCAGATTTATCGAAAGACAGCAGGACTGAAAGGATAACCCATGTCTCCCCCCGTACAGAAGGTTGTCAGCGACGAACGTCTACCGGCTTCCGCAGATGTCGTGATCATCGGCGGCGGCATCGCGGGCGCGTCAGCTGCATATGCATTGGCCCAGAAGGGCCATTCCGTGGCGCTGCTCGAAAAGGGCGTGATCTGCGGCGAACAGTCGAGCCGCAATTGGGGATGGTGCCGCCAGCAGAACCGTGACTTCAGAGAACTGGACCTCGCCCGGCACAGTCTGGAGATCTGGAACAGGCTGAGTGGCGAACTCGGTGTCGATGTCAGCTTTCGCCAGGCCGGTCTGATCTATGTCACCAAATCTCAATCCGATATGGCACAATGGGGCGAATGGATTGAGAAGGCGCGTAACTATAACGTGCACAGCCGCCTGCTGACGGCGACCGAAGCCAAAAAGATGACGCCGGGCAGCGTCGGTGACTGGATCGGCGGCGTTCATTCCCCGAGCGATGGTCACGCCGAGCCGTCTACCGCAGGCCCCGCCATTGCAGAAGGCGCACGGAGACACGGCGCCACGCTGCATCAGAATTGTGCCGCACGTGGTCTTGAAACCAGCGGCGGGCGCGTCTCGGCGGTGGTCACCGAAAAGGGTGTCATTCGCGCCAATGCGGTCCTGCTGGCCGGCGGCGCATGGTCGTCGTTGTTTTGCCGTCACGAAGGTCTCGGTCTCCAGCAGGCTTGCGTGCGCTCTACGTCCTTCTTTACCGCTCCGACAGCGAACGTCACCGAAGGCGGGCTTTCCATGGACGACGTCACGATCCGACGTCGGCTGGACGGCGGCTACACGGTCGGCCTCAGCGGACGCGGAACCGTTGAAATTTCCCCGCAGGGTTTGCGCTACGCAAAGCCGTTCTGGCCGATGTTCAAGGAGCGCCGCGCCAAGCTGAAGTTTGCGATCGGCCGTTCGTTCTTTGAGGGACCGGAGGCCTTCATGCGCTGGACGAACGACCGCCCTTCCCCCTTTGAGCGCATCCGTACATTGGATCCCTCCGCGGATCCCGCGCTCGTGGACAAGGGGGTGCAATTCCTCCGCAAGGCCTACCCTGAACTCGCCGACCTGAAAGTGATGCAAAGCTGGGGCGGCCTGATCGATTGCACACCGGATGCAATTCCGGTCATCTCGGCTGTCGAATCCATGCCCGGCCTCTATCTGTCGACCGGCTATTCCGGCCATGGCTTTGGCATTGGACCAGGCGCTGGCCGGCTCGCGGCCGATCTGATTGCCGGAGACACACCGATTGTCGACCCACATCCATTTCGATACAGCCGCATGATAGACGGCACAAATCTCGGCGCGCCGGGAATGATGTGAGCCAATCGGTACGATTGGAGGCCGCGGAAAACGCCTTGACGCGTCCTCCTCCACCACATCCTTCATTGGCTTGTGAACCGATATCGGTTTTGGATCGCAAGGCGGCTTGAGCGTCCTGTCTGCGCATAGGCGACGGTCAGCGACAAAGGCTGCAGCGTAGCGAAACGTTCACCTGATCCGGACAGGTCACCCGATTGACTGCGAGGCAAGGGCGAAGAGCGCGGCGCTTTCCTCGCCTGCTTGGCCGTAGTCGACACCCTCGCCAAGCGTCATGGTCGTGACGGTATCAAAGACCGGCAGGCCACATTGCTGGATAAAGCTTGAGAAGGGACCGGATTCGATATGGGTGTCGATACGCAGGAAACGACCGATATGCGCGTCCACGTGCGGCCGCGCAACCGCAATCGCGTCGTCCACAGAGAAGGCAGCGATCGGACCCAGGACATGGCCTCGCCCGAAAGCGCGACTCATCGAATAGGCACGCAACTCCTCGCCCCGAAACAGTCCATAGCAAAGTGAATCCTCGAAAAGACGGATTAGGTGAAGGGGACGAGGAACGGCAAAGCCTGGCGTATCGAATGCGATCACCGCATCAAGGTCGCCTGCATGGAGCGGCCTAAGCGCGTGACCGTCAGCCAGATCGTCCGTTCTTTCCGGTGTGTGCGCCCTTCCCTGGCACTGAAAGACGGTCCGCTGCGCCACAAAATCCAGCGAACGATACAGCCGGCGCGCTGCCCGCGTTGCATTCAGCCGGAACCTGGTGCCCGGGCACCCGGCCAAGACACGCTGCATCAGCCATTTCGCCGTTCCGTTCGTCTGCAGCCGCGGCGACGTGATCAGCATTCCAAGGGTCGCGAAACTCTCGCCGTGCGGGAACCACATGGCCGAACCCATGACTCGGCCGATCTCATCAAGAGCGACGACACCATGTCCGAGTTCCCTCAGACATTGCCAGTCTTCTGCCCGATGCGGCCAGCCGACGGCCATGGACAAGGCATGCAACTGCCCAAGATCGACATCGACAATGTCGGCGATGCGCATCTGGAATGCATCGACATGCAACGTCTCCGGCATCTTCAAATCTATCATCCGCCTCTCCGCTGCCACATGATCCATCCATCGGTGGCACAACGACATCTGTTGAAAGCATCCTAGCCGGCCATTGCAGAACATTCCGCTTCTACGGCTGCCTCCTACACAAGAAATTACCGTATGGCGGCTGCTTTCGGCAGCCATTGGTCTCGTTCACCCCTAATCTTGCAAATCGGAACAGAATCAAGGTCCGAAGCAGGGACCAAAAGCCGCACAAGGGACAACGTAACGGAATGAATGCCACCGACATCCTGACAGCGCTGGTGAGCTTCCCATCGGTCGTCGGCACGCCCAATTCTTCCATCGTAGAATGGATCAGCGCCTATCTCCAGGGCTTCGGCATTCCAGTGCATATTCTTCCCGGACCGGAAGGCGATAGGGCCAATCTCTTCGCCTCTATCGGCCCTTCGGATCAAGCCGGTTATATCCTGTCCGGTCATATGGATGTGGTCCCCGCGCAAGAGACCGGCTGGACCGGTCATCCCTTCACCCTGCGGCGCGAGGGAGAACGGCTTTATGGCCGCGGCAGCACTGATATGAAGGGGTTTCTTGCCGCTGTGCTGGCATCCGTCCCCGCACTTGCCGCCTCGCCCCTTGCCCGGCCCATCCATCTCGCCTTTTCCTATGATGAAGAAGCCGGCTGTCGCGGCGTGCCCCATCTTCTTGCCCGGTTGCCGGAGCTTTGCGCAGCCCCTCTGGGCGCGGTGATCGGCGAGCCCAGCGGCATGCGGCCGATCCTCGCACATAAGGGGAAGGCCGCCGCCCGTATCACGCTTCGGGGCCGCTCCGGTCACTCCTCCCGGCCGGATCTAGGCCTCAATGCGGTGCATGCCATGGCGAGCGTGCTGCAGACAGCGGTATCGACCGCCGACGACATTGCCAACGGACCGTTCGACCGGACCTTCGAACCACCCTATTCCTCGTTGCAGGCCGGCCTGATCCAGGGCGGCCAGGCGCTGAACATCATTCCCGATTTCTGCACACTGGATGTCGAGGCACGCGCCATCTCCGGAGTGGATCCCGCGACCTTGCTGACGCCGGTCCGCTGCGCAGCCGAGGCATTGCGGGCATCCGGGATCGGCGTCGAATGGGAAGACCTGAGCGCCTATCCCGCCCTCTCCCTGGCGCGGCAGACGGCGCTTGCCGACCTCTTGGCGGAACTCACCGGCCAGGAGCCTCTGGCCGCCGTCAGCTACGGCACGGAAGCAGGCCTCTTTCAGGCAGCCGGCATCGACGCCATTATCTGCGGCCCGGGCGATATCGGCCGCGCCCACAAACCCGACGAATACATCCTGGCGGGTGAGCTTTCGTCCTGCCAGTCGATGATCGAGGCGCTCGGCAAGCGCTGCTTTGCATGAATTTTCGACCGATAGCGAATGGATCCCCGCCCATGACCTTCCTCTTTCACTCCGATGCCCGCCGCGGCGCCATCTTCCAGGAGGCGTTTGCACACGATCTGCCGGATCTACCTTTTTCCATGGACCCCGGCGCTGTCGATCCGGAATCGGTGCGTTACCTGATCACATGGACCGTTCCGCAAGACCTGCAACGCTACCGCAATCTCGAGGTGCTGTTTTCCATCGGCGCCGGCGTCGATCAGTTTCACATTGCCGACGTGCCCCCTCATGTGAAGGTCGTCCGCATGGTGGAAGAAGGCATCGTGCGGATGATGCAGGAATATGTGACGCTTGCCGTGCTCTCGCTTCATCGCGACCTGCCTGCCTATTTGATACAGCAGCGAACCGAACTCTGGAAGCCTCTTGCCGCTGTGCAGGCACCCGAGCGCCGTGTCGGCGTGCTCGGACTTGGCATGCTCGGCCAGGCCGTGCTCGAGCGGCTGAAGCCCTTCGGTTTCCAGCTTGCCGGCTGGAGCCGCACGCAGCGCCAGATCGAAGGCGTGACATGCCAAGCCGGAGACGCAGGCCTGAAGAAGATGCTGTCGGCAACCGACATTCTGATCTGCCTGTTGCCCCTGACCGACGAAACGCGCGGTTTCCTCGATGCGGATCTCTTCGCCCGCCTGCCTGAAGGGGCAGGCCTCGTTCATACCGGACGGGGACCACAACTCAACCACGAAGACCTCCTGGCAGCCCTCGATAGTGGTCGGCTCTCCGGTGCCGTGATCGATGTGACGGATCCCGAGCCGCTTCCGCCAGGCCATGCGTTCTGGAGCCACCCCCGCATCCTGCTGACCCCCCATGTGGCCAGTGTCACGCAACCGCAGACCGCCGCCCGCGCCGTCATCGACAACATCAAGCGCCTGCGCTCCGGTCTCGATCCGGTCGGCCTTGTCGATCGCCGTCGCGGATACTGAAGTTTCAACCCGAAAGGAAAACCATGTCGCTTCTGAAAACCATTGAACCCAGCCCTTCCTTTGCCCCGCGCGAAGCCCTGCCGACGCCAGAACGGCTGATCTCCGGGACCCCAAGTTTCAAGACCTGGGCCCAGGACGCTGCCCGCGACGAGACGATCCATACCGGCGTGTGGGAGGCCACCCCGGGCCTTACCCACTCGATCAAAGGCGAGACATTCGAGTTCTGCCATATCCTTTCTGGCCTGGTGGAAATCACGCCGGAAGGCGGCGAGCCGGTGACCTACAAGGCCGGCGACAGCTTTGTCATGAAACCCGGTTTCGTTGGAACCTGGCGGACGATCGAAACGGTCCGCAAGATCTATGTGACGGCCTGAAATGCTGGCAGCGGCGACCATCCCGTCCGCTGCTGCCACGACCAGGCGCCGAACAATAAGCTGCGCGACGATTGTAAAACGGGGTTTTCAGCCGTGGCTCCGGCCGTGATCGGAGCAAGCTACTCCTGCGGATCCGGTAGCGTCGCATCACAGCGATCCGAGGTAATCCGAATGACCCTGAGTTTCGATCCAGACAGCCTGTCCCTTCCCATCGGGCATTTCATCGGGGATAGCCTCATCGAGGCCGATGGCGTCATCCCCATGCAACGGCCCTCCGATGGCAAGGCCTATGCCGGTTGCCCGCTGGCCGACGCCGACATGGTCGATCGTGCGGTCGAGACCGCCAAGGCCGCATTGAAGACAAGTAACTGGGGCGGTGTCCGCCCGCGCGAGCGGCTGAACGTGATGCACCGCTGGGCCGATATGATCCAGCAGGAAGCGACGGCGCTTGCCAGATTGGAGGCGCTGTCCTCGACCCGGCCGGTCGGCCATCTCGTTGACGGGGATATCGCCATATCCGCCGAGCAGATCCGCTTCTTCGCCGAGTTCGCCGACAAGGAAGGCAGCGATCTCGTGCCGACCGATGACGGCAATCTCGGCATGATCCTCACCGAACCTTATGGCGTGGTCGGCGCGATCACGCCATGGAATTTCCCCATCTCCATGGCCGTCTGGAAGCTCGGCCCGGCCCTTGCCGCCGGCAATGCCGTGGTCCTGAAACCCTCCGAGATGACGCCGTTTTCCGCCATCTATCTGGCGGAACTTGCCGTGCGCGCCGGCCTGCCGGCCGGGTTGATCAATGTCGTGCTCGGAGACGGCCAGGTGACCGGCAATGCCATCACCGGCCATCCCGACATCGCCAAGGTCAGCTTCACCGGCTCGACGCGCGCAGGTTCCGCGATCATGGAAAACGTCGCCCGCACCGGAATCAAACCCATGACCCTGGAACTCGGCGGCAAGAGTCCGCAGCTTGTCTTCGCCGATGCCGATCTCGACAAAGCGGCGGCGGCGATCTCCACCAGCATCATCAGCAATGCCGGCCAGGCCTGCGTCGCCGGTTCGCGCCTGATCGTCGAGGAAAGCGTTGCCGCCCCGCTCACCGAAGCGATCCTGCGTCACATGAATGGCGTTCATCCCGTGCCGACCTGGAATGCCAGCGCCCGCTATTCGCCGATCATCTCGGACAAGCAGCGCCAGCGCATCCAGTCGATCGTCTCGGCCACGGTGGCGGCCGGTGGCGAATGCCTGGCCGGCGGCGCGCCCATGGATGCCTCCGGCTACTTCTATGCGCCGACTCTGATTGCCGGGGTCGACGCAACCTCGCCGGCCGTGACCGAAGAGATCTTCGGCCCTGTGCTGACACTCCAGACTTTCCTCGACGAGGAGGAGGCGCTGGCACTGGCCGAGCATCCCACCTATGGGCTGGCCGCCGGCCTCTTCACCCGCGATCTCTCCCGGGCGATCCGGATCACCCGTCGCCTTCAGGCCGGCACGATCTGGGTCAACCGTTACGGCCGCTCGCGCGACCATATCCTGCCGACCGGCGGCTACAAGCAATCGGGCATCGGCAAGGATCTCGGCCGCGAAGCCTTCCACGCCAACCGCAAGAGCAAGAGCGTCTTGATCAGCCTTTGAGGACACAACCGCAATGAAAACCCATAATATTGCCCTCATTCCCGGCGACGGCATCGGAGGCGATGTCACGGCGGCTGCCTGGTCCGTGCTGCAGAAAGCCGCCGGTGCAGCCGGCTTTGGCCTCGAAGGCACCGAGTTCCCGTGGTCCTGCACTTTCTACAGAGAGACCGGCGCGATGATGCCGCAGGACGGTATCGAGACGCTGCGCAGTTTCGACGCCATACTGCTCGGCGCGGTCGGCTGGCCGCAGCAGGTGCCGGATTCGGTTTCGCTGCACGGCCTCCTGCTGCCGATCCGCAAGAGCTTCGTGCAATATGCCAATATCCGCCCCCATCGCCTGCTGCCGGGGGTTCAGGGTCCGCTGAAGGCGGACGCCTTCGACATCCTCTGCATCCGTGAGAACACGGAGGGCGAATATTCCGGCGCCGGCGGCCGCATCCATCAGGGCACAGCCAATGAAGTGGCGGTCGAAACCTCGATCTTCACCCGCACGGGCGTCGAGCGCATTCTGCGTTTCGCCTTCGAACAGGCGCGCAACCGTCGCGGCAAGCTCGCCTCCGTCACCAAGTCGAACGCACAGAAATACTCGATGGTCTTCTGGGACGAGGTCACCCATCAACTCGCGGCCGAGTATCCGGATATCGAGGTCACCAGCTATCACATCGACGCAATGGCCGCGCGCATGGTCATGGCGCCGGAGACCCTCGACGTCGTCGTCGCGTCCAATCTCTTCGGCGATATCCTGACCGACCTCGGCGCCGCCATCCAGGGCGGTTTGGGCTTTGCCGCGTCCGCCAACATCAATCCGGACAGAAGCGCACCCTCGATGTTCGAGCCGGTGCATGGTTCTGCGCCCGACATTGCTCATCTCGGCATCGCCAACCCGATCGCCACCATCTGGTCTGGAGCGATGATGCTCGACCACCTGGGCGAAACCGACGCTGCCGCTGCCATCATGGCGGCCGTCGAGCGCACCACCGCAAGCGGCATGGGCACCATTCCGGGCAAGGACCGGACAGAGGCGATTACCACCGCCGTTCTTGCAGCACTATGATCCAGTTGGGACAGGACAGAAAAATGCAGACCTTGAAAGAACCGGGTCTTTTCCGGCAACACGCTTTGATTGGTGGCCAGTGGACGCCGGCAGTGTCAGGCAACACGATCGACGTGATCGATCCAGCCAGCCAAACCGTGGTCGGCACCGTGCCGGACATGGGCTCTGGCGAGACACGCGCGGCCATCGAGGCGGCCTCCGCCGCCTATGGACCTTGGAAGAAGAAGACCCATGCCGAACGGGCCACCCTGCTCGAAGCCTGGCATGCACTGATGCTTGAGCACATCGAGGACCTTGCGCTGATCCTGACGACGGAACAGGGCAAGCCATTGGACGAGGCCCGCGGCGAAATCCGTTACGGCGCCTCCTTCGTCAAATGGTTCGCCGAGGAAGCCCGGCGCATCGAGGGCCACACCATCCCGTCGCCCACGCCGGACCGGCGGATCGTCGTCCTGAAGGAGCCGGTGGGCGTCTGCGGCATCATCACGCCCTGGAACTTCCCCAATGCGATGATCACCCGCAAGGTCGCGCCTGCCCTTGCCGCCGGCTGTACCGTGGTCATCAAGCCTTCCGAATTCACGCCCTATTCGGCGCTGGCAATCGGCTGGCTTGCAGAAAAGGCCGGCATTCCGGCCGGCGTTGTCAATATCGTCACCGGCATGCCAACCGACATCGGCAACGAGATCATGGCGAACGAAGCGGTCCGCAAGATCTCCTTCACCGGTTCAACCAGGGTCGGTTCGCTGCTGATGCGCGGTGCCGCCGATAGCGTGAAGCGGCTTTCGCTGGAACTTGGCGGCAATGCGCCATTCATCGTCTTCGACGACGCCGACCTTGATCTGGCCGTCGAAGGTGCGATCGCCTCGAAATTCCGCAATGGCGGGCAGACCTGCGTCTGCGCCAACCGCCTGCTCGTGCAGGCCGGTGTCTATGAGACCTTTGCAGAAAAACTCAGCAGCCGTGTCAACGCGATGAAGGTCGGACCCGGCACCGAATCCGGCGTTTCGATCGGGCCAATGATCAACCAGGCCGCCATTGCCAAGATCAACCGCCATGTCGAAGACGCGCTGGCCAAGGGCGCGACGATTGTCACGACCCGCACGGACATGCCGGCCGGCGAACAATATGCCGCCCCCATGGTCCTCACCGGTGCCACGACGGACATGCAGCTTGCCAGCGAAGAGACCTTTGGCCCGGTGGCGCCGCTCTTCCGCTTCGAAACCGAGGAAGAGGCGCTGACCATCGCCAATGGCACGCCCTTTGGCCTTGCCGCCTATTTCTACACCGAGAACCTGAAACGCGCCTGGCGCGTCGGCGAGGCGCTGGAATTCGGTATGGTTGGCCTCAACACCGGTGCCATCTCCACCGAAGTCGCACCGTTCGGCGGTGTCAAACAGTCCGGCCTCGGCCGCGAAGGCGCCAGGGCCGGCATCGACGAATATCTGGAAATGAAGTCTTTCCACATCGGCGGGCTCGCCTGAACCTTCCGCGATCTGCAGGCATAAAAGGGGAGTTGCCAGAACAACTCCCCTTTTTTTGTCTGCCAGCCGGAAACCGGTATGCGCTACTGGAACCGGTCGAGCGCCTTGTAATAAAGCCCCACCAGCGGCAGGAACCACGGCGTCCCGAAATGGCCCGGAACCGCCGGCCAGTCGAGGCCCTTGAGCGGATTGCGATCCGGCCGGCCGAGCATGGCATCGGCCATCGTCATGCCGAGATGGGTGGAAAGCTGTGCGCCATGGCCGGAATAGCCCATCGCGTACCACACTCCATCCTGATAGCCTGCCCGCGGAAAACGGTCCTTGGTCATATCGACCAACCCGCCCCAGCAATAGTCGATCTCGACCTTGGCGAGCTGCGGAAAGAGCCGGACGAGGCTTTCGCGCAGGATCGCGCCGCCCTTGGCGTCGGATCGCTGGTCGGACGTGGCCGAGAAACGCGCCCTGCCGCCGAAGATCAGCCGGTTGTCCGGCGATAGACGCCAGTAATTGCCGATATTCATCGAATTCACGCAGGTGCGGTTGCCCGGCATGGTCGCCGCAACCTCCGCATCCGTCAGCGGTCGGGTGGCGATGATGAAGCTGGCGACCGGGATGATGCGACGCCGGAAGTACCCGAAATTCGGGCTGGTATAGGCGCCGGTGGCAACCAGAACCTGATCTGCCGTCACAATGCCTCTTGCCGTCTTCAGAACATGCCGACCGCCCGTCTGGGTATGCTCCGTGACCGCCGCCTTCTCGGCAATGACCGCACCGCTGCGGCTGGCCGCCCCGGCCAGGCCGACAACATAACGCCCCATATGCATCATCGCGCTCTTCTTCGACAGCATCGCGCCCTGGAAGGGCGATCCGACCTCACGCTTGAGGTCGGCGGACGAAAGCAGCGCGGTGTCGGCATCCACTTCGGCATGCACCGCCTCGAAATTCTTCGCGATGCTGTCGAAATGCGACGGCTTGGAGGCAAGCTTCAGCTTGCCTGCCCGGCGAAAATTGCAGTCGATGCCCTCTTCGGCAATGATGGCCTCCAGGGTGTCGATCGAGGCATCCAGTGCCTGGTAGAGCGCAATGGCGCGCTCCTTGCCGATCTCCGCCTTCGCCGCCAGATAGCTGTGCGCCAGGCCGTTGTTGAGATGGCCGCCGTTGCGTCCCGACGCGCCGTAACCCACGGTTACCGCCTCCAGCACGATCACCTTCGTCCCGGCCTTGGCAAGCTGCCGCGCTGCGCCAAGCCCGGTAAAGCCGCCGCCGATCACCGCAACGTCGTAGTGACCCTCGATCGGGCCCTCGACGGCGCCCGTGAACCCGGGTGCCGTATCGTGCCAGTAAGACAGATATTTCATGGGTTTGTCTTTCCTTAGAGCCCGACGACGCCAGGCAGGTCGAAGATGCCGGCGATCTCCACATAGCCGTAGTAGGGATTGGCGGGTTCATGGCCACGGTTGACCCAGACCTTGTTCTTGATTCCCAGGTCATGGGCGGACATCAGATCGTAGCGGAAGGAGGACGAGCAATGCAGAATGTCTTCCGGACCGCAGCCGAGCATGTCGAACATGTATTCGAATGCCTGGAAGCGTGGCTTGTAGGCCTGGGCCTGTTCGGCCGTATAGACGGCATGGAAGGGCGCCCCGAGTTTCTCCACATTGGACATGATCTGGGAGTTCATGGCATTGGACAGGATGACCAGCGGAATTTCCTTGGCAACCTTGGCAAGGCCCGCCGGCACATCGGCATGCGGTCCCCAGGTTGGCACCCGTTCATAGACCGCTCTGGCATCCTCTTCCGTGAAAGCGATACCATTGCGCTTGCAGGATCGCTCCAGGGAATTGTGAACGACATCCGCGTAGGGCTTCCAGTCGCCCATGATCTCGTCCAGGCGGTAGGCGGAAAAATTCTTGATGAACTCCAGCATCTTCGGCTCATCCATGCGGCTTCCATAGAGGTCGCGCGCCGCTTCCGCCATCTGGAAATTGATCAGAGTACCGTGGCAGTCGAAGGTGATGAATTTCGGGCGGAAGGTCGTCATGCGCGTCGTCCTCGATAGGCGGCCTTGGAGCCGGTCTGATGATGGCAAGATCATAGGTCGGCTTATGGCACCAGCGCCGACTGAATTGGGGGATTTGAAAGCAGAAAGTTCCGTATCACCCTGCCCGAATGGTATTTGGTTGCGCAGGGCGGCCACGATCGCACGGGATGAGGCGCCGTTCCAGCCATGCCTGCGGCGACCCCACGGCATAAGATGCGGCGGGCAGCTGCGGCTACGGTTGAAGATATCGCGGCTTGCGCCGCCTTCAGACAATCTTCCGGCGCATTGCCCGTAACATTTGGGATCAGAAAATGAAGGTATTGCCCCATGCAGTCGATCGACATTACCATCGTACCCATTGGACAGGAACATCTCGACGGTGCCGTCCGGCTGTCCCGCCAGGCCGGCTGGCCGCATCGGCTGGAAGACTGGCGGTTGGCGATTGACCTGAGCGAAGGCTTCGTCGCAATCGCTGACGGGCGGGAGGTTGCCGGCACCATCCTGATGACGCCCTATGGCAAAGAGTGCGCCACGATCAACATGGTGATCGTTGACGAGGGCATGCGCGGACGCGGCGTTGGGCGGCGGCTTATGGAGGCGGCGATGGGGCTTGCCGGTGGCCGGCCGCTGCGCCTTGTCGCAACGGCTGATGGACTGCCCCTTTATGAACGGCTGGGCTTCCGGGAAACGGGAAGCATCGTCCAGCATCAGGGCATTGCAGTGGCCATCGCAGCGCCTGAAAACACACACGTCGCCGTCGCAGGCGACCTTCCTGCCATTATAGACCTCGACAGGCAGGCCTATGGCGCCGACCGCACTGCGCTCATCCGCAAGCTTGCCGATGTCGGCACGCTTGCCCTGATCCGCCGCGGCGACAGCGTTTCGGCCTTTGCCGCCATGCGCAGCTTCGGCCGGGGCGAGGTGATTGGCCCCGTCGTCGCGCCACATCTCGATGACGCCAAGGCGCTTGTTTCCCACTTCATCAGCCGCCGGCAAGGCGCTTACCTGCGCGTCGACACCGGCGCTGGCACTGGCCTTGCTCCCTGGCTTGCCGATCACGGCCTCGCCCCTGTCGGCGGCGGCATCGCCATGGCGCGACCTGTCGCTATCCCACACGCCGCACCGGCGGTCACCACCTTTGCCCTTGCCAATCAGGCCCTCGGCTGACCCGGAGATGACAATGTTCAACAATTCCCTCATCGAGCTTGATCGCGCCCACCTCATCCATCCGGTCGCCTCCTATCGCGGCCATGAGCAGCAAGGTGTTCGCGTTCTCGCCTCCGCCAAGGGTGCGACGGTGACCGACGCATCCGGCCATCAGCTTGTCGACGGATTTGCAGGCCTGTGGTGCGTCAATGCCGGCTACGGCCATGATTCGATCGTCGAGGCGGCGGCACGCCAGATGCGGGAACTGCCCTATGCGACAGCCTATTTCGGCCTCGGCAGCGAACCGGCGATCCGTCTTGCGTCCGAACTCGCCGACCGCGCCCCCGGTGACCTCAACCACATCTACTTCACCCTCGGCGGTTCGGACGCCGTCGACAGCACGATCCGTTTCATCCGCTATTACTGGATCGCCAAAGGGCAGCCGCAGCGCGATCAGTTCATCTCGATCGAGCAGGGCTATCATGGTTCCTCCACGGTCGGCGCCGGCCTGACAGCCCTCCCCAATTTTCACGCCGGATTCGGCATTCCGTTCCACTGGCAGCATAAAATTCCATCCCCCTATCCCTATCGCAATCCCGTGGGCGAGGATGCACAGACGATTATTGAGGCGTCGCTTGCAGCCCTGCGCGCCAAGATCGAGGCCATTGGCCCGGACCGGGTCGCAGCGTTTTATGCCGAGCCGATCCAGGGTTCCGGCGGCGTCATCGTGCCCCCGAAAGGCTGGATCAAGGCCATGCGTGACCTGTGCCGCGAACTCGATATTCTCTTTGTCGCCGACGAAGTCATCACCGGTTTTGGCCGTACCGGTCCGCTGTTTGCCTGTTCGGAGGACGACATCGTTCCCGATTTCATGACGACGGCCAAGGGCCTGACCTCCGGTTATGTACCAATGGGTGCAGTGTTCATGGCCGACCATGTCTATCAGGTGATTGCCGATGGCGCCGGCGCCTCTGCCGTCGGCCACGGTTACACCTATTCGGCCCATCCCGTCAGCGCTGCCGTTGGCCTCGAGGTGCTCAGGCTCTATGAAAACGGCCTGCTGGAAAACGGCGTGAAAGCCGGCGCGCGGCTGATGGCGGGCCTTGAGGCCCTGCGGGATCATCCCCTGGTCGGCGACGTGCGCGGCCGGGGCATGCTGGCGGCGATCGAACTTGTGTCTAACAAGAAGACGAAGACGCCCCTTCCCGTCGAAGCCCAGCCGGCACGGCGCATCTTCGAGCGGGCCTGGGACAACGGGCTGATCATCCGTGCTTTCGCCAATGGCGTGCTGGGTTATGCCCCGCCGCTCTGCTGCAGTGATGACGATATCGACGCCATTCTCGAACGAACCGTCGAGACCCTCGACCAGACACTGGAGGATCCGGATGTCCGCCGGGCGTTGAAGGACTGAGGGGGCCAAGCAGGTACTCGCGAAATATCGCAAAACCCTGCATTTTAAAATTTTGTGCCGCGCCATGGCATCAATGGCCGTTGCGAGATCGTCGTGATGCGTGGCGGTCGCAAGTCGAGGCGATCACGCCGGCACAGCTGACGGCACCGCATCATCCCTACTCGAAGTGGCTCGACGCGCTTGAGCTCGATCTGGAACTGGTGAAGACTTACAGCCACAATTGACCACGGCGGTGGGGCCACAGATCACCGCCCCTGCCTAAAGTGGGAACAGGCTGGTCAAGGGCATATGAGCTTTGACGATCGGCGATTTCAGCACGACGAAGCTGAAATACTTGTCGATGCCGATATCCATGTCGGTCAGCCGTTCCATGATCCCCTGGTATTCGCCGATGCCGGCGGTGACGAACTTGATGAGATAGTCGTAGCCGCCCGACACCAGATGGCATTCGATCACCTGGTCGATCTTCTCCACGACGGCGAGGAACCGGGCAAAATCGATCTGCCGGTGGTTCTTCAAGGTGATTTCGGTAAAAACTGTCAGGGTCTGACCAAGCTTGCCGACATTGATCTGCGCCGAATACCCCTCGATGAAGCCTTCCTGCTGGAGCTTCTTGACGCGCATCAGGCACGGGCTGGGAGAGAGATTCACCAAGTCGGCCAGCTCGACATTCGTGATGCGGCCATTCTTCTGCAGCTCATAGAGAATCTTGATGTCAATCCTGTCGAGTTTCATCTGCCTGTCTCTCCGAAAAGCGCCGAACGGCCGGCGGAATTATATGCTGCAGAAATTCTTGACCGAGCTTAACACCATGGCGGAGCTTGTCTATTTCATTCTGCCCAGAAGCCCTCCGCACGATCGTCGGCATTCACGCACTGCTACGGTATCTTCTGCTGTGCAACAGGTTTGTGCAGCACCCCTTGGTGTGGTCGAGCCGCTATGCTGATGAGCGACCAGGAGACCGATAGCCATGCCAGCACCGCTCACGCTTGTGGAAAGCCCCGATGTCCTCCCCCGTTCGGCCGATGCCGTGATCATCGGCGCCGGCATCGTCGGGGTCTTTGCCGCCTATTATCTTGCCAAAAGGGGCCTGAAAGTCGTCCTGCTGGAGAAGGGGCGCGTCGGAGCCGAACAGTCGAGCCGCAATTGGGGCTGGTGCCGCCAGCAGAACCGCGACGCCCGCGAACTGCCCATGGCAACCAAGAGCATCGATCTCTGGGAACAATTCTCAACAGAAAGCGGCGAAGACACCGGCTTTCGCCGTTGCGGCCTGCTCTATCTGAGCAATAGCGAGGAAGAGCTGGCCGGCTGGGCGCGGTGGCGGGATTACGCCCGCACCGTCGGCGTAACAACCCATATGCTGGACAGCGTCGCTGCCGCCGAGCGAGGGGTGGCGACCGGCCGCGCCTGGAAAGGCGGCGTCTTTTCACCAAGCGACGGCACCGCGGATCCGTCCCGCGCCGCGCCTGCCGTCGCTCGCGCAATCCTCAAGCTTGGCGGAACCGTACTCCAGAACTGCGCCGCGCGCGGCATCGAGACGGAGGGCGGGCGACTGTCCGCCGTCGTCACCGAGCACGGGACGATCCGCACCGCCACGGCAATCCTGTCCGGTGGGGCCTGGGCGTCATCCTTCTGCCGCCAGCTGGGCATCCGGTTTCCCCAGGCGTCGATCCGATCATCGATCCTTTCCGTCGCGCCCGGCGAAGGCGTGCTTCCCGATGCGCTGCATACGGCCCGCGTCTCGGCGACCCGCCGCGGCGATGGCGGATATACGCTTGCGATCAGCGGCCGGGGCCGGGTGGATCCGACCGCCCAGCAAATCCGCTTTGCCGCTCAATTCCTGCCGATATTCATTCGCCGCTGGCGTTCCCTGTCGCCTGGCAGCCTTGAGGGCGTGCGCAGCGGTCACGAGAGCCTGACGCGCTGGCGGCTCGACCGTCCGACGCCGATGGAGCAAACGCGGATCCTCGACCCGGCCGTCGATCAGGGTACGATCCGCATCACCTACGAACGCGCCGCGGAACTGCTGCCGGCATTGAAGGGCCGCCGCATCACGGCGAGTTGGGCCGGTTACGTCGACTCGACGCCGGATGGCGTGCCGGCCATCGGCGAGACCCCGGCGGTGCCCGGCTTCATCCTGGCTGCAGGTTTCAGCGGTCACGGCTTCGGCATCGGCCCCGGCGCCGGTCATCTGCTCGCCGATATCGTCACGGGATCGGACCCGCTGGTCGATCCCCGCCCCTATCATCCGAACCGCTTCTCGCAATCCGCATGGGGCAACGTCGCAGACTTTTGAAATGCCCCTGCCGCCCATGGGCCAGAAAGCCCGGACGCGCAATGCAAGCACGCCAACTCGAAATCTTCTGTATGGTCATGCGCTGCGGGCCGGGCGGATCGCCGCCCAGATGCTCAACATCTCGCAGCCGGCATTGAGCCAGATCGTCAATCATGCCGAAGTCCAACTCGGTTTCAAGCTGATCACCCGTGTCCGGGGAAGCGGTTCCGAGGCGGGAAGCCGAAGAACTCTATCCCGGTTCGGCACGCTTGTTTGCAGAGGTAGCAGCACTGAGGCGGCGCACGATGGACACGCGCCGTTCTGGTGATTGCGTTTTCTCCTGAGCTACCACAGATGTTGATTGCACTGAGAGGTCGCTCGGGCCAGCTCTCAGTGAAAATCGACTATCGGCCGCCGAAGCCCGCTTGCGCCGCCTGGCCACAGTCTACGGTTGCCTCCGTCATCGTGGCGTTGCCGTGTAGAACCTGTCCCCTGGCGAATCTCTCCAAGCCTGCGCAAAGATTGCAACATCAAAATCTGGGATCAAACATCAGGGTGGCAACTCTGTCTAATTCCGGTAAATCATTTGAAAGGCAAAAGGCAGGGCGTCGACTTCTGATTGACTCACCGTCCAACCAATCAAGGAACAAGCTTCCCGTGAAAAGATCAAGTTCAACGTTTAACCTGGCGCCCGCAAAGTCGGAAGAAAACTCGTCGATTGGTTTGGACAGAAAACAGCCGCAAAAGATGAAACCTGTCGATAGGGAAAGCCTTCAGCAACAGAGCTATCAGGCATTGCGAGACGCTTTGATGAAAGGCCGATTTATGCCGGGCGATACCGTAAGCCTTCGAAATCTGGCACAGGAACTCGGCACCAGCCCCATGCCGGTTCGGGAAGCCGTGCAGCACCTGATGGCGGAGGGCGCGCTTGTCCTTAGACCGAACAGAACCTTTGCCGTGCCTGACATGACGCGCGAAATCCTTGCGGAATTGAAACAGCTACGGGTCATTCTTGAGGGATCTGTAGCACAGGCCGCCGGACCGCTGATCGGGGCGCCCGAATTGTCCCGCCTTTACGAACTCCAAGGACAGATGCGGGCGGCTTTGGCCATCGGAGACTCAAAGCGTTATCTTGTCAACAATCAGGATTTCCATTTCACGCTTTACCGCAGCTCCGGAATGAGCATTGCAGTCAATATTATCGAGACATTGTGGCTCCGGATCGGTCCAAGCTTCAACTTGCTGATGTCAGGAGACCGTGCTGCCGATCGCGACAAGAAACAGGCCGCGTCGCTGACTGATCACCACGAGGCTGCATTGGCGGCCATCGCCGCCGGAAATCCATCGGCACTGAGAAGTGCCATTGAGCAGGACATCATTCAGGGAATGGATTTTATCATCGAATGCATGCCGGCCTGATCGGCCAGGCATGCATGAGGTCACCGTTCAATGCGTCGGAGCGGCTCGCTTAATGGGACAATATGCGAGATAGAAATGACTTTGTCCGCTCGTGTTTCGGGCTGTCGAAGAAAGTGTCTGGATCCGCTTCTTCAAGAATTTTGCCATCGCTGATAAATGCAACCCGGTTTGCGACACGCCGGGCAAAGCCCATTTCATGGGTCACACAGATCATCGTCATACCTTCCTTTGCCAGGTCGACGATCACATCCAGTACCTCGGTCACCATTTCGGGATCCAGAGCAGACGTTGGTTCGTCAAACAGCATCAGCCTTGGCTTCATGCATAGCGCTCGAGCAATGGCCACGCGCTGTTGTTGGCCGCCTGACAGATGCATAGGGTATTTCCGAGCCTGATCTGCGATCTGAACGCGGTCGAGCAGCTCAAAAGCCAATTTCTCCGCAGCCGATTGAGACAGCTTCCGGGCGATCATTGGCGCCAGTGTACAGTTCTCAAGGACTGTAAGATGCGGGAAGAGATTGAAGGATTGAAACACCATGCCGACCTCGCGGCGGATCGTGTCAACATTGTCTGGATTATCGTCGAGAGGGACACCATCGACAACAATGCTGCCCGACTGGAATTTTTCCAGCCGGTTAATGCAGCGGATCAATGTTGATTTTCCGGACCCCGATGGCCCGCAAATCACCACGCGCTCGCCCGCACGGACGGAAAAATTCACCTTTTTCAGGACTTCATACGTTCCATAGAATTTCGATAACTCGCGGATATCAACCATCTCTCTTTTGCTGACCGGCGCGGATAACTCTTTTGATATTATTGTCATTTCTGCCTCGGAATTGTGCCTGCGCCTAAGAGTTCAAAGTCGGACGGGGTCGATAGGATCTTTTAACTTGCCTATTTTGAAATACCTTTCGACCCAGCGCACCAGCCAGGTCGCCGGATAACTGATCGCAAGATAAATCAACGCAACGATCGTAAAAATTTCGAAATGCTTGAAAGTGGAAGATGCAAGCAATTGTCCCGCCCGCATCAATTCTGTCAGCGCAATGACCGAGACCAGAGCGGAGTCTTTGAACAGTGAGACGAAATAGTTTCCGACAGATGGAATGACGAGGCGAACTGCCTGCGGCAATACCACCCTCGTCATGGTCTCGCGCGCAGGAATTCCGAGCGACCACGCCGCCTCCCGCTGCCCCGGTGGCACCGCCACGATCCCGGACCGAAAGACCTCGCTGAGATAGGCGGCATAGTTCATGCTCAAAGCGATGACCCCGGCCGTGAAAGAATCCAGCGTGATACCTGCGAGCGGCAAAACATAGTAGATGTAGAATATTTGGAGCAACAGCGGCGTTCCCCGGATCAGATCCACGAAAAGTGTCGCCGGAAGGGTCAGCAGTTTGCTCGATGACGATCGAACAACAGCAAGGACAAGACCGAGAGCCATTGCAAGGACGATCGAAAGCAGGGTTATCTCGATCGTCGTGACGGCGCCCCACAGGAGGCGCGGCATAAATTCGATGGTATCACTAACTGAGAAGTCCATAATCCGGAGTGCTTTCGGTTCACGTTTGCTGAATTCGAGAGATTGTTACAGCACAGAGGCAGTGCGGTGGCATGGCCACGCACACTGCCTGTTCGTCGCTTCGGGACTCAGCCAAAAAAGCATGCGTCGGGATGGACCGGCTCAACCGAGATAGCGGTTCTGTTCCGACAGGCCCCATTTCTTCAATATGGCAAGGTCGGTTCCATCTTCCTTGATCGCTTTCAGGCCCCAATTGAAGGCCTCCAGGAGCGCACCGTCTTCCTTGCGGAACCCAGCCCCGATGATGCCAATTTCCTTTGGCGTATAGTCGCTTACCATCTCAAAGGCGTTCTTGTATTTCTCGTTGCGCGCCAGGGCGAAACCGGCGACGGGAGCATCAACGATTGCCGCATCCAGGCGCCCGGCGCGAAGATCTTCCATCGCACTTGCAGCGTCCGGGTAACTGCTGACCTTGGCGCCGTCGATTTCAGCGAGCCAGTCGAGATAGACCGTTCCAAGATAGCTGCCCACCTTTGCTCCCTTCTTCAAGTCGTCCAGCGAATGGAGAGCCAGCGGATTGCCGACTTGAACCAGCAGAGCCTCCCCGTACTGATACCAGCCGTCAGAGAAGTTGATGACCTTCTTGCGCTTCTCGGTGATGTACATGGCGTCGGCTATGACATCCATCCTGGACGCAAGGAGGCTTGGAATGAGGCCATCGAAATCGACCTGGGTCGTTTCATGGTTGGCAATTCCAAGTTTCTCCAGGACAGCAAGCATCATTTCCGCATCGATGCCGACGATCTCGCCGGTTGCCGGATCAATGAAGCAATATGGCTGATCGTTCGAAGTGCCGAAGCTCAAGCGTTGCGCCGCCTTGATACGATCAAACGATCCGTCGGTCTTCGTAACGGACAGAACGGGCGTTGCAGACAGACGCGAAGCGATCAAGGCAGTCGTCAGAGCGGTAGCACCGGCGAGAAGCGTTCTACGAGATATCGGGCTATTCATCATTCCATTCTCCAGCTTCACCACGACCCATCACGTCGTGGCATTTGGTTGCTTTAAAACCGCTTCGCGCTCAGCGATCGCGTTGTGAACATGCACAAATATTACCCACGCATTAGAAATAGGCAATACCTAATTGTGATCTCATATCACGATTTTTATCTGATGCAATTGGAATGGCGATGGCGAAAATCCATAAGTCTGGAAATGACGGATCGGATGCGCAGATATACAAGACTTGCTTGAAGATACAGAGGGAATCGCCTCCTTTTGCCGATGGCAGAATTCCACAGCCATGACATTCCGCAATCAATTTTCGTCTTGATAATTTCCTCTATTGATATATGTGATCACAGTCAATATTACCCTGAAAATCCATTGCGGTGCGTTTCCGTCCTGACTGGGGATCGGCGCAATGCAGCCGAAGGGATCGTCCGTAAACTCATCGCTTTTCATGTGCACAAGCCTGAAAGCAGCGATCTCCAACAAGCGAGGAGCTTCAAAATTGGGCATTCGTAACGATGTCATCATGGGGGGCCGCCTTGACGACTCTCAGGCTTTTGACAGCGATTATCAGCATTTCCCGTCCGCGCCGAGCGAAGCCTATTTCCGGGCCGCCACCGCAATCCTGGCAACGCGGCCGAGCTCGTTTGAAGCCGAGCGAAGTGCCGAACTTTTGAAACACCACTACGGCTTAACAGGATCGATTTCGACATTGTCGTCAGAAGTGGAACGCACCGAGGCGATAGCGCTTTCGGATGGCCGCCGGCTGATCCTCAAAACATCGACACAGCCAGAGGCAATCGACAGTTTTCGCTTTCAGTCCGCGGCCATAGCCGCGGTGCAAGGATCCAGCGGGTTCGTCACGCCTCAAATCCTGCGCACGAGCAATGAGGCCCTCCTCTTTCAGGAAGAGGGTGTCTGCGGATATCTCCAGAACTTTGTAGAGGGGATTCCGTTGCATCAGGCGAGCCTAACGCCTGACCTGCTTTTGCGCACAGGCGCCGCACTTGGCCGGTTGAACCTCGCTCTTGGGGTGATTGATGTGCCCGCGACCCATCGCCCGGTTCTTTGGCATATCGGCTGCTGGCCGAGACTTTTGGAACTGGAGCAATACCTGCCGTCTGGCCTCGTTGCGGATAACGTGCGGCGTGCGATGAGCAACTATATCGAGTTCATTGAACCCCAGTTATTAAACCTTGCGTGGCAGATTACCCATAATGATCCAAGCCCATTCAATACGCTGGTGACTGAAAATGGATTGGGTTTCATTGACTTCGGCGATGGCTGTTGGGGACCACGGATTCAAGATCTCGCGGTTGCTGCAAGCCACATGGTTTTCGATCCAATGCACGCTTTGGGCGGGGCAGAATATCTGATTGCCGGATATGCGTCGGTAATTCCCCTTTCCGAACAGGAGGCACGGCTCCTTGTCGGGCTGATGCGGGCGCGACAAAGCGCGCTAATCTTGATCAATTACTGGCGATCCCATCTTTTCCCTGACGAGGCCCAGTACATTAAAAAAAATGTCGCACGCGCCGAGCGGGGCCTGTCTATTCTCGCACCTCTGGCAGCCCTGGAGGCCGATGCCGCAGTCCGCCGAGCTGCGAAACTATCATCCTCATAGCGGGATATCCCCGCGGTACAATTAACCAAGCATGAACCGACAATTCGCGATCGCTTCGCAGATTTGTCACGGCACTCTCAAGCAGGCGGAAACACATGTCTACAGATCTAATGCCAAATCGTTACACACCGGGGGAAGCGGATGTTCCCTTGCGCGAGTCCGAGTTGATTGCGCGTCGCGACAGTGTCCTTGGAGCCTCCTACAGGCTCCAGTATCGCCGACCAGTGCATTTCGTTCGCGGCGAAGGCATGTGGCTATATGACCCTGATGGCCGAGCCTATCTGGATTTCTACAACAATGTGCCCTCTCTCGGCCACTGCCATCCAGAGGTCAACGCTGCCATGGCTGAGCAGGCAGGCCGGATCAGCGCCAACACGCGTTATCTCGAACCAAAGCTTGTCGACTATGCCGAGCGTTTGATTGCAACTTTTCCCGCAGAGTTGAACCGGGTCGTCTTCACATGCACGGGAAGCGAATCGAACGACCTCGCCCTGCGCATTGCCAAGCTTGCGAGCGGCAACGAAGGCGTGATCGTTTCGTCTTACGCGTATCATGGCACCAGCGCGGCGACAGCATCGGTGTCGCCCAATCTTGGCGATGCGGTCAAACTCAGTCCGCTCGTACGCATGGTGGACCTTCCCGGGCCGGCAGGCGTGCCTGAATCACAAGCCGCCGATTTCTTCGAAGCACAGGTTCGCGCCGCCGTTGTCGATCTAAACCGTCGCGGCATTGGCGTTGCTGCCTTGCTAATCGACAGCATTTTCTCCAGCGACGGCGTCTGGGTCGATCCTCCCGGCTTCATCGCCAGCGGCATCGCGGCGGTGCGGGAAGCAGGCGGCCTCCTGATCGCCGACGAAGTCCAACCCGGTTTCGGACGAACCGGCGCTCATATGTGGGGCTTCGAGCGACACAGCATAGTTCCGGACCTAGTTACCCTTGGCAAGCCTATGGGCAACGGTTTTCCGATTGGTGCTGTCATCGGGCGGAAATCACCGATGGACCAGTTTGGTGCGACAGCGCGATACTCGAATACATTCGCGGGCAACACCGTGGGAATAGCCACGGCTGACGCGGTACTGAACATTCTGCAGCGCGACAAGATCCCGCAGCATGCACTTGCCATGGGCGAGCGCCTACGAACCGGGCTGGAGAAGCTTGCCACTCAGCCCTATGGCATTTGCGGCATTCGCAACGCAGGTCTGTTTTTCGGCATCGACCTCGGCCTGGAAGGTGCAACGGCACCGAGCCGGCGTGCCATGGCGTTGAATGTCGTAAATGCGATGCGCGACGACGGCGTACTTGTCAGCACGACAGGCGCCAATGAAGACGCCCTGAAAGTGCGCCCTCCTCTCGTCTGCCAGGCCGAACACGTAGACCGGTTCCTTGAAGCCTTGGAGCACGCACTCGGTGGGCTGGCAAGGTAATGCATGGCACCCGAAATGACGACGTGTGGATTGCATTGGTCAGCTTCGCCTGCAAAGCCGGAAAACGTTGCAATCCCTGCGGCCGCTGACCTCAGCCGGATCATTGGATAGACAATACGCGAATGTTCTCCGGAACTTAATCGCCGCGCACCGACTAACATGGCATGATCAAAAAGAGATTTCCTTGAAAACTCTTCATATCCCATTGATCCCTCGAGACGGCATCGGGGGCTGTGTCTTGAATGCCTTCATAGACGCTGGCAATTTCAGACAGAATTTCGCTGGTCCTGTGCTTTCTAAAAGGAAACCGGCGGGATGATGTCGTCCTTGTGGGCGGCTGGCCTGCGGAGGTCCCGGATTCGGTTTCATTGCAATGCCAAAAATGCAGAAACAGACGTGTCAGGAGCCAGATCGACCAGGCCCACAGGTGCTATACCTGCACGAAGCCATTTCACGTTCTCGATCGTTGTCAGCGCAGCCGATGCCGGCTGCGTGATGGCTGCGATGTGAGGCGTGATCACGATGCGCGGATGGCCCCAAAGCAGACTGTCGGCCGGAAGTGGCTCCGGATCGACAACGTCGAGAAAGGCACCCGACAATTGCCCGCTGTCCAGCGCTTCCATCAGCGCGTCGGGAACAAGTTGTCGGCCGCGGCCGACATGGACAAGAGACGCGCCAGGCCGAAGGCTCCGGAAAAGGTCGCGATTGAGGAGTCCGGCCGTGTCCTCGGTCAAGGGTAGCAAGCATCTGCGCGAGCATGTCACGCAAGCCCTCTTGCCCTTGATAGCCGGCCACGCCTTCGATCGCGCGCCCGGACCGGCTCCATCCCGAGAGTTTGAACCCGAAGTCTCGCAGCTTGCAAAGTGCAGCATGGCCGAGAACGCCGGTTCCCAGGATCGAGACGCTGCGGTCGGCGGCTTGTGCCTGAGGAACGATCTCCTGCCACACATGTTGACGCTGCTGGTCGATGTAAAGATGCAGGTTGCGATGGAGCGACAGCACTGCCATCACAACATATTCCACCACCATCCGGGTAATGCCCTCGTCGACCATGCGCACGAGTTTGACATTTTGGGGTATGACGGCGCCGGCAAACTGGTCGATGCCGGCACCGATGCAGAACACCGCCTCGAGGTTCTGGTAGCGAACTAGGTCTGCAGGCGGGTTCCATGTCATGATGAAGCGGACGGCGGCGGCGGGCACGCTCTCCGCATCCATGCAGAAAAGCACATCGGGAAGATGCTCTGCAAAAGCGTCAGCAAAGACTGCCCCCTTGTGGCATCACAGAGAAACAGGAACACTATTGTTGAACTCAGCTCTTCTTGCGTTCGCGGAGCATCTTCCTGTCATGTCGTTCGTACATCGAATAGACGAGCGGTATGAACCAGGGACGACCATTGTAGAAAGGCACGGCTTTGGGCGGCGGATCGAAGTCGAACGCGGAGCGCGACTGTTCACGATCGCCCAGAATCTTGAACGCGGCCTTCTGGCCCAGCCACCTGCCCCACACGATGCCGGACCCGCAATATCCCGTCGCATAGACCGTATGGCCGGATGAGAACATGCGCGGCACCATGTCGCGGTGCATAGCGACATAGCCGAACCAGCTGTGGGTCAGCCCCACGCCAGCGAGTTCAGGGAACAATCGCGCGAGTTCTGTCTGCAGATGCACCGTTGGCGCGATCGGATCGCCTTCGGTCGTGCCGTCTCGGCCACCGAACAGGATGCGCGTTCCATCGGGAGACGGACGATAGTAGTAGCTGAGCTTTCGCATGTCTCCATGCATCATGCGCGCAGGCATGACCCGGTCCATGACATCCGGGCTTAGCTGCTCCGTCGCGATGATACGGCTTCGGACCGGCACCAGACGCTTGCGAAGCCACGGATCGAACCCGTCGGTGTAACCATCGGTGCAGACAAGAAGTTTGCGGGCGAACACCTCGCCGCGCGCTGTCTGCACACGAACACCTCCACGCTCCGTCGACGATCCGAGAACAGCGGTGTTTTCGTGAAGCAGCGCACCGGCCGAACTTGCAACCTCAATCATGCCGGCCAAGAGCTTTGCCGGTTGCAGGCCACCGATATCTTTGCGCACCAGCCCCGCGACATAGAGGTCCGTGCCGATGTAGTTCTTCACCTCCGACCCGTCGACCGTAAACGCTTCGATCCCCAGTGTCCGGTGAAGGAACTCGGCGTGCCGACGAAGCTCTTCGGCCTCATCGACCGTCATGGCCCCGTCGAACAGACCCGAGAGGTGAAAATCGCAATCGATATTTTCCTCTTTCAAGAACCGCCAGAGATCCTCGCGTGCGGCTTTGCCCTCATGGGCGATGCCGCTTGCCCGGGCCTCGCCGAAACGCTTGACGAGCTCTTTGCGCCCGGGGCGGATACTGCCGCTCGCCATTCCGCCATTGCGACCGGAAGCGGCATGGCCAAGTGCCTGTCGATCGAAGAGCTGGACATGCTGCCCCGCTCTGGCCAGTTCGATCGCTGCAGACAAGCCGGTATAGCCACCGCCAACAATCACCACGTCGCACGTCGGATCGATGCCCCGAACCGGTTGCGGAGGAATAATGCAATCTTCCCACCAGTACGGCGTTGATTTAACCGATGGCTCAGGCAATTTGCTCATGAAGGTGTACCGTGATGTGTTGAAAACAGGGTAGGTCCGGACTAGTCGCGGCAGATCCAAAGCTTGCGCGTCGTCTCGATCACCTTCCACGTCCCGGTGAAACCGGGATGCATCACGAAGGCATCGCCAGCCACGATGCGACGCGGTTCGCCGCCATCTTCGATTAGTTCCGACACGCCGGACAGAATGACGCAGAATTCGAAGGTTTCGCCTTTGATCGAGCGGTACGCGCCGGGTGTTGCCTCCCACACGCCCGAGCGGATGACGCCATCGGCCGTTTGTGCGATATCCCAGGTCAGGAACTGCGGATTGCCCTCGACGAGCCTGTCCGGCGCAGGCTCGCCTTTGCGCGGTTCAGGCAGGTTGTTCTGGTCGACGAAAGTAAGGTTGGACATCAAGAGTTCCTTTCAAGGTCAGGGGTCATCTCTGGAACGACAGGCGGCGTTCGAGAAGTTTTAAGGCCGTCAATGCGACGATGTTGATGGTGAGATAGAAGGCGGCCGTGATGATGAAGATATCCATGATTGCGAATGTCTCGCTCATCAGGCGCTTGGCATAGCCGGTTATCTCCAGAACGGTGATCGTTGACGCCAAGCTCGTTTCCTTGACAATGATCGCCACCTCGCTGCTGTAAGCCGGCAGGGCCTGGCGAAATGCCAGGGGGAATTTCACGCGCGTGAAGGTATGCCAGGGCGACATTCCACAGGCTTCCGCTGCCTCGATGACGCCCTTGGGAAGCGAGAGGAAGGCGGTGCGGAAAATTTCGGCCGTGTAGGCGCCGGTGTTCAGGACCACGGCGAGGATCGCTGCGTGCAGGCCATCGCCGATCAGCCACCAGATGACCGGATTGTGGCGGATGAAGCTGATCTGGGCCAGGCCGTAGTAAATCACGAAGATCTGAACGAGCATCGGCGTGCCGCGGAAGGCTGCGCAATAGATATCACACAACCTGCGAAGCGCTCCCTTCTTCGATCCTCGGCCGATTCCGACGAGAATGCCGAGAGGCAGACCCAGAACCACGCCAAAGACCGCAATCAGGAGAGTCGTCTTGGCGCCGACGAGCAGAAACGGTATGGCGTAGCTGATGATGCCCGCATCCATGTCAACGCCCTCCGAAGCCACGGTTCAGCGCATGTTCCGCTCTGGAGAACGCCATCTGGCTGATGATCGTCATGCAGAAGAACATCGCTGCGGCGATGCCGTAGAAGAGAAGCGATGATCTGGTGATGCCTGCGGCGATGGCAGCCGTTCTCATCAGCTCCTGCAGGCCGATGACCGATATCAGGGATGTATCCTTGATGGTCATCTGCCAGACATTGTTGATCCCGCCGAGCGCAAGCCTGAGCGCGAGGGGAAAGGTGATGCGAAAGAACGTGACTTTGCCGGGAAGGGCCAGTGACCGCGCGGCTTCGAGCAGGCCATAGGGAACAGCCTGAAGGGCGCCCCGCATGACTTCGATGGAATAGGCGCAGGAGATGACTGCGATCGCTATGACCCCCACGATCAGCGGGAAGACATTTTCTGCAGCGGCTTGATAACCAAAGGCTCCGGCGACGGCTCTTACCGAGTCAAGCGATCCAAAGAAGAGCAGGTAGATCACCAACAGTCCGGGAACGCCGCGAATGACCACCGTGTAGGTGTCGATAAGTTGCGATATGATCAGGACTTTGCGCCATCTCAGGACCGCGAGCGGAGCGGCGACCAGAAAACCCGTCAGCATGCCAAGCATGCCGATCAAAATCGTCACGGCGGCGCCCCTCAGCAAAGCGAGCGCCCAGCCCTGCTCAACCATCAATTTCCAAAAATCGCTCAGCATGGACACCATCTCTCTTACCTGCCCCGGATCGCTCCGAGGCAGGTCGCCTTTGTCAAAGGATCACTTCTTGCAAGGGATGGTATAGTCGTCCTGGAACCAGGTCATCGATGCCTCTTTGACCTTGCCGTCATCGATCATCTTGCAAAGGGCAGCATCGACCTTTGCCTTCAGCTCCGAATTGCCCTTGCGCATCCCAACGCCCATCCCTTGGCCCAGAGTTTCAGGATCATCGATTGCCATGACCTTGACGTCGATCTTTGTGAAGTTTGCGCCATCGGGTGTTGCCAGGAAATCCATCCAAGTCGGCGAGTCGCTATAGGCAGCGTCAATGCGCCCGCTGGAAAGATCGGCGAGCTGCTGCGTTGTTGCGTCGTAGGTCTTCAGGTCTGCAGAAGGGATATTCTTCTGGACGAATTTTGCATAGGTCGTTCCTGTCACGACGCCAACGCTCTTGCCGTCCAATGCCTTTTCAATGTCCGTCAACGTCTTCAGGCCGGCCAGAGGGGAATCCTTGGCCACAACGAAGTATTGGGGTGTCGTGGCATAGGGGATGGAGTAGTCGATCTTCTTCGCGCGCTCGGCCGTAATGCTCAGCCCCGAGATGATGACATCGAAGCGATCACTGTCCATCGAAGGAACGAGCGAGCTGAACGTCTGCACCACGAATTTGCACTTCATCTGCAGCTCGGAGCAGATGCCGTTTGCGATATCTGCGTCAAAGCCGGTAACGTTTCCGTTCGGATCGGCCATGCTGAATTTCGGTGCATCGCCTTCAGTGCCGATACGCAGCACGCCCTCCTCGGCAGAGGCTGTGGTTGCGATGACTGCGACAAGAAGACTGGATGCGATAGCTGCGTTCATGAATTTGCGGATGATCATTGATATTACCCCTTTTATGGTTGTTTAGGCCTGCCTTCAGGCATTGGCCGGCATGACGCTGGATAAGAACCGCTCCACCGCGTCCGTCGCGGGATTTCGAAACAGTTCGTCCGGCGTATCGTCCTGCTCCAGGCGGCCCTTTTGCAGGAATATCATTCGGTTCGACACCTCGCGGGCAAACCGCATTTCATGGGTGACAAGCAGGATTGTGGCCCCCTCCTCGGCAAGCGTGCGTATGACTTTCAGAACCTCCCCGACGAGTTCGGGATCAAGCGCGGAGGTCGGCTCGTCGAACAGCATGAGCTTCGGTCGCATCGCCAGGACGCGCGCAATCGCCACGCGCTGTTGCTGGCCGCCGGAAAGCTGGTGCGGATAGCGCTCGTGAAAGCTCGACATGCCTACTTTCGATAGCGCGGAACCGGCCACTTCCGCGGCGACCTTCGCGTCGAGCTTCAGCACGTAAATCAGCGCCTCCATGACATTGCCAAGAACGGTCCGATGCGGCCAGAGATTGAAGTTCTGGAATACCATCCCGATCTGGCGCCGGAACAGCCGGATGTTGCTGGCGTTGACGATCGTGCTCTCGCCCTCGGCATTCAGGCCGACGGAGATGGCATCGCCGAGAAAGTCTACTTGGCCGGATGTCGGCGTCTCGAGAAAGTTAATGCAGCGCAACGCAGTGCTCTTGCCACAGCCCGAGGGTCCAATGAGCGAGATGACCTCGCCTTCTCTCATCCCGAAGGTGATGCCGTCCAAGACCTTTGTAGGGCCAAATGCCTTGACGAGATCTCTGACCTTCAGGACCTGTTTCATGATTGAGCACCTTGCAAACGAGTGGCCATGTCTTAACCAGACACAGCGCCTTGCGCGTCCAGTTCCCTCAGGACCTCGTCGACGGCCGCCTTCGTAATATCGATCATCTCGTCGATTTCCGCTTCCGTCATGACCAGCGGGGGCGCAAAGCCCAGAATGTCGCCATGCGGCATGGCACGGGCTATGAGATTGCGGTTGCGCGCGGCCTGTGAAACACGGGCACCGACTTTCAGGCCGGGATCGAAAGCAGCCTTGCTTCCCCGATCCGACACGAATTCGAGGGCAGCCATCATGCCGACGCCGCGGACTTCGCCGACGATCGGGTTCTGTTCGAACTCGGCCTTCAGCCTCTTCATCAGATAGGCGCCCTTTATGGCCGATTGTCCCGCGAGGTCCTCCCTCTCGACAATGTCGAGGACCGCATTTGCCGCAGCGGCGCCGATCGGATGACCGGAATAGGTGTAACCATGAGAGAAGGAACCGACACGGGGGGTCGCCTCTTCCATCACCTCGTAAACCTTCTGCGAAACGATCGAGGCCGAAAGCGGCACATAGGCCGAGGTCAGACCCTTCGCCACGGTCACCAGATCCGGCTCCATGCCATAGAGATCAGAGCCGAACATGGCACCGGTGCGGCCAAATCCGCAGATCACTTCGTCAGCGATCAGCAGGATGTCATATTTCTGCAGCACCGCCTGGATCTTGGCCCAGTAGCCGGCGGGCGGCGGGGTAATGCCGCCAGTCCCCAGTACCGGCTCGGCGATGAATGCGCCGACGGTATCGGGCCCCTCTGCAAGGATTAGTGCCTCGAGTTCGTCGGCACGCCGCTGGGAGAAGACTTCTTCCGTTTCACCCGGCAATGCGCCGCGATAGAAATGCGGGACCCCAGTTCGCAGGATGCCGGATATCGGTAGGTCCATATGGTCGTGATAGAAGCTGAGGCCTGTCATCGATCCGGAGACGACGGAACATCCATGGTAGCCGCGCTCGCGCGAGATGATTTTCTTCTTCTTCGGCTTGCCGCGAAGATTGTTATAGTACCAGACGATTTTGGCCTGCGTTTCGTTAGCATCAGAGCCGGACAGCCCGTAGAAAACCTTGGACATGTTGCCGGGCGCCATTCTGACCAGCCGGTCGGAAAGTCGGGCGAGCTCCTCGGTCGTGTGCGCCGCGTAAGAATGATAATAGGCGAGCTTGTAGGCTTGGCGGGCGATCGCTTCGGCGACTTCGGTGCGGCCATAGCCGACGTTCACGCAGTAGAGCCCTGCGAAACCGTCAATATACTCCCTGCCCGTCGCATCCTGAATGCGGACGCCTTTTCCCGTTTCGATGATCGTTGGATCGATATCGCCGGCGGCGTAATCTTTCAGGTATGTGAAGGGATGAAGGACCGTCCTGCGATCCATTTCTGTGATTTCAGCAATGTTTGTCATCGTTATTTCCTTACGCGGCCAGGCCGCCGAAGCAGACATACTTAAGTTCCGTGAATTCCTGCAGGCCGTGGCGGGAGCCTTCCGGACCAAGCCCCGATTGCTTCCAGCCTCCGAAAGGAATCGGGGCGCCGGTGAAGGATCCCGTGTTGACCCCCACCATCCCGTATTCGAGCGCATCCGACAGGCCCATCGCCAAGCCGGCTTGTGGGCTTGTGCGCCGGTATCGTCTCGCCATAGGTCCGTTTGCCTTCTGCAGCGAACCATTGAAGCCGATTCCATGCCCAATCTCGGTTTCGGCGAGCGGCTTGCCCTGCCCGGCGGTCAGGATCAACGCCAGGTCCCGGCTATGATGGCGAAAGAGTTCCGCCCATCGCACGAGCAGCTTTCCGTGCTCGCGGGCAAGCATGTCCCGCCAGGTTCCGAAGGCCTGCTCGACAGCGCTGATCGCCTGGTCGAGCATGCTTGCTTCGCAATCGCCGACTTCGGCAATCATGTCGCCTGCTGCCGGGTCGAAAACAGCTTTCCCAGCGACGGTGTCTTGCCACGTGCCACCGACATATGGCTGCAAACGCAAGAGAGACGCGTCCTTGAGACTTGTCAGTGCGCTTTGTGCGGTCATCACCTTGTTCAAAATCCAACTCGCGACCACGTCTCGATAAGGGCAAGATTAGGTGCATTGCAGCGCATTATTTATATGGCTTTCATTGAATGCACGCAGCTTTCCTGATATTTTTATGCATAAAACGAAGAAATAATGCGAGAGATTGAATGCAGCTGGATCGCCTGGACGCCCGCCTTCTTAACATCGTACAGACCCATAATCGTCACAGCACGCAAGAGTTGGGGGAAATGGTGGGTTTATCTGCCACCGCTGTGCAGCGGCGCCTCAAACGGCTGCGCGAGGATGGCGTGATTGAGGCCGATGTTTCGATCGTGAAGCCCAAGGCAATCGGCCGACCAATTGCCATGCTGGTCCTGGTCTCGCTTGAACGAGAACGGGCAGACATCGTGGATCGCTTCAAACAGTCTATTCGCCATACCCCTGAGGTGATGAACGGCTATTATGTCACCGGAGATTCCGATTTCGTTCTCATCGTTACAGCCCAGAGCATGGAGGATTATGAAGGCTTTACCCGCAAATTCTTCTATGAAAACCCCGACATCAAAGGCTTCAAGACGATGGTCGTCATGGATCGCGTGAAGGTCGGCTTCTCGGTGCCAATCGACTTTGACGATTTCAGCTGAAGCGACCATATGAGCTCCGGCGCCTTTCCAGCAACGATCCCTGTTAGGCAACGCCTTGAACGGATTTGAACCGACGACAATCTTATAGCTGGCCACATGCACAATAAAGATTCTCGAATATTTATGCGCGGCAGAGCACCACAGACTTGATGTTTTGTCCCTTATGGGTTGCATAATGTGATGTTCACGATTAGACGCACCGCGTGATTATGCGGACTGGATCAAAAAGCTAAAAGACTTCCGCGCCCAAGCTCGAATTGCAGACCGTATTGATCGCCTAGCCGCAGGAGATCCTGGCGATGTAAAGCCGGTGGGCGACGGCGTGAGCGAACTCCGCATTGACTACGGGCCCGGCTATCGGGTCTATTTTGTCCGGGACGGATCGGTCGTTTATGTTCTTCTCTGTGGCGGCGACAAGAGTAACCAAGACAAAGACATTCGATTGGCCAAAAAGCTAGCGCAGCAATTGAAGGAGTGACCGCATGCCACTTGAGACATTCGAGTACGACTCCGCCGAGTTCCTTGGAAGTGAGGAAGCTATTACGGAATATCTTTTAGCTGCCAGCGAAGATGGCGACGCAAACCATATCGCTCGCGCTCTCGGTGTTGTTGCGCGCGCGCGCGGCATGTCGGATCTTTCTCGGAACACCGGGCTTACCCGACCTGCTCTCTACCGGGCATTGAGTGGGGATGGCAACCCAGAGTTTGGGACGATCGCAAAAGTAGCTGACGCACTTGGTTACAGGCTAAATCTTGTACTGAAATCCGACGGCGGGCCTGTCGCCACTGCTAAGTGACCGGCAAACTCAAGCCTCCGATGGCCCGGTCCTTTTGTCCGTAGCAGATCGAGGCAGCGCATCTCATAACGTTTTAACGCTTTGAACGGATGTGAACCGCGCCACCGTCGACATTTAAGATGGTGCCGAAGCCCAGCCGGCCCAAGAAGTTGCGTGTCCGGAATGGGGGCCGGCAGGAGGCGGCAGGAAGCGAAAACGCTAAAAGCAGGCGCCCAGAGCGTGGCGATGGCATCCTTAAAAAGCGCTTCACGTCGATCTGGCTCGTCACCGTTCCAAAAAACCCACCGATTGTACGACGACTTCTCTATAGCTCACTCGTCGTCGAGTTCGCATTCATTCGAGGCATCATACTTGCAAATGTGATCCGATGGATGCCGGTTTGCCCACTTCGAGTGGTGCCAAGCTGAGTGTCCTCACTCGTGAAACCGCTCCTGCCAGTCCTTGGGCCCGACGCCCAATCTGCGCTGAAACACCCGCCGCATGGTCTCCGGGGAGCCGAAACCGCATTTGCGAGCGGCGGCTTCGACGGAAAATCCGGTCTCCAGTAGCCCTTGCGCCCGTTCCAGCCGGATGATCTCGACCGCGTCGGCGGGTGTGCGGCCTGTCCGTTGCCGGTAATGGCGGGCGAAAGATCGAAGGCTCATTCCCGCCTGATCCGCCAGCGTGTCTAGCGTCAGCGGACGGGTCAGATTGGCCGAGATCCAGGCGTGAAGATCAGCGAACCTGTCGTCGGCGGTCTGGAGTCTCAACGGCGCGCTGAATTGCGACTGGCCGCCGGGTCGTTTGAGAAAAACCACCAGTTCGCGGGCGACGGCGAGCGCAAGTGTGCGGCCGTGATCCTCTTCAACCATCGCCAAAGCGAGGTCTATCCCGGCCGTCACGCCCGCCGAGGTCCAGATCTTACCATCGCGCAAAAAGATCGGGTCGCGTTCGAGGCGGACCTGCGGAAACCGCCCGGCGAATTCGTCATAGCGATCCCAATGCGTCACGGCGCGGCGGCCATCCAGCAAGCCCGCCTCCGCCAGTAGAAACGCACCGCTGCAAACTGACGCCATGCGTCGGGCATGGATCGCGCGATCACGAACCCAGTCGATCAAGGCCGGGCGGCTGCATGCGACATTGACCCCGCTGCCGCCGACAGCAATGGCGGTGTCGGGCGCCGGCCGCTCTTCCGAAAGGAGCGCGCACCGCAGCGCGATCCCCGAATTGCAGGTCACCTCCGCCATTTCCGCGACCAAGGCGATATCGTAGAGGGCTCCCATTTCGTGGTGGGCGCTTCTGTGCGCCATTTCATTGGCCGATGCGAAGACCTGTGCAGGACCTGTCGCATCGAGCACCTGGGCATCTGGAAAGACAAGGATTTCAATCCGGCGCGAAATGGCGGTTGGCATCAGCATGGCATTTGGCATGAAACGAGGGATAATTGGCATTCATGCCAAATCATTTCCTGTCATGGTCTCGGGGTCAAGACAGGAGAAAAAATAGTGTCCATCCGCTTCGGTATTCTTTGCTTTCCCAATGTTCAGCAACTCGATCTGACTGGCCCCTACGAGGTTTTCGGCTCTGCCCGCGATGCGCGGGTCGATCTGGTCTGGAAAAACAAGGCGCCTGTTCGGGCTTCGACGGGCCTGTGGCTCACGCCCGACCTGACCTTTGAAGAGGCGCCCGCGTTTGATGTCATCTGCGTGCCGGGCGGCGGCGGCGTGAACCCGCTTCTGACAGACGAAGAAACGCTCGACTTCGTACGAGCGCAGGCGAAGACGGCGCGCTTCGTCACCTCTGTCTGCACCGGAACGCTGGTCCTGGGCCAAGCCGGACTGCTCGCAGGAAAGCGCGCGGCGACGCATTGGAACGCAATTGATTTTCTCCCACGGTTCGGGGCGACCGCAGTCAAGGCGCGCGTGGTTCGCGACGGCAATCTGATCACCGCCGGTGGTGTCACGTCAGGGATCGATTTCGGCCTGTCTGTCATCGCGGAATTAATGGGGCAGGATGAGGCGGAGACGATCCAGCTCTCGCTGGAATACGCCCCGGCCCCGCCCTTTGACGCCGGATTGCCGGCGCGGGCGCGCCCGGAGATTCTTGCGGCGGCCCGTCAACGCATGGTGCGGTCCAGGGAAGAGCGAGAGGCGCTGCTTTCGCTTGCATCCAAGGCAAACCAAAAGTAGTTGGGACCAACTTTTCCTTCGCCATGGCGTCCGAAACAATCACGCATCGGAATTTCTTCGGCGCCTCCCGGAATAAGACGCCGCACAGCGAGCGATTCGAGCGCATAGATTAGAGTTGTCGTTTGGCGCTCGGATATCGTGTCCAGCACCGGATAGGCAAGCAATGGCCCTTGAAAAAAACGTGGCAGCAAAGCTCCTAAGCATTCTCGTCGGCGCTCAGAAGCTTTGGTTGCAGAGCAAGCGCTCTCGCAATGCAGAAATTGATAGAAAACGGAGAAGGCCGCTTCTTCTCATTTCACTCTGATCAGCTCACTCTGATCAGCTCGGCAAGGAGTCTCGCGCACGGGTCGGACCAGATGCAATAACGGAGAGCGGATATATCGCGGTAAACTGTCCGTTCTCGACATCCACTGTCCGGCAATCCACGCCATAGACTGCGGCAATCATAGCCGGCGTCAGGATATCGCGCGTTGCACCGAATGAATGCATGGCACCTCCTGCCAAAACCAGCGTGCTGTCGGCGTAACGCGTGGCGAGGTTCATATCGTGCAGAATGGCCAGCGTCACGATCTGGTGTTGCCTCGTATAGGCCAGAACTGCATCCAGCATCTGCAACTGATTGGCCAGATCCAGCGCAGAGGTCGGCTCGTCCAGCAGGAGCAGTCTAGGTTTGCGCACGAGCGCCAGGGCAAGAGAAATCATCTGCCGTTCGCCGCCAGAAAGCCAGGCCGGATGGCTGTTGGCAAAGTGTGACAGGCCCAGCATCTCGAGGGTTTCCTCGGCAAGACGAAAGCTGTCATGGGTGGCCCGCCAGGAATGCCGCCCGCCGTTCTGCGCCAAAAGCAGCAGTTCGAAGACGCTCAACTGGACAGTCAGGTGGCTGACGTCCTGGGCGACATAGCCAACCAAGCGGGACCGCAGGGCAGGCTTTACCGACAGAAGGTCCGTTTTGTCTATCGTGGCCCGCCCCGATGCCGGCCGAAGCGCGCACAGGCCTTTCATGAAGGTCGACTTGCCCGCGCCGTTCGGCCCCATCACCGCGAGCACTTCACCGGCCCTCGCCTCGATCCTTACGTTGCGGACAATCGCCTTGCGACCGATCGAAACACCGTAGTCGTGCAGCTTCAAGGTCATCGCGGATCTCCCTTGGTCTGGCGGAGCACGAGAAATATGAAGAACGGCAGTCCGGTGAGCGACGTCACCATGCCGAGCGGCAAAACAGCACCCGGCACGATGATCTTGGTCGCGAGCGACGCCATGGTAGCAAACACCGCGCCGACGGCAATCGTCGCTGCGATCGTGAACCGGTGATCCTCGCCGACCAGCATGCGCGCCACATGCGGCGCCACCAGGCCGATGAAGCCAATGATGCCGACCACCGCCGTGACGGCGCCTGCCAGCATGGCAGCAATCGTCAGCATCAGGATACGCAGGAAACGGACGTTGACGCCGTAGACGGTTGCCTGTTCACCAAAGCTGCGCAACGTGGTGAGCGACCAGGCATGAAAGAGCACCACCGGCAGCGTGACGGCGCAGATCGCGCCAGCAATCCCGACTTTCAGCCAGGTGGCACGCTGTAGCGACCCCATCAGCCAGAAGACGATGCTCTGGAGCTGATCGACACTGGCCATGTACTGCACCAGGGACAGCAGCGAACTGAAGACGAAATGCAGAGCAATACCGAGCAGCGTGATGGACTGGACGCTTGCGCCACCCCGCGACAGGCCTAGCACCAGGCCGGCGGCCAGGAGTGCAAACAGGAATGCGTTGACCGCGGTAATCAACTCGGGCGGCAACCAGGGCATGATGGTGGTGATCGACACGCTGAACCCGAGAGACAGTGCTGCGCCAAAGCCAGCGGCCGACGAGACGCCCAGGGTAAAGGGTTCAGCCAGCGGATTATCGAGGATGGTTTGCATCAGCAGACCGGACAAGGACAGGCTGATGCCCGTGATAAGGGCCATCAGCGTCATCGGCATGCGCAGTTCCCACACGACAAATCGAGCACTGGCCTCGGCCGAGCCGGGGAACAGCAAAACATTGACGACCTCGTTCAGCGACAAGGTGCCCGATCCAACCAGGATATCGATGACGAACACGCAGAGCGCCATCAGCGCCAAGGCCAATAGAATGAGCAGGCGACGGATGACAGAGTTGCCATAGTCTGTCGCTGCCGGTTGCAACCGTTGGCGTTCTAACTCAGTCTCGGAAATCGCTGTCATCATAAAACTGCCGTCGTATACAAATTGAGGTGACGGATCGCCCGCTTTGCCGGTAGGGCGATCCATCTTGTTGAAAATCGGCGCTGTTTGATATTCCAGCTTATTTGACGGTCGGCGCCTTTGCACCAAACGTGACCGGCAGGTCGGCTGGAAGGCCTGTGAACTTCGAAATCAGGGTGTGCAGGTTGGCGTCGGGATCCAGGGCCTTCAGCTGTTCCGGATAGAATGCCTTGGCCATATATTCGACGGCATAGATGTTCCAGGCGCTGGCATAAAGCTGGTGATAGAGCCCGAAGACGCGGCCATCCTTGACGGCCTTGATGTGCTCGAAGCCCTTGCGCTGTTCGAGCACGGCGAGCGCAGCCTCAATCTTCTTCGGATCGCTGTTGATCCCGAATGGCGGTGATACCGATCCATCGTTGGAAAATGGCGAGCCGGTCATGACGAAGACGTCAGGCGCCTTTGCAATCACGGTTTCGAGGGTGACGTCGCCGGTGCGGCCTTTGACGAGTTCGCTGCCGAGATTGACGCCGCCGGCCGCTGTCGCCAACTTGCCCCAATAGACGTCGCCATGGGTAAAGCAGCAGGAATCAATGCCCTTCTGACCGGCCTTGGCCTCCACGAAGACGCTTGGCTTTGGCTGACCGGCAATCGCCGTATTGATGGCGGCGATATGCGAAGCGTAGAAGTCGGTAAACTCCTTGGCTTCCTTTTCGCGATTGAACACTGTTCCGATCAGCTGAACGGTTTTGGGGACATTGACGACCGGCTCCATTTCCGTATCGACAAGAATGATCGGAATGCCGAGTGTCTTCAGTCGATTGAAAAGGTCCGCATCTTCCAGAGCCTGGCGTACGCGAACCTGGAAAATCAGAAGATCCGGCTTGCTGACGGCCAGCTGCTCCAGATTGACCTGGCCTTCATCGCCGAACTTCATGTCGATCGGCCTGGCCGAACTTTCGGGCCACGCCTTTTGAAACGCGGCCCAGGTCTGCGGGTCCGAGCGGATCAGAATGTTGTTCCAGGCTACCATGCGTTTGAAGGGGTCTTCCCGATCAAGCAGCGCCAAAGCGAACAGATCGCGGCCGTCCTGAACGACGACCCGCTGCGGCTCCGCCTTGATCTCGACGCTGCGGCCCGAGACGTCCGTGACCGTAATTGGGTATTGCGTTGCCTGGGCGGCGGCAAGCGTCAGGGCAAATGTGGCAGCCAGGCCAAGCGACCGCAGGAAATGGTTTCTGATTCTCATTCGGGAGTCCTTTGATGAACAAATTCAAAGAAAACGCCCCTCCCGACCACATGGACACCACGTGCGAAACTGCCTAAATCTAGGCAATTACCGATTTCCAAAGGTCTTTTGTCCGAAAAACATGACAACGTCAATCAACATTTAATGCTGTGCTGCAGCGGGCATCGTTTGCCTCTGTGCATTGAAACCGCTACCAATTCATCAGGGCGCATAATGAAATACGGGACGCCTTGAACCAATTCGAACCTAAGGCACACCAAACCCCACAGCTCCATCCGTGGCGCTACAAATCTTATTCGTGCACCAATGCAGATCTCCGTCAGCTTCGCCGCAAAACATGTCACCCCTTAAATCATTGGTATTGTTTCATTGAGTAAAGTCCTGGGACGTTTAAACGTCTCTCCGAATTGAATGCACGCGAATTACCAGCATCTGAGTTGTTAAGAGAAAACGAAGAGTGCCATGCGTTTCACTGAAATGTTAAACCCTTACGCATTTGTTGGATCCGAAATCGTATCGGAGCACCAAATCGTTGCCACTATTCGAGAGCTCTATAGTAGCAAGCCTCATATTGCTGCCACGTTGGGAATATGCCTTGCTGCTTTAAGCGGCGCATCTTCTGGGTCTGTCCGGCTGTGTCTTTTGGCGGCATCCATCGCGGTGGGGTGCCTTCTATTTCGCATTTTTATTGAATTTCGTTTCATTACTCGGCCACCGGGGGCTTTCGAAAGGAAATGGATCCGCCTCTTCGTCACCGGCTCATTGATGTCGGGGGTTGGTTGGGGGTTTTCCGGAGCGTTGTTGCTTTGCAGCAGTTCGCCAACCACGCAAATCATCATCATGGGTGTTGTGTGCGCGATCGTCCAAGGGGCGGCCGGCCGCGCTTACATGATGCCGGGCACCGCGTTCTTGAACATCATCTCTGTCCTTGGACAAATAAGCATTGCGGCGCTGATGGGCGGCAACCCTATCTTAGCTGTCTTGGCATTGGTGTACTTCTGGATTCTATCGTCATTTATTGTCCAGATGGTAAAAAATCGTATGATTCAATTGCACGCTGAACATAGGGCGACCCAACTGCTGGAGGAAATCACCGAGAAAAATGAACTCCTTCGGATCTCGAACGAAAAACTCGCGGCGACAGCTTTCGAGGATTCGTTGACTGGATTAGCAAACAGGCGGAAATTCGACATCGCGATTGTAGAAGCTCTTGCAAACGCGAAGCGTGACAATAGGGACATCTCCCTGATGATCATTGACGTAGATCATTTCAAAGCCTTCAACGATAACTACGGGCATCAAGCTGGCGACCAGTGTCTACAGATCCTCTCAAATGCAATCAGCTTATGCATACCGGATGACGGCCTTGTTGCACGCTATGGCGGCGAGGAATTCGTGGTCCTTTTGCCCAACTACGATCAGGCAAGCGCGGTTATTTTGGCTGAACGGACACGGCTCGCCGTTCAGTTTGCCGGACTCAGCAACCTTCCGAAATCTCCCCCTCACCAAACCATTAGTATCGGATTGATCTCTTGCCGACCTGATTTGGGCCTAACTCCCGAAGAATTATTATCAGGGGCAGATGCGGCTCTCTATGATGCGAAGCGAAAAGGTAGAAATTGCCTGCGCATAACACGGCAGTTGCGGGGCGTTGATGCAACGTTCAACGACAGGTCATCATTCGGTCTTTGATGGCATTGGTGCACGAATAAGATTTCAACGTTTCCTGTCTATTCAGCTGATATCCCCACCAGCTTGATTGATGCCGCATAAGCACGCTGGCCGCCGCCATCGCATCGCTAAGATGAAGTTCAAGGGTAAGCGGGTAGGCCATCCCACGTAGCGCGGTATCGAAAGATCGCTCATTTTCGGCATGAATCATGCGGAGAAACCTATGAGCGACAGTGTGAATCAGGCTCGTGCCTCCCCTGCCGACGGTTCAACCGAACAGGGTGGCGACAGGTTGAAGTACCTCGGCCGCGGCGTCTGCATTATAGGCCGCCGATTGCGGCAGGAGGATCGAGTGGGTCTCGGCATGTGGCAGATCGAACGTTCCGCCCAGCGTGTGACAGAGCTTGTGGTGGGATTCAGATTGCAGGTGAATTGCATGCTCATTCCATTCGCTTCCTTACCTCGACCACGCCGTTGCCTCCTTGAGGCTTCGGAGACCGGATGTCCGACTGTCTCGACACATCCGGCTTGCCGCTCAATAATGAGGCCGGCATCATGCGTTCCAGCACGCTGCCGGCCGGAACGGGCAGCTATTGCGTTGCAGATGGCATCGGCAGGGCCTCAACCGCCGGGCGGCGTCCCAGGATCCAGACGAAGATCACCGATGCGAGCAACGGCAGGGACAGCAGCAGGCAGAACTCCAGGCGCGACCATCCCGCCTGAATGAGAACGCCGGCGATGAAGGGGCCTGCAATGGCGCCCAGTCTGCTCAGGCCAAGGGCAAGGGCAAGGCCCGTGCCCGTAGCCCTACATGCCGGTGAAAAGACCGTGGTAACCAGCGCATAAAGAACAGCGATCGACCCGAAGAGACAGAAGCCAATGAGCGCAAGCACCAGGAAAATCGCCGTCGGCTCCGCAGGCACCACGCCGAGCGCCGCGACACAGACGCCGAAGCACAGGAACATGCCGATCGCGATGGGCTTCAGCAGGAAGTGTGCCGCCAGATAGCCGACAGACACGCAGCCCACGGCGCCAGCAATGTTCATGATCATCGATCCTGAAAGACCGGCGGAATCGGTGAAGCCCATGTTGACAAGATGCTTCGGGTCCAGCTCTGCGCAAAGAAGACGGTGATCATCGTTGCGAAGAACGCGGCGCATATCGACACCGTATCCCGAAGGCCCTGCCTTGTCACCAGTTCGCGCCAGCCGGACTTGTCGGCGGCAACCGTGCGCTGGGGAAGTTCCGCAATCGCCGGAGCGCCCAGACGCTTGCGTAGCGCATTGATCTGACCGAGCGAAGAGGCTTCGTGCCTGGAAGAGAGATATTCAAGTGATTCCGGCAGGAAGGCCCAGACCAGGCCGATGTAAACTAGGACCGATCGACATTCAGGATTCCCAAATCACTTAATCGCTGATTCATAGAGCGCCGTGTTGAGCACGGAGGGCTGTCATGGTGGTGAAACGGTATGAGTTGAGCGAGGCGCAATGGTCGAGAA
>NZ_JABAEF010000012.1:0-19821 GCF_023701945.1 Rhizobium sp. CG5
CCCTATCACCCGCACCTGGTTCGCCCTCTGCAACCCCGGCCAGCGCCGGGCGATCCAGGTGCTGATCGTCAACATGGGGGTCAACATTGGACGCCGATATCGGGTCAAGTTTGCGTGCCGATTGACAGGCTTTCCGAAACGATCTTCGCTTTGATCTCGTCAGGCCAGTGACGATGAACCTCACGTCCAGGCTTCCTGGTCGTGAGAAACTCCAATGTAGTCTCCATGGAGAAACTCCCGTTCTTTATCCATGGAATGTCGATCACAGATCAGGTGGCAGCCAGCAATGTGGGGGCGGAACACCGGTTACGGTGTAACAGCGTATCAAGGCGCTTTTCTTCTGCGTGATTTACGAACTTGAACCGATCTCAGGGTCAGATCAATTCCAACTACCTTAACAGCTTCGATATCCAGGCGACTGGCTATCAATCCCTGCGCATACGCCTGCAGCGCCGCGCAAAGCTCGCTGAAATCCAGATTATCCCCACTAACTGGATGGCCCCATGAAGATTGTTCTCCATTACGCAACAATAAAAAAATGCCGTTCGATGATCGTTTGTCACGAAGGTAATCGTTGCACAGCTGGTTTTCCACGCGTTCAAACAGCTTGGGGCCAGACCAGCGGTCGGCAATTTTAACTTCGGTTGGCACAGGGCCATCAAAGCCGGTTGTCAAGAAACGAAGGTCCGGCCTCTTCGCATCAGCTAGTTCGTCCTCTTGTGGGACCACATAGCGGCTTTTGGCGCGATCTCGAAGCCAGCCACCTACAAAGTTGCGCAGTTGCGTTTCCTTGGTCGCGTTCACCAATATGTCGGCTATGCTTGTGTCACCATTTTCAAGGTCGTCCTTGAGATCAACAAGGCGCGAGCACGCGAGTTCGAATAATTGTCGGTGATCGGAAGGCAGGACTTCGGCTTCGCGCGAAAAATCTTTCACATCATTTGGCTGCCATGCGGACAAATCTGAGTCCTGGATAGCTCGTCCTACGGCATGGGTCATCATCCAAGCCCGAGTCTCGATTTCTGGATAGTTCTCCGCGATTTCTTTGAGTGCAAGGTAGGTCTCCTTACCTGGAATCTCACTCAGCAACTTGAAAACGGTATTCCTCGCGTCTTGGGCGTCGTCTCGGAGGCCTGGAGAGTATACGCCTTTCCCTGCGCGCTCGATGTCATCCTTCCGTTTGATGTTCTCATGCAGGACAAAATAGAGCTGTCGCAAGTGCCGAGCATTTTTGTAATTTTCCCGAAACTTACCACCAGACCGTCTGCCACCCAAAAGCTGCACGGCAAAATTCATACAAAACTCCGTTCGCAATTCCTCATCGCCGAGATCGCGAAGAACGCCGTAAAGTCGCTCAATGCCCTGGTCAGGATTAACCGAGACCAAGAGCGCAACAAGGAAGGATTTGGTTTTGAAATCTGACGTCTTCTCCATCACGTCGGAAGCAAATATAGATATTTCGTTGTCCGTGATCATCTCATCACGAACAACAATAAGAAGAGCATTTTCTAGGCTACGGTAGTTCTTAGGCAGTCGACGTTGAAGTATGTCGATAATCGTCCGAGGGAGGCCGATTTGAAGGTCATGGCCATGCCATAGCAAATCCGACAACAGGTAATTGGGGTCTACCTCGTTGCTAGATGTAGTAACTTCCCATTCGATTTCCCCTGCAAATCGGTCATGAACGATCTCAGGAAACGCTTTGCTCAAACTCACCAGCCATGCCGGAAATCCATTCATTTCCCACAATGCGTACCGCACTGCCCGGTCTGCTTCCGCCTTCGTCAGCCCGGACGGCCAATCGATGGTTTCGCTGCTTTCAATGGCGATTCCACTGAGCCCCAGCACGATGGCATGCGGAACGCTGTTCGGATTTTCCAAGCCCTCAGAACGAAGCGTCGGCTGATACTCGCGCCAATAAGCCACCATGCTATCTCGAAACGATTGGGCTACAGCAGAACCGTAGGTCACTTCCAGGTCACGCCAATTGGAATAGGCCCATTTGTTCCTGTCCGGCGCAGACTTGCGCATTTCTGAATGAAGGTTCACCTGGCAACGCCAAACCGACCCTTTCGCCGCTTCTCGATTGTCCAGCATCTGGGTGTGGTTCTCGATGAGCCACTGCCGATTTTGCTCGTAGATTTCCGCATCCCTCTTTTCTCGGTCGCGGCGTCGGCGCTTGTATTCACTCTCCTGCTTTTTCCATTTCCGCTCCGCCTCGGAAAGTTTGGGAGGCCGAAGCCGTTCCTTCATCACAGCTTCCAGCTCCGAATTTCCTTTGACCTTTCGGCGAAGGGCTCTCAATTCTACGGCTGGCCTTCCTGCCTGCACATAAAGGTGTAAGGCCATGGTCAATGCGACGAGCTTGTCATCCTGATCTTCACGCTCTTCTATCTGCTCGATGAAATATGGGAGGTCTTCAGCTCGGAATTCCCAGTAGTCCCTGAAAATCCGGGCATGCCACCAATCGGTCAGTCGCTCACCATTTTCAGCTAGTTTAAGCTTTCGGGCATCCTCCACGTCAAACCAGAAGAGCGCCTTGTTGAGGTCTCCCCATGACCTAACGGCATCTTGGAAATTATGGCGTTCTTCGCCATTCCCGTTCCAGTTCCTATCGAGGGACGTGAGGGATATTGCCTCAAGGCTTGTTCGTTCCAGTGCATGCTTAGATTTTGACGCAATCAATCGTGCCGCGATCTTAGCTGCTATGGGAAGCAGCCATTCAAAAGCGTGGGAAAGCTCCAACTGATAACGTTCTGCGAAGAGCGAGCGCTTCAACAGAGGTGATACTCCATCAAGCATCTCAACGAGGCCGCCCTCTGGGAGACGATCTACCAGGTTTCCAAGAGACCGTTCGAGAACAGAATAGCCTCTTTCCTCCGGTTCAATGGTATGTTCCAGACAAGCCAGAAGCTCGCTGATAGGCAGGTGCGCTGGTACAAAAAGATCGACTACCTCAGAAGAAAGCCTTCTGCTGGGACGAGGCGTCGATTTGGCGATCAATGTGGCAGCATCCGTTTGCTGATGGAGCGAGCCCACTACATTCAAAGCCCGTACGGCAGCAATTCGGCTGTACTTCTCCTGAGCCGGATCAATGGCGATCTCGAACGCAATATCCCGGCATGAGGCGTACTTTCCTTGCCAAACAAATCCGAGAAGAAGGGAGTTCAGGTTGGGGTCGCTCTTGTGGAGGACGAGCAGGCGGTTGATCGTATGCTCCAAGTCATCGGTCGCGAAACGCCTTATCGCTGAATAATCCACTGAAGAGCGGAATAGCGTTTCCTGTTTAATTCGGTTGCACACGTCTCCAATGATCGCCGCTCGATCATCGTGTGGGAGTTTCGTTGGATCACCATCGTGGAAAAGAATTTCCGGTGCGATCTTCATCACTCGTTCGCGAATGCGTTGATCGCCGATGGCCAGCCAAGGGAGTATTGGCCTGGAGGTGGGCACAACGACTTCCAGGCCATATTGTACCCTGAACAACAAGTTTTCGATTTCGCGGCGGGATTTCCCTTCTGCAATCAGTTCCAGTAGCCAAGCTGCACAAAGGAACTCGCGAACAGAACGATGATGAAATCGAACCGTACCGTATATTGCTTGGTCGAAAATTGGGCGGGATAAAAGAGAAGAAATGTCGTCTGCCGACCAATCGTCCAGCACCTTCGAAGGATCGATGCAGTCGGGGCGCAACTGAGTATCTAGTACCTGAATACGAGAGATTTTCTGATACGTCACGGCCGCAGCAAGACGCTTTGCGCCAAGATATGCTTTGCTCCAAGTCAGCGGTCTCAGCCGATCTCGATTTGGATCGCGCTCCCGAAGCCTCAATTCAATATCCGCTTCCAGCAACTCTGCTCGCGTACCAATGCGCCCGTTGGTCTTCCAGAAGCTGACCAGCTCGATAAAATCTTGGGGGCGAGAGAGGTAGTCTCTGACATCTCTCCGCTCGATCTGGTCGAAGAATTCATTTTCGTTGGTGACGTTTAAGGCACGAGCCAATTGCTTAACCTGGCCGTCATCCAGATGACCAAGAGTAACGACGCGAAACCTCCCTCTCATTTCTTCGGGCTTTGATGTTTGGCCATCATCTTCAATATCGGGAAAGAGCACCTCATCCACGCGTTCCGGCCCTGCCATATCGACGTTAGGTCGGGTCGCTTCAGCTTCGGCCTGATAGGGTAGCTGGGCAACAAGAAGATCAAGGTCCGTCTTTGGACGCCATTCTGAAATCCTGCTCGTTATGAAGATATGGCTACGTTGCCCCGCCGACCCGAGCTTTCTGGCTAGCTTTCTGATCGCCTTTTCGAAGTCCCGGGGATCGCTGAGTCTCGCTTCGTCGACCGAGTCTAGGAACAACCAACCTTCATCGTCTGACCTGAGCCAGCGGTCAAATTCATCAAACGTACCCGTTTGCTGGTCATCGAATGCATCTTCTATTCCATCCAGAAGATATTCGAGCCGAATGAAAAATGCCTGCTTCCCAGCCGCTATGATCCTTTTCGTAGCCTGCTGTATTTCAATGGTTTTTCCGGAACCGGCCTCGGCCAGAATGATGGTTCGGTATTCGCGTTCCAAGTCATCCCAATGGATCGGTGAAGAGTGGGCCCAACGCGGAATCTCCTCGTAGTCGGCCAGATTCGTCACTTCCTTTGGAACGGCATAAAAATTTCGACGAAGCTCTATAAATTCATCCATCGACTATGCACCTGCGACTCATCAAAGATTACGAACTGCAGCCGAAACCCGTGTCCGGAGGGGCTAAGCGTTGACAGTGCCCTGCAACGCGGGCCAGTGGGCATCAGCTTCGCAAAAGTTGGGATCGGGTTGAACGGGGGCTGCCGACTCAACCAAATTCGAGCCTTCGCAGCAACTCAAGCATCCGGACGTCAGTTTTCAAGAATGGCTCTGCCTCGCCGATACGCTTAAGTGCGCCAGCAGTTCCGTAGGGCCACGACTTCGCGTTTTCTGGCAACACCGCAAAAAGCAACTCCAAAGTTTTGGAAGGGAATCGTTCGACAACAGTGTCTTCTGAGCTGCCGACTAAAGGGGAAAACATTTGGTCGCCCTCGATTTTCGAAACAAGTGGCAGGATAGCATCCACCATCACTTCGAAATTGTCTTTCGCCGAGAACGCCAGATCGCAAAGGCGAGAGGAGATCGCCGGAGATTTCGCTGCCTTCTGCTTCGGCCAAACATCTTTTAAGAGCATCAGAAGCAGCTCGGACCAATTCAGGCCCGTCTCCGGTCCAGTTGCATCCTTGTCGTCTGCCAAACTCTCCGCTTGCCAAATGACGTTTTGACGAAGGTCATCATCCGAAGTAGCGAGAAGGTCATGGAGTTCCTGATCACTTACGAGCTTCTCACCGGATTGGTGACGGCTGGCCCATCCAGCCAATAACATTCCCGCGATCACCTGATTGTAGCCACGCCGACCGGAGTTTTGCTCACTCGCTCGCCTGAGCAGATGAGGCTTGAGCAATTGGTAAAGTTCGGTGTTTGGCACTCGTGCCGCCCAGAAGAAACCTGCCCACATTGCATCTTTATCGAGGGAATCCTGTCCGTCCAGCACGGGCAGAATATTTAAGCGGGTCCAATCAGGATCGATAGCATCAAGCCAACTGATTTGGTGCGAGAATATCACCAGCGCGTGACGGCGGAGGTCGCCAGGCAGATTGAGCAAATCTTCAACGTGAGCAAGCCAATCTGCAGGAAAGCCTTGCTTTGCCATCAGACCGTTTTTCCTTGGGTCTTCGAGCAGGGCATCCACTAGATTTCCGACGGGAGCATTAATTGCCTCCATCGTCCAGTCAGGTTCCTTATTGCCACGAATAATCGCCGATCCTCCGCTTTCGGGGCACGCGTTCAGGATTTCAACTAATTTAGAGAACGATTGATCGAACAAGCTCACATTCGATGTGGCCAATTTTGCCGCGACCGTTTCATACCAGCGGGCTAACGGCCGAATAATCGAGGAAAGGGAGTCTACCGGATAGCGGATGACCCTCTGTGCGATAAGGCTGATCAAGTGCACGGTATCTGATTTTCGCGCTTCGGCTGAAAGAAAACGATCCCACGCCCAATTTGGGAATTCGTTATTCCTGGCTGCATGAGTAAGTGCTGCGAAAGCCCTTAGAGGAAATTCCTCGACAAGTCCGGCAAAAGGGTCTCGTTCAACGAGAAAATCGCGCCTGCTGCTAGATGCTTCGCGCGAGAAGGCAAGGACCTCCGAAGCTGCTTTGTTTTTGAGCGACGAGGTGTCCTTGTCCTTTTGAACAATCCCGCCGCGTCCTTCCAAAGACTCTGTTGCTCGATCTGAATAGTCGGGATTCCAATTTGGTGCTGACGTCCGTAGCTCGGCGAGAATGCTGTCGACGTCAAAGCTTAAACCGCCGGTATTTGATGCAAGCCACTGGATACGTGAAGCAACAGCCCACGCTCTCCTTTCATCATATTTTTCCTGATCTTCCTCTTCCCATCGAGAAGGACCTTCGCAAATTCGACGCTCGATCTCCGATTTTTCTGTTGCACCAAGGCCGTCCCACCGCTGCTTGATGGACAACAGCAAGTCGCGCTGATGGTAGGGGGACCAGAACGCACCACGACTGATCATGTCCATTGTCTCGGAAAATCCAGACGCAGGCACCAAATCATCTTTCCCAAGAGCCCAAATTCGGAGCCTTGCAAATATGGTGTCGTCATTTGCAGGCCACGTCATCATCTCTCTACGAGAGGCCGTCGCATCGATTTCAAGGTGGGCACTCAGCATCTTCACGTAGCTTAGGACGAGCCTGCTCAGACCTCGGAAGCGTTCATGTCCGTCAATCTCGGGGTCGGGATCGCGGTTGATCGGACTGATCCGGTCGAGACCAAAGCCGCCGGTCTCCGTTTCAAGATCAAGAGCGATTTCCAGGTTGCGCCTACATTCCCGAATCAATTGAAGAGAAAGCTCAGCTGGTACTGAAACGTCCATGGCGACATCTGGATATTCCACATCCGCCCGAACAATGCGCTCAACATTTACTGTGGTCTCTGGGTCCGGCGGGATGGGCCCTTCGAGATAAGGAAGCTTTGCCACCAAGTATGGTCGACTTATCGACCCGAGTTCTCTGATTGCTGTCGAAGTCCATCCATCCAGCTTTGTTGCTTCCTGAAGTTCATACCATTCTCGACGATGAGGTTGAGGCCGATGCGCCCAACTTTCGAAAAGCAACCGCCAAGACCGGCGAATATCAGGATCGGCTTCATTGTGTCTGAGTTCCCATCGAATACGCTTGCACAGCGCTGGATAAAGCCCGAGTTGCCGCCCGGCCCACCATACAGCTGTGGGGCTATGAGCTACCTTAGTAATCCAATCCCCAATAATCTGAAGTCGAAGTGGAATTGCTGACGGTGCAGTGGACCCGTAGCCCCGAAGCGAGGAAAATAGATTGGAACCGCTGCCAGGAAGGTCTCCAGGATTGACATCGAAGGCACTCCAAGCCGAGCGTGGAACCTCCCTCTTAGGGTAATGGTCGTCGGGATCGACTTGTTTAGGAGTTTCGTCTTCGTCCAAGCCGTAGAGGTCGAAGGGGTCAACATAGGGGCCACGCTCATGATTCACCCAGACATGGCTAGGCCGAGAGTAACGGACCGACTGGTCGAACACACAGAGCCACTCAGCTGGTAACACCTTTTCATAATTCGCGAAGCGTTTTGCGCCCTCAGGGGTGCTCACGATATGAGCGATTTGGCCGCGTTCATAGGCCGCTAATGCCCTCGGTCCATCAATAGCTTTTTGCAGGACAGCACTGTACCAGCCGTCAATATCCCGGGCCCTCGCAGACCACGCTTCCAACGTGTCCCAGAGAGCCTTGTGGAAATTCCTTGGGTCATAGGGAATGGCTTGAACGCCTTTATGCCTCCAGCGTTCAACCGCCTCGTCTTGTGCTCCTGATTGGAAGGCGTAAACCCCTTCGAGCGTACCTAAATCAAGGTTTAATGCTTCCAAAAGATATTGTACGGGCGGGTCGTCAGCGGTGTAGCCGACAAAAACCACCACAAAACGCTTCAAGATTTCCTTGAAAAATGAGGCCGCCCAGCCGTCCGACAAATATGCGCGGCCGAAACTTGCGCTAGAAAGCACAAACCCCTCGTTTTCAGCTGCGTCGTATGAAGCTGTAGCCCTGCCATGCAGGTAGACAATCCCGTTTATATCGCCCTGGCGAGCGGGGTCTGGAAGGCGCGGGAACTGAGAGCATTCCACGCCAGCCTTACAATCATTGAACAACCGGTCGAAATTCGTCGTAACTAATTGGAGGCGTCCATTCGGAGCTGTAGCGAGGTCAAGCAGTATCTGATGCGCTGACAGATCAGCATTGTCTGCCGGACGAAGCGACTTGGCTACTGCCGCTTCGATGTCACGACGAAGATAATCTCTTTCGAGGAGGCCGAAGAGCTTATCAGCGGAAATGAGACCCGCGACCCCTGTGCGGTTCTCGATATCTTTTGCCTCAGCAAGAATCTTGTGAGCCGGACTTGTCGCGGGAACCCGAAGCTCCTTGATGACGGCCTCGGCGAGGCCAAAAAAATCTGGCAAACCGGTTCGTGCTCGGGAAACACCTGCTCCGCAAAAAAATATGACACGCCCGTTATCACGGGCGACAAGAAGCTCATCGGGAATCGCGGGTCCGTCTGCGAGAAATCTCAGGGTCATCTCCAATCAAAATAACGTTCGACTACAGGTGCTTAGTTGGATGCTGATCCGAACCGGTACTTGCGTCGACGGAGATCAAACGCTGTTTCGCCCCCTTCCATCACCAGGGTGATAGAAGATTTCACGGTATCTGTTTCTATCGCGCCGTCCGCTTCGATGGAGACACGGGGTCCTTCGGAACCGGGGCGTGGATCAATCGGGGTACTCGCCAGCACAACAATCTTATCTGCATCGCCGTTGACGACCATATTGGGGTTGTGGGTTGCGAATATCAGCTGTCGATTGCTCTTGGACGACCGGATCAGTTCCACAATTCGCATTACGACATTGTTATCGAGGTCATCTTCTGGCTGATCAATGATGAGCGTCCCGGCTGATTGGCTCAAAAGCAATTCCAGAAGCGCGGACGCTTGTTGACCCTCTGATGCCTTTTCAAACGGAATGTTCTTACCGTTTGCGTCAACGTAGGTGAGAACAATGAAATCACGGGGGCATGCCGAGAGGATCGAGCCGAGGGATGCATCGTTGAATGCGCTATATACCTTGCTCGCTGCAAATGACGTTAGCTTTTCTTCACCTAGAATAAGGTCGCCGATTTTGTTAGATAGTGCGGTGCCGGGTTCCTGGGGGGACCCATCCATGATCTTTTCATGATAGATTTCAAGAATCTGATCGCCAATAGACGTCCATCCCCCGGCGTTCGACTTTAGGACATCAGAAATCCACGCTCCGGTCTTCTCTGCACTATCAGATATTCGGCTACCCGCCAGGAGCGACGAAATTGATGCGATGTATTCCTCCGGAGCGGTGTCGGTCTTAACTCGCGCCTTTAGAACGTTGCTGGAGTGACCGGCAACCTTTTCGGCGGCCGCAACAAGAATCTGTCGGCGTCGGGAAAGGTTGTCCCGGAGAGTTTGCCTTGCTGTCGTCAATGTCTCGACCGCTCCCGCAGCATCTCGCATAGCTTTTTCCGCAGCGGCCACACTCTTCTTCCCTGCCTCCAATGCTATTACCAGGCGGGAGTTTTCGTCGATGACTGTCTTATGTTTTTCCTGCTCAGTGACTGCGCTATCAAATTTGTCTTTGAAAACGCGTTGAAGCTCACCGAATTCTGTCTTGGCTACATCTTTTGTCGCAGCAAGCTTTTCGAGGTCCGCTAGACAATCCTGAAGCCGCTTGTGGATCGCCTCTTTCGTTTCGGCGACACTTTTTCGAAGCTCGATGACAATCGATAGCTCGGCATCGAGCGTGACTTCGGGGAGTTCAGCGAGCAGTTTCTGCGACAAGTCGGTGACAGTGGACTTACCGGAGGCAATCGCAGTCTCGACCGACTGCAAAACGGCTGCACCACTGGAATATTGAGGTGACTGATCGATTATGTCGAGAGCTTCTTGGCTTACACCGTCCGTTTTCAGGCGTTCTGCGACGTTGTTCGCTCGAATCTGCGTTTCCTGAAGAAGTGCCGTCTTACGCTGAACATCAAGCTGTAACTGCCAATAAGCTGCGAGTTGTTGAAGCGCTAAGGTGACGGATCGTCGAGCCGTATTAATGTCTCTCTCTATCTCCCTTCGTTGCTCAACCTCCTCGGCTGCAGCGATACCGGTGATCTGATCCGCCGCACTTGTTGGATCATTCATTGTGGAGGACAAGCCCTTTTGCTCGAAGGCGCGAGCGGGAAATTTCTGTTGGGCGTCCGACAATGGCAGCTGTGACGTTCTACCCGTCACATCCGTAACGGTAATCATGCCTCTGCTCGTAAGTTCGCGACGCCATTTCTCGGCGATACCTTCGCGCTCAAGACTGATTTCGACGTAACCTCCATCCGATAAGGTATCCTCGATCAGACTTGCACTTCGCTCTCTAGGCTTTGCAGTCTCGGTTGATGGAAGATCGGTGGATGTGCGGCCCAAACCAAAGCGAAGGTATTCCAGTATTGCACTTTTCCCTGAGCCTCGTCCGCCGATCAGTGCGTTAAAGCCTGGGTTGAACCGAATGTTGACCGGTTCAGAGCCACAGAGGGTGGATTTGATTTCTATCGAAGATATTCGATCCTTGGGCTCATGCGGCGCTGCATGTGCGATCCGTGCCTCGTCTGCCAGGAGGGCTTGTCGCAATCCTTCGATTGTCGGCTCACCAATTTTGATCCAACACTCGTGAACACCAAGTCGTTCCCATCCGGCGCTTCGGTTGTCTCCTGTGGGCAGAAGAGCTTTTCGACGTCTGCCCCAATCGGGAATTTCCCCTCTGATCTTCTGCAACGTTACAACGTCTAATTCGGAAACCGGGCGCTCGATGTACACTCCATCGCATCCCAGAGCAGCGAAGCGCAGGGCGTGCCCAACCTCGTTCAAGCTTTTATGAGAACCTTCGGGATTACTGAAATGCGGAAACACCAAGCATGCTTCGCGAAGGTGCTCTTCCGCGACAACGTTCCCATAAAAGGTTGAGATCGTCTGTGATATCGGGCTGATAGTACAAGTTTTCTCGTCAGCAGGGGCGGCAGGAAGGACATTCGTTAGCAGGCCGAGAGCTTTGGAATGAACGGCTGGTTTGCTTAACGGATCAAATATGACGAGGCATTGTGAATTGTCGCTGCATGTTACCTCCAAGCCCGGAAAGAAAATGAAATCGTCATCTGCTTCAGCCAGTGCCTGCACATAATTAGACAGACATATGTCGTGGTGGTCCGTAATCGCCACGATGGAGAGACCTTTACCTTTCGCAGCGGACAGAAAATCTCCAGCCCAAGCTTTTCTGGCGAGTTCCGTAGAGTCTGACCCGCCAGGCAACGCTTCGTTGCCTGTCCATGAGCGATCACGGGGCGTGTGACATTGCAGATCGGCTTTTCGCCAAATTGTCCCCGGGTGCATTCCCTTTGGATATATCACTCGAATCCTCCCTCCATCGCCGTTGCAATCATGGCGAGAAAAATTGGACAAACAAGCTAAAAATTCGGAAGAAATGCGCCCCTTACACTTTTGAATCGCATGTAGAAGTCATCACTCGATGGCTTCGAACAATAAGAAACAGAATTATAAATCGGTTGGAAAATTGCGGCGTGTTATCGCGTTCCGTATTGGTAGCTGAGCCTCATTCTAGATACTTATGACAAGCTCGGGCCGAAATCCCGTTCTTTCCTTGGCGTATCCCTTCGGGTTGCACAAAACTCGCGTATTGCCGATTTTGTAATCAAAAAACTGATGAACATGGCCGTGCACCCAAAGGTCTGGTTGCCATCTTTGAATGAGTTCGGTCAAATCAGATATGAACGCCGGATTTGTTGGACTTCCGATGTAGCGGGAGTCTTGAGACAGTGGTGAAGGGGCGTGGTGTGTAACAACGATCCGTTTGCCGGGGAAAGTCTTCGCCAATGCGTTGTTGATGAAGGACCGACTTACTTCATGTCGACCGATCATTTCGTCTGGCCATATTAAACCGGCCGCGCCATAGCTCGGCGATCCGTAGATGGCTCGGAAATCCACCATATGTTTCTGGCACGCATCAATGGCCGAGTTCTTTCGAAACGGGAGCTTGAGTTCTGGACCAACCCCGCCGAACGGTAACAGGAAATCGGTCCACAAGGTCGCGCCAATAATCTGGACGCCTCCGATCTCGATAGTGCTGTTCTCCAAGATCGTGATATTCGTCCCATGTGTTCGCAAGCGCATGATTTCCAGCACGGCATCAATGGTGCCGTGATAGAAATCATGGTTCCCGAGTACAGCAACAACGGGCATGTGAGGCGCAATTGTTTGCTGTAGATAATTCCAGGTGACGTCGACGTGGCCCGAAACGTCCCCGGCGCAGATGCAGATATCAGCGTCAGGTATCGTTATTTGCGCGCTGGCCGGATCATGAACATGCATATCACTGACGATCCATGCGCGCATGGGCTTGCCTCATAAGTTTTCGGGTGGTTCTGCGAGATGCGCTGACACCTACCTTGCCTGAAAGGTTGGCCGCCAGCGTGCTACGGTGCCAAGGGCACCTTGTTTAGGTGGCGGTCTCTGGTGAAAACTGCACGAGGGGTGCCGGTAGGCAGGGGACGGAGAAGAGCGTCCAAGTCATGCCCGGAGACATGGCGCTTCTGTCTCAAGGCTTCGGCCAAGGAGAGGACGACATCCCTATGTTTTATAACGGTTTCACGCGCTTCTTCAAATGCGGACTGTAAAATGCCATTGATCTCTTGCTGAATGAATGGATATTTTTGAAACAGAGCCGCATCTTTGGCGTCGAGAAAACGGACCGGTAAGACGTGCAATGTGTTGCCCATTCCGAACATGCCAACCATACGGACGGCCAATTCGGTTGCTTCGGCGAGGTCGCCTTTCTCTAGGCCGCCGGAAGCGGTTGATCGGTCTCCGACGAAGACTTCCTCGGCCGCGAGACCGCCAAATTTCATCGCGATCTCGGCACAATAGGAACTCTCGGTGTGCAATGTGATGTGAGGGGCAAAGATCATCGTTCGTCCGTGAATATCATCGTCTTGGTCGGCACGATGGTCATCCGTGTAGATTTCGACCGAGGTGATGATGCCGATGTCAAAAACCTTCGCCAGCACGGCATGGCTTGCTTCGTGAAGGCATATTCGCCATAATTCATCCGGCTTTAATGGAATGAAGGGTGGCACCAGTTCGGCAAGGTCTGCGATCCTGGGTGGTCGGTTTTCGTCTCGTGCACGCTGCCGCACTTGGCGGGCTATGTACTCAAGATCGGCACCAGTCTTACCATTCAGACTTCTCGCGGTCTCCTTCAAGACCCCATTGCCGGAGAACTCAGGCAGATAGTGCGTGAGGATTGCCTCTCGACCTGCGGTATCTGGTTTCGACAACTCAATGTGCCTTTCCAGGCGACCAGGACGAAGGAACGCCGGGTCAATTCGTTCCGGTAAATTGCTTGCCGCGACGATGATCACGCCTTCACGGCCGGTAGCCCCGTCTACGGCTTCAAGCATGGCGTTGATGACTTCCAACATATACTGGGCGTTGTCACCGGAAAGCTTTGCCCGATGACCGAATGAATCGAACTCGTCCACCAACAAAATCGCAGGAGCAGACGCCTTTGCTTCCGCAAAAGTCGCGTACATCGCTTTGAGCAGATCGCCCATGTGCCCTGAACTCTGCCATTGACCGAGTGAGGACGCGATAAAATGGGCATTGCACTCAACGGCTAACGATTTCGCAAAAGTCGTCTTGCCGGTTCCAGGAGGGCCATAGAGCAGAATTCCTTTGTCGACCTGGTTCCAGGGGAGAACTCCTTCCCTCCAAAGCGCAAGATCGCGCTTGAGGCGTTGTCCCCATTCGCCCGCCGCGCCAAATGACGACAAAGGAAGGATTTGTTTGTTGTTAGCTGCGTGCGACGCGAGTTTCCTGAGCCGCCCGATAGCACGTTCTGCTAACCTGCCGCGACGGAATGTACTGTCGATCAGGCCGACGTCCTGATGCCGAAGGAATTCCCTGTCATCGTTCGAAAGCTCTCCATTCCCCAGAAACCTACAAACACTCGCAACGCACCGCCCATCGAAAACCTCCAGGTCGACTGTCCAGTCGGCTGCCGTTTCGAATTCAGGATGCAGTTCTGCTCCTTTCGGGACGAAGACGATGGTCCTTGGTGCTGAGAGGTATTTTTGTGGCTGGAATTCCCATTTGCCCTTTCGGTTCCTGGGGCTATTGCAGCATACGCCGAAATCTAACGTTTCCCTATTCTTGCTTGTCCCAAAGCAAAAGTCCGCCAGAGGCTCAAAATTCTCCAAAGGCCAATGCGTCGGCACTCGCACGATTAGGACACCGCCGCTTTTCGAGAGAAACTCATGTTTCCGCTTTAGGACGCGTACCAGAGCACAATATGCGAGGAATTCATGTGGGCTCTTCTCAAGTAACTCCCTACCTCGGCTGCGATACAGGCGTTGAGGCGCTTTTCTAAGTACGCGATTAAGTTCTCGTGTGGCATCTGCCACTGACCGCAAAGCATCGATGAACTCGTCGACCTGGTACCAGTGCCTTTCGTTCATTGCAGCACCGATTGGTCGGACACGGCGGGGCCTAACCGGTACCAGCGATTGAAAGAGCGCGCCAAACCAGCGGCCGCGTCAATATAAAATATCTCGGTCGTTGCACCGATATTGCCGTTTTTGATCGAAGGGTGGCCCATCATCTTCCCTACGAGAATGGGCACCACCCGCTTCGCAAACGTCCATTCCGAAATCGAGACACTAGCTTCGATTCCCTCAGGACCGACAGAACTCAATTCATCAAGCGCGAAGGCCAGGTCTCGCAGCTTATTGGCGAGATCAGTCAATTCGGTTCGAGTTGCCGCTTTGTCAGGTGGTGTCATTGCATTTCTCCCCAAGAAAGCGCCAGCCGGGAAATTCTAGGTGGAACCAGGTCTATAGAGTCAGCCCAGTGGAGCGCGAAAGCCAAATCAGATTGCTTGCTTTCACCATCCAACGGAGCCTTCGAAGGAGTTCTGCGTTCAAACTTGAAAAGAATTTCGGTCATCGAATGTCCTCATGATTCGCTTGCCACGCGACCAAGAACACCGATTCGGGGTCTAAATGCAAAGAAAAAGATCGAAAACTCATATAAAGGATCGAAAAACAGTCTATGTTGACATTTCAGGCTCCAGCGATTTTCTGAAGGAATGCAATCACTTCCGGCCCTTTTGCGAGCTGCTCGCTTTCTGCTTGGTTACAGCCAAAGCCACGTGGAGACGTCGTGCAAGCTAACTGGCCGATTTCTGATCACTTTGGAGAACGGTACGCGGCAACGACTGCCAGGCGCGGCCTTGGCAGTGAAAGACTTTTACGAATTGCACGGAGTTGAATTTGTTGATCCGAGAGACGGACACGGTGCTGGAATTCGATGGAGGTCATCGGTGACGACAGACCCATTTGAAGGGCAAGCCTTTCGCGCTGCGCGGGGGTTAGCCGACCTTTCCCAAGACAAATTGGCCGAGCAAGCTCAGGTCGGCCGAAAATTTATCGCGTTACTTGAACGGGGAGAATTGAAATCGATAAACTTGGAGACTTTGAAAAAAATCGAGCTTTGTCTTCGCGATCTAAATATCGAAGTCACGAGGGGAGCGTCGTCTCACGGAGCAGGGACGCGCTGGATCAATAACCTGCTTCCGCAGCAGCTAAGTTACAGACAGACGCAGGATTAAAGGCCTCAATGCTGTATTTAGGCTCCAATAGCAGAAGCCACCGACATCATCACTACGATCCTCCGCCCGTTCTGGTGTACCGTTTCACGGTCGATAAAGACACATCTAGGGCCTCAGCTATCGATGCATGTGTGTGCCCGGCAGCCTTGAGCGTAACTGCTTTTCGTATTCGTGGGTCTTCGTTAAGTGATTGTTTATCAAAAGAAAAACTCCAGAATTGTTCGGGGTTCGCTTTTATGTCATTCTCGGTGCACCATAACTTTAGTGAAATGAATATATTGCTGGGCGCCTTCTATCTAGGGAAGGCAAGTCTCTTGCTAATCCACAAGTCCATCATAAGTTTTGCGCTGACGAGTAGTCGGTAATTTGCGGATCTTTTCCGGCTACCAACCAGAAGAACCGCGGCATTTCGAAATCTTTTAACTACGCTCAGGAGTAGGACACTTTAGGTCATTCCGCCTGGCGAATAGATCGGTGTGGTTTCGAATGGCCCCAAATACTCGCCATGAGTACGTTTGAATAACGGGCCGGATTGATCCCAGGTAGTTCTGAAGTGGGCTCGTGTTTCAAATATCGTCTGACCACCATTCATTTTATAACGCGCATGCACGGTGACATCTAAAATTCCTCTAAAATCGGGGTCTGGTCTTTCCAAGATTGTACACTCTTGCAGATAGGTCGCCGGTTGATCTTTGAAAATTATCTCTCGGAGCGAACTAGACGGAGGCCAGTCGTCATTCCAATTCGCCATGAAAGGTTCGAGGTGGAAGCGTGTCTGGAGATCCTCAACAAAAGCAGGTGAACTGCCTGCATTCCGAAAGGTTGTCTTAGCTTGAATGGTCACTCTACCATCGGCCACGACGATTCGGTCTATGGTCAGCTCAACAGCCAGCCAAGGCCTCTGCTCTAATATCAATGCAACTTCAGCCAATCGGTTAGTTTCACGAGCTTCTTGCACGGCTCGCGTAGATACAGTGACGCTCTCCGCTGTAGCTTCGGCGCTTCGTTGTGTTGCGACCAGCGTTTCCTTTACCCACCATATTCCAGCAGCTGAAAGGATCAGCGATGTGGTTCCGAGTCCAAGCGTTGCAATCCAGGTAAAAAAGGCGATGTCAGCGAGCTCCCTTTGAACGGCGAGACCGGCCTCTGCCATCAATTCTTCGCGCGCTGTGGCGGAGGCACTTGACGCGCAGCTTTGGGAGGAGTTACCGGACAATGAACACTCTTGTTCGACCATCCGTTGGGTTGCCATAAGGCGGTCTTGATCGGCTTCAGCCGAACGCCGAGTTGTTGCCACCACGCCCGTGGACCAACTTGTCCCAGCTATAGCAATGAGGCCCACTATCAAAATGATGTAAGGGGCGATGTCTCCAATCTCGATTTGTCTTCCCATCTCTTAATCCTCGCAATCTTGCCCAAATGCCTACGGCCCTTACGCTCATGTAGCTCTAGGCGCCGATCCTATTCGATTCCATTTCTCACGAAACTCGATGCGGTCATCAGCCTTGGGTTTGAGACACCATTTCCCGCCATTTTTTTCCTGTTTGGTCTGCTGTCGCTTTTGCTAACGAGCAGATACAGTTTGCGGCGGCGATCACCGATAGTGGCGTATTGGATGGCATTGACGGACGAGCAAAGCCTACTCAGCCACATCAGTGCTCTAGGATATTAAGAGGTTGTCGTGTGTTAGGTACCTGAGTTGAACGAGCCGCCCATAACACTCGCGGTCGCGATCTCGGAATGAGTTTTGCGCGTTTGACCAGCAAGTGCTGAACCCATCTGCCGCCCGCCGCCCACATTTGCCGCCACTGACGCTGGACAGCGGCGGGGGCGGGGGAGTAAGCCGCGGTCAGGCCGTGCCACAATGGGCGGCGACGATCGTATCAGCAGGAGAGAACGCCATGGACGTGCGCGACAGCAACGGCACCATCCTTCAGGAAGGGGACAACGTCACCCTCATCAAGGACCTCAAGGTCAAGGGTTCAACGGAAACCCTGAAACGCGGCACGATGATCAAGGGCATTCATCTGACCGACAATCCGGAAGAAGTCGATTGCCGCCACGCCAAGATCAAGGGCCTGGTGCTGCGCACGGAATTTTTGAAAAAGGCCTGATCGGCTCATCGCCGGGATCTGCTGACTGGCCCTTCGTGGGCAACGCGTCGCCGATCCCGGCATTGTCCTGTCTACAGACTATGCCTTTGCCAGGAATTGCTGCGAGGCATAAAGCGCGATTGCCGCGGCATTGGAGACATTCAGCGACTTGATGGCGCCGGGCATGTCGAGACGCGCCAGGGCATCGACGGTTTCCCGTGTCTTCTGGCGCAGACCCTTGCCCTCGGCGCCCAGCACCAGCGCCAGCTTCTGGCCCTGGAACGCGCCTTCGAGCGGCGTCGGGCCTTCGGAATCAAGACCGATCGAATAGAAGCCGAGCTTCTGCAACTGTCCGAGCGCATCGGCCAGATTGGTAATCTGGATATAGGGAATGAGTTCCAACGCGCCGGAGGCCGATTTGGCCATCACGCCGGATTCGGTCGGGCTGTGGCGCTGGGTGGTGATCACCGCGCCGGCTCCGAAGGCAACCGCGGTGCGCATGATGGCGCCGACATTGTGCGGATCGGTCACCTGGTCGAGCACCAGCACCAGCGGGCTGTCGGTCAGGGCTTCCAGCCGGCGCAAGGGCAGGGGACGCGTTTCCAGCATCACCCCCTGATGGATGGCGTCAGGGCCGAGCACCTTGTCGAGATCCTGCGGCGTGACGATCTCCACCGGAAATTTCTGCTCGTCGGCCCGGCCGATCTCAAGGCGGATCAGGGCGTTCTGGGTCACGCACAGTTTCACCAGGCTGCGTTCGGGGTTCTGCAGGGCAGCCCGCACCGTATGCAGGCCATAAAGCTGGACCTGGTCGGGTGCCAGCGGCGGCGGGGTCCAGTCCCCTGCGGCACTGCGGCGCTTCTGCGGGGCCGGCGTCGGGATTTCGCCCCGCTCGCGCTTGCCGTCGCGCACCTGGCGGCGCAGCGTGGCATAGTGGGTGTCTCGTGCGGATTTGTCGTCTGTCGGGTCTTTGCTCATGCCGTCTTATAGCGGGCCAGCGTCGCGGCGGATAGGGGCATGGCAAATCGCAGGCTTTTCCCGGCTGTGGAAATTTTTCAGAATTTTCCCCCTTTCATCGTGTTGACATACGAGGGCGGGGCAGTCATATAGCCGCCGCAGACAACGGGGCAACGCTTCGCTGTCTAAAGCTTGGTCGCTTGATCCAGACGGAATACTGGAGGGATGCCCGAGTGGTTAAAGGGGACGGACTGTAAATCCGTTGGCTCAGCCTACGTTGGTTCAAATCCAACTCCCTCCACCATTCTGTCTCATGGATCTTGACCCCGCGGGTATAGCTCAATGGTAGAGCAGCAGCCTTCCAAGCTGAATACGCGGGTTCGATTCCCGCTACCCGCTCCAGGCCATGACCCTTCCGGCGTGACACACGAAACCACCCCTAAATTATTGATTTTCTAAAATGTGGTCCCCATCTAAGGGCCTATCTGGCAGCCTGCCGATGGTTGGCACAATTAAGTCTTGCGCATTCGTTGCGAAAGCCTTAAACGGCGGCACTAAACCGGTTCGCCGGGTCAACCTTTTTACGATCATTAGGAAGCATTCAAATGGCAAAGAGTAAGTTTGAGCGCAACAAGCCGCACGTTAACATTGGCACGATCGGCCACGTTGACCATGGCAAGACGTCGTTGACGGCGGCCATCACCAAGTATTTTGGTGAGTACAAGGCCTATGACCAGATCGACGCTGCTCCGGAAGAAAAGGCCCGCGGCATCACCATCTCGACGGCCCACGTCGAGTATGAAACGGCTGCCCGCCACTACGCCCACGTCGACTGCCCCGGCCACGCCGACTACGTCAAGAACATGATCACCGGCGCTGCCCAGATGGACGGCGCGATCCTGGTCTGCTCGGCTG
>NZ_JABAEF010000012.1:19921-208241 GCF_023701945.1 Rhizobium sp. CG5
CACGTCGAGTATGAAACGGCTGCCCGCCACTACGCCCACGTCGACTGCCCCGGCCACGCCGACTACGTCAAGAACATGATCACCGGCGCTGCCCAGATGGACGGCGCGATCCTGGTCTGCTCGGCTGCCGACGGCCCGATGCCGCAGACCCGCGAGCACATCCTGCTCGCCCGTCAGGTTGGCGTTCCGGCAATCGTCGTGTTCTTGAACAAGGTCGACCAGGTCGACGACGAAGAGCTGCTGGAGCTCGTCGAGCTCGAAGTGCGCGAACTTCTGTCGTCCTACGACTTCCCCGGCGACGATATCCCGATCGTCAAGGGCTCGGCTCTGGCCGCTCTTGAAGATTCGAACAAGAAGATCGGCGAAGACGCGATCCGCGAGCTGATGGCTGCTGTCGACGCCTATATCCCGACGCCTGAGCGTCCGATCAACCTGCCGTTCCTGCTGCCGATCGAAGACGTGTTCTCGATCTCCGGCCGTGGTACGGTTGTGACCGGCCGCGTCGAGCGTGGTATCGTCAAGGTTGGCGAAGAAGTCGAAATCGTCGGCATCCGCGCCACCACCAAGACCACCGTGACCGGCGTTGAAATGTTCCGCAAGCTGCTCGACCAGGGCCAGGCCGGCGACAACATCGGCGCGCTGATCCGTGGCGTACAGCGTGACGGCGTCGAGCGTGGCCAGATCCTCTGCAAGCCGGGCTCTGTCAAGCCGCACACGACCTTCATGGCCGAAGCCTATATCCTGACCAAGGAAGAAGGCGGCCGTCATACGCCGTTCTTCACCAACTACCGTCCGCAGTTCTACTTCCGCACGACGGACGTGACGGGCATCGTTGAGCTGCCGGAAGGCACGGAAATGGTCATGCCGGGCGACAACGTCACCGTCAAGGTCACGCTGATCAACCCGATCGCCATGGAAGAAAAGCTGCGCTTCGCAATTCGCGAAGGCGGCCGCACCGTCGGCGCCGGCATCGTTGCCTCGATCGTCGCTTAATCCGAGCTCGGTTGATTGAATTAGGGAGGCCCTGCCGGCAACGGCGGGGCCTTTTCTGTTGGGAAATGCCAGATTGCCCGCTCCGCGGCCTGGCCCGAGGGAGGCGAGGGGTTGACGATGCCGCGCAGCGGCTCATGCCGGCGTCCTCCAGTCTCAAGGGGAGCCGGATCGACGATGTGACGGTCCCCGCCTCCGTCAACGGTGCCCTGAATGGCCCTCTGCCACGGTCCGCACGGCTGTCCGGAGACGGTGACAGGGGATTGCCAGTGATTGACCGTCGAAAACCAAAAAACAGACTTGCCAATCCGCGCGGAGCACCGTAAAGGGAGCGCCATGCCCGCAAGCGCAAGTTTGCAGGCGGTTTCTCGAAGGAGAAACAAGGCATAGGGGTATAGCTCAGTTGGTAGAGCGGCGGTCTCCAAAACCGCAGGTCGTCGGTTCAAGCCCGGCTGCCCCTGCCATTCCATCTGCCGGAAAGCGCATCAGGTTTGCTGCAGGACCGGCAGGGGACGAACCGGATAACGGTTAAATTTTCGCTGAAGATCGAATATCCCTTGTGAAAAAGGGAATCGGTGTTTATGTAGGGGTTCAAACAGACACGCGGTGCGTGGGGCTGAAATGTTCAGCTTTACGCGCCGTATATGCGTGGGCAATAGATGGCATCGAAGACAAATCCATTCGCGTTTCTGCAGCAGGTCCGCTCCGAGACGTCCAAGGTGACATGGCCGTCGCGTCGTGAAACCATGATCTCCACGGCTATGGTGTTGTTCATGGTCGTCTTTGCCGCGCTGTTTTTCTTTGCGGCAGACCAGCTGATCGGCTGGTTGATCAGCTTGGTGCTGAACGTCGGCAAATAATCGGGCGGAGACGAACATGGCGGCGCGTTGGTATATCGTCCACGCTTATTCAAATTTTGAAAAAAAGGTGGCCGAGGACATCGAGAACAAGGCGCGACAGAAGGGTCTGTCGCATCTGTTCGAGAGGATCCTTGTTCCGACCGAGAAGGTTGTTGAAGTTCGCCGCGGCCGCAAGGTCGACAGCGAGCGCAAGTTTTTCCCGGGCTACGTATTGGTGCGGGCAAACCTGACCGATGAGGCTTATCACCTTATCAAGAATACCCCGAAGGTCACCGGCTTTCTGGGGTCTGACAACAAGCCTGTTCCTATCCCGGACTTTGAGGCCGAGCGTATCCTTGGCCAGGTTCAGGAAGGTGTCGAGCGTCCGAAGTCTTCGGTGTCGTTCGAGATCGGCGAGCAGGTTCGCGTGTCCGATGGTCCGTTCGCATCGTTCAACGGCACCGTGCAGGATGTCGACGAGGAGCGTTCGCGCTTGAAGGTGGAAGTCTCCATCTTCGGTCGTGCAACCCCGGTCGAATTGGAATACGCCCAGGTCGAAAAGGTCTGAGCTTAAAGAAGGCGGGGCCTTGGGTCTCGCCTTAAAACGCGTGGAAGGATTGGGGATCTGAAGCCGGATCCATCGTCCGTACCACGCAACCGCAGCCGCCGGACATGTCCGGCATATCGGGGCCGGGAAACCGGTCCGTTACGAAAGGCAGAGAGAAATGGCTAAGAAAGTTGCAGGCCAGCTCAAGCTTCAGGTCAAGGCAGGATCGGCGAACCCGTCCCCGCCAATCGGCCCGGCGCTTGGTCAGCGTGGCGTAAACATCATGGAATTCTGCAAGGCGTTCAATGCCGCCACGCAGGAACTTGAAAAGGGCATGCCGATCCCGGTCGTCATCACCTACTATCAGGACAAGTCCTTCACCTTCATCATGAAGCAGCCGCCGGTCAGCTACTTCCTGAAGAAGGAAGCGAAGCTGACGTCCGGCTCGAAGACGCCCGGCAAGGGCCCGAAGGCTGGTTCCCTCACCAAGGAGCAGATCCGCACGATCGCGACTGCCAAGATGAAGGATCTGAACGCGGCTGACGTCGAAGGCGCAATGGCAATGGTCGAGGGCTCTGCCCGCTCCATGGGCCTGGAAGTGGTAGGTTGATCATGGCTAAGCTCGCAAAGCGCATGCAGAAGATCCGCGAAGGCGTTGACCCGACAAAGCTCGTTGCTCTGTCCGACGCCATCGTCATGGTCAAGGAACGGGCCGTCGCCAAGTTCGACGAAACCGTGGAAATCTCGATGAACCTCGGCGTTGACCCGCGTCACGCCGACCAGATGGTTCGTGGCGTCGTCAACCTGCCGAACGGTACCGGCCGTGACGTTCGCGTTGCCGTGTTCGCACGCGGCGCCAAGGCTGATGAAGCCAAGGCTGCTGGTGCCGATATCGTCGGCGCAGAAGACCTGGTCGAAATCGTCCAGGGCGGCAAGATCGACTTCGATCGTTGCATCGCCACCCCGGACATGATGCCGCTGGTCGGTCGTCTCGGTAAGGTTCTCGGCCCCCGCGGCATGATGCCGAACCCGAAGGTCGGTACCGTGACCATGGACGTCGCTGGCGCCGTCAAGGCTTCCAAGGGCGGTGCTGTCGAGTTCCGCGTCGAGAAGGCTGGTATCATCCATGCCGGTATCGGCAAGGCCTCGTTCGATGCCAAGGCTCTGGAAGAAAACATCAAGGCTTTTGCCGACGCCGTCGTCAAGGCAAAGCCGGCTGGTGCCAAGGGTAACTACGTCAAGCGCGTAGCCATCTCTTCGACCATGGGCCCGGGCGTCAAGATCGACCCGACCTCGGTTACCGCCGCTTAAAGAATTTGCCGGAGCCCTTGGAGGCTCCGGTTATCCAAGAATTTCCGGCCCTTCGGGGCCGGAGATGTCCGGGGAAACCCGGATTTCCTGTCCGAGATTGCTGGTGGCCTAGGCCTTAATCGTTTAGCCGGCATGAGACGGGTAAGACCCGGATTTTAAAGAGACGTTTCAACGTCTTGAAAAAAATCGGTTCGAGCCTTGTGTGCCTTGTGCCTGGAGCCTTCGGGTGACAGTGCGAGGGGACAGGATCCTCAAGCGCCGCTTGGGATCCGATGTGATTGGATCCCTTGAGGCAAAGGCAAACCCGGCAGGATCGTTGGATTTCGATCCTGTCAACTGGAGACAGACAGTGGAAAGAGCGGAAAAACGCGAATTCGTCACGGAGCTGAACGAAGTCTTTAAGGCTTCCGGTTCGGTTGTCGTGGCCCACTATGCTGGTGTCACGGTTGCGCAAATGAACGACTTCCGTTCGAAAATGCGCGCAGCTGGCGGTACCGTCAAAGTCGCGAAAAACCGCCTGGCCAAGATCGCTCTTCAGGGCACGGAAGCGGAAGGGATGTCGGACCTGTTCAAGGGTCAGACGCTCATTGCCTACAGCAATGACCCGATCACCGCTCCCAAGGTCGTCATGGATTTCGCCAAGACCAATGACAAGATCATTGTTCTGGGTGGTTCCATGGGAACAACGACGCTCAGCGCCGATGCAGTCAAGTCGCTTGCGACCCTGCCTTCGCTGGACGAACTGCGTGCGAAGCTGCTGGGCATGATCCAGACACCGGCTACCCGCATTGCAGGCGTTGTCGCAGCACCGGCAGCTCAGCTGGCCCGCGTGTTCGCCGCCTATGCCAAGAAGGACGAAGCCGCTTAAGGCGGATTTTTCGCTGTTATATCAAACCGGTTCGAACCGAATATAAGGAACTAGTAAAATGGCTGATCTCGCAAAGATCGTAGACGACCTCTCTGCCCTGACCGTTCTGGAAGCCGCAGAACTGTCGAAGCTTCTCGAAGAAAAGTGGGGCGTTTCCGCCGCTGCTCCGGTAGCCGTTGCTGCTGCCGGCGGCGCTGGCGCTGCTGCTGTCGTTGAAGAAGAAAAGACCGAGTTCGACGTTATCCTCGTCGACGTTGGCGCCAACAAGATCAACGTCATCAAGGAAGTCCGCGCTATCACAGGCCTCGGCCTGAAGGAAGCCAAGGACCTCGTTGAAGCCGCTCCGAAGGCTGTCAAGGAAGGCGTTAACAAGGCTGAAGCTGCTGATCTCAAGAAGAAGCTTGAAGACACCGGCGCTAAGGTCGACGTCAAGTAATATTGACAATCGTGGTCGGGAGAGGGTGACAAGCCCCCTCCCGGGCACAATTTCTGCGTGAACGGATTACCCAAAAGCCCGTCAAAACGGCTTTTGGGTAATGGGTTCTTCAAGAGGATAGTTTCGAACCGAACCGTCATTGGCAATCCGGCCTGCGGTTTCGGGATGTGAAACGAGATTGAAAAAATCCATTGATTGACGGGATCGACTGGCCATCGAACCCCGTCCGTTGCAGGCCCGGATGCAAAATTTAAAGGAGCGACGATGGCTCAGACCCTTTCGTTTAACGGTCGCAGGCGCGTACGCAAGTTTTTTGGTAAAATTCCAGAAGTCGCTGAGATGCCCAACCTCATTGAGGTTCAAAAGGCGTCCTACGACCAGTTCCTCATGGTTGACGAGCCTCAGGGTGGCCGTCCCGATGAGGGACTTCAAGCCGTGTTCAGGTCCGTTTTCCCGATCACCGACTTCTCCGGTGCGTCGATGCTGGAATTCGTGTCCTATGAATTCGAACCGCCGAAATTCGACGTCGACGAGTGCCGTCAGCGCGATCTGACCTACGCAGCGCCGCTGAAAGTGACGCTGCGCCTCATCGTGTTCGATATCGACGAGGATACGGGCGCCCGCTCGATCAAGGACATCAAGGAACAGTCGGTTTACATGGGCGACATGCCGCTCATGACCAATAACGGCACGTTCATCGTCAACGGCACCGAGCGCGTTATCGTCTCGCAGATGCACCGTTCGCCAGGCGTGTTCTTTGACCACGACAAGGGCAAGAGCCATTCGTCGGGCAAGCTGCTGTTTGCCGCGCGTGTCATCCCGTATCGCGGTTCCTGGCTCGACATCGAATTCGACGCCAAAGACATCGTCCACGCCCGTATCGACCGTCGCCGCAAGATCCCCGTGACCTCGCTGCTGATGGCGCTGGGCATGGACGGCGAAGAGATTCTCTCGACCTTCTATACCAAGTCGAACTATGAGCGCGACGCCAAGGGCGGCTGGCGCATTCCCTTCAATCCGGAAACGATGAAGGGCGCCAAGACGATTGTCGACCTGATCGACGCCGATACCGGTGAAGTCGCTGTCGAAGCCGGCAAGAAGATGACCCCGCGCCTGCTTCGTCAGTTGCAGGACAAGGGCCTGAAGGCCCTGAAGGCCACCGACGACGAACTCTATGGCAACTTCCTGGCCGAAGACATCGTCAACATGGCGACCGGCGAGATCTTCCTCGAAGCCGGCGACGAGATCGACGAAAAGACTTTGCCGATCATTCTGGATGCCGGTTTCACGTCCATTCCGGTTCTGGGCATCGACCATATCAATATCGGCGCCTATATCCGCAACACGCTGACCGCCGACAAGAACGAGAACCGCCAGGACGCGCTGTTCGACATCTACCGCGTCATGCGTCCGGGTGAACCGCCGACCATGGAATCGGCCGAAGCGATGTTCAACTCGCTGTTCTTCGATGCCGAGCGCTATGATCTGTCGGCCGTCGGCCGCGTCAAGATGAACATGCGCCTCGACCTCGAAGTCGCCGATACCGTTCGCGTTCTGCGCAAGGACGACATCCTGGCCGTGGTCCGGATGCTGGTCGAACTGCGCGACGGCAAGGGCGAGATCGACGATATCGACAATCTCGGCAACCGCCGCGTTCGTTCTGTCGGTGAATTGATGGAGAACCAGTACCGCCTGGGTCTGTTGCGCATGGAACGCGCCATCAAGGAACGCATGTCGTCGATCGAGATCGACACCGTCATGCCGCAGGACCTGATCAACGCCAAGCCGGCTGCCGCCGCCGTTCGCGAATTCTTCGGCTCCTCGCAGCTGTCGCAGTTCATGGACCAGGTGAACCCGCTTTCGGAAATCACCCACAAGCGCCGTCTCTTGGCTCTTGGACCGGGTGGTCTGACCCGTGAGCGCGCCGGCTTCGAAGTCCGCGACGTTCATCCGACCCATTACGGCCGTATTTGCCCGATCGAAACGCCGGAAGGCCCGAACATCGGTCTGATCAACTCGCTGGCCACCTTCGCACGCGTCAACAAGTACGGCTTCATCGAAAGCCCGTACCGCAAGATCGTCGACGGCAAGGTCACCACCGACGTTGTCTATCTGTCGGCCATGGAAGAAGCGAAGTATTACGTCGCCCAGGCGAACTCGGAACTGACCTCGGACTTCACGTTCGTCGAAGAGTTCGTGGTTTGCCGTCATGCCGGCGAAGTTATGCTGGCGCCGCGCGACACCGTGAACCTGATGGACGTTTCGCCGAAGCAGCTCGTGTCTGTTGCGGCAGCGCTCATCCCGTTCCTGGAAAACGACGACGCCAACCGCGCTCTGATGGGCTCGAACATGCAGCGTCAGGCCGTACCTCTGGTCCGCGCCGAAGCGCCGTTCGTCGGCACCGGCATGGAGCCGGTCGTGGCGCGCGACTCCGGCGCTGCCATTGCTGCCCGTCGTGGCGGCGTGGTCGACCAGGTCGATGCGACGCGTATCGTTATCCGCGCCACGGAAGATCTGGAATCGTCGAAGTCCGGCGTTGACATCTATCGCCTGCAGAAGTTCCAGCGTTCCAACCAGAACACCTGCATCAACCAGCGTCCGCTGGTCAATGTCGGCGACGTCCTCAACAAGGGCGACATCATCGCCGACGGTCCGTCGACGGATCTGGGCGATCTGGCACTCGGCCGCAACGCGCTCGTCGCGTTCATGCCGTGGAACGGCTACAACTACGAAGACTCGATCCTGCTCTCCGAGCGTATCGTGTCCGACGACGTGTTCACCTCCATCCACATCGAAGAATTCGAAGTGATGGCGCGCGACACCAAGCTTGGTCCGGAAGAAATCACCCGCGACATTCCGAACGTTTCGGAAGAAGCGCTGAAGAACCTCGACGAAGCCGGTATCGTCTATATCGGTGCGGAAGTGGCGCCTGGCGACATCCTCGTCGGCAAGATCACGCCGAAGGGCGAAAGCCCGATGACGCCGGAAGAAAAGCTTCTGCGCGCCATCTTCGGTGAAAAGGCCTCTGACGTTCGCGACACCTCGATGCGCATGCCTCCGGGCACCTTCGGCACCATCGTCGAAGTTCGTGTTTTCAACCGCCACGGCGTTGAAAAGGACGAACGTGCGATGGCGATCGAGCGCGAGGAAATCGAGCGTCTCGCCAAGGACCGCGACGACGAGCAGGCCATCCTCGACCGTAACATCTACGGTCGTCTGCTGGACATGCTGCGTGGCCAGACCGCGATTGCCGGCCCGAAGGGCTTCAAGAAGGGCGTCACGCTCGCCAATGATGTGATCAGCGAGTATCCGCGGTCGCAATGGTGGATGTTTGCCGTCGAAGACGAGAGCTTCCAGACCGAATTGGAAGCCCTGCGTGGCCAGTACGACGAGTCCAAGTCGCTGCTCGAACAGCGCTTCATGGACAAGGTCGAAAAGGTCCAGCGCGGCGACGAAATGCCTCCGGGTGTCATGAAGATGGTCAAGGTCTTCGTCGCTGTGAAGCGCAAGATCCAGCCGGGCGACAAGATGGCCGGCCGTCATGGCAACAAGGGCGTCGTGTCGCGGATCGTTCCGGTCGAAGACATGCCGTTCCTGGAAGACGGAACCCATGTCGACGTGGTGTTGAACCCGCTCGGCGTGCCGTCGCGCATGAACGTTGGCCAGATCCTGGAAACGCATCTGGGCTGGGCTTGTGCCGGCATGGGCAAGAAGATCGGTGCGATGCTCGACGCATACAAGGCAGGGGCTGAAATCCAGCCGCTGCGTGATGTGATCGACAGCGTCATCGGTTCCGGTCCGAAGGGTGAGCCGATCAAGGACTACGACGATGAGTCGATCGTCCGTCTGGCAGAACAGACCCGTCGCGGCGTATCGATCGCCACGCCGGTCTTCGATGGCGCGGTGGAAGCCGACGTCAACGAGATGCTGGTGCAGGCAGGCCTGAAGGAATCGGGCCAGTCGACTCTCTATGACGGACGTACGGGCGAACAGTTCGACCGTCAGGTGACCGTTGGCTACATCTATATGCTGAAGCTCAACCACCTGGTCGACGACAAGATCCACGCCCGTTCGATCGGTCCTTACTCGCTCGTCACCCAGCAGCCGCTCGGTGGTAAGGCGCAGTTCGGCGGTCAGCGCTTCGGGGAAATGGAAGTCTGGGCTCTCGAAGCCTACGGCGCCGCCTACACCCTGCAGGAAATGCTGACGGTGAAGTCGGACGACGTGGCTGGCCGTACCAAGGTCTACGAGGCGATCGTCCGAGGCGACGATACGTTCGAGGCCGGTATTCCGGAAAGCTTCAACGTTCTCGTCAAGGAAATGCGCTCGCTGGGTCTCAGCGTCGAGTTGGAGAATTCCAAGCTCGACGAGGCTCAGGCAGGCCAGTTGCCGGACGCAGCCGAGTAAGTGTTTTGACAAGGCGCGTGCTGGTCACCAGCACGCGCCGTATTCCCCAGGGTCGCCCGAAGTAATCTGTGGCGCGGCGAGGGGAGTTTTGCCGCATTTTGCGGTTATTGTCGTTTTTAGGGATCGGAGCGGCGTCCCGGGAATTCGCCGCATTCGAGACCAAGCTGAGGGCCATCGCGCCCCATGAAGGAGACAGGCATGAACCAAGAGGTCATGAATCTTTTCAATCCGCAGGTTCCGGCGCAGCATTTCGATTCCATCCGGATCTCGATCGCTTCGCCAGAGAAGATTCTTTCCTGGTCGTACGGCGAGATCAAGAAGCCGGAAACGATCAACTACCGCACGTTCAAGCCAGAGCGCGACGGTTTGTTCTGCGCCCGCATTTTCGGACCGATCAAGGATTACGAATGCTTGTGCGGCAAGTACAAGCGTATGAAGTACAAGGGCATCATCTGCGAAAAGTGCGGCGTTGAAGTCACGCTGTCGCGCGTTCGCCGTGAGCGCATGGGCCATATCGAGCTTGCAGCTCCCGTTGCCCATATCTGGTTCCTGAAGTCGCTTCCGAGCCGTATCTCGACCCTTCTCGACATGACGTTGAAGGATGTCGAGCGCGTTCTCTATTTCGAGAACTACATTGTCACCGAGCCGGGCCTGACGTCGCTGAAGGAAAATCAGCTTCTGTCGGAAGAAGAATACATGATCGCCGTCGATGAATTCGGCGAAGATCAGTTCACGGCCATGATCGGTGCTGAAGCGATCTACGAAATGCTGGCGTCGATGAACCTCGAAAAGATCGCCGGCGACCTGCGCGCCGATCTGGCCGAGACGACATCGGATCTGAAGCAGAAGAAGCTGATGAAGCGTCTGAAGATCGTCGAGAACTTCATGGAATCCGGCAACAAGCCGGAATGGATGATCATGAAGGTCGTTCCCGTGATCCCGCCGGACCTGCGTCCGCTGGTGCCGCTGGACGGTGGCCGTTTCGCGACGTCTGACCTGAACGATCTCTATCGTCGCGTCATCAACCGTAACAACCGTCTGAAGCGCCTGATCGAGCTGCGCGCGCCGGGCATCATCATCCGTAACGAAAAGCGCATGCTGCAGGAATCTGTGGACGCGCTGTTCGACAACGGCCGTCGCGGCCGCGTCATCACCGGCGCCAACAAGCGTCCGCTGAAGTCGCTGTCCGATATGCTCAAGGGCAAGCAGGGCCGCTTCCGCCAGAACCTGCTCGGCAAGCGCGTCGACTATTCCGGCCGTTCGGTTATCGTGACCGGTCCGGAACTGAAGCTGCACCAGTGCGGCCTGCCGAAGAAGATGGCGCTCGAACTGTTCAAGCCGTTCATCTACGCCCGTCTCGACGCCAAGGGTTATTCCTCGACCGTCAAGCAGGCCAAGAAGCTGGTTGAAAAGGAAAAGCCGGAAGTCTGGGATATCCTCGACGAGGTTATCCGCGAGCATCCGGTGCTGCTCAACCGCGCGCCGACGCTGCACCGTCTGGGCATCCAGGCCTTTGAACCGATCCTGGTCGAAGGCAAGGCCATCCAGCTGCATCCGCTCGTCTGCACGGCCTTCAACGCCGACTTCGACGGCGACCAGATGGCCGTTCACGTGCCGCTGTCGCTCGAAGCCCAGCTTGAAGCCCGCGTGCTGATGATGTCGACCAACAACATCCTGCATCCGGCCAACGGCGCACCTATCATCGTTCCGTCGCAGGACATGGTTCTGGGTCTCTACTATCTGTCGATCATGAACCAGAACGAGCCGGGCGAAGGCATGGCTTTCTCTGACCTCGGCGAATTGCACCACGCCCTGGAAAACAAGGTCGTCACCCTGCATGCCAAGATCCGCGGCCGTTTCAAGACGGTCGATGCCGAAGGCAAGCCCGTTTCGAAGATCTTCGAAACCACGCCTGGCCGCATGATCATCGGCGAACTTCTGCCCAAGAACGTCAACGTGCCATTCGACACCTGCAACCAGGAAATGACCAAGAAGAACATCTCCAAGATGATCGACACGGTTTACCGTCACTGCGGTCAGAAGGACACGGTCATTTTCTGCGACCGCATCATGCAGCTCGGCTTTGCCCACGCCTGCCGCGCCGGCATTTCGTTCGGCAAGGACGACATGGTCATTCCGGAAACCAAGGTGAAGATCGTTGGTGACACCGAAACCTTGGTCAAGGAATACGAACAGCAGTACAATGACGGCCTGATCACCCAGGGCGAAAAGTACAACAAGGTCGTTGATGCCTGGGGCAAGGCCACCGAAAAGGTCGCTGAAGACATGATGGCCCGCATTAAGGCTGTCGAGTTCGATACGGCCACCGGTCGCCAGAAGCCGATGAACGCCATCTACATGATGTCCCACTCCGGTGCGCGTGGTTCTCCGAACCAGATGCGTCAGCTGGGCGGCATGCGCGGCCTGATGGCCAAGCCTTCGGGCGAAATCATCGAGACGCCGATCATCTCGAACTTCAAGGAAGGTCTGACCGTTAACGAGTACTTCAACTCGACCCACGGTGCCCGTAAGGGTCTTGCAGACACGGCCTTGAAGACCGCGAACTCCGGTTACCTGACGCGTCGTCTCGTCGACGTCGCCCAGGATTGCATCGTCAACCTCGTGGATTGCGGCACCGACAAGGGCCTCACCATGACGGCCATCGTCGATGCCGGTCAGGTCGTGGCCTCGATTGGTGTTCGTGTTCTCGGTCGTACCGCGCTGGACGATATCGATCATCCGGTCACCGGTGTGCGCATCGTCGATGCCGGCCGCATGATCCTCGAAGCCGACGTCGTCGAAATCGAGAAGGCTGGCATCCAGTCGATCCGCATCCGTTCGGCTCTGACCTGCGAAGTTCAGACCGGCGTCTGCGGCGTCTGCTACGGCCGAGATCTGGCCCGCGGCACGCCCGTCAACATGGGCGAAGCCGTTGGCGTTATCGCCGCGCAGTCGATCGGCGAGCCGGGCACCCAGCTCACCATGCGTACCTTCCACTTGGGCGGCACGGCGACCGTGGTCGACCAATCGTTCCTGGAAGCCTCGTATGAGGGCACGGTTCAGATCAAGAACCGCAACATGCTGCGCAACTCCGATGGCAACCTGGTTGCCATGGGCCGCAGCATGGCCATCACCATTCTCGACGAGCGTGGTGTCGAGCGCTCCGCTCAGCGTGTCGCCTATGGTTCGAAGATCTATGTCGATGACAATGACAAGGTAAAGCGCGGCCAGCGTCTGGCCGAGTGGGACCCCTACACACGTCCGATGATGACGGAAGTGGAAGGTATCGTTCACTTCGAAGACGTCGTCGACGGTCTCTCCGTTCTGGAAGCCACCGACGAGTCGACCGGCATCACCAAGCGTCAGGTTATCGACTGGCGTTCGACCCCGCGCGGTTCGGATCTGAAGCCTGCCATCGTCATCAAGGACGCCGCCGGCAATGTTCTGAAGGTCTCGCGTGGCGGCGAAGCTCGTTTCCACCTGTCGGTGGATGCGATCCTCTCGGTCGAGCCGGGTCAGAAGGTGTCCCAGGGCGACGTGCTGGCACGTTCGCCGCTGGAAAGCGCCAAGACCAAGGACATCACCGGTGGTCTGCCGCGTGTTGCCGAACTGTTCGAAGCCCGTCGTCCGAAGGACCACGCCATCATCGCTGAGATCGATGGTACGATCCGCCTGGGCCGCGACTACAAGAACAAGCGTCGCGTCATCATCGAGCCTGCCGAAGACGGTGTCGAGCCGGTCGAATACCTGATCCCGAAGGGCAAGCCCTTCCATCTTCAGGAAGGCGACTATATCGAAAAGGGCGACTACATCCTCGACGGCAATCCGGCACCGCACGACATCCTGGCGATCAAGGGCGTGGAGGCACTTGCTTCCTACCTGGTCAACGAAATCCAGGAAGTCTACCGTCTGCAGGGCGTTGTGATCAACGACAAGCACATCGAAGTGATCGTTCGCCAGATGCTGCAGAAGGTTGAAATCACCGACGCCGGTGACTCGACCTATATCGTCGGTGACAATGTCGACCGCATCGAACTGGAAGGCGTCAATGACGGCCTGATCGAACAGGGCAAGAAGCCGGCTTACGGCGATCCGGTCCTGCTCGGCATCACCAAGGCCTCGCTGCAGACCCCGTCCTTCATCTCGGCCGCGTCCTTCCAGGAAACGACCAAGGTGCTGACCGAAGCAGCGATTGCCGGCAAGACCGACACGCTGCAGGGCCTGAAGGAAAACGTCATCGTCGGCCGTCTGATCCCGGCCGGTACCGGTGGCACCATGACGCAGATCCGCCGTATCGCCACCTCGCGCGACGACCTCATTCTCGAGGAACGCCGCAAGGGCAGCGGGGCAGATATTGCAACCCCGATGCTGCGCGACATGGCCAAGCCGGAAGCGGCTCCAGCCGCCGAATAAGGCTTGCGATCAAGGGTGCGATTTTGTCGCAGCCGTCGTTTTGATCATTGATAAACGCCCGGAGAAATCCGGGCGTTTTTGGCTTTTGGCGCGGGGCATGGCGGGGAGGGCCTTGATCCAGCGCAAGGTTCCAGTTTTTACGGATTCTAAACTGCCTTTGTTCACAACGAACGGAGGTTCTTATGAAAAAACTCGTTTCAACGGTTGCGGCAATCCTGCTGGCAACGGCAGCGTTCGCCGCCGATCCGGTTCCTGCCGATCTGCGCGACAGCGCGCTGGAAATCTTCAAGCCCCTGCCATCGACCACCCCCGCGGTCGCCCACAATCCGATCACGCCCGACAAGATTGCGCTCGGAAAGGCGCTGTTCTTCGATCCGCGCATCTCCGCCTCGGGCGTCTTCTCCTGCAATTCCTGTCACAACCTTGGCACCGGCGGTGACGACAATCTCGAGACCTCGATCGGTCACGGCTGGCAGAAGGGACCGCGCAACGCGCCGACGGTCTTCAATGCCGTCTTCAACAAGGCACAGTTCTGGGATGGCCGCGCCGAAGACCTTGCCGCCCAGGCCAAGGGGCCGGTCCAGGCCGGTGTCGAGATGGCCAACACGCCCACCCAGGTCGTGACGACGCTGAAGTCCATGCCGGACTACGTTGCCTGGTTCAAGGCGTCCTTCCCAGGCGAGGAGGATCCGGTCACCTTCGACAATTTCGCCAAGGCGATCGAGGCCTTCGAAGCAACCCTCGTCACCCCGGCGCCGTTCGACGCGTTCCTCAACGGTGACGACAACGCCATGACCGCCGAGCAGAAGCAGGGTCTGGCTCTGTTCATCGACAAGGGCTGTTCGTCCTGCCATGCCGGCATCAATCTCGGCGGGGAGGGGTATTTCCCCTTCGGCCTGATCGAAAAGCCCGGTGCGGATGTCCTGCCGGAAAACGACAAGGGCCGCTTTGCCGTGACCAATACGGCGGACGACAGCTATGTGTTCCGGGCAGCCCCCTTGCGCAACATCGCCCTGACGGCGCCCTATTTCCATTCCGGCAAGGTCTGGGACCTGAAACAGGCCGTCGGCATCATGGGCGTGTCGCAGCTGGGCGAGGCGATCAACGATCAGGAGAGCGACAAGATCGTCGCCTTCCTCGAATCCCTGACCGGCAGGGTTCCGGAGGTTACCTATCCGATCCTTCCGGCCGAAACGGACAAGACACCGCGGCCAAGTGGCGAGATCAAGCATAACTGACCGTTCATGCCGACAATAAAAGGGGCCGTCCGGCAACGGACGGCCCCTTGGTCGTGCGGTCTGGCCGCAATCGGGCAGGCAGGATCAGGAGAAGCGGATGATCGCCACTTCGCCCTGCAGCGCGCCCTGATAGGCCGAAGCATGCGGCTCTTCTTCGGGGATCTCGCTGACCATGCCGATCTGGTCGAGGTCGGCTTCCAGGAAGCCTTCCTCGGCAAGCGCGTTGAGCGCCTCGCGCACGGCCGAATCGTCATCCGGAGCGCTCAACATGATGTGAAGGTCGATGCCTTCGTCGTCGCCGTCCTTCTCGTAGGCCTTGGCGATGATGATGAACACCATCGGGCCGTCGAGATTGTTGTCATTGTCGGGAGTGCTGATCATGCGACTCGTCCTTCTTCGCTGTGATCTCGATTCGTGGAGCGAACCGCTATGGTCATGGGGGCATGGAGTGCCGTTTGGCGATTCTTATCGGCAAAATTCTGAAAAGCCCAATGCATTTCGGATTCCGCCCAGCAATTTGTGTAGAAAGCCTTTACCAAAGGGCCAAAGGGCTTGCCCGGCAGGGCATGCAGGCCAATAAATTTCGATAGAGACTTGACGGAACCGGGGGAAAACAGTAACACGCCCCTCATCAGATCCCATGTGAGGCCTGTCCATTCGGAACGACGCGTTCTGGAGTTCGTCTCAAACAAGGTTCTAATCGCACGTGAAGACGACAATGCTGCACGCATGACGCACTTTTAGTGCGTCCTCTGCTTTTTGTGGCCCATCCGTGATGAACGGGTCGGGCCGCATTTTGCGTATGACGAAAATTGTGCGACCACCGCCGGTGACGGCAAAGTATGGGTCCGAAAGGGCCTGAGAGACAAGAATTTGCAAGGGATGGTTATATGCCTACCGTAAATCAGCTGATCCGCAAGCCGCGTCAGGCGCAGGTAAAGCGTAACAAGGTTCCCGCTCTGCAGGAAAATCCGCAGAAGCGTGGTGTTTGCACTCGTGTTTACACGACGACCCCGAAGAAGCCGAACTCGGCGCTTCGTAAGGTTGCCAAGATCCGCCTGACCAATGGCTTCGAAGTGATCGGCTACATTCCGGGTGAAGGCCACAACCTTCAGGAACACTCGGTTGTCATGATCCGCGGCGGCCGCGTCAAGGACTTGCCGGGCGTTCGTTATCACATCATTCGTGGTGTTCTCGATACGCAGGGCGTCAAGAACCGCAAGCAGCGCCGTTCGAAGTATGGTGCGAAGCGTCCGAAGTAATCGGCATTCGTATTTTTTCCAGCGCTGCGCGAGGTTCTCCGCGTGTTAAGGCGCTTACACACAAGTTGAGAGACAAGAAGTATGTCCCGTCGCCATAAAGCAGAAAAGCGTGAGATCAATCCGGACCCGAAGTTCGGCGATCTCGTCGTCACCAAGTTCATGAACGCCATCATGTTGCACGGCAAGAAGTCCGTGGCCGAAACCATCGTTTACGGTGCGTTTGACAGCGTTCAGGCCAAGACCAAGCAGGAGCCGATCACGATCTTCCATCAGGCGCTCGAAAACATCGCGCCGCATGTTGAAGTTCGTTCGCGCCGCGTTGGTGGTGCGACCTACCAGGTTCCGGTTGACGTTCGTCCCGAGCGCCGCCAGGCACTGGCCATCCGTTGGTTGATCACTGCTGCTCGCAAGCGCAACGAGACCACCATGGTTGATCGCCTGTCGGGCGAACTCATGGACGCCGCAAACAACCGCGGTTCTGCTGTCAAGAAGCGCGAAGACACACACAAGATGGCCGACGCTAACCGCGCATTCTCGCATTATCGCTGGTAATCGACGAACAGATTTCGAAAGGCAGTCCACAATGGCTCGCGAATATAAAATCGAAGACTACCGCAACTTCGGCATCATGGCGCATATCGACGCCGGCAAGACGACGACCACCGAGCGTATTCTTTATTACACCGGCAAGTCGCACAAGATCGGCGAAGTTCACGATGGCGCTGCCACGATGGACTGGATGGAGCAGGAGCAGGAACGCGGCATCACCATCACGTCTGCTGCGACCACGACCTACTGGAAGGGTCGCGACGGCAAGATGCGCCGCTTCAACATCATCGACACCCCCGGCCACGTCGACTTCACCATCGAAGTCGAACGTTCGCTGCGCGTGCTCGACGGTGCCATCGCTCTGCTCGACGCCAATGCCGGCGTTGAACCGCAGACCGAAACCGTCTGGCGTCAGGCTGAGAAGTACCATGTTCCGCGCATGATCTTCTGCAACAAGATGGACAAGACCGGCGCTGACTTCTACCGCTCGGTGGAAATGATCAAGACCCGTCTCGGCGCCATCGCTGTTGTCATGCAGCTGCCGATCGGTGCGGAAACCGAGTTCAAGGGCGTCATCGACCTGATCGAGATGAACGCTCTCATCTGGCGCGACGAATCGCTCGGCGCTCAGTGGGACGTCGTCGAAATTCCGGAAGACATGAAGGCGAAAGCCCAGGAATACCGCGAGAAGATGATCGAACAGGTCGTCGATATCGATGAAGCGGCAACCGAAGCCTATCTGAACGGCGTGATGCCTGACAACGACCAGATCCGTGCGCTCGTTCGCCGCGGCACCATCGACGTCAAGTTCCATCCGATGTTCTGCGGCACGGCCTTCAAGAACAAGGGCGTACAGCCTCTGCTCGACGCCGTTTGCGACTACCTGCCTTCGCCGCTCGATATCCCGTCCATCAAGGGTATCGACGTCAAGACGGAAGCCGAAATCGAACGTCATCCGTCCGACGACGAGCCGCTGTCCATGCTCGCCTTCAAGATCATGAACGACCCCTTCGTCGGTTCGCTCACCTTCGCCCGCATCTATTCCGGCAAGCTCGAAAAGGGCACGTCGGTCATGAACACGGTCAAGGAAAAGCGCGAGCGCGTCGGCCGTATGCTGCAGATGCATTCCAACTCCCGTGAAGACATCGAAGAAGCCTTTGCAGGCGACATCGTGGCGCTTGCCGGTCTCAAGGAAACCACCACCGGCGACACGCTCTGCGATCCGCTGAAGCAGGTTATCCTGGAGCGCATGGAATTCCCCGAGCCGGTCATCCAGATCGCCATCGAGCCGAAGACCAAGGGCGACCAGGAAAAGATGGGCCTCGCGCTCAACCGCCTGGCTGCTGAAGATCCGTCCTTCCGCGTCAAGACCGACGAGGAATCCGGCCAGACGATCATCGCCGGCATGGGCGAACTGCATCTCGACATTCTCGTCGACCGCATGCGTCGTGAGTTCAAGGTGGAAGCAACTGTCGGCGCGCCGCAGGTTGCCTACCGCGAAACCATCACGCGCACCCACGAAGAAGACTACACCCACAAGAAGCAGTCGGGTGGTACCGGTCAGTTCGCACGCGTCAAGATCGTGTTCGAACCGAACCCGGATGGCGAAGACTTCAAGTTCGAGTCCAAGGTCGTTGGCGGTTCCGTTCCCAAGGAATACATCCCCGGCGTTCAGAAGGGCATCGAAAGCGTTCTGTCTTCGGGTCCGCTGGCCGGCTTCCCGATGCTGGGCGTCAAGGCAACCCTGATCGACGGCGCCTACCATGACGTCGACTCCTCGGTTCTCGCCTTCGAAATCGCCTCGCGTGCCTGCTTCCGTGAAGCAGCCAAGAAGGCTGGTGCTCAGCTGCTCGAGCCGATGATGAAGGTGGAAGTCGTAACGCCTGAAGACTACGTCGGTGACGTGATCGGCGATCTGAACTCCCGTCGTGGTCAGATCCAGGGTCAGGAAGCCCGCGGTGTTGCCGTTGTCATCAACGCCAACGTCCCGCTGGCCAACATGTTCAAGTATGTCGACAACCTTCGCTCGATGAGCCAGGGTCGCGCCCAGTACTCGATGACCTTCGACCATTATGCGCCGGTCCCTTCGAACGTCGCACAGGAAATCCAGGCCAAGTATTCTGGCCAGAAGTAATCGGCCCCCGGGCTTTTGTAAGTAACAAAGAATATCCCCCGTCTGGGGGAACAGAAACGGAGAGCCGAAAATGGCAAAGAGTAAGTTTGAGCGCAACAAGCCGCACGTTAACATTGGCACGATCGGCCACGTTGACCATGGCAAGACGTCGTTGACGGCCGCCATCACCAAGTATTTTGGTGAGTACAAGGCCTATGACCAGATCGACGCTGCTCCGGAAGAAAAGGCCCGCGGCATCACCATCTCGACGGCCCACGTCGAGTATGAAACGGCTGCCCGCCACTACGCCCACGTCGACTGCCCCGGCCACGCCGACTACGTCAAGAACATGATCACCGGCGCTGCCCAGATGGACGGCGCGATCCTGGTCTGCTCGGCTGCCGACGGCCCGATGCCGCAGACCCGCGAGCACATCCTGCTCGCTCGTCAGGTTGGCGTTCCGGCGATCGTCGTGTTCTTGAACAAGGTCGACCAGGTCGACGACGAAGAGCTGCTGGAGCTCGTCGAGCTCGAAGTGCGCGAACTTCTGTCGTCCTACGACTTCCCCGGCGACGATATCCCGATCGTCAAGGGCTCGGCTCTGGCCGCTCTTGAAGATTCGAACAAGAAGATCGGCGAAGACGCGATCCGCGAGCTGATGGCTGCTGTCGACGCCTATATCCCGACGCCTGAGCGTCCGATCAACCTGCCGTTCCTGCTGCCGATCGAAGACGTGTTCTCGATCTCCGGCCGTGGTACGGTTGTGACCGGCCGCGTCGAGCGTGGTATCGTCAAGGTTGGCGAAGAAGTCGAAATCGTCGGCATCCGCGCCACCACCAAGACCACCGTGACCGGCGTTGAAATGTTCCGCAAGCTGCTCGACCAGGGCCAGGCCGGCGACAACATCGGCGCGCTGATCCGTGGCGTACAGCGTGACGGCGTCGAGCGTGGCCAGATCCTCTGCAAGCCGGGCTCTGTCAAGCCGCACACGACCTTCATGGCCGAAGCCTATATCCTGACCAAGGAAGAAGGCGGCCGTCATACGCCGTTCTTCACCAACTACCGTCCGCAGTTCTACTTCCGCACGACGGACGTGACGGGCATCGTTGAGCTGCCGGAAGGCACGGAAATGGTCATGCCGGGCGACAACGTCACCGTCAAGGTCACGCTGATCAACCCGATCGCCATGGAAGAAAAGCTGCGCTTCGCCATCCGCGAAGGCGGCCGCACCGTCGGCGCCGGCATCGTTGCCTCGATCGTCGCTTAATTGATTGACGAAATGCCGGCGGCGTTGTATGTCGCCGGCCACGATGACGCTCGGATCGTGTGATTTGCACGATCCGGCTCGGCACTGCTTTTCATGGAACCGGAGACGGTTTCAGATGGCAGGTCTCCTTCTACTTTATAAGTGACAGGGGCACCCCGCGGTGTCCCTGTGATTTTTGAAAATCGGGGGCCGGCCAGTATTGGTAATTCACTGTCTCTGCGTATGCGGGACGCTAGAACAAACAAGGACATGTCGAATGAACGGCCAGAATATCCGCATCCGCCTCAAGGCGTTTGATCACCGGGTTCTCGATGCCTCCACGCGGGAGATTGTTTCGACCGCTAAGCGCACCGGTGCAAGCGTTCGCGGCCCGGTACCGCTCCCGACTCGCATTGAAAAATTCACCGTTAACCGTTCGCCGCACGTCGATAAGAAGAGCCGCGAACAGTTCGAAATGCGCACGCATAAGCGCCTGCTGGATATCGTAGACCCGACCCCTCAGACGGTTGACGCGCTGATGAAGCTCGACCTGGCTGCCGGCGTAGACGTCGAGATCAAGCTCTAAAAATGGAATTCCGGCGAGAGCCGAAATAACAAGGAAGGTACGTGGCAAGACCTGCCAACGACTTCTCGAAACGGGAAACCCGATGGTCCGGAAGGGCTTGAGTGGAATCCTTAAACAAAGAGGCAGGGGGAGGGCCGCAAGGCCCCGACTCGACTCTCAAGAGGAATGAACCAATGCGTTCAGGTGTGATTGCACAGAAAGTGGGAATGACCCGGGTCTACAACGACGCCGGCGAGCACATTCCAGTAACGGTTTTGCGCATGGATAGCTGCCAGGTGGTAGCCCAGCGCACTGTCGACAAACACGGCTATACGGCGATCCAGATCGGTGCCGGTGTTGCCAAGGTCAAGAACACGACCAAGAGCCTGCGCGGCCATTTTGCCGCTGCAAGCGTAGAGCCGAAGGCGAAGCTCGTTGAATTCCGCGTGTCGGAAGACAACATGATCGACATCGGCGCCCAGATCATGGCGAGCCATTTTGCCGCCGGCCAGTTGGTCGACGTCACGGGCACGACCATCGGTAAGGGTTTTGCCGGTGCCATGAAGCGCCATAACTTCGGCGGTCTTCGGGCCACCCACGGCGTGTCGGTCTCGCACCGTTCGCACGGTTCGACCGGTTCCAACCAGGATCCGGGCAAGGTCTGGAAGGGCAAGCGCATGGCTGGCCACATGGGTCAGACCCGCGTCACCACCCAGAATTTGGAAGTCGTTTCGACCGATGAAGATCGTGGCCTCATCCTGGTGAAGGGCGCTGTGCCCGGTTCCAAGGGTTCCTGGATCATCGTGCGCGACGCCGTCAAGTCGGCATCGAAGTAAGGGAGCCAAGCATATGGAACTCAACGTCAAAACCCTCGAGGGTAAAGATGCCGGCACGGTTTCCCTGTCGGATGCCATTTTCGGCCTCGATCCCCGCGAAGATATTCTCGCCCGCATGATCCGTTGGCAGCTTGCCAACAAGCGTCAGGGCACGCACAAGACCAAGACCCGTGCGGAAGTATCCCGCACCGGCGCCAAGATGTACAAGCAGAAGGGCACCGGTCGTGCTCGTCACCATTCGGCTCGCGCTCCGCAGTTTCGCGGCGGCGGCAAGGCCCATGGCCCGGTTGTTCGCAGCCACGCCCATGACCTGCCGAAGAAGGTTCGTGCCCTGGCTCTGCGTCATGCGCTCTCGGCCAAGCTGAAGTCCGAAGACCTGATCATCATCGATCAGCTCGTATCGACGGATCCCAAGACCAAGGCGCTGATCGGAAGCTTTGCTTCGCTCGGCCTGACCAACGCCCTGATGATCGGCGGCGTTGAACTCGACAGCAATTTCAAGCTCGCAGCCGCAAACATCCCGAATATCGATGTTCTGCCGGTTCAGGGCATCAACGTTTATGACATCCTGCGTCGCGGCAAGCTGGTGCTTTCCAAGGCTGCGGTTGAAGCTCTGGAGGAGCGGTTCAAATGACTGATCTTCGCCACTACGATGTGATCGTATCTCCCTCGATCACCGAAAAGTCGACCCTGGCATCCGAACAGAACCAGGTCGTCTTCAACGTCGCCAAGACGGCTTCGAAGCCTGAAATCAAGGCTGCCGTCGAAGCGCTCTTCGGTGTCAAGGTCATGGCCGTGAACACATTGCTGCGCAAGGGAAAGACCAAGCGTTTCCGCGGGTTCACCGGAAAGCAGAAGGACGTGAAGAAGGCGATCGTTACGCTCGCCGACGGTCAGTCCATCGATGTGTCAACCGGTGTCTAAGGATAGGCCCAGTAGGGTAGATACCCAAAAGGGAACAAGATAATGGCATTGAAAAGTTTCAATCCGACCACCCCTAGCCAGCGTCAGCTGGTCATCGTCGACCGGTCCGGCCTGCACAAGGGCAAGCCGGTCAAGTCTCTGACGGAAGGCCTGTCCTCGAAGGGCGGTCGTAACAATACCGGCCGTATCACCGTTCGCTATCAGGGCGGCGGTCACAAGCGGACCTACCGTCTGGTCGACTTCAAGCGTCGCAAGTTCGAAGTCGAAGGCACCGTCGAGCGTCTGGAATACGACCCGAACCGCACGGCGTTCATCGCGCTGATCAACTATGCCGATGGCGAGCAGGCCTACATCATCGCTCCGCAGCGTCTTGCTGCCGGCGACAAGGTCATCGCTTCGGAGAAGGCCGTCGACGTCAAGCCCGGCAACACCATGCCGCTGCAGTACATCCCGGTTGGTTCGATCGTGCATAACGTCGAAATGAAGCCGGGCAAGGGCGGCCAGATGGCCCGCTCCGCAGGCACCTATGTGCAGCTCGTCGGTCGTGACCAGGGCATGGCGATCCTTCGCCTGAATTCGGGCGAACAGCGCCTGGTGCACGGCTCCTGCCTTGCCACCATCGGCGCCGTCTCGAACCCGGATCACGGCAACATCAACGACGGCAAGGCCGGTCGTTCGGTGTGGCGCGGCAAGCGTCCGCACGTTCGCGGCGTTGTCATGAACCCGGTTGACCATCCGCACGGCGGCGGCGAAGGCCGCACCTCTGGTGGCCGCCATCCGGTAACCCCATGGGGCAAGCCGACCAAGGGCAAGCGTACGCGTTCGAACAAGTCGACCGACAAGTTCATCATGCGTTCGCGCCACAAGACGAAGAAGTAAGAGAGGTAGTCAGGAATGGCTCGTTCAGTATGGAAAGGCCCGTTTGTTGACGGCTATCTTCTCAAGAAGGCTGAGAAGGTTCGTGAAGGCGGTCGTAGCGAAGTGATCAAGATGTGGAGCCGTCGCTCCACCATCCTGCCGCAGTTCGTCGGTCTCACCTTCGGTGTCTACAACGGCAGCAAACACATCCCGGTCAACGTCAACGAAGACATGGTCGGACACAAGTTCGGTGAATTCGCTCCCACCCGGACCTATTACGGTCACGGTGCGGACAAGAAAGCGAAGAGGAAGTAATCATGGGCAAGGCAAAAGCCGAACGCCGGCTGAAGGATAACGAGGCGCAGGCAATTGCGCGCACGATCCGCGTCAGCCCCCAGAAGCTGAATCTGGTCGCGGCACTGATCCGCGGCAAGAAGGTCGAGCGCGCTCTCGCTGATCTGGAATTCTCGCGCAAGCGCATCGCCGGCACCGTCAAGAAGACGCTGGAATCGGCGATTGCCAATGCCGAGAACAACCACGATCTCGACGTTGACCAGCTGATCGTAGCGGAAGCCTATGTCGGCAAGTCGATCACCATGAAGCGTTTCCACGCTCGTGGCCGTGGCCGGGCATCGCGCATTGAAAAGCCGTTCTCGCATCTGACCATCGTCGTGCGCGAAGTCGAAGCCAAAGTGGAGGCCGCATAATGGGTCAGAAGATCAATCCAATCGGTTTCCGTCTTGGAATCAACCGGACCTGGGATAGCCGCTGGTTCGCCGACAATGCCGAATACGGCCAGCTGCTGCACGAGGATCTGAAGATCCGCGCGTATCTGATGGACGAGCTGAAGCAGGCCGGCATCGCCAAGGTGGTCATCGAGCGTCCGCACAAGAAGTGCCGCGTCACGATCCACTCGGCTCGCCCGGGCCTGATCATCGGCAAGAAGGGTGCGGACATCGAAAAGCTTCGCAAGAAGCTTGGCGAGATGACCAACTCGGAAACGCACCTCAACATCGTTGAAGTGCGCAAGCCGGAAGTCGACGCAACCCTGGTTGCCCAGTCGATCGCCCAGCAGCTCGAGCGCCGTATCGCGTTCCGTCGTGCCATGAAGCGTGCCGTTCAGTCGGCCATGCGTCTTGGCGCCGAAGGCATCAAGATCACCTGCGCCGGTCGTCTCGGTGGTGCCGAAATCGCGCGTACCGAATGGTACCGCGAAGGTCGCGTGCCGCTTCACACGCTGCGTGCCGATATCGACTACGGTGTCGCGGAAGCGACCACTGCTTACGGTATCTGCGGCATCAAGGTCTGGATCTTCAAGGGCGAAATCCTTGAGCACGATCCGACGGCTTCGGAACGTCGTGCGCTCGAAGGCGACGCCCAGGGCAGCAGCACCAACAACCGCCGCCGCGAGAACGCGTAATTGGCGCCGCGTGGCAGAAAGTTTGGAGAATAGAAAATGTTGCAGCCAAAGCGCACAAAATACCGCAAGCAGTTCAAGGGCCGTATCAAGGGCGTAGCCAAGGGCGGTTTTGATCTGGCTTTCGGAGAATTCGGCCTGAAGTCTCTTGAGCCGAACCGCGTCAATGCACGCGAGATCGAAGCGGCCCGCCGCGCGATCACGCGTTACATGAAGCGCGCCGGCCGTGTCTGGATCCGGGTATTCCCGGACGTTCCGGTCACTGCGAAGCCCACCGAAGTTCGTATGGGTAAGGGCAAGGGCTCGGTTGAATACTGGGCTTGCAAGGTCAAGCCCGGCCGCATGATGTTCGAGATCGACGGTGTCAGCGAGGAGATCGCCCGCGAGGCGCTTCGTCTCGGCCAGGCCAAGCTCTCGGTCAAGACGCGCTTCGTACAGCGCATTGCAGAGTAAGGAGCAAGGCACATGAAAGCCGAAGAAGTTCGCGGCCTTAGCGCCGACCAGCTCAAGGACAAGCTTGCCGACCTGAAGAAGGAGCAGTTCAACCTGCGCTTCCAGAAGGCGACCGGCCAGCTTGAGAAGTCCTCGCGCGTCAACGAAGTCCGCAAGGACATCGCCCGCGTGAAAACCATTGCCCGCCAGAAGGCGGCAGAAGCCAAGGCCTAAAGGACCAGAATCATATGCCTAAACGCATTCTGCAGGGCGTCGTTGTCAGCGACAAGAACGACAAGACTGTTGTCGTTCGCGTAGAGCGCCGATTCGCTCACCCGCTGCTTCAGAAGACCGTTCGTCGTTCCAAGAAGTACAAGGCTCACGACGAGACCAACCAATACAAGACCGGCGACACCGTCTTCATCGAAGAATGCGCGCCGATCTCCAAGGATAAGACCTGGACGGTGGTTTCCGCCCAGGCTTAATTGCAGAGAAATGGGCGAGGCCCTTGCGCCTTTCCTAGAAATCTGTATGAAGCAGCGCAGTAGCGCAGGAACGCTCCGGTAACGGGCGTTCTTTTGCTTTGAGCGTGAGGAAGGTCCCATTTGGGAAACCACCTTGGCACCGACCCCACGCGAAACGATATTTTTGTCCATAAGCCGGTATAGGGGGCCTTTGCGCCCAACCGTTCCGGTATAACAAGAAGGCGACCTGACATGATTCAGATGCAGACAAACCTCGACGTCGCGGATAATTCCGGCGCACGTCGTGTCATGTGCATCAAGGTGCTGGGCGGCTCCAAGCGCAAGTACGCTTCGGTCGGCGACATTATTGTCGTTTCGATCAAGGAAGCCATCCCGCGCGGCCGCGTCAAGAAGGGCGATGTGATGAAGGCAGTGGTTGTACGCACCGCCAAGGACATCCGTCGCGCCGACGGCAGCGTCATCCGCTTCGATAACAACGCAGCCGTTCTTATCGATAACAAGAAAGAGCCGATCGGCACCCGTATCTTCGGACCGGTTCCGCGCGAACTTCGCGCCAAGAACCACATGAAGATCATCTCGCTGGCTCCAGAAGTACTGTAAGGAGCCACGAGAGATGCAAAAGATCCGCAAAGGCGACACAGTCGTCATGCTCACCGGTAAGGACAAGGGTCGTTCCGGCGAAGTCATTCAGGTAATGCCGAAGGAAGATCGCGCGATCGTGCGCGGTGTGAATGTCGTCAAGCGCCATCAGCGCCAGACGCAGACGCAGGAAGCCGGCATCATCAACAAGGAAGCCGCAGTGCACCTGTCCAACGTTGCCCTGGTCGACAAGGACGGCAAGCCTACCCGCGTAGGTTTCTCCGTCGTCGACGGCAAGAAGGTCCGGGTTGCCAAGCGTTCGGGAGAAGTGATCGATGGCTGAGGCAAAGTATGAGCCGCGTCTGAAGACGGAATATGTGAACCGCATTCGCGCCGCGATGCAGGAGCAGTTTTCCTACGCAAACGTGATGCAGATTCCCCGCGTTGATAAGATCGTTATCAACATGGGTGTTGGCGAAGCGACCGCTGACTCGAAGAAGCCGGCCGTTGCTGCGGCTGACCTGGCTGCCATCGCCGGCCAGAAGCCTGTGATCACCAAGGCCCGCAACTCGATTGCAGGCTTCAAGGTTCGCGAATTCATGCCGATCGGCGCGAAGGTTACTCTTCGTGGCGCCCGCATGTATGAATTCCTGGATCGTCTGGTCAACATCGCGCTGCCGCGCGTTCGCGACTTCCGGGGCCTGAACCCGAAAAGCTTTGACGGCCGTGGCAACTTCGCCATGGGCATCAAGGAACACATTGTGTTCCCAGAGGTCAACTACGACAAGGTTGATCAGATGTGGGGCATGGATATCATCGTTTGCACGACGGCGCCGACGGATGACGAAGCACGGGCTCTTCTGAAAGAGTTCAACTTCCCGTTCCGTACATAACCGTAACGACGAGCGTAGAAAGGGAACTTCCATATGGCGAAGACCAGCGCAGTTGAAAAGAACAAGCGCCGCCGCAAGACAGTTGCTCAGCATTCCGCCAAGCGGGCCGTGCTGAAGGCAACCATCATGAACCAGTCTCTCTCGATCGAAGAGCGGTTCAAGGCAACCCTCAAGCTGGCAGAATTGCCGCGCGATGGCTCCAAGACACGTATTCGCAATCGCTGCGAAGTGACGGGCCGCCCGCGCGCATTCTACCGCAAGCTCAAGATGTCGCGTATCGCGCTTCGCGAGCTGGGCAATTCCGGCAAGGTGCCGGGCATTGTCAAGTCGAGCTGGTAAGGAGACGGGCAAATGACGATGACTGATCCGTTGGGCGATATGCTCACCCGTATCCGGAATGGTGCTTCCCGCCGCAAGGCGACAGTAACCAGCCCGGCTTCCAAACTCCGTGCCCGCGTTCTCGACGTTCTGCAGGCCGAAGGTTACATCCGTGGTTATTCTCAGGTTGATTATGACAACGGCAAGTCCGAGCTCAGCATTGAGCTGAAATACTACGAAGGCGCATCGGTGATCCGTGAGATCGGCCGCGTGTCCAAGCCGGGCCGCCGGGTCTATGTCTCGGTTAAGTCCATTCCGCAGGTCGCGAACGGTCTCGGCATCACTATCCTTTCGACTCCGAAAGGCGTGATGGCTGATCATCAGGCTCGTGAACAGAATGTTGGTGGCGAGGTTCTCTGCTCGGTCTTCTAAGATTGCGTAGATGCGCCTAGCGAAACAGACAGGTTTGAAAAAATGTCTCGTATCGGTAAAAAGCCCGTTCAGGTGCCTGCAGGGATCACGGCCACGGTTGATGGCCAAAAAGTGACTGCCAAGGGCCCGAAGGGTGAACTCTTCTTCGTCGCAAATGACGAAATCACGGTTGCGCTTGAAGACAACGCTGTTGTCGTCACGCCGGCCAACGAAAGCAAGGATGCTCGGTCCAAGTGGGGCATGTCCCGCACGATGATCGAAAACATCTTCAAGGGCGTCAAGGACGGCTTCGAGCGCAAGCTTGAAATCAACGGCGTTGGTTATCGTGCGTCGCTGCAGGGCAAGAACCTGCAGCTGGCGCTCGGCTTCAGCCACGACGTCGTCTATGAGCCTCCGGTCGGCATCACCATTGCCGTGCCGAAGCCGACGGAAATCGTGATTACCGGGATCAACAAGCAGCAGGTCGGTCAGGTCGCTGCAGAGATCCGGGAATATCGCGGCCCCGAGCCCTACAAGGGCAAGGGCGTCAAGTATGCCGAAGAGCGGATCGTCCGCAAAGAAGGCAAGAAGAAGTAAGGATCGCGCGAAATGGCAAGCAGGAAAGAAGCACTTGTACGTCGTGCGAACCGCGTTCGGCGTCAACTCAAGGCGGTGGCCAATGGTCGTCCGCGTCTGTCGGTTCATCGCTCGTCGAAGAATATCTACGCTCAGATCATCGACGATGTTGCCGGCCGTACGCTGGCAGCCGCGTCCACTCTGGAAGCAGATCTGCGTTCTTCGCTGAAGACCGGCGCCGATACAGCAGCAGCAGCCGTCGTTGGCAAGCTGGTTGCCGAACGGGCTGGCAAGGCCGGCGTGAAGGACGTGGTCTTTGACCGCGGCGCCTTCATCTATCATGGCCGCATCAAGGCCCTGGCAGAAGCTGCCCGCGAAGGCGGTTTGAACTTCTGATCGAATTCCGCCCGGGTCTTTTAAGATCCGGGCGGTTACCGGTTTAACCGGTACCCCAGTTTCGCTTCCCCCCTGGAGAGGGTGGGGCGGAATTTATTGTTGTGATCTGCCGATTGCACCCGGAAAAGAAAAAGGAAAAGGACAATGGCACAAGATAAGCGTGGCTCGCGCGATGATCGCCAGGGCCGTGAAGAACGCGATAGCGAATTCGTCGACAAGCTTGTCGCGATCAACCGCGTCGCAAAAGTAGTTAAGGGCGGCCGTCGCTTCGGTTTCGCCGCTCTCGTCGTCGTCGGCGACCAGAAGGGCCGTGTTGGCTTCGGCCATGGCAAGGCACGCGAAGTGCCGGAAGCCATCCGCAAGGCAACCGAAGCTGCCAAGCGCGAACTGATCTTCGTGCCGCTGCGCGATGGTCGTACGCTGCACCATGACGTCAACGGCCGTCACGGCGCCGGCAAGGTGCTTCTGCGCTCTGCCAAGGCTGGTACCGGCATCATCGCCGGTGGTCCGATGCGCGCAGTTTTCGAAACGCTCGGCATGCACGACGTCGTCGCCAAGTCGACCGGTTCGTCGAACCCATACAACATGGTTCGCGCCACGTTCGACGCCTTGAAGCACCAGGTTCATCCGAAGGACGTCGCTGCACAGCGTGGCCTGAAATATGCGACCCTTCAGTCTCGCCGTGCCGCTTCCGGCAACGCGTCTGAAGAATAAGAGGAGTCTGATCCATGGCCAAGGCTACGAAGAAGACTGAAGACAAGACGGTCACGATCGAACAGATCGGTTCGCCAATTCGCCGTCCGGCAGTCCAGCGCGCAACGCTGGTCGGTCTGGGCCTCAACAAGATGCACCGGGTCCGCACCCTGGAAGATACGCCTTCCGTTCGTGGCATGATCCGTGCTGTCCAGCATCTCGTTCGCGTCGTCGACGAGAACTGAGACGGGGGAAGTCATCATGAAACTGAATGAAATTAGAGACAACGAAGGCGCAACCAAGGACCGTATCCGCGTAGGTCGCGGTATCGGTTCCGGCAAGGGCAAGACCGGTGGTCGCGGCGTCAAGGGTCAGAAGGCCCGTTCCGGCGTCGCCATCAAGGGCTTCGAAGGCGGTCAGATGCCCATCTACCGTCGTCTGCCGAAGCGCGGCTTCACCAACATCTTCGGTTCTGACTTTGTGGTCGTGTCCATCGGCCGCATCCAGACCGCGATCGATGCCAAGAAGCTCGACCCCAAGGCAACGATCGATGCTGCAGCCCTCAAGGCTGCCGGCGTCATCCGTCGCCTCAAGGACGGCGTTCGCGTTTTGTCTGACGGCGAACTGACGGCAAAGGTAACCCTCGAGGTTGCCGGTGCTTCCAAGGCTGCGGTCGAAAAGATCGAGAAGGCAGGGGGCTCCATCAAGCTCCTGTCGGCAGCCGCCGAGCCTGCCGCGGAAACCGCGGAATAATTGGAACTATTATCGCCCGGGGTGCTTCACACCGGGCGATTTTTCTCCCATATGTGTGCCTCACGACCCATGGATGGAATGACGCCGTTTCGTCTTCCGGGAGATTTTTGGAAAACTTAAGGGTGAGGCATGCGATTGCGCCGCAATCTCGACGCGCCCGGTTTTCTGCGAATAATTGGAATTTGACCTCCGGACCTGGCGACAGAGATGCGCCTCCGGACTTGGTTACGCGGAGAATTGCATGGCTTCTGCAGCGGAACAACTGGCCTCAAACCTGAATTTTTCAACGTTTTCCAAAGCGGAAGATTTGAAGAAGCGGCTGTGGTTTACTCTCGCCGCCCTTCTTGTTTACCGGCTTGGCACGCATATCCCGCTGCCTGGCCTCAACCCCGAAGCCTATGCGGCGGCCTTCCAGAGCCAGTCCGGTGGCATTCTCGGGCTTTTCAACATGTTTTCCGGCGGCGCCGTCCAGCGCATGGCGATCTTCGCGCTGGGCATCATGCCCTATATTTCCGCGTCGATCATCGTGCAGCTCATGACCTCCGTCGTGCCGGCGCTCGAGAACCTCAAGAAAGAGGGCGAGCAGGGCCGCAAGATCATCAACCAGTATACCCGTTACGGCACCGTTCTGCTCGGCACGCTGCAGGCCTACGGCATTGCCGTGGGCCTTGAGAGCGGGCAGGGGCTGGTGGCCGATCCGGGCTGGTTCTTCCGCATCTCCACCGTCGTCACTCTGCTCGGCGGCACGATGTTCCTGATGTGGCTCGGCGAACAGATCACCTCGCGCGGCATCGGCAACGGCATTTCGCTGATCATCTTCGCCGGCATTGCCGCAGGCCTGCCGACCGCTCTGGCCGGAACGCTGGAACTCGGACGCACCGGCGCCCTGTCGACTGCGATCATCCTGACGGTTCTCGTCGTGGCGATTGCCGTCATCGCGCTGATCGTCTTCGTCGAACGCGCCCAGCGGCGATTGCTGATCCAGTATCCCAAGCGCCAGGTCGGCAATCGCATGTTCCAGGGCGATACCTCGCACCTGCCGCTGAAGCTCAATACCTCTGGCGTCATCCCGGCAATCTTTGCGTCGTCGCTGCTGCTGCTGCCGGCCACGGCTGCCGGCTTCACCGGCACCTCGACGCTGCCTGCCTGGGCGACCAGCATCATCGCGGCGCTTGGCCATGGCCAGCCGCTCTACATGGTGCTCTATGCGGCCCTGATCGCCTTCTTCGCCTTCTTCTATACGGCGCTGGTCTTCAATCCGAAGGACACGGCCGATAACCTGAAGAAGCATGGCGGCTTCATCCCCGGCATCCGCCCGGGCGAGCGTACCGCCGAATACATCGATTACGTGCTGACGCGAATCACGGTCGTCGGTGCGCTCTATCTGGTTGTCGTCTGCATTCTTCCCGAAATTCTGGTTTCCCAGACCGGCGTGCCATTAGCCCTTGGTGGTACATCGCTTTTGATTGTTGTCAGCGTGACCCTCGATACTGTAGCACAGGTGCAGGGACACCTGATCGCTCAGCAATATGAGGGGCTGATCAGGAAATCGAAATTGCGTGGAGGAAAGAGGGGACGATGAGACTTATCCTTTTGGGACCGCCGGGCGCTGGGAAGGGAACCCAGGCTCAGCGGATCGTCGAGAAGCACGGTATTCCGCAGCTTTCGACGGGGGACATGCTGCGTGCGGCCGTTCAAGCCGAGACCGAGGTTGGTAAACGTGCCAAGGCCGTCATGGACGCCGGCAAGCTGGTGTCGGACGACATCGTCATTGCCATTGTCTCCGAGCGCATCGATGCTCCGGACTGTGCCAGGGGCTTTATCCTCGACGGCTTTCCGCGCACGCTGGTCCAGGCTGATGCGACCGAATCGATGCTGACGGCCAAGGGTCTCGACCTGTCGGCGGTCATCGAGATCAAGGTCGATGACGTCGTGCTGGCCGATCGGGTTGCCGGTCGCTATACCTGCGCCAACTGCGGTGCGGGTTATCACGACACCAATCTGAAGCCGAAGGTGGAGGGGGTCTGCGACAAGTGCGGATCGACTCACTTCAAGCGGCGCCCGGATGACAATGCCGAGACCGTGCGGACCCGCATGTCGGCCTATTACAAGGAAACGGCGCCGCTGCTTGGCTATTACTATGCCAAGGGAAAGCTGCATTCCGTGGACGGCATGGCCGAAATCGATGTCGTTACGGCGGAGATCGAAGCGATCCTCGGTGCGCTCTAGGCGCTGCGGGATTAATTTCTTTACGGGAGCAGTTGCTTTTAGCCACTGATTCCGTTAAACAGCGCGCCAACTCGCAAGTGAAAAGCGGTCGGCGCGTTCTTCCTCAGGGGAAGACCGGGGTCGATCGTTTTGACTTGTTGCGAACCTGATTTGTAATTGCGGCTCCGTTAGGGCCGTGTAACGAGACACCACTTGCCGGATGGCAACTGGAACCAAGGAGAATAGGCGTGGCACGTATCGCTGGCGTCAACATCCCGACGGCAAAGCGCGTAGTTATTGCGCTGACCTATATTCACGGGATTGGCACGAAATTCGCTCAGGAGATCGTCGAGAAGGTCGGTATTCCGGCTGAACGTCGAGTTCATCAGCTCACGGACGCCGAAGTTTTGGCAATCCGCGAAACCATCGACCGTGATTATCAGGTCGAAGGCGACCTGCGTCGCGAGACGTCGATGAACATCAAGCGTCTGATGGACCTCGGCTGCTACCGTGGCCTGCGTCATCGCCGCAGCCTGCCGGTTCGCGGTCAGCGCACGCACACCAATGCCCGCACCCGCAAGGGTCCGGCAAAGGCGATTGCTGGTAAGAAGAAGTAATTTCCCGGCTATAGACCGGGTGGGAGGCTGGCGCCTTGGCGCCGGCCTCCTTTGAGTTTGGTTTGGGGCCGATAATGGCCCTGACCGGTGGAGCCGCTGGTATTACGGCGGTGCAGAGATCAACGAAAGGGACATTATGGCCAAGGAAGCCACCCGCATTCGCCGTCGCGAACGCAAGAATATCTCGTCGGGCGTTGCCCACGTCAATTCGACATTCAACAACACGATGATCACCATCACCGACGCACAGGGCAACACCATTGCCTGGTCGTCGGCTGGCGCCAAGGGCTTCAAGGGTTCGCGTAAGTCGACCCCGTTTGCCGCCCAGATTGCTGCTGAAGATGCTGCCAAGAAGGCGCAGGAACACGGCATGAAGTCGCTGGAAGTGGAAGTCTGCGGCCCGGGTTCGGGTCGTGAATCGGCGCTGCGCGCCCTCCAGGCTGCCGGTTTCATGATCACCTCGATCCGCGATGTGACCCCGATCCCGCACAATGGTTGCCGTCCGCGCAAGAAGCGTCGCGTTTGATCCTCGTCATTTCATCCACCGATGAGTGCTGCAGCGCTCCTCTCGGTGCTTCTAAAGCTCGGTTGCCACGATTGGATGGTGGCAACGAACGGAAGGTAAAAACATGATTCAGAAGAATTGGCAGGAACTGATCAAGCCGAACAAGGTGGAGTTCTCCTCCACTGGCCGCACCAAGGTGTCGCTCGTCGCTGAACCGCTGGAACGCGGCTTTGGCCTGACGCTCGGCAACGCGCTGCGCCGCGTTCTCTTGTCGTCGCTGCGCGGTGGTGCTGTCACCGCCGTTCAGATCGACGGCGTGCTGCATGAGTTCTCGTCGATCCCGGGCGTCCGGGAAGACGTGACCGACATCGTGCTCAACATCAAGGAAATCGCCATCAAGATGGATGGCGATGATCCGAAGCGCATGGTCGTGCGCAAGCAGGGTCCGGGCGTTGTGACCGCCGGTGACATCCAGACGGTTGGCGATATCGAAATCCTCAACCCGAACCATGTGATCTGCACCCTCGACGAGGGCGCCGAGATCCGCATGGAATTCACGGTCGCCAACGGCAAGGGCTATGTGCCTGCCGAGCGCAACCGTGCCGAAGATGCACCGATCGGCCTCATTCCGGTCGACAGCCTGTATTCGCCGGTCAAGAAAGTGTCCTACAAGGTGGAAAACACCCGTGAAGGCCAGGTTCTCGACTACGACAAGCTGACGATGCAGATCGAGACGGATGGTTCGATCACCGGCGAGGACGCCGTTGCTTTCGCCGCCCGCATCCTTCAGGACCAGCTCGGCGTTTTCGTCAACTTCGACGAGCCGCAGAAGGAAGTCGAAGAGGAAGCCGTTACCGAACTCGCGTTCAACCCGGCCCTCCTCAAGAAGGTCGACGAACTCGAACTGTCGGTTCGCTCGGCAAACTGCCTGAAGAACGACAACATCGTATACATCGGCGATCTCATTCAGAAGACCGAAGCCGAAATGCTTCGCACTCCGAACTTTGGCCGCAAGTCGCTGAACGAAATCAAGGAAGTTCTCGCTTCCATGGGCCTGCATCTCGGCATGGAAGTGCCCGCATGGCCGCCCGAGAACATCGAAGATCTCGCCAAGCGCTACGAAGACCAGTACTAAGAACAGCAAAGGCAGCCTTAAACCTGCCTTTCCCCGTCAAACAGCAGGCCCGCCAAACGGTGCCTGTATGTGCCAGGAAACGGCAGGGCCTCGGATAGAGGGAGCCTGCGTACAAGGAGAATAGCAATGCGCCACCAGAAAGCCGGCCGCAAGCTGAATAGAACTGCCAGCCATCGCAAGGCAATGTTTGCCAATATGGCTGCTTCGCTCATCCTGCATGAGCAGATCGTCACGACCCTGCCGAAGGCGAAGGAAATTCGCCCGATCGTCGAAAAGCTCGTCACCCTCGGCAAGAAGGGCGACCTGCACGCTCGTCGCCAGGCAATCTCGCAGATCCGCGACGTTGCTGTGGTTGCCAAGCTGTTCGATGCGATCGCCACGCGTTACGCCACCCGCAACGGCGGCTACCTGCGCATCATGAAGGCCGGCTACCGTCAGGGCGACAATGCCGCCATGGCCGTTGTCGAGTTCGTCGAGCGTGACGTCGACGCTAAGGGCGCCGCCGACAAGGCTCGTGTTGCCGCTGAAGCGGAACTCGCCGAAGCAGCATAAGATTTTCCCTTTCAAGGGAAATGAAAAAAGCCGGGTGAGCGATCACCCGGCTTTTTGGCGTTTGGGACTTCAGCGTGATGGCTGGCTTACCGGTTTGCTATTGCCGTGAGGTGCAACTGGGATAGGGCGGCTGTTCGCCCTCGACGACGTCGCACAGCTGGATCGGCAAGAGCTGGGCGAGGCGCGGCCTCCAGGTCTCGATATCATAGACGGGGGCTGTGTCCTGGGGCGGCAGACGCTCGGCCCATTGCACGGTGATATAGCCAAACGGCGATTTGACGAAGACGATGACCGCTCTCTCGCTGTGGGCCTCTTCCTCTGGCTTGGCCGGCGCAACCGTGCCGCAACCCAGAAATACCACCAGACCCGAAAGACCATTGATCTCCGTCGGACCAAAGGACGTTCCGGTAAAGGTCGTCTCGCAGGCCTGCTGGTAATAGGCGGCCAGCATCTGCGCGGCCTCGTCCATCGTCGCCTGTCCCCCGGCATCATTGAAGCCCGTCATGGTGATCATCTGCGACCAGTCCTCGACACTTTCGCCAGCCGGCACCGCTTCCTGGACGTAGAACGTGCCTTGGGTATCCTCAAAGGTCGGCTGGAAGCCTTTCGGCAGCTGGTAGGTGACAATCTGGCCGAAGACCGGCGTGGTCGCCGTCATCGCCTCCTGTGCCCGGGCCTGCGCTGCGATCGACAGACAGGTCATCGACAGTAACAGGATCGCCTTCGCCTTCATCCGTAGCTCCGTAGAGAGTTGCCGCCGGCTTCACGGCGCTGCTACGGGATTTATGCCATGAAAAACCGGGCCGGCGAGGGGATCTGGCACCGTTCGTCTGACTTTGATTGGTACATGCGACGAGTGACTCGGTGGCGTCAATCGCCGGCGCTGGCCACTGCGGACTGGCCGGTTCTGCCGGTCTGCTTGTTGGCCCGTTTCCACGCCATGATCTTTGGTCGTACCAGCCGGTAGACCAGGAGGACGATCACCACGGTGATGTAGAAGGCGGGCTCCGCGGTGATCGCCTTCAGCGACAGGGCATAATGCAGGGCCGCGGCGGCGATCACCCCATAGACCAGCTTGTGCAGCTTGACCCAGCGGACCCCGAGCTTGCGGATCGACCAGCGGTTTGAGGTGAGGGCTAGCGGAATGAGCATCACCAGGGCGGCCATGCCCAGCATGATATAGGGCCGCTTGGCGATGTCGCCGAAGATCGACGAGAAGATCAGGCCACGATCGAGCGTCAGGTAGACGGTGAAATGCGCCAGCACATAGTAGAAGGCGAGCAGGCCGAGCGCCCGGCGATAGGCGATCAGGTTCACGCCGAACAGATCGCGGATCGGCGTCACCAGCAGCCCCAAACAGAGAAAGCGCAGCGCCCAGAGCCCCAGCAGGTGCTCGAAGGTCCGGACCGGATCGGCCCCCAGCCCGCCGAAGATGCCCTGATAGAAGGCCCAGAGGCCAGGGATCAGGCCGATCGCATAGAGGGCCCAGATCGACGCTGGTCTGTAGCGGGCGGGGAGGGACGGCAGCGCCATGATCAGAACTTTACCGACAGGTCCATGCCGGAATAAAGGCCGGCGACCTCTTCTGCATAACCGTTGAAGGGCAGGGTGTTCATGCGCGCCCCGCCGAACAGGCCGGCCGCCTCGCCGATGCGCCGCTCGGTGGCCTGGCTCCAGCGTGGGTGGTCGACCGCCGGGTTCACATTGGCATAGAAGCCGTATTCGTTCGGCGCGGAGACGTTCCAGGTGCAGGGCGGCTCGTTTTCGGTCAGCGTGATCTTGACGATCGACTTGATGCCCTTGAACCCGTATTTCCACGGCACGACAAGCCGCAGCGGCGCGCCGTTCTGGTTCGGCAGGGTCTCGCCATAAAGGCCGGTGGCCAGGATCGCCAACGGGCTGCGGGCTTCGTCAAGCCTCAGCCCATCGACATAGGGCCAGGGCAGGGGCTGGAACAGGCCGCGCTGGCCGGGCATCTCTTCTGGGCGAACCACCGTCTCGAAGGCCACGTATTTGGCACTGCCCAGCGGCTCGACACGATCGAGCAGGGCTGACAGCGGGAAGCCGATCCAGGGAATGACCATCGACCACGCCTCGACGCAGCGCATGCGGTAGATGCGCTCCTCCATGGTGAAGTCCTTCATGATCTCGTCGATGCCGATCACGGTGGGTTTGGCGACCAGTCCGCCGATCTCCACCCGCCAGGGCACCGGCTTGAAGTCACCGGAGTTCTGCAGTGGGTCGGATTTGCTGGTGCCGAATTCGTAGAAGTTGTTGTAGCTCGTCGCATCTTCCTTGGACGTCACCTTTTCGGTGACCGTATAGTCGGTCGCTTTGGCCGAAAGGGCGGCGCCGAAGGCACTTGGAGCCGCGGCAAAGGCCAGGCCACCGGCCGCAGCGCCGAGGATCGTGCGACGGTTCATGTAGACCGTCTGCGGCGTGATTTCTGAGCCGGCGATCTTTGGCGGATGATAGACGGGCATGGTGCAGTCTCCCAATGTCTGCTGGATGGTCTTACATACTATACGTAGCGCAACTGATCATTGTTTCACCCATTGTAAAAGATTCTCGGCAGCCACATTTTCGTGTTCGGCCTTGGAGAGTTGTAGAGGCCGTGGCAACCGTACCGTTTTGCGCTATGCTGATAGTGACAGTTTCGGCTCTATCCACTAGGACAGGCCCAAAATCCGGCAATTCGTGCACCGTTCACTCCAAGGAACTGCACCCGACACCGGCCAAGAACCACGAAAAGATCCGAGGTAACACCGATGCCAGTCTATCGTTCAAGAACAACGACCCACGGCCGCAACATGGCCGGTGCCCGCGGCCTGTGGCGCGCCACCGGCATGAAGGACAGCGATTTCGGCAAGCCGATCATCGCCGTCGTCAACTCGTTCACCCAGTTCGTGCCGGGCCATGTGCACTTGAAGGATCTCGGCCAGCTGGTGGCCCGCGAGATCGAGGCGGCCGGCGGCGTCGCCAAGGAGTTCAACACCATCGCGGTGGATGACGGCATCGCCATGGGCCATGACGGCATGCTCTATTCGCTGCCATCGCGCGAACTGATCGCCGACTCGGTTGAATACATGGTCAACGCCCATTGCGCCGACGCCATGGTCTGCATCTCCAATTGCGACAAGATCACCCCCGGCATGCTGATGGCCTCGCTGCGTCTCAACATCCCGACGGTCTTCGTTTCCGGCGGTCCGATGGAGGCCGGCAAGGTCACCATGCACGGCAAGAAGGTCTCGCTCGATCTGGTCGACGCCATGGTGGCGGCCGCCGACGACAAGATCTCCGACGAGGACGTCGCCGTCATCGAGCGTTCGGCCTGTCCGACCTGCGGCTCCTGTTCCGGCATGTTCACCGCCAATTCGATGAATTGCCTGACCGAGGCGCTCGGCCTGTCGCTGCCCGGTAACGGCTCGACGCTTGCCACCCATTCCGACCGCAAGGAACTGTTCCTCGAGGCCGGCCGCCGCATCGTCGATCTCGCCCGCCGCTATTACGAGAAGGACGATGTCACCGCCCTGCCGCGCACCATCGCCTCCAAGGGGGCGTTTGAGAATGCCATGGCGCTCGACATCGCCATGGGCGGCTCGACCAATACCGTGCTGCATATCCTGGCAGCCGCCCATGAAGGCGAAATCGATTTCAACCTCGACGATATCGATCGCCTGTCTCGCCGCGTACCGTGCCTCTCCAAGGTCGCGCCGGCCAAGGCCGACGTTCATATGGAAGACGTACACCGCGCCGGCGGCATCATGGCCATCCTCGGCGAGCTGAACCGCGCCGGTCTGCTGAATGCCGATCTGCCGACCGTGCATTCCGCAACGCTCGGCGAAGCGATCGCCAATTGGGACATTGCCGTCACCGACAATCCCAAGGCTCTGGAACTGTTTAGCGCGGCCCCTGGCGGCGTGCCGACCCAGACGGCCTTCTCACAGTCGTCGCGCTGGGAAGAGCTCGATACCGACCGCGAACATGGCGTCATCCGCGATGCCCAGCATCCCTTCTCCAAGGATGGCGGCCTGGCCGTGCTGAAGGGCAATATCGCCCTCGACGGCTGCATCGTGAAGACCGCCGGCGTCGACGAGAGCATTTTGAAATTCTCCGGCCCGGCCAAGGTGTTCGAAAGCCAGGATGCGGCCGTCAAGGGCATCCTCAACAACGAGGTGGTCGCCGGCGACGTCGTGGTCATCCGTTATGAAGGCCCGAAGGGCGGTCCTGGCATGCAGGAAATGCTCTATCCGACCAGCTACCTGAAGTCGAAGGGCCTCGGCAAGGTCTGCGCGCTGATCACCGATGGCCGCTTCTCCGGTGGCACGTCGGGCCTGTCGATCGGCCATGCCTCGCCGGAAGCCGCCAATGGCGGCATCATCGGCCTCGTTCAGGAAGGCGACATGATCGATATCGATATCCCCAACCGCACCATCTCGCTGCGCGTCGGCGATGACGTGCTGGCCACCCGCCGCGCCGAGCAGGATGCTTTTGGCTGGAAGCCGGCCCAGCCGCGCCGGCGCAACGTCACCACGGCACTGAAGGCCTATGCCGCGTTTGCCACCAGTGCCGACAAGGGCGCGGTGCGGATCCTGCCGGAGTAATCCTTCCGGACAATCTGATTTGGCAGCGACCCGGCCTTGTGCCGGGTCGTTTCGTTTACCCGTCTCCCTCATAGCCCGAAACGACCAGGCTGACCGGCGCGTGGTCGCTGGTCTTTGACTTGGCACTCAAAACGGCATTGATCCTGTCGTGGATCTCGTGCTCCACCTTGCCCGAGTGCGGGTTGACGATCAGCGGTCCAAGGCCGCGCCGGCTCAGCGCCTCGGTAAAGGTGATATGGTCGAGCAGGATGGTGGGTGCACGTGCCGGGTCCAGCTCATCCTCGAACCGCGCCGTCCAGCGCAAATTCTGCGGATAGTCGAACAGGGCGTGATTGAGAAATTTGCGGGCGAAGAACACGTCGCCTTGCAGGACGCCGATCAGGTCGTGCAGCAGGTATTCCCGCTCCAGCAATTCCTTGCCCGGCCCGTCGTTCAGGTCGCCAATCACGAAGATGATCGGCAGTTCTTCCTGGGAGAAGCGCTTGTCGATATAATAGCGGACGTCTGTTGCCTCCGTGGTGAGCTTGGACCGGGCCAGATGCGCATTGGCCATGAACCAAGTGACATCGGCACGGTCGAAATAGGCCTTGTCGTCTTCGCCCGGCTGCCGCTTCGGCACATCGATGCCGATGTGCTTGCTCTTGAAGTGACACCCGATGATCTCCACGCGCCGCCCCTGATACGACATGACCAGCACCTGCGGGTGGCGGTAATGTTCATGCTCGTGGCGGATGTTCGCACCGACGATCTCGCCCTTCTTGTCGAGCTTCGGCGCCGAGAAAAACCATTTGCCGTTCTTGTGCCCCATCAGCGAGGCATCGGCCGTATAGGACTTCCAGATGGACAAATCGAGCAGGTGCGCGCCGGTCATTGCCCGCAGTTCCGGTTTGACCAGAAACCACATCCACTATTCGCCGAGCGTGCCATAGGCCTTGTCGTCCTTGCCTTCATGACAAATGAGTTCGTATTCCTTGAGGTATGTCTGGGCGAACTCCGCCATGACGTCGGCGCCACGGATGCCTTCGATCAGGAACAGGACATCCGCATCGATCTCCAGCACCTCGTTTCTCAGCGCCTGAAGCTTTGCTTCTGCTTCCTCTTTGGAAGGACGCGTACCGGTAAAGCTCTTGGATTTGGGCATGAACCGATCGCTCGCCACGCTGAAGGAATCGACCAGCCATTCGACATTCCAGGATGTAATCTTGAACGCCTTCGCCATGCTTCAGACCTCCGTCTCGGGACGAAGGTGAAATTAGCACGACTACAGCTTCAGAGTGTAGAGCCTATGCTAAATTCACTTCGGCCGTTCGATTCCGTCATAGATGGTCGTCAGCTCCGCAAGCCGTGTAGCATAGGCGGCCGTAAGGCAACCGATGTCGGCCTTGCATTCGCCCCTCTTGGTCAGCCATTCGATCTGCTGATCCTGCAATTGTCCTCGATTGCCCATGGCCATAAGGCCCGATAGCAGCTCGAATGTCGTTACCATCTTCACATCCATGTCGTTGAGCGCCCTGGTATCGCAGATCACCTGCTCGTCCGCCTTCAACGCCTCGGCGTCGCAATCGAAGCTTGCCGCATTCACGGGGCCTATGCCCAAGGCAAGGGTAAAGGCAGCGCAGGTGATCATCAATCGGAAGCTTGGAATGGAGCGTGACATAGGAGATCCTTTTGAGTGCAGCATCGCCCATGCAACGGCGATGCCTCCTCTTGAACGCGGCAGTCGTGCAGAAGTTCGCTTGCGGTGCAAACAAGTTTGACCACTTAAGGTCTCACTCATGCGCTTGAAAGGCGTTGGCCGACCATGCCGACGCCGTGATGGGCCATCCGCAAGCTGGACGCTCCTTGCATCTTGAGAATCAGGCTGGTCGCTGCCACTGTCGGCCGACACTTTGATGCATGCCGCCGGCGCGGCCGACGAACGGGACCCCTATGAAGCTGATCCGCAGCTATCCGATCATCGGCGCCATGATGGCCCAGGTGATTGCCGCACTTGTCGCGATCCTCCTGAACGCCGCACTCGGCGGTGTGATAGACGCCCGCCTTTTTTTCTGGGGGTCGCTGATGGTGCAGGGCGGCGTAGCGGCGGCCATAACCCGTGCGCTCGGGCTGGCGACATGGTGGGTGTGGATCGGCCTGTTTTTTCCGCTGGCGGTCTATCTGGCCCTGGCATCGGGGGATCTTCCGGCCTGGCCCTTCGGTGTGGCCTTCCTGGTCCTCTCCCTGTTGTTCTCCAATACGGCACGCGAGCGGGTGCCGCTCTATCTCTCAAACCGTCTGACGTCAAAGGCCCTGCTGTCGTTGATGCAGGAGCGCGGTGCCACGCGCTTCATGGATCTGGGGTCGGGTCTTGGAGGCGTGGTCAGGGCGATTGATGGGGACGGTCGGATTGCCGTCGGCGTTGAAACCGCCCCGCTGGCTTTCCTGGTATCGGTCATTCTGTCGAAGATCCGCGGTCGCGGCCGTATCTTTCGGCAGGATATCTGGTCGACCGACATTTCCAAGCAGGATGTCGTCTATACCTTTCTTTCGCCGGAGCCGATGGCCAGGGTCTATCAAAAAGCCAAGCGCGAAATGAAGCCCGGCAGCATTCTTGTCTCCAACAGTTTCGCTGTGCCCGGATTGGCTGCGGACGAAGTGTGGGATCTGTCTGATCGCCGCAAGACGCAGCTTTTCATCTACCGGATGACGGACGTGATCGCGGATACGTCGAAATAACCGCCCACCGAAAGCAAGACGCGGCGCCCATGCGGCCGGCAGGAAGGCGGCTTTGTCACTGCCTTGGAAATGTGCGTTTTGCCGCTACGGTGTGTCGGGCGCTCCAGGTGATCTTTGTCGTTCCAATCTGCTGGGTAGCGCATTAAGAGCTAGTTCTGGAATTTATCAGGGAGTTACCCATGCAAGGCTTGGTTCGCTTGGCGTCCGCTACGGCTTTTTTGACTGTTCTGCTGCTGCCGCCGCTGTCGGCGGCAACTGAGGTGCCGGTTGTTGTGCCCCAGACGCGGATGGAGATGCAGCTGTCCTTTGCGCCGCTGGTCAAGCAGACCCATGGCGCCGTGGTCAATGTCTATGCCGAGCGCATGGTGCAGCGGCGCTCGCCCTTTGCCGGCGACCCCTTTTTCGAGCAGTTCTTTGGCCAGCGCATGCCCAACCGCACGGAAAAGCAATCGTCGCTCGGCTCCGGCGTGATCGTCGAGGCCAATGGCATCGTCGTCACCAACAACCACGTCATCGAAGGGGCCGACGAGATCAAGGTGGCCCTGTCGGACGGCCGCGAATTCCCGGTCAAGGTGGTGCTGAAGGATGACCGGCTGGATCTGGCGGTGCTGAAGATCGAGGCGAAGGAAGAGTTCCCGGCCCTGACGATCGGCGATTCCGACCGGCTCGATGTCGGCGATCTGGTTCTGGCGATCGGCAATCCCTTTGGCGTCGGCCAGACGGTGACCTCGGGCATCGTCTCGGCGCTGGCCCGCAACCAGGTGACGGAAGGCGATTTCGGCTTCTTCATCCAGACCGATGCCTCGATCAATCCCGGCAATTCCGGTGGCGCGCTGATGAACATGCAGGGCGAACTGATCGGCATCAACACCGCCATCTTCTCCAAGGGCGGCGGCTCGAACGGCATCGGCTTTGCCATTCCGGCCAATCTGGTAAAGGTCTTCCTGGCCGCCGCCGATACCGGTGCCGCGAGCTTCGAGCGGCCATATATCGGCGCCTCGTTCGAGCCGGTGACCTCGGATGTCGCCGAAGCGCTGGGGCTCGACAAGGTGCTGGGCGCCCTGGTGGTGCGCACCGTCGAAGGCGGACCGGCCGACAAAGCGGGCCTCAAGCCCGGCCAGGTGGTCACCGCCGTCAACGGCATCGGCGTCGAGCATCCAGACGCGCTCGGCTACCGGCTGACCACGGCCGGCCTTGGAAAATCCGTGGCCCTGACGATCGCCGACAACGGCAAGGTCCGCGAACTGACCATGGAACTGGCCGCAGCCCCCGAAACCAATCCGCGTGACGAGCGCACCATTGCCGGCGCCAGCCCGTTTTCCGGCGTGACGGTCGCCAATCTGTCGCCGCGCATGGCCTATGAGCTGCGCATGCCGGCGGAGGCCACCGGCGTGGTGATCTCGAAGATTGAGCCCGGCTCGCTGGCGGCACGCCTCGGTTTCCAGCCGCGCGACATCGTCGTGTCGGTCAATGGCACGACGATCGGCTCGACCGCCGACATGGCGGCCATGATCGCCTCCGAACCCGATTTCTGGCGCGTCGAGATCGAACGCGACGGCCAGCGCATAAGGCAGATGTTCCGATGAGCGATCTGTTCGCGCCGCAGATTCCAGGCGATGTGGCGGCCAGGCGGCCGCTGGCCGACCGCCTGCGGCCGAAGACGCTCGCCGAAGTGACCGGCCAGGAACATCTGACCGGCAAGGATGGCGTGCTGGCCCGCATGATCGCGTCGGGTTCGCTCGGCTCGATGATCTTCTGGGGACCGCCCGGCACCGGCAAGACCACCGTCGCACGGCTTTTGTCCGGCGAGGCTGGGCTTGCCTTCGAGCAGATCTCGGCGATTTTTTCCGGCGTCGCGGATCTTAAGAAGGTGTTCGAGGGCGCGCGCCTGCGCCGCATGGATGGCCGCCAGACGCTGCTGTTCGTCGATGAGATCCATCGCTTCAACCGCGCCCAGCAGGACAGCTTTCTGCCTGTCATGGAAGACGGCACGGTGATCCTGGTCGGCGCGACCACCGAAAACCCGTCCTTCGAGCTCAACGCCGCTCTGTTGTCGCGCGCCCGCGTGCTGACCTTCAAGTCCCATGACGAGGAGAGCCTGGCGACGCTGCTGACGCGGGCCGAGGGCACGGAAGGCAAAGCGCTGCCGCTCGACGATGACGCGCGCGCCAGCCTGATCCGCATGGCCGACGGCGACGGCCGTGCCGTGCTGACGCTGGCCGAAGAGGTCTGGCGGGCCGCCCGCAGCGGCGAGATCTTCGACACCGAGGGGCTGACGCAGATCGTCCAGCGCCGCGCTCCCGTCTATGACAAGGCGCAGGACGGCCATTACAACCTGATTTCGGCCCTGCACAAATCGGTGCGCGGCTCGGATCCCGATGCAGCCCTCTATTATCTCTGCCGGATGTTCGATGCCGGCGAGGATCCGCTCTATCTCGGCCGGCGGCTGGTGCGCATGGCGGTCGAGGATATCGGCCTCGCCGATCCGCAGGCGCTGGTGATCTGCAATGCCGCCAAGGACGCCTATGACTATCTGGGCTCGCCGGAAGGGGAACTGGCGCTGGCGCAGGCCTGCGTCTACCTCGCCACCGCGCCGAAATCGAATGCCGTCTATACCGCCTTCAAGGCGGCGATGCGGGTTGCCAAGGAAAACGGCTCGGCACTGCCGCCCAAGCACATCCTCAACGCCCCGACCAAGCTGATGAAGGGCGAGGGCTACGGCGACGGCTATCGTTACGACCATGACGAGCCGGACGCCTTCTCAGGCCAGAACTATTTTCCCGAAAAGATCGGACGGCGACAGTTCTACGAGCCGGTCGAGCGCGGCTTCGAACGGGACATCAAGAAGCGGCTGGACTGGTGGGCCAAGCTGCGCCGCGAGCGTGGCGAAAGCTGAGCGAAACCGTTGCGCTCAGGAAGCCTTGTTGATCCGCGGTGCGGCGGTTGGCGGTGCGATCATCTTGACCGAGGAGTCGGCCAGCCCATGATGGCCCTCCATGTCGACGATCAGGTGCCAATGGGCCGTTTCGGGGATGGTCACCTTGACCGGGGATTTCTTGGCCACGCCGCCGACCCATTTGAAATCCAGCGTTTCCTTGAAGCGCTGGAAGTTCGGCGCGGTCATCAGCCGCACATTGTTGACCGCCGACAGCGTCACCTCGATGATGGCACCGGCGCGCTGTTCCTTCAGGTCGTAATGGGTAAAGCGGAAAGTCGGCTTGGACATTACTGCCCCTCGTTCGCATGGTTGTTTTTGTTGATACTAATCTACCTCGCGGCGGTTAAAGAATCGTTGTTTGACAACCGCATCCGTCACCTTGCAGTCGGCAGAATAAAAACGTGGAACCTAATGGGGCGGACCGCGTTGACTAAGCGAGACCAGACCACAGGAGACCGCCATGAGCACCAATACCTATATTGCGATTGCCGTCGCCATGATGGTCAATGCCGTGGTGTTCGGTATTGGCGCCGTCACGGTCCTGTCGATTCCGGCGCTGGCCGTGAATGCAAAATATCTCATCCCGGCGGTGGTCGTTGTGACCTTTTGCGTCACACCGTTCATCGCCTGGCGGATCGCGCCGCGTCTGCGGCTGCGATACTGGCGTGAGCGCGGCGAACTCGGCGCGTAATGGGCGATCCACCGCCCAAGACTTGAAATTCCCTCCGACCTCCACAGCCCCGTTCCAGCCCCCTGGACGGGGCCTTTTTTTGGTCGGTCGCAACAACGTTCTCAATTGGCGTCGCGCACATAGTCGAGCCGATTGCCTTGCGGCAGATGAATGAGCGACAGCGCATCGGGCGTGACCGACAGCAGCCCGTAGCAGGAGACCGCCGGCTCTGCCTCGGAGCGGACCGTCACCAGCGGCTGCTCGACGGTGGACGGCACGCCGCCACAGTCCACGCCAACCTGGAACCGGCCCTCGGCCACGGCATTGCCGTCGTAATAGTCGAACTTGCGGCCGTCCTCGACGAAGCGGATCGTGCTGCGCGCATCGTCAGAACTGCGCCAGGCGCCGACCAGGCTGTTGTAAAGCTGGCCGCGCGGCGCATCGACGGCGTCCTTTTCCGGCTCGACGGAGCGCAGCGTAATATCGACCGACGTATCGCCCTCGATCCCGAGATCGCCCGACAGCGTCACGCCGCTGTTGAGCGGAAGCTTCGCCATCTGCTCGAACAGGTCGGGCGGCGACCGCCCGTCGTCGGTCGCCACATATTTCCAGCTATCGGCCACGACCGTGCAGGCCGTCTTGCCCTCCACCGGCTCGCAGCCCTTGAAAATGCCGGTAATCGTTGTCGGCTGGCCGTAGGAGCCGGGATCGGGAATGGAAAAGGCTTCCGGCTCCCGAGGCTTGGCGGCCGGCCCCTTTGCGGCGCTGTCGGGTTTGGGCTTGCCGAACACCTCCGGCACCTTGGCCGGCACCTGCGGCGTTCCGGGCTCGGCGGTGACGCGGGCGTCCGGGCCGCTGATCTTGACGGTCAGGTCGTCGCCCGGCGTCTTGATGTCGACCTTGGCGAAATCGTCGAGCCGATAGCCGCGCGCCACGCAATCCTTCTGGCCGGTAATGTCGAATTTCTTCGGCTGGGTGCAGAACAGGTAGTTCTCGCCCTGGAACTGGCCCTTCGGGTCGATGGCGCGATAGTAGAAATACCGATTGCGCACCGGGCCCTCATAGACCTTGCCGCAGGCGCCGGGCTCGATATTCCACCAGCCCGACGATTGCCAGTCGCTCTCGCCCTTGAAGCCGATCGCCACGCTGCGCCGCACCTTGGTTTCATTGCAGAAATTCACCTCGGCCCGGGCGCTGCCGGCAGAAACGGCGAGGCTTGAAAAACCGGCGAAAAGGACCAGCGCCAGCGCACCCGACCGCCCGACAATCCTGCCACCTCTGCTCAAATCCCTGTCCGTCATGCCCCGTCCCCCACTGCCGTCGATCCCTGGATTTGACCGTAACGTTAGCGCGTGACGGGAGATTCGGCCAAGACTTTTGCGGGGTGCAGGGGCGCGATCGTTGTCGAGTCGAGGGGTGCTATGCGCTTTTCGCCAGGGCTTGCGCGATCGCTTCGGGATTGACGGCAATGACCTTGAGATAGGCGCGGGTCGGGGCGTCGGGTTCCGCTCGCCCCTGTTCCCAATCGCGCAGCGTGCCGAGCGGGATCTCATAACGCTCTGAAAACGCTTCCTGGGTCAGGCCGAGCGCGCGGCGGATGATTTTGACCCGCGGCATGCGGGATGCGGCGCGCAACTGTTCCGTGGTCAGCGGCGGATTGTCGGGATCGGCAAGCGCATTGGCTTCCGCCTCGTCGTCGCTCATGGCGTCGAGATGCGCCCAATCCGTCCCGTCTATCTTCCTAGGTGGCATTTTCGTACTCCCGGCGTTCGGCGCGCGTCGCTCTTCGTGCGGAGATGATGCGGACGATGTCGTTGCGTTCTGTATAGATCACCGTCAGGAAGACACCAGATGCGACCCCAATGATCCGACGCCGGACCTCTCCGTAGTTCAACGATCGCTCCTCGGTGTCGACAGCGAAGGGATCGTTGAAAACTTCCGAGGCGACAGCGAAGCTGACCCGGTGCTTTGCCAGATTGCTCAGGGCCTTTTGTTCATCCCACTCGAAATCTAGCATGAGCGCCTACGGATTACCAGTAGTTGCGATAAACTCTAGTTTGGCGGATTTTCGGGTTTAGACACCTGTCAATGGATAGGGGGATGTATTGGACACTGTCAATGCGGCGCCCGATCTCCTCCTTGCTGGGAAGAAAGCGAAATCGATGAATTGGCCCGATCAGGGCCAAACCTCAGATTTCGCAAGAGAGGGGCTGGGTCAGGTTTGTGCTAGGCGAACTGCGCCCCTCTCCAGGAAAATCTGAAGTTTAGGCGGCTTGCGCTCGCCTAAGCTTTCGATTTTCTATCCTCCCCCGCAAGGGGTGAGGTGGGTGGCTTATTTCGGGTGGACATAGAGCAGAAACATTGCCCCGAATAGCTATATTTAACTGGAAATCTGGTCGCGCAACTTAGTCGCTTCACGCGGCCCTTCGGGCAAACTATCGAATATTTCGTCGATTTTTCTTGGCTGGGTTATCATCGCAGTTACGATGATATCGACCAATCTGAACAATTCGAGGACAACTTCGTCATTGTCACCGAATTCAATTTCTCCTGGGTGGACCGCATTGTTTCCGACGATACGTACAATATCCAACGCCTTTATGACTCTTGCGTCCAAGCCCTTTTTGACGAGGCTTTTGATATCGGTGTTGATATTCTCTCCAGACTCACCCAACTCGATGCAGAGCTTTTGAAGCGAAAGCCGCAGCATCGCCGCTGCGCATCTCGGCGACATAGGAAACACCTTTCTGGCTTCCTCTAAGAACGGAACGACAGACAGAGGCGTGTCAGGGTTCAGGGTGATATCTACTACGAATTCTGGGTAGATAATTTTTCCGGCGAGCCAGATCGATATGTCGGAGCACGAAAAGCAAATGGACAAATCCATGTTGTGTAGTGGTCTAAAGTTGTCCCAAGAGTCCCCCGCGAATAAGAACGGCTTGCCGCTAAGACGTTGTGTGAAGAATTTTACAAGTTCGCCTTTTGTATCCGTGTTACGCTCATTTGCCTTTATGTTTTCGATTACATCAGCGCTAGGCAGCCAGGGACGTTCGTCTTTTTCATATGGGCGGGAACCAATAGAATGCCAATCCTGATGGGCATAAGCCCCGCAATGGGGGCAGCAAAATGAATCTTTACCAAGTGTCGGCGCTCGTGCTGCAGAGTTCATCGATTACTCCATTAACCAAACCCCGCGCCGAACTTAATCGACGCGGGGTTTACTTTACCTCATCACAGGCGAGCGGAAATCGAAATGAGAAAACCAATGAAGTACTGGCCAACTCACTCGTAACCCATTGATTTGTGGTGGTCTCTCAGGAATTTCCCATTGAGGACTGGCCAACTTGGATGCAAGAACTGGCCAAATCGCTTGGCCAACAAAAAAGCCGGGCAGAGGGCCCGGCTTTCTCCATCGAGGTCGGCTTCAATCAGTAGGCAGTTTCAGTTTCCGACCGTCGATAGAACGGCATTTCCCCGGCGACAAAGATCGGAATCACGCCACGACCGAAGAGTTCTTTTTCAACCGTCCAGGTTCTCAGGCCCGCCTGCGTTGAGAGGCTTCCGAGCGAAACGAACTCTCGCATGAACGCCGCCAGGTCTTTGGGATCGACGTAGTCTTGGAGATTCCGCGTCACAGGATTTCGCAATTTGACGGTCGGGATCCTCTTCTCCGCCAGCAGCACCCTTATGATTTTGCTCGATGACGGCATCAGATTGACCAGTTTATGGATAGGGATGCCGTCGTGGTCTGCACCCGTCGTGTGTTCCTTTACTTCATCGATATCCACACGGATTGCCCCGAGGCCGTGCTCACCTGATGCCACGGCGACCCGTGCTAACTTGCCCCCGAACAGGAGCTCGATCAGCTTGCCGAACGTACAGATCGCTTTCTTCCTGGCGGCCTGCAGATCAATGAGACTTCCGTCATCTTCGCACGTTACGGCTGACTGCAATTTCCGCAGGAACTCCGTGATGTCCTCAGGTGAGTGACGGTTGACGAGTGCAAATGCCCCCGTCTCGTCGGCCACATCGGCATTGATGTAACCAAGTTTCACGAGTTGCTCGAACTGTGTGCCTTTGGCATTGAGTGCAGCCTTCGCTTCGTTTGTGCTCAGGCCCTTCTTTGCTTCGGTGACGAAGCTCTCCATGGTGCCGGCATCGACGAGTATCTTCTCGAACGTCCGCTTCGAGGCTACTTCAGTGATGAGTCCGGCCGCCGCAAGAAGCTTGGTGAGCCGCGCGGGATGAATATCGTACTCCCGGGAAGCAGAATGCACCGAGTGGATCCTGCGCTCGGTCACGGGACCGAAGAATTCTTCACCGGGACCGAGGGGCAGGGTGTTGATTGCGACATCCCGCATGATGTGACGGATGGGATCATATTCATCGTCCTCGGTTTCGTATGCGAGCTTCTCGTAAAGCCGGCCGAAGAGGAAACGCCCGCCGAGATCGCTATTCTTGCGATAGAAGCTCTGTGATTTCCTGAGAAGCCAACCCCGGAACTCGTCCGCGCCTCCGGAAAGCAGGTCGAATCCGGTGCCTGCCGCCGCCGACAGTTCCCGATTGCTCAGATCTTTGGCTTGGAAGCGGATGCCATGCCGCTCCGAGGCACCGACAATCTCGCAGAGCCGGACTGCAACATACAGGGGCAGGGTATCCAACCAGGGCGAGCCGGTTGGCGTCCCCCTGAGCCGAGCTTGAACGTAGCCCTGTAGGCTGTCGGTATCCATGGCCTCCGCCTGAGACAGAAGGTCCTCAATGTTAGCTGCTGCGATCGCGAGGTTCACAGCGAAGTCGTGCATGTACTGGCGCGCGTCCTCTCCTGTTGGCGTAATCAGCTTCGTGCCGTGGGTCTCGCAGGTTCTGATTGGATACACGAGCCATTCGATACGGCCATACGCTCTGAAACCCTTCCGGCCAGCGAGGTTACGCTCGTCGTCGCGAATGCATAATGGGCAGAGCCGGAGGCGGGACCGTTCCATGAGTGCGCGCGTGAGTCTCTGGCCGGAGACGGTGCTGATCCGGTTCTCGGTTACGATAACGCCTGGAGCAACGTTCGATTTCGGCACGCCCAGAACCGAAGCGAACTTCTGCACATCCAGATCGTCGCCAACGACCAGTCCCTGAAAACGGAAACCGAGGTCGTTTGCGAAGGATCGTGAATGGCGATATCCGCACGCGGCAGCTAGCCGGGAGCAGTAGCTGGCGATGGTTTCGCCAGCGTTGAAGGGAAGAAGTTCTGCAAGCCGGGTCATTGAGGGCGTACTCCATATTTCGTTGCGTTCTTACCCTTCGATTTGAGGCGGGCTTCCTCCCAGGCTCGGTCGTCGTCGCGCAGCAGGGCCACTGCGGGTTCGAGTTCCTCCCAGTTGGTTGCTGTGAAAACGTTCTTGCTCGGCCTGCACCCTGAAAACGAGGTGTAGGTCTTGATGAAGTCGTCGAGCGCCACGTGCTCACGACTGTCGAGGATGGCCAGCTCGACCGCACCCCGGATCATCTGGACGACGGAGCCGAATTCGCCGTCGCAGGCATGCGCCATTCTCCGGAGGAAGATGTCTTTGAGCTTTCGAGGATCAGGTTCCTCGTCCCCCGCCGCATAGCTGCCGAGATCGAAACGGAGTTCCATTCCTGCATGATCCACGACGACCGTTTCCAGGATGCTGTCGATGAGATCCACGCTCCCTTCCACGTTGACCGTGTCGAACGGGATGACAGTCCTGCGATTGTAGAGCTGCTTGCGGGCAAGGAAGCTCGCGAGCGGAGGTACACCCGCGAGGATGAGACGGACGGGCCAGTCGGGCATCTGGGTGAGGGCCTTGAATGCGTCCCCAATGACCGTCGCCTGCCGGACATTAGCGGTCTCGATCGCGTTCTGCGCCTCGTCGATGACGACCCACATGACCTTGTGCACCTTGAGAAGGCGTCGGAACAGAAGCCACGCCTCGTTCTCACGGATGCGTTCTGGTGGTGTGTGACCGAGAGCCTCTAGTCCGGCGATGGCAAGGAGGCGCGGCGTGCATGGCGAACCCGCCTCCATGAAGATGACGGGATGAATGGTCACACCATCCTCGTCAACATAGGAGGCCATCGCCTTGAGGCTGCGGACATGTTTCACGATCGCCGTCGTCTTCCCCGCTCCCGATCGACCGCACACGGCGACGATGCGCCGCTTGTCGGGCTTTCCGGTGATCCGCGTTGTCACGCTTGCGACCAAGCCCATCAGGGCTTCCCTGAGGAGTTCGTCGCGATCGAGTGGGATGTATTTGTTGTATAGCTGAGAGATGCGGTCGGCGACCCCAAGGCGATCATCGCCGACGAGGCTGCGAACGCGGTCGATGGCAGCTTGGCTGCGGCGTGCTTCATGGTCTTTTTCGAAATCGGTCATTTCATGCTCCTATTCGTCATCGAAGATGTCGTTGCTGATGCGGCGGACGACGGAGGTTTCCTTCGTGCCGTCTGGTGTAGTAGGGGTGCTGGGCTTGGCGGGCAGGGCGGCGGAACCGAGAACAGGTCGGCCGCCCGTCTCAGCTTCCTGGCGGATTTCCTTCACGCTCCTCGTCTTGGCGTAGACGATCGGTTCGATCCTGAGCGCGGCGAACAGCTCGTCGGATGGATGCCATTCACCTGTGGGGCGGGGCTCGCCCTTTTCCGCACGGTCAACGACATCGAAGACGTGGTCCATTTTCTTCTCGAAGCGGAGATAGTCCTCGTCAGTCAAGACCGGGCTGACGAGACCTGCTTCAAGCCGGGCCATGTCCGACTGCTTCTTGAGCCACGCAAACGTGTCGCGCATGGTCTGCCGGGAGACTTTCGCGTTTTCGGCGTTGAAGAGCTTGAGGCGCTCGGACGCCGCCAGCCACTGCCAGATGCTGACCCCTTCCAGCTCGCGATGGACGCAGGGAACCTCGATCCAGCCTTCCTGAGTCAGGATCGAAATCGCACCCAGGTCGTGATTGTTCACGCGGCCGACGAGTGGGATCTTGGAGTTCTTCCGCCTAATCTGCTGGAGCTCCTTGCTCTGGTAGTAGAGCCCCGCTACCCGATAGCCCTTCTTCGAGGCCTTGCGCGTCACGTAGGTGCCGAACAGGTGCGTGCGCAGAGCTCCGGTCGGACCCGGCTGGACACCATGATCACGCGCGAGTTCGAACCACGTGTCGAGGGGAGTGGCGCCGTTCAGCTCGGAATGCGGCGCATTGTGATAGCCGTCGACGCACCAGCGGACCATGCACTCCGCAACCTGGTCCGCGATCGTGTTCGCATGCGCCTCGGCGTCATAGTCGCCTTTCTCGGCGATCGATCCCCATGTGCGGCCGTCGAAGTAGTTGAACATCTGGTGGCTGAAGGTCTGGAACCAGCGTTCGATGAAACCGCGCCACGAGGCATCGCCGGCTCGTGGCAGGAAGATCTCGATCCCGGCATCATTGAGCACGACCCGATACGGTCGGTGAGCGAAGTAGACCGCGCTATCCACTGCCACGAATTCGTGCGTACCGCCCTGCGGCCACGGCGACTGGCATCCGAGACGTTGCGCGATTTCCGTCTTGTTGCGTGTGGACATTTCCAGCGCAGTCATTGCCGATTTCAACGACGGGGGCTCTGCACTGACGTGTAGGGCGACGGTGCTCCGGCTCGCCACGCAGATCATCGCCGTGATCGTGAGACGGATCCGCTTGATCTTCTTGCGCTCTGCCTTCGACAACTTCTTCCAGATTCCGATCTTTACGAGAAGGGTCTGAAGGTCGGTCTCATGGTCGTCGCATTCGATCCGCTCGAGCGGGCGGATCACATCGATTCCGCCAGATTCCGGCTGCCATTCACGACGGGCGGCTTCCTTCCCGTCGCGACCGAGATTGCGCCACATTTCCGGCTGAGCGTTGAAGCGGTTGCGGAGCGTCTCCGGGCACGGGATCCGGAGCTGGTCGTCCGGCCCCCGGTGCTTGTTTTCAGCCTCCATCTTCCGTTCCATCTCACGATGGATCGCCGCAAGATCCGGCTTCGTGGTCGAGCAGGCCTCGTGGATTGCCGCGCTGAGATGCACGAACTCGTCCGCCGTGAAATATTCGGGGCGATCGCGTCCGTAGTCATTCTTGAGGCAGATGGGGTCGAAGTCGTTCAGCTCCATCTCGAAGATCCAGCCTTTCACGGTCGAAGGCCGGGGCTCGAAGAGCGCAATGTTGGCCTTCGTGCGATACGTCAGGGCTTTAGAACCCGTTACACGGCTCTGAATTTCACGCCACTCGCGGGCGATCACCGGAATGATGCGAAGAAGAGGTTCCCGCGACTTGCTGACCACTGGAGGCTTGGGCAGGCCGTGGATACGGGCGAGCCGCCGCTGCTCCCTGTAGTCCGCCTGCATTTCGAGAAACTTCCGAACAAAGAACTCCTTACGCAAGACATCGTCCTGGTCGGCAGGGGACAGGGTCGACAGGCTGCTGGAGCCGGAGAGACGCGCTTTGGCCTTGCTCTTGCCGTAGTATTCGAACTCCACCGTCATTGGATTGCCAGTGCGGTTCAGGCGTACATTGAGGTCCGGCTGCGTGAAGCTTACGGTAGCGTTGGTCTCGTCCATGCGACGCAGGACTGCTCCGTTTCGGTCGCAGTAAAGCACGCAGTATTCGATGCCGAGATCCTTCACCCGAGCGTGCGCGGGAAGCCGGATGTAGGGAAGCGATACGGGATCGTGCTGGAGTGCGAGGATCTGTCTGAGGTCGGGCTGCATATTGTCCTCTCAATTCACGTGGTTGAAGCGGACGAAAGGGGCGTCGATGAGCTTGAGGTCCGGGCGGACCGGCACGAGGATCTCGTCGTGGATCAGGCACCAGACCGCGTTGTGGCCGTAGGCTGGGATCTCCCACCCCGCGAGGAGATCTCGGATGTGGACGGTGCCGCTGAAGCGCGATGCGTATTCGCGAAGGCGGTCGTTGTCGGCCGCAACGGAATGCTTGAGCGCACGCAGGATGCTCATTGCATTCCAGCAGCGCGCGTCGGTGGCTTCCCGCTCGGTGATGATGGTGGCTCCGTCGGCGAAGCCGTGGGGCAGGTTCCGGTCCACGGTGCCGATGGTGTATTCCAGACCGTCCTTCTCCAGGAGGTAGGTCGGGCGCACTCCCACGACGATCAGCCTTCCATTTGCCAACGTTGCGCGGTAGTCGAATGTGTGGTGGGACGTGCCGTCCTCCTGCTGAACCGGAACTGCGGATGGTTGGTCTTCGACGAGCACGATGTGCTTGGAGGCGCACATCATGTATGCGAGGTTCCGCTCGTAGGTGCTCGAGTACGTGATTGCCTTGCGCGTTTTGCCGTTGACCATGGTGCCGCGGCTGTGGCCCTTGGTACGGGCAGGATACCACCTGGAAGGGGTGGCCTCTTCGGTCGGCCGCCATACCCAGGGAATGCTGGTTAGGCCGGAATAATCCTCTTCGTCGTGCGGATCGGATTCGAACGGCACGTAACGGCCGGAGAGGGGTTCGCTTGCTTTCAGGAAGACGGTTTCGGTGGGCAGGGGAAGGAGGGTACGGTCGAAGCCGGATTCCAGTTCCTTCATGTATCGGATGACTTGGCGAATGCGTGTCATTTCGAATTCCTTTGGGACGCAACTCTCCATTCTCTGCGGGCAGTCGCCCGCGGGGCTGAAGGGTCTGTTGTTGGGATGGGCATGGCTCCGCCGCTCCGCGCGGTGGGCCGCACGGCGAGGCCAGTTTTGCGATGTGTGGGAAAATATGCTGCTGCCTGGGTCAGGCGACCTGGCGCGGCAGGGTCAGTTTATGGGGTGCTGCTGCCGAAGTTCGGCGAGTCTCTCTGACACCTCCGGCTCCCTCATGCCCTCTGCCCACATCATTTTGCGTAGGATCCCGAAAGGGCCTTTTTCCATCATCAAGGGTTCTCGAAGCAGATGCTTCGAGATTTCGGCGTCGTCGCGGAACGAGCGCGCCAGCTTCGAGAAAACTTCGATCGATGGGACCGGCAGGCTGATACCCAGCCGCCGCAGGGTGGGACCGGCCTCCTGGTCGATCATGGAGATCATCGCGTCGTGCGCCATTTCATCATCGATTTCCGGAAACTGGGCCTGCTGGATAATGACCTTCAGCGTGATCGCGAAGGTCGGTGCGAGCATGGGGTCGCCTTGCAGGACACTGCCTGACCACCGAAGGACGGAGGGATGGAAGTCTGCAAGGGTCGCGTAGTAGGCTGTCATTTCTTCATGAAACATGTTGGATACCTTGTTAACGGGGTGGGTTGGCGATCATGGAGGTCAACTGGCAGTTCTGCCCGGCGGCGCCACTTCCGTCGCCACAGTCTTCGTGCGAAGCAGGCCGAGAAATGCCTCGTACGAGGGAAATCGCAGTGGCGGAGCATCGAGCTGCTCGAGCTTGCTGCTCATGTCGGTCAGCAGAGAAGCCATGAATTCCCACGCCTCGCGTTGGCGAGAGGGAAAATCCATTGCGATGCCGAGTGCTTCCTGGATGGTCGCTTGCTCGAGTTCGTCGTATTGGAACTCCCGGCGGAAATCGGCGGTTCTCGATCCCTCGGTGAGGATGTCGAGGGCGTTTTGCATGAGATCGCAGGTTCTACGATTGTCCATTTCAATCTCCCTATTCATGAAACGTTTGTGTGTGCGGCCGGATTCGGTTACAGAATCCAGCATTAGCGGTTGAGCCGGTCCTCGGTGTGAGACGAAGTGTTGGGGGCGCATTGGTGCCGCGAACAGCGGGCACGGTTCTTCGATGGCAGGCTTCACTGTCTGAATCCTCCTGGTTGTCGTGATGCAGGACGCACGATGCCGTCCCGACGGTGGACGTCGGGATCATGGTCTCAGATGTTTGGGAAGCAGGGTTGCTCGCCAGGCAGCCGCTGGGCTTACGCCCTAGGCATGGCCTGGGTCAGGTGCTAGCAGCATATATTACGCATGTGTGGTTCCTTTCGATCATCAGCACAAACTGAGCTTCCGGGGCATGGAGCCTCGGGTCGGAACAAGTACATACTCGGATTTTTTTCGTCCGTATGGAGGGAAAATGAAGGTCGGTTCACTTTTTTTTGGATGACCCGGATACTTCAGTCGGTCCAGGCGCCCGCGCAATGGCGCGCACCGTCCGCTAGACGACGATCCTCGACCGAAGGGCTATTCGCCCGGCTATGGCTGCGAAATGGTAGGTCATTGTGCTACTCGCCAGCTTCAATGAAGAATATTCAGGACGAAAAATCGCCTGACGTCAACGGTGCTTGCTATAGAAAATTCCAGATCGACCTTGGGTGTGGTCGGTAATATTCTTTCTCTCTTTCCCATTTCGCGCGTGTCAACTTTATGTGCGAATCCTTCGTTGCGAATATTGTCGATGATCTTCATATACTTATCCGGTTGATACTCTCTCCGCGATCTCAGCGAAGATAGCTCGATGACTCCGGTTGAATTTCTCGTCCCGACACGGCCTTCATCGAGACGGGCCGAGACACTGTCGGTATCCGTTGTCGATTGCATCACCACCTCGCAGCTTTCTGGTGAGCAAGACGGCTCACAAGGGAGGCTGACGATGCGGGAAAACGTGAAGGGCGTGGTAGCGAAGATCGAGCAGGCGCTCGGTCCGGCGTACAGGAGCCTTGGATTGACCATGGTGACCGAGGAGAATGCAGGAGAACTGGCAGTTCGTTTCCAGGCCGGCCCCAGGGTCTTCTCGCCTATGTCACTCTGGTTCGGCGTGGACGTAGACCGCGATGTCACTCTTCAGGATGCGACGGTTGCCGTGAATTGCTACGATCTTATCGAGGTTGGCGACAACGGGTGGATCCACTGGTGGTACGTGCAGGATACGAGCCATCGCGTAGAAGGCACCGACGAGGAGATACTCGCGGGCATGAAAGAGGAGATGATGACGTATACCGTCATCGACGTCGACTATTCCCGGCCCAGGATCATCCAATCCACCGCTTTCGCGCTTGCGTGGGAAGAGGCGGTTCGTGGTACCACTCAAGTCAACGAGGTCGAGGAAGTGATCGTCGAACGTGACAGCGTCCGGGAGACGGAGAGCTTCGTTTTCGAGGATGTGCTGGGCCGAGAGTTTCGAGTCTCCTATCCTTTTGATGAAGAGCTTCCGGCGCTCATCACCATCGATGGCAGGAAGGTGCTGGAGATCCGCCAGCACGAAAATGCGGAAATGGAACAGGTATTAGACGTGCTCTTTGACCCGAGGAATCTGCCAAGGCACAGCCGTTAGACGAGGGGACTGCCCTCTGCTTCCTAGAGTGTCTAAGGTTTATGCGTCGTCCCATGTCCGATCGCCGGGATATGGTTCGCCTTCCGGCCAGCCGTCACCCGGCATGGCGACGCCTCGCTTGAACCTCGTCTTCCAGGTCTCGGATGGCACACCATCATCCGGCTCGTACCGCCCCGCATTCAGATTGATCTTCGGCGGTGTTGCACCGATCGAGCCGCGTGGAAGAGGCGAAGTCATCAAGCTCCTCCGATCAAAGGTGACCCCGGTAAGTGCCGTGTAAATCGACTGCGCGATCGATCGTGCTAGTCGTGGAGGGAATGCGTTGGCGATCTGCCGGATTTGCTGGCTGCGATCTCCGGAGAATACCCACTCGTCCGGAAAGTTCTGGAGGCGTTGGAGCATCCGGATCGTGAGACTTGGAAGATAGTCGATGCCTGTGATATCGGCAGGGGTCGGCGGGCCGCCGGCTAGCTTTCTGACATCGAAGCCGGCTGCCGCCCAGGCCTTGGCCGTTTTGTCTTGAGCGCCGTTGGCGATCCCGGCAATGGTCGGCGTGCATCGTTCACCGTATTCCGTGATCCAGTGGTCTGCCCACTCGTCGAAACGCTTCTGTTCAGCGGAGTAACCAGCGCCGGTTTTTCCATCGCGAGTGCGCGCCTCCGGAGGTGTTCGATGCACCATCAACAGGTCCTCCAGCACATTGACGGTGCTCGCGTCAGCGGTTCGGGGCATGTTGAAACGATGCAACAGACCGTCTGCAAAGCCGACAATGATAATGCGTGTCCGAGCTTGCCCGATGCCGAAGTCCTTGCCCTTTAGTTTTTGGATCGTGACTTCGTAGCCGAGATCGCGGAACGCGGCGAGTGCCTGGGCCCGGTGGTCTGAATGCCTGTCGAACATGAAACCCGGAACGTTCTCGAAGAAGAAAGCCTTGGGTTGCGCCTCTCGTACGACTCGAACGGCTTCGTTCAGCAGGTCGCGGTCGTCCATCTTTCCCAGTCCGTCACCGCCCTGGGAATAAGACAAGCAGGGAATTCCTCCGGCCACCAGGTCGACACCACGATAGCGGACGAAGGATTCATTTCTGACGTCCTTCCTGATAACCTTCCAACGGTACCAGTTCCGTCGAAGCGTGGCTGCCGCGTCCTCGTCGTTCTCGTAGAGTGCGACAGGGTCGAATCCTGCGGCATGGAGGCCAATGGATTGCCCGCCGGCACCAGCGCAGATCTCCACGCAGTTCAGACGGAACGGAGGTCGGGCAACCGGATCCTTCCAGGGGCTTCCGATCTGCTTCGTGTCGGGAGACAGGAACACCAGCCCCTCCCAGATGTCGAATCCGATGGTTTGGGATTCGTCTGTCTGGAAATCGAAGCCCATCGGTTCTCCGAAACGTCCGGTCGCAAAGGATTTCAGCGACAGGTGCGCCTTGGCAAGGCCGGGGCCGAGTTCATCGCCCCGGGCGAGGGCGGACTGCCATTCGTGTCCTGGAAGGTGCTGGCACCCATAGACCCATTCGAATTCATCGAGTGCGGCGGCAGCCTCGGATCGAATCCTTGCATGGCTGGCCTTGTAGTCGGCACTTTCTATGTCGACAACGTACTCGTAGGCTCCCCAGCCTTCGGGTACCAGCAGGTGCTCCTCGAAGAATTCGTGGATCATGTCGAGCAACTCGTCCACGCGCCGTTCCAGGGTCCTTGCGGTCAACCTCGCGGTTTGAGCTGCCCTGTCTTCGAGCGCGGACAGCCGATCATCCCTGCGGTTCTCGTCGTATGACCGGGACATGCGGCGGAGATCGGTCTTGAGAGCGTCGACATCATCGGTATCCAGCCGCAGCCCGGCATCAATGCGGGTGAAGGCTTCGATGCGGGTGGCTTCGTCCGCTTGCGCGATCGCCATCAGCGCGGAGGGCGGCAGGTATACCTTGGCGATGGTTTTCTCCCGCCCGCGGAAAATTTCCCCGAAGCGCAGCAGCGTATTGGCCTCGGCCCGGTCTATGGCGCACTCCGTGCTCAGGAATTCTCGCAAGTCGATTTCCGGGGCGGTGTGTTCGAGTTCCTCGATGAGTTTGCCAAGCTTGAAGAATCGTCCCCCGATTTCGGCATGCACCTTCAAGATTTCCCGTTTCGCCTTACCCATGGCCTTCGCCCGGGCATCATCGAGCACCGGCTTGTCTTTTACTTTCCGCGCCATCGCAGGCTCTCCGTTTTTGGTAGTCGTACCGTGGCGGAGTTGCTGTCCCGGAAAGGGATTGATTAAAACTCTAGCTATCCTATTCGGAGATAGCCGGTCACGTCAGCGGGAGGGTGTCCGGCGCCTTCAGGAGCTTGGGCAGATCCTATGTGCTCAAGCGGCTCTGGCGCTGATGGCAATCACTACCCGATTTCGGAAAACCCCACGTGGGCGTTGTAGCGGCGTCCTTCAGGCACGCTGCAAAATGGGTTAGTATGTAGGCCAAAGCTCGTAACATCCCCGCGACGGCGGACTGTCGAAATCGGAGTTGGCATGCCAGACCATGGGAAGAAGGATGAGGGCGAAGCCGGCGACGCTGGCTCGATCGGGGAAATGGCGGACGACAATGAAACGTTTGGCGATGCACTGTCAAAGGTGGGATTCGAGTGGGCCAAGGTCGGCCGCAAGATCGTATCCCAGGGGAAACGCAGGGAAAGTCTGAAGAGGTGGGGTTCCAAGGAGCCGGACAAGTAGAACTTCGGTGCGCTATTGTGGGTCGCTTCCCGGGACGACCGAACCGTAGGCGCTGGGGCTGGTGAGCTTGGGCAGAGCCTTTTCGTGCGGGTCGGGCTCGGTTGGATCGAAATAGGGTAGCGGCACCTCGAAACCGGGATCCACGAACCATCGTGCCTTCATGGGATGATACACGCCAGGCAGACGGAAATGCTCGTTGATCTCGAGAAAATCGTTGACGTTCGCTGTGAGGATCGGCATTCGGTGGACGATGGCGACGGCCGATATCATCAAATCGTGTCCGAGCCTGTTGCTCTTCTGGCCGTGCTGAACGGTCCACATGTGCCGGAGGCTGGGAACAGATGTCATCCCGGCGTAGATCGTTGCCACCTCTGTGGTCATTTCCGGAAACGGAAACGCGATGGAGATGAGTTCATCGACCCAGTTGGTGATAAGAAGCGCTCTATGGGGATCGTCCTTCACCCGGAGGTGGGCTCCGCGCTGCAGTTCTGCTATGACCGGATAGCAGAGCGCAAGACGATGTGTGCCGACTCGCAAAAGCCAGGGGCGCAGTCCCGGCGGCGATTTCACACGGCCCATAAGGCTGACGATATCCGTATCCATTAGAAGAATAGGGTCTGTCCGCACTGTAAAAACCTGTCGTCAGGGATCTTTATGTTGATTAACTTCGAAGTGGGATTCAATTCGATCATTATACTGCTTAGGCTGGCATGAAGTCGTCCGAGGGAGGCCCAGATGACGCATAACTCCGATTGGCAGAGACACGAGGCCGAGGCCCGCATCCAGGAGGTTCTGGACGCGGCTAAAGCACGCGGCACTCAGAGAGTGGTCGACACCGACGGCAGATTTGACGTGACGTTCGTACCTGGGAAACGGACACTGGAAGAGTTGTTCTCCCGTCCCGGTCCCCTTCCGGACGATGACGATATCAATCTCTAATCAAGTTTTCTGCAACTACGGTGCGGAACCGTAACCGGCGATGGCAAAACCAACAAGATGGGGGGGGCGATTTTCGATTACTTCGGCCTACCGCACTGGTTGAAATGATTGAATCGTTGGCGCCGACGGTGACGGAAATTCGCAAAAGCACCGTACAAGCTTCTCGTTTGCAGGAGCAGCGCCATTACCGTCCCGTATCCTCACTTCCCTTACCGGAGGTGGGAGGGCTTTGCGCGGCTCAATCCGCCACAGCGAGCTGATGTCAGGGTGGCTCAGATGCGGCGCTCTGCGATTAGTCTCGTCAAGGAACAACGACCTGGATCGCGAAAATGGCGATGGGTAACGGTCGCTGCTTCGAGGCTTGAACCGATCAGTTCCGCTGCGGCGCATCAAGGAAAGAAACTGAACTATGGCAAAGGCCTCAGATCAATCTGGGGGCAGTGAAGATAACGCAATCGATTGGAGATCTTTGGCATTGATGCTCCCCAGCGGGGTCAGCCGGTTGAAAGGAGTTATTCTATCCTTGTGCTAAAGGTATTTAGAGCAATTCCAGCAAAATTGGGATCCGGTTTCCCGTTCGGAATTGCGTTAAAACAAAGAGATAGAGCACTGCAGGCGCTTCTGTTTTCGCCGGAATTTCTCAAGTTGGCCCCGTTGCAGGCGATTCCGTCGAGCGAGGAAGCCGGAGTTCTCCATGTCAGGGGTTGCTTCAGGCTGCATCCCATAATCGTGCCGGCGAGGCAGGATCGATCGGGATCCTTTTCGGACGATGCCGCGATGGATGGTCAATCCGCCGCGATGCGCGACCAGACATGAAAGCGAGATGGTTGCTACCGTCGGGATGTTGTATCCCGGCTTCGCGTGCCTCAGGAAATTGCAGGCCCACAATTGACGTCCGTGAGTTTGTTCTCTATATGGTCCAGACATGAGAAAACTCCGAACCCTCACCCTCCGAATACGATGACGGATCACGGGACCGATCCCGTGGAGCCACAAGTTCCGTATTCTTGGAGTGATGGTCATGAAGACTGGATTCGCGCATGCCGCAGGCGATGATGCTTGCGATTTCCGCAATATTTACAAGCCCTACCCGCCATACCTGACTTTGAAATGCATCGGAGATCCGCTGTTCCGCAGCCAGCGTGTCCGAGATTACGCGTGCCTGCTCGACCTTGACCCGGACGTCATCTCCTGGAGATGCACGCCGGAAGCGATCGTCAACCAGAGCGGGGCCGCCCGGCCACGATGGTGGCATGTCGACCTGGCCGTCGAAACGTCGTCCGAGGCGCGCTTAGTCGAGATCTGGCAGACAAGTACCGGAGGACCCTCCTGGCTTCCAAGGGTCGCCGAACAGATGGGCTACCGGCTCCAGCCCGTTTCGATGCTCGAGCTCGATCAGATTCGTCTCCAAAACTCCAAGGACCTTATGCGGTACGTCGGTTCCGAGGTGCCTCTCGGGGATCGCGTGCGAATCTTTGCCGCACTGGATGAGATGGGCACGCTGACCCTGACCGAATGCCTTTCCGCAATTCGCGAGAGCAAATCCATGCACACCATCGCTTCGATGGTCCTTTCTGGACTTCTCGAAGTAGATCTTGATGCCGCGCTCATCGGTCCGGACACCGTGGTCCGCCGCGCCGCGAAGTAGGGAGGCGGCCATGTCCAGGACACCAGTCCAGCGTCCCGCGACGCTGGAAACCCTCACCTATGCCTACGCCATCCGTGTCGCCCTGCGGCGCTGCGGTATCTATGTGAAGGTCTCGGAATCCGATCGGGGAGCGGCGATCGTGTTTCCACAGGACGCCAACTTCGAGGCCTATGAGGTCGCGCTCGGACAGGAGCTCAAGAAGTCGGGGCTTGCAGGCCAGTTCTCGATCGCACGGGTCGTGCTCGGCAAGCGTGGTGAAACCTATTCGGCCGAGGCGGCGCTGGAGGTATCGAGGGGTGGCTCGGTCATTGTCCTCGTGGAACACGGCGCAACGATTCCTCTCGAGATTCTCGTCGCCGTCGATCGTGTCGTCGAAGTCGGGCCGATCAGGCCAAGGCATTTGATCTCGGCCATCAAGGAGGCCTGGGGGACGATCGTCACGCCGGAGGCGGCTTGCGTCCTCTGCTCGCATCCGTCAAAGCTCCTCTTCGCCGCACTCCGGCGCGGCAGATCGATCGACGTCGTCCTCCGCAAGCTTTCGGTGTCGGAACCTCCTGCCGCTGACAGGTGGGAGCCGAGGGTTGAAGATCTCGAGGGCTATGGTCAGGCAAAGACGTGGGCGCTCGACCTTGTCCAGGATCTCGGCGCATGGCGGGAAGGGCGGCTTCGTTGGCGGGACGTGGATGCTGGGCTGCTGCTGTCCGGGCCGCCAGGGACGGGCAAGACCCTGTTCGCGAGCGCGATCGCCCGGTCATGTGGCGCGACCTTCATGCCGACGTCCAGCGGCCGATGGCAGTCGAAGGGCCACCTCGGTGATATGCTCGGAGCCATGAGAAAATCATTCCGGGATGCTGCGGAACAGGCCCCGACAATCCTATTCATTGACGAATTCGACTCCATCGGAGACCGTAGGACATTCCGCGGCGACAACGCGAACTACTCCCTGCAGGTGGTCAACGCCCTGCTGGAGCTTCTCGATGGCTCGGGAAGTCGGGAAGGCGTTGTCGTGATCGCCGCCAGCAACTATCCGGACAATATCGATCCCGCGCTCCGACGGCCCGGGCGACTGGATCGCCATGTGGCGATCGAACTGCCCGACAGGGCCGCCCGCCAGCAGATGCTGGGCCTGCATCTGGATAATGCCATTCCACAGAACCATCTCAAGGATATCGCCGCCGCAACCGCCGGATACTCGGGAGCCCACATCGAACAGCTTGCCCGCGATGCTCGAAGGCTCGCTCGCCGGGCGGGTCGGGAAGTCGACACTGGTGATCTGCTCGGCCTCGTTCCACCCTCGATGCCAGTCCAAGGAGAACAACTCCGGGCCGCATGCGTGCACGAGGCGGGACATGCCGTCGTCGGTCTCGAGTTGATGATCGGCGAGATCGTCATGATCGTCGTAGCCCGCGAGATCGGGCATCACGAGGGAAGTGTTGGGCACGTGCAATGGCAGCGGGCGAGGGGAGGCAACCGCTCTCGCCAATCCTATCTCAATGAACTCGCGATGCTGTTGGCCGGGATGGCGGCCGAGCAGGTGATCCTGGGAGAGGTTTTCGATGGATCGGGTGGGGTGCCGGGTTCCGATCTTCAGCGGGCCGTCGACATCGGAACACTCATGCTCGCCAACCTAGGTCTGGGCAGTCTGCAGTTCTTCGACGTTTCCACATCCGAGGAACTCGATGAACTGCGCCGTTCTGATCCTACGCTCCGACGCCGGGTTGAGCGACTTCTCAAGGGGCAGCTCGCGCGGGCAGTGGAGATCATCCGGAGCCGCCGCGCAGATACGGAGGCGCTTATCGCGATACTGAGCGAGCGAGAGGTAATGTCCGGACACGATGTCGCTCGACTGCTTGGACGCGCTCCCCGGTAATCAGTCTGCGGCTTGAGATGATGCACGGAAAACGGCACCTTCCGGTGCCGTTATGCCCCCAGCTCCATGGGTCGGGGAGCAAAGCTCTACGTGTTCCCACGTTCCGCGCGTGGGTGGGGACTGAGATAAAGTTCAGTGGCGCTGGCTACCTCACGCTCATCACTAGCGATCCGTTGCCTTTGTACTAGATGCCTTGTCTTCCGCAAACGCTGATGATCTCGGGACACGTGGTCGATCGTGGAGGGCACGCGGCCCTGAAGGCTACAAGCTCGTGCCGCCGTAGCCGTCTTCGTCCAACTTCGACAAGCAGTACCGATCCATTTAGTGGTTCGATCGATCCAGCAATTGGTACAGTATGTTGCTGCTGGATTTCATGCTATCCGCATTTCAGCCGCTGGAATACGTCAGCGATCTCCCCGCGTAGTCTGATGAACGGTACGAGGCGATGCACTTGCGCTTATCGTCGCATGTCTTTGACATACCGACGGTATTTGCGTGTAAAGTTCCTTCCAAGTCAACAAAACTGTCGCCGCATACGCGTTGTGTTGCTACTGTTGCTTCAATGTATGGGGGAATCATGGGGCAGACAGCAATCGACCTTTATTCCGGCTGCGGCGGTATGTCGGCAGGCGCGTGCGCGGCGATACCGGATCTCGAAGTTAAATGGGCATTGGACATCGACACCGATGCGACCCGTACCTTCCGAAACAGCCATCCCGAAGCTCTGGTCGACTGCTGCGACGTCTCGCTTGTCTCCGCCGCCGACGTCATCGAGCGGGCAGGGATCGACAAGATCGACTGGCTCTTCGCGGGGCCGACCTGCCAGGCGGTCAGCACGATGGGCGTGTTCCACCTCGATGATCCGCGCAACGCGCTGTTCGTCCACTTCATAAGACTACTGGACGGCTTCGCCGCCGTCGGCCGCAAGCCGCGCCGCGTCGTCATGGAGAACGTTCCCGGTGTAGTCTACGGAAAGAATCTCGTGATCGTGAAGGAGCTGTTCAAGCTCTTCGAGGAGAGGGGCTACAACGTGTTCGCCGATGTCGTGAACATGGCTGACTACGGACTGCCCCAGCTCCGCAACCGCTTCATCCTCGTCGCCACCCTTGACGCCCTTCCGGCGAACTTCCCGCTGCCGACGCATGCATCGGACGCATCCGGGACGCTGCCGGAATATGTGAACGTCCATGAGGCCATCTCCGACCTGACTGACTGCGACACGGATCGGTCTGCGGTCGCGTCGCTGGAGGCAGCCACCACGCTGACACCGTTTCAGAGGTTCGTGCGCGATGGCGCCGGAAAGGCGCCAAACCATCACGCCAACAATCTTTCCGAGATCAACAGGAAGCGGGTCTCGAAGGTTCCTCAGGGCGGCTGCTGGAAGGACATTCCTCCTGAGCTGCTTCCCGACCGCTTCCGCCGGGTCCGCCTCACCGACTACGCCACTCTCTATGGACGGCTCCACGAGGCGGCTCCCGCCTATACGATCTCCGCCGGCTTCGCCAACGTGACTTCAGGATGCTTCACCCATCCGACGCATGATCGCGCGCTGACGGTCAGGGAAGGCGCCCGGCTTCAGGGGTTCAGGGATTCGTTCGAGTTCCTCGGTTCCCGGCACGCGCAATACCGTCAGGTGGGCAATGCGGTGCCGCCGTTCTTCATGATGCAGCTTGTGCGCCATCTCCTTGACGGCGCGCGAGACGGTGTACCCGCCAGAATGACATCCGAAGTGATCGCAAGCGGCCGCAAGCTTCCCCCGATGGTCAAGCGCTACATGAACAAGAAGAACGACTCCGAGCGTTCCGGAGACGGATACGGCAGCGGCACGTACTGGCCGGCCGGATGGGGCGAGCCGATCCCGGCCGACGCGGTGGCCGCTAACGGATACCGTCTGAGCAACGCGACACCACGCTACCGCCGACGCGACGAGTGGCGCGCTTCCCGTGATAAGTTCACCGACCAGGATCTCGTTGCAGTATACGAGGAGCAGCAGCGCCGCGGCATCGACCCCGAAGGCATGATCGTGCTGCCGCTGACACGGGAAGGGGATGTCGACGCGATCGACCGGGCCATCGTCCAGCTCCTAGCCATACTGGGCTCCCGAGCAGGAATCATGAAACTTGACGTTCCCGTGCGCTATCTTCGTGCGCGCCTGAAGCTGCTGCATGACCAGCTCTCCGAACGACTGGTCTCGAACCTGCCCCCGCTTGCCATTCAGGAGGACGGCGCGGCTGTCCTGCTCGGAAGCGACAAGGGGACTCTCCTTCTCGCCCGGCTGACCTTCGAGGAGACGGACTTGTCGGAGCGCGCGTCGCTGAAGGCTCCGCATCTTGTCCTTCATCCCGAGCCGCCGCGACGGAAGATCAAAGCCGCAGCCGACCGCCATAGCTGCCGATAGAGTAGGGGCGGGTTTCATATCAGGGATGTCTTAGGGAGGGGGAAGACATATTGAGAAACTTCGAGGCGGAATGCATCGAAAGATATTTTCTGGCTCCTGGCAGCACTGGGCCTATAGCCAGCGTCTATGTCGCCGACGAGGACCTTCTCGATATCTTCGGCGTTGCAGATCTGGAAGAGGCCCGGAAGCGCCTCATCCGAAGCCTTCCGCACACTGATATCCTCAAGCAACGCTTTGCTGGAGATGTGGCGCCGCGAAAGGGGAATGCGCCGGACTATGTAAGGATCCTCGTATTCCTCTGCTGGATGCAGACGACCAAGACAAGACAGCCCGGGGACCGGGATTTCCGCGACGACCTCCTTGCGAAGCAGCTTAACGAGTACTTCACCGGGTTCCCGATGAACGGCCTCGATCTGATGTGGGAGCACCTGAAGGATTTTCTCTGGCAGGAACACCGGATTGAACTTGTGCTGCCTGAGAACATTCCCACTCACATTCGCCGGATCGGCCGCACGCTGCAGATGGCCTTTCCGACCTGGCGCCACAAAGTGGAACTGCGAAAAGCAAGGGACATTATTCCTCCGGATAAACTTCTCGACCCCCTTACAGTCGCCAACAAGATCCAGACGTCGAAGATGCGCGGGGAGACGATGCAGTCGTTCGTGTACAACTTCGGAAAGTTCGATGACGCGTGGAAACGTGGCATGCGGGAATACATGGAAACGCCGTTCTGGCAGGCCTGGTATTCCATCGTGGCGGAACAGGCCGCACTTGAAGACATAGAGATTGCAGAAGGCGAATTCGGGGATCACGAGCTCTTCCGGGTCTCGCCACTTGGCGACCGGGTGGCGATCTCGACCCCCGAGGAGGCGCTCAAGTTCATTCCCAAGCCTCTGGGAAAGCTCATTCGGAGCGGGATCGTCTTCCTCGAGAATCTCGGCTTCGGCAGATACCGGGCAGCAACATCGCCGTCCAACATCCTCCTGATGAAGCGCGCGAGGCTCGCCGAATGCGCTTCCGAAGCGATCCGCTCCGCTGCCGGGTTGAACGCCGCATGGGTCGTGGCCCACTTCAGAAACCGCGTCGATGGCGGGGCCCAGACAGAAGGCATCCCGAGGGAATTCGGCTGGCGCGATGGCATCAGGGTTGGCGGAGCCTACCTTGGCCGCTCGCCGCTCGCGCCAATGATCGAAGGCCCGTTGCCGGCGGCCATCCGCGTCGAGAAGAACGGCAAGCCGATTGACATGGTTCGGCACGAGAAAGGCCTGTCGTTTCCGGATGGCATCCATTCTGGAAGGTTCATCGCCCGCAGTCTCCGGGAAAACCGCGAGATTCTGCTTGTCCCGCGCGCCAACGAGGTAGGCGACGGCCGTCGCCTCGCCTTCGATTTCTCAAGGGAGATTTCGGAGGACGAGTTCCACCACGACACCGCGCCGTCCACCGCCATAAGCGTCGAAGAATGGAGCGGTACGCGCACTCCTCCCTGCGACGAACTGGTGACGATCGCGGAAGCGCTCTACGAGAGAACTGCGCGGGGGCTATCCTTCTCCGAAGCCGTCGAAATCATTCTGAGAGGCCTGCCCGCGGACGACCGCCCTTCCGAATGGGACATTCTTCGCTCGTTCGCCGACGCTGGCTGGCTGGAGCTGACCCTGCTGCGCCATTTTCCTGCGCGCAGGATACTGCAGCAGCCGCTGTCGGGTGAGTGCGTCGGCCCCGATCTCGTCAGGATCAGCGGCCCCACTCCCATTGCGGTGATTGAACGCCTCCATGCGGCTGCAGGAGCGGCCGGGGCCACCGTCGAGGCATGGAATGGCCTGTCGCGGTGGTCGCTGCCCCGCTACGTCGTCAGATCGCCCAGCGAGCGTGTGCGGCAGGAATTCATCAGAAGGATGGCCATCGCTGAAAAGCCCATCCCGACCCAGGCTGTCTCCGACGTGGGCGATCCCGACGGTGTCCACGGCTATCAGGTGATTGGCAGGCTGGACCAGGAACGCGGCTTCTTCGCCGTACGCTACGACGACAAAATTCCCGACGGTCTCTACAGGCTCGAAAGGAAGGAATCCCACAATCCCTTCCTTTACCGCTCGGTCGTCTCTGGAAAGCCGACGCAGAACTACGTCTCACCGTCGGTGGCTATCCTTGCGCATCATCAGCGCGGTCGCGGCGCGCTGTTTCTGCATTACGACGGGATCCTGCAGGCCATGCGCGCCCGCGTTCTCCTTCCTTCGAGCTGGGCGCGATGGATTTCCGACAGGGTCCTCTGTAACGCGGCCCCCGGATTTTCCGAAGGAGCGTGGCGATACCAGTACGCCATCGGCGCTTCGTCGCTCGCCTCCATCACCCGCCTCGTCCCCGTCGAGGAGCACGCTGAAAAAGGCGGCTCGGAATGGATCGACAGATTTCTCGCATCGGCCGCCAACCGCGGCCGGGCGATCTATGACAGCAAGGCCCGGACGATACGCATCGCCCGAAGCATGTCCTGAAAGAGATGGAAGCATGTCAGTATCAAGCAAGACGGTTTACAGGGTAAGGCAGCTTGTCGGGCACGATGTCGCGATCATATCTGAAGTGAAGGATGGAGACGCTAACAGCGGCAAGGTCAAGGAGACCCGCGACAGCAGGATGGCGCTGTGGGGAACGGATTCCTTCTGGCTGGTCACTGGCGAGAAAAAGGAGCCGAAGATCCTTCTTCAGAAGGAAGATGCCATCAGCCCGGCATTCTCGATCGGTGTTTCACCGATGGCCGCCAGAATTCAGGCAAGCTCAATCTTCAAGGTTCCGAAGCTCGTCAACGAAAACGTTGTCCCCGGCAAATTCGACGCTGTCTCCTTTTCATCCGCGACAAAGCTTATCGTCGGCTACAGCCCTCCGGACGGCAGCAACGACGAGACGCTTACAGCGCTTTCCCAAGGCACGCTGCATATCCCGCTCGAAACCGCGGTTTCCGCAATCGAGGTGCGGCCCGGCCAGTGGCTGACATCGGGTTTCGATGCACTGCCATCGGGTAGATACGGTCTGAAGCGGGCGACGCTGCGATCTGTCGCGACGGTGGCGCTCGAAAATAGCCCCGAAATGATCAGGCTGGGCCATGGCCTCGTGGTTTTCGCCTCCAATCCCAAGTGGTCCGAGCCGAAATGCACGGATCTGCGCTCCGAGGAGGAGATCTTTCAGTCGGTTGAGCGATGGCTCTCCCGGACGACAGCGGCCCTCACCCTTCCGGCAGGCCCCATGGCTCCCACGGAACTCCTCCGCCTGCTGGCCGACAAGGCCGTCAGCGAGGAGGAGAAGGCCGATCTGGCCGCTGTGGCAGGACATCTGTCGATGCGCACCGAGCTTGCCGACATCCTGCCCAAAATCCTCGGGCGTGATGCTGCGTTCAAGGACATGATCGCAAGGTTCGGGGAAGCGGAGAAGATACGGCTGCGAGCGGAACTGGAAGACCAGCTCCGCAGGGAGACGGAGGCCGACAGCGCCCGCCTGGCAGCGCTTCGGGAAGAAGTCGCCACCGCGGAAGCAAAACTCGCAATGTTCTCTCACCGAGAGGCCCTTCTCAGGACCGAGACTGAGAAGCACGAGGAGACCCTGCGCGACCGAATCGCGAGCGCCGCCGAAGGGATCAAGAGCGAATCCTCGCGAGATGCGGCCATGATCCGGGAAGAGGTCGCTCGCTTGCGCGACGATATGGCCCAGATCGCAGCCGCCGCTCCAGCGGCACCGATGCCAGTCGCGGCGCCCCAGGCGGAGGAAGCGGCTCCGACACCCCCTCGGCCGCCATTCGCTTCGGACGAGCAGAGGCAGAAGACCGTCCGCGAGCTGTCCGTCGCCACTGGCCTGACGCACCCCGAGGTCGCAGCCGTCATCGCACTGGGAATGGACGTGGTTCCTGTTCTGGTCGGACCCGACGCGGCTGCCGCTGTGGTCGACATCGCCACGGCCATAGCCGGGGAGGATGCTGCGATCGTCTTCTGCGATCCCACCAGGCTCTCCCTTGCTGATATCCTCAACGACGAGAATTCGGGCTTCAAGGCCGCCATCGACATGGCGAGGGCACGCCCCGAAATGCTGGCCGCCGCTGCACTGTGCGGCATCACCAACGGCCCGTGCGAATACTGGCTCCCCCAGATTATCGAGATGAGAAGGGTCGGCCGCCTTCCGCGCAACCTTACGCTGTTTGCAAGCGCTGGCACGGACGGGATGCGCATTTCGATCCCTGACACCGCGCTCCGACACCTGTTCCCCGTCGCGGCGGGGAAGTTGGCGCGCCCCGGCTCCGCAAAGTTCGAAGGGCTCTGGCCATCGGCCGGCTCAGATCCTGAACGGTTCCAGGAAGCGGTGGATATCCTCATCGACGGAGGACTTGAGGGCGTTGTCATGCAGAACGCCGCAAGGGCACTCGCGCGCACCCCGGCATGGATGAAGGTCGGGGACCTGAAGGATGTCTTCCTCCGGCAGGCGAAGTGGCTTTCGGCCACCGCCGCGGGCGACGAGCACGAACACAACAAATACTTCAAGAATATAGAGGGCTGAACATGTTTGATCCGATTGGCGGCTTCAACAGGATGATCGATCAGTTCCTCGCGTACCTGGACACGGCGTACCGGATCGATGATCCGCGCGTGTCGGCGCTTAGGAGGAAACTGCTGTCCACGCCGGGTGAGCTTTCCCTCGATCCGATCTTCGAAGCCGTGGCGCGCTACAAGCCAGTCAAGTATGGGCTCGAGGGGCTGATCGATGATCCCGAAGGACGGCTCCCGCATTTCTCGCGGAGCGAACGCCAGGCTTTCGTCGAACTTGCGCTCTCCGGCCTCTTCGACCGCGACAAGTCCAGCGGCGAATACAAGGGCGCCTACGCCCCCTATCTGCATCAGGTGCAGATGCTGGAAAAGGGTGCGCGGGACGGAACGCCCGGCATCGTCACCTCGGGCACGGGTTCCGGCAAGACGGAATCCTTCATGCTGCCGATCCTCGCCCAGCTCGCACGGGAGGCTACGTCATGGCCCGCCCCCCTGCAGCCGCTCGATGACTTGTGGCTCGAAAAGGGTCGCGAATTCCAGCCGCACCGCAGGAACGAGCATCCGGACAGGTCCAAGGCGGTCAGGGCGCTCATCCTCTATCCACTCAACGCGCTCGTTGAAGACCAGATGGTCCGCCTGCGCAAGGCGCTTGATTCCGACGAGGCGCAGGATGTCATGGCGCGTCATTTCAACGGCAACCGCGTCTTCTTCGGGCGATACACGGGCAAGTCTCCGGTCACGGGCTTCCTGAGCCACCCGCGCAAGAGCAAGGACAAGACGTGGAAGGCGCGCAACACCCGAGCGCGCCGGGAGCTGAAGCAGCAACTGCAGCGCTACCAGTCGATCCAGCAGCGTCTGGCGGGCGATGCAGATCCTGACCTGCGGTACATCTTCCCCGCGACGGACGGCGGCGAACTGATATCGCGCTGGGACATGCAGGCTACCCCGCCGGACATCCTCGTCACCAACCAGTCGATCCTCAACGCAATGCTCGTCCGCGAAGTCGATGACCCGATCCTCACGCAGACCCGCGAATGGCTGACCGGGAACGACGATGCACGCTTCTTCCTCGTGCTCGACGAGCTTCACCTGATCCGCGGTTCGGCCGGTGCCGAAATGGCGGGCCTTCTCAAGGTGCTTCTCGAGCGGCTCGGGCTGGCCGATCCGGCGAACGCCCACAAGCTCCGCATCCTGTCCTCGTCCGCGTCGCTTCCGATGGACGACGAAAACGCCGCGGCCAGCATCGACTACCTCAAGAACATGTTTGGCGACGCGGGGACGGCGGGAGCCACAGATCTCGATGAAGCCTGGAAGCAGAGCGTTGTCCAAGGCGAGACCATCGAGGTCACGCGGCCCGACAGCATGCCGTCACGCGACAGTCTGGCCGAACTCGCACGCGCGCTGGAGAACCTCGACTATCGCCGGAAACCCGGCGATCTTCTCGACCGCTTCCTCGCCGCGGCGGCGAGCATTCCGGGTTCTGCCGGAAAGACCCCTGCGGCGATGATGGAGGCGGCCACGGTGACGGCGGCCGCGATGCTCGACTACGCGCTGCAGGATCAGGACAAGCATGGATCCAAGCGGCCGCGCACGGTCGAGGATATCGGCAAGGTTCTGTTCGGAGCCGACGACAGAGAGGCCGTTCGTGGCCTGCTTGCCCTGAGGGCGATCCCGGATCTTCCCGGCCCCGACCATCCGATCCCCGTGCTGCCCGCCGAACTCGCGCCGCGACGGTCGATCGTCGCCTCGCTGCCGGGCTTCAGGATGCACTGCTTCGTCCGCAACATCGAAGGCCTGTTCGCCTCCATCCACAGGGAGGATGACGGTGCCGTCGTCTGGGGAACCCCCAGCATCGAGCGAGGCCAGAACTACGACGGAGAGAGCGATACGGAAGGCCGCAAGCGGCTGTTCGAGATGCTCTACTGCGAAGCGTGCGGGGATCTCTATCTCGGCGGTAAGCGCGGGGAGACCGATCCCGGCTCGTCGCGCCGCGTGTCGTTGCTTCCTGCCCCGCAGGAACTGGAGAAGCTTCCGGAGAGCGCCTCGTCGATCCGCTTCGAGGACGCCAGCTACCGTGAATTCGCCCTCTTCTGGCCGAGCCAGGGGCAGGCCGAAGTCGAGATCCGCACGGGCAGGACACCGTATCGATGGACGTTCGGCTACCTCAATCCCCGAACAGGTGTCGTTAGCGACAAGGAAGAGACGGGCGACGTTCCTGGCCATCTGCTTCGCTGGACCGGAACCGACGGGTTCCAAAGCCGCACGATGGAAGACGACGGCACCGCGGTTCCGTTCTGCTGCGCCAAGTGCGGCACGGACTATTCAGGACGCTATCGACAGGCAAACTCGAAGAGGCGCGAGGGCCGCCTGTCGCCGATCAGAAGCTTCAGGACTGGTTTCGGCAAGACCTCACAGCTCCTCGCCACCGAACTGGTCGCATCCCTGAAGGCACAGGGCGGCGACGGCAAGCTGGTCGCCTTCTCCGACAGCCGCGAAGATGCGGCGAACCTCGCCCTCGAGGTCGAGGTGCAGCACCAGCGCGACCTACGCCGCGAGATCCTCATATCGGCCGCGACGCGCATCGCCGCCGAGCACACTTACACCGCGAATGACGAGGCCGAGTACCAACGCCTGAAGCGCGAAGTCGCCGACCTGATGATGGATGACAAGGACACCGATCATCTCCAGCCTCGGCTCAAGGCCCTTCAGAAGCGCAAGGCCGGGGCGGGGCAGCCTCCGAGCGTCCCGCTCAAGGACCTCTTCGAATTCGAGCGCGACAAGGCGGGCAACGCTACGCGGCCTATCCTGACCGAGCTGATGAAGCTCGGCTCGACACCCGTCGAGGGAGCCGACACGATCCACACACGCATCCGCAACCGTAACTGGTACGAATTTTTCGAGATGGACGGCAACGGCCAGATATCGTGGAAGCACGATGTCACCGAAGAGCAGCTCAAGCTGATCCGCAAGGCGCGCGAGAAGGTTCAGGACGAGCAGCCGCCGGATGCCGCCGACCTGCTATTCAGCAAGACGTACTTCGCGCTGGAGGAGACGGGTCTCGGATGGCCGAGCTTCTACGGCCCAGAGGAATACACACCCGATAAGTCGCGCGACGACGCGATGCTGCGCATCTTCGCCGATGCCTATCGGATCACGCCCAACCAGTTCCAGGAGGAGACGCGTACCGCCTGGAAGAACGCCTTCGACATGCTCGGCAGGGGCGACAACAGGCTGAGGCGCCTGATGTCGAAGATCCTTCAGCATCCGGAACAGGAATGTGACGCCTTCCTCGACAAGCTCAGGACCACCCTGCGCCAGACTCGCGGCGACGGGTCGATCGACATCAGCATGCTCTTCTTCCGCGCCGCCGACCCGTCCGCAGCCGCCTGGCGCTGCGGCCGCTGCGGACGCGTCCATCTCCACACCGGGTTCGGGCGCTGCACCCGCTGCGGGGAGCCGCTGACCCGGCCCGAGGATCTGACGGCTGCGAAGATATCCGGAGAGAACTTCCTCGGACGCAGGGTGATGCGCGCGATATCGAGCGGGGAGCCGCATTTCAGGCTCAAGTGCGAGGAGCTGACGGGCCAGACGAGCGATCCGGCCGGGCGGCTCCAGCAGTTTAAGGGAGTGTTCGTTAAGGAGGACGACGAGACCGACGAAGACTTCCGCTGGCGCAGACTCTTCGACACGTCCGACCTGCTTTCCGTCACGACGACTATGGAAGTGGGTGTCGACATCGGCTCCCTGCAGGCGGTCTATCAGGGAAACATGCCGCCCCAGCGCTTTAACTATCAGCAGCGCGTGGGCCGTGCTGGCCGTCGTGGACAGGCGTTCTCGACCGTTCTTACCGTCTGCCGCAGCAAGAGCCACGACATCCACTACTTCCACAACCCGATCGAGATCACCGGATCGGCTCCGCCGCCGCCGTTCATCACGACCGGACTGACGGATATCCCGTGCCGTCTGCTGCGCAAGTTCTGGCTGGTCGAGGCCTTCCGCATTCTCCGCGAGGAAAGCGGTGGGACATGGGCGGGAGACGACCTCGTTCCCGGCGACATCCACGGCGAGTTCCTCTACTGCAGGGAATACTTCCGGCAGGACATGAACTGGCGGGATCGGCTGTCCGACGCGCTGGAGCGCACGGACCATCGGCGTGTCCGGCTGGCGACGATCCTCGCCGCCGTCTCGGACTGCGATTTGGAGAAGATCCTGGCGGCGGTCTCGGCGGACACCGTTCTCGCAGCCATCGACAGTCTCGAGGATGAGTTTGGCCTGCAGGCGATCGGCATAGCGGCGGCACTCGCGGAACGCGGTCTTGTTCCGCTTTATGGCATGCCCACGAGGTCGCGCAATCTCTACGTCGAGCTGAAGAAGACCAAGGGAAGCTTCGAGGCCGAATGGGACACCATCGACCGCGACCAGGACATGGCGATCTTCGACTTCGCCCCCGGCAGTGTCCGCACGCGCGAGAAGCTGCGCCACCGCTGCATCGGGTTCACGGGCGTGATTCCCGACCCCGACGAGTTCGCCACCGATTTCGGTGCTCCCATGAGGCCGTTCTCGAACTGGTGGAAGGACGACTTCCATCTCCGCTTCTGCGGGCAGTGCGGCGCGTGGAGCAGGGGCACCGAACAAACCGTCGCCTGCCATGCGTGCGATGCGCCTCTGGCCGACACCGGGATCCGTTGCATCACGCCTGCTGCTTATCGGACGGAGCTTCGCCCGACTGACGAGAACCTCGCATCGAAGGTCGGCCAGCGCATGACCCTCGCCAGCCTCGGTAAGCCGGACAGGCAGACGACGGACGAGAACCTCAGCGTCAACTTCGCGGAGCAGTCGGAGATCTTCCTCGTCAACCCCGGCTTCAGGGACGACACGGACTTCACTGGCTTCGAAGTCCAGGAGGCTATCGACAATGACGCGCAGCGCATATGGTGGTGGAAGGACAAGCCGCTTATGAAGCTTGCGGAACAGGCCATCGCCACCGATGCCCTCGCAGACGACCCGAACGGCCGCTACCGGGCGGTGGAGGAACCCATCAGCGCATGGCTCGCCTCTACCAAGGTCACCAACTCGCTGCAGATCGGCCCCGTCAAGCTCAATCCGAACCTGCGACTGCTCGACATGGACATCGGCCTCTCCATGGGCCGTCGGGATCCGGCCCGCACGAGCGTGCGCGCCGCGGCGATATCGGCGACGGAGATCCTCGTCCAGCGCGCCGCGCTCGATCTCGACATCGCGCCGGAGGAGTTCGACGCGCTCGCGCCGAACATCATGGTCTCTCCGACCGGGGAGCGCCTGCCATACCTGCAGATATCGGATGCGCTTCCAAACGGCTCAGGCTTCTGCCGGCATCTTCTGGGCGACAGTACCATCCCGGTCTCCGCTCTGATCGGCAGCATCCTCGACGGGGAGGGCGCATGGCCGAGAACTGACGTGGCCGATGCCGAACACATGAAGCGGTGCGGAGCCTCCTGCTACAGGTGCCTGCAGAGGTACAACAACAGGAACTTCCACGGTCTGCTCGACTGGCGGCTCGGGCTCTCCTACCTGCGGGCGATGGTCGACCCCTGCTACGAGTGCGGGATCGACGGGAACTACGGCCACTTCGAACTCAGTGACTGGCCTGCGACCGCCAAGGAGCTTGCTCTCCAGACGAAGACATTCATTCCCGGCAACACGATCTCGAGCGTGAAGGGGAGGCCGGACATTCCGACCTTTTCCCTCGATGAACGCAACAGTCGCTGGGGCGTGGTTGTCCATCCCTTATGGGACGCGGAGCGTCTATTAGATTCCTTGGGTCTGGATCAGCGTTACGTCGCGATCGACAGTTTCGAATTGTCGCGACGCCCCCTTCATGTGCTGCAACGCGCTCGCTTGTCCTCGAGATGAGGTTGCGACGGCTCGAAGATTTTGGACGGTCGAGGCTATCCTATCAGCGATGACCTAGACCGGTTCATGCTCCCAGAAGCGCAATGTCGTCCATCCGATTTTTTCAAGATGCCCGCGCACACCGATATCACGTGCCTGGTTTCGGGCGATCTTTTCCAGCCAGAAAACCCTGTTCTTCTTTACGGAAGGTGGATGCATGGTGCATCCGTGCCAAAAGCAGCCGTCTAGGAAAACAGCGATCTTCAGGCCGGGAACTGCGAGGTCGCAGGTGAAGCGTTTCATGCCCGGGATTGGGTAATGGATCCTGTAACGAATGCCCTTGGCATAGACTCGTGATCTTACGGCGCGCTCGAACGGATTGTCGTGGCCGCGAGTTCTCTGCATTCGTCGGCGTACAGAAGAAGAGGGTCGTGTGTAATCCATGCTTAATTTCTGCAGGTACACGTGGCATCAAAATGGCGAAGACACGCATTTCGGAGCAGTAAATTCGCGGTCGCCGTTTTTTCGTAGAGGTTCCTATTTGCGCCGCGATGGTAGCAGTATTGTCGAGGCGCAAATCCACTTAACAAAACGCCCGAAACTGTTCAGACAAACCGAGCCAGCTCTAGCCTCCCTTGTGGAAGGTAATGCGCGCCTCCTGGTAGGAATTCATGGGTTTCGGAGCCGGGGGGGCGATTCGGACCTTTCGACAACGGGGAGGCGACCTCCGGTCCCCACGCTTTGACTCATTGGAGTTCGAATGATCCACTCGTCACCTGCCACCGGACTGGGATGGTTTCTAAGTCGATGCCATGATACCGCGCGATCCCCCCATCTTCGATATACGTGATGCCACGGCATACACTTTTGTCGGGGAGGAGCGAGGGCAGCCGCGCGGACGCAAACCAGACAGTCTTGCTGACTTCGAATTACCGGAGCCTTTCGAGTATTGGCCCACCGCCACCCTCGTTGCTTCGGTCAGGACTTGGTTCGGGATCGGCGCCGGGATGCAGCGGAAAATTGAAATCCTTCCGCACCTGAGGTGGGATGAACTGCGCGATCCGAAAACATCTGCCACCCACCGCTCTCGTTTTGTCACTGTGCGTCTGCATTGAAGTATAAAGAGAATAATCGCTGAAGTTGCTCTCCCGCATCTGGACCTTAGCGCTTCCACTGTGCATCACTGCCTTCTGGGGAATTTAGGGGGAGTGCATATGTCCGACGATGTAGCGACTGTTGGCGAAATCGCCGAGCAATCGATCTTCCAGAGCAATCTCTCTGTTGAGGCAAAGATCGAACGAGCGCGAACCGAGCTTCTCGATCTTTCAGCAAGAAACCGACTTCTGAATGTGCCGCGGTTCTCCAAGAGCGCCAAGACGATCGACATTGTCGGGGAGCAGTCGTCGGAAGTCTTCAGGATCCTCGTCGCCGACGGAAAGGCGATGACTTTCCTTGCAGGGGCGAAAGGACGCGAATCTAAGGATGGCGAGGATGCAGATGAGCTCATAGAATTAGCTCTGCCGGACGACGACGAACGCGATGAATCCGGTCGTCTTATAAGGCATCGCGACACCAAGCTTCAGACACGCATGACGCCTAACGCGCTGCAGAAGCGCCTTCTTGATCTCTATTTCGACGCGAGGACGCTCGAGGAGGAGCAGGGGGTAAACATCCTGTACCTCGGTCTTGGCACCCTGAAATGGATCGATCCCAACAATGCGGAGAACGTGCGGTACGCGCCGCTTATCTTGGTGCCCGTGGTTCTGGAGCGGGGAAGCGCCGCAGAGCGTTTCAAGCTGCGAGCTCGTCAGGAGGACTTTGCATCGAACCTGTCCCTCGAGGCGTTCCTCGACCGGGTTCACAAGATCCGGATGCCGGAATTCGAAGCATCCGACGACTTCAATTTTGCATCCTATATCCAGCAGGTGGAGGCCGCAGTTTCGATAAAGCCGAACTGGTCAGTCCAGTCGGACGATATCGTCCTCGGCTTTTTCTCTTTCGCCAAGTTCCTGATGTATCGCGACCTCGACCCCGGACTGTGGCCCGCAGGCGCGAAATTCACTGACAGGCCGCTTATCACGTCATTGGTCTCGCATGGATTTTCCAGGTCCGACGCTTTGCTCCCGGACGATGAGAAGATCGACGCGCATATTTCTCCATCGGAGATGACGCACATCGTTGATGCCGACAGTTCGCAGACCGTCGCCATCCATGAAGCTCGCCGTGGACGCGACCTTGTCATCCAGGGTCCTCCTGGCACGGGAAAATCTCAAACCATCGCGAATATCATCGCGGCAGCCGTGGCCGACGGGAAGACCGTTCTATTCGTTGCTGAAAAAATGGCCGCACTCGAAGTGGTCAAGCGGCGCCTAGACCAGGCGGGGGTTGGGGACGCCTGTCTCGAGCTCCATTCGAACAAGGCGAACAAGCGCGCCGTCTTGGCCGAGCTGCAGCATGTCTGGGAACTGGGAGCGCCGAAGGGAGAGCAAGCGGATGCATTCGACCGACGGCTGCTCGAAGCCAGGGATGGCCTAAACGCGCATCCTGAACGGATTCATCGCATCTATGGGCCGTATGAGCTGACGCATTACCAAGTTGTCGGTCATCTGTCGCGGCTGCGGCGTATAGGCATGCCGCCATCCGACATTGAGATTGCAGGGGCGCCGGGTTGGATACCGGAAGCACGAGAACGGATTACATCTGTTCTATCGGAGTTGGCGCAGCGTATCGACGACATCGGCTTGCCGTCACAGCATGCCTGGTACGGGGTCGGGCTGACTGGCATCACTCCGCTCGACCTTGAGCGGCTAACCAAGCGGCTTGCCGATGCATCCTCTGATCTGAACGCACTGCGCGGGTCGATGAACGGTGTGACGGATGCTCTTCACCAGGCCACGGCGACGTCAGTCACGGATTTCGGCAAGGTAGGCTTGCTGTCCGACCGCATTGCTGCATGTCCGGACGAGATCTCTTCGGAAGCGCTTGCTGCGGAGGTCTGGACTTCATCGCACCAGGATATCGCGAACGCCGTGCGGGACGGTCATGAGTTCCTGAGGCTATCGGGTCAGGTCGATGCGGTGATGACCGCGAGCGCGTGGGGAACCGATCCCCAGCCGGCGCTCGCATCGTTCAATCGGTTGCCGGGTTCATTCCCTGCCTCGACCTTCGCGGTTATCGCGCAGATCGACGCTCTTCTCCCGCGCTTCCTTCAGGCCGCCGCGTCGTTGAAGCAAATGCTCGGGATCAACGCATCACCTACCATTGGATCGATCGGCAGGCTCGTCGCCATCGGTGAACGTGTTGCCGACGCTCCGGATGCAAGTCCGGATGCTTTCGTCGCCGCCATCTGGGAGCGTGGCCTGGACCAGGCGAGCGATCTGGCCGATGCGGTCGCCACCTACAGGAAGATCAAGTCTGAGCTGTCGGGCAAGGTCGCTGACCAGGCGTGGGACATCGATCTCACCCAGGCCCGCACAGCAGTTGCGATGCACGGTCACAAGGCGCTGAAATTCCTGAGCGGGGACTGGCGCAAGGCGAAGGCCCTCCTGCGAACCGTAATGCCTGACGCGCCACCGGACGAGACGGTTCGCCTTCTTGATCTCCTTCACAGGGGCAAGCAGGCGAGAGCCACCATCAAGGATGGTGACAGCCTCGGAAGAGGCGCATTCGGCGCGGACTGGCGCGGCGAGCGCTCCGACCCGACGCCGCTCGAAAGCCTCGTGCTCTGGATGCGCAGTCTGCGGGGGCTTGGCGCAGAAGCCCGGATGATCGCTAGCAGGCTCACTGACAAGCAGGCCGTGGCGTCACGGTGCGAGCAGGTCAGAGCGCTGCTGGAAGTGGCGAGGCGGCTGCTGGATCTCTTGTGGTCAGATCTCGGTGATCGCACCGCGGCTGTCTTCCAGAACGCAATCGCGCCGGATGAAGTCCTCCTCACCCAGGCCGCGGCGGTCCTCAAGGAAATCGCCGCAGCCGACGCCACCTTCGCAGCGGTGGTCCGTGCTCAGCCCGACGCGAACAGCGAACGTATCGCGTGGCTCGAGCGCTTGGTCGCGGCGCAGGAGCGCAAAAAATTCCTCGATGGCTCCGACCAACTCGGGAGGGCCGCTTTTGGCGCGCTCTGGAAGGGCGGTGCATCGGATTGGCCGACGCTTTCCGGCATCGTGGACTGGATCTTCGAAAACGGCGACATTCGCGTCCTTGCGTCCCGGATTTCCGACAGAAGAAGTGTTTCCGCCCAAGCGCGGAAGACCACAAGCGACGCGGAACGGTTTGTCCGTGAAATCCGTGATATCCTGACATTCCTTCAGGCGACACCTGATGCATTGTTCGGTGCCGCCGAGGTCGTCGATGTCACGTTGAACCTGCTTGGGGAAAAGCTGGCCCGATGGATCGAGAACGAGGAACAACTCTCGAAGTTTGCCGCCTACAACGGGCGTGCGGAGGACGCCACGAAGCTCGGGGTAGGTCTGGTCGTGGACCGCCTGCAGGATGGACGGGTTCCGACCTCGGATGTCATCCAGTATTTCGAGATGGCATTCTACGAGGCGATTCTCAGGCACCAGCATGCCAGTGATCCGGAGCTTGCCCGGTTCGATGGTGAGGTCCATGGTAGGCTTGTCAGCGAGTTCGCCTCCCTCGACAAAGGTCGCATGCGGCTTTCGAGGCTAGAGGTCGTGAGGGCTCATCACCGGAGGATTCCCCAGGTCAGCGGCATCGGTCCAGTCGGCATACTTCGGGGCGAAATGGCTCGCAGACGCAACCACATGCCGATCCGGCAGCTCATGCAGAAGGCTTCTCCGGCCATCCAGGCGCTGAAGCCCGTGTTCATGATGAGTCCGCTTTCCATCGCTCAGTTCCTGCCGCCGGGAGTGCTCGAGTTCGATATCCTTGTGATGGACGAGGCCAGTCAGATCCAGCCCGTCGATGCGTTGGGTGCCGTCGCCCGCGCGAGGCAGGTCGTGGTCGTCGGAGACGAGCGCCAGTTGCCGCCAACCAAATTCTTCTCGAAGATGACCTCGGGAGGCTCGGACGAGGACGATGACCACGATGGCGCGCAGGTATCAGATATCGAAAGCATTCTAGGACTGTTTTCCGCAAGAGGACTGCCTGAAAAGATGCTCCGCTGGCACTACCGCAGCCGCCACCAGTCACTGATCGCGGTCTCGAACTCGCAGTTCTACGACAGCAAGCTGTTCATCGTACCAAGTCCCTACACCCAGGAAGCGGGCATGGGCCTTCGCTTCCATCATGTGCCGGGCGGGATCTTTGAAGACGGCATGAACAAGGTGGAGGCAAAGGTCGTCGCGGAAGCGATCATCCGCCACGCCCTGCAGTCGCCCCAGCAGTCCCTCGGCGTTGCGGCTTTCTCGATCAAGCAGCGGCGCGAAATCCAGGACCAGCTCGAACTGCTGCGTCGTCTGAATCCTCAGACTGAGGAATTTTTCCATGCCCATCCGCACGAGCCATTCTTCATCAAGAACCTGGAAAATGTACAGGGTGACGAGCGCGACGTGATCCTGATTTCGGTCGCCTACGCCAAGAACGCGCAGGGCTTCATGGGCATGCGCTTTGGACCTCTCGGTGCCGAGGGCGGTGAGCGCCGTCTCAACGTCCTGATCAGCCGCGCAAAGCGGCGGTGCGAGGTTTATGCGTCGATCACCGACGAGGACATCGATCTCGAGCGCGGCAAGGGCAAGGGCGTATTTGCTTTCAAGCTCTTCCTCCATTTCGCACGCACGGGTCGGCTCTCGATGGCGCAGCGCGCCGACCGCGATATGGACAGCGTGTTCGAAGAGCAGGTGATGGCTGCTCTTCAGGAGCGCGGTTATCAGGTCCACCCACAGGTCGGGATCGCCGGGTTCTTCATCGATCTGGCGGTCGCTGACGAAGCCATTCCCGGACGATATCTGCTCGGGGTCGAGTGCGATGGCGCGTCGTATCACGACTCCAGATCGGCGCGCGACCGGGACCGTTTGCGGCAGGCCGTCTTGGAGGACCATGGATGGACGATACATCGAATCTGGAGCACGGACTGGTTCCAACGGCCGAAGGCGGAGCTGAATCGGTTGGTCGCGTCGATCGAGAAAGCCAAGGCGGATGCGCTCGCGAACGCGGATCTGCTGCAGATGCCGTCTCGAGCGGTTCCGTTTGAAGTCGTCACGATCGAGCGTGAGACGGTCACGGAAATCGGGCTTGAGCCCGTCTCTTACGACAGCTCGACGCCGGTCTACGAGGAAGTCGTCCTAACACCGACCTTGAACCACGAGCTCCATGAAACACCCACGGGAATACTCGTAAATTTGGTCAAGGAAATGGTCGAGACCGAAGGTCCCGTTCACCGGGACGAAACAATCACCCGGATACGTAGCGCATGGGGGCTTCAACAGGCAGGGAGCAGGATAAAGGCCCATGTTGGAAATGCGATTGAAATCGCCGTGAACGGCGGTCATGTCTACCGCTCCGGGGATTTCCTTCTATGGCCGGGAGCCGAGGTCCGTCTGCGCGATCGAAGTGCAGTGGCCACCGTCAGCCTGCGAAGGATTGAGATGATTCCGCCGACGGAAATCGATGCCGGACTGGTGTCGCTGATCGAGACGAGCTTCGGAGCAACGGAGGACGAGGCTGTCAATGCCATCTCCCGGGGGCTAGGCTTTAAATCGACCAGCAGCCAGTTGAGGGATCTGATCGTTTCGCGGATCGAGGCGTTGAAAGCGGAAGGAAGGTTTCAGTTGCGAGACGGCATGCTGACCCTCGGGGTGGCGGCGGCGCATTGAAGGGAGGAGAAAATGCTCGAAGAGATCTGCATTTCCAGTGTCGCGACTTATCCTGAAACTGCTCAGCGCCTCGAGGGATTGAAGCCGATTAACTTCGTCTTCGGAACCAACGGGTCGGGAAAAACTACGATCTCCAGGATATTGGCCGATACCGCAGCTTACCCCACTTGCACTACTATTTGGTTCCGAGGTCGAACTGTCGAGACGCTTGTCTACAACAGCGATTTCGTCGAGAACAATTTCACGGAGCATCTCAAAGGCATTTTCACCCTCGGAGAGGTGGCAGCAGAAAAGCGTAAGCAGATCGAGGAGGCCAAGGCGAAGGTCGCAGACTACCTCGATCAGATCGACAAACTCAAACTCGCCCTGGGTTCAGAAGCAACCAGCACGGGGAAGCTGGGAGATCTCGGGCGGCTCAGGGCTGCGTTCGAAGAACGCTGCTGGCAAATCAAGTCAACGCATGACCGTGACTTCAAGCGAGCATTTGAAGGTGCGAGGAATTCAAAGGAGCGTTTCTGCGACCGTGTTCTGGCGGAAACCGCAGAGAACACCTCGGCGCTCTGCACGCTGGAGGATCTGCGCGCGAGAGCCGAGTCAGTCTTTGCGCAAGCTGTTGCAAAGGTGACTCCGATTACGACGTTCGACGGACGGCGTGTTCTCTCGCTGGGAGATGCAGCCATCCTGGAAAAACCTGTGGTCGGAAAACAGGATGTCGACCTTGCACCACTAATCAGCAGGCTGGGTAACAGCGACTGGGTAAGAGCCGGACTGCATTTTGTCGAAGGCACTGGCGCACCTTGTCCATTTTGCCAGAAGGCAATGGAAGCAGAACTGCTTGATAGGCTCAAAGCGCTTTTTGATGAGGTCTATGTCGCAGACATTAAGGCGATCGAGGGTCTCAGGGATAGCTACGAGATAGAGGCGCAGGCGCTGCTCAACGTCTCGGACGCCGCGCTTTCTTCTGGAAGTCCTTACATGGATGCTGTGACGCTTAGGCCCTTTATCGAGCGATTGCGGGCGGTACTTGAACTCAACAAAAGACATATAGAGAGGAAGCGGAACGAGCCTAGCTCTAGGGTTTGTCTGGAGCCGGTGTCTGAGGCAATCGAGGCTGTCGCTAGTTTCATTGAAAAGGCAAACGCCGCCGTTTCCCGGCATAATCAGCTTGTCGAAAATCTCGGTGCTGAGCGAGGGAGGCTGACATCCGAAATCTGGAAGCTAGTTTGCCACGACAACAAGTCGGCTATTGACTCTTACCTTTCCGAAAAGACGAGCCTCGACAAGGCGGTCGATGGAATGCGAGCGGGTCTCAAAGACAAAAACGAGCGCCTCGCAACAGCAAGGACGACACTGGCCGACCTTGAGAGAAGCGTGACCAGTGTCAGGCCGACCGTCAACGAGATAAACGGAATTCTTGCCTCGTTTGGCTTTACCAGCTTTAAATTGGAAACAGCAGGAGACAGAGATGAATCCTATGCGATCGTCCGAAGCGATGGGAGTAGTGCGCGCAATACGCTGAGTGAGGGAGAGCGGAGCTTCATCTCCTTCCTGTATTTTTACCATCTCATCCGTGGCAGTACAAACTCCGCAGAGATCAGCGGGAACCGGGTGGTGGTCTTCGACGATCCGGTATCCAGTCTCGACAGCGACGTCCTGTTCATCGTCAGTGCGCTTATAAAGCGGGTGCTTTCCGAAGCTTGTTCAGGCAAGGGCGCTATCAAGCAGGTCTTCGTAATGACCCACAACATCTACTTTCACAAGGAAGTGACGTTCGACCCCGATCGGAAAACCGACAAACGTGCCCACGAGACATTCTGGATCGTCCGGAAGACGAACGAGGGAAGTCAACTCGAGGGTTTCGCACACAATCCCATCCGCACGTCGTACGAGTTATTGTGGGAGGAGATCCGTCGCCCCAGCCGTCCGGCAGTGACGATACAGAACGTGATGCGTCGCATCCTCGAGCACTACTTCACGATTCTGGGGAACATGGACAAGGACTCGATCATCGAGAAGTTCGAGGGTCGCGACCAGCAGGTGTGCGCATCGCTTTTCTCTTGGATCAACGACGGATCACACAACTTCAGCGACGAACTTTATGCCAGCCTGGATGCCACGACTGTCGACAAGTATCTGGTCGTCTTCGAGCGCATTTTTGGTGTCACGGGGCACGGTGCGCATTATGCGATGATGCGGGGGCCAGTGCCAATTACCGCGGAAGATAAGGAGATTCCAGCCGAGGTTGTTGCAACAGCAACGGAGATGCTGGAAGAGTCTGGCGTACTTTCGGTTGAGCCCAGCGGCTTCCCAGCGATTCCGGCTTGATAGAGGTTGCGCAGATGGGTGATTCTCGATGGCTGGGACGATACGAAATGAAATATTGCGATGAGGGCTTAGGAAATTGAACCGCTCGCTTGTAGTCAACGTCGATCGTAGAACCTGGCCGCCGCGGGGCACTCTGCCTCGCTTCCCGCGCACTTTCCACCGGGGCGCGGCGACGCAGCAAATCAATATACCGGCGATGCTGCTGCTGATTGGCTATCTGACTACCCCCACCTCGACTACTGGCGTTTCGTTGAGTGAGTTCTGGGCATGGGTTCGTTATCTTGCAGCCATCGCGGACGATGATGATCTTCGACTCACGCGAGGTTTCGCGACCCTCGATGGTCACCAGAAGACTATTCTCAGTGACGACTTCGGCATGGGTCTCCCGATGTTGTGGCTTGGCGACCGCCTTTCGTTCGATCGACAGCTTGACGGATACTACTTCATGCATCGCATTGCTGCCTCCGTGGGTGCTGTACAAAGAAGGTCCGCAAAGCGCGGTCCAAACAAAACACCTGACTTCGTTGCCCGCGATACCAGAGGTGTCTGGCATGTGGTCGAATGCAAGGGAACGCAGTCCGGTTTGGACTATAGCCTGCGTCAGTTAGGATCTAACGGTCCGCCTCCAAGTGGAGGGGTCGCGCAAAAGCGCGCGATCGTGTTTCCTGCCCGTCACACTGGCCAACGTCTGGTGTGCGGGTTGAGCATTGGAGTGGAAGGCGGCGCCGGAACGCGCCTGACCATTATCGATCCTGAACCGAAAGAGCCCTTTGTTCTACGTCAAGATCAATTATATCTAGCCGACGACGCAGCAACCAGAGGCGTGCTCTCGAAAACACTGCGGCTGAGCGGTTTCGAGATAGCCGCTGAAGCAACGGCATCGCCTCTTGGACGTCACCCATCCGCAACCAGATATTCCACGCGCTCTGCGGAACAGGCAAGAGAGGAATTGGTTTCCGCGCGGGATGCGCGTGCTCGAGAAGAACTGCAGAACTCTCTTGGTCGGACGCAGATCTTTGGAGGAGAATTCACGGGCCGCGAGCTAAGATTTGATCTACCTCGGCCTATCTCTCTCAACGGGGATAGGATAACGAGAGCGATTGTCAGACAGGGTGTCAACAAGGAGGTCTTGTTGCAGCTTCAAGAGCGCCCCACGATTCCGGAACCTATTTTTGACAGTCAGTTCAGTTGGACGGCCGAGATGGGGCTTAACACTGCCAAGGGCGACGAACGGACTGCATCCTTCCAGATAGGTCAGGTCTTTCGTTCGGAGTTGATCTTGGAGTGACCTCCGATGGATCCCGTTGGAATGCATTTATCGCAGGGCTTTAAAGTGCGCAAAATTCGATAGCCCATGAATGACTACCTAGGGAATATTCGACCTATTCTATGCGATGTCCGGTGCAGATGCTGTCGGCTGGGACGCGTGCATTCGATGGATGTCTGGCTAGGACAATATTTCCATGGCCCCCGTGGTTGTCAGTCGTAGTTTCAGAGCTGGATCCGCATCTACAAGTGCATCGGTCAACGCCTTCAGCGAAGCAAGATAGTGGCTGAAAATATTTATTCTAAAGAACTAGGGATCGCACCAAGAGGGACGCACGTCGTCGTGATATCAGATCGTCCGTCGCCTTGAAGCGTCGGAATGAAGGCGAGCCGCGCCCCCGGTTTCGGGAACAAGCGGATGAAGATGAACCGCCTGATTACGGATCGGATACTGGGGGTGGTGGACCAGAGGTATAGTGTTCATCTCGTGATAAAGCACAGAATGCGCGCTTCAATTCAGAAACATGCTTACTCATTCGACATCCGAACCTCGATTATGTCGTCGTCTGTGATAACGGGCATGTCGCTGTTCAACCCGGAAATCTCGGCGAGGCAGTGAAACAGCTTGATGACGCGTTGATACTGTCGGACGATGAGATCCAGAATGTCTTCGCCTGCGTTGGTCTCAAATGGCCGGCGATATCGGTAGAATTGGCCTGCCGCAGAGAGTTGGACGGCCATGCCGGAATGCTCGGCGTGACGGCTTCCGTAGGGGCGCCTGTGGGTGAATGTATTCCGAAGCTCGGTTAGATCCCACATCCAGTCACCTGTTTGCCATTGTCCCTTCTGCTTGGATTCTTTGATGAGGCCGCGCGTAATAAGTTCAGCGAGCATGGGGTCGGCATCAAGGTGGCGGGTCCTGAGCTTCTTGCAAAGTGATTTGAACGAGTCGATCTTGCCTGGGTCCTCGCCGACCTTTAACGCGATGAAGGATCCCAGATAGTCCCGCGCCGCTCCGGCATGCATGAAGAAGGAATGAACGTGCGTATTCAGCACCTGATCCAGCGTTCCTGAAACCCGATCATTCTCCAATCTATCGGTAGCCATCAGGTCAACGAGTTGCTCGTGGTAGAAGGCTGCGATCTCCTCAACACTGATATCCATCCCGCGTAGGCTCAACGCGATGAACTGGGCCAGCCTCTCGTCGGGCTGCTGGTCATCGATGATCGCCGCTAATTCCTCATGACTGGCATCCTTGAGCGCATCCAGCCGTGGGCCTCGCCGCTCGTCCCCGATGCGGCTAGAGATATTTCGCCAGAGATCCGATGCGCCAATCATGTGGTTCGACTGCCCAGGAACAATCGGAATCCAGTTGCTGTAGTAGGATCCATTGTTCCACCCGGCGTGTTGAAAAGCGATTGGCGTGACACCGAGGAAGTGTCCGATCTTCCAGATGTCCGTTCTCGCGAAGTTGCCGAATGAGGCGGGCCGACTGTGTGAGAGAACGGGCTCGATCGCCCAGCGGTCATCAAGAATACGTCCGGCCCGTATCCCTCCCGAAAAGTGGAGGTAGAAGCTTTCCCCATCCTTGAGGCGGGGGATCCAGCGCACCGGCTGGCCGTCCATGCGAGGTTCTTGTTCTGTCATCGCTCGCCCTTAACAGTCTAGTTGGCTGATTGCCCATCGGGCACAGGCGAACACCAGAGGAACTACCATGCAGGCGAAAGCCGCCAAGACGAATGACCCCGCCCAGTTGAACATCCTGAATTTCCTATGTGCTATCCTTGCATGGATCGCGGTTTGTACCGCGAGGTCATGGAGATAGGTCGCCGTCGCGGAGTCGCTTTCGGTTGGCAAATACAGCTCAGCCGCCATGTTGGGATAGGCCGCGGTTCCCGCCCTGTCGATGTCTCCGAAATAGAGAAGGTTCTTGTAGTCGTCCTCCCGCTTGTGCATTTGGTCAAGAAACTTTGGCATCAAGGATTTCAGGCTGATCACGGCGGCGATGAAGAGAAGCGGCAAGGCCGCTGTAAACGCGTAGCAGTAGCCGAAAGGAAGCTCGCCTGGAGCTCTTAGGAGTGTGATGATAGCTCCCATCCAGACTGAACAGAAGGTAAGGAGGGCAGCATTCTTGGCCTCGGCAAACTTACCGAAGTCGATCATCCTGCCGTGATTGGCAGCGAGCAACTTCTCATATGCTTCCTGCTGGTCGTTCTTGGCCATCTTCTTTTCCTCAGCCAGAAACCCGCGCAAGCGGGCACTCGTCCATGGTGCCGCAGCAGACCTGACGGCTGGCGCGCAAATACGTGTAGAAGTCGGCTTCTGCCTTTCGCCAGCCGTCCATGTTAAGGACAAGTTCGGCAATCAGCCGCGCGTGGTCACCACACGAGGCCAGCGGGAGACGACGAACATCAGCATGATCGCATTTGCATCTTTGACGCAGCGTCATCACACGTCGCACGGCTGGCACGACGGTGACCACTCGTCGGCCGTCCTGGAGAAGTGCGATGCGATCTCGGCGGCGCCCGCGACCCAGGCGGAGGCGATCGTCTCTCAGCAAGGCTACGAACTTGGGACCAAGTGCCGCGGCATTCTGTTCCGCCATCGCCTGCAAATGTGCAGCCTCCGAGCCATGCGCACGAGCGTCAGCCTTGCCCGGCCAGCGCCGCAGCGCGGCTGCTGAACGTTGGCGGAGCAGAAAGGTCAGAAGCTTTCCCCACCAAGCCTCCGCCTCCTCGTGGTCCTCGATCTGTGTCGGTTCGACTTCACCCCAGTTGAGGCAGAACGTGCCGCCTGGATTGATGTGCCGCTCTGCGCAGAAAGACGGCAGGAGGGTCGCCTCCGCCTCTTTTACAGACACCCTCTCTCCCTCACGTGAGATTTCCAGGATGAACTCGGGTGAGGGAGCGCCGGATGCGCTGGGCGGACAGACTCCGTATATCGCTCGCTCATCGTTTCCCGAGATGAGCCGGGCGTGGTTCTTATGTGCCACGCTGTGAAGATGTTCGATAGGTGACAACGCTGGCCTCAATCGATCTTCGCATGCGGGCGGAAGGGTGTCTCTGCCGCTCGAGCAATGGCAGGACTCGCCGCCGCATAGAGCACGGCCCGCGCCGCCTTTGCTGTGCTATCATCCTCGGCGGCAAGTGCTTCGAGCGCGACATCGTAGGTCAGGTTAGCGACCCGGCGGGACGAGCCGAAGAGCTTCCGTACCGACGACGGCCCGTCATCGTAGGCCGACTGGCCGATTGCCGTTTGCGTTCCGTTGCACCGCTTTTGTTCGGCCTCGGAAAGCAGCACCGAGCGGCCGGTGGAGCAACGAACGCGGCTCCCCTGCATTCCAAGGCGCGTGATCGAACCCGGGCCAAAGTCGAAGCCGATGGCAAGGCCCAGATCGTCTGTGTCCACGCCATTATCCTGAAGGCGTTCGAGAGCAAGATCGAAACTGCTACGAAGTCCGCCGGCACAGAGTACCGCCGTGGAGATGGTGGCATCGGTGTCAGTGGTGTAGGCGGTGCCCTCGAGGAGGTGACCATGGACGCAGTCGCCGATGAAGCGAATCCGGCGCCCGGAGAAATCCGAGGTGACAACACGATCAAGTTCTGCGCGGATTACATGAAGGCAGCGGACGACGTCTTCCGCATCATCATCGATGTGGGAGTCGACGTAAGCGGTGAAATTATCCACATCGGCGTAGATCGAGACCATGTCCATACGGCGAGAGTTACCCGGTGTAAGAACGGTGATATCCAGGTTCTTCAAGGGAGGTGTCGCTCGAGAGAAAGAGAATGACCCGATGGGATTGTTCTCGTTGTCCTTTCTCCACTCCTTCACGATCGAATCCTTGCTCAGACCGAGCTGGGCATTGTCTGCGCACTGTGCGATTTCATCGTCCGTGAGCTTTGTCTTCGCAGGTACATCAACGGTGTCGAGATCGATCGCATCGCGGGCCTCGTTGCTCAGATAGATCCCGACCGCCTTGTTGTTCGAGGCGAGCTTTGCGGCAATGTTTGCCGGACGACCGAGAAAAAGCGGCTCGCGGTATCCATTGCGCCCGTTGTTTACGGCCAGTGCCTTCCCGGTGTCGATGCCGACGCGCACCTTCGCGTTAGGGATATTCTCGTCATTGTCCCCGGTCTCGGCAAGAACATCCACGATCAGCTTGGCTATCGCCACCGCGCGGTCCACACGGTCACCCGTCGCATCCGTCCCGTAGGGCTTGGCGATGACTGCGTGCAGGCGCTGGTTATGGAAGTCCACCCGGATGGCATCTGCGTCGGCAAGGATCCGGTGCACTGCTCGGTAATGGAGGTTCAGGAACCGGAGCGCGCGCTTGTGGGAAGTTTCTCCTTCGGTATCCGTCGACCAGAGCATCTCTTCGAAGTTGACGATGTCGATGTAGAGATGAACGCCGTCCAGGCGATAGGCCTTGTTCGTTGGGATCGACTGAAGCGAGGTGGTTCGTGTGTAGTCGACCACCGTTACGTTTTCGACGTCCTTGATGCGTGCGTCGATTGCGGTTTTGGCGCGGTCGTGCTTCCAGGTATTTGCCATTGCTACTCAACTCCAGGATTTCCGTGCATTTCGGACGGTGTCCAACTCACGCGATTGTTTCACTGTTTGTTCTGAGGGGCATTTTCCGGACACTTTTCAGTGCCCGGAGGAAGTCAGATGTTGGGTTGGCCAATTCTAGGTTCCAAAATGGCCAATATTAGAGCCGATTGGCCAGTACTAGCTTCGGTTTCTCACGAAATTTCCACTTTACCCTGTAATGATCAGCTGCACCCACTCGTTGAGCCACACGTGTCGCACTTCTCGCACGTGCCATTGCGCACCATCGTAAAGTTCTGGCATTCCAGGCACATGTTGCCGGTATAGCCTTGCGCGATGGAGCGCATGCGGCGTTCGCTTTCCTTCTTTTTGGCGTCTGCCTTGGCGGCTGCCGCGTCGGCTTCGGCCTTGTCGGTGAACAGGCCCTGGCTTTCGACGGCTTCGGCCAGTTCCTCGGCATATTCCTCGACGAGTGCCGCGGCGCGTTCCTCGTAGTCGCGCTTGAAGGACACCACTTCCGAGGTCGAGATGGCCATGACCGGTTCGATCTTGCGCACCGTATTGCCGACGATCGCCGTGACCGTGGCGCCGACTGAGGCCTTGGCAGGTGCTGCACTTGCGGCACCCTTGGGCTCCAGGCCGGCGGCGGCCGCGCCGTGGCCGGAGACCAGGACCGGCTTGTAGCCGCGGGTCAGGCCCTTGGACACGGCGTCGGCCTTGCCTTCCTTCATGCCGCGGCCAAGCGCGGTATTGCCGAAGTCGGAGGTGTCGACATGGGCGAGATCGTGGCGGCCGAGATAGGAGATCGCCAGTTCGCGGAAGACGTAGTCGAGGATCGATGTCGCGTTCTTGATCGCATCATTGCCCTGGACCATGCCGGCCGGCTCGAACTTGGTGAAGGTGAAGGCGTCGACATATTCCTCGAGCGGCACGCCATATTGCAGGCCGAGCGAGACGGAGATGGCAAAATTGTTGATCAGCGCGCGCAGCGCAGAGCCTTCCTTGTTCATGTCGAGGAAGATTTCACCAAGCCGGCCGTCGTCATATTCGCCGGTGCGCAGGAAGATGGTGTGGCCGCCGATCTTGGCCTTCTGGGTATAGCCCTTGCGGCGGGTCGGCAGCTTTTCCTGTTCGCGCACCAGACGCTCGACGATGCGCTCGACGATCTTCTCGGTGACGATCACGGCTTGAGCGGCGGCCGGGGCCTGCAGCAATTCTTCCAGGGCGTCGTCGTCGCTATCGTCCTCGATCAGCGAGGCATTGAGCGGCTGGCTGAGCTTGGAGCCGTCGCGGTAAAGCGCATTGGCCTTGAGGGCGAGCTTCCAGGACAGCATGTAGGCCGCACCGCAATCCTCGACGGTCGCCTCGTTCGGCATGTTGATCGTCTTGGAAATGGCACCCGAGATGAACGGCTGGGCCGCGGCCATCATGCGGATATGGCTTTCGACCGACAGATAACGCTTGCCGATCTTGCCGCATGGATTGGCGCAATCGAACACCGGCAGGTGCTCGGCCTTGAGGAACGGAGCGCCTTCCAGCGTCATCGCACCGCAGACATGGATATTGGCCGCTTCGATCTCTTTCTTCGAGAAGCCGATATGCTCAAGCAAGTTGAAGCTGATGTCGGACAGCTGCTCCTCGGAGACCTTCAGCGTATCGCGCAGGAAGTCGATGCCGAGCGTCCACTGGTTGAACACGAACTTGATGTCGAAGGCCGCCTTGGTGGCGCCGTTGATCGCTTCGATCTTCTCGTCGGTAAAGCCCTTGGCCTTCAGCGAGCCGGGATTGACGCCCGGTGCCTGGTTGATATTGCCGTGGCCGACGGCATAGGCCTCGATCTCGGCAAGCTGGCTTTCGCTGTAGCCGAGCGCCCGCAGCGCTTCCGGCACGGCGCCGTTGATGATCTTGAAATAGCCGCCGCCGGCCAGCTTCTTGAACTTCACCAAGGCAAAATCGGGCTCGATGCCGGTCGTGTCGCAATCCATGACCAGGCCGATCGTGCCGGTCGGGGCAATGACCGAGACCTGCGCATTGCGGTAGCCGTGCTTCTCGCCAAGCTCCAGCGCCTTGTCCCAGGCAGCTTTCGCATGGGCGACCAGTGCTGGATCCGTGCAATCTTCATGGATCAGGGCGACCGGATCGACCGACAGGCCTTCATAGCCCACCGTCTCACCATGGGCGGCGCGGCGATGGTTGCGGATGACCCGCAGCATGTTGTCGCGGTTCGGCGCAAAGTTGGGGAAGGGGCCGAGCTCTGCGGCCATTTCGGCCGAGGTGGCATAGGATACGCCGGTCATGATGGCGGTCAGGCTGCCGGCAATGGCGCGGCCTTCGTCGCTGTCATAGGGAATGCCGGTCGACATCAGCAGGCCGCCGATATTGGCATAGCCGAGGCCCAGCGTGCGATATTCGTAGGACCGTTCGGCAATCTGGCGCGACGGGAACTGCGCCATCATGACGGAGATTTCGAGAACCACCGTCCACAGGCGGACGGCATGCTCGTAATCAGCAATGTGGATCTTCTTGGTCTTGGCATCCTTGAACTGCAAGAGGTTCAGCGAGGCCAGATTGCAGGCCGTGTCGTCGAGGAACATGTATTCCGAGCACGGATTGGAGGCACGGATCGGGCCGGCGGCCGGGCAGGTGTGCCAGTCGTTCATGGTCGAGTTGAAATGCAGGCCCGGATCGGCCGATGCCCAGGCGGCATAGGAGATCTTTTCCCAGAGGTCGCGGGCCTTCAGCGTCTTCATGACGCGGCCGTCCTTGCGGGCGGTCAGGTTCCAGTCGCCATCCTGCTCCACGGCGCGCAGGAAGTCGTCCTTGAGCGAAACGGAATTGTTGGAGTTCTGGCCGGACACGGTCAGATAGGCTTCCGAATCCCAGTCCGTGTCATAGGTCTTGAATTCCATGTCCTTGTAGCCCTGCTGGGCGAACTGGATGACCCGCTTGACGTAGCTTTCCGGAACCTGGTCCTTCTTGGCGGCCTTGATCTCGCGCTTCAGCGCCGGGTTCTGGTTGGGGTCGAAGCAGGCATCGTTGTCGGCCGTGCAATTGACGCAGGCCTTCATGATCGCCTTCAGATGCCGGGCAACCACCTTCGATCCGGTGACAAGCGCTGCCACCTTCTGCTCTTCCTTGACCTTCCAGTTGATATATTCCTCGATATCCGGATGGTCGATATCGACCACCACCATCTTGGCGGCGCGGCGCGTCGTGCCGCCGGACTTGATGGCGCCGGCCGCCCGGTCGCCGATCTTCAGGAAGCTCATCAGGCCGGAAGAGCGACCGCCGCCGGACAGCTTTTCGCCTTCGCCACGCAGATGGGAGAAGTTGGAGCCGGTGCCGGAACCGTACTTGAACAGGCGGGCTTCGCGAACCCACAGGTCCATGATGCCGCCTTCGTTGACGAGATCGTCCTCGACCGACTGGATGAAGCAGGCATGCGGCTGCGGATGCTCATAGGCCGACTTCGACTTGACCAGTTTGCCGGTGAAGGGGTCGACATAGAAATGGCCCTGGCCGGGACCGTCGATGCCATAGGCCCAGTGCATGCCGGTGTTGAACCATTGCGGGCTGTTCGGCGCAACGCGCTGGGTGGCCAGCATATAGGCAAGCTCGTCCTTGAAAGCGGAAGCATCCTCTTCGGAGGTGAAATAGCCGCCCTTCCAGCCCCAATAGGTCCAGGTGCCGGCCAGCCGGTCGAAAACCTGGCGGGCATCGGTTTCCGAGCCGTATTGTTCGTCCTTCGGCAGCGCCTTCAGGGCTTCCATGTCGGGAACCGAGCGCCAGAGGAACGAGGGCACATCGTTTTCTTCGACCTTCTTCAGGCGAGCCGGAACGCCGGCCTTGCGGAAATATTTCTGGGCGAGGATGTCGGCGGCAACCTGGGAGAACTGCGCCGGCACGTCGATGTCGGCCAGCCGGAAAACGATCGAGCCGTCCGGGTTGCGGATCTCGCTGATCGCCTTGCGGAATTCGATGTCCGCATAAGCGCTCTGGCCTGGCTTGGTGAAGTGACGTTCGATGCGCATTTGCCTTTGTCCCTCGTAAACTCGTGCCCCCGAAAGGCACATAAATATCCGTCCGGCGGCATCACCATGGATGCAGCCAGCCTTTCGCCCGCTCTTTTGAGAGGAATCATCATCTGATGACCAACTCTGTATCTTGTGGTGATGGTGGCTGCAAACACTAAATATAGTATTAACAGATTATTGCCGCCAGTCCCAGTGCAGCTTTTGGCAGCCAAAAATCATAAAAAAAGCGCATGCCATGGGGAAAGAGCCGATCATCGGCATCTCCGCCACTCGCCTTGGTGATTTTTTGAAACGAACCGGTCTCGTACTCGTCCGGTTCAGCCGCCGCCGCAACTGATCACATTAAGTTTGAAACGACTGATTCCGTCAAGGGCTGGTTTGTGTCCAAAATATTAATACAACATCTTGTGGCGCCACGCTGTGGAAAACGGGGAAAGATGGGTCGTTTAGGAATTTCAGTCATTTGCACGGGAAGCTTGATATGCCGTACCCCGTCGCGCGGCTCGGCTCATGTAAGGCGTTAAGGGATTTTATCGCGGAAAACCACCCGATTTGGGTGAGGCCGGCAGAAGCGGGCGGCCCATTGGCGCGAATCGTTTCGGGTCGGACCGATCCTCGAAACGTTGCCCGAGACAGCAGCCTGCGCCGCTTGGCGCAAAAAAAGAGACCGGAACGCGCTGTCGCGTCCCGGTCTCGGGTTCGGCAGTGCTGGAAATTTGTCAGAGCGCGTCGAGGTTGACGCCTACGGTGATTGCGCCGATCGGATTGCCAGCCTCGTCGCTGATCGTCATCGAGGCCTGTGACTGCAGCGCCTGGGTCGATTCGTCCTTCTCGATCTCGTCGACGAATACGGCATCCTTGCCCGCACCAAAGGACTTCTGGAACTTCGCCTCGTCGCCCTGCCAATAGTCGGAGGTGGCGTCGCTCTGGCCGACATTCAGGCCCTTGTTGTCCATCACGAAGACCTCGGAAATCGTGCCGCCCGATGCAGCCTGCTTTTCCTGAAGCAGTTTCGAGACGGCATTGGCGAGAATGCCGTCGATCATGGCGCGGTCGGAACCGTCGACCTCAGCGCGCCATTTCTTGTCGAGTGCGTCTATATCGGCGTCCGTGAGGCTGGCATGGGCGGCGTTCTGGGCCTTGATCGCCTCGATGATCACCGGATCGTTCAGCCAGGGCGCGACATTGGTCTGAACAAATTCGGTGACCGGGGCGACATGGGCTTCCTGGGCCGATGCGGCGCCAGCCGTCAGGCCAAGGCCGGAGACGGATGCAATGAGAAGGACTGCGAGATGTCTTTTCATGGTTGTTTCCTCATTTTGCTGGTTTCAATTATGGTTTCCGAACGGGGCGTTGCCCGATTTCAGAATTCTTCCCAGGACTGGGCGAGGGCGGTATTGCCGGCGGTGCGCGGCCGGCCGGCCGCGGACAGGGGCACCGAGCCGCTTGCCGGCGATGGCGCGCGCGTATGGGACACGGTTCCGGTGCGAAAAGAAGATGCCGCCGTGCCGGCCGGCGCACGGCGCGCCATCGCGTCGGCGATCTGGAACCGGCCCGAAGCGGTCTGCAGCAGGCGGCTCTGCGACAGCAAATCGTGGCAGGCGGCACTGGTTTCCTCCACCATTGCAGCGTTCTGCTGCGTCATCTGGTCCATGCTGTTGATGGCCGTGCTGATTTCCTGAAGGCCCGTTGACTGCTCCTGGTAGGAGGAGACGATCGAGATGATGCTGTCATTGATCTGGTTGATCTGCTTTTCGATGGTCAGGAGTGCGTCGCCGGTCTGATTGACGAGCGCGACGCCCGCGGCCACTTCGCTGTCGGAAGCGCTGATCAACGCCTTGATTTCCTTGGCAGCATTGGCCGAGCGCTGTGCCAGTTCGCGCACTTCCTGGGCGACCACGGCAAAGCCCTTGCCGGCATCGCCGGCCCGTGCCGCCTCGACTCCGGCATTGAGCGCCAGGAGGTTGGTCTGGAAGGCGATTTCGTCGATGACGCCAATGATCTGGCCGATCTGGGCGGAGGACTGCTGGATGCGGCCCATCGCGCCGATGGCATTGCGCACGACGGTTGCCGATGTCTGCGCGCCGGCCTTGGCATCGCTCGTCAACTGGCCCGCATCTTCAGCATTGTGGGCCGAGGTACGCACGGTCGTCGTCACCTCGTTAAGGGCCGCGGCGGTTTCCTCAAGCGAGGCGGCCTGCTGTTCCGTGCGCTTGGCAAGCTGGTCGGTCGATTTTGTCAGCTCCCCTGAGCCGTTCTCGACGGCGATGGTGGCCTGCTTGATTTCGATGATCGCTGCGGCGACCGCGTCGACCATGCCGTTAAAGTCGCCCTGAAGCTTTGTGTACTCCGGTCCGAGCCCGGTCAGATGCGTGGAAAAATCGCCGCTCGCCAGTCTCTCCAGAGCGCGGGCCAGCGCATCCATGACGGTGCGCTGGGACAGAGCGGTCCGCTCGGTCATTTCCGAGTTGCGAGCCCGCTCGCTGTTGAGCGACAGACGCTGCAGCTCGTTCACCCGCTCCTGCTCGATCTTGGCTATGGCGTCATTGCGAAAGACCTCGAGCGCGCGCGCCAGAAAGCCTATCTCGTCGCCGTTCGCCTGATAGACGACTGGCGCATCGAGATCGCCCTGCTGCAGGGCCGAGATCCGATCCGACAGCACGCGCAACGGCTGGCCGACCAGCTTGCGCATGGCGAAGAGGAACGCGATGACGGCGATGGTAATGGCCAGAGACTGCATGGCGAGTGCAAACAGCGCCTTGCTGCGGGCTGCGGTGAATATGTTGGACGCACTCCAACTGGTGGCCACGTAGCCGCTGACCTTTCCCGCCTTGTCCAGCGGCAGAGGCGAAATGATGGTGAAATATCCCTCATTGATCCGGCCGTCGTCGACGATGCTCTTTTCCGGCTTGCGCGCGACCCTTTCGGCAAGCTCGGACTGGGTGAAAATCCCGCTGACAGCATCGCGATCCCAAGTGTCGATGGCTTTCAGGTCGGCATTAAACGCGGCGAACTGCACGAGGTTGAGGGACGAATCGTCGCGATAGAGCGCGTAAGCCTCCCGCACGGCTGCGGACTTGCCCCATTTCACGCCGCCGGCAGCCAGCGAGGCAAACTGCTCGGTGTCCTTGCGCCAGCTATCTTCGGCGATGTTGAGCATGCCTTCGATTTCATTGTTCAGGTTGTAAACGGCAAGACCGGCAATGCCAAAGGCATTGATTGCAACGATCATGGCGGCAAGTTTGACGGTAAGCGATAGTCTGCGAATGAAACTGGGCATGTGTTGAGGCAACCTTCATGGGCGTCAAGCGGAGCCGGGCACCGGTCAATGCATCGGATGGTAAAAATGCATCATACGCCTCAGGTCCACAGGCCTTCATGCCTGTTCCATCTTTGAATGGTGTAACGTACGGAACGATCTTGCGACTAAAATATTAATGAATGCTAAAGTAGAAAGATATGTTGCGCTTGGCAATAGCCCACGCCACGCCGGCCGTTCGCGGTTTCGAACCCCGATCGACTTGCCTCGAAAAACAAAGCGCTTGTGCCAAGCATTTGGTAAACCATATCAAGTAAAGACGGCGATCCGGGCGAATGGATCTATGTATCACAACCGATTTTGGTCGATTGATTGGCTGGAATCGGGTTTATCTTCTGTCTCAACTAGTCTAGGTTCGAATTGCGGGATGTATGGGTCTGCTGCACAGCCCGTGTGCGATGACGGGATTTGACATTCAAGGGAGTTATCGGTGGGCGACGTGCGCGGCACGACATGGCTGGTTGCGGTTCGGGCACTTTCCCTGCTTCTCATCGTGACAGGCCCCCTGACGGAAGATGTCTGGGCACTGCCGCGCAATCCGGAGCGACCGCTGCGGGAGACAACCTGTGCGCAGGCCACGGCCCGCTACCACGAGGCCCTGAGCGGAAGTTCGCTCGTCTCGCGCCAGCGCAACGCGGAACTGGCGGAACAGGCGCGGCTGGCGATGATCCGGCTGTGCGGCGAGGACAAGTGATCGAATCAGGATGCTTGCCGGACAATCCGGTGGCACCGAAAAGAGACGGGGAAGGGGGACGATACCATGCCGAATATCACAGAGACCACGGACGCCCTGGCGTCGACGGGAACGACCTATCGATTGGGGATCGGCCAGACGGCGCAGGGCACAATCAGCAGCGCAGCGGATGCCGATTGGTTCCGTGTCTCGCTGACAGCCGGGCAAACCTACACCTTTGCCTTGGTCGGCACCGGCGGTAGCGGGGTTACCGATGCCTATCTGCGGCTTCTCAATGCATCTGGCGTGGAAGTCACGTATAACGACGACGGCGGTCCGGGGTTCAATTCCAGCATCACCTTTACCGTGACCACATCGGGCACCTACTATCTGGAGGCCAGCGGCCTGGGTGACGCGACGGGGCAATATGGCCTGTCGGCCACGGCCGGCAGCCGCGCCCATTACGACTACATGATGGGGGCCGGCAACCTGATCCGCGAAGGCGATAGCTGGGCCTCCGCGCCCAGCACCGCCGTCACTGTCACCTATTCCTTCGACACGTCGAATTCGGACCAGACCGATGCCAGCGGCGCTTCCACCGCCTTCATCGCATTGACGGCCGGACAGCAGACGGCGGCGCGGCAAAGCTTGGCGCTGTTTTCCGAGGTTGGCAACGTCACCTTCACCCAGGCTTCGGCCAATACCGGCACGATGCGCTTCTCCGCCTACAATTCCACCACGGACGGCGCCGGCGCTTACGCCTATTTCCCGGGCGGCACGGGCGCCGATGATACGGCAGGCGACGTCAACCTCAACAATGACAGCATCTCGACCGGCAGCATTGCCCGTGGCAGCTATTCCTTCTTCGCCATGCTGCATGAAATCGGCCATGCCATGGGCCTTTCCCATCCCGGCGACTACAATGCCAGTGCAGGCGTCGACATTACCTATGATAACGATGCCCAGTTCACGGAAGATTCCCACCAATATTCCGTGATGAGCTATTTCGACGAAGACAACACGACGGACAGCTTCGACAGCTATCCCGACACTTTGCTGATGTTCGATATCCTGGCAGTCCAGCAATTGTACGGCGTCAATCGCAACACGCGGTCCGGTGATTCCGTTTATGGTTTCAACGCCAATACCGGCTCCGTTTACAATTTCGAGACCAACACCGACCCGGTCTTCTGCATCTGGGACGGCCGTGGCAACGACACGATCGATGCCTCGGAATATTCCATGGCTCAGCGGATCAATCTCGCAGCTGCCTCCTTCTCCAATATTGGCGGATTCTCGGGCAATGTCTCGATTGCCGTCGGTGCATCGATCGAAAATGCCAAGGGTGGCTCTGGCAACGACACCGTCTACGGCAACAGTCTGGCGAACCGCCTTTGGGGCAATGGCGGCAATGACAAGCTGACCGGCTATTCGGGCAGTGACGTGATGAGCGGTGGCAATGGCAATGACCAGTTTTTCGGAGGACTGGGCAGCGATCGCGTCTTCGGTGGCAATGGCAATGACCGGCTTTATGGCGGTCTCGGCAATGACCGCCTGATCGGCGGTGCGGGAGCCGACAAGTTCGTATTCAACACGACGCTGAACGGCAGTACCAATGTCGATACGATCGACGACTTCAGTGTTGTCAGCGACTTCGTGGTGCTGGAAAACGCCATCTTCACCCGGGCCGGCGCGGCCGGAACCCTGTCGTCCGCAGCCTTCCGCAAGAATGCTACCGGCTTGGCGGGCGATAGCAGCGACCGGATCATTTACGAGACCGATACCGGCAATCTTTTCTATGACTCGAATGGAACGGGTTCGGGAGGGCGCGTCAGGATCGCCCATCTCGACGCCGGCCTGTCGATGACCCATCAGGATTTCCTGATCATCTGACGTCGGTTGCGGGCTGTCCGGTTACCGGTTTGAAACAAAAAGGCGCCTCCCGGGCGCCTTTTTTCGTCGACATGCGTGCCGGTCGTTTCAGATCCGGGGTGCCGGATGGCGGGCCCCAGCAGGGGGCGCCAAGCTCTCAGCCGCGCGCACCCTTGGCGATCGGCTCCTGATAGGTGAAGCCCATGTCCCAGGGGAAATAGATCCAGGTATCCTGGCTGACTTCGGTGACGAAGGTGTCGATCACCGGCACGCCCTTCGGCTTGGCATAGACGCAGGCGAAATGGGCTTTCGGCAGCATGGCGCGCACCTCGGTTGCCGTCTTGCCGGTATCGGTCAGGTCGTCGACCACCAGCACGCCGGCGCCGCCTTCGCTGGTCAGTTCCGGAGAAATGCCCTTCAAGAGGTTCATCTCGCCCTGATTGACGTAATCATGATAGGAGGCGATGCATACCGTTTCGATCAGCCGGATGTTCAACTCGCGCGAGATGATGGCGGCCGGCACCAGGCCGCCGCGGGTGATGCAGACGATCGCCCGAAAATCCTGGCCACTGCCGGCCAGCCGCCAGGCCAGCGCCCGGGCGTCGCGGTGAAACTGATCCCAGGAAACGGGAAAGGCTTTTTCGGGAAGGGACATGGGTCTGGGCTCCGCAGGACAAAGGTTTGGCATTGCGCCGGCATCCGGCGTGTTCAACAAGGCAGGGAGCGTGCGGGAGAGGCCATGCCGCGTTCCAGGCGCTGCCGCCAAAAACACGTTTCGCGCGAACGGCGTCGCGCGAAAGCAGCCCGCAGGGGCGATCTGTCTTTGGCCATTGCTATTAGCGGCAATCGTGGGCTCTAGGCAAGCCCGGATATCAAGGCGATCAGCGCGACAGCAGGGTCAGCGCGGTCATCGAATCGAGTACCGTGCGGGTCACGCCGCCAAACAGCGTTTCCCACCAGCGCTTGTGGCCATAGGCGCCCATGACCAGCAGATCGATGCTGCTGTCGGCCAGCCGGTTCTCGATGGCAGCCGACGCCGACATCTTATCGGTCTCCTGGTGTGCCACCATCACCTTGACGCCATGGCGGGCCAGCGTCGCGGCGATTTCGGCACCGGCCATGTCAGGCGACTGGGTGTTGGTTTCCGGCGGATCGACGGAAAACACCTCGACCGAATCCGCAGCCTTCAGGAAGGGCAGGGCGTCGAAGGTGGCGCGCGCCGCCTCCCGCGAACCGTTCCAGGCGATCAGCACCCGCTTGATCGGCTTCGGCGCCTTGAGGATATAGGGAACGAGAAGCACCGGGCGACCGCTTTCAAACAGGAAGTTTTCCAGATCGGCCCGGCTTTCCGACAGCAACGAATTGTCACCCTGTGCCGCGATCACCAGATCGACGGTCCGGGCGCTGTCGACCAATGACCCCGAGCTGTAGCCGGCCGAGGACAGGAAGCTGCGCCATTCATGGGAGGCGCCGTTGCGTTCGGCCAGACCCCGGAAGATCTGCTCGACATTGACCGTTTCGGTATGGGCCATGTCCTGCAGCGCCTGAACCGTGGCCGGATCGGGGATCTCCATCGGTGCAACCAGCGGCACGGCGGCAATGGTTTCGGCATGCAGGCCGACGATATGGGATTGGAAGGTGTCGGCCAGCGCAATCGAGAATTCGCTAATCTGGTGCGCGTTCTTGGGCGTGTCCAAGACGGCTAGAATGGTTTTGTAGCCCATGATCTTCTCCTCAGCGGTATCTGTGATGTGCCCGCCTTGTGACTGTATGCGCGCAACCCTCTGCCCTTCCTTGACTTCGGTCAACCCCGCGGCAATCCCCGGTCGGCTGTCTCAAGGGTTTCCAGAGCCAGCCGCGCGGCTGGCCGCCAGGTCGGCGATCATGGCCTCAATGGCCGCAGCGGCTGCCTCCAGCGGCGCTTCGCTGCGGGCCCGCACGACCAGCTCCGTGCTGAAGCTGCGCCCGTCGAAGCGCGGATAGGAGCCGATGCTGGTGTCGGGATGCTCTTTCTGGATGGCGGCCAGCAAGGTGCCGATATCGCCTTCGCCGAACGGGCAGGCGAGCGCCCGCGACAGCAACTTGCTGCCAGCCGGCAATTGATCGATCACCGCGTTCAGCATGGCCTGGAAGACCTGCGGCACGCCGGCCATGACGAAGACATTGCCGATCTGGAAACCCGGCGCGGTCGAGACCGGGTTGGCGATATGGATGCTGCCTTCCGGCATGCGCGCCATGCGCTTGCGCGCTTCGGTAAACTCCATGGCGCGGCGGCTGTACATCTCGCCGAGCAGTTCCATCGCCTTGTCGTCATGGATGCAGGCAAGGCCAAAAGCCTTCGAGACGGCATCGGCGGTGATGTCATCATGGGTCGGGCCGATACCGCCGGAGGTGAAGACATAGTCGTAACGACCGCGCAGCGCGTTCAGCGCTTCGACGATCGCCTCCTCCTCGTCCGCCACGATCCGCACTTCCTTGAGGTCGATCCCGGCCAGCGTCAGCATGTCGGCGAGATGGCCGATATTCTTGTCCTTCGTCCGTCCGGACAGCAGTTCGTCGCCGATGGCGAGCATGGCTGCCGTGACGATGGTGGCGTGGGTCATGGAGATGTTCCTGAATGCTGTTGGTCGCTCACTACTTAGCGCCGTTCAGCGCCAAAGCAAATGCTGCTTGGCACAGGTTTGCGTCGCGCGAATGTCAGGAGCAGGGCGCAGGCGCAGCGCGCTTGTGAACAGTCCGTCTTCGCTCGGTAGGCTAGCCCTGTGCGCCAAGAGCGCTACATATGCATCCGACGCTCTACATTATCCCCTGAACGAACGGAGACATATCATGGCTAAGGTTCTGGTTCTTTATTATTCGGCTTATGGCCACATTGAAACGATGGCTTACGCTGTGGCCGAAGGCGCGAAGTCGGCAGGCGCCGACGTTACCGTCAAGCGCGTTCCCGAACTGGTGCCGGAAGAGGTCGCCAAGGCCTCGCACTTCAAGATGGACCAGAAGGCCGAAATCGCCACCGTCGAGGAACTGGCCGAGTACGACGCCATCATTGTCGGCGCCGGTACGCGCTTCGGCACGGTCGCATCGCAGATGCGCAATTTCTGGGACCAGACCGGTGGCCTGTGGTTCGCCGGCAAGCTGGTCGGCAAGGTCGGCTCGGTGTTCACCTCGTCGGCAACCCAGCATGGCGGCCAGGAATCGACCATTCTCGGCTTCATCCCGACCCTGCTGCATCATGGTCTCGTCGTCGTCGGCCTGCCCTATGCCTTCCAGGGCCAGATGGGCGTTGAAGCCGTCAAGGGCGGTTCGCCCTACGGCGCGTCGACGATCACCGATGGCGATGGTTCGCGCATGCCGTCCGAGATCGAACTCGACGCTGCCAAGTTCCAGGGCGCCCATGTCGCCAAGATTGCCGCCAAGCTGTCGGCATAAGAAAACGGCCACCAAAGAGGTGAGTCTGAGGAAGCGCGGCCCTGTGGGTCGCGCTTTTTCGTGTTGGGAACCGGCCGCTGCGCGCGTTGCTGCCAAGCCAATCTGCTATAGGTCCCTAATTGTTCCTTGACCTTTTTTCCCTAGCCTTGGCGGGCGCCAGCGGCGTTTTCCGCTGGGTGAAGGATAACGGTTATGGAAGAACGACGAAAGGCAACCCGGTCGCGCGCGCTGAAGGCAGGACGCGTGGTGTCCAACAATGGTTACTCGACCCACAACTGCATCGTCCGCAATATAACGGCTCAGGGCGCAAAGCTGGTCTTCGAGACCACCATCGATATTCCGGATCAGTTTCAACTGCGCCTGGAGGACGGCGTGCAGCACGCCTGCACGGTGCGCTGGCGCACGATGAAGGACATCGGCGTTTCGTTCGACAGCTGATCGAGTGGCGGCTGCGCGCAAACAAAAGCGCAGGGTGGTGTGGCGGCTGCGCGCAAACAAAAATGGTGCGGGCGGCGGGGGTCGAACCCGCACAGCCGAGGCCGAGGGATTTTAAGTCCCTTGCGTCTACCAGTTTCGCCACGCCCGCGCGGCCCTTGTTTCAACCAGTTGCGGAGGCGCGTCAAGGGCGGCGTTACGGCTTTGTGACGCTTGCCGTTTGTTATTTCAGCACGGTGAATGGTTGCTCGAAGGCGGTGACCTTTTGGCCGACATTGTCGTTGATCGTATAATGCAGCACGTAGTCGCCGGGCTCGGCGCCGGTGATGTCAAGCGTCAGATGGGTGTAGATTTCCTGGTTGGCGACAAAGCCGGTGAAGCTGAAGCTTCCGAATCCCTTTTGCGCGGCAAGGGTCTCGCCCCCCTTGTCCTTCAGTTCCAGGTCGACGCTGAAATTGGATTGCTGCTGTCCTTCGCCGATATCCTTCCAGGATAGGCCGATCAGTTCGACATAGGTGACCAGCGGCTCGCCGGGGGCGAAGGTCGAACCCTTGCGCGGCGTATACGCGCCATAGGCCTTGGGTTTGTCCGAGACGAAGACCGCCGTTTTCACGGAAAAGGGCAGGGTGGCGGCAAAGGCGGCAAAGGCTTGGGCCGCCGCATCATAGGCGCCGAGCGGATCGCCAGCCGCCGCCTTTTGTTCGGCAGTGGCCGCGGCATCGGCAAGCGGTCCGGCCTTGCCTTCGGCGGCCGTCGCGGCGGCGATGACCGCCGCCACCCATGCGACACGTTGCATGCGCCTGCCAAACCGTGTGCTGATCTGGTTCATTGTCCGGCCTCCCTTGCCCATCCCCCTGGCGACAATTTCAAGCAACGACCGGGACAGTCAAGGGGCCAGGCGTCAGGTTTTCCAGAACATCGGCATCAGCAGCACCATTACGGACAGCACTTCGAGGCGGCCGAGCAGCATCATCAGCGACAGCAGATAAAGGGCCGGATCGCTGATCGTCGAAAAGTTGCCGACAGGCCCGATGATCGGGCCGATGCCGGGGCCGACATTCGACAGGGCGGTGATGACGGCCGATGTCGATGTCTCGATATCATAGCCCAGCAAGCCCATAACAAGGCTGCCGACCACCCACAGGAAGATATAGGCGGTGGTGAAAAGGATGACCGTGGACTGGGTCTCCGTATCGACCGTTTTCCGACCGTAGCGAACCGAATAGACGGCGTTCGGATAGATGAGCTTCTTCAACCCTGTCGTGATGATGCTGGCCAGGATGACGAAGCGATAGGCCTTGATACCGCCGGCTGTCGACCCCGAGCAGCCGCCCATGAAGGTGGCAAACAGGGCCAGCAACACCACGAAAGGGCCCCATGCGATATAATTGTCGCTGGCAAATCCGGTTGTCGACAGGATGGAGGAGATATTGAAGAAGGAATGGGTGAGCGCCGTGGTCAGTTCGACATCGTTGCGCAGGTGATGGTAGACCGCCACCGCCACCGAAAAGGCGCAGAGATAGCCGATGAAGACGCTGATTTGAGGATCGCGCAGGGCATCCAACCGTTTGCGCACGATGAAGACGATGAGGATCGAGAAGGGCAGGCTCGAGATCGTCATGAAGAAAGTCGAGACCCACAACAGGGCGTCGTTCCGGAAAAAACCAAACGAGGCATCATGGGTGGAGAAGCCGGCCGTCGCCACGGTGGCCATGGCATGGTTGATCGCATCGAAATGGCCCATGCCGGCAAAATCATAGGCCACGGCGCAGCAGAGCGTGATGCCGACATAGACCGCGACAAAGGCCCTTGTGAAGCTTGCCAGCCGCGCGAAGGGTTTGTCGTTGGTGTCGGAGGATTCCATCTTGAAGAAGGCCATGCCGCCGACCCTCAGGAACGGCAGCACGAACAGGCCGAGCGCGACGATGCCGATGCCGCCCAGCCAGCACAGCAGCGACCGCCAGAGCAGCAGCCCCGGCGGCATATCATCCAGGCCGACCAGCACGGTCGATCCGGTCGTGGTGATGCCGGAAATACACTCGAACAGCGCCTGGGCGAAGGTTAGCCCCTGGCCGGAGAAATAGATCGGCACGGCGCCGACCAGCGAAAACACCGCCCACAGCAGGTTGACCAGGACGAAGCCGAGCCGCTTGGTAAATGTCGGTGGCGCGCCGCGCGTCGCCATGGCGGTCATCAGCGACAACCCGCCAACCATGAAGGCGCAGATCGCGAAGATCTCCCAGTCCTCATGGCCGTAATAAAGGTCGATCATCGCCGGAACGACCATCGCCGTCGCCAGATAGAGCCCGCACAGGGCGGCGATGTAAATGGCGAAGCGGAGGAGGTTGGCGTTCAAGGACGAGACGTTCCTGTACAAAATGTCGCGGAAAAGCGCTTTGTTTCCACCTGTTCGTTATGCCATAGCGGGAGCCATGGCAAAATTCAATGGATGGACGATGTGACCCGACAGACCGTAGTGCAGGCGACCGAGGCGATGCGGGAGATTTTCCCGGCGACGCCGCTGCAGCTGAACGAGCATCTGAGCGCCCGCTACGGTGCAAACGTCTATCTGAAACGCGAGGACCTCTCGCCGGTGCGCTCCTACAAGATCCGCGGCGCCTTCAATTTCTTCCGCAAGGTGATTGCCGGCGGCGGAACCGACAAGACCTTCATCTGCGCATCTGCCGGCAATCATGCCCAGGGTTTCGCCTTTGTCTGCCGGCATTTCGGGGTCAAGGGTATCGTCTTCATGCCGGTGACCACGCCGCAGCAGAAGATCGACAAGACGCGGATATTTGGCGGCGAGTTCATCACCATCCGCCTGTTCGGCGATATCTTCGACCAGTGCTATGCGGCGGCCCGCGAGCATGTCGAGGCGATCGGCGGCTATATGGTGCCGCCCTTCGATCACGCCGATATCATCGAGGGACAGGCGACCGTCGCCGCTGAAATTCTCGACCAACTGCCCGATGGCGAAAGCCCCGATCTGGTGATCATGCCGGTCGGTGGCGGCGGTCTGTCGGCGGGCATGACCGGCTATATGACGGATATGGCGGCCGACGGATTCGTCTTTGCCGAGCCGTCCGGCGCCCCGAGCCTGAAGCGCAGCCTGGAGGCGGGCGCCATCGTCACGCTGCCGAAAGTCGACAATTTCGTCGATGGAGCAGCCGTTGCCCGGATCGGCGACCTGAATTTCGAAGCTTTGCGCGGCTTTCCGGCCAATCAGGTCCTGCTGATCGCCGAAAACGCCATCTGCGTGACGATCACCGAGATGCTCAATGTCGAAGGCGTGGTGCTGGAGCCGGCCGGCGCACTGGCTATTGCCGCGCTGGAGGAACTAGGGCCGGAGCGATTGCAGGGCAAGACCGTCATCGCGGTGGTCTCGGGCGGCAATTTCGATTTCGAGCGGCTGCCGGATGTCAAGGAGCGCGCCATGCGCCATGCCGGGCTGAAGAAATATTTCATCCTGCGCCTGCCGCAGCGCCCGGGCGCGCTGCGCGACTTCCTCAATCTGCTCGGGCCGGATGACGATATCGCCCGGTTCGAATACCTGAAGAAGTCGGCCCGCAATTTCGGCTCGATCCTGATCGGCATCGAAACCAAGCAACGCGGCCATTTTTCAGGACTGATGGCCCGTTTCGAGGCGGCAGGGCTCGGCTACGAGGACATTACCGAAAACGAGATCCTCGCCAACCTGATCATCTGATCGCCGGCTGGTCCCTGAGCCATGCGGTAATGCGAGCGGCCAGCGGCTGCGTCGTCGAGGGCGACAAAGCGTCGCCGGCAATGACGTGGTGGTTGGGATCCTCGACGGCACCGGGATCGATGATCTGCGCCGGAGCGCCCCAGCGCACAGCGATCATGGCCGTCAGGTCGGGCCTGACCACCGTGTCCTGCGGCGAATAGAGAAAAAGCGCCGGCGTATCGATCGTCTCGACCGGCACGCGTGCCGCAAGGCGCACCAGATGCGCCATGGGGATCAGGGCGTCGACCGGGTATTCGGTCGTCCAGAATGCGGCATGCAATTCGTTGCGGGGTTCGAAACCGCGGCGCGCGCCGATAACCAGCCGGGCAATCTGCCGGCCGAATGGCATGGCGAGCAGAAACGAGCCCGTCGCCTGCAGCCCGTAATTGGGCGACAGCAGAACGACCGCCGCGATGCGGTCGCGGTAAAGCGGCTGCGCCAGCGCCCAGGTGACCAGAGCGCCGCCGGTCGAGGTGGCCATGACCACGGTTCTGTCGCCGAGGCGCTCACCGATGGCAAGGGCTTCGGAAAAATCGGCGATCCAGTCCGAGACGCTGGCCTCGGCGAGCGCATCGCCGCTTTGTCCGTGGCCGGTCAGGCGGGTGAAATAGAGATTGGCGCCGAGATCCCGCGCCACCAGATCCGGCAGCGGTCGGACTTCGCCGGCCGACGCGGAGAAGCCATGGATATAGACCAGCACGACGGGCGTCCTTGCCCGGCTGACCGGATCGGCCCAGACGATCTGCTTCTGCGCACCGGGGCGCACATGGCCGGCTTTGGCTTCGGTATTCGCGAGATAAAGGTCCGGATCGTCGCCGATAACGCGGGGATTGAAGGGGGCAGGGGCTGACGGCGGCATGCGGCCGGTCACGAGCGCAAGGCCGGCCAGGGCGACTGCCGCGACGACGACCGAAACAGCGATAAGTGTATACGGCATCGATCTCCCCGGAGCCAGGATCGTCGGCAGTGTTCCGCATTCGTCTCAAATCCGTGCCAACGTAACGCGACGGCCATTGCCGCGATAGGGCAAGATATCGATGCCCCGTGGAAATCGGGCATTTCGATGAAACGGGGACTTCAGTGCGCCGGACAGATATGCTAGGCACACCGCATGGCTTCGTTTCTGTCGAATATCATTTCTATGTTTTCCGGTGCACCCAAGTCGGGCACCGCCAAGGCTGGTTCTGTGGCAAAGCTTGCCGCCGAGCCGCAGGTTCATGGCGACTGCACGATTTTTGCCGAGCCGATCCGCGAGGGAAACCAGTTCCGGCTGGCCGGACGCATCGAGAAGGTCGTCGAGGGCGAAACCCTGGAGCGGGTGTTCATCCGCGCCGACGTCTTCTCCTCAGCCGACGATGCACTGGATGGCACCTTTCGCAAGGCCCGCCAGATCATCGACCAGAACGGCGCTTCGCTGTTTTCGGACGGCGCGAAGTCGCGTTCCGCCTGAGCGGCGCAAGGGTGCCGCATGCTCTTTTTGCACGTCATGATGGTGCAGCGCCAAAATACACTCTTTCTGCTTGAAAAGATTGAATTATTCCGTGTCCCGCGGTGGCCTCTTTTACCTTAAAAAGCACGTCAAATGATCACTCAATTTTAAGTGATTGCCGATCATATGGCCTTAAAGCTTGGTTCGGGATGTGCGGGTGAAATTCAGGTTTTCGCTATTTGTGAACAGCCATCTGTCGAGATTTCTGGGAGCGGCAGTCGCATTCTGCGCTCTGCCGCCGGCTGCGATGGCCGCTGATACCTCTGCCGCCACGGTCGCCGGCAATCTCGATCTCGTCTGGATCCTGGTCGCAGCCGGTTTGGTCATGATGATGCAGGTCGGTTTTCTGCTGCTCGAAGCCGGCATGGTGCGCTCCAAGAATTCCATCAATGTCGCCCAGAAGAACTTGCTGGATTTTGTCTTTGGCGTTGTGGCCTTTGCCGGCATCGGTTTCATGATCGCCTTTGGAGCGTCCGACGGCTTCATCGTCGGGATCGAAAGTGACCTCTATTTCCTGCACGATCTGACCACCTGGGAAAGCGGCTTCTTCGTCTTCCAGGTGATGTTCTGCGGAACGGCGGCAACGATCGTGTCCGGTGCGGTTGCCGAGCGGATGAAGCTGGCGGCCTATGTATTCGGTTCGCTGTTTCTGTCGGGCATCATCTACCCGGTCTTCGTGCACTGGGCCTGGGGCTCCGCGCTCACGCCCAATTCGAGTGCTTTCCTGGCCAATCTCGGCTTTGTCGATTTCGCCGGCTCGACAGTCGTTCATGCCACCGGCGGCTGGATTTCGCTGGCCGCCTGCATGGTCATCGGCCCGCGTATGGGGCGCTTCGACGAAAACGGCAATGTCGTGCGGATCGCCGGCCATAATCCTGTCCTGTCCACGACTGGTGCCCTGTTGCTGTTCATCGGCTGGATCGGCTTCAACGGCGGCTCGACGGCAAAGGCATCCGCCGATGTCGCGCCGATCATCCTGAATACGGTTCTGGCCGGCGGCATGGCCACCTGTGTCGGCTATGTGCTCGGCTATTTCCGCGATGGTTTCGTGTTGCCGGAAAAGGCGCTGTGCGGCATGCTGGGCGGCCTGGTGGCCGTCACTGCCGGCTGCCATGTGCTGGACCCGTCCGGCGCCCTGATCATCGGCGCCTTGGGTGCCGTGGTGGCCATTTACGGCAACGAGTTCGTCGAGCAGAAGCTGAAGATCGATGATGCGGTCGGCGCGATTGGCGTTCATGCCTTTGCCGGCGTGGCGGGTACGCTGGCGCTGGCCTTTCTGGCGCCGGTCGAGACGCTGCCGGCCGGCGGACGGTTTGCGCAATTCTACATCCAGGCCTTCGGCTCGCTCTTGAACTTCTACTGGGCCTTCGGTCTCGGCTATGCCTTCTTCTGGCTTCTCGATCGCGTCATGACGGTGCGGGTGTCCGTCGAAGATGAAGAGGTGGGGCTGAACGTCGCCGAGCACGCGACAAGGCTCGGTGTCGGCCATGTCGAGGACGCTCTCTCGGGACTGGTCAACGGCACGGCCGATCTGACCCATCGACTGCCGGTTGTCAGCGGCGACGAGGCGGAAAAACTCACCGGCCTGTTCAACCGCCTGATGGACAATATCGAAGCGGAAGAAAAGAACCGTGGCGAGCTTACGGCCAAGCGCCGCGACGACGAAGAGGCAGAGCGAGTGGCAACCATCGCCAACGCCACCTTCGAAGCGATCGTCATGTATCATGACGGCATCATCGTCGACGGCAACGAGCAACTGGCGAGACTCGTGGGATTGCCGCTGACAGCCCTGGTCGGGCGGTCGATTTACGACTTTCTATCGCCGGACGATGGCGCGGTGCTACAGGAGCAGTCGCACAGCGGCGTGGATACGACCTTCGAGCTGTCGGTGCGGACGCAGGGCGGGGAACAGATCCCGGTCGAGACCCGCGGTCGCGATATCGTCTACCGCGGCAAGACGATGCGGGTCGGCTGCCTCGTCGACCTGCGCGAGCGCCGGGAAGCCGAGCAGCATATCCGGCATCTCGCCTTGCACGATCCGCTGACGGGCCTTGCCAACCGGACGCTGTTTGCCGAGCATCTCGCCGCAAGCGTCGACCGGGCCAATGCCGGCTGGGGCTGCGCCGTCATCCTCGTCGATCTCGATCACTTCAAGGATATCAATGATATCTACGGTCATCCGGCCGGCGACGCGGTGATCCGCGAAACCGCCCGGCGGTTGACGGCCTCTCTCGGACGCCAAGACTTCGCCGCGCGTCTCGGCGGCGACGAATTTGCCGTTATCCTGTCCAACGCCTTCTTCGAGGCGCAGATCGAGGATTTCAGCCGGCGTCTGATCGCGGCGTTCCGCAAGCCCTTCGAGACGGGGCGGGGCGAGACGATCAAATGCGGCATCAGCGTCGGTGCGGCTCTCTGCCCGGAACATGCCTCTACGTCTGAGGAACTGATCAACCGCGCCGATGTCGCCCTGTATCAGGCCAAGAATTCCGGCCGCAACACCTGGCAGATCTTCCGCCCCGGCATGAACGAGTTGATCGAGAAGCGGCGGGCGCTGGAAGCCGACATGGAGCAGGCGCTGCAGCGCGACGAGTTCGAACTGTATCTGCAGCCGCGCATCCAGGCCGCCACCGCACAGATCGTCTCCTATGAGGCACTGATCCGCTGGCACCATCCCGAGCGCGGTATTGTCGGGCCAGCTGAGTTCATCCCGGTTGCGGAAGCCTCCGGCAAGATCATCGCCATCGGCGAATGGGTCGTCAAACAAGCCTGTCGGCTCCTGCAGGATGAGGTGGCCGAGGGTCACCTCAGCGTCAATGTCAGCACGGTGCAGTTTCGCCATCCCGATTTCCTGCATAATCTGAGGGCTATCGTTCAGCGGTCCGGCATCGATGCGTCGCGGCTGGAACTCGAAATCACCGAAAGTGTCCTGATCGACAACGACAAGCGGGCCCTGGATATCCTGGTGGCACTGAAGAAATCCGGCTTCCGCATCGCCCTGGACGATTTCGGCACAGGCTACTCGTCGTTGAGTTACCTCAGCCACTACCCGTTCGATGCCATCAAGATCGACCAGGGTTTTGTCAGCAGTCTGGGTGTCGAGGACAATGCCGCAACGATTGTCCGGACCATCATCGATCTGGGGGCAGGGCTCGGTATGAAGGTCGTCGCCGAGGGTGTCGAGACGATCGAGCAGGCGCTGTTCCTGACGCAGTCGGGATGCGACGAGTTGCAGGGCTATCTCCTGGGAAGACCCGTGCCGGCGCGCAGCATTCTGCGGGAGATCGACCCGGCCGTTGCCGTCCAGCTCAAAGGCATGCCAGGCGTTGCGGCGCGCAGGGCAATGCCGCCACCGGCGCGACGGACGAAAGCATAGGCGCGCTTAGGCCCCACAGAGCTCGATTGCCGCCGGCCGCATGCACGAAGACCGCAGCTGATCCCGGCTCGTCTTGTCCTTGACCCCACGGCAATAAAAAATCCGGCCGCTGTCGCGACCGGATCCTGTCTTCATGCAAACTCTGGTGTTCAGGCAGCCTGGGCCAGTTCGGCAGCTTTTGCGCGGGCCGCCGCAATCGCCTTTTCGGCGGCTTCCGGACCATAGGCCAGGCCTTCGACATAGATGGTCTCGACGTCGGTGATGCCCATGAAGCCGAGAACCGTTTTCAGGTAAGGAACGGCATGGTTCATCGGGACGGCGGGACCGCTGGAATAAACGCCGCCGGAGGCCAGCACCACATAAGCCTTCTTGCCGGTCACAAGGCCGACCGGACCGGATTCGGTGTATTTGAAGGTGAGGCCGGCACGGGCCACATGGTCGATCCAGGTCTTCAGCGCCGAATAGATGTTGAAGTTGATCAGGCCGGTGCCGATCACCAGCGTATCGGCGGCCAGCAGTTCCTGGACCAGTTGATCGGAGACAACCGCGGCTTCGGCTTCGGCCGGCGTACGATCGGCCGCCGGCTTGCGGATGGCGGCGGTGAAGGTGCCGTCCATATGGGAGAGCGGATGGGCGGCCAGGTCGCGATGCACGATCTGCGCGCCGGTCTGCGCCTTCAGCTTTTCGGCAAGGTCGGTGGCAACGCTGCTGGACTGGGATTCGGCGCCGCGCGGGCTCGAAGTGATCAGAAGAATGGAGGACATGGCAGTTCCTTATCGTGTTGGCTCAGCGGCCGGGCAGGGAGAACCTCGCCGCTGTGGTCCGACAGATAGGCCGTTGCTGCCATCGAAAAAACCATGATAATGTCGATTGGAGCTATCGAAATATTGGATAAGACATGGACGCCAATCCGACCCTCGACCAGTTGCAGGTCTTTCTCGCCGTGGCCGATGCCGGCAGCTTTTCCGCCGCCGCCCGCATGCTCAACCGGGCCCAGTCGGTGATCAGCTACACGATCGGCAATCTGGAGGCGCAGCTCGACGTGTCGCTGTTCGAGCGCAATGGCGCGCGGCAGCCGAAACTGACCGATGCCGGCAAGGCGATGCTGGCGGATGCAAGGCGCATCGTCGGCGACCTGCAGGTCATGCGGGCACGCGCCACCAGCATGAAGCAGGGCCTGGAGGCGGAAGTGTCGGTCGCGATCAGCGTCATGGTGCCGACCGAAGCCATGGTCGCCGTGCTCAAGGAATTCCGCAATACATTTCCATCGGTGGCCCTGCGCCTCGATGTCGGTGAACTCGGCCGGATCATGGAACTGGTTATGACCGGACGCTCGTCGATCGGCATTGGTGGTGCCCTGATGCGGCAGGACGATTCGTTGCAGGTCGAGCGGATCGGCCATAATTTCCTGCTGCCGGTGGCCGCAGCCACCCACCCGCTGGCGCAGATCGCCGGACCGCTGACGCTGGCCGACGTTCGGGAGGAAGTCCAGCTCGTGGTCACCGATGCATCGGACCTGACCACGGGACGCGATTTCAACGTGCTGTCCTACAAGACCTGGCGGGTCAGCGATATCGCCACCAAGCATCATCTGATCCGCGGCGGGCTCGGCTGGGGCGGCTTGCCGGCCTCCGTCATCCACGACGACATCCTGTCGGGTCGCCTGGTTCATCTCAATCTGGAGGCCTATGAGCAGGGCCATTACTCGATCTACGCGATCCGCAAGACGGCATCGCCGCCAGGACCGGCGGCTGCCTGGCTGATCGAGGCCTTCCGCCAGAAACTGTCCTCCTGTCCGGCTCATTTTCCGGGTGAAGTGCTTGATTCAGTTCGCCAGGATCTGGCGCTACGGGCTTGAATCGATTCAGGCAAATGGGAGTCGGAAATAGAGAACCCGCAGCCTGGTGGCCGCGGGTTCGCTAAGAAATCGGTAGACTGGAGTCTACAGCAGCAGCCGGAACTTGGCAAAGCCATCGGCACCATCGCCGGCATCCTCGATCTTGGCGCCCTTCACATCGCCGATGAACGCGCGGGCCTTCGGGCCGGTCTCGAAAATCGCCGTGGCGCCGTCGACCGGCGCAAAGCTCCAGTTGTCGTCAGCCGACGGATTGATCGTGCCCTGATCGATGATGTAGCGCACGATCACGTCGCGATTGGTATCGGGTGCCACGAAGATCACCTTGTCGCTGGCAATCTCGGGGAATTTACCGCCGCCGCCAGCCCGGTAATTGTTGGTCGCCACGACGAAACGCTGTGAGGGATCAATGGGCTGGCCGAAGACGCTGAGCTTCTTGATACGGCTTGATTCCGGATTGACGGCCTTTCCGTCCTTGTCGTATTTCGCCGGAACCGACAGGTCGATCTGGTAGGTCACGCCATCGATGACGTCGAAATTGTAGGATGGGAAATCCGGGTTCAGCAGCGGCACGTCCTTGGCGCCGGCCGCCACCTGGTTGAACATGCCGGCCGACATTTCCAGCCAGTTCTTGACCTGCTCTCCGGTGATCAGCACGGCCTGCACGGTATTGGGATAGAGGTAGAGATCGGCGACATTCTTGATGGCAATGTCACCCGCCGCCACATCGGTATAAAAGTCGGCGCCGCCACGGCCGCCTGCCTTGAAGGGCGCCGCTGCCGAGAGGATCGGCAGATCCTTGTACTCTGTCTCCTTCAGCATGTCGCGCAGGTACCAGGTCTGCGCGTTGGACACGATCTGCACCGACGGATCGTCGGCCACCAGCGCAAAATAGGAGTAGAGCGGCGCCGAGGTCTTGCCGACCGGCGTGCGGACATAGTCGAGCGTCGCCTGGTGCTCCTCGGCGACCGAAGCCACCACCTCCGGCTTGTCGGCGGTGTCGGCGACGATCTTGCGGTTCTCGTCGCGGTGATAGATCGGTCGCGCCTCGCAGGTGAAGTCGACGATCTTCCAGCTCTGGCCGTCCTTTTCGATCAAAAGGTCGATGAGGCCCATATGCGAGCCCCAGAAGCCGGCCATGACAGCCGGCTTGCCGAGCAGCGTGCCCTTGACCGGATCGGCGCCGGGCACGTCGTCAAAACTCTTCGGGCCGGGGAAGACCAGATGCTGGTGGCCGGTGAAGACCGCATCGATGCCCTCGACTCCGGCGAGATAGAGCGAGGCGTTTTCCATACGGTCGGTCTGGCCGTGGCCGTCAATGCCGGAATGGGAGAGCGCCACGATGATATCGGCGCCTTGCTCCTTCATGACCGGCACCCAGGCGCGGGCCGCGGCAACGATATCACGGGTCTGCGCCCGGCCTTCGAGATTCTTGGCGTCCCACAGCATGACCTGCGGCGGCACGAAACCGATGAAGCCGATCTTGATCGGGTTCTCGTTGCCGGCGCCGTCCTTGATCATCCTGTCGAGAATGACATAAGGCTTGAAAAACAGCTGGTCCTGCTTGGCGTCTTCCGCCAGTTCGCCTTTGGTCAGGTTGGCACAGACGATCGGAAACTGCGCGCCGCCCAGCGTGTTGAACATGAAGTCCAGGCCGTAGTTGAATTCGTGGTTGCCGAGCGTGCCGCAATCGTAGCCGAGCACGTTCATCGCCTTGATGATGGGGTGCAGGTCGCCGGCCTTCATGCCCTTCTTGTAGGCCATGTAATCGCCCATCGGATTGCCCTGCAGCAGGTCGCCATTGTCGATCAGCAGGGAGTTGCCGGCCTCGGCGCGGATGGCGTCGATCAGGCTTGCGGTGCGCGCCAGACCCATCGTGTCATTGGGCTTGTCGGCATAGTAGTCGTAGGGCATCACATTGACGTGGATATCGGTGGTTTCCATCAGCCGCAGATGGGCCTGGGCGGCATTGGCGCGGGCGGCGAAGGGATGCAGGACGACAAGAGCCGAAGTCGCGGCGAAGCCGGTCAGAAGAGAGCGACGGGAAATGGGGTGCAGGTCTATCAGCGACATGGCAATCTCCTACGTAAAGCTGGCCTAATGGCGAACAGAGATAAGGCCAATTGCGAAGATGTGCATCCGGAAAATGACAAGGGTATGATGTTGAGCGGCACGCGCTGCCCGCAATGGCGAGGAATTGTCCCGATCTGATCCGCCTATCGGCAGAGAACCGGCCGGACCTCTCGATGGAAGTGTCGGAAATAGGCTGACATCTGCGCCAGTGAATTGCTGGTCTGCTTGATCTGGATGCCGAGCCTGCCGTCGCGGCGCCAGCGCACGGTGCCCTCGATCAGGCCGATATCGTCATTTTCGATGACGATATTGCTACCGGTCGCCGCATGGAACCTGCCGCTGAGCTCGACAGCGATGCCCGTCCGCGACACGTTCAGGACGCGGCCGACAGCCTGCTGGTTGAGGTATTTGACGGTGCTGTCGATGCGGCAGCGGTTGCGCTGCACTTTTCGGCCATCCATCTTCAAATTGCTTTGCATCATCGCTCCCCTCAAAAGACCTGTCTCCGAATGTGACAAGTCTATGAGGCATTGGTTGCAAGCAGCTGAAACGATTCACTCAATTTGCAATGACCGGTGCATTTCAAAGCCCGACATTCGGCCGGTCGATGATTTCGCGCAGCGCGAAGCTGGAATTGATCTTGACGACATGGGGCAGGGCCGAAAGCCAGTCCCGGTGGATGCGCTCGTAATCCTCCAGATCCTTGGCGGCGACCCGCAGGATGTAATCGTATTCGCCCGACATCAGGTAACAGACGAGAACATTGGGACAGAGTTTCACCGCCGCCTCGAATTCCGTCAGGGTCTTGGCGAACTGCCCCGACAGCGAGATGTGGACGATCACCATCATCTTGTAGTCCAGCGCCTTGTGGGAGAGCCGCGCGTGATAGCCGCTGATCACACCGGTCCGCTCCAGGATATCGAGCCGCCGTGAACAGGCCGAGGCCGACAGCCCGACCCGTTCGGCAAGCTCCGCATTGGAGATCCGGCCCTCAGCCTGCAATGTCTTCATGATGGCAAGATCAATGGTATCGGGCTGCGCCATGCGTGGAACCTTCGAAAACTGGAGAATAAGCGCAATGATCGTCGAAAATCGGCGGTTCTGCAATCGCTCTTCGCAAGGACATTCGGCGCAAATTCTGGTTTCTTTTCGCAGGTGGAAAAAGACGGCGAAAGCCATTCAAACGTGAGAGGAACGCTAAATGCGTGTCGGTTGCCCGAAGGAAATCAAAAACCATGAATATCGTGTTGGGCTGACGCCCGGCGCCGTCCGGGAATATGTGGCCCATGGCCATGAGGTTCTGATCGAGACGGGAGCGGGAGCCGGCATCGGCGCGGACGATGGCGCCTATAGGGCTGCCGGCGCGAAGATTGCCGCGACCGCGAGGGATGTCTTTGCCAAGTCCGACATGGTGGTCAAGGTCAAGGAACCGCAGCCGTCCGAATGGGCGCAGCTGCGCGACGGCCAGATCCTCTATACCTATTTGCACCTCGCCCCCGATCCGGAACAGACCAGGGGCCTTTTGGAGAGCGGCGTGACCGCCATCGCCTATGAAACCGTCACCGACGAGCGCGGCGGCTTGCCGCTGCTGGCGCCGATGTCGGAAGTCGCCGGCCGCCTGGCCATCCAGGCCGGCGCGACGGCGCTGCAGAAGGCCTATGGCGGCCGTGGCATCCTGCTCGGTGGCGTTCCGGGCGTTCTGCCGGCCAAGGTCACGGTCATCGGCGGCGGCGTCGTCGGCCTGCATGCGGCCCGCATGGCCGCCGGCCTTGGCGCCGATGTCACCATCCTCGACCGCTCGCTGCCGCGCCTGCGCCAGCTCGACGATCTCTTTGCCGGCCGGGTTCACACCGTCTATTCGACCATCGACGCGCTGGAGCGGGAAGTCTTTGCCGCCGACCTGGTGATCGGTGCCGTGCTGATCCCCGGCGCTGCGGCTCCGAAGCTGGTCACCCGCGAAATGCTGTCCGGCATGCAGAAGGGCGCCGTCATCGTCGACGTGGCGATCGACCAGGGCGGCTGCTTCGAGACCTCCCATGCCACGACCCATTCCGAACCGACCTATGAGGTCGACGGCATCGTGCATTATTGCGTGGCCAATATGCCGGGTGCCGTGCCGGTCACCTCCACCCAGGCGCTGAACAACGCGACGCTGGTGCATGGCCTGGCGCTCGCCGATCGCGGCCTGCGCGCCATCGCCGAGGATCGCCATCTGCGCAATGGTCTCAATGTCCACAAGGGCCGGATCACCAACCAGCCGGTGGCAGAGGCGCTCGGCTATGAAGCCCTCAGCCCGGAAAGCGTCCTGAACGTTGCCTGACGCGGCGTGAAGTCTTTCAGGGCGCATCCCGTAGAGTCAGGTCCAAAAACAATGCGGTGATGCGTCTGTTCAGGGCCGGCCAGCTTCGTCTGGCCGGCTCTCTTTATTTCAATCTCAGGCCCGGTCGATGCGGCACTGGTAACAATTGTTGCGGGCCGAGCGCACATGCACATAGGCGATATCGTCGCGCGCCAGCAGGTGCGCGGCGCGGGTCTCGATATTCTCGGTGAGCGTCACGGCGCCCGTTCCATAGACGATCCGGTCATCGTGACCGTAACCGCGCAGGATATAGTCCGGGCTGGTCTCAAGGATCGGTGCGGGAACCTCGGTTGCCGCATAGCGCGGGCAGGGCTCGGCATGCAGGAAGATCGGCCCGGTCTCGGCATAGGGCTGCAGGGACGGGAAGGGCCGGTAGGCGAGGACCAGATAATGTTCGCCTTCGCCGATCTCGGCCAGGCAATGGCGGCAGGGCAGGCCGCTGCCGGCAGCGATCTTTCGCTCAGGCGTCAGGCCATAAGCATCGGGTGCGCCGTCCCAGTATTGCTCTGCGGTCTCAGTGGGCATGGCGGTAAAACGGATATCGGACATGGGGTTCTCCTTGGAAGCTGCCCCATTGTCACCGGCAGCCATCGCCCAAGCCACCCGAAACCTGCGCATCCCAGCGAATTCGCCCAATCTTGGCGTTTTATCTCCTCTCGCGGCTCCGCTAACCTGGCGGTGCCTTGCACGACGCCGGCGGGAAACGGGGGTTTTCATGAGAACGCGGATCATCGCACTGGTTGCCGCTCTGGGGTTGTGGGGAGCGCTGTCGGCGGCACCGGCCGGAGCGGTCGGCAACAGCGACGGACCGACGCCGGAGCAGGCGGCCGAGGCCCGCACCTTCATCGTCAACAATGCGATCTTCGTGCTGTTTCACGAAGCCGGCCATATGTTGATCTCGGAATTCGCACTGCCGGTGCTCGGTCGCGAGGAGGACGCCGTCGACGCCCTGTCGGCCATCCTGATGCTCGAAAGCGACACCGACGAATTCGACCAGGCGATCCAGGATGCCGCCGACGGCTGGTTACTGCTGGATGACAGCAAGGAGGTCTTCGTCGAGAGCGAGTTCCTCGATACGCACGCGCTGGACCGGCAGCGCGCCTATCAGATTCTCTGCATGATGACCGGCGCCGATGCCGAGTATTTCAAGGTGTTTGCCGATTCGATGGATTTCCCGCAATCCCGCCGCGAGGAATGCGTTGTCGAATATGAGCGGACCAAGGCCAGCTGGGCAAGCCTGCTGGAGCCCCATCTGGCTAGGAAGGGCAAGGTCGCAAACTTCGATATCCGCTACGAGCCGGCCGGCGAGGAAGCGCTGCAGATGTTCGCCGACGTGCTGCAGGAGGCAAAGGTGCTGGAGATCGTCGCAGAGAGTTTTTCAGGCACCTACGCCTTCAATGACGGCATCACGCTCGCGGCAAAAAGCTGTGGCGAACCCAACGCCTACTGGCATCCGCAGGAGCGGCAATTGACGCTGTGCTACGAGCTGGCGGTCCAGCATGTCTCCCTGATCGACGGCTATTTCAAGAACCAGAAGAAATAGCCGTCGCAAATCAGATGGAAGCGGGTCAGATCAAAGCGAGGCGCGATCGCGCCGCATCATCTGCAGGAGTTCGGCTTCCGAGACCGGCTCGACCAGCGCGTCATAGGTATTGACCGGCGAGAAGCCGAAGCGCTGGTAGAGTTGCAGGGCGCGGGGATGATCCAGCGTATTGGTGGTGACCGTGACCTTCTGCGGATTGCTCTGCCAGGCGGCATAGAGCGCCTGCAGCAGGAACCATTTGCCAAGCCCCATGCCGAGCGCATGTTCGAACAGCCCGAAATAGGAAAGCTCGACCAGTTCTTCGCTGACCTGCGCAAATTCGTAGAAACCGGCCGGTGCGCCGTTCACGTAGAGCACGCTGATCGACACCTTGGGACTGTGGACGATGGCCTTCAGCTCGGCATCGCTCATCCGCAGCCGCTGATACCAGTGCCAGCGCGCCCCGACCTGACGGTGCAGGAAGCGGTAGAACGGCAGCGGAATGTCGACCGTGCGCATGATCGCCGTCTGGATATTGACCGGCACCGGCAGGCTCGCCTTGGGCGCTGCCGTCATCTCCAGCTGCGTGACATGGGCCTGCAGCGGTCCATGCGGTGCATGCACCACATCGTCCGGCGGGCCGGTGACGACGGGCGTCTCCGTCCGGCTTCCCCATTCCGACCACGAGCCGTCATAGAGCGTATTGTCGTGATGGCCGAGCGATTCCAGCGCCAGGGTGATGACCGCGGCGGTGACGCCGGAGCCACAGCTGGTGACGACCGGCTTCGAAAGGTCGATCTCGGCGGCGTTGAAGATCGAGCGCAGTGCTGCGAGATCTTTCAGCTGGCCGTTTTCGGAGAGAATGCCGGCCGGAACGCTGCGGGCGCCGGGCATATGGCCTGAGCGCATGCCCTCGCGCGGCTCGGGCTCGTCGCCGGTAAAGCGGCCTGCCGGCCGTGCGTCGGCGATCTGCCGTGTGCCCGCTTCGACGATCTCCATCATGTTGGCAAAGGATGTGATGCGGCTGCGGTCGAAGGCGACGTCGAATGTCGTGGTGGCCGGCTCCGGCAGGTCGGTCTGCAACGGCCGGCCGTCCTTCTTCCAGCCGTCCAGGCCGCCTTCGAGAATGTAGACGCTCTGAGCGCCCATGACGCGCAGCATCCACCAGACGCGTGGCGCCGAAAAGAAACCGGGGCCGTCATGGACGACGATCGTGTCCGTGACGCTCAACCCCAGTTTTCCCATTTCGGCGGCGAAGAATTCCGGCGAGGGCAGGGAGTGGGGAAGATTGGTCGTGTGATCGGCAATAGCGTCCTGGTCGAAGAACACAGCGCCGGGAATATGGCCCGCGGCGTATTCCAGTGCACCATTGCGCTTGTGGGCCGGCAGATACCAGGAGGCGTCGACGATTTTGAACTCCGGCGCGCCGAGCTGCTTCTCCACCCAGTCGGCAGATACGACAAAACGGCTTTTTTCCGCTGGCATGCTATTCTCCCTTGGGCCTTGCGTCAGGCAGGTTCGGCCGGGGCTCCAAAGCGAATGCGGAACCGCCGGTTTTCCTTACCCTTCTTTTCGATTTTGGCGATGTGAATCGCGCCGACCTCTTGGGTCTCGGATACATGTGTGCCGCCGCAGGGCTGGCTGTCAACGGCGGAATTCTCGCCGATGCAGACCAGGCTGACGCGGCCAAGGCCGATCGGCGGGCGGACATTCTTCGATTTGACGATGCCCGGATTGGCGATCAACTCGTCGTCGGTGATCCATTGCAGCGTGATCGGATGGTTCTGCTCGACCAGTTTCATTAGCTCGGCGGTAACCTGGTCCTTGTCGATCGTCTCCGACATGTCGAAATCGACCCGGCTTTCCTCCTCGCCGACCGCCGCACCGGTGATCGGATAGGAGCAGACCACCGACAGAAGATGGCAGGCGGTGTGCATGCGCATCAGCCTGTAGCGCCGCGCCCAGTCGACATGCAGCACCAGCTTTTCACCGACCGCGGGCAGGACCTCGCCGTCGAGCGGAACATGCACGATGATGTCCTTGGTCTGGCCGTGCCGGGTCTGGCCGAGTGCGATCTTCGCCCCGTCGGCCCGTTCCAGAAAGCCGGTATCGCCGGGCTGGCCGCCGGATGTGGCGTAAAAGCAGGTCTGGTCGAGTTCGATGCCGCCATCGTCATGCACCGCCGTCACCACGGCCTCGCAGGTCGCCAGGTAGAAGTCGTCGCGGTAAAGGGCGTTGGTCGGCATCGGGTCTGTCTCAGGCAATCTCGAGGGGCAGGGCGTAATCGGTCACATGCGCCAGCCATTCCGGCTTCGGCAGGCCCTTGGAGGCCAGGAAATCCGGGTTGAACAGTTTCGACTGGTAGCGATTGCCGTAGTCGCAGAGGATGGTGACGATCGTATGCCCGGGGCCGAGATCGCGCGCCAGGCGGATCGCACCGGCAATGTTGATGCCCGACGAACCGCCGAGGCAAAGGCCTTCGTTCTCGACCAGATCGAAGATCACCGGCAGCGCTTCGCTGTCGGGGATCTGATAGGCGAAATCCGGCGTAAAGCCTTCGAGATTGGCGGTGATGCGGCCCTGGCCGATGCCCTCGGTGATCGACGAGCCCGAGGATTTCAGCTCGCCATTCGTGTAGAATTCGTAGAGGGCCGCCCCGTCCGGATCGGCAAGGCCGATCTTGACGCCGGGCTTCATGGCGCGCAGCCCCATGCCGACGCCGGCCAGCGTGCCGCCGGAGCCGACGGCGCAGATGAAACCGTCGACTTCGCCGGCGGTCTGGTCAAAAATCTCGCGGGCGGTCGTGGCGATATGGGCATCGCGGTTGACCGTATTGTCGAACTGATTGGCCCAGATCGCGCCATTCGGCTCGGATTTGGCAAGCTGGGCCGCCAGCCGGCCGGACAGTTTGACGTAATTGTTTGGGTTCTTGTAGGGAACCGCCGGCACCTCGACCAGTTCTGCCCCCAGCAGTCGCAGGGCGTCCTTCTTTTCCTGGCTCTGGGTTTCCGGAATGACGATGACGGTGCGGTAGCCGAGCGCCTTGGCGACCAGCGTCAGGCCGATGCCGGTATTGCCGGCCGTGCCTTCGACGATCACGCCGCCCGGCCGCAGCAGGCCGCGTTTCTCCGCATCGCGAATGATGAACAGAGCGGCGCGATCCTTGACCGACTGGCCGGGATTGAGAAATTCGGCCTTGCCGAGAATGGTGCATCCGGTCGCCTGCGAGGCGCCTTTCAGGCGGATCAGGGGCGTATTGCCGATCGCGTCGAGAACGGAGGGGTGAAATGCCATGGGATCTGCCTTCTGTTTCCGCGGACGTTAGGGCCTGTCTTTTCAGGCCGCAAGCATCCGAAGGCAAGAAATCCCATTCCCCCCGTCAGCAGCGATCAGAAAAACCATGCTCGCAGCCCAGGTTTTCCGCTGCATCACCCCGTCACTCCGATCCCGAAACCGACTTATAGGCCAAAAGTGCCTGCTCGCGGGCTCGTTTGTGGTCGACGATCGGCGCCGGATAGGTCTGGCCCAGCACCACGCCGGCCTTGTTCAGCTCGGTCAACGGCGCCTCGAACGGCTTGTGGAGAAAGCGATTGTCGAGGCCGGCAAGCTCCGGCACGAACGTCCGCACATAATCGCCGTCCGGGTCGAATTTCTCGCCCTGGGTGATCGGATTGAAGATCCGGAAAAATGGTGCTGCATCGGCGCCAGAACCCGCCACCCATTGCCAGCTGGCGGCATTCGAGGCCGGGTCGGCATCGACCAGCGTATCGCGAAACCAGCGCTCGCCGGCGCGCCAGTCGATCATCAGGTCCTTGATCAGGAAGGAGGCGGCGATCATACGGACACGATTGTGCATCACGCCGTGCCGCCAGAGTTGCCGCATGCCGGCATCGACGATCGGATAGCCGGTCTGACCGCGCGTCCAGCGTTCAAACAGATCCGGCGCCTCTTTCCACGGAAAGGCATCGAAGCGGGGGTTCCAGTTCTTGGTCGCCAGATCGGGAAAATGAAACAGCAGGTGATAGGAAAAACCCCGCCACACCAGCTCTTTGCGAAAATGGGTGATGTCTTCGGCGGCAATCTTGTCCGACAGCCCGCGCGTTGCATGCCAGATGCGGGCCGGCGAAATCTCGCCAAGCGCCAGATGCGGCGACAGCCGCGATGTCGAAGGACTGGCCGGGAAATCCCGCGCGGCCTTGTAGCCTTGAAGTCCGTCTTCGACGAAATCCCTGAGCCGCGCCAGGGCGCCGGCCTCGCCGGGCGTCCAGACCTCGGAGAAATGTCTTGCCCAATCGGGCCGCTTCGGCAGCAGCGACCAATCCTCCAGCACCTCGCTTGCCGGCCAGTCGCTCGGTGCCGGCAGCGTGTCGGGTGCGGCGATCGGTTCGGCCGGCTCGCCACCCGCCTCCAGCGCCCGCCAGAACGGCGTATAAACCCGGTAGGGGCCGCCGCTGCCGGTTTTCACCCGGGACGGCTCATGCAGCAATTGCCCGGCAAAACTCTTCACCTCTAAACCCTGTTCGACCAGCATGGCCTTGATCGCCGTATCGATGGCGATACCGGCCGGATCGTAGCGCCGGTTCCAGTAAACCGCGCCGGCGGAAGTTTGCCGCAGCAGCTCGGCCAGTTCATCGGCACTGTCGCCGCGTCGAAGCACCAGCCGGCTGCCGATGCTTTTGAGCGATGCGCCAAGCGCCGTCAGCGCGTGATGCAGCCACCAGGCCTGTGCGGCGCCCAGAGCGCCCGTCTCCGGCGCCTTCGTGTCGCGGAGATAGACGGGGATGACAGGCCGGCCGGTGGCCGCGGCCGCCGACAGAGCCAGATTGTCATCGAGCCTGAGGTCTTTTCGAAACCACAGGAGGATGGGGGCATTCTCGACATCTGGCATTGATGACTCGATTTCTGGCAGGCGTGATTGTTGGGCTCTATACGGTGCGCAAACCGGAGCGGATCAAGTATTGCATCGCGCCGTCTACGACTTTGGGCGGATTTCGGCGTGAAATAGCCCCTCCGCCCGGACCATTATTGGGACAATGAGGCGAGGCGATTGCGCTTTATGACAGCTAATATAAGAAATTTCTCGCCCAATCTCGGGCCCGGAGATTTGTAGACATGAACCGCCTTCTTTCCGCTGCCGCCGTCTTGGCAATGGTCACTTTTTCCGCCGGTATCGCTCAGGCTGAAGACCTGGTCTTCACCTTGAAGAACAATACCAAGTCCACGCTGACCCATTTCTACACCTCGCCGGTCGGCGTCGACGATTGGGAAGGCGATGTGTTTGGCGCACAGGTGCTGGAGCCGGGCGAAACGATCGAACTGACGATCGCCGACGGCCGCACCGTCTGCGAATATGACATGCGCATGGAATTCGAAGGCAGCGCCACCCTCGACACCACCGAAGACACCCAGAACCTCTGCGAAATGGGGTCTTATACCATCCACGAGTGAGGCCTGAGGGTTTCGCTGGCGAGTAATGCATGGAAGGCTCCGGTTTGACCGGGGCCTTTTTTGCTTGTGGGCTGCAGCCTATGAGCAAAAGTTAAACCCATCTCTGACGGTGAGTGATGACAAAGTACCATCGTCGTTCTACCGCTGCGCACTAAGTCTGCGGAAGATGGAGTACGTAGGGTGTTACGGTCAACGACACTCATAAGCAAAAGATATCCGTCTCCAGGGGAGTGCATTTTTTGTGGTTCGAAAGCGAACCTAACAGATGAGCACATTGTGCCCCGCGCCCTTTCGGGAAGCGGAGAATTAGTTTTCGAAGCCGCCTCCTGCACCATCTGCAACGGTTATGCCAATCGTACTTATGAGCAGAAGGCGTGGGAGAACGACTTTGTCGGCGTGCGACATATGCTTGAGTTGAAGCAAAGCAAACGACGGCGGTTTTCCGAGCGGCGTATGCCGAAGGTTGCATATAATGCGCCCTCCGTAGATATTTCGCAGGAAACTGACTTTAGGCACACTTTGCCGGCTGAGCACTACCCGCCACTTTATCAGTACGTTGTTCACGGGCCTGCTGGTGTGCTTGTTGGAGAAGACAAATCTCTAGGCGTAAGATCGCTCCGGCTCGGGCTTCTTCATCTTGGAAAGAAAAACATCACTCCCGTACGTGTCGCAATTAGCATGCCGATGATTATGGGAATATCTGAGATGGTCGTGGCAAAAATGGCATACTGCTACGCACTCGCTGAACGCGGGCTTGATGTCTTCGATACCACGGAACTACTCGATCTTCTGATGGGGCGGCGGGATGACGTCTTTAACTATGTGGGCAGTCCAGTCGAAGACGAACCTCTTGCCATGCTTCAGCTCCACAAATTTTACTTCCGTAAGCGAGGCGATCTCAATACCGTGATTGTGCACCTATTTGCCTCCTTTGGAGGACCGAAGCATGAGGTGGTAATTGGACCGGACAAGACACCATCGCCCTAATCACATGTGGGGCACGCCATCCGGACTAGCCGGGTGTCAAGGGCGTGGAAACGCCCTTCACGACGGGCCAAAGATTGGCGTCCTGACCCGTCCGACAGCGGAATTCACAACCATCGCACCCGTACCGTGCAGGGTGGAATTTGTGTGACCGAGTCGTGAGCTTTTTGAAATGGTTGATATTGATTTAGAGACGTGCCCAACACCCAACCGCCTGCTGCCTGGATTGGCGGCAAACGAAGCTTGGTGCACCCCGCGCCACGTCCGGGTGTGACAAAGCTGGCGCTGATTTGTGCCAAAGGTCGCGCCGCGCCACAGTAAACCCCTGAATCCAAAAACCAAAAGGCCCGCTGATTGCTCAGCAGGCCTTGTGAATTTGGCTCCCCGGGCCGGATTCGAACCGGCGACCTGTCGATTAACAGTCGAATGCTCTACCGCTGAGCTACCAGGGAACACCGCGTTGCCGCGCTGTGAGTGGGCTAATACAAATGCTTGGGCGATTTGCCAAGCGGTTTTTCAAAAAAAGTGATGCCCTTGCTTTATTTTCCCCGCCTACCCATGTTTTCCCCAGGCCAAGAGATCAGACGAACAAGAGAAGAAAACGAAATCCGCATGGAAAATCCCCGCAAATATCGCATCGATGCCGAGCGCGGCAAGCTGGTGCTCGGTCGTTTCGAGATGCCCTTTCCCCGTTCGCCGATCGCCCGGATCGTACTCGGCAGTCTTCTGGTGTTTTTCGGCTTTCTGGGTTTTTTGCCGGTCCTCGGCTTCTGGATGATTCCTTTGGGGCTTCTCGTCCTGTCCCATGACATTCCCGCCGTGCGCCGCTTTCGGCGCAGGATGGGGATCTGGTGGCGCAAGCGCTTCCCGCAGGTCAACCGCGCCGGCCGATAGGCAAACGCCTAGCCTCTCAGCGGCTGGCAGGCGGTAGCAGGGGCGGCCTCAGGCGAAATGCCGCTTGCGCGGCTCCACGGCCTGGGTCTCCTCGATGGCCGGCAGGGTCTGCAGCACGCGCTTGGCCGGCAGGATGGCAATCGCCTCGGTGCCTTCGCGCAGCTTCGACTTCAGCTTGAACTCGCCGCCATGCTTGGCCAGGATGGCCTGGACGATCGGCAGGCCGAGGCCGGTGCCCTGTTCGGCGCTCTTGATGGCGATCGACCCTTGCCCGAAGGCCGACAGCACGACCGGAATTTCCTTCTCGTCGATTCCAGGCCCGTTGTCCTTGATCGAGATATATTGCCCGCCGCCGGCGGTCCAGCCGACCTTGACCATGACCTCGCCGCCCTGCGGCGTGAATTTGACCGCATTGGACAAGAGATTGAGCATCACCTGGCGCATCGATTTCTCGTCGGCCCAGACCGCCGGCAGATCGGGCTCAAGCTGTTCGGAAATCGAGATGTTCTTGGCCTTGGCGCGCAATTGCACCATGCCGATGCAATCCTCGGCCAGTTCCAGCAGGAAAATGGCGTCTTCGTTCAGATCGTATTTGCCCGCCTCGATGCGCGACAGGTCGAGAATCTCGTTGATCAGGTTGAGCAGGTGCTGGCCGGAGCGGTGGATATCGCCGGAATATTCCCGGTAGAGCGGATTGTTGAGCGGCCCCAGCACTTCCCCCGCCATGACTTCGGAAAAGCCGAGAATGGCGTTGAGCGGCGTGCGCAGCTCATGGGACATTGAGGCCAGGAAGCGGGACTTTGCCATATTGGCCTCCTCGGCGCGGCGTCGCGCTTCGTCCGACAGCGAATTGGCCACTTCCAGCTCGGCGATCAGGTCGTCCTTTTCGCTCTGGTAGGACAAAAGCTTCAGGTTGGACTGATAGAGCCGGCCGGTGATGTAGACGAAGAAGATCAGCGAGGTGGTGAACATCGCCGTCAAGCCGATCTCCAGCACGTTTCTGGTGCTGGCGGCCATCAGCAGCAGCGCCAACACCGTCGGCAGGAAACCGAACAGCACCGCCTGGCGCAGCATCAGATTGGCCATCGCCGTGACCGACAGAACGATCAGCAGGGCAGCGCCCTTGAAGAATACGAAGGCGTCGGAGCCGCAGGCCGGGCATTCCTTCAGGCAGAACAGCGCCCAGCAGAAACCCATGCAAGCCTGGCCGGCCAGCAGCAAACGCCGCCACTTCACCGTGCCGCGCGGCGTCATATCGGTTTTGCTGGCCCGCACGGCCAGCATGATCGTCAGGGCATGGATGCTCAGCGTAAACAGCGCCCAGACATAATATTGCGGATCGCGGGTAATATGGGCGGCAATGCCGCCAACCAGGATGATCAGGATCGGCATGACCGCTGCACCCTGCAGCGTCGCATTGAGATGCATGCCGAGCATTTCGCGATCAAAGGCCGGGGTGCCGGCCTGGCCCGACTGCAGCCGCTCACGCGTCGCGCGAACCGCCTTCGACACGGCCTTGTTGCGATGGCTGCGCGAACGGTCGACGATGTTCTTATCGGTAGATGTGGAAACGCCTTTACTCATAAGCCGATGATATGTTTGCCGCAGTTATGTATAAGCCTATCGGCCAAGTCTTAAGAAGATACTGTCACGCAAGGATTTGTTTGCCATGATCCCACACGTTTTGTTGGTGAAGAGGGCGGGATTGTGACGCGTCTTGTCCGGATCCTGCGGGATGCGGTGGTCGGCCTGTCCATGCTCGTGCTGGCACTGCTGATCATCGCCAAGCTCGACAAGGACAACGAGGTCCGCGTTTCGGGTGCCTTCGACGTGGTGGATGGCGATACGCTGTCATCGGGCGGCGGGCGCCTGAGGCTGAGCGGCATCGATGCGCCGGAACTGACCCAGCTGTGCGGGGACGAGAGCCGCCACTGGCCCTGTGGGCAATCGTCCCGCCGGGCCCTTTCGGCGCTGATGGGGTCGGCGGCCGTCACCTGTTCCGGTACGGCGCGGGATCGCTACGACCGCCTTCTGGTCGTCTGCAGGTCCGCAGCAACGGATATCAATGCGCAGATGGTGCTGACCGGCATGGCCGTCGCCTACGGCGCTTACCAGGCCGAGGAGCGCATGGCGCGCGACGGGCAGGCGGGGCTGTGGTCCGGCGCCTTCGAGCGGCCGGACGAGTTTCGCCGCCGCCAGGGCCTTGCGGAAGAAGGATTGGCCGGGCAGGGGCTGGAAAGCCAGGGATTGCTCTCTATCCTGAAAGGTATGCTGCGGTGGTAAGGTACCGCGTGCATGACCGATGGGATAAAACACTGTGACGGAAGATGCATGACCCCGCCTGAGTCTGAAACGATCGACCTGCTGCGCACCACCATTGCCGCCTGCCGCATCTGTCGCGACTGTCCGGCCGGCGGTGTGGACAAGCGCCTGCCGCATGAGCCGCGGCCGGTGGCGGTCATTTCGGCCACGGCGCGCATCCTGATTGCCGGCCAGGCGCCGGGCAAACGCGTCCATGACAGCGGCCTGCCGTTCAACGATGCCTCGGGCGACCGGCTGCGGTCATGGCTGGGTGTCGAGCGCGAACAGTTCTACGACCCGGCAAGGTTTGCCATCGTGCCGATGGGCTTCTGCTTTCCGGGTTATGATGCAAAGGGTCATGACCTGCCGCCGCGCCGCGAATGTGCGCCGGCCTGGCGCCGGCCGGTGCTGGCTGCCATGCCGCAGGTCGAACTGGTGCTGGCCATCGGCCACTATGCGCAAGGGTATCACCTCGGCGAGCGCTGCCGCCCGACCATGACGGAAACGGTGCGCGGCTGGCGGGATTATGTCTTGTCGAATCAGGCCGGACCGAAAGTTCTGCCGCTGCCCCATCCAAGCTGGCGCAATACCGGCTGGCTGAAGAAAAATCCCTGGTTCGAGGCTGACGTGCTGCCGCTGCTCAAAAGAGAAGTGGATCGTCTCGTTGGGTGAAATAATATTCTTCACCTGCGGCATATATCCGATATAACGGAAAAAAATTCGATAGGACTACGCATGGACCGTCTCGACCGTAAGATATTGCGCATTCTCCAGGAAGATTCGACGCTGGCCGTCGCCGATCTCGCCAAGAAAGTCGGCCTGTCCACCACGCCCTGCTGGCGGCGCATCCAGAAGATGGAGGAGGACGGCGTCATCCGCCGCCGCGTCGCCCTTCTCGATCCTGCCAAGGTCAATGCCAAGGTCACCGTCTTCGTGTCGATCCGCACCAACAGCCATTCGATCGAATGGCTGAAGCGCTTTTCCGAAGTGGTGGCGGATTTCCCCGAAGTGGTGGAATTCTATCGCATGAGCGGCGATGTCGACTATCTCCTGCGGGTCACCGTGCCGGATATCGCCGCCTATGACGCGTTCTACAAGCGCATGATCGCCCGCATCGAAATCCGCGACGTCGCGTCGGCGTTCGCGATGGAGCAGATCAAATACACCACCGAACTGCCGCTCGACTACATGCTGCTCGACAACCAGAAGGCCGGCGAGGAATAGGTTTTACGGCTTGAGACGGGCGAGGATCTTCTCGCTCGTCAGTTCGCGCACCGCATCCTTGCCGATCCAGCGGGCCGTCTTGTCGGCGCTCTGCGCCAGCCTTTCGGCGAGATCCAGGGCCGGCCCGTGGCAGCGACGATTGCGCTTGCCGATATTGCGCAGCGCCCAGTTGACGGCCTTTTTCACGAAATTGCGCGGGTCGCCGGAGTGCGCCTCGATCAGCGGCAGGAGGGCCAGCAACACCTCGTCCGGCTCGCTCTTCAGATGCACCGCGGCACCGGCGATCATCGCAAAAGCGGTGCGCCGAACGAATTCCCGCGGATCGGCGGCAAGGGCCGCAATGAGCGCGCTTTCCAGCCGCGCCTCGACGAACAGGTCCGCTGCCGTGTCGACGATCTCCCACGAGTTGAAATCGTCGGCCAGGCGCCGCGCCTCGTCCGGTGTCAGCTTGTTAGGCTCGAAGGTGTAGAGCGCCAGCATGCGCGCCTCGCGCACGCCGCTTGCCCAGAGTTCAAAGGCACGGCCGTGGTTCTTTTTCACCGCCCTGGCGATCTTCTGAAGGTCCGGATTGGAAATGCCCAGCGCCGTCTCGGTGACGATGCCGAAGCGGCCCATGCCGACAATAGTGTCCGGGGATCTCAGGCTCTCGAGATGGGCCAGAAGATCGACGGCGCTGGAGGCGGGGCCGATCATTTCTTCTCCAGCCGTGCCAGCAGCGACGACGTATCCCAGCGTCTGCCGCCCATCGCCTGGACTTCGCCGTAGAACTGATCGACCAGCGCCGTGAGGGGCAGGGTGGCGCCGTTGCGGCGGGCTTCGGTGAGTACGATATCGAGATCCTTGCGCATCCAGTCGACGGCAAAGCCGAACTCGTACTGGCCGGCATTCATCGTCTTGTGGCGGTTTTCCATCTGCCAGGAACCGGCCGCCCCCTTGGAAATCACCTCGATGACCTTTTCGATATCGAGGCCGGCCTTCTTGCCGAAATGCACCGCTTCGGCAAGGCCCTGGACGACGCCGGCAATGCAGATCTGGTTGACCATTTTTGTCAATTGCCCGGCGCCGGTAGGCCCCATCAGGCCGACCATGCGCGCATAGGCGTCGATCACCGGCCGTGCCCGTTCGAAGACAGCCTCGTCGCCGCCGCACATCACCGTCAGTACGCCGTTCTCGGCGCCGGCCTGGCCGCCGGAGACCGGCGCATCGATGAAGCCGCAGCCCCTGGCTTTGGCTGCCGCATCGAGTTCGCGGGCTACCTCGGCCGAGGCCGTGGTATTGTCGATCAGGATGGCGCCGCTCTTCATTCCGGCCAATACGCCGCTGTCGCCAAGCGTCACGGAGCGCAGGTCGTCGTCATTGCCAACGCAGGTGAAGACGAAATCCGCATCGTCTGCCGCCTCGGCCGGCGTTGCCGCCGCCGTGCCGCCGTGCTGTTTTACCCAGGCTTCGGCCTTGGCGGCGGTGCGGTTGTAGACCGTCAGGTCATGGCCGCCCTTGGCTTTCAGATGCCCTGCCATGGGGTAACCCATGACGCCCAAACCGATAAATGCGACCTTCGCCATCAATCACGCTCCTTATTGAATGCGGGAGAAGACCTAACCGAAGAACGCCAGCGAGAAAAGGCCTGACCCGTGCGTCCATATGAGGCCGATCGCGGGGCAGGGCGAAGAATGCATCGGCTCAACCGGCCGGATCGACCGGTCCGATTTTCTTGCACAGCCCCATGCCATGGCCGCTCACCTCGGTGAAAACGGCGCCGCCCTCTTCAAGGGCCCGACGCAGCTGGCATTCGGTGGCGCGGTGCACGTCGTGGCGGCTGCCTTCGTAGTCGCGGATCGTGCTGCGCGACACTTCCGAGCGCCGGGCCAGGTCCTCCTGCGTCCAATCGAGCAGCCCGCGCGCTGCACGACAGAGGTCGGGCGTCAGAAGAGGTGGTTTAATGGCTTGACCCATCACTGATAACTGCCCATATTGGTCAACATACATCATATTTAGCATTCTTTGGTGAAAGAATCCAGACGCGGAGAGATTAGATCATGCCTCACGATACCCCGTTGATTTCGACAATTGTCGGTGGTCTCGTGCTGGCGTTTATTTTCGGCGCCATCGCGCACCGGTTCCGCATGCCGCCGCTGGTCGGCTATCTCGTTGCCGGTATTCTGGTCGGCCCGCATACGCCGGGCTTCGTCGCAGACCAGAGCCTGGCACCGGAGCTGGCGGAAATCGGCGTCATTCTCTTGATGTTCGGCGTCGGCCTGCATTTCTCCTTGAAGGATCTTCTGTCGGTGCGCGGCATTGCCGTGCCGGGAGCCGCGGTGCAGATCGGCTTTGCCACGCTGCTCGGCTGGGGCATGGGGGCGATGATGGGCTGGCCGCTCGGCGGCAGCCTGGTGTTCGGCCTTGCTTTGTCCGTTGCCTCGACGGTCGTTCTTCTGAAAGCCCTGCAGGAGCGGCGGCTGGTGGAAACCGAGCGCGGCAAGATCGCTGTCGGCTGGCTGATCGTCGAGGACCTGGCCATGGTCCTGGCGCTCGTCCTCATTCCGGCACTGGCCAGCATTGGCGGCGAGGCAAGCCATGCCGACCCGCTGGCGATCTGGGTCGAGCGCATGCTCGGCCTCGATTTCGGCGTTGGCGGCATCATTGCCGTCACCCTGTTCAAGGTGGCGCTGTTCGTCGGCGTCATGCTGGTGATCGGCGGGCGGTTCATTCCCTGGACGCTGCATCACATTGCCCATACCGGCTCGCGCGAGCTGTTCCGGCTCGGCGTGCTGGCCATCGCGCTGGGTGTTGCCTTCGGCGCGGCCAAGCTGTTCGGCGTGTCGCTGGCGCTCGGAGCCTTCTTTGCCGGCATGGTGCTGGCCGAGAGCGAGCTGTCGCACCGCGCCGCACAGGAAAGCCTGCCGCTGCGCGATGCCTTCGCCGTGCTGTTCTTCGTCTCGGTCGGCATGCTGTTCGATCCGGCCATCGTGCTGACCAATCCGCTGCCGATTCTCGGAACCGTGTTCATCATCGTGGTCGGCAAATCGATCGCCGCCTTCGTGATCGTCCGGATCTTCGGCAAGAGCGTGTCGACGGCTTTGACGATTTCAGCAAGCCTCGGACAGATCGGCGAATTCTCCTTCATCCTCGCCGAACTCGGCGTCGGGCTGAACCTTCTGCCGCAGGAGGGGCGCGATCTCATCCTTGCCGGCGCGATCATCTCGATCATGCTCAATCCGGTCTTGTTCTATCTCTGCGACCGCCTGGCACCGAAACTCGAAGCGCGGCTGATCCGGGCGCCCGGTGCCGCGGCGGACCCGGCGGTGGCCGACGCTGCCAAGCCGCAAGCCGCGGCCGGCGCACCGGCATCACAGCCCTTGTCCAACGAGGAGGCCGCCTTCACCTCCGCCGGTGAGGATGGCGTACTGGCCAGCACCAAGCTCGCCAGCCATTCCGTCGTGGTCGGCTGTGGCCGGGTCGGCAGCCTGGTGGTCGCCAACCTGAAATCCTCCGGCGTGCCCTTCCTGGTCATCGAAGACTCCGAGAGCCGCGTCGGCGAGTTGATGAAGCAGGGTATCGAGGTCATTGTCGGCAATGCGGCCTCGCCGAGGGTCACCGCCCTTGCCAATCTGGCGGCCGCCAAGAGCCTGGTGGTCGCCATTCCCAACGCGTTCGAGGCCGGCCATGTGATCGCCAATGCCCGTGCGGTCAATCCCGGCCTGCTGGTGCTGGCCCGCGCCAGCAACGATGCCGAGATCGAGCATCTGACAAAGATGGGCGCCGATACGGTGATCATGGGCGAGCGCGAAATCGCCTTCGGCATGCTGAGCCGCCTGGACCAGATCCACTATTATATGCCGGTCGAGACGGAAGACAGCGAAGAGCCGCCGACAGCCGTCCGCGCCGACACTCCGTTCGATGGACCTGCCGACGGCAAACCTGCCGGCGCCTGATCGCTCAGCGGAGGCGGGGATCGTCTCAGGCGGACCGTGCCACCTGAGTCATAAGGCGATCAATGGCTGCTTGGGATCACGCCGGCCCGCGCGATGACCAGATGGCCGGGCGATGGTTCGCCGTCCTGCATGCGCACATTGATCTCGGTCACTTCGACGATCTCGAAACCCGTGGCGGCAAGGCGTTCCAGGACATAGGCCTTGGAATGGGCAAAGCGCTGGTGCGGTCCGACCATATAGGGCCGGCCGGCCAGGGCCTCGTCCGACAGCGTCTCGGAGGAGAAGATGAACAGGCCGCCCGTCACCAGGTTTTCGGAGGCTCCGAAGAACAGCGGCTCCAGCGCGCCGAGATAGGGCAGGACGTCGGTGGCGGTGATCAGGTCGAAGGGCTCGTCGTCATTGTCTTCGAGGAAATCCTCGACTTCGGCCACATAGAGCGTGTCGTAGAGATCCTTCTCATGGGCGATCTCGATCATGTTTTCCGACAGGTCGATGCCGGTGATATCCTCGACCATGTCGCGCAGCGTGCCGCCGGTCAGGCCGGTGCCGCAGCCCAGGTCGAGCATGCGCTGGAACGGCCCGAGTTCCAAAGCCTGCAGGCGCTGGCGCACCATGACCGGCACGGCATAGCCCAGCTGCTCGACGAGAATATCCTCGAACGCCTCGGCATGCTGGTCGAACAGGGTTTCGACATAGGCATCCGGCGCCTTGGGCGGCGTCTCGCCGCGGCCGAGCGAGGCGATCCTGACCGAGGCGCCGCCATGGTCCTCAGGGTCCAGCGCCAGAACCTCTTCATAGGCCTTGACGGCCGCGTCGATATCGCCGGACTTTTCCAGCGCCAGCGCGCGGTTATAGGCCTCGGCCAGCGCTTCTTCGTCGATCTTTGCCATATCCAAACCTTCCGTCGCGATGCGTCCGTCGATTGCCGGCCGTCTCAGCGTCTGGCTCTAATGGCTCGCAAAAGTTTTGGCAATGACTTGGGGTGCGGAACAGCGGACGTCTGCCATCGTTATGACCTCTGACGAGCCAGTGGCAGGCAGGAGTGGATCATGGTCGAAGAGACGATAATTTCCGGCATCGAACGGCCCGGCCCGGCCCATTCGCCGGCCCTTCCGGCATCGTCCGCCGAGAAGGCCAATATGATCATCCATTATTATCGCGGTGAGATCGGCCGGATGATCAGCTGGCGCGACCGCATCGACCGGACCTCCAACTGGGCGATGACCGTGGTCGCCGGCCTTTTGTCCGTCTCCCTGGCAACACCGACCTCCCATCACGGGGTGGTGCTGTTTGCCATGCTGCTGATCTCGGTCTTCCTGATGATCGAGGCGCGAAGATACCGGTTCTTCGACGTCTACCGGGCAAGGGTGCGCCAGCTCGAGCGCTATTATTTTGCCCAGGCGCTGAGCCCGCAGGCCGAACTGAACCCCGACTGGGCCCTGGCGATTGCCGTCAGCCTGCGCAACCCGGTCTTCCTGATGGGCCGCCGCGAGGCGCTGTTCCGTCGGGTCAGGCGCAACTATTGCTGGATGTATCTCATCCTGCTTTTGGCCTGGGGCCTGAAAATCTCGACGCCAAAACTCCTGCCGGACATGCCCGCCACCGAGACGGTGACCTCCTGGATGGCCATTGTCGACAATGCGGCGCTCGGGCCCGTGCCGGGCTGGCTGGTGCTGGCCACCATTGGCCTGTTCTATTCAGGCATCCTGGTGGCGGCCATCTACCGCGCACCCGACGACGGCGAATTCGCCCATGGCGAGGTGCATGTCTGAGATTGGGACTGTCCCGCAGATCTTGACCGTCAGTGCAGGATGAACTCGCCCTTCAGTGCCCGCCATTCGTTGGCGGAGATCAGCTGCTTGTGCACGTAACGCACGGAGTGCAGCGGACCGTCCAGCGTGTCTTCCCAGAATTTCAGAAAACTCTTCATTTCGGGGAAATCCGGCGCCAGATCGTAATGCTGCCAGAGATAGCTCTGCAGCAGGGACGGGTGGTCCGGCAGGCGGTAGAGGATTTGGGCGGTGGTCAGTCCGTAGCCCTTGAGCATCATTTCCATGTCGGTGTTCATGATAGCCTCGTTTTTTGTGCCCACTCGAAGGTCGGGACGAAGGCCGGCAGTGTTCCGCTTCAGCACTTCATCCGTGCGCACCGTCCAAGAACGGTCTTCAAATGGAAACATCTTAAGCTTAACCAAAGCTTAAGAATTTTCCGGCCATAGAGAGATTATGTCATGAAAACAAGGGATTAGCAGCCGTCTTCCCTGAGTGCTGCCAATTGGGGGCAAGCGGCTCAGCGCTTCAGATGCCGGGTCAGGCGGGCCTCGATCGCCGCCCAGGCATGGCGCAGGGCCTCGACGATCGTCAGATAGAAGATCGCCGCCCAGAGATAGCTCTGGTAGTCGAAGGTGCGCGAAAACGTGTAGCGCGTCTGGCCCATCAGATCGAGCACGGTGACGATGGCAACCACCGCCGAGCCCTTGATCATCAGGATGATCTCGTTGCCATAGGGCCTGAGCGCCACGATCAGCGCCTGCGGCAGCACGATCTTCCAGAAGGTCACGGCTTTTGGCAGGCCGAGCGACTTGGCGCCCTCGCTCTGGCCGCGCGGCACGCTCTGGATGGCGCCGCGCAGGATTTCCGCCTGATAGGCGGCGGTGTTGAGGGTCAGCGCCAAAAGGCCGCAATACCAGGCCTCGCGGAAAAACCACCACAGGCCGACCGCCTCGAATTCCGTCTTGAAGCTGCCGAGACCGTAATAGACCAGGAACAGCTGGGCGAGCAGCGGCGTGCCGCGGAACACATAGACGTAAGCATAGGAAATCCCGTTCAGCACGGGGTTCTTCGACATGCGCGCAAAGGCGATCGGGGCCGACAGCAGGGAGCCGAAAAAGATCGATACCAGCACCAGCGAGATCGTCACCCAGAGACCCGACAGGAAACGCGGGCCATATTTGAAGAACTTGTCATTGTCCCAATTGCCGATCATGGTCGCCACGATGCCGATGGCAAGCAGCGCCCAGAGCGCCAGTAGGGCCATGCCGATGATGCGGCTAGAGGTCATGCGCCTCGGACCGGCAGGCGGCGCTGGCTGAGGCTCGATCAAATGGTCGGCAATGCTCATCGCTGCACCTCGGCGCGTTTGGTCCAGCGTTCGATCACGCCGACACCGATGGACGAGAGGACCGCAAGGACCAGATAGAGACCGCAGGCCAGCAGATAGAAGAAGAAGGCCTCCTTGGTCACCTTGGCGGCAATGCCGGTCTGGCGGATGATATCGGACAGGCCGATGACCGAGACCAGCGCCGTGTCCTTCAACAGGTTCATCCACAGATTGACCAGGCCCGGCAGCGCGATGCGCAAGAGCTGCGGCAGGATGATCAGCCGCATCGTCTTGCCATGCGACAGGCCGAGCGCATAGCCGGCCTCATACTGGCCCTGCGGAATGGCCTTGAAAGCCGATTGCAGCACCTCCGAGCAATAGGAGGAGAACACCACCGACAGAGCGATCATGCCGGCGACGAAGGCGTTGATCTCGATGCGCTGTTCGATGCCGATCGAGACCAGCACCGATTGCAGCAGGATCTGCAGGCCGTAATAGACGATGAACAGCGTCAGCAGTTCCGGCAGGCCACGGAAGATGGTGGTGTAGATGCCGGCTGCCAGCCGCAGGGAGCGCTCCTTGGACTGCGAGGCAAGGGCGATGAACAGGCCAATCGTCAGGCCGATCGGCAGGGTGGCCAGCGCCAGGCCGACGGTGACCTTGAAGCCGAAGGCGATTTCATCGCCCCAGCCGTCGGCTCCGCAAGCCACCAATGATGACGATCCGAACAGCGTGAAGACGCCGACGGGCCCGCAGAGTGGATCAAGGGTATAGCCGATCCAGGACCAGACCGTCGCCAAGGCGGAAAGAAATCCGCTCATTCAGAATATTCCCCTTGCGGACGAGCCGCTTATGTTCTTGTCCTCAAGTTTCAATGAAAAATGGCGGAAGGGCAAGCCTTCCGCCATCGACTTTCAACAGGATGGGCGAGGATTATTCGCCGTAGACGTCGAAATCAAAGTACTTGTCGTTGATTTCCTTGTACTTGCCATTGGCGCGGATCGCGTCGATCGCGGCGTTGAACTTGCCGGCAAGCTCGGTTTCGCCCTTGCGGATGGCGATGCCGGCACCGACGCCGTTGATCTCGACGTCGATCGGCAGGGTTGCCAGGATCTTGCAGCAGGCGCCGGCTTCCGACTTGACCCATTCCGACAGAACGACCACGTCATCGACCACGCCGTCAATTCGGCCATTGGATATGTCGAGCTTGTATTCGTCGGCGGTCGGATAAAGCTTCAGTTCCGACTTCGCCATGTGCTTTTCGGCATAGTTGGAATGGGTCGTCGAGGCCTGCGCGCCCAGCGTCTTGCCGGCCAGCGCCTCGGGCGTTGCTTCCGTCAGGGCCGAATCCTTCGGCACGGCGATTGCCGGGGGAGTGTTGTAATATTTGTGGGTGAAGTCGACCTTTTCGGCGCGCTCGGGCGTGATCGACATAGAGGCGATGATTGCATCGAACTTCTTGGCCTGCAGGGCCGGAATGATGCCGTCCCAATCGTTGGTGACGAATTCGCAGGTGACCTTCATTTCGACGCAAAGGGCCTTGGCGATGTCGATATCGAAACCGGTCAGCGTTCCGTCGGATTCGAGGTTGTTGAAGGGCGGGTAGGCACCTTCGGTGCCGATGATCAGCTTTTCGCCTTCAGCCATGGCGCTGCCGGCCAGGAGCGACAGGGCTGCAATCGATGCAGCGGCCAGGAAACGGGTCGAGATACGCATGAGAATCCTCTCTGTTGGTCCCCCGCACGGTTCTTTTGTCTTTTCCGCGCGGGATCGAATTCGGCGGCTGTGGGGCCGCGCTGACCCGCAGTCTTGCCGTTTTTGCACAAATTGCAACCAGAATCATATAGGGGATCGGCAGCGATTACTGGAGATGAACTGGCTGTTCAGCGGGTGTTCACACTGGAACCATCATCGTATCGCCATCGTTACATGTTGTTACATTCGTGCTTTGCCCGAAGTGACAATAACCAGAACACTAAAGCGGAGCCTCTCGCTCCACCACCGAGGAACCATCCATGGCAGGAACTTCTAAGATCACCGGCTCCGTCCTGTTGGCGCTCGCCACCATTGCGGCCCAGTCCGGTCAAGCCGGGGCAGCAATGCCGGGCGTACAACGCCCGTTCATTGCCGAAAGCGTCATCACCCATGTGGCCATGAGCGTTGAGGAAGCAACGGCTCGCTTGCAAGCGGCCCAGCAGGCGCTGAAAGCTGCAAAGGCCGGCGGCGGCGACGTCAAGGCGGCGCAGGCCGAGGTTCAGGCCGCCAAGAAGGCGCTCAACCAGGCCAAGGCCGCCGGCGGTCAAGAGCCGCAGGAACGCAAGAAGCCGAAGCCTGCGGACGCCCAGCAGCAGCCCGAGCGCAAGAAGCCGCAGCCGGACGATGCTGCCAAGCCAAACCGTGAAAAGCCCAATCGGGAAAAGCCCGTCGAAAGCGACGCCCAGCAGCCGGATCGCAAGAAGCCGCAGCCGGACGAGACTGCCAAGCCAAACCGTGAAAAGCCCAATCGGGAAAAGCCTGTCGAAAACGATGCACAGCAGCCGGATCGCAAGAAGCCGCAGCCGGACGACGCCGCCAAGCCGAACCGCGAAAAGCCGAGCCGCGACAAGCCGGTCGAAGGCGATGCCCAGCAGCCGGATCGCAAGAAGCCGACGCCGGACGACGCCGCCAAGCCGAATCGCGAAAAGCCCAATCGGGAAAAGCCGGTCGATGGCGATGCAAAGCAGCCGGATCGCAAGCGTCCGCAGGTGGATGGCAAGCCGCAGCCTGATAATGCCGGCAAGCGGCCGCAGACCGACAACACGGCTGCCGAGGGCGGCGATCGCCCGCGGCCGGATGCCCGTCCTCGCCCGACCCGCGCCGACACGCCGGAAGAGCGGGCCCGCAAGAAGAAGGTCGCTGAAAATCCTGGCCAGACCGACGAGACCGTCGTTCTGCCGGTTGATCGCGGTGCGCCCGTACTCGACAGCGACAAGAATGCCGGCCGCAGGGGCCAGTCCGACCAGGACCGCCGCAAGCGTCGTGAAGACGGTGCCAAGCGTCCCGTTCCAAAGACCGATGCCGATGCCCAGCGTGGCGAGAACGGCCGTCCGCGTCCCCCCGTTCGCGTCGAGCGGGCCGATCGCGACAATGGTCAGGAACTGCGCGAGCGTCCGCGCTACGAAACGCGGGACAATGACCGGGTGGAACGTCGCGTTGACAATCGTCTCGTCATCCAGTTTGGCGACGACATCATCGTGCGGGGCGACGACAATGATCGCTTCGCCCGCTATGGCCGCCCCCCGGTCTACGAACAGCTGCCGGCCGGCCGTGTTCGCGAAACCGTGTTCAAGACCAATGGCGACCGTGTCGTGACCATTCGCAACCGTTACGGCGATCTGATCCAGCGGTCGCGCATCGACCGTCGGGACCGGGAAGATATCCTGTTCTTCTCGCCGGAGCTCTACTATGCCGACGATGCGCCGCGTCCGGTCTATCGCGACCCAGGCCTCGACCTGCCGCCGATGCGTCTGCAGATCCCGGTTCGCGATTACATCATCGACACGACCAGCGAGCCGGACCGCGACTACTATGATTTCATCGAGCAGCCGCCGGTCGAAGAAGTCGAGCGCGTCTATACGCTCGAAGAAGTCCGTAACTCGGCCCGTATTCGTGACAAGGTGCGTCGTATCGATCTCGATACCATCACCTTTGCCACGGGCAGTGCCGACATCTCGATGAACCAGGCAGGTTCGCTGCGCAAGGTGGCCGACGCGATCAACAAGTCGCTGGCCGAGGATGCGGGCGAAACCTTCCTGATCGAAGGCCATACCGATGCCGTCGGTTCGGACGAATCCAACCTGGTTCTATCCGACCTGCGGGCCGAATCGGTCGCCAATGTCCTGACGGAAGCCTATGGCGTTCCGCCGGAAAACATGGTGACCCAAGGCTATGGCGAGCAGTTCCTGAAAGTCGATACCGACGAAGCCGAACAGCTCAACCGCCGCGTCACCATCCGCCGCGTCACGGCTCTGGTTCGTCCGGTCGAAGCAGCCCAGCAGCAGTAATCATTGCTGCCTGACTGTTATGGACAAGGCCGCCGGATCATCTCCGGCGGCCTTTTTCGTTGCATTCGGTGGCTGTCCGGTTCAGTCGGCGCGGTCGGGCAACCCGGTGACACGGGCAATGAAATCGGCGATCGCCATGGTGTCGTCGAGATCGAAAACCGGCAGGCCGGTGTCTGAGACCGGATGGTCAGCCGCGATGGCGACGATATACGGATCGGTCGGGGCCAGCGGTTCGCGATTGGCGGAGGCCAGCCGCCGCGCCTCGATTTTCGGAACGGGCTCGCGCTTGTAGCCTTCGATCAGTACGAGATCGCACGGCGCCAGCCGACCCAGGATGTCCTCGAATGCCGGTTCCGGCGCGCCGCGCAGCTCATGCATGATGGCGTAGCGGGTGCCTGAGACGATGGTCACTTCATGGGCACCGGCTTCGCGGTGGCGATAGCTGTCGGCGCCGACCTTGTCGATGTCGAAATCGTGATGGGCATGCTTGATCGTCGAGATCCTGTAGCCGCGCCGGGTGAATTCCTCGACCAGCCGCACGGCAAGCCCGGTCTTGCCGGAATTCTTCCAGCCGGAAATGCCGAAAATGCGCGGTTTGGTCATGATGCAAGGGCCTCGTAATAGCGCTCCGCCTGGAGGAGATCCTCGGGCGTGTTGATGTTGAGGAAGGGGTCGAGCGGCCCCGCGGTCGTCTCGACCATTTCGAAATCGACCACGACCACCCGCTGTCCCTCGATGAAACTCATCAGTTTTCGGTTCTGCGGATCGGCAAGCCAGGCCTCGATGGCCGGCGCAAGCGCGATCGGCCAGAGTCCGACGACCGGATGCAGCCGCCCGTTCGACCGGGCCAGCACGATCGGCGATCCTTCGTCGAGGTTTGCGGCAAGCCGTGGGACCAGATCGCGCGGCACGAAAGGACAATCGGCCGGCACGACCAGCAGATGGCTGGCAGCCGGAGCCAGCTGCGCGGCATGGCGCATGCCGGCGGCAATACCGGCCAGCGGTCCGGGATGGCCGGCCAGCGTATCCGGCACGATGGGCAGGCCGAAGTCATTGGAGAAATCGGCCGGTGCGTTGATGGCGAGGGCTGTAGTCTGTACCGCCAGGCGCTCGATCACATGGGCGAGCAGCGGTCTGACGCCCAGAAGCGCCAGGGCCTTGTCACGCCCCATCCGCCGCGACAGTCCACCCGCAAGGACGATGGCTGGAGGCAAAAAGCCGACCATCAGCGCCCTCCGTTGCCAGCCGGGTCCGGCTTGTCGGCGGTCGTGCGGAGAAAGAGGATGGAGGCGACGGCCAGCATTCCACAGGCCAGCATCACGGCGAGCAGCGGCCACGAGCCCGTCTCCTCCGTGATGATCGCCGAGGCAAACACCGAGAGCAGCGCGCCGCCCGCCATGGTAATGGCGCCGCCAAGGCCCGAAGCGGAGCCCGCCAGTTCCGGCCGCACGCTGACGATGCCGGCATTGGCGCTGGGCAGCGTCAGCCCATTACCGAAACCCATGATGACCAGGGGTCCGAAGAAGGAAAGCGCCGAGGTGTAGCCGAAGCCTGCCAGCGCCAGCGGAATGATCGTTCCCAGCAGGCAGAACAGGCTGCCGGTCAGCATCATGCTGGCAATGCCGAGCCGTCGGGAAAAGCGGCCGGAAAAGAAATTGCCGACCAGATAGCCGGCGGCGACGAAGAAGAACTGCACGCCGAGCATGCTGGGGCTGAGCTTCAGGATGGTATTGCCGATAAACGGTGCGCCGCCCAGGAAGGCAAAGAAGGCCCCGGAGGTGAACGTCGCCGTCAACGTGTAGCCCCAGAATTGCGGCGAGCCGATCAGCTGCGGCCAGGCCTGCAATTGCTGGCGAAAGCTGCCGGATTTCTGCCGGTTGGTTTCGCCGAGATCGAAGACCACCATGGCCAGAACCAGAAGACCGAGCACGAACAGCGCGATGAAATTGGCCTGCCAGCCAAACAGGTCGTTGAGAATGCCGCCAAGGGTCGGCCCGATCATCGGCACCACGGTCATGCCCATGGTGACATAGCCGATCATCGAGGCGGCATCCTCCATCGGCACCATGTCGCGCACCACGGCGCGCGACAGGACGAGGCCGGCGACGACGGTGGTCTGCAGCATGCGGCCGATCATGAAGACGACAAAGCTGGTGGCGAAGATGCAGATCAGGGTCGCCATGAGCAGCACGATCAGGCTGGCAATCATCGTCGGGCGGCGGCCGTAGCGGTCGGACAGCGGGCCGATGAAGATCTGCAGCAGGGCGATGCCGGCCAGATATCCGGATACGGCCAGCTGCATCACCGCATAATCGACGTCGAAGAAGGCCGCCATATCGGGAAGCGACGGCAGGAAGATGTTCATCGATAGCGCCGACAGGCCGGCGATCAGCACCAGCGTGACGATATGGGGCGGTGACCGGCGATCGAGAAGTCTGCCCTGATTCACGGTTTCGCACTCCGTCCCAGACTGGCCGCGCGCATCATCAGACCGGCGATCCCGGCCGCGATTCCTGGCCGACGGGATCGGCCAATTGCCGCTTGTTCTCCCGATAGAACGTATAGAGCCCGGAGCAGATGACCACGGTCGCGCCGAAAATCATCCAGATATCCGGCGTTTCCCCGAAAAAGACGATGCCGAGGCCGAGCGCCCAGAGCAGGCTGGTATAGCGGAACGGTGCGATGAACGAGATTTCGCCGGTGCGCATCGCCATGACGATGGATTGATAGCCGACGAAGACCAGCAGCGATGCCAGCGCTAACAAGCCGAAAGTCGAGCCCGACATCGGCTGCCATCCACCCATCGGCACGATCAGCAGGGCGCCAACGATGCCATTGCCGATCGCCGTAAACAGCGTCACCGTCAGCGACGGGGTCGAAGCACCGATCTTCTTGGTCGCCAGATCGCGCGAGGCGGCGGCAAACACGCTGATGACGACATAGAGCGAGGCCAGCGTAAAGCCTTCCGGGCCGGGGCGAATGATGATCATCACCCCGAGAAAGCCGACCAGGATGGCGGTCCAGCGCCGCCAGCCGACAGGTTCTTTCAGCACCAGCGCCGCGCCGAGCGTCACGGCCAACGGCAGCGACTGCAGGATCGAAGACGCATTGGCGAGCGGAATATTGCCCAGCGCGCTCAGATAGGTGATCGCCGCCAGGATCTCGAAGCCGATGCGCAGCAGGATCATCGGATCCTTCAGGATGCGGACATGGCGCAGCGCGCCCATCTGCCGGGCGATGAAATAGACGAGAACGGTGGTGAGCGCGCCGCGCACGAACATGATTTGCCCGACATTGACGAAGGGCGTGACCGCTTTCACCAGCGCATCGTTGCAGGTGAAACCCGCCATCGAAAGCGCCATGAGAACGGCGCCTTTCATGTTGTTCGACAATGCCATGCTGGGGGAGTATCCTGTTCGTCTTCGGCCCCTTCTAGACCATAAGTCGGCAATGCAACATTGCCTTTCGGCAAAAGAGGAGGGTGTCTGGCAGCAAATCGATGCTGCACCGCGAAAATCCGTGTGGCGGATTAACCAATGCTCAAACTTCATTTCCGAGTGTGTGTCATGATTTCGCATGAGGCGACGTCCGCGCACCCGATCTGCCGCAGATGCCTTGCGGCCACGGGGTACCTGTCCGGAGTTGCCATGTCTTTCATCGATCGCCTGCTGCAGGGGCGCCGTATCGTCACCAAGGTGCTGATCTTCGTCGTGCCCCTGGTGGTGCTGATGGCAGGCGTCGGTCTGCTCGGCTACTACACCGCCACCATTCTCAACGGCCACATGACAGTGACCCGCGCCACGATCGGCAATATCGGCGATCTGGAAGAGCTTCAGGCCACCCTGCAGGAATTCTCGATGGAACCCACCGAGGCGACCAGGGGGCAATTGACGGCGGCAATCGCCGATCAGCAGAGCGGTGTGGCGGTTCTCGACGGCGTTCTGGCCGGGCAGGCCAAGGCCGAAAGCCTCGACACCGTTCGCGCCCTCGGCGCCTCGCTCGGCACCACGGTCGACCGGCTGTGGGCCAACAAGATCGAACGCGACGCCATCGGCACCGATCTGCTGGCCACGCTTGCCTCGCTTGGAGCAGAAGGCGACCTGGTCGGCAAGCAGATCGATTTCGTCAGTGCCGATTTCGTCGAGAAGGAACGGTTTGCCAAGGAGCTGCTGTTCGATGCCGCAGCCTTCAAGGGGCTGACCGACAAGCTCGGCAAGATGCGCGCCGGCGTGCAGATGGCGTTTACGCCGGACGAACAGCTCGACGAGGTGACGCTCTACACCAAGTCGATCGTCAAGGAGCTCGCCAAGGCGGAAGCGCTGATTTCCAAGAAGGGCGAGGCGACGCTGACCAAGATCCGTGACGCCATGGGCAAGCTCGATGCCATTGTCAATTCGGCGGTGTCGCCTGCCGACAAGGCCTCCGCCATGGCGCCGGTGCTGTCGTCCTTCGTGCTCATCGAGCAGGACATGGTCCTGCAGGCCGCCAAGAATTCCGACGTCGCCGCCGATCGCTTCGTCGGCCTCGACAAGTTGGTGGCCGGCCAGAAGGAATTGCTGGAGCAGGTAGACCATTCGCTGGGGCAGATCGGTACATTGCAGCTGCATGGCGAACGCATGATGAGCGCCCGCGACGACCAGTCCCGGCAACTCGTGCTCGTGGATCTGGCGACGATCCGGGCCGCCGCGACCAAGGTGTCCGAACTCGGCGCCAAGAACAGCACGATGCGGGATTTCTCCGCCAAGCTCGAGCCGCTGGCCTTGGCCATTGAAAAGCGCTCGGCCGATCTGCTCGCGGCGGAAGAGGCATGGAAGACCGAGCGCCAGCAGGCGACCGCCACCGTGTCGGCCAGCATGGCGGCCTTGAGCGATTTCGTGCGCAATGCCCAGGAACTGGGCCGCGAGGATAGCGAACGGTCCGCCTCGATCTCGGTGATCGCCATGATCCTTGGAACGCTGATGGCCATTATCGGCGGCCTGCTGCTGATCGAGACCCTGCGCTCGCCGCTGCGCCGTATCACCGATGTTATGAGCCGGCTGGCCAGCGGCGACCTTGGCGTGGCCATCGACGGCCGCGGCCGGCGCGACGAAATCGGCGACATGGTGCGCTCGGTCTCGGTGTTCCGCGACGCGGCGATCGAGAACCGCCGGCTGGAGGAAGAGGCGGCCTCGGCGCGGCAAGTGTCGACCGAGGAAGGCGAGCGCCGCATGCGCGAGCGCCAGCAGGTCGAGGCGGAGCAGCGGGCAGCCCTTGAAGCGCTGTCCTCCGTGCTGCATGCCCTGTCGGAAGGCAATCTGGAACGCAGGATGACCCGTGATCTGCCAGCCGATTTCGTCGACATGGCCGAGACCTATAACCAGGCGGTGGAAGCCCTGCGGGTCACTTTGGCCGATGTGCGCGATACCGCAGACGAGATCAATGCCGGCACCGGCAATCTGGCTGTTTCCGCCGATGATCTCGCCAAGCGCACCGAACAGCAGGCCGCTGCCCTGGAACAGAGCGCCCGCGCTTTGGCGCACCTCGGCGATGTCGTGCGCAACACCGCCGAAAGTGCCGGCCGCACAAAGCAGTCGGTCACCACGGCCCGGTCCCAGGCCCGCCGCTCCGGCGAAGTGGTCGACAGGGCGGTCGCCGCCATGGGCGAGATCAACCGCTCCTCGGAAAAGATCTCCACAATCATCGGCGTCATTGACGAAATCGCCTTCCAGACCAACCTGCTGGCGCTGAATGCCGGTGTCGAAGCCGCCCGCGCCGGTGAGGCGGGGCGCGGTTTTGCCGTCGTCGCCCAGGAAGTCCGCGAACTGGCCCAGCGCTGCGCCAATGCCGCCAAGGAGATCAAGGGACTGATCTCCGTCTCGGCGACGCAGGTGCAGAGCGGCGTGCAACTGGTCGAGCAGACCGGCGAGGCGCTGGCCGAGATCATCCTTCAGGTCGAGGATGTGCAGACGCTGGTCGAGAATATCTCGTCAGCCACCAGCGAGCAGTCGATCGGCATCAGCGAAGTGTCGCGCGCCGTGCAGGACGTGGAACTGATCACCCAGCGCAACGCCGCCATGGTCGAGGAAAACAATGCCGAGATCCATGGCTTGCGCCAGCGGGTCGAGCTTCTGACGAGCAAGATCGAGCAGTTCAAGACCCGCGATCTCTCCGGCCAGGCACAAAGCCAGGCCTACGCCCCGGCGCGTCGTCTTTCGGCCTAGACCAAAGAGGTGTCAGCCGCCCGTCACGCTCATGTGGCGGGCGACGGCCGGACGGTTGGCCTTGCGGTCGATGATGAAGTCATGCCCCTTCGGCTTGCGGCCGATCGCCTCGTCGATCGCCGCTGACAGATAGGCGTTCTCGTCGGAGGCGCGCAAGGCGGTGCGAAGATCCGCGGCGTCGTTCTGGCCAAGGCACATGTAGAGCGTGCCGGTGCAGGTCAGCCGCACCCGGTTGCAGCTCTCGCAGAAATTATGGGTCATCGGCGTGATGAAACCCAGACGCCCGCCGGTTTCCTGGACCGTGACATAGCGCGCCGGTCCGCCGGTCTGGTATCCGTTGTCGGTCAGCGTGAAGGTCTCCTCCAGCCGCGCCCGCACCGTCGACAGCGGCAGATAGCGGTCGGTGCGGTCTTCATCGATCTCGCCCATCGGCATGGTTTCAATCAGCGTCAGGTCCATGCCCCTGCCATGGGCAAAGCGCATCAGCTCGGGGATTTCCTGCTCGTTGAAGTCCTTCAGCGCCACGGCGTTGATCTTGACATGGATGCCGGCGGCCTGTGCCGCGTCGATACCCTCCAGCACCTTGTCGATCTCGCCCCAGCGGGTGATGGTGCGGAACTTGGTCGGATCCAGCGTATCCATGGAGACATTGATGCGCTTGACGCCGCAATCGGCCAGCTCCGCCGCATAACGCGACAGTTGCGACCCGTTGGTGGTCAGGGTCAGTTCTTCCAGGGCGCCGGTCTCGATGTGCCGACCCAGTCGGCGGATCAGGTACATGATGTTCTTGCGCACCAGCGGCTCGCCGCCGGTCAGGCGCAGCTTGCGCACGCCCTTGGCGATGAAGGCGGAACAGAGCCGGTCCAGTTCTTCCAGCGTCAGCAGGTCCTTCTTCGGCAGGAAGGTCATGTTTTCCGCCATGCAATAGGTGCAGCGGAAATCGCAGCGATCCGTCACCGACACGCGAAGATAGGTGACGGACCGGCCAAACGGATCGACCATCGGCCCTTCGGCGAAGGCGAGCGGCTGTGCGTTGTCGAATGATCCGGAACTGTGGTCCAAGCAATGAACTCCTGATGTCATTTGTAACCTGGGTGTTTGTCGGGCCTGCGTCAAGTAAATGGCGCGTTATGTCGGGGGTAAAAGGTCTTGCACTGCACAAGGCGCGCGCGTAGGTCTCGTCTTCCTGACGAACGAACTGGGCGAAGCGATGAGCGATATCTGGCCGACTGAACTCAAGGTCTCGAAGGATCGCCGGCTTTTGTCCGTGGCCTTCAACGACGGCAAAAGCCACGATCTGCCGGCCGAAATGCTGCGCGTGCTGTCGCCATCCGCCGAGGTCAAGGGCCATGGACCAGGCCAGCAGGTCACCGTTCCGGGCAAGCGCAGCGTCGAGATCAATGCCGTGATCCCGACCGGCAATTATGCGGTGCGCATCGGCTTCAACGACGGCCATGATACCGGCATCTTCACCTGGGCCTACTTGCGTGAGCTGGGCGAAAAGGGTGGCGAGATGTTTTCAGCCTATGAAGCCGAGCTGGCGGCCAAGGGCTTGACCCGCGGCAACTGACGCGGTTTCCGGGCGCCCTCACAGCTCGTCGGCACATTCCAGCTGCAGCGCCTTGACGACGCCTTCGAGAACCTCCGCCATGGCAGTGCACTGGGCGAGGTCGGTCGTGGCCAGGGTGCGTTCGATCAGGCCGGTCTGGATCGCCATGGCCTGTTCTGTCGTGTCGCGACCGGCTTCAGTCAGGTGGAGCCGCAGCACCCGCTTGTCGCTGGCATCGCCGCGCCGCTCGATCAGCCCGCGCTTTTCCATCTGCGGCAGCAGCATGCTCATGTTGGAGCGGCCGACCAGGAGCTTGCGGGCCAGTTCCTGCTGCGAAATGCCGTCGAATCGATAGAGATTGATCAGGATATCGAGATGCGGCGGCTTGATGTTGAGATCGGCAAGCGCTCGTGTCAGCGCGGTCTGCATCATCTGGCAGCTGCGGCCAACCGCAATCCAGCTTCGAAACCGCGGATGATCCCACGGCAGGGCTTGCTTTTTGTTCATGTCTGTACTTTATTGTTCATCATTGAACATTAATCGGGAATCCCACTATGGCATCCTTCGCGCTCAAGGTCATCCGTCTTGGCTTGACAGCGGCCGGCCGCGCCGTCCCGAAGGCGACCGGCAGGCTGGCCTTTGAGCTGTTCTGCCGCACGCCATCGCGCCGCCCGAAGGGCGAGAAGGCGCGGCTTGCAGTCGAGGCTGGCCAAAAGCGGCTGTCGCGCGCTAAGGAGCTGCCGTTCGACATGGCCCATGGGCAGGTCATGGCCTATCGCTTCCCCGGCGCTGAGCCGCGCGCCAAACGCTTCCTGGTCGTGCATGGCTGGGGCGCCGGCGCGCTCTATGTCTCGGAACTGGCGGAAAACCTGGCCTCGACCGGTGCCGAAGTGGTGGTGCTCGACCTGCCGGGACATGGAAAATCCGCCGGTCGGCGGCTCAACATGCGCATGGCGGTCGATGCCGTCATCGAGGCGCAGGCGCGATTCGGGCCGTTCGATGGAGCGGTCGGCCACTCCTTCGGCGGCGCCAGCCTGCTGATCGCCCATGGCGGCGTTATGCGCGGGGCCGGGCAACTCAATGTGCAAAAACTCGCTGTCATCGGCTCGCCGAGCGAGATGCACTGGCTGTTTCGCGATTTCTCCAACGCCCTGCGCCTGTTGCCCGCCGTCCGTCGCGAACTGGTGCAGCATGCCGAAACCGTGGCCGGCTGTAGCCTCGATGCCTTCGATACGGTGGCGATCTCGCAAAGGCTGCGGGCGCCGCTGCTGGTCGTGCATGCCGAGGACGACAAGGAAGTGGCGGTCGACCATGCCCGCCGCTATGCCTCGGCGGGGCCGCATGTCCGGTTCCACTGGGCCAATGGTTATGGCCATCGCCGGATCGTCAGCGCGCCTGAGGTCATGGACGGCATTGTCGCCTTCCTGAAAGACGATGCCGGCAGCGCTGCCGCCTGATCAGAGTAACGTTGCATTTTGTCATCCTATCGTCATGCTGGCCCTTTAGGCGGGGCAGCATTTCAAGGACAGGGCAGGGCGATGACGATCATCAGGACGGTGGAGGAACTGAAGGCGATCTATGACGGCGTGAGCGACGCCTCGCTCGTCAAGGTGACGAGGACCTTGACGGCTGAATACCGCCAGATGATCGAAGCGTCTCCTTTCGTTGCCCTGGGGACCGTTGGCCCCGAGGGGCTGGACTGCTCGCCGCGCGGCGATCTCGGCGGGGTGGTCCGCATCCGCGACGACGCCACGCTGCTCTTGCCGGACTGGCGCGGCAACAACCGGATCGATTCGCTTCTGAATATCGTCCGCGATCCCAGGGTGGCGCTGATGTTTCTCGTGCCGGGGTCGAATACCACCATGCGCATCAACGGGCGGGCCGAGATTTCGGTCGATCCCGCCTTGCTGGAGAGCTTCGACATGGATGGCAAACATCCGCGCAGCGTTGCGGTGGTCACCATCGACGAGGTCTATTTCCAGTGCGCCCGCGCCGTCATGCGGGCCGAACTGTGGAACCCCGAGCGTTTCGTCGTTCCGGCCGATCTGCCGACCCCCGGCACTTTGCTGAAAGCCGCGAAAGCCGATTTCGACAAGGACACCTACGACCGCGAATGGGCCGGCCGCGCCGCCAAGACCATGTGGTAGCAACAGGTCACTTTACTTTGGGCAGGAGGGCGACGAGACCGTGTCGATATCCAGCGGCACCGAACGATCGACCTTGTAGAGATCGGCAAAGCCGCCGTCGCGGATCAGCTGCAGCCCCTGGGGCTGTTCCTCGCCGGTGGTCCGATCCGGCATGTCGGCATTGACCACCAGCACATAGTCGAACCGCTCGTGCCAATGGGCAAGATAGGGCGCGAAGGACTGGGCCTCTCGGCGCATCGCAGGACATATCAGCGTGGCGATCGAGGCGACGGCACCGTCCTGCACGGCGATTTCGGTCCAGGGCGGCAGAACCATCAGCGGCTGCTTGCCGCGCGCCGCAAACACGGTCGGCACGAAGGAATGGGCCATCGGCACGGCCAGCGTCGGCAAATGCCAGATGATCGGGTTTTCCGGTCCGTAGAACCGCTGCGGCGCGGCATAGCGGGCGCTGGGGTCGACCTCGTGCAGCAGAGGCAGTACCGCTGAGCCGGGGGGAATCAGCTCGATCGCCTGCAGAACGTCATCGACGTCGCGCTGGCCCTGCCACCAGTTGTAGCCGATCCAGCCGGTCCTGCCGAACACGGCCAGGCAAAGAGCGGTCACCAGGATGATGAGCTGACGGCGCGAGGCCTGCGGAAAAGGACAGATCATCGCCAACAGAGTCAGCCCGGCCATGATCGGAAAGCGCCAGCTGATCCAGCCGGTGCCCATGAAATGGGTGGGCGAGATGATCGAGATCAGCACCAGTCCGCAAGCGCCGAGACACAGCCCGCCATGCAGCCGGAACCGGCCCGTGACCAGCGCAAACACCAGGACGGCGGCAATCGGCAGCAGGAACAGAAGATCGACGACCGGCAGGTAGGTCGAGATGCCGGACAGAAGGTTGGAGATTAGCAGACCAAGATTGTCGGTCCACACGGTCGGCACCCGTCCCTGATAGTCGGCCGGCAGGTTGTCGGTGGAGAGAAAGATGGAGAGTGGAGCAAGCGCTGCGGCGGTGGCCGCCAGCAGCACTCGGCGGACCACGCCGGCAAGCCTGCCGGGTTTGAGAAGTTCGCGCAGATCGGCCGGTATTTCCAGCGCACAGATCAGGACAATGAAAAAGCCGACCGAGAAGACATGGTTCAGCGTCAGGATCAGGCCGACAGCCATCCGCCAGACAAAGGTGATCGCCGGATGATGCCGCTTCAGCGACAGGTCGGCGGCGGCAAACAACAAAGCCAGCCCGAGCCCGATCTGGAAATTGATAAAGCCGCCGATCATGGTGGCACACCACGATGTAAACAGCAGGGCGATCTGCCAGACATGGCTGCCGCCGAACAGCCGCCGGTGCAGCACTATGGCGCCGAGCGGCGGCAGGACAATGGCCAGAAACAGGAAGACATGGGCCAGAAGATCGACCCCGATCGTCGGACCAATCAGCCGCGTCAAGAGGTCGATGCCGACATTGGTCGCCGTCCGGTCCCATTCGAGCGCATAGACGCCGGGAAAGGGCTCGGTCTCGATGCCGCCGGCAATCAGCCACAGGCGGGCATAATGGTTGGGAAAATCGAGGATCGGCGGAAAGCGGAAGGCTGTCACAAGGGCCGCGATGGCCAGCACGTAGAGGCTGATCACGGCATTGGCGGCCCTTTCGCCACAAGCCCCGTGTCCAACCACGTCCGTTGGCCATTGCGTCGATTTGGGATCGCCTGAATCCATATCGTCTCGCTCTGATAGGCTTCGGCAGGCTCAACGCTTGTAGATCAGCCAGCTCTTGGAAAAGTCCTTCTTCATACCTTCTTCGAAGAACCGGGTGCGGTTTCGCCCGGTGTTTTTTGCACAGTAAAGGGCGATGTCCGATTTGCTGTAGAGTTCGCCGGGGTCCTCGCAATCGCCGGCCATGCTGTAGCCGAGCGAAATCGTCACGGGACCGTAGTTGACGCCGCTCTTGGAGTTCTTGAATGGCGTCGTCTCGAGTGCGATGCGGATGCGCTCGCAGATCATGTTCACTTCGTCGGGCGTATTGCCGTTGACGATCAGAGCGAATTCCTCGCCGCCGGTGCGCGCCACGAACGTATCCTTGCGCACATTGGCGCGGATGACTGTCGCCACGGTGGCAAGGATCTTGTCGCCGACCGGGTGGCCATAGGTATCGTTGATCTTCTTGAAATGATCGATATCGATCAGCACCAGCGCCGTCAGGGCCGGGTTGGCAGACTGGGTATAAAGGCTTGCCAGACGGTCGTCGAAGGCACGGCGATTGGCAAGCCGCGTCAGCGAATCGGTATTGGCGATCCGCTTGTACTCGTCAAGTTCCTTGCGGACCTCGTCCATTTCCTGGGATTTCTGGCTGACGCTTTCGACGGTCTTTTCGCCATGCGCCATGGTGTCGCCGGTCGCCTCGGTCAGGATGCCGATGGCGCTGCGCAGGATGTCAGCGCTGGCAGTGCTCTTGGTATTGATCCGGGTATAGGTTTCGCCCAGCAATTTGTTGTAGCTTTCAAGCGAATTCTGTTCCTGCTTCAGCAGGCGCAACAATCCGTCGAGTTCGGCAACGATCTTGGAATGGGCGGTCTCGAAGACCCGCGTCGGATTGCGGAAATACTGCTCGCCGATCGCGTCGAGGTCGTCCTGGGTGGCGCGGTTGCCCAGGGCGGCAAGGTCGCGGGTCAGGGCCGGATTGGCACCAATATAGGCCTCGTAGAACAGCTCGTAATTGCGCGGAATCGGCGGTATTCCCATCGTGCGCATCGCAAAGGTAATCTGCGCCGCAATGTCAGGAACTTGCGCCTTCGGCGTCGCTGCCGTGTTCATCGGCCAACCCCCAATTTTTTCGTAATAACATCCATTCAGATGGTTACTCCGAATTTGTTTGGAAAGTTTTAATGTCAAACGCCTCAATTGTGGGTGGTAATTCTTTGCGGCGTGGCGGGTAATACTGGGTTAAACCGTTGAAACTGAAAGGCGAAAAAACCCATAAATGGCGAACGGGGAGCCGTAGCTCCCCTTGTGGATGCAATGGAAAGACCGCTTTCGACTCTATTCAAGCTTAAATTCTTGGAAAAAATCATTGCCCTTGTCGTCGGTGACGATGAAGGCCGGGAAGTCCTCCACTTCGATACGCCACACCGCTTCCATGCCGAGTTCCGGATATTCCAGCACCTCGACCTTGCGGATACAGTCCTGGGCGAGCCGGGCGGCCGGGCCGCCGATCGAGCCGAGATAGAAGCCACCATGGGCCTTGCAGGCCTCCCGCACGGCGCGCGAGCGGTTGCCCTTGGCCAGCATCACCATCGAGCCGCCGAACGACTGGAACTGGTCGACGTAACTGTCCATGCGACCAGCGGTCGTCGGGCCGAACGAGCCGGAGGCATAGCCGGTCGGCGTCTTGGCCGGGCCGGCATAGTAGACCGGGTGGTTCTTCAGATAGTCGGGCATGCCGTCGCCCTTTTCCAGCCGTTCGCGGATCTTCGAATGGGCCAGGTCGCGGGCAACGATGATCGTGCCGGTCAGCGACAGGCGGGTCTTGACCGGATGCTTGGTCAGTTCGGCAAGGATGGCGCTCATCGGCTGGTTGAGATCGATCTTGACCACCGAGGCCGACAAGGCGGCCTCGTCGATATCTGGCAGGTATTTCGACGGATCGGCTTCGAGCTGCTCGATATAGATGCCGTCGCGGGTGATCTTGCCGAGCGCCTGGCGGTCGGCGGAACAGGAGACGCCAAGGCCGATCGGCAGCGATGCGCCGTGCCGCGGCAGGCGGATGACGCGCACGTCATGGCAGAAATACTTGCCGCCGAACTGCGCGCCGACGCCCATCTGCTGGGTCAGCTTGTGGATTTCCGCTTCCATTTCGATATCCCGGAAGGCATGGCCGGTGTCCGAGCCTTGCGTGGGAAGACCGTCGAGATAGCGTGCCGAGGCCAGCTTGACCGTCTTCAGCGTCATTTCCGCCGACAGGCCGCCGATGACGATGGCCAGATGGTAGGGCGGACAGGCCGCCGTGCCGAGCGACAGGATCTTGTCCTTCAAAAATTCGATCATCCGGTCATGGGTCAGGAGCGACGGCGTGCCCTGGTAGAGATAGGTCTTGTTGGCCGAGCCGCCGCCCTTGGCCATGAACAGGAACTTGTAGGCGTCGTCGCCTTCCTCGTAGATGTCGATCTGGGCCGGCAGATTGGTCTTGGTGTTCTTTTCCTCGAACATCTTCAAAGGCGCCAGCTGCGAGTAGCGCAGGTTGCGGCGCTCATAGGCGTCGCGAACGCCGGCCGCCAGTGCCTCGTAATCGCCGCCATCGGTCCAGACACGCCGGCCCTTCTTGGCCATGACGATCGCCGTGCCGGTATCCTGGCACATCGGCAGGATACCGCCGGCGGCGATATTGGCGTTCTTCAGGAGGTCATAGGCGACGAAGCGGTCGTTGTCGGTGGCTTCGGGATCGTCGAGGATCGAGGCAAGCTGTTTCAGATGGCCCGGACGCAGCAGATGGTTGATGTCGGCAAGGGCCGTTTCGGCCAGCAGGCGCAGACCCTCCGGCGCGACGCTCAGGATGTCCTGGCCCTTGAACGTCTCGACCGAGACATGGTCGGAGGTAATCTTGCGATAGTCAGTGGTGTCTTCGCCGAGGGGAAAGAGGTCGTCAGCCATCAGTCAAAAGCCTTTCGGAGGCAGGTTGTCGGATGGTGTGGTGTACGGCGGCGCTGGTTAAATTTCAATGATTCTAAAGAGGCCGGCGGGATGGGCGATGGCGCTCAGGCAAGGTCGCCCATGGCGCGAAGGAAATTGGCGGCGTTGGCGTTATCCCGACCGTTCATCGCCAGGCCCCGCTCATAGACTTTCTTCAACTCCAGCTCGAACTCCCGCTGATCCAAGCCCGACTGCCACGCGGTCAGCGCCTCCTGCACCACCTGGCTGGCATTGGCATAGACGCCCGCCGCGACCAGCGCCTCGATCCGGGCCGCGAGGTCCGGATCGAGATAAACCGTCAGTTGTTGTTTGGCGAGGTGCAGCATGAATGGAACATTAGCGGATTCGCAATCAAAGCGGTATCCCCCTTGTGCAGACTTCTGTGGACTGCGAAGGGGGCGGGCCGTGGATTATTTCGGTCCGATCATCAGCTCCGGCCGCACATACGTGTCGAACTCTTCGTTGGTGAGATATCCTCCACCGACGGCTTCTTCGCGCAGCGTCGTGCCGTTCTTGTGGGCGGTCTTGGCAATCTTGGCGCAGGCGTCGTAGCCGAGCTTGCCGTTCAGCGCCGTCACCAGCATCAGCGAGTTTTCGACGCCCTTCCGAATATTGTCCTCGCGCGCCTCGATGCCGACCACGCAATTGTCGGTGAACGAGACGCTCGCATCGCCGAGCAGCTGCACCGACTGCAGGAAATTATAGGCCATCATCGGATTGTAGACGTTGAGCTCGAAATGCCCCTGGCTGCCGGCAAACGTGATGGCGGCGTTGTTGCCGAAAATGTGGGCGCAAACCTGGGTCAGCGCTTCCGACTGGGTCGGATTGACCTTGCCCGGCATGATCGACGAGCCCGGTTCGTTTTCCGGCAGCGACAGTTCGCCCAGGCCAGCGCGCGGGCCGGAGCCCAGAAAGCGGATATCGTTGGCGATCTTGAACAGCGCAGCGGCAGCGGCATTGATCGCGCCGTGCGAAAACACCATGGCGTCGTGGGCGGCCAGCGCCTCGAACTTGTTCGGCGCCGTCACGAAGGGCAGGCCGGTAATCGTGGCAATCTCGGCCGCTACCTTTTCGGCAAAGCCGATCGGCGCGTTCAGGCCGGTGCCGACCGCGGTGCCGCCCTGGGCCAGCTCGTAAAGGCCCGGCAGCGTCAGTTCGATCCGCTTGATGGCCGAGGCGACCTGCGCGGCATAGCCGGAAAATTCCTGGCCGAGCGTCAGCGGCGTGGCATCCTGGGTATGGGTGCGGCCGATCTTGATGATCGAGGCAAAGGCATTGGCCTTGGCGTCGAGGGCTGCATGCAGGTGCTTCAGCCCCGGCAGAAGATGGTGGACGATCTGCTCAGCGCAGGCAATGTGCATGGCCGTCGGATAGGTATCGTTCGACGACTGGCTCATGTTGACATGGTCGTTGGGATGCACCGGCTTTTTCGAGCCCATCACGCCGCCGAGCATTTCGATCGCCCGGTTGGAGATCACCTCATTGGCGTTCATGTTCGACTGCGTGCCGGAACCGGTCTGCCAGACGACGAGCGGGAAATGATCGTTCAGCTTGCCGTCGATCACCTCCTGGGCCGCCACGATGATCATGTCGCCAAGGCCCTGGTCGAGCTGGCCGAGCGCGATATTGGCGCGGGCCGCCGCCTGCTTGACGATGCCCAGCGCCCGCACGACGGCGGCTGGCTGCTTTTCCCAGCCGATCTTGAAATTGCCGAGCGAGCGTTGCGCCTGCGCGCCCCAATAGCGGTCGCCGGCAACCTCGATAGGGCCAAACGTGTCGGTTTCGATGCGGGTCTGTGTCATAGGAGGTCTCCGGGACTGCAAGGGGCAAAACGTGTCGAACCCTATGTAGCGTCTTGACCCCATGCCGCCAACGCCAATCCATATCATGAATAGCAAATTCAACTTATTGCGCGCATTTGTCGCTTGCAATGTTCTATAATTCATGATTTATGGAAATATGGATAAGAAACACACTTTGGACGCCATGTCGGCGCTGGCCCACGAGGGGCGGCTCGATGTTTTCCGCTTGCTGGTGCGCGCCGCACCGCAGGGCATGTATGCCGGCGATATCGCCGCAGCTCTTGATGTGCGCGCCAATACGTTGTCGGCCAACCTGACCATTCTGTCCAATGCCGGACTGGTTGAGGGGGAGCGGGAAGGGCGCAATATCCGCTATCGTGCCGATATGGACGCGATGCGCGGCATGCTGGCCTTTCTGCTGGAGGATTGTTGTGGGGGATCGCCAGAGCTGTGCCAGCCCGTGCTGGATGAAATAGCCTGTCGCTGTTGAGGGACTGACCATGGATAACAAGCATTTCAACGTGCTCTTCCTGTGCACGGGCAATACCGCACGCTCTATCATTGCGGAAGCATGCCTCAACCGGGAAGGGCAGGGCCGCTTCACCGCCTTTTCCGCCGGCTCACACCCCAAGGGCACGGTCAATCCCCACGCTATCGAGCTTCTGAAGCGCTTGAACCACGAGACGTCGGGTTTTCGTTCCAAGAGTTGGGAAGAGTTCGCCGTTCCCGGCGCGCCAAAAATGGATTTCGTCTTCACGGTCTGCGATCAGGCGGCTGCCGAAGCCTGTCCGGTCTGGCCCGGCCAGCCGATGACGGCCCATTGGGGTGTTCCCGATCCCGCCGCCGTCGAAGGCACCGAGCCGGAAAAGGCGCTGGCCTTCGCCGACACCTATCGCATGCTGAGCCACCGCATCTCGATCTTCGTCAACCTGCCGATGGCAAGCCTCGACAGGCTGGCATTGCAGAAGCGGCTGACCGATATCGGCACGCAGGGCTGACATCGTGGCCAATGGCGTCGGGTTTGATCAAGGGGGGCAATGCCTGTGACATTGGCACAACGGCTGGCGGCCGAATTCTTGGGGTCGGTTTTGCTTCTGGCAACGGTGGTCGGCTCCGGCATCATGGCCGAGGCGCTGGCCGGCGGCAATATTGCGGTCGCCCTGCTCGGCAACACCATCCCGACCGGCGCCATGCTCGTCGTGCTGATCGCCATGCTCGGGCCGATCTCAGGTGCCCATTTCAATCCGGCAGTGACATTGGTCTTTCGGATGAAGGGCGAAATCAGCAATCAGGACGCGCTGGCCTATATCGCGGTTCAGCTTGGCGGGGCGCTCTGCGGCGTGCTGCTGGCGCATCTGATGTTCGATCTGCCGATATGGCAGGCCTCGGCCAAGGTCAGGACGGGCTACGGGCAATGGGTCTCCGAAGCGGTCGCCACATTTGGCCTCGTGTTCACCATTCTGGCAACCCGTCGCTTCAAGCCGGAGACAATCCCGATGGCGGTGGGGCTTTACATCACCGCCGCTTACTGGTTCACCGCATCGACCTCTTTCGCCAATCCTGCCGTGACGGTGGCGCGCGCCTTTTCAGACAGTTTCGCCGGCATTCGTCCAGCAGATGTACCGGGTTTCGTGCTGGTACAGGTCATCGGCGCCGGGCTGGCCCTCTTCTTCGCCGACTGGCTGCTTGCCACCCGGCCGGTCAGATCAGGGCAGACTGAGTCGTAGGGTGTTGCTTCCGTGTCATTTTTGGCACGGAGAGTGGCAATCTTGACCCATGGTCCGGCGCGGACACGAGCGATCCGAAATCACATCTGCTTGCGTAAATAAAAAATTCACGAATATTTACATTAGATTTACCGATTGCCGGTCACCTTGGTGGCGCGGTTCTCACACAAAATTGACAGCCGCATTCATTGACGGTTGATGTACAGAATCTTTTCAATGGCGAAGCTATGGGCTAGTCATCCGTCAAACGTCAATCCGGCGCAAATCCGGCTGGCTGCGAGATAGATTGGGAATGAAATTGCGAATGACCAGACATAGACGAATCGCAGGAACGGCAATGCTGGCTGCGATGACGGCCCTGAGCGGCGTTCCGGCAACGGCTGACGCCGCAACCCTGATGGACCTGCTGCGGGGCGGGCCAGGTCGTAGCCAGAACCAGACGATGTCAGGCGCCGGTGAGCGCACGATGTTCGGTTCCGACCGGCGCAGCAGCGACGCAGGCCTGGCTGACATGAGCGATCCGGAGCCCCTGCCGAAGATCAGCGGTCCGCGCTACTATACCTACAAGCCTGAGCCGCTGCGCGCCATGGTGATCCGCCAGACCGCGTCGGTCGCTGTCAACGAAGACGTCGCCACGGGGTCGATCACAGATGCCGGACAGGCTGTTGATCCGCGTGCCGCGATGGCATCCGTCCGGGTCCAGGCCACCGACGATGTCGCCGATGCGGTCGAGGCCTATTACAACGACAACAATCGTCCGCTGCTCTGGATGCAGGACGGCGCGGTGACGGACAAGGCCCGCAAGGCGCTTGAGGCGATGAGCCGCGCCGCCGAGGTTGGCCTTGATCCGCAGGACTATGCCGTCGCTCTGCCGACCGAGCCGGCCGATGCCGCCGATCCGGCGGCCCACATGGCCGACCTCATGCGCTTTGAACTGGCGCTGTCGGCCAAGACCCTGACCTATGTGCAGGATACGGTGCGCGGCCGCATCGATCCCAACAAGCTGTCGGGGTATCACGATCTGAAGCGCAAGACCGTCAATCTGGCGCCGGTGCTCAACATGATGCGCCTCAGCCCCGATGTCGCCGCCTATCTCAAGAGCCGCGATCCGTCGACGACGCAGTTTGTCGCGTTGAAATCGGAACTCGATCGGTTGCGCATCGAGGACAAAACTGCCGGCCCCGGCATTACCATCGCCGCTGGCACGCTTTTGAAGCCGGGCAACAGCAGTCCCGAAACGGCCAATATCATTGCCGCCATTCGCGAGAATGCCAGCGATGCGCTGAAGGTCGAGCATGCCCTGACGCTTGCCAATTACACGGGTACGCTGGAATATACGCCGGAACTGGTCGCTCTGGTCGAAGGCTTCCAGCAGGAGCGCGGCCTGAAGGCCGACGGCGTCGTCGGTCAGGCGACGATCCGCGCCATCACCGGTCACAGCAATGCCGAGAAGATCGACAAGCTGATCGTCGCCATGGAGCAGTTGCGCTGGATGCCGAACGATCTTGGTGGGCGCTACGTGTTCATCAACCAGCCGGCCTTCCAGGCCTATTACTTCAACGGCGGCAAGCAGGAAGTCGCTATGCGCGTCGTGGTCGGTTCCCGCTCGAACCAGACCTATTTCTTCAACGACCAGATCGAGACGGTCGAGTTCAACCCCTATTGGGGCGTGCCGCAGTCGATCATCGTCAACGAGATGCTGCCGAAACTGCGCTCGGATCCGAGCTACCTCGACCGGTTGGGCTATGAGGTCAGCTATGGCGGTCGCAAGGTCTCCTCGACGGATGTCGACTGGAACACGACCCACAGCGTCGATGTGCGCCAGCCGCCGGGCGGCGACAATGCGCTGGGCGAATTGAAGATCCTGTTCCCCAATACCCACGCGATCTACATGCACGACACGCCGTCGAAGAGCTTCTTCCAGCGCGACATGCGGGCCCTGAGCCATGGCTGCGTGCGTCTGGCCGAGCCGCGCGTCATGGCGGCGGCGGTGATGGGCACCAATGTCGCCGATATCGCCAAACAGATCGCCTCCGGCCAGAACCGCGCCGTGCAGGTGCCGCAGAAGATCCCGGTCTATGTGTCCTATTTCACGGCCTGGCCGAATGATGCCGGACAGGTGCAGTTCTTCGACGACGTCTATGGTCGCGACGACTATACCCGCAAGGCCTTTGCCGCGACGACGGCGGCACGCGAAGCCCGCAGCTGATCGCCTGTCGTCCGTCTGGCTTCGATCGATCGCAGGGGGCCGTCAGGCCCTCTGCAGCAGGCCCGTCAAAAGCGCTGGAGTCAGTTCATCGAAATGCCGGATGATCACGTCGGCACCCAGCGTCTCGACCGGTTCGTCGGAATAGCCGAACGGCACGGCAACAGACGGAATCTTGGCATTCTTGGCCGCCAGGATATCGTTGATGCTGTCGCCGATCATCACGGCGAACCGCGCATCGCCGCCGGCCCGCTCGATCGTACCGAGCAGATGGCCGGCATCCGGCTTGCGCATGGCAAATGTATCTCCGCCCGTCACCGCCGCGAAATAATGGGCAAGGCCGAGGCTCTCGATCAGCGGCACCGCCAGCTTTTCCATCTTGTTGGTACACACCGCCAGCCGGAACCCGGCAGCCCCGAGCCGATCGAGCGCTGCCGTCAGCCCCGGATAGGGCAGGCTGGAGCCTGGCATCGTGGCGCTGTAGTGATCGACGAAACGCTCAAGCAGGGCCGGAACCATTTCGCTGTTGAGCGGCGATCCCCGCAGCGCAAAGGCCCGCTCGATCATCACTTTGGCGCCCTGGCCGACCAGGTGCGTCAGGTCGTCGAAGCCGACCGGCGCCAGATCGGCGATGGCGATCGTATGGTTGAGACTGCTGACCAGGTCTGGTGCCGTGTCCACCAATGTTCCGTCGAGGTCGAATACGATTGTCGGTGTCGTCACGGCAGCGCTCCGGATCAGGATTAACCTGCCCAAAGCGGTTAGGGTAAGAGACCCAAAAAAGCAACGGTTTCGGCCCGGTGAAAGGGCTTTCGTTTGGCAGAAGAGCCGTGTAAACAGCTTTCAACGAAACTGACGGGAGCTTTTGGCGCATGGATATCCGCCAAATGAAGATAAAGGCGGCAGAGGCTGCACTGTCTCATGTCGAGGATGGCATGCGGCTCGGCATCGGCACGGGATCGACCGCCGAGGAGTTTGTGCGTCTGCTCGCCGAGCGGGTTGCCGGCGGCCTGAAGGTCGAAGGCGTGCCGACATCGGAGCGCACGGCGCGTCTGTGCGTCGAGCTTGGCGTGCCGCTGAAGTCGCTGGACGAATTGCCGGAACTGGACCTGACGATCGATGGCGCCGATGAGGTCGACGGGCGTCTGCGGCTGATCAAGGGCGGCGGCGGCGCGCTGCTGCGCGAAAAGATCGTCGCTGCGGCATCGCAGCGGATGATCGTCATTGCCGATGAAAGCAAGGTCGTCGACATGCTGGGATCCTTTCCCCTGCCCATCGAGATCAATCCCTATGGTCAGGTTTCGACGCGGCTGGCCGTCGAAAAAGTGGCCGCAACCCTTGGTTTGTCTGGGGAATTGCGTCTGCGCAGTTCTGGCGACGGCGTCTTCACCACGGATGGCGGCCATCACATTCTGGACGCATCTTTTGGCCGCATTCCTGATGCAGAGGCCTTGGCCGAAGCACTGAACTCCATACCCGGCGTCGTCGAGCACGGGCTTTTCATCAACCTGGCCACGCTTGCCATCATTGCCGGTCCGGCCGGTGCGCGTGTGCTTGAGGCAAAGACTTAAAACAGGAGCGTTGAATTTCATGATCAGATATCAAGGTTTCGGCCGCGTCGCTGCTGCCGCCCTCGTCGTTGGATGCGTCATGCTGGGTGCTCCTGCCAAGGCGCAGGACGTTCCCGAAGCCCATGTCCAGGCGGCCCGCAGCGCCATCGCAGCACTCGGCGTGACCAATGGTTTCGACAATATTCTGCCCGGCCTGTCCGGCCGCCTGAAGACGCAGCTCATCCAGGCCTATCCCAATCTTGAGGATGCCATCACCAAGACAGTCGATGAGCAGACGCTGGCTTTGGCGCCGCGCCGTGGTGACCTCGAAAAGGAAGCAGCGCTCGTCTACGCCAAGGCTTTCACGCAGGAAGACCTGACCCGGATGGCCGAGTTTTTCACCAGCGAGACCGGCAAGAAGCTCCTGAAGGACCAGCCGATCGCCAACCGCGAACTGGGCAAGGCTGCCGAAATCTGGGCGGCCGGCGTTGGACGCGATCTGGAAAAGAACGCCAACGAAGCCCTGCTGAAGGTCGTCGGCACCGAGATGCAGACCCCGGCCGCAGCAACTGAAGCGCCCAAGCCCTGATCCGGGACCCCATCCCTGGCGCAAGCCGCTGATTTTTGAAGCCCGGAAGCAATTCCGGGCTTTTCATTTCGCACTGCGGCACCCTATATCAGGGCCTGCAATACGCCCCGCCAAACCCATTCTGGAATATTCCACAGGAGCCGCCGATGTCCTCTTTCGACTATGATCTTTTCGTGATCGGCGGCGGCTCCGGCGGCGTGCGCAGCGCGCGGCTCGCCGCCGGCCTTGGCAAACGGGTCGCCATTGCCGAGGAATACCGGTTCGGCGGAACATGCGTCATCCGCGGCTGCGTGCCGAAGAAGCTGTTCGTCTATGCCTCGCAGTTCCACGAACATTTCGAGGATGCCGCAGGATTCGGCTGGACGGTTGGCGAAAGCAGCTTCGACTGGAAGAAGCTGATCGCGGCCAAGGATCTGGAAATCACCCGGCTGGAAGGGCTTTACCGCAAGGGTCTGGAAAATGCCGGCGCCGAGATCATCGAGTCGCGCGCCGAACTGACCGGGCCGCACAGCATCCGGCTGGTCAAGACCGGCCAGGTGGTGACGGCTGAGCGGATCGTCATTGCCGTTGGCGGCGGCGCCAATCCCCATGCCTCGCTGCCGGGCCACGAGCTTTGCATCACCTCCAACGAGGCCTTTCATCTCGAAGAGCTGCCGCACTCCATCGTGATTGCCGGCGGCGGCTACATCGCGGTCGAGTTTGCCAATATCTTCCACGGGCTCGGCGTCGACACGACCCTGATCTATCGCGGCAAGGAGATCCTGTCGCGTTTCGACCAGGATATGCGCCAGGGCCTGCATCAGGCCATGGAAGGCAAAGGCATCCGCATCATCTGCTCGGAACTGATCGAGAGGGTGACGAAGACGGCTGCAGGTGGCTTAAGAGTAGAGACCAGGAACAGTGGCGCCCTGTCGGCCGATCAGGTCATGCTGGCGCTCGGGCGCGATCCCTATACCACAGGCCTTGGCCTGGAAACGGCCGGTGTTGCCGTCAACGAGCGCGGCGCCATCGTCGTCGATCAGTATTCCCGCACCAATGTTCCGGGCATTTTCGCCTTGGGCGACGTGACCGATCGTGTCCAGCTGACGCCGGTCGCCATTCACGAGGCGATGTGCTTCATCGAGACCGAATTCAGGAACAATCCGACATCGCCCGATCATGACTTGATTGCCACGGCTGTGTTCTCCCAGCCGGAAATCGGCACGGTCGGTCTTTCGGAAGAGCAGGCCGCCAGCCGCTTTGAAGAGATCGAGGTCTATCGCGCCCAGTTCCGTCCGATGAAGGCAACGCTGTCGGGCCGGGCTGACAAGACCATCATGAAGCTGATCGTCAATGCCGCCGACCGCAAAGTGGTCGGTGCCCATATTCTCGGCCACGATGCCGGCGAAATGGCGCAGCTGCTCGGCATCACCTTGAAGGCGGGCTGCACCAAGGACGATTTCGATCGCACCATGGCCGTGCATCCGACCGCGTCCGAGGAACTGGTGACCATGTACAGCCCGACCTACCGGATCCGCAACGGCGAGCGGGTCTGACCAGCAAATCTGGCGCGATCGTCCGGTCGCGCCACGGGCTTGGGCGGTGCGGCAGATCGGGTTTTTGAGGTCGAGCGAGGGGAGGTAGGTCGTTGGCGACACGACGTGGTGGGACCACGCATGATGAATGCCTTACGCACTACCTGAAAGCGGCATCATCATGGTGCTCTGCCCGATCGAAACTTTTGATCGTGCAGCTCCACTTAGCGTCCATAGTGTTGCGCATCCGTTAATGCCGCCGAAAAAATCGAACAGAACTGAAAATTCGCCGCCGGGTGCGACCGGCAGGCGCGTAAACGAGTCGGTGCGGATGTTGGAAACTTCGGCTTTGCAAGACTTCATTAAGAGTTTATAAGCCCCCGACCAAAGGTGGCCGGAGGTAGTGGCCCCATCAAGAGTAGGTGAAGATCATGGCACAGAATTGGACCCCGAGCAGCTGGAGGCAGAAGCCTATCAAGCAGGTTCCGGCCTATCCGGACCAGGCAGCGCTGCGCGCCACCGAGGCGCAGCTCGCAACCTTTCCGCCGCTGGTTTTCGCCGGTGAGGCGCGCCGCCTGAAGAAGCACCTGGCCAATGTCGCCGAAGGCAACGCCTTCCTGCTGCAGGGCGGCGACTGCGCCGAGAGCTTTGCCGAGCATGGCGCCGACACGATCCGCGACTTCTTCCGCGCCTTCCTGCAGATGGCTGTCGTGCTGACATACGGCGCCCAGCTGCCGGTCGTCAAGGTTGGCCGCATTGCCGGCCAGTTCGCCAAGCCGCGCTCGTCGGATTTCGAAACGATCGACGGTGTCGAGCTGCCGAGCTATCGCGGCGATGTCGTCAATGGCATCGAGTTCACCGAAGAGGCGCGCATCCCCAATCCGGAACGTCAGCTGATGGCCTACCGCCAGTCGGCCGCAACCCTCAACCTGTTGCGCGCCTTTGCCATGGGCGGCTATGCCAATCTGGAAAACGTCCATCAGTGGATGCTTGGCTTCGTCAAGGACAGCCCGCAGGGCGAGCGCTACCGCAAGCTCGCCGACCGGATTTCCGAGACCATGGATTTCATGAAGGCGATCGGCATCAATTCCGAAAACCAGCCGTCGCTGCGCGAAACCGACTTCTTCACCAGCCACGAAGCCCTGCTGCTCGGCTATGAAGAGGCGATGACCCGGGTCGATTCGACCTCCGGCGACTGGTATGCGACGTCGGGCCACATGATCTGGATCGGCGACCGCACCCGGCAGCTCGACCACGCCCATGTGGAGTATTTCCGCGGCATCAAGAACCCGATCGGCCTCAAATGCGGTCCGTCCCTGACGGCCGACAATTTGATCGAGCTGATCGACGCGCTGAACCCGGCCAACGAGGCCGGCCGGCTGACGCTGATCTGCCGGTTCGGCCACGACAAGGTCGCCGATCATCTGCCGAAGCTGATCCGCGCCGTCGAGCGCGAGGGCCGCAAGGTGGTATGGTCCTGCGATCCGATGCACGGCAACACGATCACGCTCAACCATTACAAGACCCGCCCGTTCGAGCGGATCCTGTCGGAAGTCGAAAGCTTCTTCCAGATCCACCGCGCCGAGGGCACCCATCCGGGCGGCATCCATGTCGAGATGACCGGCAAGGATGTGACCGAATGCACCGGCGGTGCGCGTACCGTGACGGCGGAAGCCCTGCAGGATCGCTACCACACCCATTGCGACCCGCGTCTCAATGCCGACCAGGCCCTGGAACTGGCCTTCCTGCTCGCCGAGCGGATGAAGGGTGGCCGCGACGAAAAGCGCATGATGGCTGCCAACGGCTAGGGGCTCAAACCCCGTCGCTTGAATTTGGCTGATGCTTGCCATCAGCCGTCTGAAATTGACGAACCGGGCCGGCTGGGCAAAGCTGGCCCGGTTCTGTTTTGGGCAAGGGTCGGACGATATGCAGGAAAATCACAATGGCTCATGCCTTTGCGGCGCGGTGCGCTTCACGATCCGCGGCGCGGTGGGCACGGTCAGCTTTTGCCATTGCTCCCAATGCCGCAAGCAGACCGGCCTCTACTATGCGACGACGGATGTCGACAACGACCACGTCGAGATAACAGGCTCGGAAAACGTCACCTGGTACCGGTCGAGCGACAATGCCGGGCGCGGCTTCTGCCGCACCTGCGGCTCGGCCCTGTTCTGGCGTGGCGACGGCGCGGATCAGGTCTCGATCCTGGCCGGCGCGCTCGATCAGCCGGCCGGACTTTTGACCGGCAGCCATATCTTTTACGCCGACAAGGCCGATTTCTACGAGATCGCCGACGAATTGCCGAAGTTTGACGCGGGCCGGCCCGTGACGGGATCTGTCGATGAGCCCGGCTGAGCGCTGTCGCCTTTGCCAAGCTCTGCGGCTGCCATCAGATAGGCTTCGTCGAGGCTGGCAAATTTCGCCGACTGCCATCGGAAATAGTCGCTAAGGAAGGTGCGCGACAACAAGAGGTCACCGCGCCGGCGTGGCAGGGTCCAGCCGAGCAGGCCCTCGGTTTCGGCCCGCTTGAACATGCGCTTCAGATTGGTGGCGGAAATCAGGTATCGTTCGCCGAGGTCCGACAGGGCCACCGGGCCGATCGATATCTGCTCGGCCATAACAGGCACGGCATCCAGCCTGGCGATCAGGTCATGCAGCACCATGCCGCCCATGTCGGAATTGAGGAAGTGGCCGATGCTGTCGGGCGGGTTGCGCCAGTCGGGGTCGGCCACCAGCATCGCAGCGGCGATCGGCTGGGCGATGCGAAACAGGCGCGGATCGGCCGTGCAGGCCGCAACCCGCCCGCCACCATCCAGTTGATCGAGGCAGGCCATATGGCCCATGAACCAGCTGATCATCGCCTGATTGCTGATCTCGGTCGTCTCAAGCACCCGAACCCGGCGGTCGGTGACGCCGGCCACATCGCGCAGGAACTTGTAGGCCACCATTTCGGCCAGAAACGCTGCCGCCGTGTTGCGGCTGGCAGCCCCAAGCTGCATGACGATCTCGATGAAACGCGTCGCTGTCAGGCCCGAAAGCGGGTCGCTTTCAACGCGCTGCAGCGACAGTGCATAGAGGGAATGGGTCATCAGCCATTTGCGATGCGAGGCCTTGAGGCGCGACAAACGCGGTGTCTTGTCATGGATCGCGATCAGGTGTTCGGCGATCTGCCGCTCGATCGCCGGGAATTGCGGATGAACGGCGATTTGCTCGCGGCTCAAAGCCCGTCTGGTGGAAAAGACGCTATCCAATTCCTGAAGCATGGAGATATCGACAGTACTCTTAAGTCATCCGTGGTGGATAAAGGCAACACAACTCCGCGATACAGAAATCCTCCGGGCTGCGGTGTCAACGATTTTTTTATGACAAACGGTCCTGCGTCGGCTCAAAAGTCATGCCGCCGTCGGCCTGGCCGGTAGAGCCGTGTCAGCTTGACGGATCCCGCCGGTCGGCGTCTTCCGGGAAGAAGCGCTCGGCACCGTGACGATCGCCGAACATCATGTCATGCTGCAGCAATTGCTGATCTCGAATGGCCGGGTCGATCCGCCCGCCAGACAGGCTCCAGTCCGGCTGGGCAAGCCCGTCGCGGCCGATCAGCTGGTAGCGGTCGATGATGCCGTACTGGCGCTGCACACGACCCAGCAGGCCGGTGTAATAGGGGTGCCTGAAGCCGGCCAGCTTGACGATATGAAAGGGCAGCAGCGAGGGGCTGATCGTGCCGACATCCTTCTGCAGGCCCTTTTTCGACGACCAGATCACCAGCGGCGTCTCGTGCTGGCGTTTCATCACCAGAGGCAAGGCTTTGCGGGTGGCGACCTGATCTGTCATGAAGCCGCTTTCCGGATAGACGCTGCCGAGCGGCGGCAGATGGTCACCGAACAGCACGATGATCGTTTCCCGGTCACGGCCCTTGGCCCAGTCCATCAGCATCTTCAGGCTGTGGTCGGCCTCGCGGACGCCCTGGGCGAACGTTGCGACGGCGTCCTGGCTTTGCGGGGACAAGCCGGGGGCCGAGACTGAAATGGTGTTCCGCGCATAGCGGTTCGCCTCATAGGGTCCATGGCCCTGCAGCGAGACCGCGAAGTAGAAGAACGGGTCTTCGGCATTGTCGGCCTGGCGGATGATTTCCCGCGTCAGGGCCTCGTCGGAGGCGAAGATGCCGCGCTTTTCCATCGGCGGCAGGTTTTCCTCGGATAAGAAGCTCTCGAAGCCGAAGGACGAATAGACATCGCTGCGGTTCCAGAACCAGCTCTGGAAGGGATGGAAGGCTTTGGCGCTATAGCCTTTCGAACGGAAGAAGGTCGCCAGCGACGGCAGGGGATGGCGCACATACTGCTGATAGGGAATGCTGCCATAGGGCAGATAGGCATTGGAAAATCCGGTCAGCGCCTCGAATTCGACATTGGCCGTCATGCCGCCGAACTCGGGTGAAAACACGTGGCCGGACTGGTTTTCCCGCACCGTTGGCATCGGGTCGGGCGACAGGCCGACATTGGTCAGCCGCGTCGGGTCCCAGAAGGATTCGCTCATGACCATGATGACATCAGGTTCGCGGCGCGGCCCGAACTGTACGATGGTCGGTCCCGGCGAGATGGCGTCTATCGTATCCGCGCTGTAGCCGGCCGGGGCGGTGATCTTGGCCATCGGCAGGTTGAAGGTGAAGGCCAGCAGAAATCCGTTGTGCCGGTAGTTTTCCGTCTGGTCCCACATCATCGGAATGATGTTGAGCCGATCGCGCAGCGGCGAATAGTGGGCGTAATCCATCAGCGGCAGGAACAGGCCGATCGACGGCAGCGCCAGGGCAAGGCGCGCCAGCTTGGAGCGCGCCGACAATTCCGGAAACCGGCGCCAGGCAAAGAACCAGAAATAGAGGAGCAGGCCGACCGCTGCCGCGGCAGACAGCGAGATCGCCACAGCGGCCAGCGGCCGGGCCGCCACCATGACGGGCAGCAGTTCGGCGATCTGCCGGCCGAACAGGACGTCGCTTGGATAGAGCGGATCGGACAGGAACAGCTGCTTCTGGCCGGACACGAAGGCCGGCAGCAGCGCGACCGGCGCGACGATAAGCGCCGATTGATAGGCCCGGCCGAGCAGCGCATCGAGCGTCAGCATCATCAAGAACAGAAGGCCGATCGCCGTCAGGCCGGGGCGCGACAGCGAGGTCATGAACTCGGCGACGTCATCAAGGCTGCCGCGCGCCAGCCACTCGACACCCATGACCGTCAGCGCCGCCAGCAGCAGCGAATTGACGACGCAGATCGCTCCCCGCAGGGCCTGCGCCCGAGTGTCGTCAACCTCAGAGCGAGCCGCCGCAAAGGCGATTATTTTTCTGGCTGTCTGGAGTTTGGAGGCAACTTCGACCAAGAGCGGAGTCCAATCGTCATAAATATTTCATCTGAATGTCACATGGCCGTCATGAACGCTACATGAACCAGCCTTGGCCTCACCGATGTCCCCGGTTTTTGGCGCCTTGCGAGGGTGGTGCCTTCCGGATTTTCGTGCTGCGGCGTTGCACAGCCATGCGGCGCGCGGTAAACGATTGTCATGAGCGACACACCGACCAGACCCGACACGTTGCGCATCGCGATTGCGCAGTTCAATCCGACGGTTGGCGACGTGGTCGGCAACCTTGCCAAGGCGCGCGAGGCGCGGGCCGAGGCCGCCGCCCAGGGCGCCGACCTGCTTTTGCTGACGGAACTGTTCCTGTCCGGCTATCCGCCGGAGGATCTGGTGCTGAAGCCGTCCTTCCTGCGCAACTGCCTGTCCGCCGTCGAGGAACTCGCCGCCGATACGGCCGATGGCGGCCCCGGCATTGTGGTCGGCTTCCCGCGCCAGGGCGACAAGGGGCGGCACAATTCCGTGGCCGTAGTCGACGGCGGCCGCATTGTGGCGATCCGCGACAAGATCGACCTGCCCAATTATGGCGAGTTCGACGAGAAGCGCGTGTTTGTCGCCGGCGATGTGCCGGGGCCGGTGAATTTCCGTGGCGTCCGCATCGGCATTCCGATCTGCGAGGATATCTGGGGCGATCTCGGCGCTTGCGAGACGCTGGCGGAATCTGGCGCGGAAATGCTGCTGGTGCCCAACGGCTCGCCCTACTACAGGGGTAAGGTGGATATTCGCCACCAGGTCGTCCTGAAGCAGGTGATCGAAACCGGCCTTCCCATGGTCTATGCCAATCAGTTGGGTGGGCAGGACGAGTTGGTGTTCGACGGCGCGAGCTTCTGCTTCAATGCCGACAAGACGCTTGCCTTCCAGATGAGCCAGTTCGAGGAGACGCTGTTCGTCTCGAATTGGCGCCGCGAGGCCGATGGCTGGCGCTGCGACGAGGGCGTCATGTCCCATGTGCCGGAGGCCGAAGAGGCCGATTACCGCGCCTGCATGCTCGGCTTTCGCGACTATGTGAACAAGAACGGCTTCAAGAGCGTCGTGCTCGGCCTGTCGGGCGGCATCGATTCAGCGATCTGCGCGGCCATTGCCGTCGATGCGCTGGGCGAGGAGCGGGTGCGCACGGTCATGCTGCCCTACCGCTACACCTCGGAGGAATCCTTCGCGGACGCGGCCGCCTGCGCCAAGGCGCTCGGCTGCCACTACGACATCGTGCCGATTGCAGAGCCGGTCGAAGGCTTTCTCTCGGCGCTCGCCGACATGTTCGAGGGAACCGAAAGCGGCATCACCGAGGAAAACCTGCAGAGCCGCACCCGCGGCACGATCCTGATGGCGATCTCCAACAAGTTCGGCTCGATGGTGGTGACAACCGGCAACAAGTCGGAAATGTCGGTCGGTTATGCGACGCTATATGGCGACATGAACGGCGGCTTCAATCCGATCAAGGACCTCTACAAGATGCAGGTCTATGCCCTGTCGGCCTGGCGCAACAAACACGTGCCACCGGGTGCGCTGGGACCTTCGGGCGAGGTCATCCCGGCCAATATCCTCTCCAAGGCGCCTTCTGCGGAACTCAGGCCCAACCAGACCGACCAGGATTCGCTGCCGCCCTATCCGGTGCTCGACGATATCCTGGAATGCCTGGTCGAGAAGGAAATGGCGGTCGAGGATATCGTGGCGCGCGGCCATGACATCGCAACCGTGCACCGCATCGAGCATCTGCTCTATCTCGCCGAATACAAGCGTCGCCAGTCGGCGCCGGGCGTCAAGATCACCAAGAAGAATTTCGGCCGCGACCGCCGCTATCCCATCACCAACCGGTTCCGCGACCGCTAGCGCAATTCCAGCAAAAGTGGGAACCGGTTTTGCATCCGGAATTGCGTAAAACAAAAAACAGACCGGCTTTCGGTCCGGTTCGGGAGGGAGCCAGATGCGCAGTTCGCTGGAGATTTTCAACCTGGCGAGCCGTAGCCATCGGGTGGTCTGGCAGAGCGAGGCGCTGTTCGAGGCGCCCAACTGGACCCCTGACGGGCAACATCTGCTCATCAACGGCGATGGCGGAATGTACCGGCTGCCGGTCGACGGCAGTGCGCCGCCGCAGCCTATCAATCTCGGCTTTGCCGGCCGGATCAACAATGATCACGGCATATCGCCGGACGGCACGCTGATCGCCATCTCCGACAAGACGGAATACGGCAAGTCCTGCATCTATGTCCTGCCGTCGACCGGCGGAGACCCCCGCCAGGTGACTTTGAACTTGCCGTCCTACTGGCATGGCTGGTCGCCGGATGGCCAGCGGTTCACCTATTGCGGCATTCGCGACAATGTCTTCGATATCTACACCATCGCCATCGATGGCAGCGACGAGAGGCGGCTGACATCCGGCGAAGGGCGCAATGACGGTCCCGACTATTCCGCCGACGGCCAGTGGATCTATTTCAACTCCAGCCGAACCGGCCGGATGCAGATCTGGCGCATCCGTCCCGATGGCACGGACGTCGAGCAGATCACCGATGATGGCTTTGGCGACTGGTTTCCCCATCCGTCGCCGGACGGAGCCAAGGTGCTGCTGCTGTCCTACGCGCCCGACGTCTTCGATCATCCCCGCGATCTCGATGTCCGGCTGCGCCTGATGGATCCGGACGGCGGCAACATCGAAACCCTGTTCGAATTGTTTGGCGGGCAGGGCACGATCAATGTGCCGTGCTGGTCGCCGGACGGTTTGGAATTCGCCTATATGCGCTATTTCCCGGTGGCCGGGTGATCTGGATCGGCTGACCTCACTTGCACTGAAGGCTGCTTTATGGCCAGTGTCACCCATCAGGTGCCCGTCCTTGACGGGAGAATCGGGAATTCGGTGCAAGTCCGGAACGTGCCCAACGCTGTAAGGCCGATGTCTGCCGCAAGCGGTTGCCTTTGTGCAACCAGGCCACTGACCCCATCCGGTCGGGAAGGCTGCGGCTTTCAGATGACGCCCAGTCAGAAGACCGGCCTGATATCATAGACGGTCCTGCTTGGACGGCAGGCGGTTGCAGGCATTGTTGGGGAGTTGACGATGCAATCTGAACCAGCGGAACCTCTGGTCCGGGCGGGCGCGTTTTCCATCGAGGAGCGCGACGCTGTCTACCGGGCGATCATGACCAGGCGTGATGTCCGCAATGAATTCCTGCCCACACCGGTGGCAGACGATGTGCTGCGCCGCATTCTTCTGGCCGCCCATCATGCGCCGTCGGTCGGCTTCATGCAGCCGTGGAATTTCATCACCGTGCGGGATGAACAACGCCGCCGCAAGGTCTGGCAGGCTTTCAGCCGCGCCAATGAGGAAGCGGTCGCGCTGTTTCCCGAGGACCGGCAGGCGCTGTACCGGTCGCTCAAGCTCGAAGGTATCCTCAAGGCGCCGCTCGGCATCTGCGTGACCTCGGATCCGACCCGTGGCGGACCGGTCGTGCTCGGGCGAACCCACAATCCGCGCATGGACAGTTACTCGACCGTCTGCGCCATCCAGAACCTCTGGCTTGCGGCCCGCACCGAGGGCCTCGGCGTCGGCTGGGTCAGCATTTTTCACGCGCAGGACCTGCGTGAGATCCTGTCGATTCCGCTCCATGTCGAAATTGTCGGATGGCTCTGCGTCGGCCATGTCGATACTCTTTACGAGAGGCCGGAACTGGAGGTTAAAGGCTGGCGCCAGCGATTGCCGCTGGAGGACATGATCTTCGAGGAGACCTGGCAAGGCGAGGATTGAAACGGCGCAGTCACTGATCGTTAAATGCGCTGCAAAATCATAAGAGTAAGCGGAAGCGATGATTCAAATTGGGAGCGGCGGGCAACACAGGGCTCGTGCGTGGCCATGCGACCTCACGCCTTATTGCTGCACGGGCTGCGGTCCCGGCAAAGCCGGGTTCTTGAGATCGATGCTGCTCGTTTCCGTCGGCAGGAACATCGGGCCCACCCGCCGCACCTGGCTTTCGGCCGGATTGTAGGGTCGTTCCGGCATGGCGATCGGTGGCTGCGCCGGTGCCGGGGAAGCGGGCTTCGTCTTGAATTCGGTGATCGAGGAATAGCTAGCACCCGCCGGCGTCTGCCCGCCCGGCAGGCTCTTCTTCTGCTCGGCCGTGAGATTGCATCCGCAGGCAGGCCTGTCGCCGGTCGGGCGGCTCAGATAGGAAAATGCCGTCGGCAGGGACCGATAGGGCTGCCCGGTCGAGGCCGACACCATGTCCGCACTCTCCTCGGTGAGGATTGAGTGATAATAAAGTTCGGTCTCGGTGCCGGGACACATCTGCTGGCACACTTGCGCATCGCGGCGGAAATTGAGCGGCGTCGCATTGGCCGAGATCGGGAAGAACGAGCCGTCGCAGGTGCGCACGCAGAGGGTACGCAGATTGCCGCCATGGCTGGGGTAATCCTGACCCAGCTGGTCGGCCAGGGCATCGAAAGCATTGCGGTCGCTGTCGGGCTGGCGGATCAGCCCCCGCAGCTCCGGTGCAGCTGCCTCGGCCTCGACCGGCTCCGGCGCAGGCTCTGGCAGCGCGTTGCAGCCATTGGCATCGATGGCGGCCAGGATGCGCTGGCGTGCCGGGTTGCTGTCGGCATTGCTGGTGCCGATGGCCTTGCGCTTCTCGACCAGCGTCTGCTTGTTGGCCTCCATGCGCGACAGCGCATCCGAGAGCTCGACGCAGATGTTCTGATCGCTGTTGCCGTAGGTGATGATGCTGCCATTGCCGCAACCCATCTGCCTGAGGTCGTGCCGCACCTTGCGGATCTCCAGGTTCTGGCGGGCAATGGCGCTGGAATGTTGGCGGATTTCCGAACTGGCGCCGACGACGACCGGGGTGCGGGCCAATGTCTCGCGCAACCTTTCGCACACGGCTGTAGCTCCGGCATGGGTGGCCGTCGTGGCGATCACAGCCGCCAGCAGAAGCGTGAGTATGGGCCGATCAAAGGTCACAAAACAGGTCCGATAGCGTCATTTGCAGCACCGACAGGCCGCGGATCGCGGCCAACACCGCTGCCATCATAAAAGACAGGTCGGGCCGCGCCAACCGGTAATCCACGTTTAACTTAAGTGCAGGCACAATTCCAAGCGGAAGATGTCCCGCCGACCCGCGGCGGAACATCAACTCTCATCCGCCATCAGGCGGGCTGCGATGCCTCGACCACCGCCAGGGCAGCCATGTTGACCACGCCGCGCGACGTGACCGACGACGACAGGATATGAGCCGGCAGGGCAGCGCCCAGCAGGATCGGCCCGACATGCAGGGCGTCCATCATGGTGCGCACGATGCCGAGCGAGATATTGGCAGAGTCGAGATTGGGGAAGACCAGCAGATTGGCCTCGCCGGTCAGCGTGCTGTCCGGCATGGCGCGCTTGCGCAAGGACTCCGACAGGGCCGAGCCGCCCTGCATTTCGCCGTCCACTTCAAGCTCCGGTGCCGCCTGCTTGATGATCGCCAATGCCTCGCGCATCTTGCGGGCGCTTTCGCTGTCCCGCGAGCCGAAGTTCGAATGGGAGAGCAGGGCCGCGCGCGGCGTGATGCCGAAACGGCGAATTTCTTCGGCCGCCAGAATGGTCATCTCGGCGATTTCGGCGGCCGGCGGATTGTGGGTGACGAACGTGTCGGTCAGGAAGATCGCGCCGCGCTGCGAGATCAGCAGGCTGAGGCCGGAAAAGGCGCAGACGCCCGGCTTTTTGCCGATGATCTGGCGCACGTCGCGCAGGTGCCGGTCGAACCGGCCTTCGACGCCGCAGATCAGCGCATCGGCATCGCCGCGTTTGACCGCCAGGGCGCCGATCACCGTGCTGCTGGTGCGCACGATGGTGCGGGCGGCCTCCGGGTTGACGCCGGCCCGGCCGACCAGCGCCAGATATTCGTCGACATAGTCGCGGTAGCGCGGATCGTCTTCCGGGTTCACCACCTCAAAGTCGGTGCCCGGCCGGATGCGCAGGCCAAAGCGCTCCAATCGGGACTGGATGATCTGCGGGCGGCCGATCAGGATCGGCTTGCCGATGCCGTCTTCCAGAAGCACCTGGGCGGCGCGCAGCACCCGCTCATCCTCGCCTTCGGCAAAGATCACCCGCTTGTTGGCGGCGGTCTTGGCATTGGTGAAGATCGGCTTCATCACGAAGCCGGAGCGGAACACGAAACGGTTGAGCTGGTCGAGATAGGTGTCGAAATCGGTGATCGGACGGCGGGCAACGCCGCTGTCGGCCGCAGCCTTGGCGACCGCCGGTGCGATGCGCAGGATCAGCCGCGGATCGAACGGCGAGGGGATCAGATAGTTCGGACCGAAGATCGGCGCCTCGCCGGACACCGCCTTGGCGGCCACTTCCGAGACTTCCTCGCGGGCAAGCGCTGCGATCGCCTTGACCGCCGCCATCTTCATCTCTTCGTTGATCGTCGTGGCACCGCAATCGAGCGCGCCGCGGAAGATATAGGGGAAGCAGAGGACATTGTTGACCTGGTTGGGGAAGTCCGACCGGCCGGTGCAGATCATCGCATCGGGCCGGGCGCTGCGCGCCAGTTCCGGCATGATTTCCGGCGTCGGATTGGCCAGCGCCATGATCAGCGGCTTTTCCGCCATCTGCACCAGCAGTTCCGGCTTCAGCACGCCGGCCGCCGACAGGCCGAGGAAGACATCGGCGCCGCCGATGCTTTCAGCCAGCACGCGCTTGTCGCTGTCCTGGGCATAGACCTCTTTCCACGGGTCCATCAATTCGTTGCGGCCCTTGTAGACCAGGCCCTCGATATCGTGCACCCAGATGTTTTCAGGTTTGGCACCGAGCGCCACCAGCAGGTTGAGGCAGGCAAGGGCGGCAGCCCCGGCACCCGAGGCGACGATCTTCACATCGTCGATGCTTTTGCCGGCCAGTTCCAGACCGTTGAGGATGGCGGCAGCGACGATGATGGCGGTGCCATGCTGGTCGTCATGGAAAACCGGTATATTCATCTTCTCGCGCAGCAGGCGCTCGACCTCGAAGCACTCGGGCGCCTTGATGTCTTCCAGGTTGATGCCGCCGAAGGTCGGCTCCAGGGCGGAGACGGTCGAGACCATCGCCTCGACGCCCGGCGCATCGATCTCGATGTCGAAGACGTCGATGCCGGCGAATTTCTTGAACAGGACGGCCTTGCCTTCCATCACCGGCTTGGAGGCCAGCGGTCCGATATTGCCGAGGCCGAGCACGGCGGTGCCGTTGGAAATCACCGCCACCAGATTGGCGCGGGCCGTATAGTCATCGGCCATCTCGGGATTGTCGCGGATCGCCAGGCAGGGGGCGGCGACGCCCGGCGAATAGGCAAGCGCCAGATCGCGCTGGTTGCCAAGCGGCTTGGTGGCCTGGATCTCCAGTTTCCCGGGGCGGGGATAGCGATGGTAAAACAGCGCCTGCGAATCGAGATCGGCGGATTGCGGTGTTGGCGGAGTCTTGGTCTTGTCCTCAAAAGTCATGGTCGTCCCGGATCTGTCGTGAATGCGGCATGGAGTCTCTCCATACAACAAATGCTCGGATGAGGGAGGGGATAATTCTCCTATGCGCGGATTTGCTGGCGCAGACGGGGCATGATCTGGCCGGTCACGCCGGTCTTTCGGCTGAAATGTGACACTTGTCCGGGCGTTGCCCGCAGCGCTGCTGCCATATGGCACTTTGTCATCTTCCTGAAACAAGACTCTGGTTTTGAAGGCCTATCCAGGAAGACGCGAAGAGGAAGACGCCTGTGAACGCACCAATGGACACACGGCATTTCAGAACCCTGTTCATTTCTGACGTGCATCTCGGCTCGAAGGCGGCCAAGACCGACTTCCTGCTCGATTTCCTGCGCTGCCATGAGGCGGATACGATCTTCCTGGTCGGCGACATCGTCGATGGCTGGCGGCTGAAACGCAGCTGGTACTGGCCGCAGGATTGCAACGACGTCGTCCAGAAACTGCTGCGCAAGGCGCGCAAGGGCACACGTATCGTCTATATACCCGGCAACCATGACGAATTCCTGCGCGGCTTTCCCGGCTCCCATTTCGGCGGCATCGAAGTGGCCGAGCGCATGATCCACGAAGCGGCCGACGGCAAGAAGTATCTCGTTCTGCATGGCGACGAGTTCGACGTGGTGGTGCGCAATGCGCGGCTCCTCGCCTATCTCGGCGACTGGGCCTATGACACCGCCATCGCCATGAATATCCTTCTCGCCCGTGTCCGCCGCCTTATCGGCCTGCCATATTGGTCTTTTTCGGCCTGGGCCAAACTGCAGGTCAAGCAGGCGGTCAACTTCATCGGGGAATTCCAGCGCGTCGTGGTGGAGGAAGCCCGCCGCAACGAGGTCGACGGCGTCATCTGCGGTCATATCCACCATGCCGTGATGGAGGATATCGACGGAATCCACTACATCAATACCGGCGACTGGGTGGAAAGTTGCACGGCGATTGCCGAGCACTATGACGGTCGATTCGAGCTGATCTCCTGGGGACACCGCATCGGCGCGCCAGTCGAGCTGAAGGCCCTGGCCGCCGACAGGCCGGTTGCCATGCCGGGTGAACCGGTGAAGGCGGGTGACGTGCAGGCAGCCTAAATTCGGCGCAGGCGACCGCCGATTGCTGTCGAAAATCCCCAGCCTACCGGACATTTCGCTTACGCATTCTCCAACAATCCCAGGCGCATGAAGGCCGCGCGCCAAAGAATGGTGTTGCTGCTGGGTAACGCGGCGGCGTTTAGTGCAGCGGGGCCATGGAATTGCTGAGAAGGCAGGCTATATTGCGTTAATAGACGACTCTTCGGCATCCGCCTTGAGTAACCGGTTCAACGCGGCCGAAAGCCTGGAAAGTTTAGATCATCTTGACGTCGCCACAACAGGACACCGCTGCGCTGGCAGCCGAAGATGCGGCTGAAGGGGCTGGGCGGCGGCTGATTCTGACCGGGCGCTGGCGCAATGACAGCCTAGAGTCTGTGCTGAAGCAGCTCGATACCCTCGGCGCCGACGGCCAGAACGTGGTCGAGATCGACCTGTCCGGCATTTCAAGCATGGACATGGCCGGCGCCTGGCTGGTGCGGCGCATGGTGAACGCGGCGCGCGAAAAGGGCGGTTCGGTCGAAATCGTCAGTTCCGATGATCAGATGCGCGAACTGGTCGATGCCTTGCCGGAAAGCGTTGCCGTGCCGAAAAAGGTGGCGCTGCATGTTCCGCTGTTTCAGCGGGTCTTTGCGCCCGTCGGCGAACTGGCCTCGGGACTTTGGCTGGATGCGGTCGCCATGATGTATGTGCTCGGCTCTGCCGTGCGCGGCGCGCAGGCCAAGAAAGGCCGCGGCACCGGCGTCTCGCCGGCCTCGGTCGTCAATCAATTGGATCATATGGGCGTTCGCGCCGTGCCGATCATCGTGCTGATGTCGTTCCTGATCGGCGCGATCATCGCCCAGCAGGGCGCCTTCCAGCTGCGCTATTTCGGCGCCGAAGTCTTCGTGGTCGATCTGGTCGGCATCCTGCAATTGCGCGAGATCGGCGTCTTGCTGACCGCCATCATGATCGCCGGCCGCTCAGGCAGCGCCATCACCGCGGAAATCGGCTCGATGAAGATGCGCGAGGAAATCGACGCGCTCAAGGTCATCGGCCTCAATCCGATCGGCGTTCTGGTCTTCCCGCGCCTGGTGGCGCTGACCATCGCCCTGCCGCTTTTGACCATCATCGCCAATTTTGCAGCACTTTACGGTGCCGCCGTGGTCACCTGGAGCTATTCGGGCATCACCTTCCAGACCTTTGCCACCCGCCTGCACGATGCGGTCGACTATTCGACGCTGGCCTCCGGCATGATCAAGGCGCCGTTCATGGCGCTGATCATCGGCATCGTCGCCGCCGTCGAGGGCATGAAGGTTGGCGGCAGCGCCGAATCGCTCGGCCGCCACGTCACCGCCTCGGTGGTCAAATCCATTTTTGTCGTCATTCTCGTGGATGGGCTGTTTGCCATATTCTACGCGGCCATAGACTTCTAGGGAGGCCGGGATGAACGAATCAGAAATGCAGCCTCCAAACGAAAAGCGGGAAACCGTCCTGTCGGTGCGCGGCCTGACCGTCGGTTTCGGCGACAAGATCGTTCTCGACAAACTCGATCTCGATATCTATCGCGGCGAGATTCTCGGCTTCGTCGGTGCATCCGGCGCCGGCAAGTCGGTGCTGATGCGCACGGTTCTGCGTCTGCTGCCGCGCCGCGCCGGCAAGATCTCCATTCTCGGCGCCGATTATGACGCGGTCACGGATGAGGAACGCATGGGGCTGGATACCCGTCTCGGCGTGCTGTTCCAGCAGGGCGCGCTGTTTTCCTCGCTGACCGTCAAGGAAAACATCCAGCTGCCGATGCGCGAATATCTGCAGCTGCCGAAATGGCTGATGGACGAACTCGCCTATCTGAAGATCGAGATGGTCGGGCTGGACGCCGATGCCGGCGACAAATACCCCTCCGAACTGTCCGGCGGCATGATCAAGCGCGCGGCTCTCGCCCGTGCCCTTGCCCTTGACCCCGATCTTGTTTTCCTCGACGAACCGACCTCCGGCCTCGACCCGATCGGGGCTGCCGAATTCGACGAGTTGATCATGCGCCTGCGCGATACGCTGGGGCTCACCGTCTACATGGTGACCCACGATCTCGACAGCCTGTTTTCCGCCTGTGACCGCATTGCCGTATTGGGCGAGAAGCGTGTATTGGTGGAAGGTACGCTGGAAGATATGCTTGCCTGCGAGGATGAGTGGGTGAAGACCTATTTCAGAGGCAAGCGTGCGCGCTCCATTCCACGGCCCGATCCGGCCATTGAAAATCCGCAAGAGTGATTGAGACTGATGGAAACCAAAGCCAATTACGCAATCGTCGGGTTTTTTACCGTCATGGTCATCGCGGCCGCCTTCGGCTTCGTCTATTGGATGGCCGAGTATGGGCGCGGCGGTCCGATGGCGCCGCTCAACATTCGCATTCCGGGCTCCGCCAACGGCCTGAGCGTCGGCTCCCCTGTGCGCTTCAACGGTATCCAGGTCGGCTCCGTTCGCAATCTCTACATTGATCGCGACGATCCGAAGTTTTCCGTGGCCGCCACCGAAGTGCAGGCGGATGCTCCGATCCGCAACACCACCAAGGCGATTCTGGAAATTCAGGGCCTGACGGGAGCCGCCTACATCGAAATGTCTGGCGGCGAGGCCGCCGGCGAAAACATTCTGGCCAATGCCATGGCATCCGGCGAGCCGGCCATGCTGGTTGCCGATCAGTCGAGTGTCACCAATCTTCTGGCGACCGCCGACAAGATCCTGAAGCGTGCCGACGATGCTATCGGCCAGCTCCAGGGTTTCATCGTCGATGCGCGGGGACCTCTGACCAACACGGTCAAGAATGCCGAGACCTTTTCCAAGGCGCTGGCCGACAATGCCGACGGCATCGACAAGTTCCTGACCAGCGTCAGCGCCCTGTCCGATACGGTCACCGGCCTGTCCGGTCGCCTCGATTCGACCCTCTCGGCGGCCGAAGAGCTGCTGCGGTCCGTCGATCCGAAAAAGGTGGACACCATCCTTGCCAATGCCGAGGCCTTCACCGGCAAGATTGCCGCCGCATCCGACAAGATCGGCACGGCCGTCGACGGCTTTACGGCAACGGCCGAGACCTTCACCCAGTTTGGCAAGAGTGCCGAGGTGACGCTGGGCAAGATCGATGGTCTGATCGCTTCCGTCGACAGCCAGAAGGTCACCCAGGTGGTCGACGACGTGTCGGTCGCCGTGGCTGACGCCCGCAAGGCCGCTGCCGAATTCTCCGCCCTCAGCACCCGCATCAGCGGGCGGCAGGAAGACATCGACCAGGCGATCACCGACTTCACGCAGCTGTCCAACAAGCTCAACAATGCTTCCAGCCGCGTCGACGGCATCCTGCAGAAGGTGGACGCGCTGCTGGGGTCCGACGACACCAATTCGCTGTCGGCCGAAGCCCGCCGCACTCTGGAATCGATCCGCGGCGTGGCCGACAACCTGAATGCCAAGATCGGGCCGATCGCCGACAATCTGGCGCGCTTCTCGTCGTCGGGGCTGAAAGACATCGAGACACTGGTGGATGATACCCGCAACACGGTGCGCAACCTCGACGACGCGATTAGTAATTTCGATCGCGATCCACAAAGGCTGCTGTTCGGCGGCGATACGATCAAGCAATATGACGGACGGACGCGTCGATGAGCCGCGCGAACCGAGGAGAATGGGACAGCATGAGCGGATCTGAACGGGTTTTGCGTCGACGGGGTTTGCTGGCCGCCGTAGTGGTTTTGCCATTGGCTTCACTGGGCCTGTCAGGCTGTGGCACGGCAGCCTCAAATGACACCTATGATCTCCAGGCATCCGCGGTGACGACAACGGCGCCAGCTGCCAGCCGTCGCCAGCTCCTCGTGCCCGATCCGACGGCGCTCAAGGCGCTCGACAGCGAAATGGTGCTGGTGCGGGTCAGTGCGTCCGAGGTCCAGTATCTGTCGAAGTCCCAGTGGAGCGACAAGCTGCCGCGCATGGTGCAGTCCAAGCTGGTGGAAGCCTTCGAGAACACCGGCAAGCTCGGCGGCGTCGGCAAGCCGGGGCAGGGACTGGCGATCGACTACCAGCTGATCACCGATATCCGCGCCTTCGAAATCGATACGTCGGGTGCCGACCAGGCAGTCGTCGAGATCTCGGTGAAGATCCTCAACGATCGCAACGGCTCGATCGCCGCGCAGAAAGTGTTCAAAGCCACGGTTCCAAGCCGCGGCACGGAAAACACCGCTTACATCTCCGCCCTCGACAATGCCTTTGCCGCAGTGACCGGCGAGATCGTTACCTGGACGCTGAACGCCATCTGATCCGACACTTACGGCCCTGTGACGGGCCGCAGCAGTCCTATAATCTTCCCATCAAAAAGCCCCGGATCGACAACGATCCGGGGCTTTTTTTGTCTGGTCGCTGGCGGCTGTGCCGCTTAGCTGAAGCGGCCGGCCGCATGCGCCAGCATCGTATAGACCTTGCCGGTATCGGAGGTCAGGTATGACTGGGTCACGGACTTGTCGCGGTCTGTGCGGGCAACGTCGGCAAGCAGCTTTTCGAAGTCGGCGATATAGCGGTCGACGGCGGTGCGGAATTCCGGTTCGCGGTCATACTTGCGCTTGATCTCGTCGAAGGTCTGCTGGCCCTTCAGCGTGTAGAGCCGGCGCGTGAACACGTCGCGCTCGCCGCGCTGATAGCGGCGCCACAGGTCGACCGAGGCATCGTGATCGATGGCGCGGGCGATATCGACCGACAGCGAGTTCAGCGATTCCACCATATGCTTCGGATTGCGGTTGTCCGTAACCCGGGGTGCCGGTGCGGCTTCGGGAGCCGGGCGGGGTGCTGCAGCACGGATCGTCGGGGCAGCCTCCAGCGGCTCCTCGCGCGACGCGCCGCGCAACAGGTCGCTGATCCATCCGCCGCTGGTTTCCTCGCGAAGCGCCACCGGCGCGGCACTGGTGCCGAGCGTCAGGCTACCGCGCAGGCCAAGCGGCTCGGCGG
>NZ_JABAEF010000013.1 GCF_023701945.1 Rhizobium sp. CG5
CCCCTGCCCTTGTGGGGAGGGTGGGGAGGGGACTGTTTCACGCGCGGCAGGCTGGTTTTGTGAAAAGGGCGTCGTTTTCAGCCAGACATTTCTTCCACAAGCCGCAACAGTTCCCGTGCCGCGCTCTCGTCGGTGATCAGCGTGTTACAGCCGATGCGGTTGATCGTCGCGCGGATGGCGAGCGCCCGGTGGGCGCCGCCGGAGCAGATGACGATGTGTTTGGCCTTTTTCAGCGTATCGAGATCGACCGACATGACGCGCTCGTTGATCGGGTGGTCGACGGAGCGGCCCTCGGCATCGAGGAAATTGAACATGGTGTCGCAGACGCAGCCGGCGACGATCAGCTCTTCCAGCGTCTGCCGGGAAATGAAGCCTTCCGACAGGGAGGTGGAATGGGGGCCGATGTCGCCGCAGGAGACGATGGCGAGATCGAGGTCCTCGGCCAGGTCATAGATGGTCTTCAGGCCGCATTGCTCGATCAGGGCGCGCTTGGTGGCGACCGAATCGACCAGCAGGGGCGCCAGGAACATGTAGCATTCGGCGCCGAGCTGGCTGGCAAGCCGCCAGGTGTAGTCGATCGGATTGGTCTGGTGCACGGCGACGATGCCGCCCAAAAGGGAGACCACCTTGCAGTTTTCGCGGCGGGGCGGGCGGAAGCCGGCGAGCGAGGCGGTCATGGTGCGGCCCCAGCCGACACCGATCGTCGCATTGTCGGTGACCACTTCGGTCAGGAACTGGCCAAGCGCCAGCCCGACCGCCTTGGCTATGGATGTGGCATCCTGGCCGACCGGTGCCGGCACGACGACGGCCTCATCGAGCCCCAGGGCCTTTTCCAGTCGGACGGCCAGTTCCACGCAATCATTGACGCTGTCGCTGATCCAGATCTGCACTTCGGCGCGCTTCAAGGCCTCGTCGAGCAGGCGGATGACGGTGCTGCGGCTGATACCGAGCCGCTCGGCCACATCCTTCTGGGTCAGGCCCTGGTTATAGTAGAGCCATGCGGCGCGCAGCCGCACGGAGGCGGCTTCCGAATAGGCGATGTGGGTTTCGCGCCTGAGCTTTGCCACGTCGTTGACGGCTCCTGTTGCAGGTGTCCGTACTATCGCTATTTGTGAGACTTATGTCAAACGAGATGCACAAATGTCTTGACTTGATGCTGGTTGGGCGGCGATAATCACGGTAATGGCGCAGTGCGCATTGAGCCCTTTGCTGCGGAACAATGTGCTGGCCTGACGGTTCACTATAGGCACCTGAAGGAATTTTAAGCATGACTTCCAAACTTGACCAGCTTCGCGCCATGACGACGGTTGTCGCCGATACCGGCGATATCGAAGCCGTCGCCCGTCTGAAACCGGTGGATTGCACCACAAACCCGTCGATCGTTCTGAAGGCGCTTGGCACCGAAGCCTTTGCCGAGGCTTTCGAGGAAGCGATTACCTGGGGCAAGGCCAAGGGCGGCAAGGACGATGCGGTGGTCGGCGCGATCGCCGATCGTCTGGCGATCTCGGTCGGCGCGGCTCTGGCCGGCCTCGTGCCGGGACGTGTGTCGACCGAAGTGGATGCGGATCTCTCCTTCGACACCAAGGCCTCGATCGACAAGGCGCATGGCATCATTGCCGGCTACAAGGAACGCGGCATCGAACGCGAGCGCATCTTGATCAAGCTGGCCTCCACCTGGGAAGGCATTCGCGCCGCGGAAGTGCTGCAGAGCGAGGGCATTGACTGCAACCTGACCCTGCTGTTCTCCAAGGCCCAGGCCATTGCCTGCGCCGATGCAAACGTCTTCCTGATCTCGCCCTTCGTCGGCCGTATCCTCGATTGGTACAAGAAATCGACCGGCCAGGACTACACGCCGGAAACCGATCCGGGCGTCGTTTCCGTGCGGTCGATCTACAATTATTACAAGGTCAACGGTATCAACACGATCGTCATGGGCGCCTCATTCCGCAGCGCCGGCGAAATCATCGCGCTGGCCGGTTGTGACCGCCTGACGATCAGCCCGGCTCTGCTCGACGAACTGGATGCCGCGACCGGCGATCTGCCGCGCCTGCTGTCGCCGCAGTCGACCACGCCGGACCCGCTTGTTTCGCTGGATGAAAAGGCCTTCCGCTGGGCGATGAACGAAGATGCCATGGCGACGGAAAAGCTGGCCGAAGGCATTCGCGGCTTTGCCAAGGATCTCGGCACGCTGCGCGGCCAGATCGCGCAGAAACTGTCGGCCTGATTTTTTAGGGCAATTCGAAAATCGAGGGCGTTCCGGGCAACCGGGACGCCCTTTTGTCGTCCATCGCCCATCCTCACACCATCAGGGACGACAGGGTCGCGCCGTTGTCGAGAGTGACGATGGCTGTGACGGTCTTCAGTTGCAATTTTCCATGGGACGGTCGCCAGACTGCCGGCAGCGGTTCGGGCTGATGGCGTCATAGATCCCTTCGGCCACGTAGTCGTCCGTGCTCGGGGCCTTGGCATGGGGTACGCCGTCCTCGTGCAAGGTGCGGCCGACCACCCAGCCGGACATCCGCGGTCGGTCGGTGGTGGCAACCCGGCACCAGTAGCCGCGGCTGTCGTCGCGGCACTCAAGCTTTTCGACCGGGGCGCCATCGGCAAGCGTGCCGATGATCCGGAAGCTGGTGCCGGCGCCGGAGCGGATATTGACCGGGTCGCCCGGACGGGTCGCGTAGACGTGGAAGAGGTAGGGATCATCCTCAAGGGCGCCCGGCAGGGCGCGCGGCGATGCGGGCGCGGGAACGACCTGCTGTGCTCCGGCCGGAAGGACCAGGCCGAGCAGCAGACAGGTTGCCAGGGCGGAAAGAATGGGTGTCGCCTGCATCATATACCTTTTGTCGTTTCGGCTTCCGCATCAGCATCGTCCGGCATAGGCAGGCACGCCAACGGCGCCCCTCCCTATGGTTTACGGATTGGCGGGCATCATGCAGTGCAGAACTTTCGCAGGGCTGATCAGCCCGGCCGTGCGGCCAGGCAGATCACAGATAGTTCTTCAGTGAGCAATCATCACATGGCGCACGGCGGTGTAGTCCTCCAGCGCATAGACCGACATGTCCTTGCCATAGCCGGACTGTTTCAGGCCGCCATGGGGCATTTCGTTGCAGAGCATGAAATGGGTGTTGATCCAGGTGCAGCCGTAGCGCAGCTTGGCGGCGGTCTGCATGGCGCGGGAAATGTCCTTGGTCCAAACGGAGGAGGCGAGTCCATAATCGCTGTCATTGGCCCAGCGGACCGCATCGCTGCTGTCCGAAAAGCGGGTGACGGAGACAACAGGGCCGAACACTTCGCGGCGCACGATCTCGTCGTCCTGTAGCGCGCCGGCAATGACCGTCGGCTCGTAGAAGAAACCCTTGTCGCCGGACACCTTGCCGCCGGTGACGATTTCCATGTGCTTGTGCTCGGCGGCGCGGGTGACGAAGCTCTCGACCCGGTCGCGCTGGCGCCTGGAGATCAGCGGGCCGATTTCGTTTTGCGTGTCGTCGGCCAGGTTGAATTTCAGCGTCGAGACGGCGGAGGCAAGGTCGGCGACGACATTGTCGTAGATCTTGTCGGCGACATACATGCGGCAGGCGGCCGTGCAGTCCTGGCCGGCATTGTAATAGCCGAAGGCGCGGATGCCGGCGACGACGGCATCGATATCGGCATCGTCGAAAACGATGACCGGCGCCTTGCCGCCCAGTTCCAGATGGGTGCGCTTGACCGTCTTGGCAGCCGCCGCCAGCACCTTCTTGCCGGTGGCGATATCGCCGGTGATCGACAGCATGTTGATTTTCGGATGATTGATCAGCGCATTGCCGGTGCTTTCGCCGCGGCCGAGCACGACATTGACCACGCCTTCCGGCAGGATGTCGGCCATCAGCCTGGCCATTTTTAGCGCCGTCAGCGGCGTCTGCTCGGAGGGCTTGAAGACCACCGTGTTGCCGCCGGCAATGGCCGGTGCCAGCTTCCAGGCCATCATCATCAGGGGATAGTTCCACGGTGCGATCGAGCCGACGATGCCAACCGGATCGCGGCGGATCATCGAGGTGTGGCCCGGCAGATATTCGCCGGCCGCAGGCGTCTGCAGCGTCCGGATGGCGCCGGCAAAGAAGCGGTAACAATCGACGATCGCCGGGATCTCATCATTTAGAACGGCATTGATCGGCTTGCCGCAATTGAGGCTCTCCAGCGTGGCAAATCCCACCGCGTCCTTCTCGATCGCATCGGCAATCTGCAGCAGATAGGTCGAGCGCTGGGCCGGCGTGGTGGTTGACCAGGTGTCGAAGGCCTTCTCCGCCGCATCGACGGCGGCATCGATCTGCGCCAGCGAGGCTTCCGGCAGATCGAGAATGGTCTCGCCGGTCTTCGGGTTGAGGATCTTTTCCTCCGTTTCGGTGCCGGCCTCGAATCTCGAGCCAATCAGCATTTGCGTGTCCATACCGTTCTCCCTTGTCTTTTAGATCTGTGCCTGACGACGCAGGTCGAGCCACGTCGCGGTTTTAGTTGTCGTCATTTGCCGCTGCCGGATATCTGGTCTGTGTCGCGGGTCAGGTAATAGGCCGCCAGGATCGGCAGGAAGGTGACGATCACCACCACCATGGCCACGACATTGGTGACCGGGCGCTGACGGGGACGGATCAGTTCCTCCAGCATCCAGATCGGCAACGTTGCCTGCTGGCCGCCGGTAAAGGTGGTGACGATGACCTCGTCGAAGGACAGCGCGAAGGCCAGCATGCCGCCGGCCAAAAGCGCCGTGGCGATATTCGGCAGGATCACGTAGCGGAAGGTCTGGAAACCGTCGGCGCCGAGATCCATCGAGGCTTCGATCAGCGAGCCGGAGGTGCGGCGGAAGCGGGCGACCGCATTGTTATAGACCACCACGACGCAAAAGGTGGCGTGGCCGAGGATGATCGTCCACATGGAATAGGGGATCTCGGCCAGCGAAAAGGCCGAGCGCAGCGCAATGCCGGTGATGATGCCGGGAAGTGCGATCGGCAGGATGACCAGCAGCGAGATCGCCTCGCGGCCGAAGAAGGCGGTGCGCGCCACGGCGGCGGCGGCAAGCGTGCCGAGCACCAGCGCGATCACGGTGGCAATCGAGGCGACCTTGACCGACAGCGCCAAGGCTTCCCAGACATCGGGACGGTTCCAGGCCACCGCGAACCATTGCGTGGTAAAGCCCGGCGGCGGCCATTGAAAACTCTTCTCCTCGGTGGTGAAGGCATAGACGAAGATCAGCAGGATCGGCAGATGCAGGAAGAGCAGACCGGCGCCCGCGGCGATCTTCAGCGGCCATCCGGCGTCATTGGAGCGGTCAGAGCGCATTGAAGGCCCCCATGCGTTTGGCGGCCCAGAGATAGACGCCCATGATGACGATCGGCACGACGGTGAAGGCGGCTGCCAGCGGCACATTGCCGGCGGTGCCCTGCTGGGCGTAGACGGCCTGGCCGATGAACAGGCGCGAGGAACCGACGATCTGCGGGATGATGTAATCGCCCAATGTCAGCGAGAAGGTGAAGATCGAGCCGGCGACGATGCCGGGCAGGGCCAGCGGCAGCAGCACATGGCGGAAGGTCTGGCCGGGGCGGGCACCCAGATCGCCGGAGGCTTCGATCAGGTTGCCAGGCACGCGCTCAAGGGCTGCCTGGGTCGGCAGGATCATGTAAGGCAGCCAGACATAGACGAAGACCAGAAAGGTGCCGATATAGCTGATCGACAGGGAATTGCCGCCGATCACCGGGATGGCCAGGATGGCATCGAGCAGCGAGGACAGGCCGAGCTTTGCAAAGATCCAGGTGAGGATGCCCTCCTTGGCAAGGATCAGTTTCCAGGCATAGACCTTGACCAGATAGCTCGACCAGAGCGGCAGCATGACGCCGAGATAGAAGAGCGCCTTCCATTTGCCGGTCGCATAGCGGGCCGCGTAATAGGCGACCGGGAAGGCGATGACCGCGGAGGCGACGGTGACGGCGGCCGCCATCAGCACTGTGCGCAGGATGATGTCGAAATTCGACGGGATGAGCAGTTGCCGATAGGTCGACAGGGTCAGCTCATAGCTGATCAATCCGGAAAAATCGTCGATCGAGAAGAAGCTCTGCAGCAGCAGGGCCAGCAGCGAGCCGATATAGATGACGCCAAGCCAGAGAAGCGGCGGACCGAGCATCAAAGCGAGCAGCAGGCCCGGCCGGCGCCAGAACAGGTCCGACAGGCGGGCCAGCGCGCCGTCTCTCACCGGCAGTATGGTGGTGGTTGCCTCGCTCATGCCGTGCCGTCCATATAGTGCAGGCCGTCAGCGTTCCAGGACAGGCGGGTATCCGACCCTTCCGCCGGCACCGGCTGGCCGGCCGGGACCATCACCGACAGGACGATATTGCCGACCGAGACATGCAGGCGGGTGGCGCTGCCAAGGAAGCTCGAAGAGCGGACCTGGGCCTGAATGCCGCCGGCGGCGCCAATGCGGATCGCTTCCGGCCGCAGGCTGGCCCATCGGGCCTCGCCGCCGAGTTTCGCCATGTCGGTCGGCGCAATGACGTTGGAGGAGCCGACGAAATCGGCGACGAAGCGGGTCTTCGGCCGCTGGTAGATCTCTTCCGGCGTGCCGGCCTGGACGATCTTGCCGTCGTTGAACACGGCGACCCTGTCGGCCATCGACAGCGCTTCGCCCTGGTCATGGGTGACGAAGATGAAGGTGATGCCGAGCGAGCGCTGCAGGCTTTTCAGCTCTTCCTGCATCTGTTCGCGCAGTTTCAGGTCGAGCGCACCGAGCGGCTCATCGAGCAGCAGCACTTTCGGCTTGTTGACCAGGGCGCGGGCGAGGGCCACGCGCTGGCGCTGGCCGCCGGACAATTGCCCCGGCTTGCGGGCGCCATAGCCCGGCAGCTTGACGAGATCGAGGGCCTGTTCGGCCATGGCATGGCGTTCGGTTTTCGCCACACCCTTGACCATCAGCCCGTAGGCGACATTGTCGAGAATGGAGAGATGCGGGAACAGCGCATAATCCTGGAACACGGTGTTGACCTGGCGGCGATAGGGCGGCACGCCCTCGGCGGTCTCGCCGAAGATTTCGATATGGCCCGAGGTCGGCTGTTCGAAGCCGGCGATCAGCCGGAGGCAGGTGGTCTTGCCGGAGCCGGAGGGCCCGAGCATGGCGAAGAACTCGCCGGGCGCAATCTTCAGATCGACGCCATCGACGGCTTTGACAGCGCCGAAATGGCGCGACACCTGCGAGAATTCAACGGCTGCGGTCATTGGTGACTCCGGGAAAGCGAGACGCAGGTTGCAAGGCCGGCGCGAGGTAACACCCTCCCCTTGAGGGGGAGGGTCGGACCGAAGGTCCGGGGTGGGGTGACATCTCTGTGCATCCCATAATGCAGAAGGGTCACCCCCACCCGCGCGTTCGCGCGACCTCCCCCCCTCAAGGGGGAGGTGGGAAGATCAACGGCCGCCGATGACGCCGATGTAGTCGGAGACCCAGCGGTGGTAGGGCACGCACTCGCCCTGGCTTTCGCATTTGCTGGTCGGGGTCTTCCAGAAGCGGATCTTCTCGAAGTCGTTGTAGCCGTTGGCGGCGCAGCCCTCGTCGGTCAGCAACTCATTGCCCTTGCAGGCGGCCGGGACCGAAGGCACCGTGCCGAACCAGGCGGAGACATCGCCCTGCACCTTGGGCGACAGCGTGTGCTCCATCCACATATAGGCGCAGTTGGGATGCTCGCTATCGGCATGCAGCATGGTCGTGTCGGCCCAGCCGGTGGCGCCTTCTTCCGGGAAGGTCGAGGCGATCTTGGCGTTCTCGGCCTTCATCATGTTGACCTGGAAGGGCCAGGAGCCGGAAGCGACGACGCCCTCGTTTTTGAAGTCGTCGATCTGGATCATGGCGTCGTGCCAGTAGCGGCCGACCAGGGTGCGCTGGACGCGCAGCACGTCGAGCGCTGCCTTGTACTGGTCCTCGTTGAGTTCGTAGGGGTCCTTGATGCCGAGTTCCGGCTTGTGGGCCATCAGGTAGAGGGCGGCGTCGGCGACATAGATCGGGCCGTCATAGGCCTGGATGCGGCCCTTGTTGGATTTGCCGTCGGGCAGGGTCATTTCCTCGAAAACGACCTTCCAGCTCTTCGGCGCTTCGTCCTTGAAGGCATCGGTATTGTACATCAGCACATTCGGGCCCCAGACATAGGGCGTGCCGTAATGCACATCCTTGACCGTGTGCCACGGAGCATTCTGCAGCCGTTCGTCGATGGTCTTCCACGAAGGGATCAGGGCGGTATTGATCGGCTGGACGCGCTTGCCGGCCACCAGGCGCAGCGAGGCGTCGCCCGAAGCGGTGACCAGGTCAAAGCCACCTTCGTTCATCAGGGCGACCATTTCGTCGGATGTCGCGGCTGTCTTCACCGAGACCTTGCAGCCGGTGTCGGCTTCGAACTTGGTGACCCAGTCGTAATTCTTGTCGGTTTCGCCGCGCTCGATATAGCCGGCCCAGGCAACGATGGATAGTTCGCCTTCGCCCTTGCCCAGTTCTTTCAACGGCTCCTGGGCAACGGCATTAAAGGCAAAGCTGACAATGGCTGTGATGGCAGTGCAGGACTTCAGGATAGTCTTCATGTCGATTTTCTCCCGGTTCGGAGCCGCTTCTCGCGGCATTTGTTCCCGATCGCCAGAGTGGCGCGATTTCGCCGCATTCGCAAATTCATTTATCAGAAAGGCGATATCGGAATTTCCGAACGCAGCGAGAGCCTGCGAACCGCTTGCCGGGATTGTCCGGCTCTCCTATCCTCGTCAGGCCTGCGAGCGGCGCTCCGTCGGAGCGGCTTTGCCGGCGTCCGAGGGAAAGCCAAACCGACGATGCAGATCGAATTGATCGAGACCTATCTGGATCTCATGGAGACCCGCAGCTTCAATCGCACGGCCGAACGCCTGAACCTGACGCAATCGACCATTTCCCATCGCATCCAGGCGCTTGAGACGGCGCTCACCCGCAGGCTGTTCACCCGCAACAAGGGCGGCACGGTCCCGACATCGGCGGGCCTGCGCTTTCTCGACCATGCCCGCGCGCTGCAGCGCCAGTGGCACGAGGCGGCCAGGGCTGTCGAAAGCGCCGGTGCCTATGAGCATGCCATGCGCATCGGTGTGCAGCAGGATGTGGCCGAGCGGCTGGCCGGTCCTTGGCTGGCAGCGATCCGGGCCGATCTTCCGGCGACCTCGATCTATATGGAGGTCGATTATTCCGGTCAGATGAACCGGGATCTCGCCAGCGGCGATCTGGACCTTGCCATTCTCTACACGCCGCATCATCTGCCGGATCTGCATTACGAGCGCATCGGCGAGATGACCTATGTGCTGGTCAGCACCCTGTCGGCGCTGGCCGTGGATCTGCGGGTCGAGACCTATATCTACGCGAACTATTCGCCGGCCTTCGACCGGGCGCAGCGGCTGGCCTTGCCGCAATTCGTCGGCGCGCCGCTGGCCTCAGGCCAGAATATCGCCATTGCCGGATTGCTGCGCAGTCTCGGCGGTGCCGCCTTCGTCAGCAAGGCGACGGCGGATGACCTGGTCGAGAGCGGTGCGGCCCAGATCGTTGCCGATGTCGCGCCGATCGCCCAGACGGTCTATGCGGCCACTGGCATCCGCACCCGGCATGCGCCGCAGCACCGGCGGATCATCTCGGCCATGGCCGATCTGCTCAACGGTTAGGCATCCAATGCCGCAAGCTCGCGGTTGCGTCGCAGCACGACATGTTCGCGCCAGGCGGTGAAAATACCGGCCGCGACGACAATCATCGCGCCGACCACCATGTTGAGGCGCAGGGTCTCGCCGAAGACGACGACGCCGATGCCCGACGCCAGCACCAGTTGCAGATAGCTGATCGGCTGCACGACGACGGCATTCAGGTTCTGGTAGGCCTTGATCAGCGAGTAATGGCCGACGATACCGGTGAAACACAGGAACAGCATCCATTTCCAGTCTTCCGGCGCGATCTCCACCCAGAAGAACGGGCCGGCAAGGGTCAGCGCCACGGCACCGACGACGCCAATGTAGAAGAAGCTGGTGGTCGGGCCATCGACGCGGCTGACCAGTCGCGTCGTCAGCCCATAGATCGCGCCGATGAAGGCGACGATCAACGGCAGCACGACCAGGACATTGAAATCGGCCCCGGTCGGTCCCAGGATCAGCAGCACGCCGCAGAAACCGACGCCGATCGCCGTCCAGCGCCGCCAGCCGACCTTCTCGCCGAGGATCGGCACGGACAGCAGCGCCACGATCAGTGGGCCGGATGCAAAGATCGCCTGGGATTGCGCCAGCCCAACGAGCGTGAAGGCATTGATGGCAATCGGGATCTGCGAGGCCAGCAACAGGCCGCGAAAGATCTGCAGAGCCGGCCGCTTCGACTTTATCGCAACGGTCAGGCCGCCGCGGGCGCGCATCGCCAGGAGAATGGCGAAGACGGCAAAGGCCCAGTAGCGGATCATCGCCACGACCACGGCCGGGTAGGCAGCCCCCAGATGTTTGGAGACGCCGTCCTGCGCAGAAAAGACCACGAACGCAAGCAGGGCGAAAGCGTAACCGATAGCCGTGGATTTCATGGGGAGACTTCAGACAATAAAGACGGCACACCACAGGCGTGCGCACCGCTGGCGGCAGGAATGCGAAACCAGATAGTATACGTCTCTTGATTTTTGCAAAGGCTTTTCCGCGCACGGCTGGGATGCGCGAAACAATCAAGCGATCACCCGTCGGCGGCGATAGCGGCTGTCATACGGTTTCCATTGCGGAGATCTGCCCCGCAGGCGCCGCTTGCCCTTGGCGTATCCGGCGTGTTCTAAAAGGCCATGGCCTTCACGCTTCGACAATTGCAGTATTTCGTCGCCGTGGCCGAGCAGGGCTCGGTGACGCGGGCAGCGCAGAACCTGTCGATTTCGCAATCCTCGGTCACCGAGGCGATCAAGGAGCTGGAGGGCGATCTGAGCGTCGAGCTGTTCGAGCGGCATCCGCGCGGCTTGACGATCACCCACAACGGCCATCAGTTCCTGCGCCACGCGACGAAAATTCTTGCCACCGTGTCGGATGCGCGCAATTCCTTTTCGATCACCAAGCCGGATGCCGGCGGCACGCTGAACATTGGCGTGACCTCGCTGGTCGCCGGTTATGTTCTCTCGGATCTTCTGGCCCGCTATCGCCGCGCCTGCCCCGGCGTCGAGGTCAGCGCCATCGAGGACAACGGGTCCTATCTCGAACACCTGCTGATCGGCGGCGAGCTGGATGTCGCCGTCATGGTGATTTCCAATTTGCGCGATCGCATGGCGCTGCAGGCGGAAATCCTGGAGACCTCGCCCTATCGCCTTTGGTTGCCGATGGGCCATCCGCTGGTCTCTGCCGATATCATTTCCGTGGCCGATATCGCCCGCGAGCCGCTGATCATGCTGACGGTCGACGAAATCGAGGAGAATACCGGCAAATTGCTGTCGGCACTCGGAGCCCGGCCGCATGTCGCCTTCCGCACCCGGTCCGTCGAGGCGGTGCGCAGCCTGGTGGCGACCGGGGCCGGCGTGGCACTGCTGCCCGATCTGGTCTATCGGCCCTGGTCGCTGGAAGGCGACCGGATCGAAAGCCGCGATGTGTCTGGCGCCCTGCCTGTCGTGCAGGTCGGCATGGTCTGGCGCAAGGGATCGAGCCTGCCGCAATCGGCCCGCGATTTCGTCGGCGTCGCCGAGGCACTGCGCTCCGGAAGACCACGCTGATTGGGCCGGGTTGTGAAGGATCTCAGGCTTTCGACAGGTTCGCAAGCTTCTCCACGCCGACCGGCGCTTCGCTGCAAAATCCCAGCGCATAGACCCGTTTTGCCAGCGTATCGCGAACCCGTTCGATCTGGACGCGCTCGCCCTTCAGCCGGGCCCGCAGCAGCGGATCGCGCGTTCCGGCGGCCGTCATGCTGCGGTTGATCACCCAGCCATAGGGCTCGATGCCGGCGCGGCGCAGGTCCTCCTGCAGGGCGCCGGCTTCGGAGACGGGCGTGGTCTCCGGCAGAGCCACAAGAATGACGCGGGTGTAGTCGGGATCCTGCAGCCGCATCAGGGGCGTAATCATCCGGCCGGGTGCATCGGCTTCCAGATGCTGGGTCATCTGCCGATGATAGGCGCCGGTGGCGTCGAGCAGCAGCAGGGTATGGCCGGTCGGCGCGGTATCGATCACCACGAAGGCGCTGCGCGCCTCGCCGACGACGCGGGAAAAGGCGTGGAAGACGGCCACTTCCTCGGTGCAGGGCGAGGCAAGGTCTTCCCGCAGCAGGGCCTTGCCATCATCGTCCAAGTCGCGGCCGCGGCTGGCCATGATCTTGTCGATATAGCGTTTGGTCTCTTCTGCCGGATCGATGCGGTCGACCGTCAGTCCGGGCATCGCGCCATCGACCACGAAGGCGACATGGGCGGCGGGATCGGTGGTGGTCAAGTGAACGGAATGGCCGCGGGCCGCAAGGCCGACGGCGATGGCGGCCGCAATTGTCGTCTTGCCGACGCCGCCCTTGCCCATGACCATCACGAGGCCCTTGGTGCCGGCGGCGATCTCGTCGACCAGGTGCGACAGCCGCGGCAGGTCGATCTCGGCCGGCGCGTCTTCTCCGGCAAGAGCGGGTATTGCCGCTGCCGGTTTCAGCAAAGCGCGCAGGGCGGGCAGGCCGACCATGTCGAAGGCGAGCAGGGGAACCTCGTCGCGCGGCAGCCGGGCAAGGCTTGCCGGCATGGCCGACAGCGCCTCGTCCTGTTCGCGCGCAAAGGCGGCAGCGATCGGGTCCGTGGTTTTGCTGGCATGAAACCGTCCGTTGACGGCCAGCAACTGGTTCGACAGCCCGAGCGCATTGAGTTCGCCGGATGTGCGGGCCGCCTCGCGGATGGCGCCCTTGTCGGCGCGGGTGACCAGGATGATGGTGGTGCGGGCGGCATCGCCCAGGCATTCCAGGGCTTCGCGGAACCGGTCCTCCTGCATTTTGAGGCCGGAATGGGGACCGAGGCAGGAGGCGCCGCGATCGTTGTTTTCCAGAAAGCCGGTCCAGGCTTTGGGCAGGCTCAACAGCCGCAAGGTGTGGCCGGTCGGTGCGGTGTCGAAGACGATATGGTCAAAGCCCTGCTCGTCGCCCGACAGAAGCCCGGCGAATTCGTCGAAGGCGGCGATCTCCGTGGTGCAGGCACCGGACAGCTGTTCCCGGACGGTCGATTTTTCCGTGTCGGTGACCGAAGGTCCCAATTGCGCGATGACGCGGCGGCGGTAGTCCTCGGCCGCCTGTTCGGGATCGATGTTCATGGCAAACAGGCCCGGTACGTCGGGCACCGCGACAGGGCTGTCGGACAGGGCGACGCCCAGCATCTCGTCTAGATTGGAGGCGGGGTCGGTGCTGACCAGCAGGATGCGCAGGCCGCGGTCGGCGAGTGCTATGGCACTGGCGCAGCTCAGCGAGGTCTTGCCGACGCCGCCCTTGCCGGTGAAGAACAGGTATTTCGTCGGAGCGTTCAAGGCGCGGAACGAAGCCATCGCACATTCTCTTCCAGCTTGCGAGTGTTGGCTGTACCCTATCACCGGGCCTGCGACCGCGACTTGATCTTTCGCAAGGGATACCAAGGCAAACTAATCGAAGTCTTCGATCAATAAAGCGGTTTTGCGTGGCTTGATGACTGTCAGTTTCGGCGTCACAACTTCTCCCAAAACAAGGGAGCAGTCATGTCAGGTTTGCCGTCGCATGCGCGCGTCGTGATCATCGGAGGCGGGGCTGTCGGGGCCTCCTGTCTCTACCATCTGGCCAAGGCCGGCTGGAGCGATTGCGTGCTTCTGGAGAAGAACGAGCTGACGGCGGGCTCGACCTGGCATGCGGCCGGCAATGTGCCAACCTTTTCGTCGTCGTGGTCGATCATGAACATGCAGCGCTATTCCGCCGCGCTCTACCGCGAGCTGGGCACGCTGGTCGATTATCCGATGAACTATCACGTCACCGGCTCGGTGCGGCTTGGCCATTCCAAGGAGCGGCTGCAGGAGTTCAAGCGCGTCGTCGGCATGGGCCGCTACCAGGGCATGGATCTCGACATCCTGTCGCCGGACGAGATCAGATCGAAATATCCCTTCGTCGAGACTCACGACCTGACCGGGGCGCTTTATGACCCTTACGACGGCGATATCGATCCGGCACAGCTGACCCAGGCGCTGGCCAAGGGCGCGCGCGATCTGGGCGCAAAAATCTTCCGCTTCTGTCCCGCCACCGGCGTGCGCCGGGACAATGACGAGTGGGTGATCTCGACGCCGCAGGGCGAGATCCGTTGCGAGAAGGTGGTCAACGCCGCCGGCTATTATGCGCGCGAAGTAGGCAAATGGTTCGGCCGGGACGTGCCGATGATGGTGATGAGCCATCAATATATGCTGTTTGAGGAAATCCCCGAGCTGGCGGCCTGGTCCAGGGAGGTCGGGCACAAGCTGCCGCTTTTGCGCGATGTCGACAGTTCCTATTACCTGCGCCAGGAAAAGACCGGCATGAATCTCGGTCCCTACGAGAAGAACTGCAAGGCGCACTGGATCACGCCGGACGATCCGATGCCGGAGGATTTTTCGTTCCAGCTGTTTCCCGACGATCTGGAGCGGCTGGAATGGTATCTGAACGATGCCGTCGAGCGGGTGCCGATCCTCGGCACCGCGGGTCTTTCCAAGATGATCAACGGCCCGATCCCCTATGCTCCGGACGGCAATCCGCTGATCGGCCCGATGCCGGGCGTGCCGAACGCATTCGAGGCCTGCGTCTTCACCTTCGGCATCTGCCAGGCCGGCGGGGCCGGCAAGGTGCTGGCCGAATGGGTGACGGAGGGTCAGACCGAGTGGGACATGTGGTCCTGCGATCCGCGCCGGTTTACCAGCTTTGCGACCCAGGATTATTGCGTGGCCAAGGGCATGGAAATCTATGGCCATGAATATGCGATGCATTTCCCCAAGCACGCCTGGCCGGCCGGCCGCAACCGCAAGCTCTCGCCGATCCACGACCGGATCGCAGCACTCGGCGCGCAGTTCAAGCCCTATAACGGCTGGGAGCGTGCCAGCTGGTATGCCAGGCCGGGCGACGATACGTCGGAGGCCTCCACCCAGACCTGGAACCGGGCAGGCCCCTGGGCGGCGCGGATCGAGGAGGAATGTCTGGCGGTGACCAGCGCTGCCGGCATTCTCGATCTGCCCGGCTTTTCGCGCTATCGGCTGAAGGGCGAGGGCGCGCGCGCCTGGCTGCTAACACTCACCACCGGCAAGGTGCCGAAGCCCGGCCGCATCGGACTTGCCTATTTTTCCGACGACCAGGGCCGCATCGTCACGGAAATGTCGGTCATGGCGCTGGAGGAGGATGTCTTCTTCCTGATCACGGCGGCCACGGCCCAGTGGCACGATTTCGAATGGCTGCAGAAACACCTGCCCGCAGATGCGGGTTTCACGCTCGATGACGTGACCGAGGATTTCACCTGCCAGATCCTGCCCGGCCCCAAGTCGCGCGATATACTCGCCGAGGTCTGCGACGCCGATCTCGCCAGGGGCTGGCTGACCCATCAGAGCTGCCAGATCGCCGGGCGCTGGTGCCAGCTGGTGCGCGTGTCGTTTGCCGGCGAGCTCGGCTGGGAAATCCATACGAAAATCGATGACACCGCCGTGATCTTCGACGCTGTCTGGGCGGCGGGGCAAAAGCACGGGCTGAAACCCTTCGGCATGGAGGCGCTGGATTCGCTGCGCATCGAGAAGGGCTATCGCGCCTGGAAGGGCGATCTGTCGACCGATTACAGCATCCTGCAGGGCGGGCTGGAACGCTTCATCGACTGGAGCAAGCCGGATTTTAAAGGCAAGGCGGCATTGGAGCGCGAGAAGCAGCAGGGGCTGTCGAAGCGGTTTGTGACGCTGGTGGTCGAGGCCGGCGATTGCGACGCGCCTTACATGTCGACGCTCTGGCACGGTGGTCAGGTGGTCGGCGAGACGACCTCGGGCAATTGGGGCTACCGGGTCGGCAAGTCCATTGCGCTTGGCATGTTGCGGGCCGATCTGGCCGTGCCGGGCACGGAGATCGAGGTGGAGATCTTCGGCGAGCGCTTCAAGGCCGTCGTCCAGGCCGACCAGCCGCTGTTTGATCCCCAGAATGAAAGACTGCGCGCATGACCAAGGCCATCCCCAAAAAGGCGAGAGCGGTGATCATCGGCGGCGGCGTGTCGGGCTGCTCGGTTGCCTATCACCTGGCCAAGCTCGGCTGGACCGATGTGGTGCTGCTGGAGCGCAAGCAGCTGACATCAGGCACGACCTGGCATGCGGCCGGGCTGATCGGCCAGCTGCGCGGCAGCCAGAACATGACGCGGCTCGCCAAATATTCGCGCGATCTCTATGTGCGGCTGGAGGAAGAGACCGGCATCGGCACCGGCATGAAGCAGAACGGATCGATCACCGTGGCGCTGACCGCTGAGCGCCGCGAAGAAATCTACCGCCAGGCCTCGCTGGCCCGCGCCTTCAATATCGACGTGCGCGAGATTTCGCCGGACGAGGTCAAGGCGATGTATCCGCATCTCAACGTCTCCGACGTGGTGGCCGCCGTGCATCTGCCGCTCGACGGCCAGTGCGATCCGGCCAATATCGCCATGGCGCTGGCCAAGGGGGCGCGCCAGAGCGGGGCTTCGATCATCGAGGGCGTCAAGGTGACCGCGGTTCTCCAAAAGGATGGCCGCGTCACCGGCGTTGCCTGCGAGCAGAATGGCGAGAGCACTGTCATCGAGACGGAGCATGTGGTCAACGCGGCCGGCATGTGGGGGCGGACGCTCGCCAATATGTCCGGGGTGACGCTGCCGCTGCATGCCTGCGAGCATTTCTACATCGTCACGGAGCCGGTGGCGGGCCTCAAACAGTTGCCGGTGCTGCGCGTGCCGGACGAGTGCGCCTATTACAAGGAGGATGCCGGCAAGATGCTGCTCGGCGCCTTCGAGCCTGTCGCCAAGCCCTGGGGCATGGAGGGCATAAGCGAGGACTTCTGCTTCGACCAGCTGCCGGAGGATTTCGATCATTTCCAGCCGATCCTCGAGCAGGCGATCAACCGCATGCCGATGCTGGAAACCGCCGGCATCCATACTTTCTTCAACGGTCCGGAGAGTTTTACGCCCGACGACCGCTACTATCTCGGCGAGGCGCCGGAGCTGAAGAACTATTGGGTGGCGGCCGGCTACAATTCCATCGGCATCGTCTCGTCCGGCGGCGCCGGCATGGCGCTGGCGCAGTGGATGAACGACGGCGAGCCGCCGTTCGATCTGTGGGAGGTCGATATCCGCCGGGCGCAGCCATTCCAGAAGAACCGCAGCTATCTGAAGGAGCGCGTTACCGAGACGCTCGGTCTGCTCTATGCCGATCACTTTCCCTATCGCCAGATGGCCACCGCCCGCGGTGTCCGCCGTTCGCCGATCCATGAGCATCTGAAACGCCGTGGCGCGGTGTTCGGCGAGGTGGCCGGCTGGGAGCGGGCCAACTGGTTTGCCAGAGACGGCCAGGAGCGCGAATACCGCTACAGCTGGAAGCGGCAGAACTGGTTTTTGAACCAGCGCGACGAACATCTGGCGGTGCGCGGCGGTGTCGGCCTGTTCGACATGACCTCGTTCGGCAAGATCCGTATCGAAGGCCGCGACGCGCTGCCCTTCCTGCAGAGACTTTGTGCCAACCAGATGGACGTGGCCGCCGGCCGCATCGTCTATACGCAGATGCTCAATGCGAAAGGCGGCATCGAGAGCGACCTGACCGTGACGCGGTTGTCGGAGACCGCCTTCCTCGCCGTCGTGCCCGGCGCTACCCTGCAGCGCGACCTTGCCTGGTTGCGGAGGCATATCGGCGATGCCTTCGTGGTGGTGACCGACCTGACCGCATCGGAATCGGTGCTGTGCGTCATGGGGCCGAAATCGCGCGATCTGCTGCAGAAGGTCAGCCCCAACGATTTTTCCAATGCCGCCCATCCGTTCGGCACGGCGCGGGAGATCGAGATCGGCATGGGGCTCGCCCGCGCCCATCGCGTTACCTATGTCGGCGAACTCGGTTGGGAGCTGTATGTCCCGACCGACCAGACGGCGCATGTGTTCGAGGCGCTGGAGGAGGCGGGCTCGCAAGTCGGCCTTAAACTCTGCGGCCTGCATACGCTGGACAGTTGCCGCATCGAAAAGGCGTTCCGCCATTTCGGCCACGATATTACCGATGAGGATCATGTGCTGGAGGCCGGGCTCGGCTTTGCGGTGAAGACGGCCAAGGGCGATTTCATCGGCCGTGATGCGGTGCTGGCCAAGCAGGAGGCAGGTCTCGACCGCCGGCTGGTGCAATTCCGCCTGACCGATCCCGAACCGCTTTTGTTCCACAACGAGGCGGTGGTGCGTGACGGGAAGATCGTCGGCACGGTCACCTCCGGCAATTACGGCCACCACCTCGGCGGCGCCATCGGCCTTGGCTATGTGCCCTGTGCCGGCGAGAGCGAGGCGGATGTGCTGAGCTCAACCTACGAGATCGAGATTGCCGGCGTGCGGGTAAAGGCGGAGGCGTCGTTGACGCCGATGTATGATCCGAGGGCGGAAAGGGTGAGGGCATGATGCAGGACACACCGGCGTTTGCCGGGGCTACCCCCCTCTGTCACTCCGTGACATCTCCCCCTCAAGGGGGGAGATTGACCGCAATCGCTGCGGCTCATGCCACTTATCATCGCTCAACGCCCGTTCAGTCGGTTGTTGTTGGACAGAAAATTATCCGCAATCGCCCGATCTCCCCCCTTGAGGGGGAGATGTCACGAAGTGACAGAGGGGGGTGCGCCGCAGGCTCGTCAATTTGGAGACATTCCCATGCTCGCACCTGACATCACCACCCAGCCCACAGCCGACCGCATTGACCAACTGGTCACCGCCCACACGCCTGGTCACGGCCTTGCCCGGCCGTTTTATCTCGACCCTGATATCTACGAGCGCGATCTGCAGCGGGTGTTCTTCCGCCATTGGCATTGCGTCGCCCATGAGAGTGTCATCCCCAATATCAACGATTTCGAAGTGTTCCGCATGGCGTCGGAACAGGTGATCGTGACGCGTGGGGCGGATGGCCGGGTGCATGCGATCCTCAATGTCTGTCGGCATCGCGGCGCCGAGGTCTGTACAAAGGACAAGGGCAATGCCCGCGTCTTCGTCTGTCCCTATCATGCCTGGACCTATGGCAATGACGGGGCGCTGAAGGCCGCCCGGCTGATGCCGAAAGAGTTCAAACGGGAGGATCACGGGCTGAAGCGGCTGCAGGTGCGGGTGGTCGAGGGGCTGATCTTCATTTCGTTTGCGGAAAATCCGCTGGATTTCTCCGAGGTCGAAAACCTGCTGCATGCGACCTGCGGGCAATATGGCTGGGCCTCGGCCAAGGTGGCGCACCGCCAGAGTTATGCCGTCGATGCCAACTGGAAGCTGGCGGTCGAGAATTATGTTGAGTGTTATCACTGCGGCCCGGCCCATCCGGAATATTCGCAGACCCATGCGCTGGAACAGCCGCTGCCGATGATCGAGGCGCTGAATGCGGCGATGGAGGAGCGAACCTGCGCGCTCGGCATCGAAGTCGGCTCCGGCGATCACTGGCAGACGTCGGAGGGCGGCCGCGAGACCATCCATGCCTTCCGCTATGCGCTCTATGATGGCGTGAAGACCGGCAGCCAGGACGGATCGCCTTTGGCGCCGCTGATGGGCCGGTTCAGCGAATATGATGGTGGCGTCACCTCCGTGCATCTCGGCGGTACGAGCTTCCTGGTCTGCTATCCCGACCACGGCATGATCTACCGCTTCATTCCGAAGGGGCCGGAAGCCTGCGAGATGGAGCTGATCTGGCTGGTCGACGGCCAGGCTGAACAGGGTGTCGACTACGATTTCGACAAGCTGACATGGCTGTGGACCGTCACCACCGACGAGGACAAGGCGATCATCGAGCACACCTCGCGCGGCGTGCGCTCGCATTTCTTCGTGCCGGGACCGATCGCGCCGATGGAGCAGAACGAGTTGCGCTACATCAACTGGTATCTCGACGAGATCAGCCGTCCGTAAGGGCCTGACCGTTTTTGTCCGTTGCGTGCGCCTTCCACACGGTGCGGACGAAGGCGGCGATGAACATGGCCGTCATCAAGAGCACGATGGTCGGGGCCGGGGCGCTGTCGATGTAGAAGCTCAGATAGATGCCGGACAGCGTCGCTGTGACCGCGACCAGGACGGCGGCGACCAGCATGCTCTGGAAGCGCCGGGTGATCAGAAAGGCGATGGCGCCGGGCGTCACCAGCATGGCGACCGACAGGATGATGCCGACGGCCTTCAGCGCGCCGACCACGGTCAGCGACAGTACCGCCAGCAGGCCGTAATGCAGCAGCCGCACCGGCAGGCCGATGGCGCGGGCATGCTGCGGATCGAAGGCATGGGCCAGAAGATCCTTGCGCAGGATGACGAGAAAGGCAGTCGCTGCCAGGGCGATCAGGCCGGTTTCCAGCAAATCCGATGGCAGGATGCCGAGCATGTCGCCGAACAGGATATGGTCGAGATGTACGTCGCTTTCGACCTTCACGTAAAGCACGAGACCGAGGCCGAACATTCCTGAGAATACGATGCCGAGAACGGTGTCTTCCTTGATGCGGCTGTTTTCCTTGAGATACCCCGTTGCCAGCGCGCAGGTCATGCCGGCGACGAAGGCACCTATGGCCAGCGGCAGGCCGACGACATAGGCGATCACAACGCCGGGCAGGACGGCATGGGAGACGGCGTCGCCCATCAGCGACCAGCCCTTCAGCACCAGAAGGCAGGAGAGCAGGGCCATCGGCACGGCAATCATCAGGGTGACGATGAAGGCATATTGCATGAAGGGCAGCTGGAACGGCAGGATCAGCAGGGCAAGCGTGTCACTCATGCCGCATCCTCCAAAGCGAGCCGCGCCTTGCGCTTGGAAGCGAGAAGCCCGTGTTTCGGGGCAAAGACAAAAGCGCCTAAGAAGATCAGCGTCTGCAGCACGACGATGATGCCGCCGGTGGCGCCGTCGAGGAAGTAGCTGAGATAAGCGCCGACGCCGCTGGTGCCGGCGCCGATGCAAAAGGCCATGACGATCAGCCGCTGGAAACGGTCGGTTAGGAGATAGGCGGTGGCGCCCGGGGTGACCACCATGGCGACGACCAGAAAGGCGCCGACGGTCTGCAGGGCGGCCACCGTCGAGCCGGCCAAAAGGGTGAAGAACAGCACTTTGAGGAAAGCCGGCTTCAGGCCGATCGAGCGGGCATGATCCTCATCGAAGAAGGTGACCATGAGGTCCTTCCATTTCAGCGTCAGGATGACCAGGCTGACGCCGCCGATGATCACCAGCTGCAGGGTGTCTTCCGGGGTGATGGCCAGTATATTGCCGAGCACGATGGTCTGGATGTTCACCGACATCGGCGACAGCGACACCATGAACAGGCCGAGACCGAAGAAGGAGGTGAAGATCAGGCCGATAATGGCATCTTCCTTCAGCCGGGTGCGCTGGTTGAGAAACAGCATGGCGCCGGCGGCAAGACCGCCCGAGAGGAAGGCACCGGCGGCAAAGGGCAGGCCCAGCATATAGGCGCCGGCCACGCCCGGCACGATGGCATGGGACAGGGCATCGCCGATCAGCGACCAGCCTTTCAGCATCAGATAGGCCGACAGAAAACCGCAGACGCCACCGACCAGGGCGCTGACCCAGATGGCGCTGACCATGTACTGGTAGGAGAAGGGTTCAAGCAGCAGGGCCATCGTCCACCTTCTTGGCTTGCGGATCGCGATAGATCACGAAGGGCCGTTCGTCGTCGGTGATCACCTTGACCTGACGGGCGTCGGCATCGTCATGCAGATCGGTGCCGGACAGCACGAAGTGCCTGAGCGCGCCGCCAAAGGCCAGATGCAGGTTTTCCTCGGTAAACGTGTCTTCCGTCTTGCCGGAGGCGATCACCGTGCCCTTGACGAACACCGTGCGGTCGCAGAAATCCGGGACGCTGCCGAGATTGTGGGTCGAGACCAGCATGACCCGGCCCTCGCGGCGCAGGTCTTTCAAGAGGGCGACGATCTGCTCTTCGGTGGTCACGTCGACGCCGGTAAAGGGTTCGTCGAGCAGGATGACCTGCCCTTCCTGGGCAAGTGCGCGGGCCAGGAAGACGCGCTTGCGCTGGCCGCCGGAGAGCTCGCCGATCTGGCGCTTGCGGTAGTCGAGCATGCCAACGCGGCCGAGCGCCTCGTCAACCAGGGCCTTGTCGCGGCGCGACGGGATGCGCAGGAAATTCATATGGCCGTAGCGGCCCATCATCACGACGTCTTCGACCAGAACCGGAAAATTCCAGTCGACTTCCTCGCTTTGCGGCACGTAAGCGACGAGGTTCTTCTTCAGCGCCTCGCGCACCGGCATGCCGAGAATGGTGATGTCGCCGCGCGCCAGCGGCACGAAGCCCATGATCGCCTTGAAGATCGTCGACTTGCCGGCGCCGTTGACGCCGACCAGCGCGGTGATCGTGCCCTTGGGGATGGTGAAGCTGGCATCCTTCAGCGCCGTGTGGCCGTTGCGATAGGTGACGGTGATACTGTTGGCTGTCAGGCCGTCCAGCCGCTTGCCGGTGCTTTTGCCCATGATCATGCGGCCAGCCCTTCGACGATGGTGGAAACGGTGACCTTCAGCAGATCGAGATAGGTCGGAACCGGACCGCCCTTTTCGCTCAGCGAATCCACATAGAGCACGCCGCCATATTTGGCGCCGGTCTCGGCGGCGACCTGGCGGGCCGGCTTATCCGACACGGTGCTTTCGGAGAAGATCACCTTGATCTGGTGCTCGCGCATGGCGTCGATGACGGCGCGCACCTGCTGCGGCGAGCCCTGGCTGTCGGCATTGATCGGCCAGAGGAACAGTTCTTTCAGACCGAGATCGCGGGCGAGATAGGAGAAGGCGCCTTCACTGGTGGCAAGCCAGCGTTCCTGCTCCGGCAGCTTGGCGATCTGCGCCTTCAGCGGCTCCAGTTCGGCCTTGATCTTTTGCGAATAGGCGGCCGCGTTGGCGGCATAGAGATCGGCGTGGTCGGGGTCTATGCCGGTCAGGGCCTTGCGGATGTTCTCGACATAGATCAGCGCGTTTTCAGGTGACATCCAGGCATGCGGGTTCGGCTTGCCCTCATAGGCGCCGCCGGCAATGCTCATCGGGGCGACGCCTTCCGAGATCACGGCGTTTGGAACCGAGCCGAGATTGCCAAGGAATTTCTGGAACCAGAGTTCGAGATTGAGGCCGTTCCACAGAACCAGGTCGGCGTCGCGGGCTTTGAGGATATCGCGGGGCGTCGGCTGGTAGTTGTGAATCTCGGCGCCAGCCTTGGTAATGCTTTCAATGTCGGCGGCATCGCCGGCAACATTCTTGGCCATATCGGCAATCACGGTAAACGTTGTGATAACCTTGGGCTTGTCTGCTGCCACTGCCGCCGACACGGGCAGAAGGGCGAGGGCGACTGCCAGAATTCCCGCAATTCGGTTCAACATGATCGACTCCAAAAGGCTTTTGCAACTCATTCGCAATCTAAGCTAGTGCGTTTGTGGCGTTTGTCAAACGCTATTGCAAATCATTCGCAATGTGAGCTGCTGCGAAGAGCGGTCTTGTGCCGAAATGGGAAAGCTTCGCTGCAGCGCACAGCGTGTAGATTAAAGTTTCCTCAAGAACAGTGTGGCAAGGTCAGTCCAAGTTTTGCGTATGTGTATGGAGTGACTTGATGCCGGAGTTGTTGGCGTGAAGGGTCTTGGCGGCAAGTTCCGGTTATCCCGCAAATTGATTTTGATTTCCGGCGGCGTCCTGGTCCTGTTGGGCGGAACGGGCGCGGCTGCCGTGTTCATCGGCACGGAAGCGATCCTTGGGCCTCCCTACGAGAAGATCAATGGGTTGGAATGCACGGAAGTGACGTCGGTGACGATCAAGAAGAAGGATCGTTTCTGGGTTCGTAAATTCGTCACCACGGAGCCGACCGATGGCTTGACGCGGGTGAAAACGGCGCTGCGGGTCGCCAAGGCCGTGCAGGAGGCCGAAAAGGCCGATCTTGTGCAGGTGGTGGTGCTCGACGCGAAAGGGCCGGTCAAACGGGCGGATATGCGCGGACGGGCGGTCGGCGCCGATGTCATCTATGTTCCTGATCCCAGCAAGATTCCAGAAGAGGCAAACGGCCAGATTTTTACGGCCCGCTACGTGGAAAAGCCCGCCAATGGCAGCGGCCAGTTCTACGGCGAGAAGATTTCGATGACATCGGATGATATCGATCATCTCGTGGCTAGCCTCGATGACACGGCCAATTGCGTCAAGCCGGAAGTGGCCCTGCCGGAAGGCCATGGCGCTCCGAGCGGCCATGGCGAAGCACCCGCGGGTCACGGCGAAGCGCCGGCCGGTCATGGTGAGGCGCCGGCAGAGGGGCATGGCGAAGCGCCAGCCGGGCATGGCGACGCGCCAGCAGACGGACATGGCGACGCGCCAGCCAGTGACGAGATTGCATCGGCCGAGGGCCATGGCGAAGCGCCTGCCGCCGATGGCCATGGCGCAGCTCCGGCTGAGACCGGCGGCTGGTTTGCCTCGCTGAAGGGCATGGTGTTCGGGGCAGACGAGGCCCCGGCCGCCGAAGGACATGAGGCCACGCCTGCGGCCGAGGGCCATGACGCTGCTCCTGCGGCGGAAGGACATGGCGAGGTTGCTGCCGATCATGGTGCTGCACCGTCCCACGAGGCGGCCGCTGAACCGGCGGCCGGACACGGGGAACATGCCGCTACCGAAGAGGCTGCCGCTTCTGCTGCAGCGCATGGCGCGGAAACGGCCGCTGCAGGCGAGCATTCGACGGAAGAGGCCACGGCGCCGAGCCAGGAGCCCGTGGTCGAGGCCGACAATGGCGGCTGGCTGTCCTCGGTGAAGAGCATGATGTTCGGCAGCGGTGAAGATGCGGCAGCGCCGGCGGAGGCGCAGGGCGAGGCGGCCGCTGCACCCGAGCACGCATCGCCTGAAGAGCCGGTGCCGCCGGTTTCAAAGGAACATGTCGCGGCCACGCATTGAGTTTGAAAAAGTGCTGCTTTCGTTCGCGAAAGCGGCACCTTGATATGCCAACCGACATTGCATCAAACGCAAAAAGCCCGGAGCGATGATCAAGCGTTCCGGGCCTTTCGAATTCATGAGGCGACAGATCAGTCGTTCTTGTTGCGGCGGGCCGGGAACAGGATGATGTCGCGGATCGACGGCGAATTGGTGAGCAGCATGATCAGGCGGTCGACACCGATACCGAGGCCACCGGCCGGCGGCATGCCCTGGTCGATCGCGTCGAGGAATTCCTCGTCCAGCTGCTTGTCCTTCTCGCCGCGGGCATGGGCCTGTTCGAGCTGCTCGACCATGCGGGCGCGCTGTTCTTCCGGGTCGTTCAGTTCGGAAAAGGCGTTGCCGATTTCCCAGGCGTTGCAATAGGTCTCGAAGCGCTCGACGAGACGCGGTTCGCCCGGCACTTCCTTGGCAAAGGGCGAGATGTCCTTGGGGAAATGGGTGACGTGGCTCGGCTGGATCAGCGTGCCCTCGACCTTTTCCTCGAAGATGAAGGCCAGGCATTCGCCCCAGGTCCAGTCCTTCTCGACAGCAAAACCGGCTGCCTTGGCCGCAGTGCGGGCTTCCTCGTCGGTCTTCATGGCCAGGAAGTCGATGCCGGTCACATCCTTGACGGCGTCGGGCATCGGCACGCGGCGGAATGGACCCTTGAAGGAGATTTCCGTGTCGCCGAATGTGAACTCGGTCGAGCCGTGGATGCGGGTCGCGAGGTCTGCGAACAGCCGCTCGACGAGGTCCATGATGTCCTCGTAATCGGCATAGGCCCAGTAGCATTCCATCATGGTGAATTCGGGATTGTGCCGGGTCGAGACGCCTTCGTTGCGGAAGTTACGGTTGATCTCGAACACCTTGTCGGACAGGCCAGAGACCAGCGTGCGCTTCAAGAACAGTTCCGGCGCGATGCGCAGGTACATGTCGAGCTTCAGCGTATTGTGGTGGGTCTTGAAGGGCTCGGCCGTGGCGCCGCCATAGATCGACTGCAGCATAGGCGTTTCGACTTCCATGAAGCCGTCGTTTTCCATGAAGCGGCGGATGCTGGAGACGATCTTCGAGCGCTGCTGGAAACGCAGCTTGCTGTCCTCGTTGGTCATGATGTCGAGATGACGCTTGCGGTAGCGCGTCTCGATATCGGTGACGCCATGCCACTTTTCCGGCATGGGGAGCAGCGCCTTGGTCAGCATGGTGATCTCTTGCGCATTGATCGTCAGCTCGCCGCGCTTGGTGCGGCGGACCATGCCGGTGACGCCGATGATGTCGCCCAGGTCGATCAGCGGCAGCAGGGCGCGGGCGCTTTCGGGCGTGGTGTCCTTGTGGCTGAAAATCTGGATCTTGCCCGAGGCATCATGGATATCCATGAACATGCCCGAGTTGCGCGAGGAATAGACGCGGCCGGCAACGGTGATGATATCGCCCGATTCCGTATCCAGCTCCAGCCCGGCATATTTCTCGGCCAGTTCGGCATTGGTCATCGTGCGGTGGAAATGCGCCGGATAGACATCGCCGATGAGCTCGCGCAGCAATTTCAGCTTCTGGGCGCGCACTTCCGTGACGTCGGAGGACAGGGCGGTTTCGGTCTTGGTATCGGTCATCGTTTTCGCCTTTTTCGGGCTGTGTTCGTTGCGGTTACCCCCCTCTGCCCTGCCGGGCATCTCCCCCTCAAGGGGGGAGATCGGATGAAGCGGTCTCTTCGTCCTGCCGCTGGCGTCGCGTGCTCAGCACTCTATGCTGAATTGGGCGAAGGCGGTGCCTCTGGTGGATCTCCCCCCTTGAGGGGGAGATGTCCGGCAGGACAGAGGGGGGTATTTAAAACGCCGCCGTTGCGGGCAGCCTGTGCTTATTACTTTTCTGCACCCACCATCTGCGCCACCACCGTCGCCGCGACCTTCAAACGCTGGCGCACGACCGAGCGGCCGAGCAGCGCCATGCTGTCAAACAGTGGTAGCGAGCGGGACGAGCCCGACACGGCGACGAACAGCGGCGGGGTGACCACGCGCAGCTTCTTGCCGAGGCGCTCGGAAATGGCGCGCAGTTCCTCGTCGATGGTCGTCACGTTCCATTCGAGGATCTTTTCGAGATCCGTCTGCACGGTGGTGAGGATTTCCAGCGTCTCGGCCGGGCTGGTCTTCAGGCCGGCAAAGGATGCCGGTGTCAGCCCGACGTCGTTGGCGAGCAGGAAGCCGGCAAGCTGCGGCAGTTCGCCGAGCTTGGAAATGCGGCTCTGGGCGAGCTTCAGGCCTTCCGTCAGACGGTCGTTTTCAGCAGACCATTCAAAGACACGGGCCAGGAACTGGTCCGGCGTCAGCTTTTCGCGCAGCCAGCGGCCGTTCAGCCAGTCGAGCTTCTGGATGTCGAAGATCGCGCCGGCCTTGGAGAGGTTGTCCGGATCGAATTTTTCGGCAAGCTCGTTCATATCCAGCAGCTCTTCGCCTTCGGCGATCTGGATGAAGAACAGGCCGAGGAAGTTCATCAGGGCTTCCGGCAGGTAGCCGAGCGCGGAATAATAGGAGATCGAGGTCGGGTTCTTGCGTTTCGACAGTTTTGACTTGTCGGCATTGCGCATCAGCGACAGATGCATGAACTTCGGCTCGTCCCACTCGAAATAGCGATAGAGCAGGATGTGCTTAGGGACTGATGCCAGCCATTCCTCGCCACGTGCCACATGGGTGATCTTCATCAGATGGTCGTCGATGACATTGGCCATGTGATAGGTCGGCATGCCGTCGGCCTTCATCAGCACCTGCATGTCGACCGAATCCCAGGGGATCGAGACATCGCCATAGACGCCGTCGTTGAAATCGCAGGAGCCCTCGGTCGGGATCTTCATGCGCACGACGGAGGCTTCGCCGGAGGCGACGCGGGCGGTGACTTCCTCGGCCTTCAGGTGCAGGCAGAGACCGTCATATTTCGGCGGCTTGCCGCTGGCGCGCTGGGCTTCGCGCATTTCCGTCAGGCGCTCGGGCGTGCAGAAGCAGCGGAAGGCATGGCCCTTGTCGAGCAGGTCCTGGGCGAAGGGCTGGTACATGTCCTTGCGGTCGGACTGGCGATAGGGACCGTAGGGGCCGCCGACATCGGGGCCTTCCGACCAGGTCAATCCCGTCCACTTCAGCGCGTCGAGCACTTTCTGCTCGAATTCCGGCGTCGAGCGCGTCGCGTCGGTATCCTCGATGCGCAGGATGAACTCGCCGCCCATCTTCTTGGCGAAGAGATAGTTGAACAAGGCGATGTAGACGGTGCCCACATGGGGTTCACCGGTCGGGGAAGGTGCGATGCGGACGCGGACGCCGGATGTGCTCATTGGATTCGTGCTCGTGGTAACGTGCGGGCAATCGGACGACACTCGCGCGATTGCGGGAAAGGCTTAAAACTCTCGGAAACGCAGAAAAACCGGCTTGGCACCCGGTTTTCAGCAGTGTTCCATTGCGAGGCCTTAGGCCATATTCAGCGCCAAGCGTCAAGGAAAACTGCCGCCTGAAGCCAGAGGGAAAGGTCCTGCCATTCAAAAAGAGTGAAGGAAGCACATTTTTTTGCGCCCCTGGCGGAACCATTTCCGATCGGCGGCGTTAGACCCCACGAATGAAGGTTGGGTCAGCCTATTCCGCGGAGACGAAAAAGACAGGATTGGATCCGTGTTCTTTCAGCGACCAAAGATAAAGCAGGTGCCCCCTTACCCCCAGCCCGACTTTCATTCGCGAAGCCCGTCCCTACCCGAAAGCCTGCGTCCCGCCCGACGCAGGCTTTCTCCTTTTGGGGGATCGTCATGGGACCGATGGGTCCTGCCAATCGATCTCACGTGATCGGCCAGACCAGCAGCAGCATGGGGATCGCCACGACAATGATCAGCAGTGATAAGGGCAGGCCGAGGCGCGGGTAGTCGCTGAAGCGATAGCCGCCCGGTCCCATCACCAGCGTATTGCACTGATGGCCGATCGGGGTGAGGAAGTCGCTGCCGGCGCCGATCGCCACGGCCATCAGGAAGGCATCCGGCCGGAAGCCGAGATTGGCGGCGAAGCTCGCGGCAATCGGTGCCATCACGAGAACGGTGGCGGCATTGTTGAGGAACGGCGTGACCGCCATCGCCGTGACCAGGATCAGCGTCAGTGCGCCATAGGCCGGCATGCCATGGGCCATTTGCCCCAGCCATTCCGCGATCTTCTCGCTGGCGCCTGTGGTGCGCAGGGTCTCGCTGACCGGGATGAGGGCGGCCAGCATGATCAGGATCGGGCCATCGACGGCGCGGTAGATTTCGCTCAACGGAATGACCTTGAAGATCACCATGGCCAGGGCGGCGGCAAAGAAGGCAACGGCGACTGGGGCCAGGCCGAGGGCCGTCGATCCCATGGCGGCGATCAGGATGATGATCGGGATCAGGGCGCTGCGCGAAGTCCCGAGCAGAATTTCCCGTTCGGCCAAAGGCAGGCATCCCAGTCCCTGCAGGGCCCCCGGAAGCGTCTTGCGATGTCCTTGCAGCACCACCACATCGCCGGTGCGCAGGGTCAGTTCGCCCAGCCGCTCCTTGATGCGCTTGCCCTGCCGGCTGACGGCCAGGAGGTTGATGCCATAGGTGTTGAACAGTGACACGTCGCGTGCCGACAGATCCACCAGCACCGAACTGGGCGCCACGACGGCTTCGATCGTGCTGATTTCCCCTTTCCTGGCGTCGGTCTCCGCGATCGGCTTGCCGGACAGGCTGAGCTGGGCCTGGGAAACGATACGGTCCAGCGCTTCGGACGGTCCTTCCAGCAGCAAAGTGTCGCTCTCCTTCAGCGCCACATCCGGAAATGGCGACATGCGGGTGTGACCTCGTAAGATTGCAGTTGCGATCACGTCGCCCGACGCGAGCATCAGCAGGTCGTTCAGGGGCTTGCCGATGAAGGGCGATTGTTTGGTGAGCGTGGCCTCGGTGGCATAGGTCGAATTTTCCAGCGCCTCCTGCATGGAGGGATTCTGGTTTTCGCGGCGCGGCACCAGCCAGTAGAAGAACATCAGGAAGATCGTGCCGGTGACGGCAAGCGTGGCGCCGACCGGCGTAAAATCGAACATGGTGAAGGCTTCGCCGGTGATCTCCTTGCGAAGACCCGAGACGACGATGTTGGGCGAGGTGCCGATCTGCGTCATCAAGCCTCCCAGCAGGGCACCGAACGCCATGGGCATCAGGAAAATGGATGGCGGACTGTTGGAGCGGCGCGCAAACTGAAAGGCGACCGGCATCATGATGGCCAGCGCGCCGATATTCTTGATGAAGGCCGACAGGATCGTTACGGTGACGATCAAAAGCAGCATCTGGCCGCGGATCGATTTCAGCCGTGGAAAGAAGCGCTTGATGGCCCCATCAACGATGCCCGATCGCGCCACGCCGGCGCTGACCACCAGGGCGGCACCGACGATGATGACGATATCGTCGCTGAAGCCGGAGAAAGCCTTGTCGACCGGCACCAGGCCAAGGGCAACGGCAGCCACCAGCGTCACGCAGGCCACGATGTCATAGCGGAACCGATCCCATATGAAGGCGGCCATCATCAGGCCAATGACCGAAAACGCAAGAATTTGCTCGGTGGACATGGTGCTCCAGTCAATTCTGATGGGGGTAGGGATTTGGGAAGAACGGCAGAAATCGCAGTCGGAATGCAAACGGATGTCGCTTTGTTCCGAGCAAAAGCTGCAGTCAGACATGGAAAAGGCCCGCGGAGGTTTCCGCGGGCCTGCCGGAGTCGATCAGGCGACGCCTGTCAATGCATGCTTTTCTTGTCCTTGTCGGACAACTTCTTGCGACGGGCGAACATGTTGAGCACTTCCACCAGGCCGGAGAAGGCCATGGCTGCGTAAATGTAGCCCTTGGGAACATGGAAGCCCATGCCGTCGGCAATCAGCGTCATGCCGATCATCAGCAGGAAGCCGAGCGCCAGCATGACGACGGTCGGGTTCTTCTCGATGAACTTGGCCAGCGGATTTGCGGCGAGCAGCATCACGGCGACGGCCACGATGACGGCAACCACCATGATCGGCAGGTGCTCGGTCATGCCGACGGCGGTGATGATGCTGTCGACGGAGAAGACCAAGTCAAGCAGCAGGATCTGGCCGATGGCGGCCGTCATGGTGGCATTGGCGGTCGAGGCGATGAAGTCGCCGTCCTTGTCGACCGGATCGACGCTGTGGTGGATTTCCTTGGTGGCCTTCCAGACCAGGAACAGACCGCCGGCGATCAGGATCAGATCCTTCCAGGAGAAGCCATGATTGAACAGCACGAACAGTGGTTCGGTCAGCTGGACGATCCAGGCGACGGTGCCGAGCAGGGCAAGACGCATGACAAGCGCAAGGCCGATGCCGATGCGGCGGGCGGATTCGCGCTGATGCTCGGGCAGCTTGTTGGTCAGGATCGAGATGAAGACCAGGTTGTCGATGCCAAGCACGACCTCCATGATAATCAGCGTGATCAGGGCGATCCAGGCGGCGGGATCCTGGAGAAGTAGGGCGATGTCCTGCATGGGGCTCTTCCGGTTGGCGGTGTCTTCGCGATAGCATCAAATGGCGCTAGCGAGAAGGATCGGCAAGGTGTCATCCGTAAAAGGACTAAAAATACCCGTAACCTGTTATTGCGGCGAGGCTTTCGCGGCCTCGCTGCCGGCAGGCCCATAGGCCGCCAGGAAGACACGCAGACCGCTTTTGACGATCCGGTCGATTTCGTTGACATCCGGGGTGCTGGTCATTTGCCCGAACAAGCGCCGCTTGAACAGAATGCTGGTCGACAGATCGATGAACTGACGCGATGCCAGATCCGCGTCATCGACGCTCAGGGCTCCCACCTCAGCCTGGCGCTCGATGAATTCCTGCAACACCGTCTGGGCATTGCTCGGCGTGCTGGCAAAAAAACGTGTGCACAGGCCGGGCATGCGATCGGTCACGCCGATCACCGTGCGCATGGCCGGGATCATGTCACTGTTGACGACATGACGGGCATAGGTCAGGCCAAACTGCAGCAAGCGATCCTCAACCGAGCCGTCGCGGGCCAGGAGATCGCGCAATTCTTCGGCAAAGCGGCCTTTTTCCCGTTCGATCAGCGAGGCAAACAGGTCTTCCTTGCTCTGGAAGTAGACATAGATCGTCCCCTTCGAAACGCCGGCTTCCCGCGTCACGTCGTTCATGCTGGCTGCATCGAAGCCAAGCTTCATGAAAACCCGCTTGGCACCGTCGAGAATCTGCTCGCGTTTGACAGGATCGGCGCCGGCCGCAAAACGGCCCGAAATCGGCGCACACATATAGGGAGGACAGTTCTCTAAGCCCTCCGCCATCTTGTCTTTGTCCGCTGCTTCGCTCATTTCCAACCTAAAATTAACACTGTCGAACTGATACGTTCTTTAACGCTTGATATGTGGTATAAAACGCCCTATGTCAAATCGAACCGAACGGTTCAGTTCGGTAATTCTTCACAATTTACTCGCTATGGTAACGATATGTCAGGCACGCAGAGAAAAGGCGCCGTTCGCGCCGTCGATCTTCAGACCACGCCGCAGACAGGCGTCGACGACACGGCCAAGGTGGATGATGCGGGTGCACCGGTCTCGGCTGACGTCGCTGCCAGCGCTGCCGTTACCGAAAAGCCAAAGGCCAAGCGTCGCAACCCGGTCCTGCCGTTGATCCTGCTTGCCCTGGTGGCGGCCGGCGGCTGGTACGGTTATTCCTGGTGGACGAATGGGCGCTTCATGGTGTCGACCGAAGACGCCTATATCGAAGGCGACATCGCGATCATCTCGCCCAAGGTTTCGGGCTATGTCGCCGAGGTGAACGTCACGGACAACCAGAGGGTCAAGGCGGGCGATCCGCTGGTCACCCTGGACAATGGCGATTATCGCATCGCGCTTGAGCAGGCCGACGCGGCCATCCAAACCGAGATGCTCTCCCTGAAGCGTATCGACGCGCAGATCGTTGGCGGGCAAGCGTCGCTGGAACAGGCCGAAGCGCAGAAAGTGGCGCTTGAGGCTGCGGTGCGTGGCGCCGTTATCACCCAGCGCCGGGCAGGCGAGCTGCAGTCCAAGTCGGTCGGCACCGTTGCCTCGCTCGACAATGCGCAGGTGGTTCTCGATCAGGCGCGCGCCAACCTGGTGGCTGGTGACGCGAGCATTTCGTCGGCCAAGGCCAATATCGAGCTATTGCGGGCGCAGCGTGCCGAGGCGGAAAGCTCGGTGCGGTCGCTGGAATTGTCGCGCCAGAAGGCGCAGCGGGATTTCGATTTCACCGTTCTGAAGGCACCCTATGACGGCGTCGTCGGCAATCTGGCGGTGCAGACCGGCGATCTGGTGTCCGTCGGCAAGCGGCTCGCAGCGCTGGTGCCGGTCCAGGACCTCTATATCGATGCCAATTTCAAGGAAACGCAGATCGCGCATCTGGTGCCGGGCTCCAAGGTCAAGATCCATGTCGATGCCTTTGAGGACGAGCCGCTGATCGGAACGGTGACGTCGATTGCGCCGGCGTCCGGCTCGGTGTTCTCGATGCTGCCGGCGGAAAATGCCACGGGCAATTTCACCAAGGTCATCCAGCGCGTGCCGGTCAGGATCGCGCTGCCCGAAGAGGCCCTGAAGCAGGGACGCCTCAGGGCGGGCCTCAGCGTCGTGGTCGATGTCGATACGCGTACGGCCCCCGCCGACGCGGCCGTCGCTGCCAAGTAGTCCGTCGAACAAGAGGCCGGGACCAACGATGGCGACCACAGTAAGCCCAAGTGCTGGCGGCATCACCGTCCCGAAGGCCGAGGAGCGCATGGATCCCAAGCGCATCATCGCGTTTTTCGCGATGGTGTTCGGCATGTTCATGTCGATCCTCGACATTCAGATCGTCTCCGCCTCGCTGTCCGAGATCCAGGCAGGCCTGGGTGCCGGTTCCGACGAGATCGCCTGGGTGCAGACCTCCTACCTGATCGCCGAAGTCATCATGATCCCGCTATCGGGAGCCCTGGCGCGCATCGTGTCGACCCGCGTGCTGTTCTCGGTCTCGGCGGCCGGCTTTACGCTTGCCAGCGCGCTGGCGGCAACCGCCACCAATATCGAGCAGATGATCGTCTACCGCGCCATCCAGGGCTTCATCGGCGGCGGCATGATCCCGTCGGTGTTTGCCGCAGCCTTCACGATCTTTCCGCCCTCCAAGCGCAACATCGTCTCGCCGATCATCGGGCTCGTCGCGACGCTGGCGCCGACCATCGGGCCGACCATCGGCGGCTATATCAGCCATGCCATGTCCTGGCACTGGCTGTTCCTGATAAATGTCATTCCCGGTATCATCGTGACCGCCGTCACCTGGAGCCTGATCGATTTCGACAAGCCGGAATATAGCCTGTTCAAGAAATTCGACTGGTGGGGATTGCTGACCATGGCGGTCTTCCTCGGCTCGATGGAATTCGTGCTGGAAGAGGGCAATTCCAAGGACTGGTTCAACGACGAGCATATCGTCATGGGCACGGTCGCCATGGTGATCGGCGGCATGATCTTCTTCTACCGGGTGTTCAGGGTCGATTTCCCCGTGGTGGATCTCAGGGCATTTGCCAACCGAAACTTCGCCTTCGGTTCGCTGTTCTCCTTCGTGATGGGCGTCGGCCTCTATGGCCTGACTTATCTCTACCCGCTCTATCTCGGCCGGATCCGCGGCTACGATTCCCTGATGATCGGCGAGACCATGTTCGTCTCCGGTCTTGCCATGTTCCTGACGGCGCCGGTCGCCGGTGCGCTGTCCAGCCGGCTCGATCCGCGGGTGATGATGATGGCGGGTTTTGCAGGCTTTGCCGCCGGAACCTTCCTGATGACCCAGATGACGGCGGACTGGGATTTCTACGAATTGCTGGTGCCGCAGATCCTGCGCGGCTGTTCCTTGATGATCTGCATGGTGCCGATCAACAATATCGCCCTTGGCACCCTGCCGCCCGAGCGGATGAAAAACGCCTCCGGACTGTTCAACCTGACCCGCAACCTCGGCGGCGCCGTGGGCCTGGCGATCATCAACACCATGCTGACGCAGCGCACCGACGATCACTACGCCCGTCTGTCCGAACATGTCACCTGGAGCAATCCCGCAGCCGTCAGCTGGCTCGACGACATCGGCGCCAATTACGACTCCTACGGACTCGACGGCACGTCGACGGCGCTTGCCAGGCTTTCGGGCCTGGTGACAAAACAGGCCTGGATGATGTCGTTCATTGACGTGTTTCTGGGGCTGACGGTGCTGTTCAGCGCGCTCGTTTTCATGGCCATGCTGATCCAGAAACCCAAAGCCGCACCGCCGCCCGGCAGCGGCCACTAGCTTCTTTCACCAATCCACCGCAGCGCATAAGGCCGTCGTCTCAAAGCGACGGCCTTGTCGCGTTTCCAGTCCCAAGCAGGAAATGACGTACGTCCATCAGAAAATGATTTACGTACCTCAAGAACTTCGCTAGGAGTCGGCGCCGGAGGAGACATGAAGCCTACAGTGCACGATATCGCCGCCCATGCGGGCGTCAGCCTGGCAACCGTCGACCGGGTCTTGAACCGGCGCGCCGGCGTGCGGGCGGAGACGCGCGAGCGCGTCGAAGGGGCGATCAGTGAACTCGGCTACGTGCGCGATCTGGCCGCGGCCAATCTGGCCAAGGGCCGGGTCTATCCGCTGGTCTTCATTCTGCCCTCCAACGACAATTCCTTCATGCGAACCCTGCGCCGCGAGGTGGAAGGCGCCAGGGCGCGCTCGGGGCAGGAGCGCACGACCATCTCTATTGTCGAGGTGCCGCCCTTCGATCCGCAAGCGATTGCCGCGGCGCTGGACGCCGTGCTGGCCGATGGTCCGGCCGGCGTGGCTCTGGTGGCGGTCGATGCACCCGAAGTTCGCGTGGCGATCGACAATCTGGTGCAGGCCGGCATTCCTGTGGTGACGTTGGTATCGGATCTGCCAGGGTCCCGACGCCATCATTATGCCGGCATCGACAATATGGCGGCGGGCCGCACGGCGGGCAGCCTGCTGGGGCGTTTCCTGGCCGGGCGACCGGCAACGGTGGCGGTAATCGCCGGTTCGATGCTGGTGCGCGACCACCGCGAACGTTTCGAAGGGTTTCGAGCCGTGATGGCTGCGGAATTCCCGCAGGTGTCGCTGCTACCGGTTCTGGAGGGGCGCGACGATCCGGGGCTCGTCGAGCAAATCGTGACCGACCTGTTTGCGGCTCAGCCGGATCTGGCCGGCCTCTACAGCCTGGGGGCCGGCAATCGCGGGCTGGTGCGGGCGCTGGAGGCGGCGCACCTGCCGGTCCGACCGGCGGTGATCGCCCATGAACTGACCGAGACGACGCGGGCAGCGCTTCTGTCCGGCCGGATCGATGCGGTGCTGAACCAGGATGCCGGCCACGAGGTACGCAGTGCCATCCGGCTCTTGAAGGCCAAGGCGGACGGATTGCCGGTACTCAGCGCCCAGGAGCGCATCCGGCTCGATATTTTTCTGCGAGACAATCTGCCCTGAGGGGCAAAGGCATGGAGACCTATGATGTATTTGGGACTGGATCTCGGCACTTCGGGTGTCAAGGCGCTGCTGATCGACGGCGATCAGCGGGTGATCGGTTCGGCCAACGGGGCGCTCGACGTGTCGCGGCCGCATCCCGGCTGGTCGGAGCAATATCCGGTCGACTGGATCCGCGCCACGCAGCAGGCGATCGCGGGCCTGAAGGCCAGCCATGGACGGGAGCTTAGCGCCGTCAAGGGCATCGGCCTGTCCGGCCATATGCACGGCGCCACCTTGATCGGCAGCGACGGCGAGGTTTTGCGGCCCTGCATCCTGTGGAACGATACGCGCAGCCATGTCGAGGCCGCCGCCCTTGACGCCGACCCGCGCTTCCGCGCCCTGACCGGCAATATCGTCTTTCCCGGCTTTACCGCGCCGAAACTCGCCTGGGTCGCCAAACATGAGCCGGAGATCTTTGCCAAGATTGCCAAGGTGCTGTTGCCCAAGGACTACCTGCGCTTCTGGCTGAGCGGCGAATACCTGTCCGACATGTCGGATTCGGCGGGCACCGCCTGGCTCGACACCGGCAAGCGGGCCTGGTCGAGCGCCTTGCTCGAGGCGACGGGGCTCAGCGAAAGCCAGATGCCGGGGCTCGTCGAGGGCACGGAACAGGCCGGTCTCCTCAAAGCCGAACTGGCTGCGGAATGGGGCATGGGTGCCGGTGTGGTGATTGCCGGCGGTGCGGGGGACAATGCGGCCTCGGCCTGCGGCATGGGCACGGTGGCGGCCGGCCAGGCCTTCGTGTCGCTCGGCACGTCGGGCGTGCTGTTTGCCGCCAACGGGTCCTATCTGCCGAAGCCGGAAAGTGCCGTGCATGCCTTCTGCCATGCACTGCCCAATACCTGGCACCAGATGGGCGTCATCCTGTCGGCGACCGATGCGCTCAACTGGCATTCCCATGTCACCGGCAAATCGGCCGGCGACCTGACCTCGGAACTCGGCGACACGCTGAAGGCGCCGTCGAGCGTGACGTTCCTGCCCTATCTCTCAGGCGAGCGCACGCCGCACAATGATGCAAAGATCCGCGGGACCTTCCTCGGCCTTGGCCATGAAAGCGACCGGGCGGTGCTGACCCAGGCGGTGCTGGAGGGCGTGTCCTTTGCCATTCGCGACAATCTCGAAGCGCTGAAATCGGCCGGAACCTCGATCAGCCGGGTGACCGCGATCGGCGGCGGCTCGCGCTCGCGCTACTGGCTGGCCTCGATCGCGACCGCCCTCGACATGCCGGTCGACATCCCGGCTGACGGCGATTTCGGTGCCGCCTTCGGCGCCGCCCGCCTCGGCCTGATTGCCGCAACCGGTGCCGACCCCATCTCTGTCTGCACGGCGCCGGCAACCTCGGAGACGATCGAGCCGGTGGCGGGGCTCAGCGCGGATTACGAGACAGCCTACCAGCGCTATCGCTCGGTCTATCCGGCGATCAAGGCGCTGAATCCATCGTAAGAATTTGCCCCTCACCCTGACCCTCTCCCCGCAAGCGGGGCGAGGGGACGGAAACGCTGCGGCAAGTCCCTTCTCCCCGCAGGCGGGGAGAAGGTGCCGGCAGGCGGATGAGGGGCCGCATATGCTAGACATTCAACAGGAGGATACCCCATGACGACAGGCTTTTTCGGCGATACGCCCAAGATCAAATACGAGGGCCCGGACAGCACCAATCCGCTGGCCTTCCGCCACTACAATCCCAACGAGATCGTCAACGGCAAGCGCATGGAAGATCACCTGCGCTTTGCTGTCGCCTATTGGCACACGTTTACCTGGCCGGGTGGCGATCCGTTCGGCGGTCAGACCTTCCAGCGCCCGTGGTTCGAGGACAGCATGCAGGCGGCCAAGCTGAAGGCCGATGTGGCGTTTGAATTCTTCTCGCTGCTCGGCTCGCCCTATTACTGCTTCCACGACGCCGACGTGCGCCCGGAAGGCCGCAACTTTGCGGAAAACACCAAGAACCTCAACGAGATCGTCGACTATTTCGCCGAGAAGCAGGCCGCCACCGGCGTCAAGCTGCTATGGGGCACGGCGAACCTGTTTTCCCAGCGCCGCTTCATGAGCGGCGCCTCGACCAACCCCGATCCGGATGTTTTTGCCTTCTCGGCGGCGACGGTGAAGACCTGCCTCGACGCGACGATGAAGCTCGGCGGCGAGAATTACGTGCTGTGGGGCGGCCGTGAAGGCTATGAGACGCTGCTCAACACCGACCTCAAGCGCGAGCTCGACCAGATGGGCCGTTTCCTCAACCTGGTGGTCGAATACAAGCACAAGATCGGCTTCAAGGGCACGATCCTGATCGAGCCGAAACCGCAGGAGCCGACCAAGCATCAGTATGACTACGATGTCGCCACCGTCTACGCCTTCCTGCAGCGGTACGGCCTGGAGAAGGAAGTGAAGCTCAATATCGAGCAGGGCCACGCCATTCTCGCCGGCCATTCCTTCGAGCATGAACTGGCCATGGCCAATGCCTTCGGCATTTTCGGGTCGATCGACATGAACCGCAACGACTACCAGTCCGGCTGGGATACCGACCAGTTCCCCAACAATGTGCCGGAAATGGCGCTGGCCTATTACCAGGTTCTGGCAGGCGGCGGCTTTACCACCGGCGGCACCAATTTCGATTCGAAGCTGCGCCGCCAGTCGCTCGATCCCGCCGACCTCTTGATCGGTCATATCGGCGGCATGGACTGCTGCGCCCGCGGCCTGAAGGCGGCCGCCAAGATGATCGACGACGGCGCCCTGTCGACACCGCTCAACGAGCGTTATGCCAAGTGGGACAGCGCTGACGCCCAGAAGATGCTGCGCGGCGAACTCTCCCTCGACGCGATTGCCGAGAAGGTGGAGAACGAGGATATCAGCCCGGAACCGAAGTCCGGCCGCCAGGAATATCTGGAGAATGTGGTGAACCGTTACGTGTGATATCGGTCACGTCATAGCAAGGAGCGGCCACCTCCGGTGTTTTGGCGGTGGCCGTTCGCATTCGATCTCTGGCCGTTGCCGTTGGCGCCATCAGGCGTTACCGAGGCCCGGCTGGTGACGGAAATCGGATTTCCGGAAGGGTCCTTGGCATTGGCGAAGACATAGCCGTCCGCTTTGTGCAACGGACCGAAATGCAGGCCTTGTTCGGCACACCGGGCGCAAAATCCTGCAACGTCCTCCACGTCGAAGCCGAGCTTCACCAGGACTTGTCCCATCTTCTGGGATTTCGCCGCCGCATGGATCATGAGATTGGCGCCGCCATCGGCACTGACGAGTTCGATGATGCGGTCGCCTTCCAGGCGGAGAGCCGTGAAGCCAAAATACTTCTCATAAAAGCTGACGGTTGCTTCCACATCGCGTGCGTAGATGGTGATCCTGCCCAGTCGCATGGATGACATCCCTATTTATGAGGACGCGGCGGCCCCACCGAATTCCTGACCACCAGATCGGGCCGCAGCAGGATTTCCGTCTCGGCGGGTTTGCCGTCGGAGAGCAGTTCCAGCAGCAGCGCCATGGCATGTTTGCCGATCGCCGTGCGGGGCTGGCGGATGGTGGTGAGCGAGGGGGTCATGAAGCTTGCCTGCGGCACGTCGTCGAAACCGGTCACGGAGAAATCACGCGGGACATTGTAGCCGCGGGCCGACAGGCCGATCATCAGGCCGATCGCCGTCTGGTCGTTGACGCACATGAAGGCGGTCGGCAGCGTGTCGCGCATGAACAGTTGCTCGACGGCGAGCCTTCCGCTTTCGATCGTGCCGTCGCCTTCGAGGATGATGCGCAGGCTGTCCGGCACGTTGGCCGCGTCGAGGCCCGCCTCATAGCCAAGCCGACGTCGGTGATAGGCGAGCCGTGTCTTGCTGTCGCCGATGAAGGCGATCTTGCGGTGGCCTTCCGACAGCAGCAGGTCGACGGCCTTGCGGGCCCCTTCGATATCGTCGACGCCGACATAGGGAATGCCGCCGTTGAACACCGGCTCGAACACGCCGACCGAGGGCGGCAGGCGGGCGGTCATGGTCTGGTGGCCGAAGGGCAGGATGCCGGTGAACAGGATCAGGCCGGCGGCCTGGTTGGAATTCAAGAATTTCAGATATTCCAGGCCGCGCTGGGCGTCGTTCTGGGTATGGCCGATCAGCACGCCATAGCCGTGGGAGCGCGCCTCGTTTTCAAGCCCGACCAAAATGCTGGAAAAATTGGGGTCGCCGATATCGGGCGCTACGACGAGGATCATGTTCGACCGGCCAAGCCGCAGGCTGCGGGCCATGGCATTGGTCGTATAGCCGGTGATGGCGATCGCCTGGTTGACTTTCAGCCGCGTCGAGTTGGCCACCTTCTCCGGCATGTGAATGGCCCGCGATACCGTGGCAATCGAAACCTCGGCGATCCGGGCGACGTCTTCGATGGTGGCGGGTGAGGAATTCGACACTGCGTTCTGCCTTGGAGTCTCGTTGCGCGGGACACTACACAGACTGGCTTGAAGGTCAAAGCTTGTACGAGGAAAATCCACGTTATGCCTCTATGTAAACCTTTACAGTGACCATGTAAAGGTTTACATCTCGCTCCAAGCGGATGGGAGCCGCGGGGAGGCCAGCATGAATTCCGAGACGATCGACGACCGTGCGGTGGTGCTTCGGGCTAAGCGCATCAGCAAGTCGTTCAGTGGCGTACAGGTGCTGTTCAGCGTCGATTTCGATCTGCGGGCCGGCGAGATCCATGCGCTGATGGGCGAGAATGGTGCCGGAAAATCGACCCTGGTCAAGATCCTCTCCGGCTTCGAGCAGCCGACCTCCGGCGAAATCCTGCTCGACGGCAAGCCGATCAAGCTGCCGGCCAATGGTGCCGCCGAGGCGCTGGGCATTGTCATCATCCACCAGGAATTCAATCTTGCCGACCATCTGACCGTGTCGGAAAGCCTGTTTCTCGGCCGCGAGATCACCCGGTTCGGGGTGCTGGACCGCAAGCGCATGCGCGCCGAGACGCGCCGCGTGCTCGATACGCTGGGCTCGCATGTCGACGAGAACCAGCTGATCAGTTCGCTGAGCGTTGCCGACAAGCAGATGGTGGAGATCGCCAAGGCGATCAGCCGCGATGCGCGCGTCGTGTTCATGGACGAGCCGACCGCGGTGTTGTCGCGCGAGGAGACGCGGGTTCTGTTCCAGCAGGTTCGCAAGCTACGCGACAAAGGCACCAGTTTCGTCTTCGTGTCGCATAAGCTCGACGAGGTGATGGAACTGACCGATCGCGTCACGGTGTTGCGCGACGGGCAATGGGTGAAGACGGCGCAGACCGCGGTGCTCGACGGCGAATCCATCGCCCAGCTGATGGTCGGCCGCGAGCTGTCCAGTCTTTATCCCGCCAAGCATGAGCCGGATGTGGACGGCGAGGTGGTGCTGTTGGTGCGTTCGATTTCGACGGGTTATGTGCGGGATGCCGGTTTCGAGGTGCGGCGTGGAGAGGTGTTCGGATTTTCTGGACTGATGGGCTCCGGCCGCACCGAACTGATGGAAGCGGTGGTCGGGCTGCGGCCGCGCCTATCGGGCGAGGTCGTGGTCTATGGCCATGCCATACCGGCCGGGGATGTCGAGGCGGCGACCGCTGCCGGGCTTGCCTATATGACCAAGGATCGCAAGTCCAAGGGCCTGCTGCTGGCCTCCGGCATGACGGTGAACCTGACGCTGCAGTCGCTGGCCCAGCACAGCCCGCATGGCTATCTCCAGCCGAAAAGCGAGGCGGCGGCGATGGCGCGGGCGCAGCGGCGCTTCGACATCCGGGTGCGCGACGACCGGGTGGTGGCGGGGCGCATGTCGGGCGGCAACCAGCAGAAGCTGCTGCTGGCCAAGGTCATGGAGACCGAGCCGCAGATCATCATCATCGACGAGCCGACACGCGGCATCGATGTCGGCACCAAGCAGCAGATCTATCATTTCATCTCGGCGCTTGCGCGCGAGGGCCGGTCGATCATCGTCGTGTCCTCGGAATTGCAGGAGGTGATTGGCCTCTGCACCCGCGTCGCGGTGATGCGCGAGGGCCGCATGGTCGGCGTGCTGGAAGGCGACGAGATCAACGAGCAGGAAATCATGCGCTACGCCGCCGGCCTGAAGCAGAAGCAGGCGGCCTGAGGCGACGGCGCATCAACGGATAACAAGACAGGCCCGGAGAGCCCGGCAAGGGACACGGAGGGCGGGAGGTTGAGTTTGGACACGAGCATGAATGACGAGCCGAAGGGCCCCGAGACACGGCGCCGCACCTGGCGGGATATCGACATGCGGGCCGTCGCACCCTTTGCCGCCCTTGCACTACTGCTGCTGGTCGGCGCGCTGGTCAATCCGAATTTCATCGGCATCACCAATCTGGCCAATGTGGCGACGCGCTCAGCGTTTATCGCCATCATCGCGGTCGGCGCCACCTTCGTCATTTCCTCGGGCGATCTCGACCTGTCGGTCGGCTCGATGGTGGCCTTTGTTGCCAGCCTGATGATCCTGTTCATGAATTCCGGCGTGATCGTCGACAGTGGCCTGATGCTGGCGGCGGCCGTCGTGCTGACGCTTTTGATCGGGGCGGCCTGCGGGCTTGCCAATGGCCTGATCACCACGGTTGGCCGCATCGAGCCGTTTATTGCGACGCTCGGCACCATGGGCATCTATCGGGGGCTCACCACCTGGCTGTCGCAGGGCGGCGCCATCACACTGAAATCGCCGGAGCTGCAGGACCTCTACCGACCGGCCTATTTCGGCACGGTGGCGGGCGTTCCGTTCCCGATCGTCATCATCTTCGCCGTCACGGCGATTGCCGCCTTCGTGCTCTATCGCACCCGCTATGGCCGGCATGTGGTGGCCGTCGGCTCCAGCCGCGACGTGGCGCGCTATTCCGGCATCAGCGTCGACAGAGTGCGCACCATTGCCTTCGTGATCCAGGGGCTCTGCGTGGCGATTGCCGTGCTGCTCTATGTGCCGCGGCTCGGATCCACTTCGGCAACCACGGGCATTCTCTGGGAGCTGCAGGCGATCACCGCGGTCGTCGTCGGCGGCACGGCGCTGAAGGGCGGGGCAGGCCGCGTCTGGGGCACGATCTGCGGCGCCTTCATCCTCGAGCTGGTCGGCAACATCATGCTGCTGTCCAATTTCATCAGCGAATATCTGATCGGCACCATCCAGGGATCCATCATCATCATCGCGATGCTGGTGCAGCGTTCGCTGGGGCGGAAAGCCTGATCGGTCGCACCATTGAGCCGGGTCCTCGGGTCGCCCGGCTCCTTTCAAAGACCAAAAGACCCCGGCATTGCACTAGGGAGAGAGAAATGCTGAAAAGATTGATAGGAGTAGCCTTTGTCGCGGCGGCCATGGCCGGAACGGCTCTGGCGCAGGAGGCCAAGACCATCGGCGTATCCATTCCGGCGGCCGACCACGGCTGGACGGCCGGCGTCGTCTACCATGCCGAGCGCGTCGCCGAACTGATCCGCAAGGAACATCCGAACGCCACGGTGATCGTCAAGACCTCGCCGGATGCGGCAAGCCAGGCCAATGCCATCCAGGATCTGGCGATCCAGGGCCTCGACGCGCTGGTCATCCTGCCGACCGATCCGGATCCGCTGGTCAACGCAATCAAGGAAGTGAAGGCCAAGGGCACGTTCGTCACCATCGTCGACCGGGCGCCGAGCGTCAACGACAGCTCCGTGCGCGATCTCTACGTCGCCGGCAACAATCCGGCGCTCGGCGAAGTGGCCGGCACCTATATCAAGGAAACCACGCCGGACGCCGAAGTCGTCATCATCCGCGGCATGCCGATCCCGATCGATCAGCAGCGCCAGGATGGGTTCGACAAGGGCATTGCCGGCTCCAAGGTCAAGGTTCTCGACCGCCAGTTCGGCAACTGGAACCGCGACGATGCCTTCAAGGTCATGCAGGACTACCTGACCAAGTATCCGAAGATCGACGTGGTGTGGTGCCAGGATGACGACATGGCCGTCGGCGTGCTGCAGGCCATCGAGCAGGCCAAGCGCACCGACATCCAGTATGTCGTGGCCGGTGCCGGGTCCAAGGACATGATCAAGAAGGTCATGGACGGCGACAAGATGATCCCGGTCGACGTTCTCTATCCGCCGGCGATGGTCGGCACCGCCATGGAGCTGACGGCTGCCGCCGTGCTCAACCAGGTTCCGGTGTCGGGCACCTATACTCTGGATGCGACGCTGATCACCAAGGAGAATGCCGCGAACTACTACTTCCCGGATTCGCCTTTCTAAGTCACGTCGTGTGGGAACCGCCCGGGACATGATGACCCGGGCGGGCTTCTCCGCAGCATGTCGCGGTCAAAAAAATCTGACGGCGCGGCTTGTCGGACGAGGTTTGGACGGTTAGCCTTCAGGCTCCTGCAACGTTACAGGTCGAGGACCCGGATTGGGCGCCTCAAGAGTCTAGAGATAAGAGGGATCCCGCCCTTTACAGAGCGGCACGGTTCCAAGGGAGGATGTGAAGCGATGAAAACCATCAAGGGCCCGGCCCTGTTTCTCGGCCAGTTCGCCGGCGATGCGGCACCGTTCGACACCTGGGACGGCATTACCCAATGGGCGGCCGACAAGGGCTATCTCGGCGTGCAGGTTCCGACCTGGGCCGGTCAGCTGTTCGACCTCAAGAAGGCGGCCGCTTCCAAGGATTATTGCGACGAATTTTTAGGGGTGGCGCGCGGCAATGGCGTCGAGGTGACCGAGCTGTCGACCCATCTGCAGGGCCAGCTGGTCGCCGTCCACCCGGCCTATGACGAGGCCTTCGACGGTTTTGCGGCACCGGAAGTGCGCGGCAATCCGAAGGCGCGCCAGGCCTGGGCGGTCGAACAGGTCAAGATGGCCATCACCGCCTCGCGGCATATGGGCATCTCGGCGCACGCGACCTTTTCAGGCGCGCTCGCCTGGCCCTTCATCTATCCCTGGCCGCAGCGCCCGGCCGGCCTGGTCGAGGCCGCCTTCGACGAGCTGGCCAAGCGCTGGACGCCGATCCTCGACCATGCCGAGGCGCATGGCGTCGACGTGTGCTACGAGATCCATCCGGGCGAAGACCTGCATGACGGCGTGACCTTCGAGATGTTCCTGGAGCGGGTGAAGAACCATCCGCGCGCCAACATGCTCTACGATCCCTCGCATTACGTGCTGCAGTGCCTGGATTATCTCGACCATATCGACATTTACAAGGACCGCATCAAGATGTTCCACGTCAAGGACGCGGAGTTCAATCCGACCGGCCGGCAGGGCGTCTATGGCGGCTACCAGGGCTGGGTCGGACGGGCCGGGCGGTTCCGGTCGCTGGGCGACGGGCAGGTCGATTTCGGCGCGATCTTTTCGAAGATGGCGGCCAATGATTTCGACGGCTGGGCCGTGGTCGAATGGGAATGCGCCCTGAAACACCCGGAAGACGGCGCCCGCGAAGGGGCCGAATTCGTCAAGGCGCACATCATCCGCGTCACCGAGAAAGCCTTCGACGACTTTGCCGCCAGCGGCACCGACGATGCGGCCAACCGGCGCATGCTGGGGCTTTAGTCTGCCCCTCGCCCCAACCCTCTCCCCAAGCGGGGCGAGGGGACGCAGTACGCCGGCGGCGGAATTTCGGTAAGGCGGGCGGCTTGCGGCATGCTTGCTTCTCACCGCTTGCGGGGAGGAGGTGGCGGCAGCTCAGGCGCAATGCACGTTGCGCCGGGGATGAGGGGCAGCAAGGCAGAGGGGCGGTGAGGCAGGGCTACCCCCCTCTGCCCTGCCGGGCATCTCCCCCTCAAGGGGGGAGATCGGATGGAGCCGGCACCACGCGACCCAAACAAGGCATAACGCTTGCGGCCAATCTCCCCCCCCTTGAGGGGGAGATGTCACGGAGTGACAGAGGGGGGTAACCCCTCGGTTGAACGATCGATTTCAAAGGAGAAAACCCCATGACTATCGAAGCCGGAAAAACCCCATCGCGTGCCCCGAAAATCCGTCTCGGCATGGTCGGCGGCGGGGCGGGGGCGTTTATCGGCGGCGTGCATCGCATGGCGGCACGGCTGGACGACCGCTTCGATCTCGTCGCCGGCGCGCTGTCGTCGACGGCGGAAAAATCGCTGGCCTCCGGCCTTGAGCTCGGCCTCGATCCCGACCGCGCCTATGGCAGCTTCGAGGAAATGGCGGAGAAGGAAGCGGCCCGGCCCGACGGCATCGAGGCGGTGTCGATCGTCACGCCCAACCATGTGCATTATCCCGCGGCAAAAGCCTTTCTGGAGCGCGGCATCCATGTGATCTGCGACAAGCCGCTGACCTCGACGCTCGACGATGCGCTGAAGCTGAAAGCCATGGCCGACCAGTCCAAGGCGCTGTTCATCCTGACCCACAACTACACCGGCTATCCCATGGTGCGCCATGCCCGCGAGCTGGTGCAAAACGGCGAACTGGGCGAGATCCGGCTGGTGCAGATGGAATATCCGCAGGACTGGCTGACCGAGGCGGTCGAGCAGACCGGCGCCAAGCAGGCGGTGTGGCGCACCGATCCGGCGCAATCGGGCGCCGGCGGTTCGACCGGCGATATCGGCACCCATGCCTATCATCTCGGCTGCTTCATCTCTGGCCTCACCCTCGACGAACTGGCCGCCGACGTGCACACCTTTGTCGAAGGCCGCAGGCTCGACGACAATGCCCATGTCATGCTCAGGTTTGAAGGCGGAGCCAAGGGACTTCTGTGGTGCAGCCAGGTGGCGCCGGGCAACGAAAACGGCCTCAAGGTGCGCGTCTATGGCACCAAGGGCGGCATCGAATGGGTGCAGGCCGATCCGAACTATCTGTGGCTGACGCGGCTCGGCGAGCCCAAGCAGCTGATCACCCGCGGCGGGGCCGGCGCCGGCGCGGCCGCCGCCCGCGTCACCCGCATCCCGGGCGGCCACCCGGAAGGCTATCTCGAAGCCTTTGCGACGATCTACACCGAGGCCGCCAAAGCCATCCACGCCGCCCGCACCGGGGCTCCGGTCGATCCGGCGGTGATGTATCCGACCATCGATGATGGTGTGAAGGGGGTGGCGTTCGTCACGGCCTGCGTGGCGTCGTCTAGGGCGAATGGGGTGTGGGTGAAGGTGTAAGCGAAGACAGTATCGAGCGAAGACGAGACGCTGGTTGTCCTGCGATCACGCTGCGGGCTTGGTCTTAAGGGACGACCGCGACTTGCGCGCAAAAAGAAAGGCCGGCAAATTTGCCGGCCCCTCTGTTTGCCGATGTTGGTGGGGACGAGAGCAATCTCAAAACTCTTCCCAGCTCTCGGCAGAGGCACCGCCGCCCATCCCGACGGCGCTGGCCACCTTGGCCATCATGCGTCTCGCCGGCGAGGCGACGGGCTTCTGGCCCGGCTTGGCGGCGACCGGTCTGCTGCTGCTGGCGACATTGCTGTCGGACCCCAGGCGGAATTCGGAGATGATTTCCCGCAGGCGCTGAACTTCGCCGGCAAGGGCGGCACTGGCGGCCGTGGATTCCTCGACCATGGCGGCGTTCTGCTGGGTCACCTGGTCCATCTGGTTGACGGCCGTGTTGACCTCGGCAAGGCCGACGGACTGTTCCTTGGCCGAGACGGCGATCGCGTCGAGCTGGGTATTGATCGTCACGACCTGCTCTTCGATGACCTTCAATGCCTGTCCGGTTTCCTGCACGAGCTTGACGCCGGTGCTGACCTCGTCGGAAGAATTGCGGATCAGGTCCTTGATTTCCTTGGCCGCCTGGGCCGAGCGCTGGGCCAGTTCGCGAACCTCCTGGGCCACGACGGCAAAGCCCTTGCCTGCGTCACCGGCTCGTGCGGCTTCCACGCCGGCATTCAGGGCGAGCAGGTTGGTCTGGAAGGCGATCTCGTCGATGACGCCGATGATGCTGGAGATCTGGTTCGACGACTGTTCGATGCGCTGCATTGCAGTGACGGCATTCGAGACGACCTCGCCGGAGCGGCGTGCCGATTTGTTGGCTTCGATCGCGACGTGGCGCGCCTCTTCCGTGCGCTTGGAAGAGTTGCTGACATTGGTGGTGATCTGGTCCAGCGCTGCCGCGGTTTCTTCCAGGGAGGCAGCCTGCTGCTCCGTGCGCTTCGAGAGGTCTTCGGCGCTCTGGCTGATCTCGCGGGCGCCGCTGTCGATCGAACCCGTTGCCTGGGACACCGACCGCAGGCTCTCCGCCAACTGGCCGACGGCGGAGTTGAAGTCGGAGCGCAGAGCTTCGAAGTCGCTCGCAAAGGGTTCCTGCAGGCGGAAGGTCAGGTCGCCACTCGACAGATGCTTGAGACCCTCTCCAAGGCCTGATGTGGCCTTGGCCATTTCCTGGGCGCGCTGACGGTCCTGTTCGACCACGCGGGCCCGTTCTGCTTCGCTTGCCGAACGGTTGGAGGCGGCATCCTGCTCCAGCTGGATGGCCCGCAGCCCGTTGTCCTTGAAGATCTGCACCGCCTTGGCCATGGTGCCGATTTCATCGCGGCGATCGGCGCCTTCGACAACCGGGGTGAAGTCGCCATTGGCAAGCACGCCCATGGCGCCGACCATGGTCTGGATCGGCTTGACGAGCCACGCGCGGATGGCGAGGAAACCGAAGACCAATACGGCAAGCATGCCCAGAACAACGACGCTCAGCGTCATCACAAAGGCTTTGTTGGTGACTTCGGTGAGCCGATCGCTTTCTGCATTTGCCGAATCCACGATTGCGGTGGTCAGTTCCGTGAAGCGCGGTGATATGGCGCCAAAGGCGGGCTGGCACTCCTTGGCGAACAGGAGTTGCGATGCGACGACGTCCTGCTCGCTCGTCGCTGACTCGGCCGCAGATAGTGTCGGTCCACAGACATCCGTAAACAGTTTCACGGCGTCTTCCTTGATAACCGGCAGCTCCTGCTTTTCCGGTAGGGCAGCGATGGCCAGGTCCATATATTTGACGAAACTCGCTATGGCATCCTTGATGTCTTTATCGGCCTTCGCGTTTGTTTCAGGCGTTCGCGCCATCAGCAGGTCGCCGATCGAGGCGCGCACGGCCTGCAGGCTGCGGTTGGAGCGCGCCATGTAGAGGGCCGCCGGCGATTCACTGTGCAGCAACTCGCTGTAGCTATCGTCGATAGCTTTGAGTTGTTGGCCGGAATAGAAAGCCATGCCCAGCGAAAACAGGCCGAATGCGGCCATGATGATGAAGAATTTCCCGATGATCGATACGTGTTTCACATGCCACTCCTGTAGGAACCTGGCGTTCATTTGAGGGAGCCACAGGCAAATCATTCGCCGGGCAAACCGTTAAGCGGTAAGGCATCGCCACCTGGCTCCCTCAGGTTGCCAGGTTCCGATGCTGTGTACCGTCCGACACCATCAGCAATGTGCGACAGGTGATTTCGACATGGCCAAATCTAATCATGAAATATTTTGTATTCGTTAATTACGATGTTCGAAGTAAAGGAAAGGATGAAAGACGGAAGTCTTCAGCGCAAAACGGCAACACAGGCCGGATTGCAGAGCCCGTTCCGAGCCAATTCTTCTTGCCAACCCAACCCGCATCTCCCAATCTCCCCCGCAGTGCACAACACCCACGAGGGATCTCCGCCCATGACCACGCCTCCCCCCACCGCCCTGGATGACGAAGCGCTGTTGCGCAAATCTTTTGAGGTGGCGGCGCGGGCGTATCGCAATGGCAATCATCCGTTCGGGTCGATCCTGGTCGGGCCGCATGGGGCTGTCTTGATGGAGCAGGAGAATGCCTATAACCCGACCAAAGACATGACCGGCCATGCCGAGCGCGTGCTGATGACGCGGGCCTCGCAGCAGTATGATCCGAAGTTCCTAAACTCCTGCACGCTCTATTCCTCGGCCGAGCCCTGCGCCATGTGCGCCGGCGCGATGTATTGGGCCGGCGTCGGGCGGCTGGTCTATGGCATCAGCGAGCATCAGCTGAAGGAGATCACCGGCAATCATCCGGAAAACCCGACGCTCGACCTGCCCTGCCGGGTGGTGTTCGATGCCGGACAGCGCAAGGTCGAGGTGATCGGGCCGATGCTCTGCGAGGAATCGGCGGCCCTGCATGAGGGCGTCTGGTAGGGGCTTTTGTTGCGGCTTCTGCTGTCTGCGGAAGGCGTTATCCCCTGATATTGCGGCAATAGTCATCAATCTGTCGTCTGAAACGTTGCAGTTTGTGATGTTCGCAGCCTTCACCTGGGCGCCGTGTTGGTTTAAACCGCTGGCCATCCCATTCATGGCGGGCGTGGCGACCTCGGCCCGCCGTCCACTCCAGGTAAAGACGAGTTCCCGATATGATCGATCCCAAAACGCTCGCAGCCCGCTTCCCCGGCGATTTCCTGTTCGGCGTGGCCACCGCCTCGTTCCAGATCGAAGGCGCCACCAAGGTCGATGGCCGCAAGCCGTCGATCTGGGATGCCTTTTCCAACATGCCGGGCCGGGTGTTCGGCCGGCACAATGGCGATATCGCCTGCGACCATTACAATCGCTGGGAAGCGGATCTCGACCTGATCAAGGAGATGGGCGTATCGGCCTATCGCTTCTCGATCGCCTGGCCGCGCATCATTCCCGATGGCACCGGCCCGATCAACGAGACGGGTCTGGATTTTTACGACAGGCTGGTCGACGGCTGCAAGGCGCGCGGCATCAAGACCTATGCGACGCTCTACCATTGGGACCTGCCTTTGGCGCTGATGGGAGACGGCGGCTGGACCTCGCGCAACACGGCCTATGCCTTCCAGCGTTACGCCAAGATCGTCATGGCGCGGCTCGGCGACCGGCTGGATGCCGTGGCAACCTTCAACGAGCCATGGTGCTCGGTCTGGCTCAGCCATCTCTACGGCATTCATGCGCCGGGCGAGCGCAACATGGACGCAGCACTTGCTGCCCTGCACTATACCAATCTCGCCCATGGCCTCGGCATCGATGCGATCCGCCAGGTGGCGCCGCAGGTGCCGGCCGGCCTGGTGCTGAACGCCCATTCGGTGATTGCCGGCTCCGACAGCGCGGCCGACACGGCTGCTGCCGAGCGCGCCTTCCAATTCCACAACGGCGTCTTCTTCGGTCCGGTGTTCAAGGGCGAATATCCCGCCGACATGATGGAGGCGCTGGGAGACCGCATGCCGCCGATCGAGGAGGGAGACCTGGCGATCATCAGTCAGAAGCTCGACTGGTGGGGTCTCAACTATTACACGCCGATGCGGGTTGCCGCCGATCCGAGCGAGGGCGCCGTCTATCCGGCGACCGTCGATGCGCCGCCGGTCTCCCCGGTCAAGACCGATATCGGCTGGGAGGTCTATGCGCCGGCGCTGAAGTCGCTGGTCGAGACGCTCTACGACCGCTACGAACTGCCGGTCTGCTACATCACCGAGAACGGCGCCTGCTACAATATGGGCGTCGAAAACGGCGAGGTGGATGACCAGCCGCGGCTTGACTATTATGCCGAGCATCTCGGCGTCGTCGCCGACCTGATCAAGGACGGTTTTCCGATGCGCGGCTATTTCGCCTGGAGCCTGATGGACAATTTCGAATGGGCGGAGGGCTACAGCATGCGCTTCGGCCTGGTGCATGTCGATTATGACACGCAGGTCCGCACGGTGAAGAAGAGCGGCAAGTGGTACAGCGAGCTGGCCGCCCAGTTCCCGGCCGGCAACCACAAGGTGATTTGAGCCGGCAGCGGAAACCTTTTTAACCGAACATGCGTTATGTCTCAACTTCAAGCGAGGAGAGATGAGCGATGACATGTGCTGGATGTCGGGATGGCGAAGGTTTCCAGACCCCGTTTTCCATGGCGTTTCAGCCGATCGTCGATGTCAGCAGCGGCGATGTCTTTGCCTATGAGGCCCTGGTGCGGGGCGTCAAGGGCGAGGGCGCCGCCGATATTCTCGCTTTGGTCGACGACCGGAACCGCTATGGTTTCGACCAGCAATGCCGGGTCAAGGCCATCGAACTGGCGGCCGCCCACGCGCCGGCCGGAACAAGGTTGTCGATCAATTTCATGCCCAATGCGGTCTATGAGCCGCGCGCCTGCATCCGCCTGACGCTGGCCACCGCCGAGCGGGTCGGCTTTCCCCTCAACAACATCATCTTCGAGTTCACCGAAAGCGAGAAGATCGACACCGAACATCTGCTCAACATCCTGAAGACCTACAAGGATATCGGCTTCAAGACGGCGATCGACGATTTCGGCGCCGGCCATGCGGGGCTGAATTTGCTTGCCGATTATCAGCCCGACATCGTCAAGCTGGATATGGACCTGATCCGCGGCATCGACAGAAACAGGGCGAAACGCATCATCGTCTCCCACACGCTGGCGATGCTCAGCGAATTCGGCATCACTGCCGTCTGCGAAGGTGTGGAGACCGCAGACGAGATGGCCGTGCTGAGCGATCTTGGCGTGACCCTCATCCAGGGCTACCTGCTTGCGCGGCCTGCCTTCGAGCAATTCGAGCAACCGTCGCGGATCTGAAAACACGACAGCACGCTGCGTCATCCCCAGGCGCGCCGGCAGAAAAATCCGAGACCGGCCTCAGTCATATTTTGCGTGACAGCACGGTTCTTCGGAAAAATTTGTCTCGGCTTGCCGGCCAAACGGGTTCATAACGGCACCAGTTTCCACAGGCGCATGGCTGACCTGCGCGCGACGGGTTTGAAAAGGCAGAGACAGAGATGATAGAGCGGCGTCGAGACCGTCGAATGTGTTCCTCGCGATAAACAGCGAGTGCCGCCCATCTTTGCCCGGTCCAGCCGGGTGCCATGACCGAGAGACTATCATGACCACTCCTTTCCGCCTGAGTTGCTCCGTTCCGGGGGGCCTGCGATGAGCGTGCCTATCGCTGCCATAGCAGAGCAGGACGGTCCGATGGTCGCCTTTCAGGGTGTCACCAAACATTTCGGCGGCAGCCACGGCCAGCCGGCCTTCACGGCGCTGGCGGGTATCGACTATGCGGTGCCGAAGGGCGCGATCACCGGCATTATCGGCCGCTCGGGCGCCGGCAAGTCGACGCTGATCCGGCTGGTCAACGGGCTCGAACTGCCGTCGGCCGGAAAGGTTCTGGTCGATGGCGTCGATGTCGGCGGGCTGGACGAGGCGGGCTTGCGAACACTACGCCGCTCGGTCGGCATGATCTTCCAGCATTTCAACCTGCTGTCGTCACGCACCGTGCGCGACAATATTGCCCTGCCGCTCGAAATTGCCGGCTTCGACCGCAAGACGATCGAGGCGCGGGTCAGGCCGTTGATCGACCTGGTGGGCCTGTCCGACAAGGCGGAGCGTTATCCGGCGGAACTGTCCGGTGGCCAGAAGCAGCGCGTCGGCATTGCCCGGGCGCTGGCGACCGAGCCGAAGCTGCTGCTGTCGGATGAGGCGACCTCGGCGCTGGATCCGGAAACCACCCAGTCGATCCTGGAACTGCTGAAGAGCATCAACCGCGACCTCGGCCTCACCGTGCTGCTGATCACCCATGAGATGGAAGTGGTCAAGACCATTGCCAGCCATGTGGCGGTGATCGATCGCGGCCTGATCGTCGAGGCGGGTCGCACGTTCGACGTCTTTACGCAGCCGCGTCACGAGACGACGCAGGCGCTGCTGTCGGCCAGCATCGGCGCCAAGCTGCCGGACTGGATCAGTTCCGACCTGAAACCGATCCCGGCGCCGGGCGACCGCGCCTTCGTGCGGCTGATCTTTTTCGGCGATACGGCCTTCCAACCGCTGACCGCCCGGCTAGTCGCGGCACTGGGCCCCGAGGTCAATATTCTGGCCGGGGCGATCGACGATATCGCCGGCGAGCCCTATGGCTCTCTGGTCGTTGCCTATCCCGCCGATCCGGCGACGCTTGCGCGCGCCACCGGTTTCTACCAGCAAACCGGTCTTTCCACGGAGGTGCTCGGCTATGGCGCCTGACATGCTTTTCGCCCTGCTTTCGAAAGCACTCCTGCAAACCCTGCACATGGTGGCCGTTGCCGGCATCATCGGCACGCTGATCGGCCTGCCGATCGGCGTGTTCCTCGCCACCAGCGGCAAGGGCGAGCTGTTTGCGGCGCCGGCGATCAACCGGATCTTCGGCCTGATCGTCAATGCAGCCCGCTCGACGCCCTTCATCATCCTGGTTGTGGCGATCATCCCGTTCACGCGGTTGATCACCGGCACCTCGATCGGCACGTCGGCGGCCATCGTGCCGTTGACCGTGGCGACCGTGCCCTTCGTGGCGCGGCTGATCGAAGCGGCGATCCGCGAGGTCGACAAGGGCTTGATCGAAGCGGCGCGCGCCATGGGCGCCACGCCGGTACAGATCGTCACCAAGGTGCTGCTTGCCGAAGCCCGGCCCGGTATCACGCTGGCCCTGACGCTGACCGCCGTCAGCCTGGTCGGCTATTCGGCCATGGTCGGTGCTGTTGGCGGTGGCGGGCTCGGCGATCTCGGCATCCGCTACGGCTACCAGCGCTTCATGCCGGATGTCATGCTGGCCGTCGTCGTGGTGCTGATCGTGCTGGTGCAGGCGCTGCAGAGCGCCGGCGATGCGCTGGCTCGCCGCTTCGACAAGCGCAGTCGTAAGAACTAATTCCGCCCAAGGAAAACCAAGGGAAAAATAAGGAGACATCCCATGAAAAAACTGATCCTCGCGGCCTCGCTCGCCGCCCTGTTCTCGGCCGGTACGGCGCTTGCCGAAACCATCAAGATCGGCGTGACGCCGGGTCCGCACGCGCAGATCATGGAAAAGGTCAAGGAAGTCGCTGCCACCAAGGGCCTCGATCTCGAGATCCTCGAATTCTCCGACTATGTCGTGCCGAACCAGGCGCTGGCCGATGGCGATCTCAACGCCAATTCCTTCCAGCACCAGCCCTATCTCGACAATCAGGTGAAGGACCGCGGCTTCGACATCGTCAGCGTCGGCCAGTCGGTCAATTTCCCGATGGGCATCTATTCCAAGAAGGTCAAAAGCCTCGATGAACTGGCCGATGGCGCCACCGTCGCCATCCCGAACGATCCGACCAATGGCGGCCGCGCGCTGCTGATCCTTGCCGACAAGGGCCTGATCAAGTTCAAGCCCGATGCCGGTCTCAAGGTCGGTCCGGCCGACGTGGTCGAGAACCCGAAGAACATCACCTTCGCCGAACTCGATGCCGCGCAATTGCCGCGCGCGCTGGACGATGTCGACGCCTCGGTGATCAACACCAATTACGCGCTCGAAGCCGGCCTTGATCCGGCCAAGGACCCGATCGGCCGCGAGGGTGAAAAGGCGCCTTATATCAACGTGATCGCGGTCAAGAGCGCCGACAAGGATGCCGCCTGGGTCAAGACCCTCGTCGAGTCCTATCACAGCGATGCCGTGAAGGCCTTCATCCAGGAAGAGTTCAAGGGCGCGGTCATTCCGTCCTGGTAAGACGAAAAAGGCCAGAGGACCGGTATTGTCCGGCCCTCTGGCCCTATATTGCTTTCCGCCTGTCTTTACAGGCCGACGGCCTTGCGCAGCGCCTCGTTCATGCGCGATTGCCAGCCGTCTCCCGATGCCTTGAACCGTTCGATCACCTCGGCATCGAGGCGAATGCTGATCGCCTGTTTCGGGTTTTCCAGCTTCGGCCGCCCGGCCAGCTTCTTCTCGATCGCCTCAGCCAATTCAGGGAAAACCTCCCGAAAGGGGCGCATTTCGGCAAGCTGTTCGTCGGTGAGTTCGGGATTGTCCGGATCGGATGCAATCATCCGCTGGATCTCGGCCTCTGCCGCATCGGACAGCGGGCGTTTGGATGAATATTTCAAGGCCATCGATTTGTCCTTTCCTTCCGGCTAGCCGGGCGCATGGAGATAATAGACAGCGCCTGCGAACCAAGAGCTGCAAACACCACAGCGATAATCACCCTGCCGTTCCACTCGCCAATTGCCAGCATGCGCCCTTGTCTGGAGGGCGTGATTTGTGCGTCGAGGAAAAAGGCGACATCCAGATCAGCAAAATCCATGCCGTGCTTGGCCAGATTCTGCTGCCGCTTGTGCTCATCCCAGACGATGTCCATGGATTATGTATATACGGAAATCGGCAGCTGCGCAAAGGTTTCTGTGTACCGGGAGGGCTCCGCTACCGCCTCAAACTCCCCAAGATCCCCCGAACCAGCGCCCGGCCTACCGATGTGGCGACCGAGCGGGCGGCGCTTTTCATGGCGGCTTCGATGACCGTTTCGCGCTGGTAGCCGGAGCGGCGGGTGGTCGTGGTGGAGGATTTGGTGGTCGGGCGGCGGTTGTCGTCGTCGCTGTCGGTGCCGAAGCCCGGCAGGCTCCAGCGGCCGGCGGCGCTGTCCTTGTCGTCCGGCGGTGCGCGGCCCTCTTCCTCGGCCTTGCGAGCGGCGTCTGCGTCGGCGGCCTGCTTGGCGCGGGCAGTGAGGATTTCGAAGGCGGATTCCCGGTCGAGGTCTTCGTCATAGAGGCCGGCCACCGGGCTGACATTGATCACGGCCTGGCGTTCGGCGTCGGTCAGCGGGCCAGGCCGGCCGGAGGGCGGGCGGATCAGCGTACGCTCGACGATCGACGGCGCGCCCTTGGTCTCCAGCGTCGAGACCAGCGCTTCGCCGGTGCCAAGCGTGGTGATTACCGTTTCGCAGTCGAAGGCCGGATTGGGGCGGAAGGTTTCGGCTGCCGTCTTGACGGCTTTCTGTTCGCGCGGGGTATAGGCGCGCAGGGCATGCTGGACGCGGTTGCCGAGCTGGGCCAGCACCGTTTCCGGCACATCGAGCGGGTTCTGCGTCACGAAATAGACGCCGACACCCTTGGAGCGGATCAGGCGGACCACCTGTTCGACGCGCTCGATCAGCACCTTCGGCGCATCGTTGAACAGCAGATGGGCCTCGTCGAAGAAGAACACCAGCCGGGGCTTGTCCGGGTCGCCGATCTCCGGCAGCACTTCGAACAGTTCCGACAGCATCCACAGCAGGAAAGTGCCGTAGAGCCGCGGGTTCATCATCAGCTTGTCGGCGGCCAGCACCGAGATCGCGCCGCGCCCGTCATTGGTGGTGCGCATGATGTCGGAAATCTTCAGGGCGGGTTCGCCGAAGAAATGTTCGGCGCCCTGCTGTTCGAGCATCAGCAGCCCGCGCTGCAGCGAGCCGACCGAGGACTTCGAAATCAGGCCGAACTGGCTCGACAGTTCGGTGGCGTGCTCGCCCATGTAGTTGAGCAGCGCCTGCAGATCTTTCAGGTCCAGCAGGGCAAGGCCTCCCTGGTCGGCGATCTTGAAGGCGATGTTGAGCACGCCTTCCTGGGCTTCGGAGGCATCCATCAGCCGGGCCAGCAGCAGAGGGCCCATTTCGGCGATGGTGGTGCGCACCCGATGGCCTTTTTCGCCATAGAGATCCCAGAAGATCACCGGGAATTCCTGGAAGGCGAAATCGGTAAAGCCGATCTGCGCGGCGCGATCGGTCACCCAGCCCTTCGGCTCGCCCATTGCGGCAACGCCCGACAGGTCGCCCTTGATATCGGCGCAGAACACCGGCACGCCGGCATTGGAGAAGCTTTCGGCCAGAACCTGCAGGGTGACCGTCTTGCCGGTACCCGTGGCGCCGGTGATCAGCCCATGACGATTGCCGAATTTCAGGTCGAGATATTCGCCCTTGTTCATGCTGTCGTCGGGATTGCGGCTGGTGCCGATATAGAGCTTACCGTCAACAAGCATGGCGCCTCGTCCTCATCCCTTGTGAAAAGGCCGGGCGCAACCGCGTCATTGCGCCTCAACCGCATCTTTTCATTGAATCATCGTAGAGCTCTTATAAGGATAGTATCAAGGACCGACAACAGGCGAGGCGGCGCACCGGGCGGTGGAAAACACCAGGGCCCGGAGCTTCGGCAACTTGCGTTCGGAACCGACGTGAATTACGTTGACGTTAACGTCAAATAACCAGGAGGCAACCATGAATGAACTCGTTTCCCGCATCGCCGACAAAGTCGGCATTGCTCCCGATGTCGCTGAAAAGGCGGTCGGCATGATGCTCGGTTTCCTCCAGCGCGAAGCTGAAGACGGCCCGGTTGCCAAGATGATCGAAGCGATCCCCGGCGCCATGGAACTGGTGGCCATGCACAATGGCGAAGGCGAAGGCAAGGGTCTGCTCGGCGGCCTGATGAGCGCGATGGGCGGCGGCGGCATCATGGGCCTCGGCCAGCAGCTGATGGCGCAAGGCCTCGGCATGGGCGAAATCACCGCTCTCGCCAAGGAAACCATCGCCGCTGCCCGCGAATATGCCGGCGATGAAGTCGTCGACAATGTCGTCGCCTCGGTTCCGGGCCTCAGCCAGTTCGTCTGAGCCAACGGTCGGCAATCAATGCGAAAAGCCGCCGGGGCGACCCGGCGGCTTTTGTGTGAGATGTCGGCTGCGGAGGAGGGCCACCGTCACGTCCGGCGTTGCAGCCATTCGCGGAGGGCCGCATTGATCCGCGATTGCCAGCCGGGACCGTCGCGGCGAAAGCTGTCGATCACATCCTGATCGATGCGGATCGTGGTCGATGCCTTGGTCGTGCTGCTTTTCGGGCGACCGCGTCGGACCGGCACTGCGGCCAGCTTTTCCAGCCAGGGGCTTTCGGACAAATCCGGAGCATCGTCGTCAGGTGTTGCCAAGACGGGGTGCAAAGGCTCGTTGTTCGCGTTCATTCGCCTTCCTCATACTGATAATGCGCATGCTATTGCCGCGCTCTGTCCAGACGATGACCACCAGCCTTTGATGAAGCCATCCAACCGTGAAGAATCGCGTCTCGCCATAGTCGGTTCGATCATCCTCAATGGTTAGATGGGGCCCTTCAAAGACTTTTGAACTGTCGGCAAAATCAAGGCCGCGCTCGTTGAGCGTCTTTACTCGTTTCGCCTGATCAAAGGTGATTTCCATTTATTGTTACTACAAAATATGGTTTCTGCCAAGGGAGCGAAAGTGGTTGCCCTGCACGACATGCTGCTCATGCATATACAGGCCATTGATGCTGCCTGATATTGCCACCACCGTCCAGCGTCGTCTCAGCCCACCTACAGTCGCGCCAGCAGTTCCGCTTTCTTGGTCTCGAATTCGGAATCGGTCAGGATGCCCTTGGCATGCAGGCCGGCCAGCCGTTCGATCTTGTTGAAGATGTCGTCGTCGGATGAGAGGACCGCTGCCGAAGGTGTCGAGACGGGCATCATGGCAGGTGTTTCGGGTGGTGCCGGAACCGTCGGCGTTTCATGGACCGATTCCACGACCGGCGCCGCAGCGGTTGGCGTCGGTGCTGTCTCGCCGGTGGGCGATACCACGGCGAGGTCGGAGACCCGCACCAGGCCGTATTGCGAGGTGAAGCTCAGGGATTGATCGCCGCTCTGCTGCTGCGAGAAGCCGCCGATCTGGTGGTCCTTGGTGTCGTAGACGGTAACCTGGCCGTTGACGTCGATCGCCAGCCGCCGGCTTGCCGGGAAGAAGGCATAACGCAGGTTGTTCTGGGCGCCCGTGGATGCGGCGTGGCCGAGATCGTCCGGCCACCAGTTGCCCTGGGTGAAGGCGCCGGGCACGAACAGGCTGGCGCCATGGCCTTGGGACTGCTGGCCTGGAGAAGAGTGCCCCTGGAAACTGCCCTGAAACTGAGTGTTCTGGTATTGGCCATTCTGGTATTGGCCATTGCCCTGGGACTGCGACTGGGAGCTCGCCGCCATCGGCATGAGAAGATCCATGTTGCGCACCAGCCCCGACAGTTCCGTGCAGAGCGTGTCGACGCGGGCCTTCAGGCCATGGTTGAACATGTCGCCGACCATGGTCATGCCGCCCTGCGACCATTGCCCCATGCCGCCGAGATCGGGATGGTTGAACTGGGCCTGATTGCCGTGGCCGGCCATGACGGCCATCAGCAGATGCTCGACCGCGTCCAGGCTGACGCCGTGGCGGCTGGCAATATCGGTAAGGGTGCGCAGGCCTTCGTCGCTGAGTGTTCGCATGCCGGTCGTTCCTTCTCCATCCCGCAGCCTTAAACGAGCTCTGCCCGCAGGCCGTGCCTTTGAAATTTCTCTAGCACGGTCGGCAGGCTGATGACAGGGCGGTCGAAGGTCTGGGCTATCCGGCGAGCGGCGGAGACAGGCGCGCAAAACCCTCCTGACGGCGGTAGGGGAAATGCGGATAGGGCGCCGTCACTGCGCTGGCGGCATCGAGCGTCGCCATCTGCGTGTCCGTCAGCGACCAGCCGATAGCGCCTTGATAGCGGCGCCGAGCACCTCTTCGGAGGCGCCGTTCGAATAGACGTCCGCCGTGTCAAAGAAGTTGACGCCGGCCTCCAGGCAGATGTCGACAAGGCGACGGGCCTCGTCGATATCGGTATTGCCCCAGGCGCCGAACAGGGGGCCGGAGCCGCCGAACGTGCCGGCGCCAAAGCTTAAGACCGGCACCTTGAGGCCGGATTTTCCGAGATTGCGGTATTCCATGATGGGTATCCTTATTTGGAACCAAAAACGTGTCAGACGGCGGTGGCAAGCGTGTCGCGGCGGCGGTCGATGAGGCCGCTGACGACGGTCAGGCCAAGGGCGCCGGTGACCATCAGCGCGCCCACCATTGGCGTGGCACCGAGCCCAAGAGAGGAGGCGACCACCAGTCCGCCGATCCAGGCGCCGGCGGCAATGCCGAGATTGAAGGCGGCAATGTTGAGCGCCGAGGCGACATCGACGGCGCCGGGGCGGAAACGTTTCGCCATGTCGACGACATAGAGCTGCAGGCCCGGCACATTGGCAAACGACAGGAAGCCAAGCGCGGTCAGCGTCAGCAGCGCCGGGATGGTGAAGGGGGCGGTGAAGGTGAAGATCACCAGGACCATTGCCTGCAATGCGAACAGCCAGGTCAGGGCCTTGACCGGATCGCGGTCGGCAATGCGGCCTCCGGCAATATTGCCGGCGGCGATGGCCAGGCCATAGAGCACCAGCACGAGGCTGACGCTGGAGGCGGCAAAGCCGGTGATGTCCTGAAGGATCGAGGCCAGATAAGTGAAGGTGACGAATGTGCCGCCATAGCCGAGTGCGGTCATGGCGAAGACCAGCAGCAGGCGGCCAGAGCCAAGCACGCGGACCTGATCCATCAGGCTGGCGGGTGCCGCTTTCGGCAGGTTGGCCGGCAGCAAAGCGGCAATGCCGACAAAGGCAACCAGACCAAGACCCGAGACGGCCAGGAAGGTCGAGCGCCAGCCGAAGGTCTGGCCGATAGTGGTGCCGAGCGGCACGCCGGTGACGATGGCGACCGTCAGGCCCATGAACATCATGGCAATCGCCGAGGCGCGGCGGTTTTCCGGCACCAGCCCGGCGGCGATCGTCGCGCCGACCGAGAAGAACACGCCATGGGCAAAGGCCGACAGCACGCGGCCGGCCAGCAGCAGGCTATAGGACGGGCTCATCGCCGCCACCATGTTGCCGGCAATGAACAGCGCCATCAGCGCCAGCAGCAGCGGCTTGCGGCCGAGCCTGCCGGTCAGGGCGGTGATGACCGGCGCCCCGAAGGTGACGCCGAGCGCATAGATCGAGACGATCAGCCCGGCCAGCGGCAGGGTGATCTGAAGGTCGGAGGCGACGGTCGGCAGCAGGCCGACAATCACGAATTCTGTGGTGCCGATCGCGTAGGCCGCAATCGTCAGTGCAAACAATGCCAGAGGCATGGGAATGTGCCTTTCCTGATCCGCGTTTGGCGCGGCTGGTGAACTATGGATGTGGTGAGGTGACTATCGGCGCTTCCCACTTGTTTGAGAATGCGCAGTAATGGACAATCACCTGTGAATTAAAATCACAGTGAGGCGTTGCCATGGATAACCGGGCCGGAGAAATGCAGGTCTTTGTGCTGGCAGCCGAGCTCAAGAGCTTCTCAGAGGCGGGACGCCGGTTGAAGCTGTCGCCTTCGGCGGTCAGCAAGCTGGTGACACGGCTGGAGGACAGGCTCGGCACGCGGCTGATCGTGCGCTCGACCCGCATGCTGCAGCTGACGCCGGAGGGCGAGACCTATCTGGCGCGGGCGCAGCGCATCCTGGCCGAGATCGCCGATACGGAGGCGATGGTGTCCGGCGGCGGGCGCATGCTGCCGCGCGGGCCGCTGTCGATCAATGCCTCGGTCGGCTTTGGCGAGCGCTACATCCTGCCGCTGGCGGGGGACTTCCTGGCGCTTTATCCGGATGTGCAACTCGACATCACGCTGACGGACGGCATTGTCGACCTGATCGGCGATCGGGTCGATATTGCCATTCGCCACGGGCCGATGCGCGATTCCAGCCTGAAGGCGCGCAAACTGTCGGAAAGCCGGCAGGCGATCATCGCCTCACCGGATTATATCGAGCGCCATGGCCTTCCTTTGACCCCGGCCGATCTCGATCACCACAATTGCATCAACTTCAATTTTAGGCGCTCTTTCGAAGGCTGGCGATTCCGCAATCCAGACACCGGCCTTGCGGAGACCCGGCCGGTGCCCGGCAATCTGAAAGCCAGCAGCGGCTCGATCATCCGGCAATTCTGCCTGGCGGGCCTCGGCATCGGCCGCATCGGCCGCTTCCATATCGAGCCCGACCTGCAGGCCGGCCGGCTGGTCACAGTGCTCGAGGATTACAATCCCGAGGATATCGAGGAAATCCACGCCGTCTATGCCGGCCACGAGCATCTGGCCGTGCGCATCCGTGCCTATATCGATTTCCTGGCCGAGCGGTTGTGAGCAGACCACCTCCGACTCTCCGTTTAAAGAGAAAGCCGGAGGCGAACCTTACTTCACCGCGCGGATGGCGTAGCGGTGCTGGGTGGCGCGCTCCAGCGATTTGAAAAAGCCGAAATTCTTGGCCTGGGTCTTATGGATGGCGCGCATGTCGGTGTCGACCACGACGTCGGAGAAGCCCGCTTCCTTGAGCAGTTCCACCACCGCCTCGGCGCGGGCGCCTTGCGAGAAATAGACCCGTGACAGGATGCTCTGGTGGGTGTCGGCCATGGCGCCGGTGCCACGATGGGTGTTGGTCTTGGTCAGGCCCAGTTTCACGGCAATGGCGGTCATCGTCTTGGCAAGCCGCGAGGCAAGGCCGGGATTGACGAAGTCGCCATCGACGATCAGCAGGATGCCGCTGGTCTTGAGCACGCGCCGCCACTCGAGGAAGGCGGATTTCGGATCGACCAGCGTCCAGACCAGGTGCCGGTTGGTGATGACGTCATAGGCCCCGTCGGGTTCCATGGTGTTTTCCGCGTCGCCCATCACGAAGCTGATATCGCGGCCGCGGGATTTCGCCTTGGCGCGGGCGCGCTCCAGCATCGGCTCGGCCCAATCGAGCCCCGTCACCTGGAAGCCGACATCGTCCAGCAGATGGGATACGACGCCGGTGCCGGATGCGAGGTCGAGCGCCTTGCGGCCGGCGCCATCGCCCAGGTGCCGGCGGATCAGCGCATGCCAGGCCTGGCGCTCCGGCTCGGAGAAGATCTCGTGTCCCGGCTGGGTGTCGAAGGTCTCGGCGCGGGCCGACCAATAGGCTTTGATCTCGTCGCGCAGATCGTAATTGCTGAGGGTGTTTGCCGCGGAATTGGCCGGGGTCATGAGGGTCCGAGCTCCAAAGGTGAGTGAGATTGGAAGCTTTCTAAAAGATATTTGTTGACTATTAAAGTCATAAAATAATAATCCACCGCGAACCCATTCACAGGAGACAAATCGTGCGTATTTTCAACAGGGTGGCCACCGCCGCCGCGCTTTCGCTCGCGCTTTTTTCGAGCGTGGCTCTGGCTGGCGACGTGATCAAAATCAAAGACATCACTGGTCGCGAAGTGGAAGTCAGCGTGCCGGTCGAGCGGGTGATTCTCGGCGAAGGCCGTCAGATCTATTTCACCGCTGCCCTGGATACCGACGCACCGTTTGCCCGCGTCGTCGGCTGGCGCGACGATTTCAAGAAGGCCGACCTGGACGGCTACAACGCCTATCTCGAAAAATTCCCTGAGATGGCGAAAATCCCGACCTTCGGCGGCATGAAGGACGGCACCTTCGATATCGAGCAGGCCGTGACGCTGAAGCCCGACGTCATCATCATGAACACCGAGGCGAAGTCGGCGACCGAAGAGAGTGGCTATATCGAGAAGCTCGCCAAGGTCGGCATCCCGCTGGTCTATATCGACTTCCGCGAAAAGCCGATGCAGAACACCGACGAATCCATGCGCATCATCGGCAAGCTGTTCGGCAAGGAGACCCGCGCCGAAGAGTTCGTCGCTTTCCGTTCAGAGCAGATCGCCAAAGTCACCGATACGCTGGCCAAGGCGCCGGATGTCAAGAAGCCGCTGGTCTTCGTCGAGCGCGCCGGCGGCTACAGCGAAGATTGCTGCATGTCCTTCGGGAATGAGAATTTCGGTAAGATGGTCGAGATGGCCGGCGGCATCAACATGGCCAAGGACATCATTCCGGGCACCTTCGGCACGGTCAATCCCGAGCAGATCATCGCCTCCAATCCGGACCAGGTCATTGTCACCGGCTCCAATTGGGAACTCTACGTTCCAGGCGGCGCCTGGGTTGGCGTCGGCCCGGGGGCGGATCAGGCCAAGGCGACGGAAAAGCTTGAAAAGCTGATGCATCGGCCTGCCTTTACCGGCGTCAAGGCGGTGACCGACCACAATGTGCATGCCATCTGGCACCAGTTCTACAACAGCCCCTACCAGTTCGTCGCCGTCCAGCAGATGGCCGAATGGCTGCATCCTGACCTGTTTGGGGATCTCGATGCCGATGCCACCTTCAAGGAGCTGCATGAGCGCTTCCTGCCGGTTGCCTATCGTCCGGGCTATTTCGCCTCGCTGAACGCCGGCCACTGAACGCCGGCCATTGATCGCGAACTGCAATCGAGCGCCGGCAGGGCAGGTCTCCTGCCGGCTCTTTCTCATCATCAACAGATCTCGCCCGTCATTCGCTGACCGGGCGTTCTTCATATTGGGACAGGGTGGCAATCGATGGCTGCACTTGGCGAAACTCTTCCGGTGGCAGAAGGGCGCGCACTCTACCGGGCGCTGGCCTTCCGCCGTATCCTGCTGATCTGCGGCATGGTCGTGGCGCTGGCGCTCAGCGTCGCCTTCGACATGGCGCTCGGCCCGGCGCGCTATACGCTGTCGCAGGTTCTGTCGGCGCTCTGGGATGCGGCCTCGGTCGACCAGCAATTGCGGGTGGTGATCTGGGATATCCGCATGCCGATCGCCCTGATGGCGGTGACCGTCGGCGCCTGCCTGTCGCTGGCCGGTGCGCAGATGCAGACCATCCTTGCCAATCCGCTGGCCAGCCCCTTCACGCTCGGCATTTCGGCCGCCGCCGGCTTCGGCGCGGCCCTGGCGCTGGTCGGCGGCGTCGCCATATTCCCCGCCGCCGTGCAGTATATGGTGCCGATCAACGCCTTCCTGATGGCCATGCTCGCCTCGCTGTTCATCTACGGCGCCTCGACGCTGCGCGGCGTGACGGTCGAAACCATTGTGCTGCTCGGCATCGCGCTGGTCTTCACCTTCAATGCGGCACTGGCGCTGCTTGAATATCTGGCCTCCGAACAGGCGCTGGCCGCCGTGGTGTTCTGGACCATGGGCAGCCTCACCAAGGCGACCTGGACCAAGGTCGCGGTGACCGCCGCCGTTCTCGCCTTCGCCACGCCGCTGTTCATGCGCCGCGCCTGGGCGCTGACGGCGCTCCGGCTCGGCGATGACAAGGCCGCCAGCTTCGGCGTCAACATCCGCCGGCTGCGGCTCGAAACCCTGATGCTGGTCAGCCTGCTGGCCGCCATTCCGGTGGCGTTTGTCGGCACGATCGGCTTTGTCGGCCTGGTCGGCCCGCATATCGCCCGCATGCTGGTCGGCGAAGACCAGCGCTTCTTCCTGCCGGCCTCGGTGCTGTGCGGCGCGCTGCTGTTGTCGACCACCTCGGTCGTGTCGAAAATACTGATCCCCGGCGCCATCCTGCCGATCGGCGTGATCACGGCGCTGGTCGGCGTGCCTTTCTTCTTCTCCCTCATCTTCAGCAGCCGGAGGCGGTCATGGTAGCGCTCGCGCTTGAAAATCTCGGTGCCCGTTACGGCAAGGTACGGATCTTTGAGGATATCTCCACCGATATCCTGAGGGGTGGCGAACTGACCGCCGTCATCGGACCCAATGCGGCCGGCAAATCGACGCTGTTCAAGCGCATCGCCGGATTGCTGAAAGGCGAGGGCGTGGTGCATCTGAGCGGCACCGCATCCGACAAGGCGATCTGTTATATGCCGCAGGACACCGGCGCCAATGCCGTGCTGACGGTCTACGAATCCGTGCTTTTGGCCGCCAAGCAGGGCTCCACCTGGAAAGTGGACGAGGACGAGCTCAAGGCCATCGACCGGATCCTCAAGGCGCTCAGCATCAGCGATCTGGCCTTCCGCAACCTCGGCGAATTGTCGGGCGGCCAGCGTCAGCTGGTGTCGATCGCCCAGGCGCTGGTGCGCAATCCGGAGGTGCTGCTGATGGACGAGCCGACCTCGGCGCTCGATCTGTTCCGGCAGGTCGAAGTGCTGCATTTCATGTCTGATCTCGCCGCCCGCAGCGGCATGGCCGTGCTGATTGCGCTGCATGACCTCAACCATGCCCTGCGCTACTGCGCCAATACCCTGGTGATCGCCGATGGCCGCATGGCCGCCTGCGGCCCGACCCGCGACGTCATCACGCCGGACATGCTGCGCGAGGTCTACCGCGTCGATGCCCGCATCGAATCCTGCACCCTCGGCCGCCCCATGGTGATCGTCGACAATGCGGTGAATTGAACGAGCGGTGAGGCAAGAGCCGGCGATGAAATGCCGGTTGTCTCACTCGAACCTCGCCCCCTCGATGGCCGTCGTCGACAGCCTCTTCCACATCAGCACGACCAGCAGCAGCAAGATGATGGCGGCGATGATGAAGGGGGTGGTGAGGGCCATGGCGCGGGGCAGATACGGTTCGGCGAGCTTGACCGAGAGGCCGGAAACCACGAGGCCGAGCGGCATCGTTCCCCAGGCGAAAAAGCGATAGACGCTGTTGACGCGGCCGAGCAGGTGCTGCGGAACCAGCCGCTGGCGCAGCGTCACCGTGACGGTGTTCCAGATCATGCCCGTGAATTCGGCAAGCAGAATGGCGCCCCAGATCGGTGCGGCATGGGGAATGCTGGCCATCACCACCGCCTGCAAGAGGGCCGCGACCAGCGTCAGCCGCAGCGCCATGCCGGTGCCGATCACGCGCACCACGCGTTCTGCCAGGACGCCGCCCAGGATACCGCCAAAGGCGCCGGCCGTCAGCAGCAGGCCATACTGCGTGGAGGAGAGGCCCAGAACCTCCTGGCTGTAGAGAATCATCGCGATCTGCATCATCAGATAAGCAGCATTGAGCACGCCAAGGCCGATGGCCAGATCGCGCAGCATCGGATTGCGCCAGAGAAAGGCCGCCCCTTCGCGCATCTCTGTTACCCAGTGCTTCGGCTCGGCGCGGGTCGGGCGAAAATGGCCGGGGATCGACATCACCAGGGCGGCGGCAATGGCAAAGCCCATGCCGTTGAAGGCAAAGGCCAGCGGCACGGCGACGGTCAGCACGAGGCCGGCCAGGGGTGGCCCGATCAGCGAATTCATCATCACCTCGACGCTCCATAGGCGCCCGTTGGCGGCTTCCAGCCGTGACGCGGGCACGATCGCCGGCATCAGGGTCTGGGCGGCATTGTCGCGCAACACTTCGGCAAAGCCGACCGCCAGCGCCGAGACCAGCAGGATCCAGTAGAGCGGATTGCTCGGCAGGCCCGTGCCGGGCGTGCCGTCAGTCGGGTCGGAGAACCAAAGGGCTGCGGCAAGGCCCGTCAGCAGCGCGAAGCGGGTGAGATCCATCGCCACCACGAGCTTGCGGCGGTCGACGCGGTCGGTGATGACGCCGGAGGGTAGTGCGAACAGAAGCCACGGCAGACGCAGCGCGGTGGCGACAAAGGCGATCGCCAGCGGATCGCGGGTCAGCAGCGAGGCGAGCCAGGGCCATGCCACCACGCCAATGCCGTCGCCCAGATTGGAAACGGCGCTGGCGGTAAAAAGCGCCGCGAAATTGCGGCCGAGTTTGTCTTTCAATGCAGTCTTCCCTGTGCCTTTGCGGCTTGTCGCACAGGTTGACCATCAAATTTTTCGCAAGGCAATATGGCCGCCAGCAGATCAGCAATTGCTGAATTGGGAGCGGGCCGCAGCCCGCCCTGGGTCTTTCCGTCAGGCTTTCACCGCGACCACGAACAGGCGTGGAAAGCGCAGCAGGCGGCGGCCGTCGGCGATGGGCGGATAGGCCTTGTCGATGCGGGCCGTGTAGTCGGCGAGGAATGCGTCGTGGTTTTCCGGTTCGACCTTGTCGAGATAGGGCCGCAGGCCGGTGCCCTTGACCCATTCGACGATGGCCTCGGCATCGGCCATCGGGTGGTTGTAGATCGTATGCCAGACATCGAGGCGGGCGGGCTTCGGCGCCCGCCGGTCGGGATAGGAAGACGGGGGGGGGGGGGGGGCCCGCCGCATCCGGCCGCCGGCAAAGGCCGGCGCCCAGGGTCCCGCCGCACCGCTCTCCTCCATCATCAGATGGCTCGGTTCATTGAGATTGTCCGGCATCTGCACGGCCAGTACGCCGCCTGTCTTCAGGCTGTCCATCAGCCGATCCAGAACCGTCAGATGATCGGGCAGCCATTGAAAGACGGCATTGGCATAGAGCAGATCGGCCGGCGTTTCCGGCTGCCAATCGCCAAGGTCAGCTTGGGTGAAAGATAGGCCAGGCAAACGCAGCCGCGCCTTTTCCAGCATATCGGGATCGCTGTCGAGCCCGCTCACGGCGGCGGAGCCGAAGCGCTCGACGAGCAATTCGGTGGAGTTTGCCGGCCCGCACCCCAGATCGTAGACGGCGTCTGCGTCGCTTAAGGGCACCTGGGCCAGCAGATCGCGGGCTGGCCGCGTTCGCTCGTCTTCGAATTTTAGATACTGATCGGCGGACCAGGCCATGGCGGCGTTTCCTCGCGCGTTTGAGGCTCGACATCGAGGCGGCAGTCCTAGATCTGCCAGTCATCGAGCGAATAGGCCTTGATGTAGTCGATCTGCATCTCGGCCCCATCATCTAGACTGCTCGAGGGGGTTCCTGCAATGCCGCCGACGGCCAGATTGACGACCATATACATCGGGTCATGCATGTCGGAGGGCGTATCGGTACTGGCCACGGCGACATCGTCGAAGTACCAGACGATTTCCTCCGCCGTCCACAGCACACCGTAGGTGTGGAAACCTGCCGTGTCGCTGACCTGCACGGCCGAGGAGACGGTGGTCTGCTCGCCGGTTTCGTTGGAATGCACCGCTACATTGACGGTGTTCTGATCCTGGCCGCGCATTTCCACGACATCGAGTTCCGGCGGCCAGGAGCCGTCCTCCGGCAGCAGCCAGAAGGCCGGCCAGGTGCCCTGTTCGCTCGGCATGTCGGCGCGAATCTCGAAATAGCCGTAGGTCTGGGCGAAGGAGGAATGGGTGGTCAGCATGCCCGAGGTATAGTCATAGCCCTCGATTTCCGCCTGCACGTCCGCCGATGCCGGGGCTGCGGTGATGGTCAGAACGCCATCGTCGATGGAGAAGGGATTGACCGAAGACGTGCCTTCATAGTCCGGATTGATATACCATTGCAGTTCGCCATTGGTGTCGAGGCTGCTGCCCTTTTCCGGCGCCCAGGAGAATTTCGCGTCCCAGGTGCCGCTGTCACCGTCGGTCAGCGACAAGGTGTTGAAGTCGTCGGAAAAGGTCTGGGTCAGGTGCGAACGATCAAGGCTCAGCTTGAACTGGCCGGCACTTAAGGAGGAGGCTGTGGTATTGGCCAGCACCAGGCTTTCGCCGTCGCCAAGGTCGAGGCGAAGATCGGCCCCTTCCTGGGTGATGTTGGCCAGCACGTCGTCGAAGGACGTCAGCCCGTAATCGTAGAGACGGATCGTGTCGTCGGCGCTGAAGCCGCTGATCAGGTCGCTGCCATTGCCCTTGGTGAAGATGAAGATGTCGGCACCGCCACCGCTGACCAGCACGTCGTTGCCGGCGCCACCGTCAAAGGTCTGGCGGCTCGAGGATCCGGTGATGATGTTGTCGGCACCGTTGCCGAAGGCATAGCGTCCGTCGCCGGTCACCGTGAGGTTCTCGAAATTGTCCGGCAGCGTGTAGCTCATCCAGGTCTCGATCGTGTCGACACCCTGGCCGGCCGCCTCGCTGGCGCGGTTGATGCTGGAATAGAGGTAATAGATATCGTCGCCGGTGCCGCCGGCCATGGTGACGTTGACGGAACTGTCGCCCCATATCGAATCGTTGCCGGCGGTGCCGTTCAGCGTTGGTCCGGAGCCGGTTGCCGAGAACCAGGCCGTCGAGCTTCCGCTGTAATAGAGCGGCAGACCGAGGGCATTCGTGATCGCGTTTGCCATGCTATCCTCTTCGCGTTTCTGGAACCTCCCAGCCCCTCCGCTGCGGCGACCATAGCAGTGCGATGCCTTGCGTTAAGGCCGGGGACACGAATTCAAAGGGGAGGTGCACAGGTTCCGCGAAGGGTGGTTTCATGCTCCCTTAGGCGAACGACAACTGTGCCCGGCTTTGGGACGATGGCGATCAAATGTGCCAAATCGGGCCGCGGTGACGCCGGGACCGATGGTTCAAAGACTGTCGAGAGACGGCAGGATGAGGTCCGGTCCAAAGTCGAAATATTCGTCCGGCATCTGGGCGCGGTTGACCCAGACGGTGCGGAAGCCGAATTTGGCGGCGCCGGCAATGTCCCAGCGGTTGGACGACTGGAAGGAGACGGCATTGGGATAAAGCCGGTATTGTGTCGTCACCAGATCGTAGACGGCCGGCGCTGTCTTGTAGGCGCGGATCGCATCGACCGAGAAGATATCGTCGATCACCATGTCGAGCGCGGCATTGGCCACGGCTGCCTCCAGCATGGCGGGCGAGCCGTTGGAGAGAATGGCGACTTTCGAGCCGCGCTGGCGCAGTTCCTTGAGGACGGCGGGCACTTCCGGATAGCAGTCGAGCCGCCAATAGGCCTCCAGCAGATCGGAGCGCAGCGCCTTGTCGACGCTCGGGCAGCGGGCCAGCGCATAGTCGAGCGCCTGCTCGGTCAGTGGCCAGAAATCCTGGTAAGCGCCCATCAAGGTGCGCACCCAGGAATATTCGAGCTGTTTGGCCCGCCAGAGATCCGAGAGACGCTGATAGTCGGGCCCGACACGGGACGCGTGGCGACGCGCGGCCGCGTGCACGTCGAACAAGGTGCCGTAAGCATCGAAAACATAAGCTGCACTGGACAAGGTCGCCTCCCAAACGCTGTTACTCTGTCTTATACCAAGTCTCGAGGATAGGAACCTATAGGATCGGCTCGATCGGTTCTGCCGGCGAGGAGAGGTCAAGAGCGATGCTTGCGCATCGGTCGGTCAATTGGTTTGCCGAGACAACACATTAACAGATACTTAGAAAAGCCCTGCTAATAGTCGTAGGCAACGACAGATTTCCTTTTGGGCAAAATCCGAGACCCATCGTGCAGACCAAGCTGACGCTCTCGCATCCTCGACTGATCTGGCGGCTGGTCATGCCGCTGGTGCTGATCGTTGTCGGATCCTTCGTCGGCCTGTCCCTTTATCTGCCGACAGCGTTTCGAGCCTCTGCTCTCGATACCGCCCATGACAACAACATCAGCATGCTAAAGCAAGCTCGGATATTGCGCTCCTATTACGGCAAGACGGTCGCCTCGAAAGTCGGCAAATCCGATCACTTCAAATTTGCCGTCAACCACAGTCAATTGCCCAATGCGATTCCGCTGCCATCTACATTTCTGCAGGAAGTTGCTGCAGAGTTGGGTGACGAGCAAAGCCGGTTGAAACTGATCAGCCCGTATCCCTGGCCATTCCGGGAATCGGTTCCGATGAGCGATGACGAGAAGGACGTATGGGACCTCCTGAGCCGGGATCCGAATCGCGTTGTCAGTCATGGGGAGACGGTTGACGGAAAGCGATACCTGCACACGGCCATTGCCGATCGCATGGATGAGCCAGGCTGCGTCTCTTGCCACAATGGGGACGTCATGTCGCCGAAACGCGACTGGAAGCTCGGCGATATGCGCGGCCTGCTTGAGGTTACCAGTCTGTTGGAGCCGCACTATGCCGCGGCCGAAAAGCGCAGCTACATGGTGCTGGGCTCGATCGGCGCCATGCTGTTGCCGGTTGTCCTGGCCCTGCTGATCTTTGCCTGGATCGTGGATCGCCGCACCCGCGAGAAGGAGGAGGTGGCGCGTCGGCTGAGCGAGTTGACCAATTTCGATCCGATGACCGGCGTCCTGACGCGGCAGAGTTTCATCGACATCACCACGGTCGTGCTGAAGGACAAGACCTACAAGTCCGGTTTCTCGATCCACCTGCTGAACCTGGGCGGAGTGGCGCCGGCCAACCAGTTGCACGGCACGCCTTGCGGCGACCAGATGATCCGCGAGGCTGTCCGCCGGCTGCGCGACGGTCTGCCCGAACATACCTTGATCGGCCGCCTGGGCGGAAACCGGTTCGTGGTCGCCGGTCTGGGGCTCGAATGCCAGGCTGAGGTCAGACTGTTCGTGGCTGACCTGATGGCCATGATGGAGCAACCCTTCGGCTTCAATCAGCAGGAGATCCCGATGCTGGCCAGCATCGGCTCGGCTATCCAAAGCTCTGACGGGGAGCGTTGTATCGAGCCATTGCTGCAAAAGGCGGAAATCGCGCTGGCGACCGCCAAACATTCGCCCGGCGCCAACGCGCTGATCTTCGACCAGGCGATGCAGGACACGCTCGAGGAACGCCAGCGCCTGCTGGCCATGATCGACAAGGCCCTGTGCAAGGGCGGTTTCGAACTGCATTATCAAGGCGTGCACGATGCGGTGACGGCAAGGATCAAGGGCTTCGAAGCGCTGATCCGCCTGCGCGGCGCCGACGGTCGGCTGATCCCGCCCGACGATTTCGTTTCCGTGGCGGAGGCTAGCGGTGCGATCTGTGAAATCGGCGCCTGGACGATCCGCGAGGCGTGCCGGGTGGCCGCCACCCTGCCGTCCGATACGTTCATGGCGGTCAATCTCTCGCCGGTGCAGTTCCGCGCCCAGGCTTTCGAGAAACCCGGTATTGCCGAAGTGGTGATGGCCGCCCTTGCGGAAAGCGGCCTGCCGGCCCATCGGCTGGAGCTGGAAATCACCGAAGGCCTGTTTCTCGACCGCAATGATGCGGTGATTGCCGAATTACTGAAACTGCACGAGATCGGCGTGTCGCTGGCCATGGACGATTTCGGCACGGGCTATTCCAGCCTGAGCTATCTCTGGCATCTGCCGGTCGACAAGATCAAGCTCGACCGTTCCTTCGTCACCGGCTGGTCGGCATCGCCGGACACGGCAAAGCCGATCATCGAGGCCATCACCGGCCTGGCCAAGGCGCTCGACAAGCGCATGACCGTGGAAGGCATAGAAACATCGGCCCAGGCGAAATATTTCGCCGACCTCGGTTGCGGCATGGTGCAGGGCTTCTATTACTCGCGGCCGCTGCCGGAATCCGACCTCGCCGTCAGCCTGCTGCGCTTTGTCGGTACCCGTGCGCCGCCCCTGTCTGACGATCTGTCGGGATGGATCTCCGCCAAGGCCTGAGGACAATCTCAGCGCGCCGCGGCCTCGTCGGCACGTAAACCTGCCACATCGTGGTCGATTTCGGACAGGGCGCGATCGACATGGCCGTCGAAGACCAGGGTCGCTTCTTCCGGCACGATCATGATCTGGGGCATGCCGCTGACCCGCACCTGCAGGGATTGCTGCAACCCTTCCTCGATGCCGCGATTGAGCAGGTCGATGAAACGCGTGCCCGGCCCGGTGATGGCGATCGGCATGGTGTCATAGAGGCTCAGCATGCGCGACAGACCCTGGCCAAGTGCCAGGCCGGCCTGGCGAAAGGCATATTCCGACATGCGATGGCCTTGCCGGGCCCGCAGCGCGATCTTGTCCATCTCAGCCAGCGGCACGAACTTCGCCGGGATCGTGTCCGGCGGCACTTCGAAGGCGGTGCGCAGGATGCCGTAAAAGCCGGCCGAGGCCTCGACGCAACCATAGGAGCCGCAGCGACAAAGCTTGCCATCGGCGGCATTCAGCATATGTCCGAAATTCGGTGCGCTGACATCGATCCGGCCATCGCGGCCGCGCTGGGCGATGCCAAGCCCTATGCTATGGCCGAGCGACAGGGCGGCCAGCGACTGGAAGGCCGGGCTGCCGGCCTTGTCGGTCTTTTGCGCCAGCGCATGGGCCACCAGCAGCGTCTCGTTGTTCAGCCGGATGCGGGTCTGGGGTGCTACCTGCAAAGCGGACGAGAAATCGATCGCCTCCCGCCCGAACACTGGCGACCACAGCAGACGCGAGCCGCTGGCGTCGACCAGGCCCTTGCTGGAAATCGAAACGGCATTGATCTGTGTGAACGCCAGCTTCGATCGCGTCGCGAGCCGTGCCAGCGCGTCGCGAAAGCCGGTCAGAAATCGTGGCGCCGAGGGTGCCGTTTGATCCCGCGGGTCCTCGAACCGGTCGATCAGCGTGCCGGCATAGTCGGCGAGCGAATATTGCACGGTGTCGGACGAGATCCGCACCGCGACGACATAGCCGAAATTGCGCCTGCGGCCGAACAGGACACGCGGCCGGCCGCGACTGCCGGCGACATGCTGCTCGTGTTTTTCAATGGCGCCGAGCCGTTCCAGATCGGCGGTGATCGCCGAAACGGTGGCCGAGGACAGATGGGTGAAGGCGGACAGTTCGGTATGGGACAGGGGGCCGTTGCGGCGTAGCGCCGACAGGGCAAGCGCAATGTTCTGCTGACGCACCATTTCGGTGCTGGACTTGGTCAGCATTCTTTACGCCCTGGCCTCAGTTTCGATTGCAACCCATGCTCCTCCCAAAGCATTTGGCCGTGTCATTGGCAAGCCTCCACAAGCCATGTTGACAGCCCTGCATTCTTCTGACACTTATTTTCTCGACTGTCGAGAAAAAGCGTCGACTGGGAAGTCGAAGGCGGGCGGCAGTGTTTTTAAACGGGTGTCAGCGCGGACGGGAGGTCTGGCGCGGCGGCCCGTAAACACTCGGGAGGGTAAGATGAAGTCATTTTATAAACTGATGGCGTGTGCAGCGGTCATCGTCAGCGTTCATTCCGTGGCCAGCGCCAAGGATCTGACGATCGGCGTGTCATGGTCGAATTTCCAGGAAGAACGCTGGAAGACCGATGAGGCCGCCATCAAGGCAGCGCTCGAAGCATCCGGTGACAAGTACATCTCGGCCGACGCCCAGTCGTCCGCCGCCAAGCAGCTTACCGATATCGAATCGCTGATCTCGCAGGGCGCCAATGCGCTCATCGTGCTGGCCCAGGACAGCGACGCCATCGGTCCGGCCATCGAAAAGGCTGCTGCCGAAGGCATTCCGGTCGTCGGCTATGACCGCCTGATTGAAAATCCGGCTGCCTTCTACATCACCTTCGACAACAAGGAAGTCGGTCGCCTGCAGGCCGCCGAAGTGTTCAAGGCCAAGCCTGAAGGCAATTACGTCTTCATCAAGGGTTCGTCGTCCGATCCGAACGCAGACTTCCTGTTCTCGGGCCAGATGGAAGTGGTCAAGGCGGCGATCGATGCCGGCAAGATCAAGAATGTCGGCGAAGCCTATACGGACGGCTGGAAGCCGGAAATTGCCCAGAAGAACATGGAGCAGTTTTTGACCGCCAACGACAACAAGATCGATGCTGTCGTCGCCTCGAATGACGGCACGGCCGGTGGCGCGATCGCGGCCCTCGACGCGCAAGGGCTGGCTGGCTCGGTACCGGTCTCCGGCCAAGATGCCGACAAGGCAGCCTTGAACCGCGTTGCTCTCGGCACCCAGACCGTGTCCGTCTGGAAGGACAGCCGCGAACTCGGCAAGCGTGCGGCTGAAATCGCCGTGGCGCTGGCCGGCGGCAAGAAACTGAACGAGGTCGAAGGCGTGACCTCGTTTAAGGGCGGCCCGAAGGGTGTCGAAATGCAGTCGGTCTTCCTCGCGCCGCTCGCCATCACCAAGGACAACCTCGCCACCGTTATCGATGCGGGCTGGATCTCCAAGGCGGAAGCCTGCCAGGGTGCCAAGGCTGACGTTGCCGCCTGCAAGTAACGAGTTCCGTTTCAAAGCCTGAGGGATAGGCAACGCCGCAACGCCAACCGTTGCGGCGTTGCCTTGAAATTCGGGATCGTTTGAACGGCTGAGGATCGGGCGGCGCCAGGCCGTCCTGCAAGAGCATACAGTGGGGAGACCGGCAGGGCATGGCCGATACGATACAGACCACCCAGACGACGCGCGGCCTAAGCGCGGAACACCCGGTCAAGCGCTTCTTCCGCGCCACCGAGATCGACACGCGGCTGCTCGGCATGATCGGCGCGCTGCTGTTCATCTGGATCGGCTTCCAGATCCTGACCGGCGGCCTGTTCCTGACGCCGCGCAACCTATGGAACCTGACGGTCCAGACCTCGTCGGTCGCCGTCATGGCGACCGGCATGGTGCTGATCATCGTCACCCGCAATATCGACCTGTCGGTCGGCTCGGTGCTGGGCTTCTGCGGCATCGTCATGGGCGTGCTGCAGGCCAAGATCCTGCCGCAATATCTCGGCCTCGACAATTCCTGGATCTGGGTGATCACGCTTGCCTGCGGCATCGTCGTCGGGGCGGCCATCGGGGCGCTGCATGGCGCCATCATTGCCTTCCTGCAGGTGCCCTCCTTCATCGTGACGCTGGGCGGTCTGCTGGTGTGGCGCGGCGCCACATGGTTCGTCACCTCGGGCCAGACGGTCGCGCCGATGAACCCGACCTTCCGCCTGATGGGCGGCGGCACGGAGGGCTCGATTGGGGCCACGGCCAGCTGGATCGTCGGCCTGGTGGCCTGTCTTGCCATCGTTGGGGCCATCGTCAATGCCCGCAAGCAGCGCAAGCGCTTCGGCTTTCCGCGCCGGCCGCTGTGGGCGGAATATTTCCTGTCGGTGCTGTCCTGCGCGCTGGTGCTCGGCGCCGTCTGGGTCGCCAATCTCTATTACTGGCCGATCAACATCGCCCGCCGATATGCTGAGTTCACGGGTATCGCCTGGCCGGAGGGCGGGTTGCTGATCCCGCATGGCATCGCCGTGCCGGTGCTGATCGCGATTGCTGTCGGCATCGTCATGACCTTCATCTCGACCCGGCTGCGCTTCGGCCGCTATGTCTTCGCGCTCGGCGGCAATCCGGAGGCAGCGGAACTGGCCGGCATCAAGACCCGCTGGGTGACGATCCGCATTTTTGCCCTGATGGGCATGCTCTGCGCCATCGCCGCTGCCATCTCCACCGCCCGCCTCAACGCCGCCACCAATGCGCAGGGCGAGCTCGATGAACTCTACACCATTGCCGCCGCGGTGATCGGCGGCACGTCGCTGGCCGGCGGTGTCGGCACGGTGGCCGGCGCCATGCTTGGCGCTCTCGTCATGCAGTCCCTGCAATCGGGCATGGTGCTTCTGGGCATCGACAGCCCGTTGCAGCGTATCGTCGTCGGTATCGTTCTGGTGCTTGCCGTCTGGGCCGACACCGTCTACCGCGCTCGTGCCAAGTAAGGAGTCCGAACCATGTCAGACCAGCGCACTCCCCTTGTGGAAATGAACGGTGTGTCCATCTCGTTTGGCGGTATCCACGCCGTCGACAATGCCTCGGTGGATCTGTTTCCCGGCGAAGTCGTGGCCCTGCTCGGCCATAACGGCGCCGGCAAGTCGACCCTGATCAAGATCCTGTCGGGCGCCTATAAGCGCGATGGCGGCGAGATCCGCATCAATGGCGAGACCGCCGAGATCAACAACCCGCGCGATGCCAAGAAATATGGCATCGAGACGATCTACCAGTCGCTGGCGGTCGCCGACAATGTCGATGCCGCCGCCAATCTCTATCTCGGCCGCGAGTTGCGCACCCCGTGGGGTACGCTGGATGACGTGGCGATGGAGGCCAAGACCCGCGAGGTGATGGGTCGGCTCAATCCGAACTTCCAGCGCTTCAAGGAACCGGTCAAGGCGCTGTCCGGCGGTCAGCGGCAATCGGTGGCGATCGCCCGCGCCATCCTGTTCGATGCCCGCATCCTGATCATGGACGAGCCGACCGCGGCTCTCGGGCCGCAGGAGACCGCGCAGGTCGGCGAGTTGATCCTGCAGCTGAAGCGCGAAGGCATCGGCATCTTCCTGATCAGCCACGACATCCACGACGTTTTCGATCTGGCCGACCGCGTCTTCGTGATGAAGAACGGCCGCGTCGTCGGCCACGCCCGCACCAGCGATGTCACCAAGGACGAAGTGCTGGGCATGATCATCCTCGGCAAGGTGCCTCCGGGTGCCACGCCTGGACCGGGGGCAATGGCGACGGGGTGAGAGCATCATAAACCCCGGCGGTTGATCAGCCCCTCACCCTGACCCTCTCCCCGCCAAGCGGGGAGAGGGGAAAGAGACGCTGCGGCATAGTCCCTTCTCCCCGTCGAGACGGGGAGAAGGTGCCGGCAGGCGGATGAGGGGCGGTATTGCCGCCCTATCGCAGACACCGCGCTGGTATGAATGTCAAATCGGCCGCTTCGACCGGCTCCCTCACTCTCCCGTCGAGAATCGCCACAATCGTTTCCAAGACGGATGGCATGTTCCTGAGGACGTCAGTATTCCAGAAACGGACCACCGACCAACCCTCTGCTATCATATGGTGGTTTCGCACGGCATCTCGCAGGCTTTCCGCATGCTGACTGCCATCGATCTCCACGACGAGGTTTTGGTCGCGGCAGGCGAAGTCAGCGAAATAGGGTCCGATCGGCAATTGTCGCACGAACTTGAACCCATTCAACCGCCTGTTGCGTAGCTCCGACCAGAGATTTCCTTCGGCATCATTGTCCACTTTGCGCAGAGACCGCGCCCGGCTGGTCGTCGCCTGTCTCGCTCCCCGCATGGCCACCTCTTGGAAACACAGCATTATTTTAGCGTGAATATTACGTCAGGCAATCCACCCTTGGTGCATGGCGCTTGCCCCTCACCCTGACCCTCTCCCCGCTTGCGGGGAGAGGGGAAAGAGACGCTGCGGCATATGCCTTCTCCCCGTTTATACGGGGAGAAGGTGCCGGCAGGCGGATGAGGGGCGGGCAAGGGGCGGTGCCGCCTGTCGCTGGCCACTGTCCAGACCATTCATCCCATCACGCGGATTGATCGACCCATTCACCAAGCGTTTGATCCATCGGCGAAATCGGCAAAAAGCCGACACGGCGGACCAAAGCCGGTGTGCTTTGGGCATTTGGCCTGACTTTGTCCTTGACCTTTGCGGCGCTCCTGTCCTTTCCTGCCGGGAACATGAAGGATTGGAGACCGAAATGGCTGTCGATACGTCTGCCCGCACCCCCACCTGGACCTTTGTCGATGGCGATTGGATCGCCGGCAATCCGCCACTGATCGGGCCGACCTCGCATGCCATGTGGCTGGGCTCGACAGTTTTCGATGGCGCCCGCTGGTTCGACGGCATCGCGCCCGATCTCGACCTGCACTGCCAGCGCGTCAACCGTTCGGCGACCAATATCGGCCTGAAGCCGGTGAAGACGGCGGAGGAGATCGAACAGCTCGCCTGGGACGGCATCGGCCGCTTCGAGGGCAAGACCGCGATCTATATCAAGCCGATGTACTGGGCCGAGCACGGGCAGATGGGCTCGGTCGTTGCGGCCGATCCGGAGTCGACGCGCTTTGCGCTCTGCCTGTTCGAAGCGCCGATGAACACCGCAAAACCCTCGTTACTGACCCTGTCGCCGTTCCGCCGCCCGACGCCGGAATGCGCCATGACTGACGCCAAGACCGGCAGCCTCTATCCCAATTCCGGCCGGATGATCATCGAGGCGCGGTCGCGCGGCTTCGACAATGCGCTGGCCCGCGACATGAACGGCAATGTGGTGGAGACCGCATCCTCCAATATCTTCATGGTCAAGGATGGCGTGGTGCTGACGCCGGCCGCCAATCGCACCTTCCTCGCCGGCATCACCCGCGCCCGCGTCATCGCGCTGCTGCGCCAGGCCGGTTTCGAAGTGCGCGAACAGACCCTGTCGGTCGAGGATTTCATGGGCGCCGACGAGATCTTCACCTCCGGCAACTATTCGAAAGTCGTGCCGGTGACGAAGCTCGACAGCCGCGACCTGCAGGAGGGGCCGGTGACCCGCAAGGCGCTCGATCTCTATATGGATTGGGCGCACTCCAGCAACGACGCCTGACCTTGGCGCACCTCTCTGCTGGATTTCCGCGTCCCGATCTGCTTTGGGTAGGCCATGCTTGAAACCTCGCCGCCCGATATCTTCGATTGCCAGACCTGCGGGGCCTGTTGCGCCTACTCGGCCGACTGGCCGCGCTTCTCGCTGGAAACCGACGAGGAGATCGCCCGCATTCCGGAAAAGTTCATTGCGGCCGACGAGAGCGGCATGCGTTTCGAGGCCGGACGCTGCCTGGCGCTGACCGGGGAGCTCGGCAAGCATGTCGGCTGCGGCGTCTATGCCGACCGGCCGCATGTCTGTCGCACCTGCATGCCAGGCGACCCGGAATGTCGCATCGCCCGGCAAGCGCTCGGCATGCCGGTCGATGATCTGCCGGATTTCGATGCGATGGATCAGGCGTAACGGTGGTTACTTCGCCGGAATGTTGACCGTCAGCGTATCGGCGCCCAGTTCGCTGCCGATTTCGGCGGTTTCCGTCTTTTTGTCCATGACGCAGAGATAGCTGACCGATCCCTCGGCACCCCGAGGCTTGCCGCTCAGGATGGCGACGCCATAGCTTGCCGTGCCGAACGGATCGACGGCAATCACCGGTTTTTCCAGCATGTCGGCCGCGGCGGCAAGGCATTTCGTCTCGACCTTGGCGGCGAACTCGGCCCAGGCGTCGTCGGACGAGGCAAGGGCTGGAGCGGCAAGGCAAAGGCTGGCGAGGCCAAGGGCGGCAAAGGGGCGAATCATGATGTTTCCTTCGGGGTTTTGAAAGCCGGTAACGGCCATTTTGTCGTGCCCAATCTGGCGGACGATTTTGACAGATGTGCGATGCGCCGAGGCACAAACTTCTCTTTCCATGGAACAATTTGGCAAATGGCAGGTTGCCTCCGAACGGTTCCGCTCCTATGTTCCCGAGCACCCGCCGAATTCCCGCAATCTTTGCCAAGAGGAGAATATACCATGGCTTTTGAATTGCCCGCACTTCCCTACGACTACGAAGCGCTCGCCCCTTTCATGTCGAAAGAGACGCTCGAATTCCACCATGACAAGCACCACAAGGCCTATGTCGACAACGGCAACAAGCTTGCCGCCGATGCCGGTCTGTCGGATCTGTCGGTCGAGGACGTCGTCAAGAAGTCCTATGGCACCAACCAGGGCCTGTTCAACAATGCCGCCCAGCATTACAACCACATCCATTTCTGGAAGTGGATGAAGAAGGACGGCGGCGGCACCAAGCTGCCTGGTAAGCTGGAAACGGCGATCGCCTCGGATCTCGGTGGCTACGACAAGTTCAAGGCCGATTTCATCGCGGCCGGCACCACGCAGTTCGGCTCCGGCTGGGCCTGGCTCTCCGTCAAGGACGGCAAGCTGGAAATCTCCAAGACCCCGAATGGCGAGAACCCGCTGGTACATGGCGCATCGCCGATCCTCGGCGTCGACGTGTGGGAGCATTCCTATTACATCGACTACCGCAACGCCCGCCCGAAATACCTCGAAGCCTTCGTCGACAGCCTGATCAACTGGGATTACGTGCTGGAAATGTACGAAGCCGCCGCGAAGTAAGAACCGCGTTCAAGGCCTGATTGCGAGACGCCCGGTGCAGCGATGCGCCGGGCGTTTTTTGTGAGCCGACGGGTTGGGTATTTGCAGGCGAATTGCTTGTCGTGAATGCCGCGCTAGACCCGAAGATCGGTCGGCGTGACGACATCTGCCGAAAATGGCAGGAAATGGCGCGTGTTCCACGTCACCACCACCAGCCCATGGGCCTTTGCCGTGCCGGCGATCAGGGCGTCGGCCATGCCGGGGCTGTGGCCGGCAGATATGGCCTGGGCCTCCAGGCCGCCGGCGATCGAGGCAATGTCCATATCGATGGAAAGAATGCGATCCTGGAAGATATGGACCAGCCCGTTCAGCCAGAGGCGGATGGCCTCGGCTTTGGCCGTGGCGCCCTTTGCCTCCAGCAAATGCTGGCCCTTTTCGATCTCGTGGATCGTCACCACCGAAAGATACAAGGCGTTTTGTGCATCCTGCTCGCGCATCCAGCTGAGAAAATCACCAGGGATATCGACCTTGGACGGCGACAGCATGGAGATGACGTTGGTGTCCAGCAGATAACCGTTCAAAGATCGACATCCCTCGACGGGGACGGATTGCGCTGCGGCTCCATGCCGCCCGGAAACGTCATCAGATAGTCGGCAAAGCTCGGACGATCCGTCTTCAAGGATTTCCGGGCGGCTTCGGCGGCCTCGAGAGAGACCAGAACGGCAGCGGGCTTGCCGTGGCGGGTGATGGTGACGAATTCGCCATTGACCGCATCATCGACAAGCTTGGAAAATCCGGCCTTGGCATCTTTCAGGCTGACGGTCGACATAACGAAAAGCCCTATTGTGATCACATATGACCACAATAGGGCTGTGCATGTTTCAAATCAAGCAGGCGGGAGGATAGTTTAGCCCCCCCAAAAGCCCTGCGTCACCTTACTTGGCAGGCTTCAGCGAGTTGATGATTTCCATCAGCACAGGCCCGTGCTTTTCCTGCTCGCCCTTGGTGCCCCAATAGGTGATGACCAGCAGCTTGTCGGGCTTGGGGGCAACGAAGGACAGGCCGATATTGACCGGGCCGTCCTTGTCCGTGCCGGACCAGTCGAGATTGCTCATGGTCATGCCGTTGAACTTGTCTTCCGACTCTTTCTGGGTGGCCGGATCGATGGTGATGCCGTTTTCCTCGAAGAAGGCGAAGGCATCCTCGATGACCTTGTCGCTGGTCTTCTCTTCAGCGACATCGATCGAGAAATAGATGGCGTCGTCATCGGACACGGCCTGAATGCCGGTCTCGGTTTCTTCCGGGTTCCAGGTGTCGGGAATGGTGATCGAGGCGACCGGCGTGTCGCTTGGAAACAGCAAGGTGGCAGCCTGCGAGCCGCAGGGCAGCAGAAGCGCCATCATGGTGGCGGCAAGAAGGGTCTTCATGGCGTTCTCTCCTCTAAGAAATGGCGGAATGCGTCAGGTGAAAAGTGGGATTCTGTCGAAAGCGGAGGCACGCGTTTGCCTTTGCCGCAAGCGGACTAAAACCAGGCTCGCCTAGCATGAAAACAGTTGTATTCCGATGAGGGTCCGGGCCCGGTGCAATAAAAGTCAGACGCGGAGGGCCGTTCGTCGTCATGCCTCTGTCACACAGAGGTCCTATCCAGCCGGCCAGTCTCCTCTTGCGAATGCGCCGTTCCATGTTCCCTGAAAAATCCGGCAATCCCCTGCTTCGCTTCGGCGTCGTCGCCGATCCGCAATATGCGCCGATCACGCCGAATATCCAGCTTGATCGCCACTATGCCAACAGCCTCGACAAGCTCCGGCAGGCCCTGACTCATTTCGACGATCTCGACCTCTCCTTCGTCGTGACGCTGGGCGACCTCATCGATCGCGATTTCGACAATTTCGACCGCGTGCTGCCGCTTTATGAAGGCTCGCGGCATCAGTGCCTGTTTCTGCCGGGCAATCATGATTTTGCCGTGGCTCCGGAGCGGCTTGGCGAGGTTCATGGCCGTCTCGGCATGCCGGCGCCCTATCATGACTTTGTGCGAAACGGCTGGCGGTTCATCCTGCTCGACGGCAACGAGATTTCGCTATTTGCCCCGCCGCCCGGCGATCCGCGCCGCACCGAGGCTGCCGATCGGCTGACAAGGCTGGAGCAGGTCGGCGCCGTCAATGCCAAGCCGTGGAATGCCGGCATGAGCGCCGCGCAGATCGGCTGGCTCGGCGAACGGCTGTTGCTGGCCGAACAGGCGGGCGAAAGGGTGGTGGTGATGGGCCACTATCCGCTTTTTCCGCAGACGGACCACACTCTCTGGGATGGGGAACAGGTGGCAGCGCTACTGTCTGCGTCGCCGGTTGTCGCGGCCTATCTCTGCGGCCATAATCATGTTGGCAATTATGGGTTCCTGGGTGGCTGCCACTTCGTCAATTTCAAGGGCATGGTGGATGGCGAAACCGAGAGTGCCTTTGCCGTGGTCGAGCTCTATCGCGATCGCATCGAGATCATCGGCTTCGGCCGGGAGGAAAGCCGCAGCCTGGCCTTTTAGGTCGATGCGGGGTTGCCGCTCGTCCAGCCGCTGATCCACAGATCCCGCAGACGGTTTCCCTCGCCGCGGAAGAAGGTGTCGTCCGGCTGGCAGTCCTCCACCCGGTCGGCGCGGAAATTGCGGATCGCCTGGCGCAGCTCGCACCAGGCGACGATCACCGCGGTCGCCGAATAGTAGATCAGCGCCAGCGGCCGGATCAGCCGCTCCGTCGCATTGCCCCATTCGTCGCGATAGTCGAGCAGCAGCTTCTGCTCGTCGCGGATGGCATGGCGCACCATGCCGAGGTCGATGCCGTCCGGTGCCGGCGCGATGCTGCCCCAGGCCTGCAGCGCATTGCTTTGCAGCACCTGGCGCAGCGGCCCCGGCACGGCGGCGGCGATCTTGGCATTGACGCCTTTGGCGGCCTGCTTCAATGCCTGGTCGCCGGTGCGCTCCAGCAGGGCCAGACCCAGCACGATCGCCTCGGTTTCCTCCACCGAAAACATCAGCGGCGGCAGGTCGAAGCCTGGCCGCAGGATATAGCCGAGCCCGCGCTCGCCCTCGATCGGCACGCGCATCGCCTGCAGCGCCACGATATCGCGATAGATCGACCGTGGCGTCACTTCCAGTTGATCGGCAATGGCCTGGGCGGTCACCGCGTGACGGGCACGTTTCAGGATCTGGATGATCTCGAACAGTCGCGATGCCTTGCGCAATGCGGTCTCCTTGAACGCTCCTGACACAACGCTGTCAGGAGGAGAGTTGTATGGACATCGCAACTATCTGAAATCTTGCCAAAAGATTCAGACTCGTCCTCGCTTCCTTCAAGGATACTGACATGAGTTACGCGGAAAATCTCTGGATTTTTCTTCTTCTTCTGACCGGCATCATCCTCGTGCCCGGCATGGACATGATCTATGTGCTGGCGAGTTCGCTGTCGGGCGGGCGGCGGTCCGGACTTGCCGCCACCGGCGGCATGATGCTCGGCGGCGCCATCCACACCCTGTTCGGGACGCTCGGCGCGGGACTGCTGGTGGCGCTGGCGCCCGCCCTGTTCGGACCGCTTTTGCTTCTCGGTGCCGGTTACATGATCTGGGTCGGGTTGCAGCTGGTGCGAAGCTCGATCACGGTCGCGGCTGTGGATGCTGGCCATCTCCACCGTCTGTGGGTGACCTTTCGCCAGGCGGTCACGACCTGCCTGCTCAATCCCAAGGCCTATCTGTTCGTCATCGCCGTCTATCCGCAATTTCTCAAGAGCCAATATGGTCCCTTGTGGCTGCAAGGCGTCGTGATGGGGCTGATGACAGTGCTGGTACAGGGCCTGGTTTATGGCGGCGTGGCGATGGCTGGCCATGGCGCGCGGCAGGCGCTCGTCTCGCATCCCGGTGTCACCAAGGCGATCGGCCGCGGCGCAGGGGTCTTGCTGATCATCGCGGCTGTCCTGACGCTGGTCCATGAATGGGCGTGAGGGCGAGGCTCATGGTGTCGCCGCCTGGGTCTGAAAAAGGTGTATTTCAGGCAGTTTTCTTGTTGAACATCAAATCCTTGCCGTTTGGCCCGGACTTCACCGCATTGTGACTTCATTCCTGTCATCGAAGTCTGCAAACATCTTATGGCTTGCCCATTGCAATCGCCGGTACGCCCGGCTCTCTACAAGGAGCGTTCTTCGATGAAGCTGAAACTCGCCCTGGCTGCGGCCGCAACTCTCTGTCTTGGCATCGCCGCGGCTTCTGCTGCCGGCGAGCCGCAGGTCGTCCGTCAGGACATGATGAAGAAGGTTGGCGGCGCCATGGGTGCGCTCGGTGCGATCGCCAAGGGCGAAAAACCGTTTGATGCCGAAGTGATCAAAGCGTCGCTCTCCACCATGGCCGAAGTCGGCAAGACCTTTCCGGACCAGTTCCCCGCCGGTTCCGAAGTCGGTCTGGAAACGGAAGCCAGCCCGAAGATCTGGGAAGACATGGAAGGCTTCAAGGCCAAGTCTGCGGCCCTGGTCACGGTGGCCGAAGCGCAGCTCGCTGCCATGCCGACGGATCAGGCCAGCGTCGGCGCGATGATGAAGACCGTCGGCGGTACCTGCGGCGATTGCCACCAGACTTTCCGCCTGAAGAAGTAAGCCTCATCGGCCCTGCCATGGCCGGCTGTCGTCTTTGACGTGTGGCTGGCCATGGCGCTTTTATTTTCTGACATGAACTGTGCTTTGCGGAGGGTGCCATGGCATCGAAATGGCTCAAGGGGCTCGGCGTTCTGGTGGCACTTGGCGTGGTCGGCGCTGGTGGTTTTCTGCTGGTGACGGCACCTGACCCACAGAGTGATAGCGTCTGGGCCAATCTCGGCGAGCCCGACCTTGTCAATGGCCGCACGGTATTCTTTGCCGGCGGCTGTACCAGCTGTCATGCCGCCGCCGGATCGCAGGGCGATGCCCGCCTGGTGCTATCCGGCGGCGCACCGCTGAAAAGCTCGTTCGGCACCTTCCATGCCCCCAATATTTCCAGCGACGCGACTGCCGGGATCGGCGCCTGGACGCTTGCCGAATTCGGCAATGCCATGACGCGCGGCGTCGGGCGGCAGGGCGAACATCTCTATCCGTCCTTTCCCTATGGGTCCTATGCCCGGATGAGCCCGAAGGACGTCAACGACCTCTACGGTTTCATGAAGACCCTGCCGGCCAGTTCCGCGGTGGCGCCGCCGCATGACTTGCCGTTCCCCTTCAACATTCGCCTGGTGCTGGGCGGCTGGAAACTGCTCTACTTTACCGACGCGCCGCGGGTCGAGATCGCCAATGCCAGCGACGTGGTGAAGCGCGGCCAATATCTGGTCGAGGGCCCCGGCCATTGCGGCGAATGCCACAGTCCGCGCGATGCGCTGGGTGGGTTCAAGTCCGGCCAATGGCTGGCGGGCGGCCCTAATCCTGAAGGCGAAGGCACGATCCCCAATATCACGCCGGGCTCGAAAAGCATTGGCAGCTGGAGCGAAGGCGATATCGCGACCTATCTCGAAACGGGCTTTACGCCCGACTTCGACAGCGTCGGCGGCTCGATGGTCGAGGTGCAGAAGAACATGGCGGAACTGCCGGCTGCCGACCGTGAGGCGATTGCCGCCTATCTGAAGGCGATCCCGGCGGTGCCATGAGATTGCCGATGCCGACATCCGTCCAGCGTCGCGTAAGCCTGTGCGCTCAGAGTGACGCCCGGGGAAGACGGAGGAGACGGACGCGGCATGACCAATGAACGCAGGCGAATGGAAAGCGCGCTTCGCACGCTTCTCGACAGCTATCCCGATCCGGCCCTGCACCGCTGGGTCAGCCAGACGATCGACGCCTTTGCCGCGCGCTTGAGCGGTATTGCCGATCCGCGCGAGCGCGACCATGCCTATCAGGCGGCCCTCATTCTCATCAAGACAACCCTGCAGCAATGGTCAAAAGACCGGCCGGTCTTTCATTGATCCGCGCCTGATCCAGGTGCAAGGCCGCGGAAGCCTATCGATGTTCGCCGGCAAAGGCGGTGATTTCGTCTTGCGCCTCCGGTGTCCAGAGATCGAGGGCTTTGAGAATTTCCGTCGTGAAGCTGACCGGCGCCGTGCCCGGGGCCGTCACCACGCGACTGTTGGACATCGCCTGCGGCTGGTCGCGATAATGGGCGGTGCCCCGATAGGCCGGATAGGCCTGGTGCGAGGCCAGTCGGTTACCGGTATGGACGACATCATCGAGCACACCGGTCGCCGCCAGCGCGCTCGCCGCCGCGCAGATGCCGGCCACCACCTTACCGGCCTCCTTGAACGACCGGGCAAGGGTCCCAAAATCCGGTGCCGCTCCATTTTCCCAGGACAGCCCGCCGGGAATCACCAGCGCATCAAAGGTTGCGGCGTCCAGATCGCCATATCCGATGTCGGGCGTCACCTTCAGGCCGCCCGTCGAGGTCACGGGCCTGCCATCCGGCGAGGCGGTGATCACCTCCACGCCGAGATAGGAGCGCGCCACCGCCATCAGCAGGGCGCATTCCCAATCGGCAAAGTCGGGGGTCAGGGCAATGGCGATGCGGGTTGCGGGCAGAGTCGTCGTGCTGGTCATGGCAAACCTCGTTTCAGACGTTCAGGAGAGGGCCTGCATGTAGCGCATGCCGGTGACCGGCCGCGGGATGAAATCCATGTTCTCGTAGAAGCGATGGGCGGCGAAATTGCCGGTGGCCGCGCTGACCGACAGGTAATCGCAGCCGGCCGTCCGGGCGATTTCGCGGGCGCGTGCCACCAGATGATGGCCGATGCCGTTGCCGCGCTGGCCGTCGCGCACGTAGAGATGGTGCAGGTCCATGCCGCGCTTGCCTTCCTGAGCCTTGTAGAGCGGCACGAGAATGGCGTAGCCGATCAGCCCGTCATCGCCTTCGGCCACCAGGGCGGTGATCCAGGGCAGGGGGCCGAACAGGTCGCGTTGCAGTTTCTCAGGTGTGATGTCCGCAGCGTCGCCGTGATGGGCAGCAAGGGCTGCGATCATCTGGTTCAATTCCGGCAGGTCATGCGGCTTGGCGCTGCGGATGACGACCACCGGCGGGCGCGGCAGGGTGATATCGGTATCTTCGGTCATGTCGAACTTCCCTTAATTCCGTATGCGCCGTCAGGGGAAGCTGGTTGAAACAACAAGGCCGCCTGACGGCGGCCTGTTGACATTGTGATCTGTCGAGCCGCCCTCTAGAGGTAGGCCCAAAAATACGTGCAGGAGATGGTTGTGCGCGTGTCGATCATGGGCGTTTAGATGCGCTGGATTCAATCGATTGTCAAGAGAGCCGGTGCTGTTCCCAACGCCGGATCGCTGATACAATTATTTCGTCGAGCAACAGGAAATGTCCCATGTCTGTGCGGTTGGTTTTGAGCGAGAGTGATGAGAAACGCATTGAGAGACAACTGTCGACGGGCCTCTATGCCGATGCATCCGATGTTGTGAGAGCCGGCCTTGAGATGCTGGAGGATCTTCACGATAGCCACGATCGCTGGCTTGCCGAAGATGTTCATCGTCGGATGCTGAGTGCCGAACAGGAACCATCGATTCTCCGGCCTGCCGACGAGGTCTTTTCGGCTATTGAATTACGCCACCAGACAAAGCTTGCCGGACAACAGGATAAATGACCCATTCGCTCGTCATCCATCCGGAGGCGGAAAGCGAACTGAATGCGATATATGACTACATTTCCGAACGCACTGGACCTGAGTTTGCCTGGGCCTATATTCGCGGTGTGAGGGATTATCTCTATCGGCTGAGCGAATTTCCGGAACGGGGCTCGATCAGAGATGCCAATGTCAACGGGTTGCGCCTGATCGGCTATCGCAAGCGCTTGAGCATTGCCTTTGTCGTTCGCGAAAATAATTTAATTATCCTCGGATTCTTCTATGCGGGGCGCAATATCAATCCGTCGGTATTGAGGGAGAGGAATCTTGGATTTGATGGTCCCTGAGGCCCACCCTGGCGCGTAGCCGAGAGCCCTTTGTGTGTGCCCAAACTCCATAATCTTCAATGCTCATGCCCACACAGCCCGTGGTCCGATAGCGCCCGGATGACATAACAATCCTCGATCGAGTGACCGTCGCAATGGGAGACGATGCGTTGCAGTTCGGTTTCCAGCCGGCGCAGCTTTGCGATCTTTTCGCGCACATCATCGAGATGCGCCTTGGCGATGCGGTCGGCCTCGCCGCAGGGGCGCTCGGGATGCTGGCTCAGCGCGATCAGATCGCGGATCGCCTCGATGGTCAGGCCGAGATCGCGGGCATGGCGGATAAAGGTCAGCCGGTCGAGTTCAGGGCGCCCGTAGCGGCGCTGGTTGCCCTCGGAGCGGTCCGGCGCCTGCAACAGCCCCATCTGCTCGTAATAGCGGATGGTCGGTACCTTGACGCCGGTCCGTCTGGAAATCTCGCCGATCCCGTACATGTCTTCAGAATTCCTCTTGAACCTCTAGTCGCTAGAGAGATTAAGAAAGGATCCAGACGGAATCAAGACCGAGAGGATCGATGGTGACGCCAATGTGCGATCCGTGTGGTTGTGCTGGCGCAATGATGCGATCGGCAATGTCATCGTCATGATCGCTGCCTTCGCGGTCTGGGGCACGGCGACGGTCTGGCCGGATCTGATCGTGGCCGGCATCATGGCGGGTCTTTTCCTGTCCTCGGCCTTCCAGATCCTGCGCCAGTCGCTGGCGGAGTGGCAGGCTGGCGGAACCGTGGCTCCAGAATGCAGAGCCAGGCGGTCATGTTCTTGCAAAGGGCTCGTGTGACCACAGTCATGGGCCGCATTCGCATCATGAACATGGGCACTGAGTGTGCTACTTAAAAAGGAATGCAATTTGTCAACCGCCCGCTCAATCTTTTGCTAGGTTTCGAGGTTGTTTGGTGGTAACTTTTTCGTGGGGCTTGCATAAAAACACGAAAAAGCGGGTGTCTCGCCTTTGTGGCCGACGATTCCTGGGAGTTGGGGTATGTCAATTGTATTGAAATCGCGGGGAGGGCGTCCGCTTGCCTTTTCCGTGGACGAGAGGCGGCGATTGATCTTGGCCGCAGCCGAGCGTGTTTTCGTGGATCAGGGCTACGGCGCTTCCACGATGGAAGAAATCGCGCGCGCGGCGGAAATGTCGAAGAAGACGCTTTATCAGTATTTTACCGATAAGGAATCGCTGTTTGCAGCCTTGCTGCAAAGCGATGTCATGCCGGATTTTCCCGAGGTGCCGGCCGATGGTCCAGCGTCGCCGGAACTCTTGCGGGAAACGTTTTCGACGATCGCCCGTGCTATACTGGCTCCCCGGCATATCGCGCTGACGCGCCTGGTCATTTCAGAAGCGCCGAAGACGCCGGAACTGGCCGCCAGTTTCTATTATAACTATATCGAACGGTTCCGCCGCACGGTGTTTGATCGCCTGCTGGAGCTGGAAAACGCCGGAATGGTCGAAGCAACCCGAGCGCTCGCCATGATCGAGCCGATCATGGGGATTATCCTGGGTCCGGTGCATATCAAGACGCTGCTATGCTGCGAGATGGCTTGCAACGAGGCGCTGGAAGAGCGCGTTGATTTTGTGATGAAGCTGATCGGGTTGGAGTGCCCGGATCGGGCGCTGCGGGACACGGCCGAGCGGCGGGCCAAGATTGCGTCCGTCTAGCAGATAGCCTGATTTATTCGTCGTCGGCCGTCATGTTTTCGAGGTAGAAAGCTTCGATCTGTTCCGAAGGAGACGCGGGAAGGCGGTCGTCTTTGGCCGTGGTGGCAGTCGTCGGCACGGCCGTAGCGGCTCTCTTGCCACCCTCGATGCTCCAGAGGGCATTGGCCAGCGATGAAGACAGAAGGGTGCTGCTGACCGCGACGCTTCCCGTGGCGCGCGATCGGGTCGCGGTCACGGCTTCTGCCGCGTTCTCATCGCTTTCGATGCCGCTGTACACAAAGCGGTTCTGGTAATAAGCATTGCTTAGGCTGCTGTCGATCCTCATAGCAGACCCTTTCATAATTGCTCGTTAACCTTTTATTAACCTTTGAAGCTTGCGCGGGGCTTGCGTCATTCGCCTTTGCCGCGCATTAGCAAAAATGTGGCATGGCTCTTGCTCTAACCAAATCTGGGGTTCGGCTGCCGTTTCTCCGGTTATCTAGTGTCGCCGATGTGGCAAAAGGGGCCACCTGGTGCTACCTCTGCGGGCGGTACACGATAAATCCGGAGAGAGACGCATGTTGAAACTTTATGTCGCGCCAGGCAGCTGCTCGCTTGCCCCGCATATCGCGCTTGAGGAAGCGGGAGCGGATTACCTGGCCGAGAAGGTGGAATTGGGAAAGGGCGTGCAGCACCAGCCGGATTTTCTGGCCATCAATCCCAAGGCCCGCGTGCCGGCATTGGCGACCGATCGCGGTATTCTCACCGAAAATCCGGCTATCCTGGCCTATATTGCGCAAGCCTATCCAAAGTCCGACCTGGCGCCGCTCGATGATGCCTTCGCCTTTGCGCAGGTTCAGTCCTTCAATGCCTATCTGGCCTCGACCGTGCATGTCGCCCACGCCCACCGGCCGCGCGGCAGCCGCTGGGCGGACGATCCGGCAGCGCTGGAGGCGATGAAGCTGAAAGTGCCGAAAAACATGACGGATTGCTTCAACCTGATCGAAGACAAGATGTTTGCCGGCCCCTGGGTCATGGGCGAACAGTATACGATCGCCGATCCCTATCTGTTCACGATGGCCAGCTGGCTGGAATCCGATGGCGTCGATCCCGCCCGCTTTCCGAAAGTTCTCGACCACCGCAACCGCATGGCGGAGCGCCTGGCGGTCAAGGCTGTGCTGGCGTGGCTGAAGGGATAAGCTTCGGCCTCACTCGGCCGGCTTGGAGATCGGGGTTACGCTGAACTTCAGGCCCAGGGCCCTGGCGACACCCAGAACAGTCGAGAATTTGGGGTCGCCCTTGTCGCTCAGTGCCTTGTAGAGGGCTTCCCGGGTGACGCCGGCATCGCGGGCGACACTCGTCATGCCGCGGGCCTTGGCAATGACACCGAAGGCATTGGCGATATAGTGGATATCGCCGGTCTCAAGGGCGTCGGCCAAAAGCGCTGCTTGCGCTTGAGCGTCGGGGAAGAATTCCGAAGCGTCGAAGGGAATGGTCTCAGCTTTCATCGTCATGTTCCTTCGCCAGCGACTTGGCGCGCTGAATGTCCTTGGCTTGAGTGCTCTTGTCTCCACCACACAAGAGTATGACGATGGCGGCGCCGCGCCTGACGAAATAGACCCGGTATCCGGGTCCATAATCGATACGAAGCTCGCCTATGCCCTCGAAATACTTCACATCGCCGATCAGGCCTGATTGAAGACGAACAAGACGAGTAGCGATCCTGATCTGCGCTTGCCGATCCGCCAGCTTGCGCAGCCATTTTATGAAATCTGGATGCTGGCGTATCTCCACCATGTGAACTATAGTTCACAGTTGCGGGGAGGTCAATATCCCGTCGGCTGTGAAGATAAGCGCCTTGCCCTCACATCCTGCCCGCCACCTTGATCGCGAACGCATACTCAAAGGCGGTTTCCTCCAGGCGCTGGAAGCGTCCCGACTTGCCGCCGTGGCCGGCGGCCATGTTGGTCTTCAGGAGGATCGGCGCACCGCCGGTGCTGTGCTCGCGGAGCTTGGCCACCCACTTGGTCGGCTCCCAATAGGTGACGCGCGGGTCGGTCAGGCCGGAGAGCGCCAGAACCGGCGGATAGGGTTTGGCGCCGACATTGTCATACGGGCTATAGGCGGCGATCCAGCGGTATTCTTCCTCCGATTCGATCGGGTTGCCCCATTCCGGCCATTCCGGCGGGGTCAGCGGCAGGGTGTCGTCGAGCATGGTGTTCAGAACGTCGACAAAGGGCACCGCCGCGATCACGCCGGCGAATTTTTCCGGAGCCATGTTGGCGATCGCGCCCATCAGCATGCCGCCGGCCGAGCCGCCTTCGGCGATGATGTTCTCGTAGGAGGTAACCTTCTCGCTGACTAGGTGGTCGGCAGCCGAGATGAAATCCTTGAAGGTGTTGACCTTCTTTTCCATCTTGCCGTCTTCATACCACTTAAAACCCTTGTCCTTGCCGCCGCGGATATGGGCGATGGCATAGACAAAGCCGCGATCGGCGAGCGACAGGCAATTGGTGTTGAAGCCGGCCGGAATGGTCATGCCATAGGCGCCATAGCCATAGAGCAGGCAGGGGGCGGAGCCGTCGAGGACAGTGTCCTTGCGGTACAATAGAGTGACCGGCACCAGTTCGCCGTCATGGGCGGGCGCAAAGACGCGGCGGGTGACGTAGTCGTCGGGATTGTGACCGGACGGCACTTCCTGGGTCTTCAACAGCGTGCGCTCACGGGTCGCCATGTCGTAGTCGTAAAGCTGGCTCGGCGTGGTCATCGAGGAATAGGAAAAGCGGATGACATCCGTGTCGTATTCGGCGGCACCCTGCAGGCCGAGAGAATAGGCCTCTTCGTCAAAGGCGATCGCATGCTCTTCTCCGGTCGCGCGGTCGCGGATCATGATGCGCGGCAGGCCGTCGCGGCGCTCCAGCCAGAGCAGATGGCGGGCAAAGGCCATGTGGCTGAGGATCAGCCGGCCCGGTTCGTGCGGCACCAGTTCCGCCCAATGCTCCTTGCCCGGCGTTGCTGCCGGCGCCACGCAGATCTTGAAGTCCTTGGCGCCATCGGCATTGGTCAGGATGTAGAAGACGTCGCCGCCTTCGGTCATCGAATATTCGACGCCTTCGTCGCGTTCGGCCACGATCGCCGGCTCGGCGGTCAGGTCGCTGGTCGAGAGAATGCGGTATTCCGAGGTCTCGTGGTCATGGATGTCGATATAGATATAGTCGTCGAGCAGCGAGCCGCCGACGCCCATGAAGAAGCCCGGATCGGTTTCCTCATAGACCAGACGATCCTCGCTCTGCGGCTGGCCGATGATATGGTGGAAGACTTTCGACGGTCGGTGGTTGTCGTCCTGCAGCGTGTAGAAAAAGCTCTTGCCGTCCGGCGCCCAGGCGCCGCCGCCACCGGAGTTCTCGATCACGTCGCCAAGATCCTCGCCGGTCGCCAGATCGCGGACCCGCAGGGTGAAATATTCCGATCCCTTATCGTCATAGCCCCAGATGCCAAGGCTGTGATCGGTCGAATGGTCGATGCCTGCCAGGCGGAAATAGTCCTTGCCGGCGGCTTCCTTGTCGCCGTCCAGCAGCAGCTGGCGGATCGATTCGTCCGTGTGATCGGCGTCGCGGGGCAGGCGGAAATAGCGCGGCTGCTCGCCGCCGGTGACGAATGCCGTGCCATAGGCAAACGGGCCGTCCTTCATCGGAATGGACGAATCGTCCTCCTTGATGCGGCCTTTCATCTCTGCAAACAGTTTTTTCTGCAGGTCCTTGGTGTCGGCCATGGCCGCGTCCATATAGGCGTTTTCCGCCTCCAGATGGCGGCGCAACTCGGCGTCCAGCAGCGTCGGATCCTTGAACATCGCCTGCCAGTTGTCGGCCCGCATCCAGGCATAGTCGTCGGTGCGGGTTATGCCGTGGCGGGTATCCTGGTGCTGTTTCTTCGGCGCGACGGGAGCCTCGGGCAGGTTCTGGAAGACGGACTTCGGTGTGGAGGACAAGGGCTGGTCTCGCTCTATCGGAGGTATCGGTACAGGCCTTGAGAGATAGACAGAGGGCGGGCGCCGATCAAGGGGCGAATGAACTGTCACCGATCGGCTCGCCGCTGCCATGGTGCTCGCACAGGATGCCATTGTCCGAAAGGCACCCGGCAAACTGCTGAAAACCCATGCTGGCGGGCCCGAATTATTGAAACTGAGAGGCGTAAGAAAATATGCGGGCGGCTTTGCAGGTCAAACTATTGTGTGGCATTCCTGCGTGTACATTCATCAAATCTCAAATAAGCCCGTATATGTATTGTCGGATGCAGGGCATGACCGGCGAAACGTTAGAAACGTCTCGCCCGCCCGGCTGGTCAGGAGCATGTCGCGCTCCGAATATCCCTGTCTGCCGACCATGATCGCAGGGGATATCCGCGAATTTGGAGATTGACCGCGGTTCCGGCGCGCCCGTTCGGACGTGCCGCGCGGCAGAACGGAGCGCCGGGTGGCGGAACTGGTACCGACGACAGAGCGGCAGGTCGATGCTGCCGATATCCTGATTGAGGAAGAGGCGCTGCGCCGTGCGGATGCGCTTTTGCTGGAGGAGGAAATGGCCAAGGCCATTCATCCGATCATTGCCCGGGCCATGACGCCGCTCGCCACCTATTTCGGTGGCATCATCATCGTCTACTATTTTCTGGAAACGACGGGCGGTTTCCTGGTCATGTCGGTCCTGTCGGCGATGACGGCGGCTATCCTTCTGCTGGCCGAACACCGATGGCTGGCGGACTATCGCAGCATTCGGCAGCTGGAAGCGGCCAGCGCCATCGTCGGCTTGTTGATCTACGCCAATATCCTCGCCTTCCTGCATTTCCACCCGGAACCGGTGCGGCTGTCCTATTTCATCCTGGCGATGATGTGCGTGGTGACGGTCGGTGCCACCTTGCGGGTGGTGATCGGCGGCGCCTTGCTGTCGTTGTGCACCATGTTGTGGCTGGCCTATGGCCTGGGGCCGGACATCCTCGCGCAATATGCGATGCTGGGCATTGCCTGCATTTTTGTTGCTTTCGGCATGGTTCTGTTGATGCGCAATGCCATCGGGCGCGCCGTGAAGGCGCGGATCCTGGCCGATGCGTTGCGCGGCAAGGCGCTGGAGCAGGCTTACAAGGATGCGCTGACCAGTCTTCCGAACCGTCGCCGGTTCTTTACCGAACTGGAAGCCTTGCTTGAGCCCGGCGCGGCTTCGGAACCGTTTTTTATGGGGATCATCGATCTCGACGGGTTCAAGCCGGTCAATGACCTCTATGGTCACGCGGTTGGTGACGAGCTGCTGATCCAGGTCGGCGAGCGTCTGCAATCGATTTTCGCCGAGGAACACATGGTGGCCAGGCTTGGCGGCGACGAATTCTCGCTGCTGATCACCAGGCCGATCGACGATCAGGCCTTGCAGGCGCTTGGCCGGGAAGCCATCGAGGCGCTCAAGCGGCCGTTTCGGGTCGGCGATCGCGACGTCACCATTTCCGGCTCGGGCGGCTTTGCCCAGTTTCCGCGCAATGGCCGCACGGCCGGCGAAATCTACGAGCGTGCCGATCATGCGCTCTACAGTGCCAAGAGCCATCGCCGCGGCGATATCGTCATCTTCGACGATCGCCATGAGGCCGATATCGGCAATATGGGCCGGGTCGAGCAGGCATTGCGCATCGCCGATCTCAATCGCGAGCTTTCGGTGGTCTTCCAACCGCAGATCGACGTGATCGCGCGGCGCACCGTCGGCTTCGAAGCCTTGGCGCGCTGGGAGAGTTGCCGGCTTGGCAAGGTGGCCCCGGACGTCTTCATCGCCGCGGCAGAACGTTCCGGGCTGATCGAGATGGTCACCGAAACCCTGTTGCGCAAGACGCTCTGCGCCATGGCGGACCTTCCCTCCGATATCCGCGTCGCCTTCAATCTCTCGGCCTGCGATCTCGTCTCGGAGCGGTCGATCAGCCATATCTGCTCGCTCGTCAGGCAGAGTGGCATAGAGCCGGGCCGGCTGGAATTCGAAATCACCGAGACGGCGATGATGACGGATTTTGAGCGTGCCCGGGAAGCTCTGGCCACTCTGTCGGCAATGGGATGCCGGATCGCGCTCGACGATTTCGGATCGGGTTATTCGAGTTTTGGCTATATCCACCGGTTTCCGTTGAACAAGATCAAGACCGACCGGGGTTTTGTCAGCCAGCTGGACGATGGGGCGATCGGCCACAACATCATTCGCGCCATGGTGGATCTGTGCCGCAACCTCAATCTGGACTGCCTTGTCGAGGGCGTCGAGACCTTGGCGCAGATGGAGGCCGCCCAGGCCTCAGGCGCCCGTTACGTTCAGGGCTATTATTTCGGCCGGCCGATGCCGATGGCCGAGGTTCTCGACTATCTGGCGGTCGAAGCCACCAAGAGCGAGCGCTTCGTGTCCTGACGTTGTCTATCCCGGCAGGCGGGGATGGGGGATTTTCTGCGTCGGCACCAGCTCGTTGAAAATGGTCATGCCGATCAGCGATAGCGGCAAAGCGAGCATGGCACCGACCGCGCCCCACATCCAGGTCCAGAAGATGATCGCCACAAAGACGGCGAATGCATTGATTTCCAGCCGCTTGCCCATCACAGCCGGCGTGACGAGATTCTCCACCACCGCATGCACCGTGAAGAAAGCCGCGGCCGGGGCCAGCCCGAGGATCAGGCTGTCATGGGTCAGCATGCCGGCGACGGCCAGCGCCAGGGTCATCAGCGTGACCCCGAGGAAGGGTACGAAGCTCGACAGAAACGCAAAGAACCCCCACAGAACAGGCATCTGCAGCCCGCCGAACCAGGAGATGAGCACCATGGACAGGCCGACGCCGGCATAGATCAGCGAGGCGGTGGCAAAATAGTATCCGAGTGCGGTCTGAATGGCATTATAGGTGCGGATGAAGGCCAGTCGGCGGGCGCGGTCGCGAAAGCCGATGATCATCGCCTTTCGGATCGACAGGCGGCTGGCAAGAAACAGCAAAAGGGCGGCAAAGAAGATCAGCGCCTGCACGATCGCCGGCGTGACATTGGTGGCGAGGGTCGACAGGATGGTGCCGGTATTTTCCAGCAGGGCCTCGATCGACACAGGCCCGCTGCGAAACGTGGCGCTGGTGATATGCAGCCACTCGATCTTCTCCAGATAGGGTACCCAGCGTTCGATCGCCCGCTCGGCCATGACAGGCGCCTCTTGCGCCAGTTCCGCCATTGGTGTCAGCAGGGCATTGGCCGTCAGGATGACGATCAGCGCAAAAAGGGTCGACAGGATAAAGGCGCTGCCCATTGGCGGCACGCCGAGTTCGCCGAGACGATCTGCAGCGAGGCCGAGGATCAGGCCGACAACGATCGCCAGCGTGATGGGCATCAACACGGCCTTGGCGATGTAGATCGCCGCCACGGCCATGATCAGAAAAATGCCGATCACAGACCATATCAGCGCAAGGTCGAGGCCGGATTTGCGGATCCGGACACGATGGATGGTCTTGCGTGTGTTGCGACCGGTCCGTTCGGCGGTGCGCGCACTGATGTCGCGCGGCCCATCCGCCCCGGTCGCTCTGTCGTCCATTGTCCGCCACCCTCGCTTGCGATGCGGAACAACGCGGCAAGGCCGGTGCGGTTCCGCCGGCGCGAAAATATTCCGGCGGTTATGGCCCCGTCAGGCGACGAGTTTCAGTCCCATCCCCCAGGGATCCTGGAGCGTGTAGCCTTCTGCGGTGCGCGTCACCGGAATTTCCAATGCCTCGAGGGCGGCAAGCGCCTTTTCCAGCGCCGGCGGTTCGTTGAAGCGCAGGGTGTAGTCCGCAAGGCCGGTCATGGCGCCGCTGCGGGCCGTCGCGCCGCGGCTGTTCCAGATATTGGCGGCGATATGGTGGTGATAAGTTCCTGCACCAAAGAAGCTGGCGCCGGGATAGGTCGCCATTTTCTTCAGACCGAGAACGCCGTCATAGAAGGCATCAGCCTCAGGGATATTGCCGACCTGTAGATGCAGGTGGCCGATCGCCGTTCCGGCCTGCATGCCCTGCCACGCCGTTTTGGGAGCGCTGTCGTAGAGCGCCTGCAGGTCGAGGCGATGGGTTGCCATCTCCACCGTGCCGTCGGCATGGAAGGTCCAGTCTTCAACCGGCCGGTCGGCATAGACTTCGATGCCGTTGCCCTCCGGGTCCGACAGATAGATGGCCTCGCTGACCAGGTGGTCGGAGGCGCCGTCCAGCGGCACATTGTTATGGGCGACATGGGTGATCCAGTGGGCGAGTGCGGCCCGATCCGGCATCAGGAAGGCGGTGTGGAACAGGCCGGCGGCGGTGCGTGGCGCCTTGGCCGCGTCCGAGCGTGTCGTCAGGGTCAGCAGCGGCAGTCCATGGACGCCGAGCACCACGCCACTGGCGCTTTTCTCGATAACCTGAAGGCCGAGCACGGTCTGGTAGAAGGCGGCGACCATTTCGAGGTCGCGCACCACCAGGTGGGATTGCCCGACATGCACCGGGCGGGTCAGCGCAAAACTCTGATGTGTCATGGTCATGGTGTCGTCTCCCTGCCGGCAGGGCCGGCGTCTGGATCGTCTCTATTGACTGCAATATGGCATCACTTCGCTGTTCACGGTAGATCGCGCAATGACAAAGCATCGTTCAGTAATTATTGACGATGCCGATCCCTTAGAACTTGATCTTGATCAATGCAGCGGCTGCATTTGGATGGAAAAGTCGAGGCAGAGAGGACGGGCGGGTCGTATTTCGATCCGCTGCCAAAAGGAGAGCAACATGTACACGAAAATCATCGTCCCGGTTGATTGCGGTGCCCTCGACAAGGGCGAGAAAATCCTGCGCAAGGCAGCGACCCTGCTGGATGCCGGCGGCCAGATCGTGCTTCTGACCGTGGTCGAGGATATGCCGGGCTATCTGGCCATCGACCTGCCGGTCGATATCATCGAGAATGCCATCAAGGACGGCAGGTCCAAGCTGGTGGAACTCAAGGAAAAGACCGGCATCGATGCCCGCGTCGAATTGCGCAGCGGTGCGCCGGCCCGTGAAATCCTGGCGGCGGCCCACGAGCATGGCGCCGACCTGATCATCATCGCATCGCACGTGCCGGATCTGGCCAATTACTTCATCGGTGCGACCGCAGATCGCGTCGTGCGTCATTCCAAGTGCTCGGTGCTGGTTGACCGCTGATCGCCGGGCCCTATCTACCAGCTATAAGAACAACGAGGAAACACCCGGAATGGATACGGCGAAGTACGAAACCATCCTGCGCGACCGGCAGCGCGAACTCAATTCCCGCCTGCACAAGATCGATGACGATCTCGGCCGGCAGAAAAGTGCCGACAACGAGGACCGTGCCACCGAGACCGAAAACGACGAGGTGCTGGAGGAAATGGGCCAGGCCGGCGAGACCGAGTTGAAGGCCATCGATGCGGCGCTCGACCGGATCGCCAATGGCACGTTCGGCACTTGCGTCAAATGCGGTCAGGCGATTGCGCCGGAGCGTCTGGCGGTCGTGCCCTATACGCCATTCTGCCAGGAATGCGCGGCCGAACTGTAGTCGGACCTGTTTTGAAGAGACGCGCGGTTCTCCCGGACCGCGCGTCTTTGCGTTTGACCCGAGGCCGTGAGGCGTAGCCGACCGCGCGGTGCACGAGCCTGCGGCTCCACGCCGATTGACGATCTTGCCGACGGTCACAAATTCGCTCATGATGGTGGTTATAGGGCATGGTATCGGCAATAGCGGGTGCAAGGCGATGAGCGAACAATTCCGCTTTGGACGGAAATATGATGTCAGTGAACTGGTTGCCGATGGCATCGTCCATGGCATCGGCGTGGTCTTTGCGCTGATCGGCGCCACCGTGCTGATCTTCTATGCCACGGTCTGGTCCAGCTATGGCGAACTGGCCGCCGCCTGGATCTACGGGCTCGGGCTGGTCATCGCGCTTTCGGTGTCCTTCACCTACAATATGTGGCCGCATTCGCGCACCAAATGGTTCCTGCGGCGGCTCGACCATTCGGCGATCTTCATCCTGATCGCCGCCACCTACACACCTTTTTTGCAGCGCGGCGCCCATGATCTTGCCGTGCTGGCGCTGCTGATCGGCATCTGGATCATGGCGGCGGCGGGCATTGCCCTGAAATGCCTGGTGCCTGGCCGCTACGACCGGCTTGCCATCCTGCTTTATCTGGGCATGGGCTGGAGCGGCGCACTGGCGATCGGCCCGATTTCCCAGAACCTGCCCTATATCACCATGCTGCTGATCGTCGTCGGCGGGGTGATTTATTCGGCCGGCGTGGTCTTCCATGTCTGGGAGCGGTTGCGTTTCCAGAATGCCATCTGGCACGGATTCGTGGTGACGGCCGCCGCGGTGCATTATTCCGCCGTGCTCACCGCCTTCAGCTACGGTGCCTGAATAGCGCGCCTGACCAAAAAATCATAACAGGTCGATGCCATCCGGCGCTGGACACGGGTGATGATCGTCTTATATAGTAGAAAAATATCAAATTTAATGGATTTGTAACCGATGCCGTCTTCCGTCCTGATCCGCGATGCCGGCGAGGCCGACCTTGCCGCTATCCGCGATATCTATAACCACGCCGTCGAGCATACCACGGCGATCTGGAACGAGGTTTTGGTGGATGTCGACAATCGCCGGTCCTGGATGGAGCTGCGCCATGCCAAAGGGTTTCCGGTCCTGGTCGCGGAGCGCGACGGCCGGGTGGCGGGCTATGCCTCCTATGGCGACTGGCGCGCCTTCGATGGCTATCGCCATACGGTCGAGCATTCCGTCTATGTCGACAAGGATTGCCGGGGCGGCGGCATCGGCCGGTTGCTGATGCAGGCGCTGATCGAGCGGGCGAGGGCGGCAAAAGTGCATGTGATGATTGCGGCCATCGAGGCGGAGAATGCCGCCTCGATCCGGTTGCACGAGAGCCTCGGTTTCCGCCTGGTCGGCATTCACAGTCAAGTCGGCACCAAATTCGGCCGCTGGCTGGATCTGGCGGCCATGGAACTGAAGCTGGAAAGCTGATGGCCCTTGGCCGCTGACTATTCTTGGCAATAGTCAATGATTACTAGGTTTTGCCCAAAAAATCCCGTCGACGGATCGATACGGACGTGCATGATGCGGCCACGTTGCATAGGGGGATTTACAATGCGATCAATCGTTTCGGCTTTGCTGGTGTCGTCCGCCGTCCTGTTCGTCTCCGGCCCTTTGTCGGCGCAGACAGCAGGCGATCCGATCGAAAGCTATTGCGCGACCATGGGGCATCGCGATCACTTTGCGTCGGATGGCTATCCGCTCGACAATGCGGCGGCGATCATCCGCCAGGATCGCGCCAATTTCCACGCCTTCCGCAAGCGCGACCCGAGCGACGAAAACGATTCCATCTTCAGCTCGAAGGCCAATCGTGCCGCGCTCGAAGGCTGGCTCAGGGCCGGCAGCATCGATGCCGATGCCGAGGATGCCATCGTCAACGGCACCCCGGATGTCTGCGTCGACATCTATGAGGACTATATCAACGTCGTGGTGCTCTGAGCCTTTGCTCTAGAGCGTTTCCTGGTTAGATTGAAACATTCTGTTGGCTCAAACGGTTCCGGATGGTCGCCCGGCCGGCGCGCGTCGTAGTCACGCCCTACGGCCAAGCCGGCCGGGCGATCAGGCGGCCCGTTTCAGCCAACCCGAAGGGCCGGGCATCTTTCCGCCAGGATCAAAGGCGATCGGCTCGGACGTACCAAAAGGTATGCCCTTCGCCAATCGCCTTTGCCCTGACGAAAACCTGCTCCGGCAGAATGCTTCAATCTAACCAGGAAACGCTCTAGAACAGGAAATCGTCGGCGGTGATCGTCGACGCCTTGATGTCGTCCAGGGTGATCGTGTCGCCGCCCGACAGGGTGATGACGGTGTCGCCGTGCACGGATTTGATCGACGAGATATCGCTGAAATCATCGATGCCGCTATAACCGGTGAGGTCGATGTGGTCCTTGCCGTTCTGGAAGTCGGTGATGGTGTCGTCGCCGCCGTGCTTGCTGAAGACGAAGGTGTCGGCGCCGCCGTTGCCGGTCAGAACGTCGTCGCCGCGCCCGCCGGTCAGCACATTGGCGGCGCTATTGCCGGTGATCGTATTGTCGAGGCTGTTGCCGGTGCCGTTGATCTTCGACGAACCGCTCAGCGTCAGGTTTTCGAAATTGGCACCCAGCGTCCAGCTGATCGTCGATTTCACGGTGTCGACGCCCTGGTCGGCATATTCCTTCAGGGTCGCATCGATGCCGACCTTGTAGAGATCGTTGCCGGCGCCGCCATAGACGGTTCCGGTCACTTCGCCCTTCAGCGAGGTGAAGGTGTCGTTGCCGGCACCGAGCTTTACGTCACCGTAGAGGCTGCCGGTATTCGTCACGGTCTCGGAGCCCTTGCCGGACTGGAACACAACGCCGGACTCGGCATAGACCGATCCGGTGGTCTTGAAAGTCGTGTCGCCGGTCGAGGAGACGATGATCGTCGCCGCGGTCTCGGACGTGCCCTTGATGATATGGGTATTGGTGACCGTGCTGTCGTCGCCCGATATCCGCAGAGCCACGTCACCCGACAGCACTGACTTGTTGACGATGGTCGCATCGTCGCCAGTCGAACGGACGGCGGTGCCGGACGACTTGATGGTGGCGTAGTTGGTCAGGGTCAGATCGTCGCCGGACGACGACACGCCGTAGGTCTTGCCGGAAACGGTGGTGGTATTGGTGATGGTTGCGTCGTCGCCCTGGCTTGCTATGCCAGCGCCGGCCGACGAGGTGATGAGCTTGGTATTGCTGATGTCGGCGCCGTCGCCGGTCGAGCGGATGCCGTCAAGAACCGAGCGTATGGTTTCGTTGTTGGTGATCGTTGCATCCGATCCGGTCGAGACGATGCCGCGCGCCGCGCTCGAAACGATCAGGGCATTGTTATCAATCGTCACATTGTCGCCCGATGAGACGATGACATTGCCCTTGCCCTTCAGGCTGCCGTCATTGTTGGCAATCGTATCGCCATCGCCCGCCGTGACGATCACCGAGCCTCCGGTCGAGGCCATGGTGCCGTCATTCTCCACCGTATTGCCGTCGCCCAGCAGTTTCAGGCTGGTCGACCCGGTCTTCACAGTTCCGATATTGAGAAAGTCGACGCCGCCGCTATAGGCCACAATACCGGTGCCGCTGGCGGTGAAGCTTGCCACGTAATCGATGCGGATGGAGGTGTCGCTATCGGCAAGCGCCGAACTGCCAAGCACGAAGGCCGTGCCGCTGGTCGAGGTCAGGCTGCCCTTGATGATGAAGCTCTGGCCGGTCGTCGTGCCGGTCGCGTCGATCACGGTGCCTTTGGTCGACAGCGATGTATCGGTGTCGAGAATCCACGTCTCGTCCTTGGTCGCGGCCCTGATGGCCGTCGTGAAATATGTCGTCATGACATCTCCTTGAAACGGAGGCGAGGATAGAGCCTGGGTCTGAACGATGGGTTAAGGGCCCCCTTATGTCGATCTCGCGGCAAAAGGGGAAGCGTTATCTGTGGGCTTCCTCGTGTGTGATTTCGCATCTGTCAATTGGCAGCGCAGTATTGCGTCCATGGTCATGCTATTGTTTAGCTTCGCGTGTGCTGCTGTGCTAACCTCACACCAATGAGGAGCTGCGGACCCGTTGTTGGGTCCGATAAAGCACGGGGAAATCTCCCCTTGCTTCGCTTTCGCTCCGAAAGCCTCCGTTGCCCGAAGGGGTACGATATGACCGGCATTGCCGCGCCGCCGCCGATACTGGCTTTCGACCTCGCCCTGGAAGTCATTCTGTCCTCCGACGCTCCGCTGCTGATGCTGGACGGCAATCTGCTGATTGTGGCTGCCAGCAAATCCTTCTGCCGCGCCTTCCAGATCAATCCGACTGGAACGATCGGAAAGCCGATGGCGGAACTGGGGGCGGGGGAATGGAACGTACCGCAGCTGGATTCGCTGTTGCGCGCCACGGCATCGGGCTATGCCGAGGTCGAAGGGTATGAAATGACGCTGAAGCGCGCCGATCGCCCGCCCGCCCATCTGGTCATCAACGCACACAAGATTGCGTATCCCGACGGTGCCAATATCCGACTTCTTCTGTCGGTCCAGGATGTCACGCTGGCCCGTCACAACGAGAAGGCCAAGGACGACCTGGTGCGGGAAAAGGCCGTGCTGTTGCAGGAATTGCAGCACCGGGTGGCCAATAGCCTGCAGATCATCGCCAGCGTCCTGATGCAAAGCGCCCGCAAGATCCAGTCCGAGGAAACCCGCGGCCATCTCTATGATGCCCATAGCCGCGTCATGTCGGTCGCCGCCCTGCAAAAACAGCTGGCAGCGTCGCAAATGGCCCAGGTGCGACTGCGCACCTATTTCGACGATCTGTGCCGCAGCATCGGCGCGTCGATGATCCATGATCGCAACCTGGTTTCGCTGGCGGTGACGGTGGATGACAGCGTTGTCAAGCCGGAGATCTCGATCAGCCTCGGCCTGATCGTCACCGAACTGGTGATCAATGCCCTGAAACATGCTTTCCCGGAGGGACGCGGCGGCCGGATCGTGGTGGATTATCGGTCAAGTGGCGAGGGCTGGGTTCTGTCGGTCGGCGATGACGGCATTGGAATGCCGACAGTCGGGGAAGGCGCGACGCCCGGCCTTGGAACCAATATCGTCAAGGCGCTGGCCAGCCAGGTGGATGCCGTCATCGAGGTTGCCGATGCCCGCCCCGGCACACTGGTGTCTCTGAAGCACTCGGCAGCGGTGCCTGCTTCGGCCGATGAGGCCGCCGTCTGACGGTCAGCCCTCGCGGCCGACCTCTCAACGAAACGCCCGGCTGCGGTTTGCCTGCAGCCGGGCGTTTGTCTGATCGGATGTGATTAGAGCAGGGCCAGCAGCGCCTTGGCGGCTTCTTCCGACGAGGCCGGATTCTGGCCGGTCACCAGCTTGCCATCGGTGACCACATGCACGGCCCAATCGCCGCCCTTTTCATAATGACCGCCATTGGCAACCAGCATGTCTTCCACCAGGAAGGGCACGACATCGGTCAGGCCGACGGCTTCTTCTTCGGAATTGGTAAATCCGGTGACGCGACGGCCGGAGACCAGCGGCTTGCCGTCGGCACCGCGAACGTGGCGCAGGACGCCCGGCGCATGGCAGACCGTGGCGACGGGACGATCCGTTGCGACAAAGGCTTCGATCAGGCGGATGCTGTTGCCGTCTTCGGCCAGATCCCAGAGCGGGCCATGGCCGCCGGGATAGAACACGGCGTCGAACTCGGCCGCTTCGATTTCGGAGAGCGGCCTGGTCGAGGCGAGGGCTGCCTGGGCTGCCGGGTCGGCCTTGAAGCGATGGGTGGCTTCCGTCTGGGCATCGGCCTCGTCGCTTTTCGGATCAAGCGGCGGCTGGCCACCGCTCGGCGAGGCGAGCGTGATGTCGGCGCCGGCGTCCTTCAGCACATAATAGGGCGCTGCGAACTCTTCCAGCCAGAAGCCGGTCTTCTTGCCGGTATCGCCGAGCTGGTCGTGGGAGGTGAGAACCATCAGGATCTTCATAAGGGGTATTCCTTCCTTGGGAATTTCAGTTTGTTGATTTTTAAAGGGCTAGTCGTTCGGTCCGACGCGGATCACCCGCTTGCCGAAGCCTTCGCCGCGCAGCAGGCCAACGAAGGCGCGCGGCGCTTGTTCCAGCCCGTCGATCACCTCTTCGCGATACTGCATCTGACCGGCGGCGACCCAGCCGCCCATCTCCTTGGCGAAATCCGGATAGAGATGGCCGAAATCATCGTAGATGATGAAGCCGCGCAGCGTCAGGCGCTTGCGCAGGATCAGGCCCATCAGCCAGCTCAAACGGTCGGGACCGTCCGGCAGACCGGTGGCATTGTACTGGGCGATCAGGCCGCAGACCGGAATGCGGGCATTGGTGTTCAGCCGCTCGGCCACCGCATCGAAGACCTTGCCGCCGACACCCTCGAAATAGATGTCGATGCCGTCCGGCGTGGCGGCGGCCAGCTGCGCGACGAAATCCTCGGCCTTGTAATCGACGCAGGCATCAAATCCGAGCACCTCCACCGCATGGGCGCATTTCTCTTTGCCGCCGGCAATGCCGACGACCCGGCAGCCGCGGATCTTGGCGATCTGCCCGACGGTGGCGCCGACCGGACCAGTGGCGCCGCCGACCACCAGGGTTTCGCCGGATTTCGGCTGGCCGATTTCCTTCAGGCCCGCCCAGGCGGTGAAGCCCGGCATGCCGGTGACGCCGAGCGCCCAGGAGGGATGGGAGGGATTGGCACCGAGCGGTACCACGCCCTTGCCGTCCGACAGGGCATAATCCTGCCAGCCGGCAAAGCCGACCACCCAGTCGCCGGGCTTGAAGCCCGACAGGTTGGAGGCAACGACGCGCGACACGGTGCCGCCGACCATGGTGCCGCCGATCTCGACCGGGGCTGCATAGGACGGCGCATCGCTCATGCGGCCGCGCATATAAGGGTCGAGCGACAGATAGACGGTGCGCAGCAGCATCTGTCCGGGGCCGGGTGTCGGGATCTCGGCGGTTTCCAGCCGCAGGGTGGCGTCGGTCGGTTCGCCCTTGGGGCGTTCGGCAAGGACGAAACGGCGATTGACGGTGGTGGATTGGCTCATGGTCGTCTCCAATGATGGATGAAGGGATGGGTTGGAGCGGATCTTGGCAAAGCCTGCCGCTCCGGTGGCAGGGTCAGGCCAGCAGCAACTGTGTGCTGGCGATCGCCTGATCGAAGGGGTCGGATGTGCCGGAGAGTTTTGCCATCAGGCTTGCCCCCAGCCAGATCTGATAAAGGGTGGTGGCGGTGCGCTGCGGATCGAGCGCCGGGTTGACCGAGCCGTCGGCCTGGCCTTCGCGCATTGTGTTTGCCAGCCGTTCGACGATGCGCGCCACGCCATCGTTCAGGATGCCCCGCATGTCCGGCGACAGGTCGGCAATCTCGGCCGACAGCTTGACCACCAGGCATTTGTCCTCGGCATTGGCATTCATCTGCCGCTCGCGCCAGCACTCGAAATAGGCGAGCAGCCGGGCAGCGGCGGGCCGGCCTTCGGCGCCCAGGGTCTGCGCGAGGTCTTTGCGGTACTGCGCCACGTAGGCGTCCAACAGCGCGCAGCCAAAGGCCTCCTTGGAGGGGAAATAGTGGTAGAACGAGCCCTTCGGCACGCCGGCCGTCTTCAACAGCTCGCTCAGCCCGACGGCGGTATAGCCGCGCTGCGCCGTCAGCGCCCGGCCGGTGTCGAGAATATGGGTCCGTGTGTCTTCCATGAAAGGGTATATGGGCACCACTAGACCGATCGTCTAGTGGTGCCCATGAGATTAACGGTCATCGGGCTGGAGGGGCGCTTCCCGTCAGCGGATCGTGGTGTGCACCATCTCGCCCTTGATGCGGATTTCGGGCTTGGCGCCTGATGTGTTGGGCAGGGCGCTGTCGATATAGGAGGCGGTGGCCTCGACCAGGTAGCTGATCGGCGCCGGCTGGATGAACTCAAGCGTGGCGCTCATCATCTTGCCGGTCAGCGCGATGGTTTCATCCTGCATGACCCGCTCGAAGGCAAGCCGGGCACGGAGGGCCTGGCCGGAAATGGAAATATCCGTGGTATGGCCCTCCAGCATCACGTCGCCGGCATCGCTGTTGATGGCCACCGTCGAGAAATCGCCGGCAAGCCGCGTGCGGGAGGCCTTCTGGTCGATCATGATGGCGGTTTCCGGCCGCAGATTGGCGACCAGCTCGGTGGTGCAGTCGGAGAGATCGAACCAGTCGGAGCGCGATCCGACCTCGACGATCAGCGTGGTGGCGTCGATGTGCATGCGGCCGGGCGAACCGCAGCCGCCGGAAAACCAGCCGGATTGCCACACGGCGCCCCAGCCGGAATGGCGCGACGACAGGGTTGCCGTCTGCGGTGCCGTGGCGTCCGTCGTGATATCGACGAGACTGGCATCGCCGGTGATGCGGACGCTGGACACCTCAGACAAATCCAACGTGCCGGCCGGGATGCGGCGCATGCTCCACCAGAGGTTTCCCTGGCCTATGGCCAGCAGAGCAATGGTGACGGCGGTCAGGGAGAGAAGGACGGTCTGGGTGGTGGTCAGTCGGATGGTCATGGCATGGGCCTTCAAGGGTTGGAATGAACCGATGCCGATGTGATGCGCGAAAAGACGTGTTCCGCTCGACCTCAAACCTGTTTCAGGTCGACCTTGAACGCGCTTCAGGGCATGGTAACGGCTGTCCGTTGCTGTCCTGTCCCTTTCGTCTTCACTGCAAAGCCGCGCTTCCCGATGATCTTCGTTCCGCTGCCCTTCGTCGTCTCGCTGTTCCTGCTGACCTTCCTGATCCGCATGATCCGGCGGTCGGATGACCATGGCCGGGAAAACCGTGCCTTCCTGGTTCTGGTCGCCGTCTATGCCTGCCAGTCGGTGCTGGTCGGCCTGCGCTGGGGCTATGGCCTGACGGAGATTGTCCCTGCGCTGGCGATCATGGCGACGCTCATCCCGCCGCTGACCTATCTGGCCTTCAGGAGCCTTGCCGGCGATGGCCGGGAGCCATCGCTGGGCCGCGACTGGCCGCATCTGCTTCCAAGCCTTGCGGCGATTTTGATGTTCGTCTCCGCGCGGGAACCGATCGATCTGCTGATCATTCTCGATTTTTTCGCCTATGGCGTGGCGCTGCTGTGGTTTGGCCGCCACGGACCGGACGGTCTGGCGGCCTCGCGGCTCGATGGCGTGCTGCGATCCTATCGCGCCCTGCAACTGACCGCGTTCTCGCTGATCGGCTCGGCCCTTTCCGATATTGCCATCGGTTTCGATGTGACATGGGGCGATGGCCGGCATGCGGCGTTGCTTGTTTCCGGCGGGACGGCGCTGGTGCTGATGTTGCTCGGCATTGCCGCTTCCGTCACCGAACCGAGCCTGCGGTCGGACGAGACCCGGGAGGGAGAGGCCCGGGAGGGAGAGGCGGGCGGCGAGGCGGAGGCGCCGGCGAGCCAGGCGGATGCCGAAATCGCCAGTGCGGTCGACGCCCTGATGCAGACAAGGCATCTTTACCGTGATCTCGATCTTAACCTCGGAAAGCTGGCGCGGCGCCTGCATCTGCCGGCCCGCAGCGTCTCCAATGCCATCAACCGCATCCACGGCATGAGCGTCTCGCAATATGTCAACAATTACCGGATTACAGAGGCGCAAAGGCTGCTGTCATCGACCGACGAGCCGGTGACCCGGATCATCTTCGATGCCGGGTTCCTGACCAAGTCGAATTTCAATCGCGAGTTTCTGCGGGTGACGGGTTTGACCCCGACGGCCTGGAGGCGGCTGCATCAGCGGTCGGACGAAGCAAAGGCCGCCTGAGCGCGCCGCCCCGGCGCTGGCGGCAGCCGCACTCAGCTGCCGATATGCCGCTCGCCGCGCTTCTTGGCGAGATCGATCTGCTTCTGGCGCTGGCGGTAGCGCAGCCGGTCTTCTTCCGAGCGCTCATGATAGCAATGGGGACAGGAGACGCCGGCCTCGTAGAGCGGCGAGGCGATCTCTGCTGCGGTGATCGGGTTGCGGCAGGCGTGGCAGAGCAGGTGGTTGCCTTCCTTCAGGCCATGGGTCACCGAGACGCGTTCGTCGAAGACGAAGCAGGCGCCGTCCCACAGGCTCTGCTCTTCCGGCACTTCCTCCAGATATTTGAGGATGCCGCCCTTCAGATGGTAGACCTCCTCGAAACCCTGTTGCTTCATGAAGGCGGTCGCCTTTTCGCAGCGGATGCCGCCGGTGCAATACATGGCGATCTTCGGCTTGTTGTGCAGGCCGGCATTGTTCTTCACCCAGTCGGGGAATTCCCGGAAGGTCTTGGTGTTCGGATCGACCGCGCCGCGGAAAATGCCGATCGCCGTCTCGTAATCGTTGCGGGTGTCGATCACGATGGTCTCCGGATCGGAGATCAGTTCGTTCCAGTCTTTTGCATCGACATAGGTGCCGACGATCTTGTTGGGGTCGATATCCTCGACGCCCATGGTGACGATTTCCTTCTTCAGCTTCACCTTCATGCGCAGGAAGGGCATTTTGGAGGCGCGGCTTTCCTTGTGCTCGAGCCTCACGAATTCCGGCTGGGCGCGCAGAAAGGCCAGCACCGTGGCGATGGCGGCGTCCGTGCCGGCAATCGTGCCATTGATCCCCTCATGGGCCAGAAGCAGTGTGCCTTTGACCCCTTCCGCCTTGCACAGCGCCTCCAGCGGTTCGCGAAAGCTCTCGAAGCGCGGAAAGTCAGCAAAATGATAGAGTGCGGCAACGCAGAACGCGCCGCCCTCTTCGTGGCGAGGGGTTTGTAGAGTGTCTGTCATGAGGCTGGAAATACTGCCTCAGCCGCTGCCGCGCAACGCATTTTCGCTGGATCGATGAAGTTTGAAATTCGTCAAATCCACGGACCATGCTGCAGCGTGACGGCGGCGGCCGAAGCCATGCGGGTCAGACGGGCGGGGTGAAGACGCGGATGCGGTGGCCGTCCGGGTCGGCGATGGTGAAGGTCCGGCCGAATTCCGCCGTGACCGGGGCCTGCAGCACCGTTACGCCCTGCGCGGTCCAGGCGGCGTGGGTTTCATCGACCAAAGCGGCGTTTGCTGCCCGGATGGCCAGTTCGCAGCCGCCGCCGGTCAGCGTGGCGGCCGGTTCGACCATTGCCCGCGACCACAGCCCCAGCACCAGGCCACCGGGCAGGACGAAGAGTGCGAAGGTTTCGGATAGTTCGGTCGGAGCCAGGCCGAACAGGCGTTCGTAAAAGGCGGCGCTGGTTGCGGGCTTGTCGACATAAAGGATCGTCATGGTCGGCGTCATCGTCAATCTCCTTGGGTTCGGGCCGGAGTTGTCTCCGGGGACGAGAGGGAGATTAGGGGGCGATGCTGCCAATTTCTGTCAGTATGGTTGCTGCAGATCGGAAATGCCCTGCTCCTGCCGCCATTCCTTCAGCAATTGCAGGCGGCGGCGCGGATAGCGCAGATCGAGCGGTTCCAGCGCGGTGATACGGTCGGTGCGGAAATGACGAAAGGCGGCGCGCGTCTCGCACCAGGCGATCAGGACCCGCAGCTTTTCGAAATAGCCAAGCGCGACCGGCCAGACGATACGCTGGCTGAGCTCTCCCTTCGCGTCGGCATAGGCAATCTTCAGCTTCTGTTCGCCGCGGATCGCCCGGCGGATCGCCGGGACGTCGATGGTACCATCATCGATGCGTTCTGTCGGGCCGACCAGCAGGCCGGAGGTCTGCAAATGGTCCTTGAGGTCTGTCGGCAGCACCGCCTCGATCTTGGCCAGCGCGTTGCGGGCCGCGTCGTGCAACTGGCTGTCGGCGCGCTTGGCGACCCAGCGCGAGCCCAGCACCAGGGCCTCGATTTCTTCCAGCGAGAACATCAGCGGTGGCAGCATGTAGCCGGGGCGCAGGATATAGCCGACACCCGGCTCGCCCTCGATATCGGCGCCCTGGGCCTGCAGGGTGGCGATGTCGCGATAGAGCGTGCGTAGCGAAATGCCCAGTTCCTCGGCCAGCATCTGCCCGCTGACGGCGCGGCGATGGCGGCGCAGTGCCTGGAGCAGGTCGAGCAATCGTTCGGAACGGGACATCACTTCTTTTATCCGGCCAAGCTGACAAGAAATGGCAGTATCGCAGCGGATTGTCGAGAGAGGGATCCCGGCTAGCCCCTGGCGGTCGTCAACCACAGGGTTTCGATCACATCCGCTTCGCGCTCGGGATCGTCGGCGAAGACAGTGTCGGCAAGCTGAAGGGCGTCGTGGCGCAGCGCCTGCTGCTGGCGGATGATGACGCCGAGCACCAGCGACAGGTCCTCGCTGCCGCCGAGCATGTCGGGATGCAGGTCGAGAAGCTCGATCAGCAGGGTGAGGTCGTGTTCGTGGCCGAGCATGTCGACCAACCGTTTCGCTTCGGTCTGCCGGGCGCGCATGGCCGCCGGCCACAGGTCGCGCAGCAGCGACAGATGCATCCAATAGGTCTGGCCGGATTTGCGCAGGCTGTGAAACACCTCGGCATGAGCGCTGTCGTGACAGCCGGCCAGCGCCGCCTTGGCTTTTTCGAGGCTTTTGCGCCAGGCCTTGGCCAGAAGCCGGCCGGTCTTGCGGGGGCTTTCGGGAAAACTCTGGGCCTCGGCGGCGGCGATGGCGGCGCGGCAGGTCTCAAGGGCGGCCGCGACCTTGTCCGTCAGATCGGTCTCGCCTGTCGCCACGCCGTCGCGGCGCTCGGTCAGGGTCGTCAGAGCGGCGGCCAGCGCCCGCTCCTCCTCCGGCGTCTCGGCATGGGCCTGGAGATAGGTCACGGTTTCGGTCAGCGCCGTCGCATCGCGCACCAGCGACAGCGAGCGCGCCATGTCCCGCAGCCTGGCATTCTCCTGGCGGGCAAAATCCTTGTCGTTGCCGGCGGTCAGGCGATAGAGCGCTCTGACCCGCTTGAATTTCTTGCGCGCCTCGTGGATCGCCTCGTGCAGGCCACCCGGCTGCTCCTCCAGGGCGGCCACGGCGCGCAGCAATTGCTCGCTGATTATGCGCCTGGTCTCGTCGGTGAAGTCGCGCGCCGGTTTAATGCGATAGGCCATGTTTAAATTCCGTCGGAGAGGGTTCGATGGCCAGTGACTGGTTGGAATAGCGTCGGTCGCCGGTGATCTCGGCGCCGAGCCAGGCGGGCAGGGCCGGATCGTCGGTTTCGCTGCGCATTTCGACCTCGGCGATGATAAGGCCCTCGTAGACGCCCTCGAAGACGTCCACTTCCCAGATGAAGCCACCATGTTCGACGGTGTGGCGGGTCTTTTCGATGACCCGTCCGATCGCCAAGGTCATCAACTCTTGGGCGTCCGCCAACGGAACCGGATATTCGAACTCGTCGCGTACCCGCAGGTTCTGCCCGATCTTGATCGTCAGCATGGCAGAGGTGCCATTGCGGGTGCGCACCCGCACCGAGCGGTCGTCCATGCTGGCAATATAGGCCTGGCGCATGGGCGTGGACGATGTCGCAAGCGGACGCCAGTCATCACTCAGAACCAGAAACTTACGCTCGATTTCCTTGGCCATGTTCATTCCAACCTATGCGAACTTCAGGCTAACCTATCGTAATCATTCGATAGGGGAAATTGCCTCAAGCGATATAGCGCGCATTTGTCTCGACAATGATGCAGCCTCGCGATAATCCTTGGCAAAATTCAATCGTTTTAGGAAGGATGGCCCGCATGGGGACGAAGACCGAGAAGCTCCTGTCCGTTTTGAAGCTGCAGCCGGTCGTGCCGGTGCTGATCATCGAGGATGCCGCGACCGCTGTGCCCTTGGCGCGGGCGCTGGTCGCCGGCGGCTTGAAGGCGATCGAAATCACCATGCGCACCGCAGCAGCCCTCGACGCTGTTCGCCGCGTCGCCGATGAAGTGGAAGGCGCCGTCGTCGGTGCCGGCACCATTCTCAATGCCGCGCATTTCCAGGCGGCCATCGATGCCGGCTCGCAGTTCATCGTCAGCCCCGGCACGACGCAGGAACTGCTCGATGCGGCCCGCGGTTCCGACATTCCGCTGCTGCCGGGTGCGGCAACCGCGTCGGAGGTCATGGCGCTGCGCGAGGAAGGTTATGAGGTGCTGAAGTTCTTCCCGGCCGAACAGGCTGGCGGCGCTGCTTATCTCAAGGCGCTGTCGTCGCCATTGGCCGGCACGCTGTTCTGCCCGACCGGCGGCATTTCGCTCAAAAATGCCAGGGACTACCTGTCGCTGCCGAACGTCGTGTGCGTTGGCGGCTCCTGGGTGGCGCCGAAGGAACTGGTTGCAGCGGGGGACTGGGCCGGCATCACCAAGCTGGCTGAAGAAGCCTGCGCCCTGGCCTACTGATCGCTTGAAATCAGGCCGGCTTGTCGCAAGCCGGCCGCTTGTCTTTGCAATTGCCCTTCGCCGTTCCTATTTACCTCCTGACCTATCAAAACGGCCAGGAGATATGACGAATGTTCGATGCGAAGAAGCTGCTTGACCAATTTCTCGGTTCGCAAATACCGATGGCGGGCGGATCCGTGCGGCAGCGGGCAGGCGACGCGGTGCAGACCGCCAAGAATAATCCGCTTGCATCCGGCGCGATCGTGGCAGCTGTGCTGGGCACCAAGACCGGCCGGTCGCTGGCCGCCAATGCGCTGAAGATCGGCGGCATGGCGGCGATTGCCGGTCTTGGCTATGCGGCTTACAAAAACTACAAGTCCGGCCAGCAGCCCGAAACCAACAACGACCATCTGCCGGCTCTCCCGGAGATCCTGCCGCCGCCGGCCGATTCGCCGTTCAGCCTTGAGGCGCCGGCTGCCACCAACGACTTTGCTCTGGCCCTTGTGCGCGCCATGATCGCGGCTGCGAAAGCCGATGGTCATATCGACGCGGCCGAACGGGCCAATATCATGGGCAAGGTGCATCTGTCGGGCATCGGCGCGGAAGCGGAGGCCTTCATCGAGAAGGAATTGAGCGAGCCGACCGACATCGATGCACTGGTGGCCGCCGCCGTCACCGAGGAGCAGAAGGTCGAACTCTATACCGCGTCGCGCCTGGCGATCGATCCTGACACCCGTGCCGAGCGCGGCTATCTCGATCTGCTCGCCGGCCGCCTGGCTCTGCCGGACGCGCTGGTCGATCATATCGAGGCGACCGTCTCGGCGGCCAAGGTCTGATCTCAGGCGTGCAAGCGCTATGATGGCCGGTTGCCTTTGCAGGGCGGCTGGCCTAATCCTCTGACGATGAGATGTCAGGGATAATCATGCGCGATCTTTCCACCTTCAAGGGCTGCCCGGCCCCCAAACCGGTCAGCCTGTCCGGCCGTTTCGTGACCATCGAGCCCTATGACCGGGACCTGCATCTGCAGGATCTGTGGGACGGGCTTGGCGGCATGGCGATCAATCCGCTGCTGACCTATTTCAGCAATGACGATTTCGGCGGCATCGAGGATTTCGGCGCCTGGCTCGACGCCATGAAGAAGGGCGGCTGGCTCACCCATGTGTTCCGCAACAAGGCGAGCGGGCAGATCGTCGGCATGGCCAATTACATGCGCGCCGATCCGGCCAATGGCGTGGTCGAGATCGGCGGCGTGGCGCATGGGCCGGCGATGAGCCGCACGCCGCTGTCCACCGAAGTGCACTACCTGATGGCCAAGCACGTCTTCGAGGATCTCGGATATCGGCGCTACGAATGGAAATGCCACAACGATAACCAGCCGAGCAAGGTGACGGCGCTACGCTACGGCTTCACCTTCGAAGGCGTGTTTCGCCAGCACATGATCTCCAAGGGCGGCAATCGCGACACGGCCTGGTTTTCGATCATCGACAGCGAATGGCCTGTGGTGAATGCAGCCTTCGAGGCCTGGCTTTCGCCGGATAATTTTGACGACAAGGGCCAGCAGGTCCGCCGCCTGGAGGATATCCGGGCCGCAATGAAGTCCGGAGCACACTCATGAGCAAATCCAGCAACGACCGGTCTTCAGCCATCGCTGCGGCCGTCATCCTGATTGGCGTCGGCCTGCTGCTGTTCGTGATGCCGAAAATCGTCCTGTGGATCGCCCAGTTCTCGACCATTCTGGCGGCGGCCTTCGGCTCGGTCTGCGTGCTGTCGTTCTTTCTGATCTTCTGGTTCCGGGCCCGTTACCAACGCCGCCACAAATCTTAAAGCGTGTCGCGATCTTTCAGATTCGCTCCTCACGCTTTATCTCTTTGTTTTGTCGCATGTCGTTGTCCCGGAACCGCTGCGCACTTTCGGGCGACATGCTTTAGGACTGAAGAGCGGCCGCCAACAGCAGGGCGCCCATCAGGATCACCAGCAGGGCGCCGGCGATTTCGAGCCCTGTGGCCACCCGTCGCGCAGTCGGCGAGCCCGGTCCGGACAGGCGCACGGCGATGTCCTTGGCTGTCACCGCGACGGCGGCGAGCGCTGAGACGGTGATCGCCGTTCCGACCGCCATGGCAAAGACCGACAGAACGCCACCCAGATAAAGCCCGTTCAGCAGTGCGAAGGTCATGACCAGCAGCGCGCCGGAACAGGGCCTGAGACCGACGGCGATGACCGCTGACCAGGCTTCGCGCAGCTTGAAATCCTGTGCACCCAGCAGTTTTGGGTCCGGCAGATGGGTTATGCCGCAGTCCGGGCAGGGGGAGCCGGGCGACAGGGCTTCGTGATCATGGCTGATCGCCACGGCCTGAAAGGTGAGGCCTGTCGTGCCCGTCCTGGCCAAGCCGGGGGTGGCATTGTCGAACAGGCCGGCGCTCACCGGCATGCGGCCCATCGCCAGACGGCGGGGGGGCGCCAAACCTTTGAGCTTTTTCACCAGCAGCCAGACGCCGAAGGCGATGATCAGGCCAAAACTGGCGATCTCCATCGCCTGGGTGGCATCGGTCATGGAAATCGACGTGCCGCGCAACAGGAGATAGGCGAAGCCTACCAGCGCAATGGCAACGACGCCCTGCAGCATGGCGGAGACGAAGGAAATGAGAATGCCGCGCTTCAGTTCCGTTTCGTTGGCGATCATGTAGGAGGAGATCACCGCCTTGCCATGGCCAGGGCCTGCGGCATGGAAGACGCCATAGGCAAAGGACAGGCCGATCAGGGTGGCGAGATGGGCGGGATTGTCGCGCATGGCTTTGAGCGCGCCGGTCAGGGCACGGTAGAAGGCCTGTTGGTTGGTGTTGATCCAGGCAAGCACTCCGCCGAACGGACCGGTAACCTGGAAGGATGGCTCGGCCGTGCCGATGCCAAGCGGCGAGGCGGCATGGGCAAGAGTGGCGGACAATCCCAGCAGAAGGCCGAGAGCGGCGAGACGGGTGATCCTGCCAACGGTCAGCATGTCAGTTCCAGCCGTGTGGCAAACAGCTTGCCCTTGTCGGTGCCGGCCGGATCGTTGAAGAAGGCTTCGGTGAGGTTCGACTGGTTCTGGGCAATCACCTCGTCGGGATCGGGCCGCACCACCTTGTGCTTGCAGGACTTGAAGCCGTCGCCTTCGACGGCCATGGCCTCGTCGGTCGAAAAATCGATCGCGGTATAAAGCGTCGGGTCATGCACGCCGAAGCTTAAGTTGCCTTTGATGGCCAGCGGCTTTTCCGGCTTGATGGTGAAGAAGACCAGAAGCTGGTTGTCCTTGAAGTCGACGTTGAACGTGTCGGGCTTGCCGACCGGAACGGCGGCGCCATTGCTGGTGATGAAGGTGAAATAACCGTAGTCGCCGAGCGATTCGCGGATCGTCTTGGCGATTTCCTGCAACTCGTCGTGATCGAGCTTCAGGTCGGTATTGGTGTCGAAATCCATCAGCACGCTGGAGGAGAAGATATCATCGAAGCGCCAGACATTGCGCAGTTCCGAGACATTGCCATCCGTGCCGGCGATCACTTCGAGCCGGGCTTCGGCAAAGATGTGCGGATGGGCGCTTGCCGACAGGGGCGTGAGCGCCAGCAAACCGGCCAGGAGGATAGAGGATCGTCTGGTCATGTGCCGTGCTTTGCCCGTTTTGACTGGGCCTTTGCATTGCCGAAAAATGGGACGGAAATACGACCCATCGGCCTTCGCTCAGGCATTGCGCCGAAACCAGCCATACAGAAAATCGACCAGTACGCGCACCTTGGCCGGCAGGTAGCGGCGATGGGGATAGATCGCATAGATGCCGCGATTGGCCGGCAGATAGTCGTCGAACAACGAGATCAACGCACCGCTGTCGAGATGCGGCTTGACGATGAAGTCCGGGATGATGGCGACACCCAGGCCCGTCAGGGCGGCACGCAGTGTGGCCTGCGGACTGTTGACTTCGATCGGGCCGGTGACGGCGACGGAAATCGCGCCGCCGTCCGGCTCGAAGAAGCGCACCGAATTGTGGTTGCGGGAATTGGTGTCGACCAGGAACGGCACCTTGGAGAGGTCCTGCGGGTGGGTGAGGGGGCCATATTGTTCCAGGAAGGCCGGCGTGGCGCAGGCATAGACGCGGAAATCGGACAGCTTGCGGGCGATCATGCCGGAATCGTCCAGCTTGGTGATGCGGATGGCGAGGTCGAAGCCTTCTTCGATCAGGTCGACGAATCGATCTTCCGCGACGATCTCCAGCGCCAGATCCGGGTTCTCCTTGGCGAAATCGATCAGCGACTGGCCGACGTCGGCATCGATGAAGGTGCGTGGCACGGTGATCTTCAGCTTGCCCTTGAGATCGGCATTGTTCTCGCGCACCAGGTCGGCAAGGTTGTCGATCTCTTTGAGGATGTCGGCGGCGGTGCGGTAATAGGTGTGGCCCGCCTCGGTCATCGAGAACTGCCGCGTGGTGCGGTTCAGCAGCAGGGCGCCCAGTTCGTCTTCCAGTTCGCGCACATATTTCGACAGCAGCGCCTTGGAGCGGCCGGTCTTGCGAGCGGCGGCGGAAAAGCCTTCAGCGTCGACCACGTCGATGAATGCTCTAATCCGTGTCAGGGTATCCATCAGGCGTCTCCTCGCAGGCTGTCTCCATATACTGAACAGTTCGCCTAACTCGTTCAATTGTTTTTGTGCCGGCTGATCAAAAAAACTCTTGATTATGACGCCGAATGTTCTTATCTCCCTCTCAGCCCAAAGTCGCACGTGCCCGTGTGTGTCCGCCGACCCTCGAAATGGGATTTATCCCTAAGGTGAGGTCATCGGTAAGGTACCTGGAATTAACCCCTCCAGTCGCTATTCCGGCCAACCGGATAATGCGAGGACATACGAAGCAACGACGGTGCGGGCCTTTTTGTTCTCTCCCGGCTTTCCATCAGCTGGGGATTTTGAAGAGGCACACCATCATTGCCGGAAGTGCGGTCGGGTATCCCCTCCAATCCATGGCAGACAAAGCCGAACTGATTCCCCTGGCCGGGGAGCTGTTCATCATTTGCGCATCGAGCGCGTGTTGAGGATCCGGGGTCTCCACCGGCTGGTTCCTTGATCGCACGCCCGTATGCCCTTTGTCCTCCAGCTCGTGCTGGAGCTTGGAACACTAGGGAATTCGACCATGACCACTGCACGCATCCTCGACTTCATCAACACCCGACGTCCCGAAGGTCCTTGCCTTGTGGTCGACCTCGATGTTGTTCGCGAAAACTACGGCGCGTTTCGTCACGCTCTGCCGGACAGCGCGATCTATTATGCCGTGAAGGCCAACCCGGAGCCGCAGGTTCTGGCGCTGCTCGCCTCGCTCGGTTCGAACTTCGACTGCGCTTCGGTTGCCGAAATCCAGATGGCACTCGACGCCGGTGCGACGCCTGCCCGCATTTCCTTCGGCAACACCATCAAGAAGGAACGCGATATCGCGCGCGCCCATGCGCTCGGCATCAATCTCTATGCCGTCGACAGCCATGAGGAAGTCGAGAAGATCGCCCGTGCCGCTCCCGGCGCCCGTGTGTTCTGCCGCGTTCTCACCGATGGTGACGGCGCCGAATGGCCGCTCAGCCGCAAGTTCGGCTGCGTGCCGCAGATGGCCGTCGATGTGCTGGTCTATGCCCATCAGCTGGGCCTGGAAAGCTTCGGCGTGTCCTTCCATGTCGGCTCGCAGATGACCAAGGTCGATGCCTGGGATTCGGCGCTTGCCGATGCCAAGCGGGTCTTCGCGTCGCTGGCCAAGCAGGGCATCGTCTTGAAGATGGTCAACATGGGTGGCGGTTTCCCGACCAAGTACCTGCGCGACATTCCGTCCGCAGAAGCCTATGGTCAGGCCATTGCCGGCTCGCTGCGCAAGCATTTCGGCAACAACATTCCGCAGACCATCATCGAACCGGGCCGCGGCATGGTCGGCAATGCCGGCGTGATCAAGGCGGAAGTCGTGCTGATCTCGAAGAAGTCGGACAATGACGAGCATCGCTGGGTGTTTCTCGACATCGGCAAGTTCGGCGGTCTGGCCGAGACCATGGACGAAGCCATCCGCTATCCGATCCGCACGATCCGCGATGCCGATGCGATGGAACCCTGCGTTCTGGCCGGTCCGACCTGCGACAGCGCCGACGTGATGTACGAGAAGAACATGTATCCGCTGCCGGTCTCCCTGACGATCGGTGACGAGGTTCTGATCGAAGGCACCGGCGCCTACACGACCACCTATTCGGCGGTCGCCTTCAACGGTTTCGATCCGTTGAAGACCTATGTGATCTGAGGATTTCCCCGATCACCCGACGACCGCGCCGGATCCCCGGCGCGGCGTAATCCACCATTATTCGAAACACATCTTGCTACGGGAGGCCGCTATGGCCGCTGTTCTCGATACCGTGCGCGCTTTTTTCGTGCCGGCCGCCTTTGTCATCGATTCCGAAACGCCGGCTGACGTCGTGGCGCGCGAAGCGCTGCTTGACCGCGCCATGGGTGCTGATCGCCGTCAGAAGTCTTCCGAGCGCATTCGCCACGGTCGCGTGCCGGCCGATGGCCTGGCGCTGGTGGCGCGCGACCGCAAGGGCCATGTGATCGGCACAGTTCGCCTGTGGAATGTCGAGGCCGGCATCAGCCGCGATGGCAATGCCGTCGATGCGCTGCTGCTCGGTCCCCTTGCGGTCGACGGAAGCCATGGCGGCAAGGGTATCGGCTCGGCACTGATGCGCGCCGCCCTTGTGGAAGCCAAGAAGCGTGGCCATGGCGCCGTTCTGCTGGTCGGCGATGCCGCCTATTACGAGCGTTTCGGCTTCTTTGCCGAAAAGGCGCAGCACCTGGTCATGCCGGGTCCGTTTGCGCGGGCGCGCTTCCTGGCGCTGGAACTCAAGGCCGGCTGGCTTCAAGGCGTGGCCGGCATGGTGGTGGCCAGCGGCCGCAAGCTCGCCCAGGTGCCGCAGCGCAAGGCTGCCTGACAGCCAGCTCTCTCTCTCTCTCGATGATCGTCGAGGACGGTGGATCGCGATGGGTCCGCCGTCCTCTTTGCGTTGCCGATTCTCCGTGGACGGTGCCGAGGGCGGGCGTTGGTGTCGGATTGCGCCACAATTCGATTCGCCCCGGCATGCCGGTTTCGGCGCTTTGCACGCAATAAAGTTCCACAGGGCTGCCTTGGGCGGTTCGCAATTGAACTTCGTCAAACCTGAGCGTTGCGAAATTGTGACAATCCGAAGGCAAAGGCGTCCGAAGATGTCAAATGAGAAATATATTGATTTGCATCAAGTACTTGTCCGCGGCCCCGGCGATAGTTTCTCCCTGCGTTAAGCAAGAATTTGATCAGGAGAGACACATGACAAAGATTAGGACCGGGCGGGTCGCCGCCCTTGCCGCAACTGCCGCATTCGTGCTGCTGGGCCAGGCGGCCATGGCGGCGGATCTCGCGCCGGTCGTGGATGCTGCGCCGGAAGCCCAGTCGCTGGCACCGCAGAGCCCTTGGCAGATCCGCGTTCGTGGTCTTGGCGTGATCACCAATGACGAAGGTTCGGTCGATGGCGTTGCCGGCTCCGATCTGTCCTACAGCGACAGCGTCATCCCTGAGCTGGATATCTCCTATTATTTCACCGACAATATTGCCGCAGAACTCATTCTCGGCACAACCTATGCCAATATCGACGGTGAGGGCACCCTTGCGGCACTCGGCAAGATCGGCAAGACCTGGGTTCTACCGCCGACGCTGACCCTGCAGTATCACTTCACCGATTTCGGCGCCTTCAAGCCCTATGTCGGCGCGGGCGTGAACTACACCATATTCTACAACCAGTCGGGCTCTGCCGCTTCGGATCTCAATGTCGAGGACACGTTCGGCGGCGCCCTGCAGGTCGGCTTCGACTACATGATCAACGACCATTGGGGCGTCAACTTCGACGTCAAGAAGCTGTTCCTCGAAGCCGATTACGAGACGACGATCGGCGGCACGAAATATACCGGCAAGGCCAAGCTCGATCCCTGGCTGATCGGCACCGGTATCACCTACCGCTTCTAGTCCTTGCGCACACCGCGCATAGCAACGGCCGCTTTCGGGTGGCCGTTTTCGTTATTGGAGGTCATGCTTGTGGGCGAGAAAGCCAGCCTTGCACCAGATTCGGCACATATAAGGCAATACCCATACTCGACATCGCGAGGATCGTTGCGTGAACATGACCGCCAGTGCTGCCGTTTCCTTGGAAATCATTGCTTTCCGGCTCAATGACCAATCCTTCTGCGTCAAGACGCGCTCGATCCGCGAGATTCGCGGCTGGGCGCCGGTGACCCCCATACCGCACGCGCCCTACGAGGTGCTGGGGGTGATCAACCTGCGCGGCACGGTGATCCCGATCATCGATCTTGCCGTCAAGCTCGGCATGCAGGGCACCGAGGCCTCCGAGCGAAGCGCCATCATCGTCACCGACGTCAACAATATGACGCTCGGCCTTTTGGTCGAAGGCGTGTCGGATATCTTGACCGTTCCCGCCGAAAGCCTGCAACCCGTACCCCAGAGCGCCGGTCAGGCCGCCAAGTTTTCCGAAGGCATTCTGGCCCATCAGGATACGATGATCTGCTTCCTCAATCTGGAAGAACTGTTCGCCGCAAGCCTCAATATCGCCAGCGGTGGCGGTGGTGGCGGCGCCGGTGCAGGCTGGGAAGAATTCTGAACGAACGGCAGCAAGCCGCAGACGATGCAAAAAAAGGGCGGCCCGAAGGCCGCCATTTTGCGTTGTGCTGTCGTGATGTGCCGGCGGCGCGATACCGCCCGCCCTCGGCTATGCCGCGATATCGACGATGCCGCAGTCGCCGGCTTCCGAGGCAAAGGCCATCAGCTTGCCGGTAGCGCTCCAGGCCAGCGAGGTGATGGCGCCCTTGCCGGGCCGGCGCAGCAGCGCCTCCTTGCCGTCGGCAATCCGCACCGCCAGGATCATGCCGTCGATGAAGCCGATCGCCAGCACTTCCTCGACGGGATGGAAGGCAACCTGGCTGACCATGATATTGGACCGGGTTCCCAGTTCGAGCGGTGCCTTGCCCATCGGGCCGTCCTTGCCGGAAAACGGCCAGACGATGGCGGCCGGCGCGCCGGAGGAGGCAAGCCACTTGCCCTTGATCGACCAGGACAGCGACTTCACCTTGGCCGGATAGCCGGTCATGCGCATATGGCGGCTTTCGGAGGCTTTGCTGTCAAGCTTCCAGCCATGCAGGGCATTTTCCTGCATGGTGGTGACGACGAAGCGGCCGTCCGGCGAGAAGGTGACGCCGGTATGGGCGCCCTTCCATTCCAGATCGACCGGCGCGCCCGATGTGCCGACCCAATGCAGCGTCACGCCATTGTAGCGGGCGGCCGCGACACGCAGGCCTTTTGGCGCGAAGTCGAGACCTTCGACCGTGCGTTCCTCGCTGAATTCCTTGACCGTGCCGTCCGCCAGCCGCACGTAGATCGTCTTGCCGATGGCATAGGCCACGGCGCCCTGCGGGCCGCTGGCGACCACGGAAATCCACTTGCGCGGCACATGGGCCAGTTCGCTCACCGTGCCGTCATGGGCGATACGCTTGACCTTGCCGTCTTCGCCGCCGGTCAGCAGGGTCTGGTTGGCGGCGTCCTTGACGCAGGTCAGCAGACCCTGATACAGTTCCGTCACCTTCTCGCCGCCATCGAGGCGGTGGATGGTGCCGGCGGAGGTGGCAAAAACCGGGATATCGCCGAGAAAACTGGCCGTCAGCACATGGCCTTCAAGATCAAGCGGAGCAACCGTCGGCATCAGGCAGCGGCCTCGCAGGCGTGGAAGCTCTTTTCCAGCTTTTCACGATCGAGATCGCGACCGATGAACACCAGTCGGCTTTCATGCTTCTCGCCATCCTTCCAGGCGCGCTGGTGGTCGCCTTCGATGATCATGTGCACGCCCTGCACGACATAGCGTTCCGCGTCGCCCTTGAAGGCGATGATGCCTTTGAGCCGCAGGATGTTCGGGCCTTGCGTCTGCGTTACCTTCTGAATCCAGGGGAAAAAACGATCCGGGTTCATCTCGCCGCCGCGCAGCGACACCGAGACGACGGTGACGTCGTGGATCGCCGAGGGTGCGTGATCGTGCTGATCATGGCCGTGCGCATGATCGTGGTCATGGTGGTGATGATCATGATGGTCATGACCATGGTCGTGATGATCGTGCCCGTGGTCATGGCCGCAATCGGGGCCGCAGACGTGGTCCGGGTCGTCATGGTCGAGGAAATGCGGATCGTTTTCAAGGGCCCGCTCCAGGTTGAAGGCGCCTTGGTTCAGGACCTTGCTCAGATCGACGCCCGAACGGGTTGTCGTATAAATGCGGGCCGAAGGGTTGATGGCGCGCACGATGTCCTGGATGTGGTGCAGTTCGGCGTGGCTGACGAGGTCCACCTTGTTGATCACCACGACGTCGGCGAAGGCGATCTGGTCTTCAGCCTCGCGGCTGTCCTTCAGGCGCAGCGGCAGGTGCTTGGCGTCGACCAGCGCCACGACGGCGTCGAGTTCGGTCTTGGCGCGCACATCGTCGTCCATGAAAAAGGTCTGGGCGACCGGCACCGGATCGGCAAGGCCTGTGGTTTCGACGATGATGCCGTCGAAGCGGTCGGGGCGGCGCATCAGGCCTTCGACGACGCGGATCAGGTCGCCGCGCACCGTGCAGCAGACGCAGCCATTGTTCATCTCATAGATTTCTTCGTCCGATTCGACGATCAGGTCGTTGTCGATGCCGATCTCGCCGAATTCGTTGACGATGACAGCATATTTCTTGCCGTGGTTTTCCGACAGGATGCGGTTCAGCAGCGTCGTCTTGCCGGCGCCGAGATAGCCGGTCAGAACGGTCACGGGAATAGGCTTGATGGCAGCAGTTTCGGTCATGGAAACCCTCGATCGATGGAATGGGCGGCGACGCGCCCTGTTATGGTATTACCTCCATATAGGCGTAGCCGCGCTTGAGTTCAAAGGGTTTTGTTGGGCGATGCCGATCACGCAGTCAGAGCGTATATTACGTCCGTTCGGGCAAAGTCATCTCCGACATAGAGAAGCGGGCAGGCCAGCATCTCGGCTAGCGCATAGGCAAAGCAGTCACCAAAATTCAGGCTGGCGGGATGAATGCCCTTGCCCCAGCGGGCATAGGCGGAGGCAGCGCGGGACGCAAATTCTTCGGTCACGTCGATGGAGGTGAAGGGAAAGCGCTCGATCAGTTTGGTCAGGCCCGGCAGGCAGCCCTTGCGGCCTGCGACGATCAATGTTTCCGTCAGCGTCGCAGCCGAGATGAAAATCTGTGTGTCGGATTTCTCCAGAATGGCCTGACACGCAGCAGCCGCGCTTTCGTTGGTCACGATCGCGATCAAGGCCGAGGTGTCGATGACGATCATCCTGGCAGACCGTCCTCGTCATACAGGAAGTCCTGGCTTCGAGCGGCCGGCGGTCCGCCCGGTTTCGTGGGCGGAGCCATGGCTCGCACCTCTTCAATGATTGCCCGCCGTTGCTCTGTCGTCAGTGACGGTCGAACGGCGACTATGCGCGCAATCTGTTTGCCGCGACGGGTCACGATGACCTCCTCGCCGGCTTCGGCTCGGTGCAGAAGATCCGCCAGATTGGCTTTTGCTTCAGTGATGGAAACCTGCATCGCAACGCTCCTGTCGACACTCGTAGGATATCGTCTCAGGCCGATTGTTTCAATTGCCTTGCAGAGCGCTCATATCAAACCGATCGACATCCCGCAGCAGATCGATGATGCCCTTCACCGCATGGGCGATGAGGCTTTCGCCTTTTTCGACGGTCGCCGCCGCCGCATTGCCGGCCACGCCGTCGGGGTTGAGGTCCGACATCTTCCAGCCGAAGGCATGCGGCCCATAGGCGCGCAGATACTTGAACTTGGCGGCGAATTCGGACTGCCGGGAGGAGAAATCGGCGGCCTTGTCCCTATCGACCTTGTCCGGATGCAAGGCCAGCATGACAGAGGTCTCGATATCGCCGCCATGGATGTCGACCGCCTTGTCGCTCGGGCTGATCCAGCCGTCCGGCTGGCCGAACCGGGTCCAGCTTGTAGCGACCGCCAGCATGCCAAAACGCACCCGGGCTTCGGTCGCGACAATCGTCATCAGCGGCGCATTGCCGCCATGGGCGTTGAGCATCACGAATTTGCGGATGCCCTGGCGCGACAGGGTCTCGGCAATGCCGAGCCAGCGAAACACCGCTTCGTCGAAGGCGAGCGTGCGCGTGCCGGCCACGTCCATATGCTCGATCGAATAGCCGATCGGCTCTGCCGGCAGGAAGGTTGCCGGCAGGTCGGCGGGCAGGGCGGCAATCAGCCTTTGCACCAGGCCTGCGGCAATCAGCGTGTCGGTGTTGAAGGGCAGATGCGGCCCGTGCTGCTCATGGGCGCCGAGCGGCAGGACGGCAATCCAGTTCGCCCGGACGGCCGCCATCAGATGCGGATCGTTTTGCGAAAAATGCGGGTCGGGGCGGTGCATTGGCAGTCTATTTCCCATTCTCGACATTGCTTTTAAGGCGGTATAAACGTTAGCCGGCATAGGAATAGCCGAGCATGCGCCGCGGGTGGCACAGGGGGGGAAGATGGCGAAAAAAGACAAGGGCGACAAGAAAAACAAGTCGGGTAAGAAAAAAGAGGCAGACGAGGTCTCGCTGTCCGGTCTTGGTGCTGCCATTACCCAGGCGGCGCGCAGCATGCGCACCCTGCAGTCGCGCAGCCTGTCGGCCAGCGGGCTTTATGCGGGCCAGGACGGTGTCATTCTTCTCCTGTCGGCGGAAGACGGCCAGACGCCCGGTGCGCTGGCCCAACAGCTTGGCGTCAAGGCGCCGACCATGACCCGCACCATCGGCCGCATGGAGGCGCAGGGTTTCCTGGAACGCCGCGCCGATGATCGGGATGCCCGGCTCACCAAAGTGTACCTGACGGAGACCGGCCGCAGTTCTTCCGAGCGCATCGAAGCGGCGACGGCCGATTGCGATCGCCATGCGGCGCGCGGCATGTCGGGCAAGGAAGTGAAGACGCTGTTGCGTCTGCTGGCGACCATGGAGGCCAATCTGCAGTCGAGTGATCCGTAATGGCACGCGGAGGCGGAGCGCCGGCGCACTGAATTTCCAACGAAAAAGGCAATTGCGAAACGGGATTAAATTGTTTAATTAAAATGTTTAATCGAGCTTGCGCGTTAAGGTTGGCGCCAGGTCCTGGTTGATCTGCCGAGTGGGAGGACACGTGGCACAGAAAATCAAGCTGTCGACGATCGCCGAGAGCCTCGGCCTGTCCACCGCCACCATATCGCTGGCCCTGCGCGACAGTCCGCTGGTGGCAACCGACACGCGCGAGAAGATCAAGGAACAGGCGCGCTTCCTCGGCTATATCTACAACCGCCGCGCCGCCAGTCTCAGAACGTCGCGCTCCGGCATTATCGGCGTCGTGGTTCATGACATCATGAACCCGTTCTACGGCGAAATCCTCAAGGCCATCGAAAGCGAACTTGATCGCAGCCGCCAGACCTTCATCCTGTCGAACCATTATGATTCCGTCGAAAAGCAGCGGATGTTCATCGAAACCCTGCTGCAACTCGGCGGTGACGGCGTGATCATGTCGCCGGCCATCGGCACGCCGCCGGAAGATGTCATGCTGGCCGAGGAAAACGGCATGCCGGCCATCCTTGTGGCGCGCTCCATGGACGGGGTCGACCTGCCGACCTATCGCGGCGATGACAGCTACGGCATCTCGCTGGCCACCAATCACCTGATCGGCCTTGGCCACCGCACCATCGCCATGATCGGCGGCACCGACCAGACCTCGACCGGCCGCGACCGCTACCAGGGCTATGTCAACGCGCTGCGCAAGGCCGGCATCGAGGTGGATCCCGAGCTTCGCATTCCAGGCCCGCGCACCAAGCAGGGCGGCTTCGAGGCCGCGGTGAATTTCCTGTCGCTGCCGCAAAAGCCGACGGCTGCGGTCTGCTGGAACGATCTGGTCGCCATCGGCCTGATGAACGGCATTTCCCGGGCCGGCCTGACGCCAGGCCGGGATATTTCGGTGACGGGCTATGACGATCTGGAAGAGGCCTCGATCGCCACGCCATCGCTGACGACGGTGTGGAATGGCCAGGCCGAGGTGGGACGGCTTGCGGCCCGTGCTCTTCTGGATAAGCTGGCCGGCAGTCACGAGCCCGACGGCATCCACCTGATCAAGCCGGAAATGCGGATCCGGCAATCGACCGGACCCATCAAGCGTTAGGAGAGACCATGAGCCAGCAAAAGCCCGCCATTCTCGTGCCGGGCAAGATACACTCGCGCGTCCTTGACCGGCTGCAGGCCGAGTTCGATATCCTGACGGCGCCGCAAGGTGCTCCGCTGGCGCTTGACGAGGCGGATGCGACGCGGGTGCGCGGCATTGCGGTTGGCGGATCGGTTCCGGCTTCCTGGATGGAACGGCTGCCCAATCTGGAAATCATCGCCAGTTTCGGGGTCGGCTATGACGGCGTGGATGTCGGCGCTGCCGCCAGCCGTGGCATCATTGTGACCAATACACCCGATGTGCTCGACGACGAAGTGGCCGACACCACCATTGCTCTGCTGATCAACACGATCCGGCAATTGCCGCAGGCCGAAACCTACCTACGGGAAGGGCGCTGGGCCAGCAGCGGGCCATTCCCGCTCTCGCCGCTGTCGCTGCGCGGCCGCCATGTCGGCCTTTTTGGCCTCGGGCGCATCGGCGGCGAGATCGCCAAGCGGCTGGAGCCGTTCAAGGTCAAGATCAGCTATCACACCCGCCGGCCGAAGGCCGATTGCCCCTATGGCTATCACGCCTCGCTGCTGGACCTGGCGGCGGCGGTCGATACGCTGATCTGCATCGTGCCGAAGACCGCCGAGACCCATAAGGCGATCGATGCGTCGGTGCTGAAGGCGCTTGGGGCCAATGGCGTGCTGATCAATGTCGGCCGCGGCTGGAGCGTCGATGAGGACGCGCTGATCGCCGCTTTGCAGGACGGCACGATCGCTGCCGCAGGGCTCGATGTGTTTCAGGAGGAGCCGGAAGTGCCACAGGCGCTGATCGACCTGCCGAACGCCTCGCTTCTGCCGCATGTGGCCTCGGCGTCGGTGCCGACGCGCAGTGCCATGGCAGATCTGGTGGCCGACAATCTGATCAGCTGGTTCGGCAAGGGCACGGTGCTGACGCCGGTTCCGGAAACGCCGCAGAAAAGGTAGTTTTGGCTAAGCGCGGTCGCCTGCATAGGCGCGCACCGCATCGCCAAAGGCTTCGAACAGGGCGCGCGACGGGGCATCCGTCTCTGCCCAATATTCCGGGTGCCATTGCACGCCGATGGCAAAACCCTTGGCGTCGATCACCGAGACCGCCTCGATGGTGCCGTCTTCGGCAACGGCTTCGACCTGCAGGCGGGGCGCTGTCTTGGAGATCGCCTGGCGGTGCAGGGAGTTCACCATGACCTCGCCGGTGCCGATATAGCGGGCGATGCAGGATCCCTTGGCGACGATGACGTTCTGGCGGACCGCGAAGGCCGTGTCGCGGTCGACATCGGCCGGCTTGCGATGGTCCCAGACACCAGGCTGTTCCTGGATCTCGCTGGCCAGCGTACCACCCAGCGCCACGTTCAACTCCTGAATGCCCCGGCAGATGGCGAGCAGCGGAATGCCGCGCTCCAGCGCCCGTCTGATCAGCGGCAGGGTGGTGGCGTCGCGGGCGGGATCGAAGGGGCCGTCGCTGTCGCGGGCTTGCTGGCCGTAGAGTGAGGGATGGACGTTCGTCGCCGAGCCCGAGACCAGCAGCCCGTCGACCCGGTCGAGAATGGCGTCGGTGTCGTTGCCGGCCTCGAAGGCGGGGATGATGAAGGACATGACATCGGCCACATTCAGGGCGGCGCGGACATACTGATTTTGCGCGGCATGCCAGATCGTTCCGTCGAATTCTCTGATATCGGCGGGAATGGCGATGATCGGCTTGGGCATGGAAGGCTCCGGAATGTTCGTCTCTGATGGCTTTGTGCCGCCAGTTTCCGGGGCAAGTCAACGGATAATCGCGTCGGCAATGCCCCTGCGATCGAGGCTATCGCCGCGGCGTGAAAGTATCCTGCACAGCACGGATCCGCGGACTCTGGCCAATGTTCAAGTCCTTCGCGGCATTAGTCAAAAGAATATCGGCAGAATGCTTGAAACGCTTTGGACAAAATGGTTAGCTCGCCAGCATTGCTGCTGGGAGGAGGCCGCAAGGAACTTGTTGGCAGAGCAAACCATGTTGGGAGGTCAATGCATGGATCGTCGTTCATTTATTAAAAACGCAGGTGTCGCCAGTGCTGGTGTCGCCGCGTCCACGGTGCTGGCAGCCCCTGCCATCGCGCAGACAAATCCGAAAATCACCTGGCGTCTGACGTCGTCGTTTCCCAAATCCCTCGACACGATCTTTGGCGGCGCGGAAGACGTCGCGGCCCGTGTCGCAGCGGCCACGGACGGCAATTTCACCATCCAGACCTTTGCCGCCGGCGAAATCGTTCCCGGCCTGCAGGCCGCCGATGCCGTCAGCGCCGGCACGGTCGAGATGTGCCATACCTGCTCCTACTATTATGTCGGCAAGGATCCGACGTTTGCGATCGGCACGGCCATTCCCTTCGGCCTCAACGCCCGCCTGACCAATTCGTGGTTCTATAACGGCAACGGCAATACGCTGCTCAACGAGTTCTATGCCAAGCACAATCTCTACGGCATGATCTCCGGCAATACCGGGGCGCAGATGGGCGGCTGGTTCCGCAAGGAAATCAACACCGTCGACGACATCAAGGGCGTCAAGATGCGCATTGCGGGTCTGGCCGGCAAGGTCATCGAGAAGCTCGGCGGCGTTCCGCAGCAGATCGCCGGCGGCGATATCTATCCGGCGCTGGAAAAGGGCACGATCGATGCCGCCGAATGGGTCGGCCCCTATGACGACCACAAGCTCGGCTTCTACAAGGTGGCCAAGTATTACTACTATCCGGCCTTCTGGGAAGGCGGTCCGGTCATCCATTCCTTCGTCAATCTCGACAAGTGGAACAGCCTGCCGAAGAGCTACCAGGCCGTTCTGCAGGATGCCTGCTCGTTCGCCAATACCAATATGATGGCGAAATACGATTCCAAGAACCCGACGGCGATCAAGCAACTGGTCGGCGAAGGCACGATCCTGCGGCCGTTCAGCCAGGAAATTCTCGAAGCCTGCTACAATGCCGCCCTCGAAGTCTATGCCGAGATTTCGGCGACCAATGCCGACTTCAAGAAGATCTATGAAGATCAGGTGGCCTTCAAGCGCGAAGGCTATCTGTGGATGCAGCTGTCGGAATACACGTTCGACACCTTCATGATGATCCAGCAGCGCAACGGCAAGCTTTAAGCTTCTCCTGCCTCGTTTGATGCGAAAGCCTCGGGATCATCGTCCCGAGGCTTTTTGTCATGTGGAGATCCAGCGCTAGTTGAACTTCGGCGGCTGGCTGAGATCCATGCCGGGGGCAGGGGCGGTCGGAGCCTGACCGTTTCCACCCAAAGGCGGCAGGCCGAGGCCGTTGCCGGTATTGCCGAAGCCCGGAATTTCGATCTTGATCGTACTCGGATCGATCTTTGGCCCTTTATCCAGCCACATGGTGACCGAGGCCGGCCAGAAGATGACGATGGCGACGAGGATCAGCTGCATGCCGAGCCACGGGATCGCACCCATATAGATATCCGAGGTTTTTACCGAGCGCGGCGCGATGCTGCGCAGGTAAAACAGCGCGAAGCCGAAGGGCGGATGCATGAAGCTCGTCTGCATGTTGATGCAGATCAGCACGCCGAACCAGATGAGGTCGATGCCCAGCGATTCCGCGACCGGCGCCAGCATCGGGATGACGATGAAGGCGATCTCGAAGAAATCGAGAAAGAAGGCCAGGAAGAAGATGAAGATGTTGACGAAGATCAGGAAGCCGACGGCACCGCCTGGAACATGAGACAACAGGTGTTCGATCCACAGGCCGCCATCCATGCCCTGGAAGACGAGGCTGAAGCAGGTGGCTCCCACCAGGATGAAGACCACCATCGAGGTGATCTGCATGGTCGAATGCATGCCCTGGCGTACAAGGTCCCAGGTCAGGCGACCGTGCATGGCGGCCAGCACCATGGCGCCGACGACGCCAAGCGCGCCGGCTTCCGTCGGGGTCGCCAGACCCATGAAGATCGTTCCCAACACGAGAAAGATCAGCACGATCGAGGGGATCATGCCCCACAGCACCTTCATCACCAGGGCGGCATTCAGTTCGCCGCGGGCTTCGGGGGGCAGGGCCGGCAGGTCCTTCGGCCGGAAGATCGACATGGCCAGGATGAACAGCATGAAGATCACGACCTGGAGGATCGAGGGGCCGATCGCACCGAGATACATGTCGCCGACCGAACGGCCGAGCTGGTCGGCCAGAACGATCAGGACGAGCGACGGCGGAATGACCTGCGTGATCGTTCCGGATGCGGCGATGACGCCGGTCGCCAGACGCGGATTGTAGCCGTATTTCAGCATGATCGGCAGCGAAATCACGCCCATGGTGATGACCGAGGCGGCGACCGTGCCGGTGATGGCGCCGAGGATGGCGCCCACCAGGATGACCGCATAGGCAAGGCCGCCGGGAATGGCGCCGAACAGTTTGCCGGTGCCTTCCAGAAGGTCTTCCGCCAGTCCGCACCGCTCGAGGATCGCCCCCATGAAGGTGAAGAACGGAATGGACAGCAGAAGGTCGTTGGAGACGATCCCGAAAATGCGCAGCGGCAGCGCCTGGAGGAAGGCGAATTCGAAATGTCCGGTCAATATGCCGAGCAGGCCGAACAGCAGACCGACGGCCGAAAGCGAAAAGGCAACCGGGAATCCGTAGAGCATGAAAACGATCATGCCCAAGAACATCAGTGGCGGCATAATGCCAAATTGAAACATCTGCGGCTCCCCCCGGGGATCAGTTCGTTATTATTGAAGTGGTTTTTCGTAGGTCGTATCGACCTGGAGGATGCCGAGAAGACCGGCGATGCGCTTGACCAGTTCGGACAGGCCTTGCAGGACGAGAAGCGCAAAGCCGGCAAAAATGATGAACTTGACGGGCCAACGGATCAGGCCGCCGGAATTGGACGACATCTCCCCCTGGCGCAGCGACAGTTCGAAGACCGGCCAGGACAGCCAGGCGAGATAGGCACAGGCCGGCAACAGCAGGAACGTAATGCCGATCACATCGATCCACAGGCGCGCCCGATCAGAGACGGAACCATAGATCAGGTCGACCCGAACATGTTCGTTCATCCTCAGCGTATGCGAGGCTCCCAGAAGGACGATGAAGGCGAACAGATACCACTGGATCTCAAGCCAGCCATTCGAGCTGTAATTGAACGTGTACCGAATTAACGCATTGCCAGCGCTGATCAGGCAGCAAAACAGAACCAGATATCCCGCAACGCGACCGACAAGTTCGCTGACCTTGTCGATCATCCCGCTTATCGCCAAGAGCAATCCCATGTTTTTCTCCCCTAGACTTGGCTTTGTGCATAGAACATGCGCCGATCCCGTGCAACCGGCGTCGTAAAAGCTCCAAGCCCATGAAACCCCATAGGTCATAGGACTTTCGTCGCGCCTGGCCGCGAGCGCCTGCTGGGTCGACGACCGTGCCTGCGAGTCGGCTTGTCCAAGGGCGGGCGGAAGGCAGGGGCGGGTGGCTGGCGGGCGACGCGCACGCCTGCATTGCATTTCCCCTAAACGATTGGGATTCCGCTATTTTAACGGGTTTTTCGAGAGAAAATTTGATGCCGGATTGTAAAGACCTGCTTACAAAAAGCGTAAAATCCCTTAGATTCGGATAGCAAATTTTAAAACGTTCTATCCTACTGTCCGGCCTGAAACAGGAGACGACAGATGAAGGCTCGCGCCGCGAACACTGTGCCGACCGATGTCTATCTGTCGTTTGTGAGTTCGCTCTTTGGTAATCGCCAGACGTTGTTTACCGGTATGGTTGTCCATATCGTGACGTATCTTGCTGTCTATGCCAAGTCCTCCGAGATTTTTTATCTGTATCTGACTGGCGTCTTTGCGGTTATTTGCGTTTTCCGCATCTTTTGGTTCATCCGTTTCGACCAGGTGGACAAGGCGAGCCTGACCCGCGAGCAGATCGCCGGGTGGGAGAACATCTATCTCTATGGTGGCGTGTCGACCACCAGCATCCTGGGGATCGGCAGCGGTTACGCGATCTATGTGCTGCAGGATCCCTTTTCGGAACTGGTCTGCATTGCCGTGACCATGGCCTCGATGGTCTCCGTCGTCGGGCGCAATTTTGGCTCGCGCAAGGCCGTCAATCTGCAGACCATCACCGCCAGCCTGCCGATCATGGTCGGCTGCCTGATGCTCGGCGACTTCTACATGGTCGTACTGTCGGCAATGCTCGTGCCGTTTGTGCTGACGACTCGCAAGATGGCCAATGGCGTCCGCGAGTTTCTCTACAAGAACGTCATCGCGACCCGCGAGATCGGCCTGATCGCCGACAGTTTCGACACGGCGCTGAACAATATGACCCACGGGCTGCTGATGCTCGATCCGCAGAACCGGATTCAGGTCATCAATCGCAAGGCCTGCGAACTGCTGCATCTGGGCGAGCGCACCCGGCTGAAGAATTGCGATATCGACGTGGTGCTGCGCTACGGCGTGCGGCACACCTTCGTTGACGGGTCGATGCCGGCGCTGATCCAGAAGCAATTGACGCAGATGATCGACGGATCGATCTCGCGGGCCGTCATGCAGTTTTCCGATGACCTGATTCTGGAGTTTTCCGCCAATCGCCGCCCCGAGGGCGGTGTGGTGCTGATCTTCGAGGATGTGACGGCACGGGCACGGGCCGAGCGCAAGATCCTGCAAATGGTGCGCTTCGATGCGTTGACCGGCCTGCCGCATCGCAATTATTTCGCGGAACTGGTCAAGGACCGCATCGATCAGAGGGTGGGCAAAGGCCCGGTCGGATTCCTCGTCCTTGACGTCAACGATTTCAAGCATGTCAACGACATGAAGGGCCATCTGACGGGCGATCGCCTGCTTTTGGCCATTGCCAACCGACTGGCGGCAGCGGCCGGAAGCGATGTGCTGACCGGGCATCTGGTCGGCGACCAGTTCGTGCTGTTCCTGGCGAATGCTCCGGATGCGGATGAACTGGAGGCCCGCATGCGCGCCATCCACGCACAGGCGGCCGGAGACTACGAGGTCGACGGTTCGACCTTCCGGGTCACCTTCTCGGCCGGCGGCGTGATAATGCTCGACGAAGACCTGCGCATGGACGAATGGCAGATCAAGGTCGATCTGGCGCTGTTCGAATCCAAGTCGCGCGGCAAGGGCGCCTTTACATTGTTCGCGGAAGAGATGGATGCCCGCTATATCGAGCGCCAGCGCCTGAAGACCGACCTGCGGGCTGCGGTCGAATCGCAGTCCCTCACGGCCGTCTATCAGCCGATGTTCACGCCGGACGGCTCCAGGGTCGAATGCTGCGAGGCTCTGTCGCGCTGGACTCACCCCGAGAAGGGCGCCATTCCGCCGAATGTCTTCATCCAGATCGCCGAAGAGATGGGCATCGTCTCCGACATTACCCGCTTCATGATCCGGCAGGCCTGCCGCGATTGCATGACCTGGCCGGAGCATATTGCCGTATCGGTCAACCTGTCGGTGCACGACCTGCGTGACGGGGCAATTGCCGACACGATCATGGAAGCGCTGGCGGAAACCGGCCTGCCGGCGTCCCGGCTGCATCTGGAAGTGACCGAAAGCAGCCTGATGGAAGAATTGGCTGCCGTGCGCACACTGCTGGAAATGTTGCGCGCCAAGGGCATCACCATTGCCATCGATGATTTCGGAACAGGCTTCTCAAGCCTCAGCTATCTCGACACCCTGCCGATCGACGTGGTGAAGATCGACCGCTCCTTCGTGCGCAATATTGGCGAGGACGCGCGCCGGCTCAAGCTGTTGCGCGGTATCGTCAACCTGTCGCGACAGCTCGATCTGGAGATCGTCGTCGAGGGCGTCGAGACCGAAGACCAGCTGGCACTGATCAACAAGTACAATTGCGGCGACCTGATCCAGGGTTACCTGTTCTCGATGCCGGTGGCCCCCGGGAAGATCCAGGGCCTGAGCGAGCAGGCCGAAAAGCGCCCGCAGCAGCACCGCGGGCCGCGCGTCGCCTGACATCTGTCCTCTCGCTAAGACAAGCTGACGCCGAAGGGCGACTGCCAGCAGGCGCGTCTATGGGCGCGCTTGCCAGGTTCGCCAGGGCGTTATGCTTAACAGGCAGGCCTGTGGTTCCGTCAAAGACATCCTCCTAAATCATGAGGGATTCTCATTTTCTGAGGATCAAAAGCTCAAGAACCCCTTCAAACTATGGCTTTTTAGCAATTCCTTTTTCTTTTGTTAACCTTAATACAAAGTAATTGAGGCAAAAAGGCCAGTTTTTTGATGCCACCAGATTAACCAAATGGTAATCATGTTTTTACATTTTTAACGGTTTTGATGAGTGGTTGTATGAGTGATTTTAAGCCTGCTACCGAGAGTTTTACCGATAAGATGATGGAGGTCTTGAATCACGTCGAATACCGGCGGATCGAGAGCAGCGAAGATATGGAGGATGTGGCGCGCATCCGCTACAAGGCCTACAAGATGGCCGACATTCTGCCGCTGACCGGCTCCAGGCTGGTGGACGACATTGATTTCGACCCGCAGGCCTATATCTTCGGTGTCTATTACGACGAACGCCTGATCAGCACGGTGCGCATGCACCACGTCACCCCCGATCATCGGGTCAGTTCGACCCGCGATATCTTTCCCGCCGAAATCGATGCCTTCCTGGATGCCGGCCTGTCGCTGATCGATCCCGTGCGGTTTGCCGCGGATCCGGAAGTGATGAAGGACATGCCGGCCATTCCGTATCTGACGCTGAGAATCGCCATCATGGCGGCGGCCTATTTCGATACCGATCGCGTGCTGCAACTGGTCAGCCCGCAGCATGCGCCATTCTACAAGCGGGTGTTCTATGCCCAGACCATCGTTCCGCCCCAGAAGAACTGCGGAAAGTACAATATCGACCTGACGCTGATGGCGACCAATACCCGCGAAGTCGGCCGGAAACTTCTGACCCGCTTTCCGTTTTTCGTGTCGCAGCCCTGCGAGCGGCGGATGATGTTTTCCCGTTCGCTGGAAACCAGCATGCCGCCGCTGACCATCCTGCCAACCGCCCGGTTCGTGCCGAGCGGCAGCCTGGGCGTCGATCTGCCATTGTGATGGATTGCGCTTCGGCGATGCTTTGTGTATGGCAATTTCAAGGGAAGGTGCTCCATCCGGTGCCTTGCCCGCGGGTTTTCACCATCGCTGCGGCTTGACTGCGGCCGGCTCCAGGGGAATCGAAACTATGAGCGAACATCACACGGGTCCTGTCGAAACGGGCGCATCGATGGACTACGCATCGCACGAGAAGACCTATGACTCTTTCATCGCTGCGTTCAAATACGGCACGGCCATCATGGTCGCGCTGATGATCGCCATGGCGGCGGGCTTTTTCGGCGGCGCCGGTTTCCTCGGTGGCGTGCTGGTCTTCATCGTGCTGAGCGTCGCCGGCGTCTTCATGCTGCGCTAAGCGGCTCAGACACAGCCGTCCTACATTCTTGCCTATCCCAGGCGTATCGGAAGTTTCAGCTTCCGATACGCTTTTTGTTGTCTGTCGTGGCCCGCTCTAAAACCGTCAGTGCCGCCCATGAAAAATGCCGGCCCCCGAGGGTGCCGGCATCGTGGATGTCGCAGACTTTCGGCCTTTTGGCGTCAGCCGCGGGTACGCGCCAGGCCAGCCTGGGCCGGGATATATTTGGGGTCGAGACCGAGCGCGTGCGAATAGGATTTTGCAGCGCGTGCCTTGTCGCCGCGGCGCTCATAGATCAGCGCCTGATTGGCCCAGGATTCGGCAACCTTGCCGTCCAGTTCGATGGCGTGGTTGAAATCGGCAAACGCGTTTTCGTCGTCGTTCAGCGCGACATAGGACACGCCGCGGCCGTTATAGGGCTCCGGTGAGCTCGGCGACAGCGAGATCGCCTTGGAGAAATCGTCGATCGCCTTGTCGTGCTGGCCGCGCAACTGGTAGATCAGACCGCGGTTGTGGAAGGCGCGACCGTCGGTGGTGTCGAGCTGGATGGCGCGGTTGAAGTCGCCGAAGGCTTCGTCGATGCGGCCGGCCTGGCGGTAGACATTGCCGCGGCCGATATAGGCGACATCGTAATTCGGATTGAGCTTCAGGGCCGCATTGTAGTCGGCGGCGGCTTCGACCGGCTTGCCCATGTTGCGATAGACGAGACCGCGATTGGCATAGGCCTGGTAGAACCGCGGGTTCAGCTCCAGGGCACGGTTGAAATCGGCCAGCGCACGGCTGAATTCGCCAGCGCGGCCATAGGCCGAGCCGCGCACGTTATAGCCTTCCGGATCCTGCGGATTGCTGTTGATTACCGAAGACAGCGACGCGATGTTTTCTTCCGAGCCTTGCGCCCGATCGACCCTGATCATGTCGTCCGTCTGGTTGGTCGACTGGCAGCCTGCCAAAGTCAGCGCGCCGAGGATCATGATCACTGAGGCCACTGAGCGCGTGCGGTTTGCCAGGAGCGAACGGGCGGGGAAGGGTCGAGACAAAGCGATCGTGTCAGCCATTATGCGGCAAGCTTTCCGTTCTGCATGCAGAGCCTCGAACAGGCCTGATGCTGATCATTATAACTGGAAGGGCGGCGGCGAACCAGTCGCCCCCGCCCCCTAACATCGGAAAACGTCTAAATAGCGACCGATTAACGGGCGCCAGCTGCAGGACGAGGTGCAGGTGCTGCGATTAGGCCTTCGCGCTGCATGCGCTTGCGGGCCAGCTTGCGAACCCGGCGAACGGCTTCGGCCTTTTCGCGGGCGCGCTTCTCGGACGGCTTCTCGTAGAAGTCGCGCATCTTCATTTCGCGGAAGATACCTTCGCGCTGCATCTTCTTCTTCAAAGCGCGAAGCGCCTGGTCAACGTTGTTGTCGCGGACAAGTACCTGCACGTCTATCCCGTTCCTTTGGTTTCGTGTTGTTGATCCGCACCAATGCTGCCATCAGCGGAACAAAGTAAAACATCCGCCGGAACGCATTCCCGGCGATTTTGGCGCGAAATAACAGATCACGATTTTAAAGTCCAGATGCCTGGGGCTGTTTGCTGCGGAAAAATGCACGATTTGCCGCGGAAAATGCAAGCTCAGGGCGCTTATTTGCGCCGTGTCGAAAGATGGGCGTCAATGCGTCGCAAAACGAACTGTGCGTCGCAACTTGATTTGCGAGGTGTATGGTCCTACCCAATTGCCTGAACCATAGGAGTTTGAGGCGAATGCGCAAATATTCCGTTTTTGCCGTGGCGCGCGAAGCGCTGCGTGGCCACAAAGGCTGGGACGCCCAGTGGACCTCGCCGGAGCCGCGGCAAGCCTATGACGTGATCATCATCGGGGCCGGTGGTCATGGCCTGGGGGCGGCCTATTACCTGGCCAAGGAACACGGCATCACCAATGTGGCGGTGATCGAACGCGGTTGGCTTGGCGGCGGCAATACCGGCCGCAACACGACGATCATCCGCTCCAACTATCTCTACGAAGAGAGCATGGACATCTACGAGCATTCGCTGAAGCTCTGGGAGGGTCTCAGCCAGGATCTCAACTACAATGTCATGTACTCGCCGCGCGGCGTGCTGATGCTGTCGCACAATGTGCATGACCAGCAGTCGTTCAAGCGCCATGTGAATGCCAACAATCTCTATGGCATCGACAATGAATGGATGACGCCGGAGCAGGCCAAGGCCTTCTGTCCGCCGCTCGACATCTCGAAGTCGGCCCGCTACCCGATCAACGGTGCAGCGCTGCAGCGGCGTGGCGGTACCGCCCGTCACGATGCAGTGGCCTGGGGTTATGCCCGCGCCGCGTCCGATCGCGGCGTGCACATCATCCAGAACACCGAAGTGACCGGCATCCGCCGCGGTCCCGGTGGCGAAGTGATCGGCGTCGAGACATCGCGCGGTTTCATCGGCGCCAAGAAGGTCGGCGTGTCGGCGGCGGGCCATTCCTCCGTGGTCATGCAGATGGCCGGCGTGCGCGTTCCGCTGCATTCGACGCCGCTGCAGGCGCTGGTCTCCGAGCCGATGAAGCCGATTTTCCCCTGCGTGGTGATGTCCAACACGGTGCATGCCTATATCTCGCAGTCGGACAAAGGCGAGTTCGTCATCGGCGCCGGCACCGACCAGTACAATTCCTATTCGCAGACCGGCGGTCTGCAGATCATCACCCATACGCTGGATGCGATCTGCGAGCTGTTCCCGATGTTCCGCCGCGTCAAGATGATGCGCCAGTGGGGCGGCATTACCGACAACACGCCGGACCGCTCGGCGATCCAGAGCGTCACGCCGGTGCCGAACCTGTTCGTCAATTGCGGCTGGGGCACCGGCGGCTTCAAGGCGACGCCCGGTTCGGCCAATCTGTTTGCCCATCTGATCGCACGCGGCGAGCCACATAGGCTGGCGGCCGGCCTGACGCTCGACCGTTTCCGCACCGGCCGTCTGATCGACGAAGCGGCTGCGGCCGCTGTGGCACATTGATTTCGAAGGATCGCCCATCATGTTGCTGATCAAATGCCCCTATTGCGAGGAAGAGCGCGCCGAACTCGAATTTCGCGGCGCGGGCGAGGCGCATATCGCGCGTCCTGCCAATATCGCCGAGATTTCCGATGACGAATTCGCGGAATTCTTCTTCCTGCGGGACAATCCCAAGGGCCTGATTTTCGAGCGCTGGCGCCATATGCATGGCTGCGGCCGCTTCTTCAACGCCGTGCGCGACACCGTCAGCGACCGCTTCCTGCTGACCTACAAGGCCGGCGAGCCGAAGCCCGATGCATCCGTCCTTGATGCCATGTCCAAGGGAGCCTCGAAATGAGCGGCGCCAATCGTATTCCCGGCAAAGGCCGCCTGACCCCGGCCAGAACCGCCCGCTTCACCCTGGACGGCCGCTGTCTGACGGCGCTCGAAGGCGATACCGTCGCCTCGGCCATGCTGGCCAATGGCCTGCATCTGGCCGGACGGTCGTTCAAGTATCACCGGCCGCGCGGCATCCTGACGGCTGGCCCGGAAGAACCCAATGCCCTGCTCGACATTTCCCGCGATTCGGCGCGCAAGCAGCCGAACGTGCGCGCCACGGTGCAGGAAGTGTTCGACGGTATGAAGGTCGAGACCCAGAACCGCTGGCCGTCGCTGTCCTTCGATGTCGGCGTCGTCAACGATTTCTTCTCGGCGTTCTTTGCCGCCGGTTTCTACTACAAGACCTTCATGTGGCCGAAGGCCGCCTGGCACACGGTTTATGAGCCCTTCATCCGCCGGGCGGCCGGTCTCGGCGTCGCACCGAAGGAAGAAGATCCGGATCACTACGCCAACCGATATGCCCATTGCGACGTTCTGGTGGTCGGCGGTGGTGCCGCCGGTCTTGCTGCAGCGCTGGCCGCGGCGGAGGCCGGTGCCAAGGTCATTCTCTGCGACGAGCAGCCCGAAATGGGCGGCGCTCTGCACTATGATACGGGTGCGGTGATCGACGGCCATAACGGCTATGACTGGGCGCAGGTGACCGTGGCGCGTCTGGCCGCCATGCCGAACGTCCGGGTGATGAGCCGCACCACGGCCTTCGGCTATTACAACCACAATTTCGTGGCGCTAGCCGAGCGGGTGACCGACCATGTCGCCAAGCCCGGCAAAACCAGCCCGCGCGAACGGCTGTGGCAGGTGCGGGCCCGAAAGGTGATCCTGGCCACCGGCTCGATCGAGCGGCACATGGTGTTTGCCAATAACGACCGCCCCGGCATCATGCTGGCCTCTGCCGGCCGCACCTATCTCAACCATTTCGGCGTCGCCGTCGGTGCCAAGGTCGGCGTCTATACGGCGCATGATTCGGCCTATGAGGCGGCGTTCGACCTGAAGAAGGCCGGCGTCACCATCGCGTCCATCGTCGATTGCCGGGAAAAGCCGGGCGACAAGGTTCTGTCGGAAGCCAAGGCGCTCGGCATCGAGGTGCTGACCGGCCATTCCGTGGTCGATACGGCAGGCCGGCTGCGCATCAAGTCGATGAGCGTCAAGCGCAATGGCGGCGGCGCATCGGCCCGCAAGATCGAGGTCGACGCGCTGCTGATCTCGGCCGGCTGGACGCCGTCGGTGCATCTGTTCTCGCAGTCGCGCGGCAAGCTGAAATTCGATGCGGCGCGCGACCGCTTCCTGCCGGACGTTTACGCGCAGGAGAGCCAGTGCGTCGGCACCTGCAACGGCACCGACGCGTTGCAGGACGTGCTGGACGAGGCCTATGCGGCGGGTCGCGACATGGCGGTGGCCGTCGGCGCCAAGGGCGCCGTCAATGCGGCGCTGATCGGCGCAAACGCCTTTGAGTGGACCGGCGGCATGATCGGTGCGGCGGAAGGGGCAGGGCGCGACACGACCGTGAAGGCCTTTATCGACTTCCAGCACGATGTCTGCGCCAAGGACATTCGGCTGGCGGTGCGCGAAGGCATGCACTCGATCGAGCATATCAAGCGCTTCACCACCAATGGTATGGCCTCCGACCAGGGCAAGCTGTCGAATATGCACGGGTTGGCGATTGCCGCCGAAATGCTCGGCAAGGAGATCCCGCAGGTCGGCCTCACCACGTTCCGCGCGCCGTATACGCCGGTGACCTTCGGCACGCTGATCAACCATTCGCGCGGCGAGCTGTTCGATCCGACCCGCAAGACGCCGATGCATGCCTATGAGGCGTCGAAGGGCGCCGAGTTCGAGGATGTCGGCAACTGGAAACGGGCCTGGTATTATCCGCGTCCCGGCGAGGACATGCATGCGGCGGTCAACCGCGAGTGCAAGACGGCCCGCGAGACGGCCGGCGTGTTCAACGCCTCGACCCTCGGCAAGATCGAGGTGGTCGGCCCGGATGCGGCGCAGTTCCTCAATCTGATGTATACCAATGCCTGGGATACGCTGAAGCCCGGCAAATGCCGCTACGGCATCATGACCCGCGACGATGGCTTCATCTATGACGACGGCGTCGTCGGCCGCATCGCCGAGGATCGTTTCCACGTCACGACGACGACCGGCGGTGCGCCGCGCGTCCTCAATCACATGGAAGACTATCTGCAGACGGAATTTCCGCATCTGAAGGTCTGGCTGACATCGGCCACCGAACAGTGGGCGGTGATTGCCGTGCAGGGACCGAAGGCCCGCGACATCATCGCGCCCTTCGTCGACGGCATCGACATTTCCAACGACGCCTTCCCGCATATGAGCGTGGCGGAAGGCAAGTTCTGCGGCGTGCCGACGCGCCTGTTCCGCGTGTCGTTTACCGGCGAGCTTGGCTTTGAAGTCAACGTGCCGGCCGATTTCGGTCCTGACGTGTTCAAGGCCATCTGGGAGCGGGCGGAAAGCTTAGGCGCCTGCCTCTACGGCACCGAGACCATGCATGTACTGCGCGCCGAGAAGGGCTATATCATCGTCGGCCAGGACACCGACGGGACGCTGACCCCGGACGATGCCGGCCTCGCCTGGGCGGTCTCCAAGAAGAAGACCGATTTCGTCGGCATTCGCGGCCTGAAGCGCCCCGACCTGATACGTCAGGGCCGCAAGCAGCTGGTCGGCCTGTTGACCAAGGATGCCAATGAAGTGCTGGAGGAGGGCGGCCAGATCGTCGCCGATCCGAATCAGCCGAAGCCGATGACCATGCTCGGCCATGTGACATCGTCCTACTGGTCGGAAAATCTCGGACGCTCGATCGCCTTCGCCATGGTCGCCAACGGACGGGCACGCCTGGGCGAGACGCTCTATGTGCCGATGAAGGACAAGACCATCGCGGTCGAGGTGACGGACATGGTGTTCTTTGACAAGGAAGGGGGACGCATCCATGGTTGATGGTCTGGTTGCTTCGCGCAAATCCGTACTCGAGGGCTTTCACGGCGGTTCGTCGCTGGTCCGCCTGACGCCCGCCGCTCCGGCCACGCGCGTGGCACTGCGGGCAGGGGCCGACGCCGTCGCTGCCCTGTCCAAGGCACTTGGGCTTACCCTGCCGGTCAAGCCGAAGACGTCTTCGTCGCTCAATAGCCGTTCGGCCTTCTGGATCGGCCCCGACGAATGGCTGCTGATCGACGAGACGGGCGGCGACCTGATGGGCGCTTGCGCCTCGTCCGGTGCCGTGCATTCGGCCACCGATGTGTCGCACCGCAATACGGCGATCATGGTGTCCGGGCCCGGTGCCGAAAACACGCTCAATGCCGGCTGCCCGCTCGACCTGTCGCTTGCCGCCTTCCCGGTCGGGGCGGTCACCCGCACGGTGTTCGGCAAGATCGAGATCGTGCTTTACCGGCTAGCGGACGACACGTTCCGCCTGGAATGCTGGCGGTCCTTTGCCGAATACGCCTTCGGCCTGCTCGCGGAAGCCGCGGAAGACGCTGCGGCGTGATGACAGTGGTCGGGACTAAACTCCCGGCCAGCCCGACCATTTGACCCAGCGGCCATGGAAATCGGCGCGGCCGATGTCGTGCCGTTCGCCGGTCGGCCAGATCTGCAGGGTCAAGGCGGCGCCGTCGGGTTTGCCGTCGGCTTCCATCTGCAGGCGCGCCAGCGGCGCGTCGGGCGTGGCTTTCTCGCCGGCCGACGCGATCAGCGCATTGCCCTCGGCCTTCAGGGCGTCTGGAAAATACTGCCAGGCGATCGAGTGATAGATGACATGGATCGTGCCGGGATGGGGGACCGCCAACCGGCGTTTCAGCCAGTCGATGGCATCGGCACGCTCGACGTTCAGGCCGCTTTGAGCCGCCATGTCGAGCGCCAGCCGGGTGCGCTCCAGCCGGTCGGCCTGGTCGGCCCAGATATAGGACAGCATACGCAGCCGATCATCTGACGAGGCGGGGTCGAGCGGGTTGAGATCGCAGCCGGCGCGGTCGGCAATGGTGATCACGGCCTGCGGCGCGGCCGGGCCCTCCCAGGCGGGCGCGAGCGTCACCGGCGACTGTCCGCCCCAGGTCATGTCGCCCAGGCGATAGGCGTAGCGGTCCCATAGCAGGTTCAGGCCGGCGCTGGCGCCAAGCTCCGACAGGGTGAGCGGCTTGCCGAACAGTTTGGCGATGGTCAGGAAACCGGGCAGCAGGGCTGACGAGCGGCGTACCTCGTTGGTCTGCGGTGCCGATGTCAGGCGATCGAGAATGAAGGCCTCGTGGCGCTCGAAAGCCCGGGTGCAGACGGACCACAAGGTTTCATCATCCGTTGCATGGGGCGGATAGACCGCCGCAAGGTTTTTGTCTGCGCCGGAGAGGACCAGAGCATGCAGGCAGCCGGCAAGGCGGAGCGCCAGGGCGTCGCCTGTGCCACTCGGCTCGCCGGTCCAGGCGAGGACCCGCCTGCCGACCGCCGTGCGGTCATCCAGCCGGTCCGCGGCAAGGGTGCAAAGTCGTGCCGTGAATAAAGAGCCGAGAGACTCGCAGGCGCGTGCCTGGCGCCGGAAAGACTGACGGATCATGTCGGGCTCGTGCATCTCACACTCCGGCTGGGCGGTCTTTCGGGTCGAACTGGACGATGGTCATCCAGGTCGCGGTCAGGGCGGGCTTGCGTTCGTTGTCGATCTCGATGCTGGCGCTGTAGGTGGTCATCAGCATGCCGGCGCCGCGAAAGCGGGCTTCGGCCAGGGTGAAATGGCCGCGGATGCGGGTGCCGCTCTTGACCGGCGACATGAAGCGCACCTTGTCGAAGCCGTAGTTGATGCCCATCGTCTGCTCACGGATCACCGGCAGGCAATCGTAGTTCATCGCCGAGAGCAGCGACAGGGTCAGAAAACCGTGGGCGATCGTTCCGCCGAACGGCGATTCCGCCTTGGCGCGGACCGGGTCTACATGGATGAACTGGTGGTCGTTGGTGGCTGCGGCAAACGCGTCGATCATGGCCTGGTCGACGGTGATCCAGTTGGACAGGCCGACTTCCGTTCCGACCAAACCTTTGACTTCGGCCAGCGAAATCTCCCGTGGCATATGTGCTCACCGATCCTTTTGAAAATGTATTGCGCGTCTTATAGAGCGCGGCGCGGCCGGCGAATACAGGGACCAGGGGTTAAGACCGCCAAATCCTTAATGTTCTACCAGAAATTCGACGGAGCGCGGCTTCAGGCGGATCGCGCCGGCGCTCTTGCCGGACGCGATGCGTCGCCATTTCAGGCTTGCTGCGGCCGGCAGTTCGAAATCTGAGGCCTCCTGCGATCGGTTGAACAGCACGGCAAGCCGCACCATGCCGCCGCGCTTCAGGTCCTTGGTGGTCAGAACCATGGCGATGGCCGGGCCTTCCGCCGCCTCCCATTCGGACACGGTCATCGGTGCGCCGGTCGACGAGATCCAGGTGACATCGCCATTTTCGCCGGTGAAGAAACGGGTCTCGGCGAAGACGGCAAACCGCTTGCGCAGGGACGATAGCGCGGCGGTCAGGTCGACCAGGTCGCCGTCCATGCTCTTCCAGTCGAGCCAGGTCAGCTCGTTGTCCTGGCAATAGGCATTGTTGTTGCCATGCTGGGTGCGTCCGCCCTCGTCGCCGGCGGTCAGCATGATGGCGCCGCGGGTGGCAAACAGCGTCGAAAGCAGGGCGGCGACATCGCGCTTGCGGTTCCTGGCGATCGCCTTGTCGGGGGTCTCGCCTTCGGCGCCATTGTTCCAGGAATAGTTCTCGTCGTGGCCGTCGCGATTGTTCTCGCCGTTGCGGTCATTGTGCTTGTGGGTGTGGGAGACCAGATCAAAGAGCGTAAAGCCATCATGGGCGGCGATGAAGTTGACGGTTCTGGTCTGGCGCTCTCCGTTTCGTGCAAAGATATCGGAGGAGCCAGCCAGGGCGGTTGCCAGCGCGCCGGTCATATGGCTGTCGCCGCGCCAGTAGCGCCGCAGGTTGTCGCGGGCCCGGTCGTTCCATTCCAAGAAGGGCTTTGGAAAATTGCCGAGCTGATAGCCGCCCGGACCGATATCCCAGGGTTCGGCAATCAGCACCCTGTCCTCCAGCACATCATCGGCGGTAATGGCATGCAGGGTCTGCGATGTCGTATGGAAACCATGGGCGGTGCGGCCGAGGATCGGTGCCAGATCGAAGCGGAAGCCATCGACGCCCGCATTGAGCACGAAATGGCGCAGGCTGTCGGTGATCAGCCTTCGCACATAGGTGTGGTCGCAGGCCAGCGTATTGCCGCAGCCGGTGTCGTTGACCAGCTTGCCGGGATGGCCATCGACATGGCGATAGGCGGCCAGATTGTCGAGGCCGCGCAGCGACAGCGTCGTGCCGTAGCGATCGCTCTCGCCGGTGTGATTGAACACCAGGTCGAGGATCACGCCGATGCCTTCGGCATGCAGCGCGTCGACGGTGGCGCGCAGCTCGGCCACGCCGCCCGGCACCAGGCGCGGGTCGAGCGCCATCAGGGCGACCGGATTGTAGCCCCAGCTATTGGCAAGCCCGAGCGGCGGCAGGTGGCGCTCATCGATCCGGGCGGTGATCGGCATCAACTCGACGGCATCGACGCCGAGCTTCTTCAGGTGCCCGAGCACGGCGGGGTGGGCCAGCGCGCCGACCGTGCCGCGCAGCGTTTCGGGAATATCCGGGTGAAGCTTCGTGAAGGGCCGCACGGCGACCTCATAGATAAAACCGCCCGGCGGCAGGAACGGCATCAGCACCTTGGCCGGCCGGTCGCGGGTGACCACGGCTTTCGGCACCAGGTCAGCGGTCTCTTCGCCAAACGTGCTCAGCCGCGGATCGTGCACGAACGGTCGATCCAGCTCCTTGGCGTAAGGGTCGACCAGCAGTTTCGAGGGATCATACCAGAAGCCCTGATCGGGTTTGTATCGGCCATGGGCGCGGTAGCCGTAATGGGCGCCTTCGCGCGTGCCCTCCACATGCAGGCGGTGCAGATCGCCCTCGGCCCGCTCCATCGGCAGGCGGCACAGCTCGTTTCCGTTTGCCGTGTCGAACAGGCAGAGCTCGATGCGTTCGGCATGGTGGGACCAGACCGTGAAGTCCGCCCCTGTCTTGGTCAGGCTGACACCGCCCTGGCTTGCATGCGTATGGCTCATGAGGGCTCTTTCGCGGCTGGTGTTGCGAATCCATCCTTGCGATCATTGTGCAGAAGAATGCTGCCTTGGCGAGTGAAATTCCATAGCTGACGGCATTCGTTGCGGGTCTGTCGCGCGCTTTCCATTGTGTTGAATGTCGTGCATCTCCCACGACGGCTTGACGCCATATCGATTGGTTGGTTTAATCCATACCAACCAATCGGTATGCTAGGCTTTATGATGAGCGACGTTCAACATCCATCGCGTCTCAAGCTTCTGGGGGCGGCCATCGGCGTGATCCGGAGCAAGGGCTATGCAGCGACCACGGTCGACGATATCTGCAAGGCATCCGGCGTCAGCAAGGGCAGTTTCTTTCATCACTTCAAGAGCAAGGAGGACCTGGTTCTGGCGGCGGTCGATCACTGGAACCGGTTTACCGGCTCGATCTTCGAGCGCGCGCCCTACCAGGCCCTGGCCGACCCGCGCGACCGGCTGCTGGCCTATGTCGATTTCCGCACGGAGATCCTCGACCTCGAGGTGCAGGAGTTTACCTGCCTGCTCGGCACCCTCGTCCAGGAGACCTATGCCACCCATCCGGCGCTCCGCGAGGCCTGCGATCTCGGCATGTCCGGGCATATCGAGGTGCTGATGCGCGATATCGAGGCGGCCAAGGCGCTCTATGCGCCGGACGCGACGTGGAGCGTGGCAAGCGTCGGCTATTTCATGCAGTCCGTCCTGCAGGGGGCCTTCATCTTCGCCAAGGCGAAACAGGGGCCGGACATTGCGCGCGACAGCCTGGGGCACCTGCGCGCCTATCTCGACCATCTCTTTTCCAAACCCGTGTCAAAGGAGGAGTAGCACCATGGGAACCAATACGATCCGACTGCATCGCGTCCTGAAAGCCTCGCCGGAAAAGGTCTATCGCGCCTTTCTCGATGCCGATGCCATGTGCAAATGGTCGCCGCCCTACGGCTTCACGGCCAAGATGCATCATATGGAGCCCGAGGTGGGCGGTACGTTCAAGATGTCGTTCAGCAATTTCACGACCCAGCAGAGCCATTCCTTCGGCGGCAAATATCTCGAACTCGCGCCGAACCAGCGCCTGCGCTATACCGACGTCTTCGATGATCCCAACCTGGCGGGCGAGATGATGGTGACGGTGACATTGAAAGAGGTGTTCTGCGGCACCGAGCTTTCGGTCGTGCAGGAAGGCGTGCCGGAAATCGTCCCCGAAGCGGCCTGCTATCTCGGCTGGCAGGAATCGCTGATGCAGCTGGCGACGTTGGTAGAGCCGAATATTGCGGAGTAGGGCGGGGCTAGCTCCACCCTCTCGTCATTCCAGCGAAAGCTGGAATCCAGCCACGGCGCGTCTGCGCCGTGAAAGAAGTCTTTCGTGATCAAAGACTTGATCACGCTGGATCCCGGCGCAAGGCCGGGATGACGGATATCGAGCAACGCCACCTGCAGACAACAAGACGCCAAGCTTTAGGCTCAGGACCTGCCGCCTCCGCTCAGGTAATCACCGTCGGCGCATCGAACCCCGTGCGGGCCTTGATGTCCGCCAGCGTTTCGGCGGCGTTGATCAGGTCGGAAAGCGCTGCCTGGGTTTCGATGTCGTGGCGGGTGGCGTCGGGCTCGTAGCGCTCGACATAGACGCGCAGCGTCGCCCCTGACGTGCCGGTGCCCGACAGGCGGAACACTACACGGCTGCCGCCTTCAAACAGGATGCGGATGCCCTGGTTCTTGCTGACGGACTGATCGACCGAGTCGTGATAGGAGAAATCGTCAGCGGACGCGACGACCAGGTCGCCGATCTTCGTGCCGGGCAGGGATGCCAGCTTTTCGCGCAGAGCCGCGACCAGGCCGTTGGCCTTGTCGGTGTCGATGCCTTCATAATCGTGGCGCGAATAATAGTTGCGACCATATTCGGCCCAATGCTTGAAGACGATGTCCCTGACGCTTTCCTTGCGGGCGGCGACGATGTTGAGCCAGAACAGCACGGCCCAGAGACCGTCCTTTTCACGGACATGGCTCGAGCCGGTGCCGAAGCTTTCCTCGCCGCAGATGGTCACCTTGCCAGCATCCATCAGGTTGCCGAAGAATTTCCAGCCGGTCGGCGTCTCGTACATGCCGATGCCGAGCTTTTCGGCGACGCGGTCGGCTGCGGCACTGGTCGGCATGGAGCGGGCGATGCCGGCGATGCCCTTGGCATAACCGGGAGCAAGGGTGGCATTGGCGGCGATCATCGCCAGGCTGTCGGACGGCGTCACGAACATGCCCTTGCCGACCACCATGTTGCGGTCGCCGTCGCCATCGGAGGCCGCGCCGAAATCGGGGCCGTCGGCGCTCATGACGTCGTCATAGAGTTCCTTGGCATGCACGAGGTTCGGGTCGGGATGGTGATGGCCGAAGTCGGGCAGGGGAACGGAATTGCGCACGGATCCGGCGGCCGCACCCAGGCGCTTTTCCAGGATCTCGATGGCATAGGGGCCGGTGACGGCGCTCATGGAATCGATCACCACGCGGAAGCCCGACTGGATCAGGTCGCGGATGGCGCCAAAGTCGAACAGCTCTTCCATCAGGTCGGCATAGTCGGTGACGGGATCGATGACCTCGACGCTCATGCCGGCGACGTCGAACGTGCCAATCTGATCGAGGTCGATGTCGGCGGTCTCGACGGTCTTGTAGCTGTCAATGGTGCGGGTGCGGTCATAGATCGCGTCGGTGATCTTTTCCGGCGCCGGGCCGCCATTGCCGATATTGTACTTGATGCCGAAATCTTCGGTCGGACCGCCGGGATTGTGGCTGGCCGACAGCACGATGCCGCCAAAGGCCTGGTATTTGCGGATCACATGGGAGGCGGCCGGCGTCGAGAGGATGCCGCCCTGGCCGACCATGACCTTGCCGAACCCATTGGCGGCGGCCATCTTGATCGCCTTCTGGATGACCTCGCGGTTGTAGAAGCGGCCGTCGCCGCCGATCACCAGCGTCTGGCCGGCAAAATCATCAAGCGAATCGAAGATCGCCTGGATGAAGTTCTCCGCATAGTTCTCCTGCTGGAAAACCGGCACCTTCTTGCGCAGGCCCGATGTGCCGGGCTTCTGGTCCAGATAGGGCTTTGTGGCTACCGTATTGATCATGCTCGTCTCAACCTTTCACGAGGCGCTTGTAGAGGTCGACATACCGCTCGGCGCTCTTGCCCCAGGATATGTCGGATTTCATGCCCTGCTTCTGGATCTGCTGCCAGACCTTGTCGTCCGCATAGAGCCGGAAGGTGCGGCGCAGCGCCTGGCGCAGGCTCTCGGCGCTGACCGGGGCAAATTGGATGCCGGTCGCCACACGGGCGGCAAGGGCCGCCTCGTTGGCGTCGATGATGGTGTCGTTCAGCCCGCCGGTGCGCGCCACGACCGGCACGCAGCCGTAACGCAGGGCGTAAAGCTGGGTCAGGCCGCAGGGCTCGAATCGCGACGGCACGATAATGGCATCGGCACCGGCCTGCATCAGGTGGGACAGCGGCTCGTTATAGCCGACCCGCATGCCGACCCGGCCGGGGTGGCGAGCGGCGGCGGCCAGCAGAGCGCTTTCCAGTGCGCTGTCGCCGGCGCCCAGAATGACCAGCTTGCCGCCCTGCGCCACCAGATCGTCGGCGACTTCGGCCAGCACATCCATGCCCTTCTGCCAGGTCAGGCGCGAGATGACGCAGAAGATCGGCCCATTGTCCTGCTCAAGGCCGAACTGTTCGGCCAGCGCCGTGCGGTTGGTCTCGCGCTTCTTCAAGGTGGCGGCTGAATAGTTGCCGGCGATCAGCGCGTCGCTGCCGGGATCCCAGGTGCGGGCGTCGATGCCGTTGACGATGCCATAGAGATCGGCGGCGCGGCTGGCGATCACGCCTTCGAGGCCCATGCCGAATTCCGGCATCAGGATCTCGTCGGCATAGGAGGGGCTGACGGTGCTGATCGCATGGGCGGTGGCGATGCCGCCCTTCAGGTAGCCGATCGTGCCGTAATATTCGAGCGCTTCCCAATAGGCATGGCCGGGCAGGCCGAGAGAGGGAAAGATCTGTGCCGAAAACTGCCCCTGGAAGGCGATGTTGTGGATGGTGATCAGGCTTGGCAGTTCCGGCGTCGTGGCATAGCGCATATAGACCGGGGTCAGCGCCGACTGCCAGTCATGGACATGAACCATATCCGGCTGCCAGCCCGGCAAAGCGCCGGCGGCAATGCGGGCACCGGCCATGGAGAGCGCGGCAAACCGCTTCCAGTTGTCGGGATAGTCCTTGCCGGCCTGGTCGACATAGGGTCCGCCCGGGCGGTCGAAATAGGCGGGTGCATCGAGCACTAGCAGGTCGAGGCCCTGGTGCGTGATCTCCAGCACGACGGCCCGCTCGCCGAGAAGGTCGTCAAACTCCAGGCAGGGCGTTGCCCCGGAAATGGCCGCCATGACGCCGGGATAACCGGGGATCAGTGTTCTGGTCACGATCCCGTGGCTCTGCAAGGTCAGGGGAAGCGCGCCGACGACATCGGCAAGCCCCCCCGTCTTGATCAGCGGATAGAGTTCGGAGGCGACCGAAAGAACATTCATCGGGTTCACAGATCCAGTTTGTCGATCATGGTCTGGGTGATCAGGCAAATGCCGTTCTCGGAGCGCCGGAAGCGCTTGGCATCGATATCAGGATCTTCGCCGACCACCAGGCCTTCGGGAATGACCACGCCGTGGTCGATCACCACATTGGTCAGGCGCGCATGGCGGCCGATCTGCACCTTCGGCAGGATGACGGCGCCTTCCAGTCGCGAATAGGAATTGGCCCGCACGCCGGTAAACAACAGGCTTTTCAGCAGCGAGGAGCCGGAAATGATGCAATCGCCCGAGACCAGCGACGAAATCGCCGAGCCGCGGCGGCCTTCGTCGTCATGCACGAACTTGGCCGGCGGATTGATCTCGGCATAGGTCCAGATCGGCCAGGATTTGTCGTAGAGGTCGAGCTCGGGCACGATGTCGGTCAGGTCGATATTGGCCTGCCAATAGGCATCGATGGTGCCGACGTCGCGCCAATAGGGCTCGCGCTCGAAATCGGAGCGTACGCAGGACTGCGAAAAGCGATGGGCGACCGCCCTGCCGTTCTGAACGATGTAGGGAATGATGTCCTTGCCGAAATCCCGGCTGGAATTTGGATCGGCGGCATCGCGCTTCAGAATGTCCATCAGGAACTTGGTGTGGAAGACGTAGATGCCCATTGAGGCCAGCGCGAATTCCTCGTTGCCGGGAATGCCGGGCGGGTCGGCCGGCTTTTCGATGAAGGCGCTGATCTCGTCCTTTTCGTTGACATGCATGACGCCGAAGCCGACGGCTTCCATGCGCGGCACCTCAAGGCAGCCGATGGTGACATCGGCGCCGGTGTCGACATGCTGCTGCAGCATGAGTTCGTAGTCCATCTTGTAGATATGGTCGCCGGCCAGGATCACCATATATTCCGGGCCGTAGGGCTCGATGATGTCGATGTTCTGGTAGACGGCATCGGCCGTGCCCTCGTACCATTGCGTTTCGGACACGCGCTGGCTGGCCGGCAGAATGTCGAAGCTCTCGTTGCGCTCGGGGCGGAAGAAGTTCCAGCCGTGCTGGAGATGGCGGATCAGCGAATGGGCCTTGTACTGGGTGGCAACGCCGATGCGGCGGATGCCGGAATTCAGGGCGTTGGACAGGGCGAAATCGATGATGCGCGCCTTGCCGCCAAAATAGACCGCCGGCTTGGCGCGTCGATCCGTCAATTCCTTGAGGCGGCTGCCACGCCCCCCCGCCAGAACATAAGCCATGGCATCGCGTGCCAGAGGTTGTACCCGTTTACCCGTCATTGTTTTCCTCCCAGCATCAGTGTTCGAGTTCGAGCATGATCACGGCCAGAGGCGGCAGGGTCAAATTCGCCCTGATGCCGCCGCTTGCATGCTCGGTCGCCTCCACGCGACCTCCATTGCCTTTTCCGCTGCCGGCGTAGATCTCGGCATCGGTATTCAGGATTTCGCGCCAGCGCCCGGCAACCGGCAAGGGTACCGAATAGCGCTCGTGATAGGTCGGCGTGAAATTGCAGATAATCGCCACCGGCTTCTCACCCGGCGCCTTGCGCAGCCAGGCAAAGACCGAATTGTCGTCGTCGTCGGCGATCAGCCACTCGAAACCTTCGCCCTCGCAATCGCGGGCATGCAGGGCGGGCTTGGAGCGGTAATAGCCGTTGAGATCGCGCACCAGGCGGCGCATGCCTTCGTGCAGGGGATATTGCAGCAGATTCCAGTCGAGCGACTTCTTCTCGCTCCACTCGCTCCACTGGCCGAATTCCTGGCCCATGAACAAGAGTTTCTTGCCCGGATAGCCCCACATGAAGGCATAATAGGCGCGCAGGTTGGCAAATTTCTGCCAATCGTCGCCCGGCATCTTGGCAATCATCGAGCCTTTGCCATGCACCACTTCGTCATGGGAAATCGGCAGGACGAAATTCTCGCTATAGGCATAGAGCAGGCCGAAGGTGATTTCCTGGTGGTGGAACTTGCGATAGAGCGGATCACGGGCAAAATAGCTCAGCGTGTCGTGCATGAAGCCCATGTTCCACTTGAAGCCGAAGCCCAGTCCGCCTTCGTGCACCGGCTGGGAGACCTTTGGCCATGAGGTCGATTCCTCGGCAATGGTCATGATGCCGGGATGCGAGCCGTAGACGTGGTGGTTCATCTTCTGCAGGAAACGCACGGCCTCGAGATTTTCCCGTCCGCCGTATTCGTTGGGCACCCACTCGCCTTCCTTGCGGGAATAATCGAGATAGAGCATGGAGGCGACCGCATCGACGCGCAGGCCGTCGAGATGGAATTTCTCCGCCCAGTACATCGCGTTGTTGATCAGGTAGGACAGCACCTCGATGCGGCCGAAATTGTAGATCGCGGTGTTCCAGTCGGGATGGAAGCCCTGCCGCGGGTCCTCGTGCTCGTAAAGCGCCGTGCCGTCGAAATGGCGCAGGCCATGGGCGTCCACCGGGAAATGGGCCGGCACCCAATCGAGGATCACGCCGATGCCGACCTTGTGGCAGCCGTTGACGAAGCGGGCAAAGCCCTCCGGCTCGCCGAAGCGGGCGGTCGGGGCATAAAGCCCCGTCGTCTGGTAACCCCAGGAGGGGTCGTAGGGGTGTTCGGTGATCGGCATGAACTCGATATGGGTAAAGCCCATCTCGACGCAGTAAGGGATCAGCCGTTCGGCCAGTTCGTCCCAGCTGAGCATCGAGCCGTCGGCCCGGCGCTGCCAGGAACCGGCATGCACTTCGTAGGTGCTGATCGGCTGGCGGCGCTGGTCGACGGTCGACCAATGCCGGCGATGGGCTTCGTCTTGCCAGTCCTGCACCAGTTCGGCGGCGGTGATCGACGCGGTATTGGGCCGCAGTTCGGCCCGGCGCGCGAAGGGATCGGCTTTCAGGGGCTGAAGCACGCCGTCCTTGCCGACGATCTCAAACTTATAGGCCGAGCCTACCATCACATCGGGGGCAAAAATTTCCCAGATGCCGGTGTCGCGGCGCAACCGCATGACATGGCGGCGGCCATCCCATTCGTTGAAGTCGCCGACCACCGACACCCGGCTGGCATTCGGCGCCCAGACGGCGAAATGAAAGCCGTCGACGCCCTGATGCTTGAGCGGATGCGCGCCCATCTTGTCGAACAGGCGCAGATGCGACCCTTCCCGCAGGAAGTAGTCGTCCATGGGCCCAAGCACCGGGCCGAAACTGTAGGGGTCGGTCACCGTCCATTCGGCATCGCCGCGCTCGGCGCGATAACGAAGCGGCTGGAAGCTCGATACGGACACTTTGCCGGCAAAAAAGCCCGCATCGTTGAGGCGGTCCAGCGTGCCGACCGTGGCGCCGTCCAGGGTCATCACCGTGACCGCCTCGGCGCCGGGGATGAAGCAACGGGCGACGAAGCCCGCTGCCGCCTGCTGAATGCCCAGCACGCTGAAAGGATCCGAATGCCGGCCGGAGACAAGTGCCTCGATCTCGGCTGCGGGCAATGCCGCGACTGAGACGGTTTCGCCGACCTGCTTCGGTGGTTTTTTCATCAAGCTCTCCAGATGTCGGCGCTATATTGCCGGATTGTGCGGTCGGAGGAGAACCAACCCATGCGAGCCGTATTGAAGATCGTCTTGGAGAACCAGGATTTCGGGTCGCTCCAGATCGTATCGACATCGCGCTGCGCCTTGGCATAGGCATCGAAATCGGCGGCGACCATGAACCAGTCATGGTGATAGATGCCATCCACCAGGCTTGAAAAGCGGCCGCGGTCGTCCGGCGAAAAGACGCCGGAGGCAATGGCGGCCAAAGCCTGCGACAGCTCGCGCGAGCCTTCGATGACGGCCCGGGGATTATGACCCTCGGCGCGTATCTTGCCCACTTCGTCCGCCGTCATTCCGAAGATTACGATGTTCTCTTCCCCCACGTGATCGCGCATTTCCACATTGGCGCCGTCGAGCGTGCCAATGGTCAGCGCCCCGTTCAACGCGAACTTCATGTTTCCGGTTCCCGACGCTTCCATGCCGGCGGTGGAAATTTGTTCGGAAAGATCTGCGGCCGGCACCATGACCTCGGCCAACGACACGTTGTAGTTGGGAATGAACACGACCTTCAGCAGGCCGCGAACCGAGGGATCGTTGTTGATCACCCGCGCCACGTCATTGGCCAGTTTGATGATCAGCTTGGCATTGTGATAGCTCGGCGCTGCCTTGCCGGCGAAAAGCTTGACGCGCGGCACCCAGTCGCGTTCGGGATGGGAGCGGATCTGGTCGTAGAGCGCCACCGTCTCGATGATGTTCAGCAACTGGCGCTTGTATTCGTGGATGCGCTTGATCTGGATGTCGAACATGGCCGAGGGATCCAGGCGGATGCCCATGCGGCTGGCGACCAGATTGGAGAGCTGCTCCTTGTTGGCGCGCTTGACGGCGGCGAACTTCTTCTGGAACGCGTCGTCATGGGCAAAGGCATCGAGCGCCGTCAGCTTGGCGGCATCGTCGAGAAACTCCTCGCCGATCGCCTCGCGGATCAGCGAGGTCAGGCCCGGATTGCACTGCATCAGCCAGCGGCGCGGCGTGATGCCGTTGGTCTTGTTGTTGATGCGGGTCGGGTAGATCTTGTGCAGGTCGGCAAAGACCGTTTCCTTCATCAGCTCCGTATGCAGTGCCGATACGCCATTGATGCTGTGCGAGCCGACAAAGGCCAGATTGCCCATGCGCACGCGCCGGTCGCCATTTTCGTCGATCAACGAGATATTGGCGATTTCTGCGTCGGTGAAACTCTTCTGCTTGCGCGCTTCCAGCAGGAACTTGGCATTGATCGAATAGATCAGCTGCATGTGGCGCGGCAGCAGCCGCTCGAACAACGGCACCGGCCAGCTCTCCAGCGCTTCGGGAAGGAGCGTGTGGTTGGTATAGGAGAAGGTGCGGCCGGTAATGTCCCAGGCGGTATCGAAATCCATGCCGTGGATGTCGCAGAGCTGGCGCATCAGTTCGGCGACGGAGACTGCCGGATGGGTGTCGTTGAGCTGGATCGCGACCTTGTCGGGTAGGGCGCTCAATTCGTTGCCCTGCTGCAGGTGGCGGCGCACGATGTCCTGCAGGGACGCCGAACAGAAGAAATATTCCTGGCGCAGGCGCAGTTCCTGGCCGGCTGGCGTGCCGTCGGCCGGATAAAGAACGCGGGTCAGTGTCTCGGCCTTGTTGCTCTCGCGCAGCGCGCCGATATGGTCGCCGGCATTGAAGGCGGCCAGCAGGATCGGGTCGATCGGCTGGGCCGACCACAGCCGCAGCGTGTTGATGCGCTCGCCGCGCCAGCCGACGATCGGCGTGTCGTAGGCGGTGGCGATCACCCGTTCGCTCGGCTTCCAGACATAGCGGATCTCGTCGTTCTGGCCGGACACGGTTTCCACGCCGCCGCCGAAGCCGATTTCATAGGAGCTTTCGCGGCGCTCGAATTCCCAGGGGTTGCCGTGGGCAAGCCAGGTCTCGGGCAGTTCCACCTGCCAGCCCTCGGCCATCTGCTGGCGGAACAGGCCGTGCACGTAGCGAATGCCGTAGCCATAGGCGGGGATGTTGACCGTCGCCATGCTTTCCATGAAGCAGGCGGCGAGGCGACCGAGGCCGCCATTGCCGAGTGCGGCATCGGGCTCCAGCCCGGCAATGATGTTCATGTCGACGCCGAGCGATGCCAGCGCCTGGCGGATCTCCTCCATCAGGCCGAGATTGGACATGGCATCGCGCATCAGGCGGCCGATCAGGAATTCCAGCGATAGATAGTAAACCCGCTTGGCATTGGTCTCGTAGGTGTTGCGCGTCGATTCCATCCAGCGATCGATGATGCGGTCGCGCACCACCAAAATGGTGGCGGTCAGCCAGTCATGGGGCTGGGCGACCTTGGCATCCTTGCCGATGCTGTAGGTCAGGCGTTCGATGATCTCCGCAGCAAGGGTTTCCGGAGTGGAAACCCGCGGCGCGGGCAGAGGCAGATCGGTCTTGCTGAGGGTTTTGATCATGGATTTCGCCAACACGTTTGAGAGTTACGTCAGGACGACGTTTAACCGGGGTGATTCTGGTCCGGCAGACGATCAGAGAATACAGTTTACGCATCGTTATGAAGGACTTGCAACAGACGATTTTGGCAAACACCAAAATGCCAACGTTCCTTGACAAGGGTAGTATAAGCCCCTGTATTTATTGCAGATCGGTGAGACGGTTCGATGACGAAAAAAAACCGCGCCGCCCTGATGGCGACGCGGTTTGAACGACGGTCCTGTAACCGGCAGACGACCCTGGAAGGGGTGCCGGAAATGAGCGGCTAACGGCTCATTGCGTCAGGCGGGTGGTGGCAAGAGACGCTTTTTCCCCGATTTCCTTGAAGGCGGCGACCACTTCCTCGGCATCGTCGGCATCGTAGTAATGGGACGTGTCTGTCGCACAGTAGGCCAGCAGTGTCTGGCCGCGCGTCGGCGCCATGAAAGCGACGGTGTAGACTTCCACACCGGCAGCCTTTGCCTTGTCGCAGGTCGCCTTGGTCTCGGTGTCGGCGCTGGTGTAATTGTTGTCGCCGTCAGTCATGAACAGAATGTACTTGCCCGGATCAGTCTGGCCGCTCTTGTTGGTGTGCGCTGTGACTTCGCTCGACGCCGTGACCTTGGTATAGGCCTTCTCCATGGCATCCGAGGAATCGGTGCCGCCGGTCGCCGTCAGCGCGTTGACATAGGCCAGGGCCGTCGCGGTGCCCCATTCGAAGGATGTCGGGGTCTGCATTGACGCGTTGTACGAAACGGCTGCCGTCCGCACATATATCTGGTCCGGATCGGCGGTGTCGAGCTGCGCCGTCAGATCGGCCACCGCCAGCTGCAGGGCTTCCATCTTCGTGTAGTATTTCGTGCAGGAGTAGGTCTTGCCCTTTTTATTCGTGCAGGTGCCCGTGTAGGATGTCGTGGTCTCTTCAGCCATCGAACCGGAGCGGTCGAGCACGAGGAACATCGACAGGGCGTTCTTGCTCTCGGTCGAACTCTGCGAGGAACTGCTGACCGAAATCGTGACGGTGTCATAACCCAGCAGGCTGGTGAACGCGTTCATCGCTACATTGTAATCGGCGTCGACCTTCACGTCGTAAGTGGCGCCTGTGCTGCCGTTCGACGTTTCGCTGATCGTCGTCAGCGTGTTCTCATCGAGATCCTCGTTGATATCCTCATCCGAGGTGTCGCTCTCGCTGTTGGTCAGATTGGCCATCTGGGACACAAGGAAATTGCGCGCAAGTTCGATGGCTTCGTCATCGGTGATCCCCTGGCCGGCGAGAGCCGAGGCCGCTGCCAGGGCCGCCGAATCGGCCGCAGCCTGCAGTTCCGAGCGAACCTGCATCAGTTTGGTCATGTCCATGGCAACGCCGACCGTCGCCATGCCGACCGGAAGGATCAGCGCCGTCATCAGGCCGAAATTGCCGCGTCTGTCATTGGCCAGACGCCGGAGCGTCCCACGCATTGCTGAAAAGCCGATCATCTCCAACACCCATTGTTCTAGCACCCTGGATGAAGGCATACGAAAAAAACCTCACATTCGGCTTAAATGGAATGCTCAAGTTTTATCGATAGGGGGTGCAAAGGAGTATTTTCAGGCTATTTTACGGGCACAAGGTCGACCGATTGCTCGATCTGGTGGCTTCCGTAGCTTTTTAGCACACCAATCACCGGAGCAACGTCGGAATAGTCGCGGCCATAGGCGACGACCACGTGATCCGTGCCGGCCGGGATATTGTTGGTCGGATCCAGTTCGATCCAGCCGGCCGTCGTGCCGCACCAGACGCGCACCCAGGCATGCATGGCATCGGCCCCTTCGAGCCGCTCCTTGCCCGGTGGCGGAATGGTGCGCAGAAAACCGCTGACATAGCCGGCCGGTATGCCGAGGCTCCGAAGGGCGGCGATCATCACATGGGAAAAATCCTGGCAGACGCCCTTTTTCAGGGCGAAGGCTTCCTTCGGCGTCGTGTCGACGGTGGTGGCGTCGCCGTCATAGGTGAAATCCGTGTAGATCCGCGTGCAGAGCGCTTCGGCGATCTGGCGCACGGTCTGGCTGGACTTCAGGCCCTTGCGGGCATAGGCGGCAATCTCCGGCACGTCGCCAATGCGCGGGCTCGTTCCCATGAAGTGATGGGGCGAGGCCGAATCCAGCGACCAGTATTCGGCAAGCTCCAGCGGCAGCCGGTCGAGCAGCGGCGAAAAATCCGCCGGCATCGGGTGGCTTTCCACCTGGACCCGGGCCTGCATGCGAATGTCGAGCCTGTCGTGGGACGAGCGAAACTGGATGGAAATCGCCGGGTGCTCGAAGAAATCGACGAAATGGGCTTTCTCGTCCGGTAGCGGCTCGAACGACACCGATCCGGCAATCAGGCGCTGCCGCTCCGGCAGGGACAGCGGCAGCAGCCGGACGATATGGTGCCCTCCGGAGGCCGGAACGTCGTAAACATAGCCCATATGCAGGGAAAGATCGTACAGCATGGTCTACCCGAGATAGGTGCGAGCGAGGACGTTGGAGAGCTTTTCGAGCTCTTCTTCGAGGTTCTGGTAGATGTCGGCGCTCATGGTTTCCGGCGTCATCACCGCCAGACCCGAATGCAGGCGCATGGCCTGGCGATAGAAGGGCGACATCTGGCCATTGACGAAGGCATTCGGCAATTGCTCGACTTCGGTGCGGATCTCGTTCAGCTGGAACAGGATCGAGCGCGGGTTGAGGGGATCGAGCGCCAGCAGGTCGGTGACCGTCAGGCGCGCCGTGTTGACGTTGTAGCGGCGACGGTGCGTCATGACGTTGTCGCCGATCTCCAGCAGCATGTCGAGCGCCCCGTCCGGCGCGTCTTCACCAGTCATGTGGCCGAGCAGCCGCGTCATATGCAGGCCGCGTTCCAGAAAGCGGCCGACCGTCAGGAAGCGCCATCCGGTAAAGCGGTACATGTTTTCGTGCACCAGGCCGGCAAAGCCTGCCAGCTTGCGCAGGAGGATGGTCATGGCGTGGGCCGCATCGTCGCCGGGCTTGACGGTGTCGTGAAAACGCCGTGCCGTCTTGGCCAGGTCGTTCAGCGCCAGCCAGCCATCGGGGGAAAAGCGGTCGCGGATATTGCTGGCCGAATAGACCGCGCTGTCGATGCTGCGCAGCAGGCTTTCCGGCACGCCGCGGTCCATGTCTACGTCGGTGGCCGCCAGATATTCGGTGACATAGGCCAGCAGCGGCTGCCCGGGATCGGCGGTTTTGGCGAAAAGGGCGTGCCACGCGCGCAGGATGCGCCGGGCGCCTTCGGCCCGCTCGATATAGCGGCCGAGCCAGAACAGGTTGTCGGCGGCGCGGCTCGGCAGGCTGCCGGGCATGTTGCGGGTGAAATCCTCCTCGGCCGGCAGCAGGGTGGTGCGTTCCACCGGCTTGTCGCTGACGATCCACACATCGGCGGCGCTGCCGCCCGATTGCATGGCGATGGCAGCCACATCGTCGCCGCTGCCGATCCGGGCAAAGCCGCCCGGCATGATCTGCCAGCCGTCGCGGGTGCGGGCCGCATAGACGCGCAGGCTCATCGGGCGCGGCGTCAGCTTACCGTCGACGATGGCCGGCGTGGTGGAGAGCGTCACCGCCTCCTGGCCGACCAGCTTGGCGCCGTCCGTCTCAAGCCATTCGGTGATCTTTTCGCGGGCACTGCTGCGCAGCGTCGATCCGAGCACCGACTGGCCATTGTCGTCGAAGAACGGCATGCGGGAAAAAGCCGGCCCGATCACCATGCGGCTGACATTGCGCGCCACATGCTCCCGTTCGGCCTTTTGTCCGCACCACCAGGTGGCGATCGACGGGAGGGCGAGGTCTTCGTTCAGCAAATGGCGACAGATCGACGGCAGGAAGGCCGGCAGGGCGCGGGTCTCGAGAATGCCGCTGCCCAGCGCATTGACGAAGGTCACCGACCCGTTGCGTAGCGCCTGGACCATGCCGGGCGTGCCGATATGGGAGCTCTGGTTCAGTTCCAGCGGATCGGCATAGGCGGCATCCAGCCGTCGCCACAGCACGCTGATCGGCTTCGGTCCTGCCACGGTGCGCACCATGACATTGCCGTTGATGACCGCCAGGTCCTCGCCTTCGAGCAGCATGATGCCGAGATAGCGGGCGATATAGGCATGTTCGAAATAGGTCTCGTTGGCGGGACCCGGTGTCAGGATGGCAATGCGGTCTTCGCTGGTCTGCTTGTTGCTCTGCAGGGCATCGCGGAAGGCGCCGAAGAACGAGGCCAGCCGGTGCACATGGGTCTCGGCATAGAGATCGGAAAAGGCGCGGGCGGTGGCAACGCGGTTTTCGAGCGCAAAGCCTGCCCCTGACGGTGCCTGGGTGCGGTCAGCCAGCACCCACCAGTTGCCGTCCGGACCGCGGCCGATCTCAAACGAGCAGAAATGCAGGTAGTGACCGCCGGCCGGCTTGATGCCGACCAGCGGGCGCAGGAATTCCGGGTTGGAGGCGACCAGCGCCGAGGGCAGGAACCCTTCCTCGACCAGGCTGTTGCGATCATAGATGTCGGCGACGATGGCCTCGAGCAGATTGGCGCGCTGCACCAGCCCCTCGGCAAGGCCCTTCCACTCGGCGTCGGAGATCAGCACCGGGATATGCGAAAACGGCCAGGCGCGGTCGCTGCTGCTGCCGGCCGCGCCATAGGCCCGGTAGAAGACCCCGGCGTCGCGCAGATAACGATCGGCCCGGGCAAAGCGCTCGTGGAGTTCATTGGGCGTCATGCGATCGATGGCTGCGACGAAGGTCTGCCAGACCGGGCGGATATTGCCGTCCTTGTCGAGCATTTCGTCGGCAACCCCCGGCAGGGCCTTGTAGCTCTGACCCAGAGCCGCGCTCTTGTCCTGGGGTTTCTGGCTTCGTTGGGCCGCCGGTTGTTTCGCCATATCGTCAGATGCCCTGGGGTCGCCTCAAGTCCAAAGTGTGGGGGAATTCCGGCGAAACGGTCTCCGGCCACAGCGGATAGTGACCAACACTGTGCCCCCATGGTTCGAATCGCGCAAGCCGGCGGGCCTCGGCTTCGTTGCCATTCACAGGGAATGTATCGTAATTGCGCCCGCCCGGATGCGCCACGTGATAGACGCAGCCGCCGATCGAGCGGCCGGACCAGGTGTCGTAGATGTCGAAGGTCAGCGGCGTATTGACCGGCAGGACCGGATGCAGGCCGGAGGCCGGCTGCCAGGCCTTGTAGCGCACGCCGCCGACCGAGACGCCATTGGTGCCGGTCTTCGACAAAGGCACGCGCCGGCCGTTGCAGGCCACCGCATAGCGTTCCGGATTGCCGGTTTCGAGGCGGACCTGCATGCGCTCGACGGACGAGTCGACGAAACGCACCGTGCCGCCGATGGCGCCCTGTTCGCCCATGACGTGCCAGGGTTCGAGCGCCTGGCGCAGTTCCAGCTTGGCGCTGTCGTATTCGACCTCGCCATAGAAGGGGAAGCGGAATTCCAGCTGGGCGGCGAACCATTCCGGCTTGAAATCGAAACCGTGATCGCCAAGGTCGGCCAGCACTTCGAGGAAATCCTGCCAGATGTACTGAGGCAGCATAAAACGGTCGTGCAGCGACGTGCCCCAGCGCACCAGGCCGCCGCCGATCGGGTTTTTCCAGAAACGGGCGATCAGGGCGCGGATCATCAATTGCTGGGCCAGCGACATGCGGGCGTTCGGCGGCATTTCGAAGCCGCGGAACTCGACAAGGCCGAGACGGCCGGTCGGGCCATCCGGCGAGAACAGCTTGTCGACGCAGATCTCGGCGCGGTGGGTATTGCCGGTGACGTCGATCAAAAGGTTGCGCAGCAGCCGGTCGACCAGCCAGGGCAAAGGCGGCATTTTGCCTTCGCCCGGTGCCGGGATCTGCGAAAGGGCTATTTCCAGCTCGTAAAGGCTGTCGTGGCGGGCTTCATCGATGCGCGGTGCCTGGCTGGTCGGGCCGATGAACAGGCCGGAGAACAGATAGGAGAGCGAGGGATGGCGCTGCCAGTGCAGGATCAGGCTTTTCAGCAGGTCGGGACGGCGCAGGAACGGGCTGTCATTGGGATTGGCACCGCCGACCACGACATGGTTGCCGCCGCCGGTGCCGGTGTGGCGTCCGTCGATCATGAACTTGTCGGCGCCGAGCCGCGACTGGCGGGCCTCCTCATAGACGGCTTCGGTGGTGGCGACGCAGTCCTCCCAGGTCGAGGCCGGGTGAATGTTGACCTCGATGACACCCGGATCGGGCGCAACGCGGATGACATTGATGCGCTCGTCATGGGGCGGCGCATAGCCTTCGATATGGATCGGCAGGCCGATCGCTGCGGCGGCATTTTCCGCGGCTGCCACCAGTTCCAGATAGTCCTCGATGCGCTCGACCGGCGGCATGAAGACGCAGAGGCGGCCGTCGCGCGGCTCGACCGACATGGCGGTGCGCACAGCGCCGGCGATTTCGCTCAGCGTCTGTTCGACCCGCTCCTGCTGGCCGCCGTCATCGGCCTGGAACGAGGCCTCCGGCATGGTGCGGCCGGCCGGCTTGATCTGTTCGGGCAGCGGCTTGCGTGGTTCGGAAGGGTCGGCCGGATGGATATAGGGAAACTGCGATGGCGGCACATAGGGCAGGGTGCCGAGCGGCAGGCGATAGCCGACCGGGCTGTCGCCGGGCACCAGGAAGATCTTGCCGCGGCGGGTGCGCCATTTTTCGCTGACCCAGCGTCGGCCGGAGGCTTTGGAATTCCAGGCCTGCACCGGCAGGATATAGCCGGACGGTGTGGTCAGGCCGCGCTCGAATACGCGGGCGATGCGGTTGCGCTCCTCCGGGTCGGTGAGCTTGGAATTGGACGGATCGACATTTTCCGGCAGGCTGCCTTCCTTGATGATCCATTCGGCCGGATCCTCATAGGCCGGCACCACCATGTCGCCGGAGACCGCCAGTTCTTCGGCAATCGCCGTCAGCAGCTTTTCGGCGTCTTCCGGCTTGGCGCCGGTCTTGGCACCTTCTTCGGCGATCAGGTCGGGGTTCTGCCAGATCGGCAGGCCGTCGCGGCGCCAGTAGAGCGAGAAGGTCCAGCGCGGCAGGCTTTCGCCCGGATACCATTTGCCCTGGCCGTAATGCAGGAAACCGCCGGGCGCGAAGCGTTCGCGCAGCTTGCGGATCAGCTGGTCGGCCTTGTCGCGCTTGGTCGGGCCGACGGCATCGGTGTTCCACTCGCCGGACTGGAAATCGTCGATCGACACGAAAGTCGGCTCGCCGCCCATGGTCAGCCGGACGTCGCCGGCGGCCAGTTCCTTGTCGACCTTCTTGCCCAAAGCGTTGAGCGCATCCCAGGATTCCTCGGAAAACGGTTTGGTGATGCGCGGATGTTCGGCGACGCGCTTCACCGTCATCTCGAAATCGAATTCGGTCCTGGCATGACCGAAATAACCGCCTGATATCGGCGCGGCATTGCGATAATGCGGGGTGGCGGCCAGCGGAATATGGCTTTCGCCGGTCAGAAGGCCCGAGGTCGGGTCGAGGCCGACCCAGCCGGCGCCGGGCAGATAGACCTCGCACCAGGCATGCAGGTCGGTAAAGTCGACTTCGGTACCAGACGGGCCGTCCAGCGCCTTCAGGTCGGGTTTCAGCTGGATCAGGTAGCCGGAGACGAAGCGGGCAGCCAGCCCGAGATGGCGCAGGATCTGCACCAGCAGCCAGCTGGTGTCGCGGCACGAGCCCTTGGCGATGGTCAGCGTGTCTTCCGGGGTCTGCACGCCGGGTTCCAGGCGGATGACATAGCCGATCTCCTGCTGCAGGCGGGCGTTCAAGCCCACCACCATGTCGACCGTGGTCTGGCCGGGCGTCTTGTCGACGGTATCCATGAAGGCGGCCAGGGCGGCACTATCGGGCTCCGGCTTCATGTAGATCGCCAGATCCTCGCGGATTTCGGCGGGATAGGAGAAGGGCCATTTGCTGGCCTCTTCCTCGACGAAAAAATCGAAGGGATTGTAGACCGTCATGTCGGCGACCAGATCGACCTCGATCTTGAACTCGGTCACCGGATCGGGAAAAACGAACCGGGCCTGGTAGTTGCCGTAGGGGTCCTGCTGCAGGTTCACGAAGTGATTGGCCGGCGTCACCTTCAGCGAATGGCTGAGCACCTTGGTGCGCGAATGGGCGGCGGGTTTCAGGCGAATGATCTGCGGACCGAGCCGCACGGGCGTGTCGTATTTATAGTGGGTGAGGTGATAAATACTGGCTTTGATCGACATGTCGCCCCTTGCCCGGTATGCCCGAACTTTACGTTTTTACAGTTATTGCCGCGATCTTGTGCAATGCACGCCGATAAAGCAAGGACGATCTGACGATAAACAAATCGACCGTTGCACCGGCAGCATGGCGTGTCGGCGGCCGGAGACGGTCTTTGTCAATCCAGCGTGCGGCGGAAACGCCTGACCGCAATGGCCATGGCGACCATGGTCAGCAGCACCAGCATAGCCGTGTCATAGGCCAGTACGTCGATCGATGCGCCCTTAAGCATGATGGCGCGCACGATGCGGATATAGTGGGTGAGCGGCAGCGCCTCGCCGATCCCTCGGGCCCATGTCGGCATGCCGGCAAAGGGGAACATGAAGCCCGACAGCAGGATGTTGGGCAGGAAAAACATCATCGCCATCTGCACGGCCTGCAGCTGGTTGGTGGCGACCGTCGAGAAGGTGTAGCCGATCGACAGGTTGGAGACGACGAACAGGGCCGTTACGGCCGCAAGTGCCGCCGGACTGCCGAGTATGGGCACGCGAAAGACGAAATAGCCGGCGGCAATGATGATCATCGCCTGCAACAGGCCGATCATCACATAGGGCGCGATCTTGCCGAGCATGATCTCGATCGGCTTGATCGGCATGGAGAGCAGGTTTTCCATGGTGCCGCGTTCCACCTCGCGGGTCACGGACAAGGCCGTGAAGATCAGCAGCGTCATGGTGAGGATCGTTCCGAGCAGGCCGGGCACGATGTTGAGCGTCGAGGAGCCGGCCGGATTGTAGCGGCGGTGCTGAACGATGGTGAAGGGCGGCTTGCTCGCCTCGGCAATCGTGATGTGGCGGTCGTGTTCGAGGGCGGTTGCGATAATGCCCGACAGGGCGCCGAGCGCCGAACTGGCCGCCACCGGATCGGTGGCGTCGGCAGCGACCAGCAGGGACGGGTTGTCGCCGCGCCGCACGGCACGCTCGAAACCTGCCGGGATCTCGACGACGAACAGCGCGCTGCCGGATTCCAGCATGCGGTCCATGTCCTCGGCCCGCGTCAGAACGGCGCGGATGTCGAAGAAATCGGTGTTTTTGAGCGCCGCCAGGATCGAGCGGCCGATATCGCTGTTTTCCCGCATCAGGACCGCTGTCGGCAGGTTGTGCGGCGTGGTGTTGATGGCAAAGCCGAAGAGAAACAGCTGCATGACCGGGATCATCACCATGGTGGCAAGGGTGATGCGGTCGCGGGTCATCTGGATGAATTCCTTGACGGTCATCGCCCAGAAGCGGCGCAGGAAGCCATTGCCATTGCCATTGCCATTGCCGTTTTCGTTGCGGGCCGCGGTCATTGGAAATTGTCCTTCGAGCGGTTCATCAGTTCGATGAACGTGTCCTCCAGGGTTGGCGCGCTTGGCGTCCAGACCAGATCCTGCCGGCTGCGGAACGGGGCGATGGCGTCGAGCAGCAGGGCATCGTCACGGCCGCAGACATGCAGGCTGGTGCCGAAGGGCGCGACCATATCGATGCCGCGACGCTGTTCCAGATCGGCCTGCAGCTTGTGCACGCCAGGACCGGATACGGTCCAGGTGTGCAGGCCGGTCGAGGCGATGACCTCTTCGACGGTGCCGCGCACCAGCAGCTTGCCATAGGCCATATAGGCGATCTCGTGGCAGCGCTCGGCCTCGTCCATGTAGTGGGTGGAGACCAGCACCGAGAGGCCTTCGGCGGCAAGGGCGTGGATCTCGCTCCAGAATTCCCGACGCGCCTTGGGATCGACGCCGGCCGTCGGTTCGTCCAGCAGCAGCAGGTCCGGTTCGGGCAGGATGCAGGCACCCAGCGCCAGCCGCTGCTTCCAGCCGCCCGACAGATTGCCGGCCAGCTGGTTCTCCCGGCCGCCGAGGCCGAGCCTCTCGATGGCGGCGGCGGCTTTCTGCCGGGGTGCGGCAAGATTGTAGACGCGGGCCACGAATTCCAGATTCTCGCGGATCGACAGATCCTGATAGAGCGAGAATTTCTGGGTCATGTAGCCCACCCTCCGGCGGATGCTGTCCGACTGGGTCAGGATATCATAGCCAAGGCAGGTGCCGCTGCCGGAATCCGGGGTCAGCAGACCGCAGAGCATGCGGATCGTCGTCGTCTTGCCCGAGCCGTTGGGGCCGAGAAAGCCATGGATGGCGCCTTTGCGGACGCTGAGGGACAGGCTGTCGACGACGACGCGCCCATTGAAGCTCTTGGTGAGATTTTTGACGTCAATCACCAGTTCGGCAGAAGGCGGAGACAAAGAAGAGGTCATCACCGTGGGTCCGATGCGGCCAGGGTAACGTCCACCGGCAGGCCGGGCTTCATGGCTTGCGGGTTTTCCGGCACCGCCTCGACGCGGTAGACCAGCTTGGCGCGTTCCTCGACGCTGTAGATTTCCGGCGGCGTATATTCGACGCTGGTCGAGATGAAGCTGATGCGGGCCGTGGTCGGCGGACAGCCGTCGCAGGCGACGCGCACCTGCCGGCCCCGTTCAATGCCGGCCATGTCGGTCTCGGGGACGAAGAAGCGGATGCGGATGGCGTCGGGCGACAGGAGGGCGACGACCGGCCGACCGGCCGGCACGACCTCTCCGGCCTTGTAATAGACGGTCTGCACGGTGCCGGAGGCCGGTGCGGTGACCGAAAGGCGCGCCAGCGTGTTGGCGGCTTCGTCCCGTTCGGCGCTGGCAACGGCGACCGTCTCCGCCATCTGCCTGATGGCCTCGTCGCGGGAGGGCAGCCGGGCCAGCACGATCTGGCCGCGGATATTGTCGAGCGCTGCCCGATTGGCGGCCTCGGTGGCGACGGCGGCGTCCAGATTGGCGCGGGTCACCGTTCCGGCATCGGCCAGCGCCCGGGCCCGCTGCAGATCCTGTACGGCAAGGGCCAGTTCGGCTTCGGCCTGGCGCTCGGAGGCCTGCAGGATGGTGATTTCCTCGGGCCGTTTCTGGGCGATCACGGCCTGCTGATATTGCGCCTGGAGTGCAGCGATGTTGGCTGTCCGTGCTGCCACCGCCGCCTTGGCTGCCGTATCGTCCTGGCCGAAGAGTGGCGTGCCGCTTTCGACCGGGTCGCCTTCCGCCACCGTGACGGATGTCAGGCGGCCTGCGGTTTCCGGGCCGATGAACAGCAGGTCTGCCTCGACCCAGCCCTGGTAGGGACGCTTGGAGCCGTTTTCGAAATAGAGCGGCACGGCGACAAGGGCGGCGCCGATGACCAGCAGCAGCAGGGCAATGCGCTTCATGATGCATCTCCTTGGGGAGTCCGGAAGAGAGTGTCGAGAAAGGCCTCGAACAGGCCGCGGGTATCGAGATGCTCATAGGGCTCGAACAGCGTTTGCCAGACGATCGACAGCAGCACCGGGGCGAATGCCATTTGCGGAAAGGCTGCGATCTTGGCGCTGTGCAATTCTCCGCGTTTGGCGGCGCGCTCCAGCACGGTGCGCAGGATCCGCAAACCGACCGTCATGACATTGCGATGGTAGAATTCCGTGACGACGGGGAAGAATTGTCCTTCGGCCAAAAGCAGGCGGAGCATTTGGCCTCGCACGGTGCCGAGAATTTCGGTCTGTACCAGCTCGTAAAGGCCGGCCACCATGGCCCGTGACGAGATGGCGTCGTTTGCCGCAAGCATTTCCATTTGCTCGAGGATCGGCGAGGCCATGGTGGAGGCCAGCGATGTGAACAGTGCTTCCTTGTCGGGAAAATGCAGGTAGACGGTTCCCTTGGCGATTCCGGCCTTGGCGGCGACGTCCTCGATCCGCGTTGCCGCGAAGCCGCGTTCGGCAAACAGGCTGAGGGCAGCGGCCAGGATGTCGGCGCGTCGCTCCTGCGGGTCCCGTCGGCGTCTCGATTTCTCGGTCATGCACTTGCCTTCAATTATGACTGACCGGTCATTCATTAACAAAGTCGTGTCAAATTGGCAAGTCGCGGCCAAGAAAAAGACCCGCGAAGCAGGGCTTCACGGGGCTTTATGATGCGGTCTCTGGAGCGCCGAAGGTCGGGCGCTCTAACCGGAGGCGGCGTCAGACGATCAGTTGCGGCCGAATTCGTCGACGAGGCGGATGATGTCGTCTTCGCCGAGATAGGAGCCGGTCTGGATCTCGATCAGTTCGAGCAGGATCTTGCCGGGATTGCCGAGCCGATGCACGGCGCCCTGCGGAATGTAGATCGACTGGTTTTCATGCAGGATGGTTTCCTTGTCGCCGACCGTCACTTCGGCGGTGCCGCGCACGCAGATCCAGTGCTCCGAGCGATGGTGATGCTTCTGCAGGGAGAGTTTCTTGCCGGGATGCACGAACAGGCGCTTGACCTGGAAGCGGTCGCCATTGAGCACCGACGTATAGCCGCCCCAGGGCCTGAGCGACGTCGGATGGGTCTCGGTCAGCGGTGCGGTCGCCTTGTCCGAGGCCAGCAGCTGCACGAGCTTGCCGACATCCTGGCTCTCGTCGAGCCGGCCGACATAGACGGCGTCTTCGCTGGCAATCACGGCAATGCCGTCCATGCCCTGCACGGCCAGATGGCTGGTGCGCGACATGACCAGCGAATTGCGGGTGTTGCTGACGGTGGCCTTGCCGGTGACGACATTGCCGTTTTCGTCAGCGTCGCCGAGCTTCCAGACCGCATCCCAGCTGCCGAGGTCCGACCAGGTGATGGCGGCCGGCACGACGGCGGCATTCGGCGTCTTTTCCATGACGGCATAGTCGATGGAAATGCTCGGGCTCTGGGCAAAGGAGGTTTCGTCGAGACGGGAGAAATCAAGGTCCTGCACCGATTTTTCGACCGCTTGCGTCGCGGCGGCGACGACCTCGGGCGCATAGCTGTTCATCTCGGCAATGATTTGTTTGGCCGAGAAGACGAACATGCCGGAGTTCCAGTAGAAATTGCCAGCGTCCACCATTTTCTGGGCATTTTCCAGATCCGGCTTTTCGACGAAGCGGCTGACGGTATAGGCGCCGCCGGTAAGGTTCTTGCCCATTTCGATATAGCCGTAGCCGGTGGCAGGCTCGGTCGGCGTAATGCCGAAGGTCACCAGCTTGCCGGCCTTGGCGGCCTCATGGGCGGTGCGAACGCAGGCGAGATAGGCGGCATCGACGGTGATGGCGTGGTCGGATGGCAGAATCTGCAGGATGGCGTCCTCGCCGAACCGCTCGCTGACGGCAAGGGCGGCGACCGCGACGGCGGCGGCGGTGTTGCGGGCCACCGGCTCCAGCACGATGCCCGACAGGGTTATGCCGAGTTCGCGGGCCTGTTCGGCGACCAGAAAGCGAAATTCCTCGTTGGTCACCACCAGCGGCGGCTCATAGTTTTTGGTATCGCTGACCCGTGTCAGCGTATCTTGAAACAGCGTCTTGTCGCCCAGGAACTTGATGAACTGCTTGGCAGCCGTTGCCCGTGACAGAGGCCAGAGCCGCGTTCCTTTGCCACCGGCCATGATGACGGGTACGATCTTATCGGTCATTTCCTGCTTTCCCTTTCGGTTCTCGGTCACGCAAACGGCATAACGCCGACCATGTCACAAGGGCGTGAGCCCTTCCGGCCGTTCGCGACGTGCAAACGCTTGACGGGGCCCAACCCTTTCGATGGGCAGGTTGTTGCATTTTTTATGCTGTGCTCCAAGCCTATCATGGCCGTTTGACACATATCGATGCCGACGCCGATGCGAGAAACGCCTGGCTGACCCTAGGGAAAGATGACAGTGTCCGGCTGCTCCTGAAGATCAAGATCGGCGGCTTGGCAGGCGACTGATGGATGCTCTTTCGGAGGCTTTGCGGCAGAAGAGCTTTCACCTTTGCCGATCCCTTATTGCCGGACAACGTCTCGACGCCTCGCCTTCAGAAGCTCTTATCGGTTGCGTTTCGCAGCAGCGGCTCGTTATGCTGTTTCTCCTTTAGGATGGACGCAAGATGCCTGAAAACCTGAAGCCGATGAAGGCCATGGTTCTTCGCCGACCCGGTGAGCCATTGCAACTGGAATGGCGACCATTGCCGCTGGCCGGCCCCGGCGAGATTCTCGTGCGGGTCGAGGCCTGCGCCGTGTGCCGGACCGATCTGCATGTGGTCGACGGCGATCTGCCGGACCCCCAGCTACCACTTGTACCCGGACACGAAATCGTCGGCATGGTCGAGAGCCTCGGGCCCGAGGTCACCAGCCTGTCGCCCGGTATGCGGGTCGGCATTCCCTGGCTTGGCCATACCTGCGGCTGCTGCTCCTATTGCCGGAGCGGCCGGGAGAACCTTTGCGACGGACTTTACCGGCTACACGCGGAATGGCGGCTTTGCCAGCCATGTCGTGGCCCATGCCGATTTTGCTTTTCCGCTGGCCGGTTTTGATGACCCGGTTGCTGCCGCACCGCTGATGTGCGCCGGACTGATCGGCTGGCGATCGCTGAAAATGGCGGGCGAGGCCCGGCGCATCGGCATCTACGGCTTCGGCGCTGCCGCTCATATCATTGCCCAGGTCTGCCGGTTTCAGGGCCGCGAGGTCTATGCCTTCACCCGCGACGGCGATGCCGACGCCCAGGCCATGGCGATGTCGCTCGGTGCTGTCTGGGCCGGCGGTTCGCAGGAGGTGCCGCCGGTGCCGCTCGATGCAGCGATCCTGTTTGCGCCGGTCGGCGATCTCGTGCCGGCGGCGCTGAGGGTTGTTGCCAAGGGCGGAACGGTGGTGTGCGGCGGCATCCACATGTCCGATATCCCGGCCTTTCCCTACCGCATCCTGTGGGGCGAGCGGCGCGTCGTATCAGTCGCCAACCTGACACGGGCCGATGCGGTCGAATTTCTCGATCTGGCGCCGAAGGCCGGCGTCAGGACCACCACCACGGTCTATCCGCTCGAACGGGCCAACGACGCGCTGGACGATCTGCGGGCAGGCCGTTTTCAGGGGGCGGCGGTCCTGGTTCCGTGAAAGCCGATGGCCCGCCGTTCGGCATCTCTTGCGCGCCTACGGGAACCGCAGGGGCGCCCGGCTCAGGTCGTTGCTTGCCTCGACGGCTTTTTTCAGGAGCTGCACGAACTGGCTGCGCTCTGTCGGGTCGAGGCCGCCGAGCAGCAGGGCCTGCATCTCCCAGACCAGCGGGCGGATGCGATCGACGGTGTCCTGCCCCTTGTCGGTCAGGAAAAGTTCGCGGGCGCGGCGGTCCTTCGGATTGGTTTCGCGGCGGACCAGGTCCTTCTGCTCAAGCCGGTCGACCACGCCGCCGATGGTGACGCGGTCATAGGCGATATGACTGGACAGGGTGGCCTGGTCGAGGCCGGGCGTCGCGCCGATGGCGCTGAGCGCTGCATATTGCACCGGCGTCAGGTCGTATCCCTTCTTCGCCGTTTCCTCCACGAACAGCGAGACCGCGACCTGATTGAGCCTCCGGATGAGGTGGCCCGGCATTTCGTATATTTCCAGCATGAACTCCCCCTGGCTCGTCTGTCGCAGACTACTGCTATTTTTTCGCATTAAAAAGGGGAGGGGGTGCGGCTCGGCTCTCCGTGTGGGTTCGGCAGGATTTTCAGTGGCAAGACTGGTGGCGATCCGGCATTCCTGATTTATATGCAGCATGCTTCCCTGGCGGGGGAGACAGCGATTTGGAACGAGGAGCAGACAGTCCCATGACAGCATTATTCGACATCCCGGCAATCCCGCTGGTTCCGGTGAAGGGCGAAACGGCCGGTTTTCCCGTGCATCGCATTTTCTGCGTCGGGCGCAATTATGCCGACCATGCCGCCGAGATGGGCTATGAGGTCGATCGCGAGGCGCCGTTCTATTTCACCAAGCCCGCCTCGGCGATCGTACCGACCGGCAGCACCATCGCCTATCCGCCGGGCACGTCCAATTTCCATTACGAGATGGAACTGGTGGTGGCGATCGGCGCGCCGGCCTTCCGGGTCAGCGTCGAGGATGCGCCCAAGGCGATCTTCGGCTATGCCGCCGGGCTCGACATGACGCGCCGCGACCTGCAATTGAGCGAGCGCGCCAAGCAGCGGCCGTGGTCGCTGGGCAAGGCGTTTGAGAACTCGGCACCGATTGCCGAAATCACCAAAGCGGCCGATCTTGCGCCGATCGGGCCGCAGCGCATCGCACTTTCGGTCGGCGGCGAGACCAAGCAGGACGCGCATCTGAGCGATCTCGTCTGGTCGGTGGCCGAACTGATCAGCCATCTCTCGCAATTCTATCATCTGGTGCCGGGCGACCTGATCTATACCGGCACGCCGGCCGGCGTCGGCCCGGTCCTGCCCGGCGACGTGCTGCGCGGCGAGATCGACGGGCTGCAGCCGATCACCCTGACGATCGGCCCGGCGGAGTAAGGATGGACTGACCGCGGCCATCGTCCTGCTTGCCAAGCTGCCAGATCCGTGGCCCATTTGCACCTCCAACAGATGGGATCAGGGAGTGCTTGGCATGAACAGCAGGGCGACGGTGACGGGCAGCGGGACCTATGGCGTCAAGGCGCTGCCGAAGATCGCCTATGGTCAGGGCAGCTATCTCTTCGACAGTGACGGCAAACGCTATCTCGACGGATCGGGCGGCCCTGCGGTCTATTGCCTGGGCCACGCCCATCCCGAGGTCAACGAGGCCATCAAGGCGCAGCTCGACCGGGTTGCTCACGGGTATCGCTATCTCTTCACCTCGGATGCGATGGAAGAGCTGACGGAGATCGTCAATGCCAATGCCGGCGGCCATTTTCCGCATATGGTCTATGTCGGCAGCGGATCCGAGGCGGTGGAATCCTGCCTGAAGATCGCCCTGCAATATCACACGGCGCGCGGCGAAAAGAGCCGTCGCCGGTTCATTTCGCGGCGTCGCTCCTGGCATGGCAATACGCTCGGCGCGTTGTCGGTCTCCGATTTCAAGGCGCGGCGCGAGGCGTTCGAGGGCAGCCTGCTCGACGTCGCCTTCGTCTCCAGCGCCAATGCCTACCGCCTGCCGCAAGGCGTGGAGGGTCATCAGTTGGTAGCGTATCTGGCCGATGAGCTGGAAGCGCAGATCCTGACGATCGGTGCGCAGACTGTTGCGGCCTTCATCTTCGAACCGGTGGTCGGGGCGGCCGGCGGCGTGGTGCCGGCGCCTAAGGGCTATGCAGCGGCGGTTTCCGCCGTCTGTCGCCGCCACGGCGTGCTGGTGATCGGCGACGAGGTGATGTGCGGTTCGGGCCGGACGGGCACGTTTCGGGCACTCGAACAGGACGGTGTCGTGCCGGATATCATGAGCATCGCCAAGGGGCTGGCCGGCGGCTACCAGCCGCTGGGTGCTGCCCTTTACAGCGAGGCCATCCATGCCGTGCTGGCCGCTGCCCATGGCGGAGCGATGACCGGTCATACGTTCACCGGCCATACCTCGTCCTGTGCAGCTGGCGTCGCCGTGCAAAAGATCATCGCCCGTGACGGGCTGCTACAGAGCGTCCTGTCGCGCGGCAAAACCTTCCGGCAGGCGCTGCGGACCGCCTTTGCCGACGTGCCTGAGGTGGGCGATATTCGCGGCCGCGGTTTCTTCATCGGTTTGGAACTGGTCGCCGATCCGCTGACCAAGACGCCATTCCCGGCCTATGCCAGCCTGCATGCGGATATCGGCCGGCGGGCCTTCGAGGCCGGGCTGATCTGCTATCCCTCGACCGGCAATGTCGACGGGACGAATGGCGACACCGTGATCCTGGCGCCGCCCTACAATGCCAGCGACGAAGAGCTTGCCGAGATCATCGCGATCCTGTCGCCGGTCATTCGCGATGCCGTGGTGGCCGCAAGGCGGGCCGTCGCCTTGCGGTGAGAGCCGTCTTTTGGTTGCGGCGCTTACTGCGGCCTCTGCCTCGTCTCAGCCCACGTATGACCGCCAGTTGTGCTCTTCCTTGAAGCCGAGGACGTTGCGGATCTTGGCGTTGGAGAGCGGCGCCTCGTAGCCTTCGAGAGGGCGCGCCAGCGGCGTGCCGGGCGCCCATTTTTTCAAAAATTCGGCGGTCGGCTGATGGGCGGTGATGGTGTCGTTGACCGCATTGAACACCTGAAAGCCGAGACCGTCCTTCTCGACGCAGAGATGAACGATCTGGCCGAGATCGCGCGCATCGATATAGCTCCAGGCATTGCGCTTGCGCGACGGCGGATCGGCCATGAAGGCCGGAAAGCGGTCGTATTCGTGCGGCTCGATGACATTGCCGATGCGCAGCGCATAGATGTCGGCACCGGAGCGCATGGCAAAGGCGCGGGCGGTCTTCTCGTTGACCACCTTGGACAGGCCGTAGCTGTCCATCGGATCGACATCGTAATCCTCGTCCAGCGGAAACTGGTGATAGTCCTTGTCGCCCTCGGCAAAGCAGACGCCATAGGTCGTCTCGCTGGAGGCGATGACGATCTTCCTGATACCCAGCTTCACCGCCGCCTCGATGACATTGTAGGTGGAGGTGACATTGGCCTGGAAGGTGGTGTTGTCGGGGCGCAGCAGAATGCGCGGCACGGCGGCGAAATGCACGACCGTATCGACCTTGGCTGGTCCCTTGCCGGTTTCAAGCCCTGCGAAATCAAAATGCATGGACAGCGCATTGAACACCTGGCCGCTATCGGTCAGGTCGGTCTGCAGCGTGTTGACGCCCGGATGATCGAGCGGCACCAGATCGAGGTTGAACACCTCGTGGCCCTTGTCCACGAGATAAGGCACGACATGGCGCCCGGCCTTGCCGCTGCCGCCGGTAAAGACGATCCGTTTGGTCATGGGGTTACTCCTCCTCGTTTGGTCAATGTGCGCCAGCGCGTAGGCGGCCTTGCGCCGCACGGCTTGGTCTCACAGCACCGGCCTGCTATCTAGCGCGCCAGAGCGAGAGAGGCGAGGGGCCATGAGCATTGCGGCGAACATCGTTGACGGCAGATCATGCGGCACATGTTCGCTGTGCTGCATCCTGCCGGAGATCGACGTCTTCGATAAGCCTGCCAATGCCGTGTGCCGCCATTGCCAGCCGGGCAGGGGCTGTCTGGCCTATGACGAGCGGCCCGCCACCTGCCGCGACTTCTTCTGTCACTGGATGACCAAGGCCGACATGGATGAAGCCTGGGAGCCGGCCCGCTGTCATATGATGGTCTATACCCAGGGACCGCAGATCACCGTGCTGGTCGATCCGGCCCATCCAAACATCTGGAAAACCGAGCCCTATGCCAGCCAGTTGCAGCAATGGGCTGCACAGGCCGCCCCGAGCGGCGGCTATCTCATCGTCTATGTCGGGGATGAGGTGACGGTGGTGGGGGCAAAGGCGGGGTAGCTGCCCCCATTTCCCGCACAGAAAAAAGGCTCGGCGATGTCTCGCCAAGCCTTTGATCTCAAACTGGATGGTGGGCGTAACAGGGATTGAACCTGTGACCCCTACGATGTCAACGTAGTGCTCTCCCGCTGAGCTATACGCCCATCCGATGGCGGCTTAAGACCACAAAACCGTTAGGCCCGTCAATAGGCTTTTCCGGTTTTGTGAAGAGTTTTTTACAGACCCTTATGCCGCAAGGAGTTTGTTCACCTCGTCGACGAGGTCGCGCAGGTGGAAAGGCTTGGACAGCACCTTGGCATCCTTCGGCGCCTTCGAATCGGCATTGAGCGCCACGGCGGCGAAGCCGGTGATGAACATGACTTTCAGGTCCGGGTCGAGTTCGGTGGCGCGGCGCGCCAGCTCGATGCCGTCCATTTCGGGCATGACGATGTCGGTCAGCAGCAGCGAGAATGGCTCTTCGCGCAGACGGTCATAGGCGCTTGCGCCATTGTCGAAGGACGACACCTTGTAACCCGCCTTTTCCAATGCCTTGACCAGGAACCGGCGCATGTCGTTATCATCTTCGGCGAGAAGGATTTTCTGTATCATTGAGGGACCGTTACTCACAAAAGGGGAATGAAAGGCTTTCCGGCCCTCCTCTTTAACGCAATCCGAGTAAACATCCGGTGAATTTCAAAGGAGCGTCCCTGTCCGCCTTGCCCTTAGTATGGACTTCGATCTGTGCAACTGGCAACATGCCGGGGCAAACTAGTTGGTGATTTGGTAAAAAGAGGCGGAATGGACGGGTTGGCGGACGATTTTGATCTGTTCGAAGTGCGCGAGCCGGAAACGCAAACCATTCCCTTCGTCTACAACTCACCCCATAGCGGCCGGCATTATCCCGCAACCTTCCTGGAAAGCTCGCGTCTCGACCCCATGGCGATCCGCCGCTCCGAGGATCATTATGTCGATGAGCTGTTTGCCGCAGCGCCCGATTTCGGTGCGCCGCTGCTGCAGGCGCATTTTCCAAGAGCCTTCATCGATGTGAACCGCGAGCCCTACGAGCTGGATCCGAAGATGTTCAGCGGCCCTCTGCCGTCCTTCGTCAATTCGGGCTCGATCCGGGTGGCGGGGGGCTTGGGCACCATTCCGCGCATCGTTGCGGAAAACATGGACATTTATGCGGCTCGCATGCCGGTCGAGCACGCGATGGAGCGCATCGATACGGTCTACAAGCCCTATCATGCCTGCCTGCGGCGGCTGATGGCGCGCACCCATACGCGCTTTGGCCTGGCCGTGCTGATCGATTGCCATTCCATGCCCGGCAATATCCGGGTGGCCGGCAGCAGCCTGCGTCCCGATTTCATCATCGGCGACCGCTACGGCACCAGCGCCTCTGCCGATCTGTCGATGGCGGCCCTGCATATCCTCGAAAATCTCGGCTTCTGCGCGGTGCGCAACAAGCCCTATGCCGGCGGTTTCATCACCGAGCATTACGGCCGGCCGGTGCGCGGTCTGCATGCGCTGCAGATCGAGATCAACCGTTCGCTCTATGTGGATGAGGCGACCTTGCAGAAGCGGCCCGATTTCCGCCTGCTGACATCGGCGCTTGCCACCTTCATCGGCGCCATGGCGGAGTTTGCCGCCGATATGACCGGCGATACGGCGCTGGCGGCGGAATAGACCGCTCTGGGCTGGCTATGCCCCGGCGGGCCCATTTTCCCTCAAAACCGACCAAAAAAAACCGCGCCATTGGCGCGGCTAAGTCTAGGGAGGAAACACCCAAGGAGGGTATTTACAGTCAGAAGACTGTAAAATGAGAGTATTATTGCGCTGCACAATTGTCAAGAGACAGCGCTGTCAATTTTTAGGCACGATGAAAGATTGCGCATATAAGTGGCAGGTGACGGTTCCGCCGGCCATTTGCAAAGCCTTGAGAAGACCGCTAGAAAACCTCTTCCTAGGCTTCTCTTTCCGGATGGTCCCCATGCTTCCCGATCGTGCTTTTTTTGATCGCCTTGCCGCTGCGGCAAAGGCTGAAACCTTGCCGCGCTTTCGTTCGCGGCTGGATGTCGTCAACAAGCTGGCCGGTGGCTATGACCCGGTGACCGAGGGCGACCGTGCCGCCGAAACGGCGATCCGGGCGCTGATTGAGGCCGAGTTCCCCGATCACGGCATCCTCGGCGAAGAACACGAGAATATCGGCATCGACCGCGAGCATGTCTGGGTGATCGATCCGATCGACGGCACGCGGGCCTTCATTTCGGGCGTGCCGATGTGGGGCACGCTGATCGGCTTCCAGCACCACGGCCGGGCCACGATGGGCATGATGGACCAGCCGTTCACCGGCGAGCGCTATTATGCCGACGGTGAAAAGGCCTGGTATAGCGGGCCGGAGGGGGAGCGGCAGATCCGTACGCGGGACTGCGCCGGGCTGGAGGATGCCATCCTCTTCACCACCTCGCCGCATATCTTCCTGAGTGATGAATTGGCGCGTTACCAGACGATCGAGGACAAGGTGCGGCTGTTCCGCTACGGCATCGATTGTTATGCCTATGCGCTGCTGGCGGCGGGGCATGTGGATCTGGTCGTCGAGACGTCGCTCAAGCCCTATGACGTCGGCGCTTTGATCCCGTTGATCGAGCAGGCGGGCGGCATCATCACCACCTGGGACGGCGGGCGGCCGGAAGCTGGCGGGCGCATCGTTGCGGCCGGATGCAAGGCGGTGCACGAGCAGGCGCTGGCGCTGCTTAGCTGACGGTGTGCGACCCGGTCTGCCAGGATCAGGCGGCGCTTTCCTCAAGGGCGACATCCGGATCGCTGCCCGGGAGGAAGGCGGCAATGGCCGCCATCGCCTGGGCGCGGTAGCGGTCGCTTTCCTGCAGGATCTCGTGGCGGGCGCCGGGAATGGCGACAAGCTGGGCGGCGCGGAATTGCTGGGCCAGCCGCTCCTGGTCGACATAAGGCACCACCCCGTCGCGCATCGGCGCGATCAGCACGGTCGGTATGGCGATCGTCATCAGATGCTGCGGATCGCTGACGCGGCGGATCACCTTCTGCGCTTCGTGTAGCCAGCGGGCCGTCGGCGCGCCGACCGAAAGGCCAGGCACGGCGGCAACCGCGGCCATATTGCGCTGGAAGCGAAGCGGGTCGGAGGTCAGAGGATTGCCGGCAAACGGCCGGTTGGAGCGATCGGCCGACAGCGGCCGGCCGCCAAGGCCGGTCAGGGATGCCAGCATCGACAGCATGAAGATCTTGCGCGGCGACAGCCTTTGCCCGCCAAGGCCGACGAAGGGCGCCGACAGCACCATGCGGTCGATGCGGTTGGCGAGCCGCGGCGCAGCTGACAGCGCGATCAGCCCGCCGGTCGAATGGGCCAGCAGGAAAAACGGCAGGCGGGTGTCCGGCAGGACGATCTTTTCCAGGAAGATGTCGAGATCCCGCTCGTAATCGGCAAAGCGGCGGACATGGCCGTGGCGGATATCCTTCAGCAGGCGTTGCGACAGGCCCTGGCCGCGCAGATCGAAGGTCGCCACCCACAGTCCCTGGGCATTCAGCTCGCGAATCGTCTCGAAATATTTTTCGATATACTCGTTGCGGCCATGCAGCAGCACGACGGTGCCCTTGGCGATGCGGTCTGAGGCGCGAAACACCGCATAGCGCAGCCGGACGCCGCCGTGACCTTCGAAATAGCCAGCGATGTGATTGGCGGGAATCGGATTTCCCGGGGTTTCGTGGAGTATGGGATCCATGACTGCGCCGGCTGGTTGGGGTGGGTCTCGCCAACAGCATAACAAAGCGCAAGGGCGGATGCAGCATGGCCTTACAATAAAAAGAAAGCCGGGGTCGCTTGAAGGTCGAAACCTTTGCGCGACTCCGGCTCCAGAGCCACTGAAGATGAAGGGACGGTGTGTCTTCAGTCATCGAAGTTTTTCCCTTCGACGGTTCTGGTCTAGCGCCTCCTGGCTGAACGCCAGCCGAACTGGCCGTTCATCTACAATTCATCAGCATTAGCAGGCTCTTGAATCTCAAAACGGCAATTCCCATTTTTTAGACTGCGGACGCCGCAAGGGCCGCAAGACACCGTCCGGTGACGCCTCCACAGGGTATCGGACATCAAAACCGCAAACGTCGCTTCTTAAGGAGGGCATCCATGCGTCACGTTGATTTTTCCCCACTCTACCGTTCCACGGTCGGCTTCGACCGGCTTTTCACCATGCTCGACAGCCTCGGTCAGCCCGAACAGGCGCAGACCTATCCGCCCTACAATATCGAGCGGACGGGTGAAAACACCTATCGCATCACCATGGCCGTTGCCGGCTTCGACGAGCGCGAGCTCAGCATCGAGGCGCATGCCCATGTGCTGACCGTGAAGGGTGAAAAGATCGAGGAAGACAAGCCGGAACTCACCGAGTTTCTCTATCGCGGCATCGCCAAGCGCGCGTTCGAGCGGCGCTTCCAGCTGGCCGATCATGTCGAAGTGCAGAACGCTTCGCTGAAGAACGGCCTGCTGCACATCGATCTGCTGCGCAATATTCCGGAAGCCATGAAGCCGCGTCGCATCTCGATTGCCGCCGAGCCGGTGGATGCCGCGCCGAAGTCGATCGAGGCGCACGTTAACTAACCATCAGGTCTTGACGTATCGAAGGCGGCTTCCGAACCGGGAAGCCGCCTTTTTGCGTTCTAGGACGCTGTTACAAGACCGCGACGAAGCGGTCGACCTCGTCCGGCGTGGTGGCAAAGCTGGTGACGAGGCGGATCAGGGTCTCGTTTTCGTCGAGCAGGTCAGGCGTTTCGCGCGGCACCGGCCATTCGTAGAATTTTGCGCCCTTTTCTTGGGCCTCGGCGGCGGCGTCCTTGGTCAGCACGGCAAAGACCTCGTTCGACTGGGTGTCCCAGGCCAGCCGGCTCTTGCCGGCGGCCCGGATGCCGCTGCGCAAGCGATCCGCCATGTCATTGGCGTGGCGGGCCAGGTCGAGCCACAGGCCGCCTTCCAAATAGGCCTCAAGCTGCGCCGAGATGAAGCGGGTCTTGGAAAAGAGCTGCGCCGAGCGCTTGCGGATGAAGGGCATCTCGGTGGCCATTTCCGGCTTCATGAAGATGATTGCCTCGGCGCACCAGCAGCCGTTCTTGGTGCCGCCGAAGGACAGGATGTCGACGCCGCGCTTCCAGGTCATGTCGGCAGCCGTTGTCTGCAGGGCGACGATGGCATTGGCGAAACGGGCGCCATCCATGTGCAGCGGCAGGTTGGCGTCGCGGGCCACGGCGCCGATCGCCTCGATTTCAGCAAGGCTGTAGACCGTGCCGCTTTCGGTTGCCTGGGTCAGCGTCACGGCCATCGGTCGGCCCTGGTGCACGGCGCCCGGCGGGAAGCGGCCGATGGCGGCCTTCAGGCCCTCGGGCTCCAGCTTGCCGTTCGGACCTTCGACCGTAAACAGCCGGCAGGCGCCGGTCAGGAATTCCGGAGCGCCGCATTCGTCTGCGGTGACATGGGCTTCCGAGTGACAGAAGGTGACGCCGCCGGGTTTTGCGATGCTGGCGAGAGCCAGCGAATTGGCGGCCGTGCCGGTGCCAACGAAATAGACGGCCACCTCGCGCTGGAAGATTTCGTTGAAGCGGGCTTCGATGCGCTTGTCGAGATCGCTGGTGCCATAGGCCGCCGCATAGCCGGAGGCTTCCTTGACGAGACTTTCGGCAATCAGCGGATGGGCGCCGGCCCAATTGTCTGAGGAGAAGAACATGAACGGAATCCTGACTGAGAAGATGGCGGCAAAGGTTGGCGCCAGCTTTAAGCATTTTCGCCAGCCGTTCAATCGCTGCGGCGGCAAGGCGTGTCGCATCGCCCCAGCACGCACAAAGCGCAAAGCTTTTGGTCACTTGGCGAAAGAACATGTCGTCCTTTCGCTATAAATCGTAATCTTGCTGCGTGTTCCGGTCGTATTTTTCGGGAAAGGGTCTTGCCAGCGTTTCGGCTTTCTGGCATAGAGATTTTGAAATTAGGTCAGATAAGTTGACCTATTTCGAAGAGTAAAGGGTTAAGATTTTGAGCGCGAGGCCCTTACCAAGGCTGCATTTCGCGCTATAGTCGCGAGATGGCGGACGCAGGCATGCGGCCCTGCAGGTCAAAACGAGGTAAGCCGGCTGACCTATCCGCCGCCTCGCTCCTGCTTGAGGGAACCGCGAGGCTCGGTCTCGCTGCCATGATCAGACCCTGTTGCGCCGATGTCATCATCCGTCGGCTAAAACTGCGCAAAGGCCCGCGAAGGGTTCAACTGGAGGGAAGACGATGTCGAAAGTAACGCCATCTGACGCATTCGAGCATGCTGCCGTGAGCGCGGCCGAAACGCCCGCCGGTCGACCTTCGCCCAAGTATGGCCTGCCGGCCCGCCAGGGTCTTTACGATCCGAAGAACGAGCACGATGCCTGCGGCGTCGGCTTCATCGCGCATATGAAGGGCCAGAAGTCGCACCAGATCGTCAAGGACGGCCTGTTCATCCTGGAAAACCTCACCCATCGCGGCGCCGTCGGCGCCGATCCGCTGATGGGCGACGGTGCCGGCATTCTGGTGCAGATCCCCGATCGCTTCTTCCGCGAGGAAATGGCAAGCCAGGGCATCACGCTGCCCAAGGCCGGCGAATATGCCGTCGGCCACTTCTTCTTTCCGCAGGACGAAGCGCAGGTCGCCCACTTTAAGGACGTGATCGCCGACGTGGTGGCCAGCGAAGGCCAGCAGCTGATCGGTTTTCGCGACGTGCCGGTCGACAATTCGTCGCTGTCCAAGGCGCCGCATATCGCCGCGACCGAACCGCGCCATATCCAGGTGTTCATCGGCACCGGCCGCGATGCCGCGACGCCGGAGGCTTTCGAGCGCCGGCTGTTCCTGCTGCGCAAGGTGATTTCCAACCGCATCTACGACCAGTACAAGGGCGAGGATACCGGCTTCTATCCTGTCTCCCTGTCGTCCTCGACCATCGTCTACAAGGGCATGTTCCTCGCCTATCAGGTCGGCGCTTATTACAAGGACCTCAGCGACCCGCGCTTCGAATCGGCCGTGGCGCTCGTGCATCAGCGCTTCTCGACCAACACCTTCCCGTCGTGGAAGCTGGCGCATCCCTATCGCATGGTCGCCCATAACGGCGAAATCAACACGTTGCGCGGCAACGTCAACTGGATGGCGGCCCGTCAGGCGTCGGTGTCTTCGCCGCTGTTCGGCTCGGATATTTCCAAGCTCTGGCCGATCTCCTACGAGGGCCAGTCCGACACGGCCTGTTTCGACAACGCGCTGGAATTCCTGCTGCGCGGCGGCTATTCCATGGCCCATGCGGTGATGATGCTGATCCCCGAAGCCTGGGCCGGCAACCAGTCGATGAGCCCGGAGCGCAAGGCGTTCTACGAATATCATGCCGCCCTGATGGAGCCGTGGGACGGACCGGCCGCCGTGGCCTTTACCGATGGCAAGCAGATTGGCGCGACGCTCGACCGCAACGGGTTGCGTCCGGCGCGCTATATCGTCACCAACGATGACCGTATCATTCTGGCCTCCGAGGCCGGGACGCTGCCCGTTCCCGAAGAGGATATCATCAAGAAGTGGCGCCTGCAGCCGGGCAAGATGCTGCTGATCGACATGGAGAAGGGCCGCATTGTTTCCGACGAGGAAGTGAAGTCGGACCTGGCGGGCAGCCATCCCTATCGCAAGTGGCTCGATCGCACCCAGCTGATCCTCGAAGACCTGAAGCCGGTTGAGCCGCGGGCGCTGCGCCGCGACGTGTCGCTGCTCGATCGTCAGCAGGCCTTCGGCTATACGACCGAAGATACCAAGATCCTGATGTCGCCGATGGCCACCACCGGCCAGGAAGCGATCGGCTCGATGGGAACCGACACGCCGATCTCGGCCATGTCGTCGAAGTCGAAGCTGCTCTATACCTATTTCAAGCAGAACTTTGCCCAGGTCACCAACCCGCCGATCGATCCGATCCGCGAGGAACTGGTGATGAGCCTGGTCTCCTTTATCGGCCCGCGGCCCAACATTCTCGACCATGAGGGGGCCGCCAACGCCAAGCGCCTGGAAGTGCGCCAGCCGATCCTGACCAATGGCGATCTCGAAAAGATCCGCTCGATCGGCCACACCGAAGACCGTTTCGACACCAAGACGCTCGACTTCACCTATGACGTCGACCGCGGCGCCGAAGGCATGCCTGAGATGCTCGACCGGCTGTGCGAGCGGGCCGAAGCGGCCGTTCGCGGCGGCTACAACATCATCGTGCTCTCCGACCGCCAGATCGGCCCGGACCGCATCGCCATCCCGGCGCTGCTGGCAACGGCTGCCGTGCACCATCATCTGATCCGCAAGGGCCTGCGCACCTCGGTCGGCCTGGTGGTGGAATCGGGCGAGCCGCGCGAGATCCATCACTTCTGCTGTCTGGCGGGCTATGGCGCCGAGGCCATCAACCCCTATCTCGCCTTCGACACCCTGCTCGACATGCACAAGCATGGCGAATTCCCCAAGGAAGTGTCGGAAGACGAAGTCGTCTATCGCTACATCAAGGCGGTCGGCAAGGGCATCCTCAAGGTCATGTCCAAGATGGGCATCTCGACCTACCAGTCCTATTGCGGCGCGCAGATTTTTGATGCGATCGGCCTGTCGTCGGAACTGGTGGACAAGTATTTCTTCGGCACCGCCACCACGATCGAAGGTGTGGGCTTGAGCGAAATCTCCGAGGAGACCGTCAGCCGTCATTCGTCTGCCTTCGGCAAGGATCCGGTGCTGGCGACCTCGCTCGATATCGGCGGCGAATATGCCTATCGCATGCGCGGTGAAAACCACGCCTGGAGCCCGGACTCGATTGCCTCGCTGCAGCATGCCGTGCGCGGCAACAGCCAGGACCGCTACCGCGAATTCGCCGCCATGGTGAACGAAACGGGCCTGCGCATGAACACCATCCGCGGCCTGTTCAAGATCAAGGGGGCGGAGGCGCTCGGCCGCCAGCCGATCTCGATCGACGAGGTCGAGCCGGCGGTGGATATCGTCAAGCGGTTTTCGACCGGCGCCATGTCGTTCGGGTCGATCTCCCGCGAGGCGCATACGACGCTTGCGATCGCCATGAACCGGATCGGCGGCAAGTCGAACACCGGCGAGGGCGGCGAGGAAGCCGACCGCTACCTGCCGCTTTTGAACGGCGCGCCGAACCCGGAACGCTCGGCCATCAAACAGATCGCCTCGGGCCGCTTCGGCGTGACGACTGAATATCTGGTCAATGCCGACATGCTGCAGATCAAGGTCGCCCAAGGTGCCAAGCCCGGCGAGGGCGGTCAGTTGCCAGGCCACAAGGTGGACGCAACCGTTGCCAAGACCCGCCATTCGACGCCGGGCGTCGGCCTCATCTCGCCGCCGCCGCATCATGACATCTATTCGATCGAGGATCTGGCGCAGCTGATCTACGATCTGAAGAACGTCAACCCGGAAGCCGATGTCTCGGTCAAGCTGGTCTCGGAAGTCGGTGTCGGCACGGTTGCCGCTGGCGTTGCCAAGGCGCGCGCCGATCATATCACCATTGCCGGCTTCGACGGCGGCACCGGCGCCTCGCCGCTGACCTCGCTGAAGCATGCCGGTTCGCCTTGGGAAATCGGGCTTGCCGAAACCCAGCAGACGTTGGTGATGAACGGCCTTCGCTCGCGCATTGCGCTGCAGGTCGATGGCGGGTTGAAGACTGGCCGCGACGTGATCGTCGGTGCGCTGCTCGGGGCCGATGAATTCGGCTTTGCCACGGCACCTTTGATTGCGGCGGGCTGCATCATGATGCGCAAGTGCCATCTCAACACCTGTCCGGTGGGTGTCGCCACCCAGGACCCGGTGCTGCGCAAGCGCTTCAAGGGCACGCCGGAACATGTGGTCAACTACTTCTTCTTCGTCGCCGAAGAGGTGCGCGAAATCCTTGCCTCGCTGGGCGTTGCCAAGCTGGACGAGATCATCGGCGCGTCGGAGCTTCTGGAGAAGGACGATATGCTGGCCCACTGGAAGGCCCGCGGTCTCGACTTCAGCCGCATCTTCCACAAGGTCGATGCGCCGAAGGCCGCGACCTACTGGACCGAGCGCCAGAAGCACCCGATCGACGACATCCTCGATCGCCGCATGATCGAAAAGGCCATGCCGGCGCTGGAAAGCAAGCAGCCTGTCGTGTTCGAGGTCGATATCAAGAACGTCGACCGTTCGGCCGGCGCCATGCTGTCGGGCGCGCTTGCCAAGCGTTATGGCCACAAGGGCCTGAAGGACGATACGATCCACGTGACGCTGAACGGCACGGCCGGCCAGTCCTTCGGCGCGTTCCTCGCCCGCGGCATCACGTTTGATCTGGTGGGCGACGGCAACGACTATGTCGGCAAGGGCCTGTCGGGTGGGCGCATCATCGTCCGTCCGCCGGAAAACACCCGAATCGTCGCGGAAGATTCGATCATCATCGGCAACACCGTGCTCTACGGCGCGATCTCCGGCGAGTGCTATTTCCGCGGCGTGGCGGGCGAACGCTTTGCGGTGCGCAACTCCGGTGCCATTGCGGTTGTCGAAGGGGCGGGCGACCACGGTTGCGAATACATGACCGGCGGCGTTGTCGTGGTGCTCGGCGAAACCGGCCGCAACTTTGCCGCCGGCATGTCGGGCGGTGTCGCCTATGTGCTCGACGAGACCGGTGATTTTGCCCAGCGCTGCAACATGGCCATGGTCGAGCTCGAACCTGTTCCGGAAGAGGACGACATGCTGGAGAAGCTGCACCATCACGGCGGCGATCTCATGCACAGGGGCCGCGTCGACGTGTGGGGCGACATGACCCGCCATGACGAGGAACGCCTCTACCAGCTGATCTCGAACCATCTGCACTACACGGGCTCGGCCCGCGCCAAGCTGATCCTCGACAACTGGGCCGAATATCGACCGAAGTTCCGCAAGGTCATGCCGGTTGAATACCGCCGTGCGCTTGAGGACATGGAACGGATGAAGATGGGCGTGGCGGCGGAGTAGTTTTGATCAACAGCATTTCGTGATATGACGCGTCATATCACGAAATGGAGGCGCGCATGAATGAACATTCCAAAGTAAAAATTGCGCAAGTTTTCAACAACGGTCGAAGCCGGGCAATTCGGATTCCGAAGGAGTTCGAATTCGATGCGGATAGGGTGGAAATCAGGATGGATGAAAAAGGCGATCTTCTCATTCATCCTGTCAAAAAGATGACCCTGTTGCAGGTGCTGTCGACCTTGGAGCCGCTCGACGAGGAAGATTGGCTGCCTGAGATCGAGGATAAATATCCGGAGCCCGTCGATATCGGTGAGCCGGGCGATCCATGAAATATCTTTTGGATACCAATATCGTCTCGGACATCATGCACAATCCGCAGGGTCGCGTGGTGTCCAAGATAACGGAAGTCGGTGATGCCGAGATTTTTACCAGCATCATCGTTGTCTCCGAAATACGCTTTGGAATTGAAAAGAGAGGCTCGAAGAAGCTCGCTGCACGTCTTGCAAGCATTCTGGAAGTCCTGCCGGTCGAGACATTCGAGCCGCCAGCGGACGAACATTACGGGATGATTCGCGCCCTGACCGAGAGTTTGGGCCTGAGAGTTGGAGACATGGATTTGTTGATCGCGGCACAGGCTTTGTCGCTTGGCGCAACTGTGGTGACCGGGAATGAGCGCGAGTTTTCGCACGTTCCAAATTTGAAAATAGAGAACTGGCTGCGATAGGGCGGTGACGGAGTAGGGATTTAAACATGGGCAAGGTTACAGGTTTTATGGAAATCGACCGGCAGGTGGGCAAGTACCAGCCGGCGTCCGACCGCATCCGTCATTTCCGCGAATTCACCATCCCGATGTCGGATGCGGAAGTGCAGAAGCAGTCGGCCCGCTGCATGGATTGTGGCATCCCCTATTGCCATGGCCCGACCGGCTGCCCCGTCCATAACCAGATCCCCGACTGGAACGACCTCGTCTACAACAACAAGTGGGAAGAGGCGATCCGCAACCTGCATTCGACCAACAACTTCCCGGAGTTTACCGGCCGCGTCTGTCCGGCACCTTGCGAGGAAGCCTGCACGCTGAATCTCGAAGATGCACCCGTTGCCATCAAGACCGTCGAGCAGGCGATCGCCGACAAGGCCTATGAGCTCGGCTTCATCGTGCCGCAGCCGGCCACCGTCCATACCGGCAAGAAGGTCGCCATCATCGGCTCCGGCCCGTCCGGCATGGCAGCGGCCCAGCAGCTGGGCCGCTCCGGCCACGAGGTGCATGTCTATGAGCGCGAGACCAAGGCCGGCGGCCTGCTGCGCTACGGCATTCCCGATTTCAAGATGGAGAAGAACTTCATCGACCGCCGCGTCGAGCAGATGACAGGCGAGGGCGTCACCTTTCATTACGGCGTCAATGTCGGCGTCGACGTGACGGTTGAAAAACTGCGGGCCGATTACGATGCGGTGCTGTACTGCGGCGGTTCGGAAACCCCGCGCGAAGCCGGCATTCCCGGTGTCGAGCTGCACGGCGTGCATGATGCCATGCCCTATCTGGTGCAGCAGAACCGCCGCGTCGGCCGCGAGAACATCGACAGCTCCGGCTGGCCCTCCGATCCGATCCTGGCCGGCGGCAAGCATATCGTCGTGGTTGGCGGTGGCGATACCGCGTCGGACTGCGTCGGCACGGCCTTCCGCCAGGGCGCCGTCAAGGTGACCCAGCTCGACATTCGCCCGCGTCCGCCGCAGACCGAAGACAAGCTGGCCATCTGGCCGTTCTGGGCGACCAAGATGCGCACCTCGTCGAGCCAGGCCGAAGGCGCTGTGCGCGAGTTCCAGGTGGCAACGCTGGAATTCGTCGGCGAGGATGGCGTGCTGACCGGCGTCAAGTGCTGCCAGGTGGATGAGCGCCGCAAGCCGATTCCCGGCACGGAGTTCATCATCAAGGCGGATCTGGCCTTCATCGCTATCGGCTTCCGCGGCCCGTTCACCGACAGCGTGCTGAAGGAACTCGACGGTCAGCTGACGCTCAATGTCGACAATCGCGGCTCGACCAATGTCGTGGCCAATGATCGCGACTACAAGACTTCGATCGACAAGCTGTGGGTGGCCGGCGATGTGCGTCGTGGCCAGTCGCTGGTGGTCTGGGCCATCCGTGAAGGCCGCCAGGCGGCCCGCGCCATCGACGAGGCGCTGATGGGGGCAACCGTACTGCCACGGTAACATCCGTCCACGACATTGATCAAAACGGTCGCCTCTGGCGGCCGTTCCGCGTTCAGGGCTGCGGTTTGGTGACGATCTGATAGTTGTCGATCCGGCCCTGTGGCGCCGTTGGCAGGATGCCGGTCTGGACCAGCTGATCGCGCGGCGAGGGAAAGGGCGAGGGTGTCAGCGGGCCGGCGCCGAGCAGTTCGCCGCTGCCGTCGAGGGCCGGATCGGTCAGGCCTATCGGCTGGGTCCGGACGACATTCTGCATGTCCGAGGGCGGCAGGCTGATCAATTCGGGAAGATTGTCGGCATCAAGCCGCAGCAGGCCAGGGCTTGCCATGTCGCCGAGATGCCGACGGGCCGGCTTTTCCAGGTAGAAGGCGATCTTGCGCTTGCCGGCGGCGGTCAGGTTGATGCCGTCGGAGCCGCGCAACCGCACCTGCTGGCCGTTGATATCCGAGCCGGTCAGTACGAAACGGCCGTCCTGGTCGACAAAGCCGTCCCAGATATCGATGAACTCCCCGCCGACCTTTTCCGTGGTAGTCCGGAACACCTCGTTCAGCTTGATGACATCGGCGGTCATGCCCGGTGACTTGAAGGGCGGGATGCCGACCCAGAGCAGGGGAATGTCGCGGTCGACGATCAGATGCGCAAAGGCATTGACGCGCTTTTGATATTCCGTGAACCAGGCGTCGGTCGGGAACTTTTCCTTCGCCGCGGTCGTGGTCATCTGCTGGCGATCGTTGGCGCCGAGTGCCACGACGACCAGTGCCGGCTTGATCTCGTCCAGCAGCACAGGCAGTTCAAAAGGCCAGTTGTGATAGTCGTCGCGCACCAGGCCGGATGAGCCGTTGCTGCGGATCTCTATGGTGGTGCCGGGTGCGTTGGCAAAGGCTTCGATCAGGCCTTCGCCGATGCCGCCGGCCAGGAAGTCGCCGACGACGAGGATCTTCTGGGCGCTGCCGAGTTTCGGGGCCGGTGCCGGAACCGCGGGGGCCCGTGTGGTGGTAATCGTGGTGACGCTGCTTGACGTCTTCTTGGCGGCGCGGGGAACCCGGACCGGCGGGCGCACCGGCGCTGTCCGGTAGACCGGCTGTCGCGGCGCGGGCCGGCCGAACAGCAATTGCAGCAGTGTTCGCCGTTCGACGCGTTCCTGCGCCACGGCCGGCGGCAGCCATGACAGCAGCAGGACCGCCGCCAGGGCCGCGGCCAGGCAGGCCGTCCATTTCAGACCATATCTGGCAGGCCTTGCCGGCATCGTGTCAGCCGTCCGTTTCTCTGTCGTCATGCATGCTCATTTCGAAAAGGTGGGAAGACCTTTTCGAAATGTCAATTGCGCAGGGCGTCCAGAAGCTTGCGGGTCGGCTCGCCGTCGGTATTCATGCCGAGCCGGGTCTGAATGGCCGTGATGGCGGCCTTGGAACCGGAACCGAAATTGCCGTCCACTTCGCCATCGTAATAACCGAGCGCCTTCATGCGGGTCTGCAGCTCGAACTTTTCCTTGATGTCGAGCGTGCCCTGCGGACGCGGCCAGGCCTGCTGCATGCCGCCATAGCCGGCGATCTCGTCGGCCAGGAGGCCAACCCCCAGCGCATAGGTGTCGGCGGCGTTGTAGCGCTTGATCACGAAGAAGTTCTTGCTCATCAGGAAGCCGGGACCATTGGCTCCGCCCAGCAGCTTCAGTTCGGCCCGTTCCGAAGGACGGGTGAAGTTCTTGCCGTTCGGGCGCACGAAGCCGAGCTTCTGCCACTCGCCCAAAGTCAGCGTCTTGCCCGCATATTTGCTGCCGCCAGCCGGAACGACGGCTTCATAGCCCCAGGTCTTGCCGCTCTGCCAGCCGTTCTTGGCCAGAAGGTTGGCCGAGGTCGCCAGGGCATCCGGAATCGAATTCCAGATGTCCTTGTGGCCGTTGCCATCGGCGTCGACGGCATAGAGAAGATAGCTGGTCGGAATGAACTGGGTATGGCCCATGGCGCCGGCCCAGGAGCCGGTCAGGCCCTTGGCGCTGACATCGCCGTTCTGCAGGATCTTCAGGGCGGCGATCAACTGGGTGCGGGCAAACTTGGCCCGCTTCGGATCGGCATAGGCAAGGGTTGCCAGGGCCGTCGGCACATGATGCAGCCGGTCATCCTTTTCCAGCACTGCCCCGTAATTGGACTCCATCGACCAGATGGCGAGAAGAATATGCTTGTCGACGCCGAAGTGCTTTTCGAGGGCTGAAAGCGTGCGGCCATGCTTGGCCAGCATCTCGCGGCCGATCTTGACCGTGTAGGGATTGACGCGGCTGTCGAGGTAATCCCAGATCTGCGCCTTGAATTCGGGCTGGTAGCGCGCCTTTTCCAAAACGTCCGGATCGGGCTCGCTGACGCCGGCAAAGGCCTGATTATAGGTCTTCTGCGTGATGCCGCTCTTGGCGGCCGTGGCGTAAAATCCGTTTATCCATTTTTTGAAGCCGGCATCGGCATGGGCGGTCACGGGCATCATGCTCGTTGCAATCGTCAAAGCCAATGCGCCGAGAAGGCTGGGATGGTGTCTGGTCATGGGCATCTCCCCGTTCGTTCTACGGTTCGTTCAAACGGCTGGAACAAAGCCGTTCACCCCAGGTTAATGCAATTGCGTCAACAAAGTCTTTACCATACGCGATCGACCAAGGCACTATCTTTGCGATTTTGTAGCAATTGTATACTAGTAAAAGGTCGCGTTATGAAGACGCTAATCGATTAGATCCTCGAGGAGGAATGTGTGGGACAAGACAAGACACTCCGTAAAGCCGTATTCCCCGTGGCCGGGCTTGGAACCCGCTTCCTGCCGGCCACCAAGGCTGTTCCCAAGGAGATGCTGACCGTCGTT
>NZ_JABAEF010000014.1 GCF_023701945.1 Rhizobium sp. CG5
ACCCAAAACCAGCCAATCTGGCCAAGCTCTGTCGGATTTCTTTAGAACGAAAGTCACCGTCGCCAGCAGCGCCGCCGCCCTCGTTCAGTGAGCGGTTTATAGATCCCACAACCCGACTAAGTCAACACCCCGCCGTCAAAAAACTGTCGTTTTTTCTAACGCACTGATAAAGCTAGAGAAAAACGGTAGGTTGGATTTTGGGAACTTTTCTGAAGCACGCAGCGAGTGCACAACGCATCACCAATGCGCGGAGCGGTAGCGGCATGGCCGCTCTTGTGCAGGTGAGCGGCCTGCCCCGACGACAAAAAGGTTGGCCAACGTCTTCCGCTGCCCCTGGTTCGCTCAAATTTCTGCCTGATCGCTTTCTATAGAGAGCGCGATCAGGCGTCTTTCAATACGGAGTGCCGGCATCCGCCTGCGGTCAACGCACCGCACGGTCGCCGTCAGCCTTTGGTGATGAGGATCAAGACGACGAACATGATCGGCACGGCCGTCAGCGCCGGCAGGATGATGGCGGGATAGCCGAAGAACAGGATGGCAAGGATCCACAACAGCAGGCAATTGATGATGAACAGGATCTTGGCCGTCACCGACCCGGTCATCGCTTCCTTCAGCATCCACCCGAAGACTGGGACATGATAAATGGCTCTTGCCAGCATTGAACGACACCCTTTCCTGGCCCGCCTGTGATCTTCGGGCCCTTTCCGATTGGCATTTGTCAAAGCACTACCGGCCCGCTTGACAACCATCAATGCGGCAAATTGGCTCCCGCGCCTTCGACCAATTTCCATTTGAATGAATCCGGGGCTTGCCCTAACAAGGAAGGGCTTTTCCGTTCGTCTCGCTGCGCACGACCATGTCGTTCCCGGCACTGCGAAACGCCGGACAGGCGTCCAGAATACTGCAATGGTTTCGCCCGATACAAAAGAGAGGGCGGATGAAAAGGGAATACGGTGAGGACTACCCATCAGGGACCGAAACCGTGGCTGCCCCCGCAACTGTGAGCGGAGAGCGACGTCCAACAAGCCATTGGCCCCGTTGCGGCTGATAAGGCGGACCGAGCACTGACCCGCAAGCCAGGAGACCTGCCATCGCATCGGCCACGAGACCCGTGGCGCTTCACTGAAATCCGCGCGGTGGGCGCGGTCGAAAGGAAAAACATGCATATCGAAATCGGAATTATCGATCCCGTGCGCCTGGCGCTGGCCAATGCCGCAGCACTGAGCCTTGTTGCGTCGCAGGTGCCGGCGATCATCCGCAATCCTCTTATCATACCGAAGACAGCGCTGGCCGCGGTGATCTTCACGGTGCTGATGCAGGCCTGGCATTTCCCGGTGGGACCATCGGAACTGCATCTGATCGGCGCCACGACAGTCTATATGCTGTTCGGGTTCGCGCCGGCCATGCTCGGCTTTGCACTCGGCCTGGTGCTGCAGGCCTTCCTGTTCGAGCCGGCCGACATTCCGCATCTCGGCGTCAATGCCCTGTCCTTGATGATCCCGATGATCGCCGTCCATTATTCGTTCGGCCGCCGTCTTTTCGATGCCCGGCTCAACGATCGTTTCACCCTGTCGAAGGTTCTGCGCATCGATGCCGTCTATTACGCCGGCGTCTCGGCCATGGTCGGCTTCTGGCTGATGATTTCCAACGATGCCGTTGCCATGACGGACTGGGCAACCTGGGTGGCCGCCTATTTCCCGGTCTTCCTGGTCGAGGCGCTGATCACCTTCGGCGCGGTCACGGTCATCAAGGGCCTGCGCGCCAACGGCCTGGTGTCCCGCATGACGGAGGTCAACCGCCTGACCTTTGCGTGAGACAGGCACTATAGAGTCAAGGCTGAGAAGTCAGGGGCGCACGGCTGTCGGGTCGTGCGCCTTTTTTGTGGCTCTTATGCTTGCCCCCATCGGCAAAGCTTGACATAGCCAGAGAAAGATCACGTCCGGTCCGCATGCGCTTGAGGCGCGGGATCCGTTGCTAGAAGAAGGGTGGAACCATTGCGTATTCTTTCAGAAGCCCATTTCGAAGAGCTTCCGGCCTATTATCGCGGCAAGGTTCGCGAGAATTACGATCTGCCGGATGGCCGGCGCATCATCATTTCCACCGACAGGCTGAGCGCCTTCGACCGGATCCTCACTTGCATTCCGTATAAAGGGCAGGTTCTGACCCAGACCGCCCGCTACTGGTTCGAGGCAACCAAGGACATCTGCCCCAATCATGTGCTCGACTATCCCGATCCGAATGTCGTGATCGGCAAGCGGCTCGACATCCTTCCCGTCGAAATCGTCGTGCGCGGCTATCTGGCCGGTACCACCGGCACCTCGATCCTGACACTCTACAAGGCAGGCGAGCGATCCATGTATGGCATCACCCTGCCGGACGGCATGGGCGACAACCAGATCCTGCCCGAGCCGATCATCACACCGACCAGCAAGGAGTTTGACGGTGGCCATGACGAACCGCTGACGCCTGATGAAATCGTCTCAAAGGGTCTGCTGACGGCGGAGCAGTGGCAGACGCTGTCGCGCTACGCGCTGGCGCTCTTTGCCCGTGGCCAGGAGATGGCCGCCAAGCGTGGCCTGATCCTGGTCGATACGAAATATGAATTCGGCACGGACGAGAATGGCACCATCATTCTGGCCGACGAGATCCACACGCCCGACAGCAGCCGCTACTGGATCGCCGAAAGCTATCCCGACAGCTTCGAAAAGGGCCAGCGGCCGGCCAGCTTCGACAAGGATTTCGTTCGGTCCTGGGTGGCCGAGCGCTGCGACCCTTATAAAGACGAAATCCCGGAAATCCCGGTCGAACTGGTCGAAGAGACCTCGCGGGTCTATATTAAGGCCTATGAAGCGATTACCGGGGCGATATTCGTGCCGGATGACAGTGCGGCGACGCCGCGAGACCGGATACGCAACAATCTCGCTGCATATTTCTAAAAGAGGCAGGACCAACTTTGGCGATAGCGTCCAAGACAATGGCAATCGGTTGCGGCGAAAAAGCCCCGAGCCCATCGGATGGCGGCAGCGTGCGTCGTCCGCGGCGCAAGGCTGAGGAAACCCGCGAGGATATTCTCAACATCGCCGAAAGCCTGTTTCGAGCGCGCGGCTATTCCAGCGTGGCAATCGCCGACATCGCCGCTGCACTTGGCATGTCGCCCGCCAATGTCTTCAAGCATTTCCATACCAAGACCAGCCTGATCGATGCCATCTCGTCGCGGCATATAGAAAGCCTGGCCCATCGACTGGCCCGGCCGGATCCCGGCAAGGCCCCGCCTGAGCGGCTCCTGTGCATGGTGGAACAGTTGATGGAAAGCCATCTGCGCGATCTCAAGGACAATCCACACGTTTTCGAAATGATCCTGCTGACGACAAGACAGGAGCTTGAATGCGGTCTGCACTACAGGGCCATGGTGGCGGCCGACATCGCATCGATTATCGAAGATGGCATGCGGCAGGGTATCTATCATGTCGAGGATAGCCTCCGCTCTGCCCACACTGCGGCCATGGCGCTGTCCTGCGTGCTGCACCCTGTCATGATCGCGAATGAAAAGCCTGACATATTGGCAACACGTTGCCGAGAAGTGGTCGACTTGATAAATGCCGCACTGCAAAATCCTCTTGTCAGGTGACGATAATTGACTTACGTCACTTGTATTAGGTTCTTTTAGCATATTCCGAAATATGCGTTGATAGCCGCGCGAATTTGTCGAAATCAGTCGCAAGGAGGCTTGCGTTACCGGTCGGTCAAGACATTAATTGCTGTTAATTTTTCGGACTTCGCCTCTTATTGTCATCGGTGATGAACCCTCGCCTGTCACTTCGTTTTGGAAAGCTGCCCATGTATCGTCGTCTGTTGCCGCCCGCATTCGCCCTGTTGGTTGTTGCCGCTCTAGCAGGCTGCAGCGATGAGTCCGAAAAGACCGCACCCGCGGCGGCGGCAAGGCCACCGTCTCCCGTCAGTGTCGTGGTTATGACGGTCGGTGTGCAGCCGCTGACCACCGTGCTGTCGGGCCGCGCCACCGCCTTCCAGTCAGCGGATATTCGCCCTCGGGTCGGCGGCATCATCAAAGAGATTGCCTTCAAGGAAGGAAATTTCGTCAAAGCCGGCGATTTGCTCTATAAAATTGAGGACGACACTTATGTCGCCGAGGTCGCGGAGGCCAAGGCGGCCCTTGAGAAAAATCAGGCCAGTGTTCCTGCCGCAGAGGCCAATCTTCAGCGATATGAGCGGCTTGCCAATAGCGGCGCCTCACAGAAAGACTATGAAGACGCGCAGACAACCTTGCTTCAGGCAAAGGCATCCGTTTCGGAATCGCGTGCTGCCCTGCAAACGTCGCAGATCAGTCTCGACCTGACCGAAGTCAAGGCGCCGTTTGATGGCGTGACATCGGCAACCAATTACTCGATTGGCAATGTGGTGACGGCGAGCCAGACAGATTCGTTGATGACGCTGCGCAAGATTGATCCGATTTACATCGAACTGAACGAATCCAGCATCAATCTGCAGCGTATGAAGGCGGCTATCGCCGCTGGAAACAGCGGAGCGGACACCACCGACATCCGTCTGACACTGGAAGACGGAACGGAATATCCGCAGGTGGGTAAACTGGATATGTCCGAAATGGCTGTCAGCACGACAACCGGAACAATCTCCATCCGAACATTATTCGATAATCCGAACAATTTGATCCTGCCGGGAATGTATGTGCGCGCCACCATCACGGTCGGCCAGGAAAAGGGCTATCTCATTCCGCAGCGTGCCGCAGGGCGCAATGCGAATGGCGATCTGACGGCGAAATTCGTCAATGCCGAAAACAAGGTTGAGACCCGCACATTCCGGACAAGCAAACTCTCGGGCAACAACTGGCTGGTCAATGAGGGCATAAAGGATGGTGACCATCTGATCGTGGATGGTTTTCAATGGATTTCGGACAACGCCATCGTCAATCCTATCCCGTCGGAAGTGGATGCCAAAGGCTTTGTCATCGTAAAACCTGCCGACCCGGCAAATGCTGCAGCCCCGAAATCATGATGTCAAAGACATCTCCGGCAACATCGTGATCAGGAATTAGAGAATGTCCAAGTTTTTCATACGGCGGCCAATTTTCGCCTGGGTGATCGCGATCGTGATCATGCTCGGCGGCGCATTTGCCATCAACACATTGTCCATCTCGCAATACCCGGAAATTGCACCGCCAACGGTGAAAATCAGCGCAAGCTATACCGGTGCAAGCGCCGAAACGGTGAAGAAGACCGTCACGCAGATCATTGAGGACGGGATGACCGGCCTTGATAGCCTGACATATATGACGTCCTCGTCCACGACTGCCCAGTCGACAATCACGCTGACCTTCGACAACACCGTTGATCCCGACATCGCCCAGGTTCAGGTTCAAAACAAGCTTCAACTCGTCACCTCACAACTTCCGTCCATTGTGCAAAATCTGGGCATTGAAGTCACGAAATCAACGTCCAGCATTCTTCTTGTCGGCGCCCTGGTCTCCAGTGACGGGACGAAATCCTCGGCCGACCTGGGCGATATTTTCTCCACCCTGATCGAAGATCAGGTCAAGCGACTGGAGGGCGTCGGCAGCATCAACTCATTCGGCTCGGCCTTCGCCATGCGGATCTGGCTTGATCCGTTCAAGCTCAAGAAATTCCAGCTGACGCCCGCTGATGTGACATCCGCCATCGAGGCTCAGAATACGCAGGTGTCGGTGGGCTCGGTGGGTGGTCTGCCATCGCTAGAAGGCCAGCAACTTAACGTCACCATGACGGCGCAAAGCCAGCTGACAACCGTTCCGGAATTTGAAAGAATTATCCTCAAGGTCGACACCAGTGGTGCCAATGTGCGACTGTCTGATGTGGCAAGGGTTGAAATCGGGCAGGAAAGCTACACGTCCTCATCGAGATCCGACCGCAACCCGGCCTCAGGCTTTGCCGTGAACCTGGCAACCGGTGCCAATGCGCTGGATACGGCGGAGCTTGTGAAGGCAAAACTGGCGGAGATTGCGCCTTCCCTGCCGCAAAATGTCAAAATCATCTATCCCTATGACACGACGCCTTTCGTCTCCCTGTCGATTGAAAAAGTGGTTCATACGCTGATCGAAGCGATCGTGCTGGTCTTCTTTGTTCTGCTCATTTTCCTGCAAAATCTCAGGGCAACCTTCATTCCGATGATTGCTGTTCCGGTTGTTCTGCTCGGAACCTTCGGAATTTTGGCACTCACCGGCTATTCCATCAATACGCTGACGATGTTCGCCATGGTTCTGGCCATCGGCCTGCTCGTCGATGATGCGATCGTGGTGGTGGAAAACGTCGAACGTATCATGTCGGAAGAGGGACTTTCGCCTCTGGAGGCCACGGAAAAATCCATGGGTGAAATCACTGGCGCGATCGTGGGCATTGCCCTCGTGCTGACGGCGGTTTTCGTGCCCATGGCATTTTTCGGCGGTTCCACCGGCATCATCTATCGCCAGTTTTCCGTGACGATCATATCCGCCATGTTGCTCTCGGCAGTGGTGGCTCTCGTCTTGACCCCAGCCCTGTGCGCCACGATGCTCAAGCCGATTGATCATCACAAAAAAGGCAAGGGCCTGAGCGCATGGTTCAATCGCAATTTCGATAAGACCACCAATGGTTATGTCAACACGGTCGGCTATCTTCTCGGACGGCCGTTGCGGCTGTTGCTGATGTTCGCCATCGTGATCGGTGGATGCGCCTGGTTTTTCACCAGATTGCCATCCTCCTTCCTGCCACAGGAAGATCAGGGCGTGTTGATGACGATCATTCAGCTGCCGAACGGCGCGACATCTGCGCAAACGGCTGAGGTGATCAAGAAAGTCGAGGACTATTACATCGACAAGGAGAAGGAGGGCATTGAAAGCGTGTTCGCGGTCAATGGCTTCAGCTTCAACGGATCCGGCCAGAACAACGCTTTGGTGTTTGCGAAATTGCATGATTTCGACGAGCGTACGGATCCGAAGCTCGCCGCGAGCGCCATTGTTGGACGGGCTATGGGGTATTTCTTCACGATCCGCGAAGCCCAGGTATTCCCGCTGCTGCCGCCGGCAATTCAGGGTATGGGCAATTCGAGCGGCTTTTCGATGTATCTTGTCGATAGCGGCAACCACGGTTCGGAAGCGTTGGTCAATGCGTCGAAGCTTCTGGCCCAGGAGGCCAATAGCGGCAAGCTCATCACGTCCATGCGCAGCAATGACCGGGACCAGGAAAGTCAGCTCAAGATCCTGCTGGATCAGGAAAAGCTGAGCGCCATGGGTGTGACGATTTCCGATGTAAACTCTATGCTGACGACCATTTTTGCCGGCACCAGCGTCAATGACTTCACCCTCAACAACAAGATCAAGAAGGTCTACGTCCAGGCCGACGCGCCTTATCGCATGCAGGCGGAGGACCTGAAATACTGGAATGCCCGCAATTCGAGCGATGAGATGGTGCCTTTCTCCTCCTTCACCGAGACCAAATGGGTCAATGGCCTTCCTTCCATCTCGACCTATAATGCGACCTCGGCATTTTCCATGGAAGGCTCGGCGGCGGCCGGCGTCAGTTCCGGTGATGCCATGAACGAAGTCGAGCGGCTGGTCGCTCAGATGGGCAACGGTTACACGACAGCATGGACGGGCCTTTCATATCAGGAAAGGCTGTCCGGTTCACAGGCTCCGCTTCTCTACGCCTTGTCGCTGCTGATCGTCTTCCTTTGCCTGGCGGCGCTTTATGAAAGCTGGTCGATTCCGTTTTCGGTCATCTTGGCTGTTCCTGTCGGTGTGCTTGGCGCCGTGGCGGCAGCCCATTTCATGGGGCAGGACAATGACGTCTACTTCAAGGTGGGATTGCTGACGACAATCGGTCTGGCGGCCAAAAACGCCATTCTGATCGTCGAGTTTGCCAAGGAACGGCAGGAACAGGGCCTGTCTTTGGTGGAAGCGGCGATGGAAGCTGCAAGGTTGCGTCTGCGACCGATCATCATGACATCGCTGGCCTTCATTCTGGGTGTCGTGCCGCTGGCCATCGCCACCGGTGCCGGCTCCGCCGCGCAGAATGCCATCGGTATTGGTGTGCTCGGCGGCATGTTGGCAGCAACGGCCCTTGGCATCTTCTTCGTACCGTCGTTCTTCGTCATCATTCGTCGCATTTCAAACCGTGCAAAACCGAAAGAAGGGCTGTCATGAAGAATTCGCCCTTGATAGGTTAATAAATCGTGAGGGTGTTGATTCCCTTGTTAACATACCGAGTACGGGCATTTGGGGACGGCATGACGCCCCCGCAGATGCACCAGTTCATCGCGTGTATCCTAGGATAAAATGATGCTATCCATTCGTGTAGCCGCACCCCTCGCAATGCTTATACTGTCCGGCTGCGTCAGCGGACCGGAACACACTCCGCCCACGACCGACCTGCCGATGAAATATGCCGAAGGCGGCAAGGAATCGTCCGGCGACGTTTCCATGGCCGCCTGGTGGACAGCTTTCAACGACAAGCGGCTGAACGGCCTCGTTGAACAGGGGCTGTCCCAGAACCTCGATATCCTGCAGGCGATGGAGCGTATCGAGCAGGCCCGGGCCACCGTCGTTTCCTCTGGAGCCGGCGGGCTGCCAAGCCTCACCGGGACGGCAAGCTTCGAGGGCGACCAGACAAATGGCAGCTATACCTCCAGCCCTAAGACCTGGACGTCAAGTGGTGGACTTTCCGTGTCCTGGCTGATTGACATCTGGGGCCAATATCGCCGCGCCAAGCAGAGCGCCCTGGCTTCCTTGGATGAAGCCTATTCCAGCGTCGATACATCCCGTTTGACGTATTTGTCTGATCTGACAACGGCATACATTAACGCACGTTACTATCAGGCTCAGCTTGCCATTTCCAATGAGGCCGTCAAATCCCGTCGCGAGACATTGTCGCTCACCAAGCTCCAGCTCGAGGCAGGCGCGGCCTCCCGCCTCGATGTGGTTCAGGCAGAGGGTCTGGTAAATTCGACCTTGGCCGACATTCCTAGCTATGAAGCAAGCTACTACAGCTACGCCTACCAAATTTCGACGCTTCTTGGGCTTCCGGCCGCCACGTTGATCAATGATATGAACAAGAACACTGGTCAACCCGTTCCGCGCGGCAAGGTTCTTTCCGGCATACCGGCCGATCTGATTCGCAACCGCCCGGATATTCGCAGTGCCGAACGTGCTCTGGCTGCCGCCGTGTATGATATTGGCAATGCCGAGGCACAGCTGTTGCCATCCATCACCCTGGGTGGGTCCATTTCGCCATCTTATGTGCGTTCCAGCAATGCTAGTGGAACAGCCACCTCCTGGTCCTTTGGACCTTCCCTTAGCCTGCCAATCTTTGATGGCGGAACGTTACGTGCCAATGTGAAGAGCAAAGAGTCCATTGCCCGCGAAAAATACCTGGCCTGGAAGCAAACGGTACTGCAGGCAGTTGAAGACGTGGAGAGCGCGCTCGCAGCTTATAACCGCGACGCCCGTTCCGTTGCCGCCAACAGCACCTATGTGAGCTCCTACAAGGAAGCTTTGGTGCTCTCCACAGCATCCTATAAGGACGGCGCATCGTCTCTGCTCGATGTTCTTGACGCGCAGCGTTCTTTGACAACCGCTCAGGCGAGCCTTGCATCATCCATCCGACAGATGGCAACCGATTACGTCACCCTCAACGTGGCAATCGGCGGCGGTTATGCCTTTCCGGCAAAGGTCGCTAAGTAACTCCATGTATCGCAACGCCCGGCAGCCATTGGGGCTGCCGGGCGTTTTCATTCGATCGCGTGTCAGAATGTCGCCGGCGTGTTGATCCAGATGAGCACGGTCTCAGCGTCCGAACTGTTCTTCCACGCATGCGGCCTGCGGCTTTCGAAGTAAAAGCTGTCGCCGGCATGCAGTTCGAAAAACATGTCACCGTCCAGAACAATCTCAAGGCGGCCGGCCAGCACGTGCAGGAACTCTTCGCCCTCGTGCTGGTAGGCGCCTTCGCTCGAGGCTCCCGGTGCCAGTTGGAAACGATTGCATTCCATCTGGTTGCGCCCTTCCGCCAGCACCTGCACCGCCACGCCCGATGACGTCGGCGGCCAACTCGGCCAACTTCCGCCCCTGATCAGCGACTCCCTGCCCTCGCCGCGCTCCTGTCCGCTCAGTGATGCGATGGTTGTGCCGAGAGCGCGCGCCACGGCATGCAGGGCGGTAAACGAGAGCCCCTGCGACGTGCGCTCGAAGGTCGAAAGCTGGGACATTGAGACGCCGGTGGACTGAGCGACGGATTCCAGTGTCCTGCCCGCATCCCGCCGCAGCCGCCGCACTTTCAGACCGACCGGAATTTCTGTCGTGTCCCGCATCTCCTCGCTGGGCGCCGGGACCCTGCCTTTCTGGTCTGCGGCAATTTCCGCGGGCAGGCTTTCCCGGATCGCGGCCGGATTGAGACCCTTTTCTTGGCGAAGCCAGGCAATGGTCTTCAACCTTTCGACAAGGGTGCGATCATAGAGCCGCTGCCCGGATGGGGTGCGGATCGGCTGGATCAAGCCCTGCGTTTCCCATAGTCTAAGCGTCGAAGGGGAAACGCCCGCCATGCGGGCCGCTTCGGCGATCTTGAAACGGATGATATCCATGAGGACCGAACCCTGTCTGCGCGATGGTGTCGTCATCCGTGATGATTGCGATAAACCATATTGCAAGTCTACAGAAAAAATGTAGGAAATATCGCAGCCTTGCGATCGCACCGAGAAACCGACGCCGAAGGTAAACCGCTCACCAGAGGATTTTTTTGAAATGAAGAACTCCGAGATCGCAATACGCAAGAACGACGCCATCTCGCGCGGCGTCGGCATGACCACGCAGATCTACGCCGATCGGGCCGAAAATGCCGAGATCTGGGATGTCGAGGGCAACCGCTATATCGATTTCGCCGGCGGCATCGCGGTTCTCAATACCGGTCACCGCCACCCCAAGGTGATCGAAGCCGTCAAGAAGCAGCTCGACCGCTTTACCCACACCTGCCACCAGGTCGTGCCCTATGAGAACTACGTGGCGCTGGCCGAGCGGTTGAACGCCATGGTGCCGGTGGAAGGCACCAAGAAGACGATCTTTGCGACGACCGGCGCCGAAGCCGTCGAAAACGCCGTCAAGATCGCCCGTGCCGCCACCGGCCGCTCTGCCGTCATCGCCTTTACCGGCGGCTTCCACGGCCGCACTTTCATGGGCATGGCGCTAACCGGCAAGGTCGTGCCCTACAAGGTCGGCTTCGGCCAGATGATGGGCGACGTCTTCCACGTGCCGTTCCCGATCGAGATGCACGGCATTGACGTTGAAACCTCGCTCGACGTGCTCGACAAGCTGTTCAAGGCCGATGTCGACCCCAAGCGCGTTGCCGCCATCATCATCGAGCCGGTGCAGGGCGAAGGCGGCTTCTACGAAGTACCGCGCGCCCTGATGAAGGGCCTGCGCCAGATCTGCGACGATCATGGCATCCTGCTGATTGCCGACGAAGTGCAGACCGGCTTTGCCCGCACCGGCAAGATGTTTGCCATGCAGCATTATGACGTGGCGCCTGATCTCGTCACCATGGCCAAGAGCCTGGCCGGCGGCTTCCCACTCTCGGCCGTCACCGGTCGCGCCGAACTGATGGATGCCCCCGGCCCCGGCGGCCTGGGCGGCACCTATGCCGGCAATCCGCTTGCCATTGCCGCAGCCCATGCCGTACTCGACGTCATCGAGGAAGAAAAGCTCTGCGACCGCGCCAACCAGCTGGGTGGCCGCCTGAAGCAGCGTCTCGAGGCGCTGCGCGCCGATATCCCGCAGATTTCCGATATTCGCGGTCCGGGCTTCATGAATGCCGTCGAATTCGCCGTACCGGGCTCGATCAAGCCGAGTGCCGATTTCACCAATGCCGTGCGCCTGAAGGCGCTCGAAAAGGGCCTCATTCTGCTGACATGCGGCATCTATTCAAACGTGATCCGCTTCCTCGCCCCCATCACGGTGCAGGATGATATTTTCAACGAAGCACTCGACATCATTGAGGCTTCCATTCGCGAATGTGCGGAGGACGCAAAGAAATGAGCATTTCGGCCACACTGACATCCAAGCTGAAAGACCCGTCGCTGGCGACCGACAAGTCGCTGGTCGGTGCCGACTGGCTATCGGCCAGCGACAGCGGCAAGACCTTCGACGTCACCAATCCGGCCAATGGCGAGGTCATCGCCACCCTGCCCGATCTCGGACAGGCCGAAGTGACCCGCGCCATCGATGCCGCCTATAAGGCGCAGAAGGCCTGGGCGAAGAAGACCGGCAAGGAGCGTGCCGGCATCCTGCGCAAGCTCTATGACCTGATGGTCGCCAATGCCGACGATCTCGCCACCATCCTGACCATGGAAATGGGCAAGCCCTGGCCGGAAGCCCGCGGCGAAATCCTCTATGGCGCCTCCTATGTCGAATGGTTCGGCGAAGAGGCCAAGCGCGTCTACGGCGACACGATCCCCGGTCATCAGGCCGACAAGCGGATCATCATCATCAAGCAGCCGATCGGCGTCGTCGGCGCGATCACGCCGTGGAACTTCCCCAATGCCATGCTGGCCCGCAAGATGGCGCCGGCCATTGCGGTCGGTTGCGCCATGGTCTCGAAGCCCGCCGCCCAGACGCCGCTGTCGGCCCTGGCCCTGGCCATTCTGTGCGAGCGTGCCGGCCTGCCCGCCGGGATCTTTTCCGTGCTCACCGCCACCGATGCGGCCATGGTCGGCAAGGAAATGTGCGAGAACGACAAGGTCCGCAAGCTGACCTTTACCGGCTCCACCAATGTCGGCCGCATCCTGATGCGCCAGGGCGCCGACCAGATCATGAAGCTCGGCCTGGAGCTGGGCGGCAATGCCCCGTTCATCGTCTTTGACGACGCCGATCTCGATGCCGCCGTCGAAGGCGCCATGGTCTCGAAATACCGTAATGCCGGCCAGACCTGCGTCTGCGCCAACCGCCTCTATGTGCAATCCGGCGTCTACGAGGCTTTCGCTGCGAAGCTCGCCGAGCGCGTCGCCAAGATGAAGGTCGGCGACGGCTTCACAGAAGGCGTCACCACCGGTCCGTTGATCGACACAAATGCCCTGAAGAAAGTCCGCGAACACGTTGCAGACGCCGTCTCCAAGGGTGCAAAGATTGCCGCCGGCGGCGAAACCTCCGATCTCGGCGGCCTGTTCTTCGAGCCGACCATCCTGACCGGCGTTACCAGCGACATGCGGGTCGCCGTCGAGGAAACTTTCGGTCCGGTGGCGCCGCTCTTCAAGTTCGAAACGGAAGAGGAAGTCGTCGAACTCGCCAACAATACCGAGTTCGGCCTCGCCTCCTATTTCTTCTCAAAAGATATCGCCAAGATCTTCCGGGTCGCCGAAGCCCTGGAATATGGCATGGTCGGCATCAATACCGGCCTGATCTCCACGGAAGTGGCGCCCTTCGGCGGCATCAAGCAGTCCGGCCTTGGCCGCGAAGGCTCAAAATACGGCACCGACGACTATACCGAGATAAAGTATCTCTGCCTCGGCGGCATCGAGTAAGAAGAGGTCAAGAGACTGCCCCGGACGGATCCCGTCCGGGGTCTAGGCTCTGGCATCAATCTGATCAAAGCAGATAGGGGATCCGCACACCCGGCATATTAGCTGGAAAATCCTTGCTGTTGCGCGTCACGATCAACATCGAATGCACATCAGCGCTTGCCCAGATGATTGCATCCGGCAGCTTGATACGCTCGCTCTTGCGGATAGCAACAGCGCGTTCGGCAACGACATCGTCAAGCGGGATGATCTGGAAGCCGGCAAGGAATGCCCGCGTTCCCGCTTCGACATCCGGTCTGGCGCCGATCAGAACTTCCATTGCAGTGATGATGCTGATTGCCTTTTGCGAATAGCGCTTCAGCTCATCCTGCGCGAGTTCCACGCCGTTCAGATAGTCGATCAGGATATTAGTGTCGAAAAGCGCCTTCACCATTCGCGCCGCAAGTCTTCCTGATACGCGAGCCCATCGATCGCATGATCACCCCAGAGGCCGAACGCATCGCCTTCGGTCTTTCTGGCCTGGACCTTCAGAAACCCATCGATCGCCTGTCTGATCAATGCAGCTCGCGAGACCTTTTGTTCGCTTGCGATCTGATCGAGTGCCTTCACCTCGGCATCGCCGATATCTACCAGTGTACGCATCGCTTCCCCCGATATTTGATATCGTCAATATATATCAGAATAGGCCTGTTTTCAATCTGCCGCTCAATAGCAAAAAGCCTCCGCAACGGTTCACCCTGCGGAGGCTTCGAAGTCTTGAAAACGGCAGGGATCAATCCTTGGCGCGTTCGACGTAGGAATTGTCTTCTGTCAGGATGACGACGCGGGTGCCGGCATTGACATGCGGCGGCACCATGGTGCGCACGCCGTTGTTGAGGATCGCCGGCTTGTAGGAGGACGACGCCGTCTGGCCCTTAACGACCGGTTCGGTCTCGACGATCTCGAAGGTCATCTGGCGCGGCAGCTGCAGCGCCAGCGCCATGCCTTCGTAGATCGACAGGATGACCGACATGCCTTCCTGCAGATAAGGCTTGGCGTCGCCCACGGTCTCGACGTCGACCGCCACCTGATCGTAGTTTTCCGGGTTCATGAAGTGGAAACCTTCGCCGTCCTCGTAAAGGAACTGGTAGGTCTTGTCTTCGACGAAAGCCCGCTCGACCTGTTCGGTCGTGCGCCAGCGTTCCGAAACCTTCACGCCGTCGACGATGCGGCGCATGTCGACCTGGGTGACGGGCGTTCCCTTGCCGGGATGGAAGTTGGCAGCGGTGAGAACGACGTAAAGCTTGCCGTCCACATCGAGCACGTTGCCTTTGCGAACCGAAGAGGCGATGACCTTGACCATTGGAATTCCTTGTATCTGCGCAAGACCCATCGTAAAGGACGGCCTGTCGTCCTTACCGACGTCTTCAATATCTTTTTTCCTGGGCGCACCTAACCCAAAATCGGCGAAATAGCCAGCCCGTGTTGCGATAAGGACCGAGAAACCGGAATGAATGACAACCGTCCATCCGCCTCGCCCTGGTGGACGCCCGGCGTCCATGCCGACCGGCGTCCGTTTCTGCTCGGTCGAAATGCGATCCAGGCACGGTTGCGCGGTTTCTTCGCCGAACAGGCCTTCATCGAGGTCGATACCGCCACCCTGCAGGTCTCGCCCGGCAACGAGGCCCATCTGCACGCCTTTGCGACGGAAGCCATCGGCCCCGATGGACAGGGCACGCCGCTTTATCTGCACACCTCCCCGGAATTCGCCTGCAAGAAACTGCTGGCCGCCGGAGAGCAGCGTATCGCCTGCTTCGCCCATGTCTATCGCAACCGCGAACGCGGCCCGCTGCATCACCCGGAATTCACCATGCTCGAATGGTACCGGGCCGGCGAGAGTTATGAGGCGCTGATGGCGGATGCCGCCGAGATCCTGGCGCTGGCCGCCGATGTGGTCAAGGCCGGCCTGCTGACCTATCGCGGCCGCAGCACCGATCCCTTCCAGGAGCCGCAGCGAATAAGCGTCGCAGACGCCTTCAAGCGCTATGCCGGCATCGACCTGCTGTCCTCCGTAGAGGCCAGCGGCGCTACCGACCGCGACCATCTGGCGGCCGAATTGCTGCAAGCCGGCATCCGTCACGCCGAAGACGACACCTGGGCCGATCTCTTCAGCCGCGTCATCGTCGAAAAGGTCGAGCCCAATCTCGGCTTCGGCCGGCCAACCATTCTCGACGAATACCCTGTCTGCGAGGCAGCCCTTGCCCGGCCCTCAGCACACGATCCGCGCGTCGCCGAACGCTTCGAGCTGTACGCCTGCGGCGTGGAGCTGGCCAATGCCTTCGGCGAACTGACGGACGCCACCGAGCAACGTCGCCGCTTTCAGGCCGAAATGGTGGAAAAGCAGCGGGTCTATGGCGAAACCTATCCGCTCGACGAGGACTTTCTCGCAGCCCTTGCCATCATGCCTGAGGCAAGCGGCATAGCGCTCGGCTTCGACCGGCTGGTGATGCTGGCCACCGGCGCCCAGCGTATCGAGCAGGTCATCTGGGCCCCTGTCGCGGATACGACCGCATGACACGCAGAAGCCTCACCAGCGTCGACGACCTGCTGACCGCCGGCCTCATCGAGGCGGCCAAGGCCGACGGCCTTCACGATGTGGGTTCGCGCTATGCGGTGGCCCTGACGCCGACGCTGGTCGATCTGATCGACCGTAAAGACGCACACGATCCGATCGCCGCACAATTTGTGCCAACGGAAAACGAACTCGTGCACACGCCGGACGAAAACGCCGACCCGATCGGCGATCACGTCCATAGCCCGGTCGAAGGCATCGTCCACCGCTACCCCGACCGCGTGCTGCTCAAGGCCGTGCACATCTGTCCGGTCTATTGCCGCTTCTGCTTTCGCCGCGAGATGGTCGGCCCGAAGGGCGACGGCATGCTGTCGACGGAAGCTCTTGAGCGCGCCCTCGACTATATCCGGAGCCATGCCGAAATCTGGGAAGTGATCCTGACCGGCGGCGACCCGCTGGTGCTGTCGCCGCGCCGGCTGGCCACCATCATGCAGGGCCTGGCAGGCATTCCCCATGTCCGGATCGTCCGCTTTCACACCCGCGTGCCGGTCGTCGATCCCGGACATGTCGACCAGGCGCTGGTCGACGCCATCCGCTCCAGCGGCAAGACCACCTATGTCGCGCTGCACGCCAATCACCCGCGCGAGATGACGTCTGACGGGAGATCCGCCTGCGCCAGGCTGATCGACAGCGGCATTGTCATGGTCAGCCAGACCGTGCTGCTCAAGGGCATCAACGACGATGCGGCGGTCCTCGCCGAGCTCATGCGCACCTTCGTCGAATGGCGGATCAAACCTTATTACCTGCATCACCCGGACAAGGCTCCGGGGACAGGCCACTTCCGGGTTTCGATCGCGCAGGGACAGGCCCTAGTCAGCGCCCTGCGCGGCACGCTCTCAGGCCTCTGCCAGCCAACCTATGTGCTCGACATTCCCGGCGGCCATGGCAAAACACCGGTCGGCGCGGAGACGATCTCGGCACAAGCAGATGGCGATTATCTCGTCGAAGACTATCGTGGTGCCAAACATTGCTATACCGACGGTTGAGCGGGCATCTAAGCGCCAAAATAGGCCTTCATTAGAAAATTTACCCGCATTCTTGACGTTTGAACATCAAGTGGCGCACTGTTGATCGATTTCCGGACACGGTCATCCTAATTTAACTAACGCGTTTAGCGGAATCTTATGCTTTGCCTAGTAGAAGGTTGCAAATAATAAGCACAGTCTAAAACGGGAAGGAAATTTCAGATGAATGAGAAAATCCGCAACTTGCTCACGAAACTGGGTGGCCTGCCTGTCGCGGCGACCGAGATCGCCCATGATGCTGATCTCTATGCCATCGGACTGTCGTCTTTCGCTTCGGTTCAACTGATGCTGGGCATCGAAGAAGCTTTCGACATCGAATTTCCCGACCATTTGCTGAACCGCAAATCCTTCGTCAGCATCGACGCCATCGAGCGCACCGTGTCGCTCATCCTGGAGGAAAGAAAGGTCGCCTGATGAACGTCTCGATCAAGCGTCCTTCCCCGGATTTCAAAGTCCGCGCGGCCCGCGTTGCCGCTATTGCTGCCGAATATGCCGATCGCGTCGACACCGGTGGCCGCTTCCCCCAGGAAGCCCTCGACGCCATGAAGGCCGAGCGCCTGCTGGGCATTCAGGTTCCAATCCAACTCGGCGGCGAAGGCGCCACGTTCAGCCAAATCGCCGAGATCTGCACCACGCTCGGCCAGGCCTGCGCCTCCAGCGCCATGATCTTCGCCATGCATCACATCAAATGTTCGAGCCTTGTCGAGCATGGAGCCGATGACGCCTGGCACAGCGCATTTATGCAGCGCATCGCATCACAGCAACTGCTGCTCGGCTCCGCCACCACCGAAGGCGGCATCGGCGGCAATCTGCGCAACAGCATCTGCGCCATCGAAGTCGATGGCGACACCTGCCGGCTGGAAAAGGACGCCACCGTCATTTCCTATGGCGAGCAGGCCGACGCCATCCTGATCACCTCGCGCGCCCACAAGGATGCCGCACCGTCCGATCAGGTGATGACCGTTTTCCTGAAAGGCCAGTACAGCCTGCAAAAGACCCATGACTGGGATACGCTTGGCATGCGCGGCACGCGCTCCGATGGCTTCCTGTTCAAGGGCGAGGCGCCGGCCGTGCAGATCCTGCCGAAACCCTTTGCAGAGATTGCCGCACAGTCCATGCTGGCCGCGTCCCACCTGCTGTGGAGCGGCGTCTGGTACGGCATCGCCGTCGATGCCGTCGCCCGCGCCCAGGCCTTTGTCCGCGCGGCGGCCCGCAAGTCGCCGGGAACGCAGCCGCCGGGAGCACTGCGCCTGGCGGAAGTGTCCAGCCTGCTGCAGCTTGTCCGCTCGAATGTGATTGCCGGCCTGAAGACCTATGAAGAGGCCAAGCACGATGCCGATCGGCTGTCGTCCTTCGGTTTCTCGGTGGCGATGAACAATGTCAAGATCGCCTCGTCCGAGATGATCCTGACGATCATCAACCATGCCATGCTGATCTGCGGCATCATGGGCTACAAGAACGGCACGCCGTACAGCCTTGGCCGCCACCTGCGGGATGCCCATTCCGCGCAGCTGATGATTTCCAACGATCGCATCCTTGGAAACACATCGAACATGCTCTTGGTACATAAACTGGACACCAGCTTGTTGGGGTAAAACCGATGGACGCACAGACATCTCTTCTCGACCGGCTGTTCGATGCCGGGCTTCTGATCGACACCGGCGTGGAAGGCCTTTACGGCCGCAGCGGCCAGTTCGAAGACGTCATTGCCGCTTTCGAGCGCTATATCGACACGTTCGGCGGCGCCGATGGCGCCGAGGCCATCCGCTTTCCGCCCGGCATGAACCGCGCCTATTTCGAAAAGAGCGGTTACATGAAGAGCTTTCCGCAGCTGGCCGGCACCGTGCACAGCTTCTGCGGCTGCGAACTGGACCATGTCAGCCTGCTGAAAAGCATGGATGACGGCACCGACTGGACCGGCGAGCAGAAGGCCACCAATATCGTGCTGACGCCGGCCGCCTGCTATCCGCTCTATCCGACGATTGCCAAGCGCGGCAACCTGCCGGCAAAGGGCGGCCTCTACGACCTGCAGTCCTACTGCTTCCGCCATGAACCGTCGACCGATCCGGCCCGCCAGCAGCTGTTCCGCATGCGCGAATATGTGTGCATGGGCACGGAGCAGCATGTCACCGATTTCCGCCAGACCTGGATGGATCGCGGCGTGAAGATGATGGCCGGCCTCGACCTGCCGGTGGAAATCGACGTCGCCAACGACCCGTTCTTCGGCCGCGCCGGCAAGATGCTCGCCAACAACCAACGCGACCAGAACCTGAAATTCGAGCTGCTGATCCCGATCACCTCGGTATCCAAGCCCACCGCCTGCATGAGCTTCAACTACCATCAGGATGCCTTCGGCACCAAATGGGGCCTGAACCTCGAGGATGGTGCGGTCGCCCACACGGCCTGCGTCGGCTTCGGTCTGGAGCGCATCGCTCTCGCGCTGTTCCATCATCATGGCCTGGACGTCAAGCAATGGCCGGACACGGTGCGCAAGGCGCTCTGGGGCTGATCGCTGGCATGACATCCGTATTCGCGAACCTCGATCCGGCCACCTATCAGCCGCACCCGCTGCATTCCAGCGAGCGCATGTGGCCGGAAACCAATTGCTATGTCGACCTGTGGATCGAGGTTCTGGCAAGCCTCGGCGTTGCACCCGAGGCCATGCTCGGCTTCACGCTGACCCAGGAATTCGAAGGTGACCAGTTCACCTTTTTCAAGGTGCCCCTGGAGGATCTCGAGAAGCTCTATGGCATCCGCTGCACCGAGCTTGCGATCTTCGACACCGTGGAAGCCCATGTGACCGAGCAGATCGGCCGCGGCCGGCTGTGCCTGGTCGAAATGGACAGCTATTTCATGCCCGACACCCGCGGCGTCGGTTACCGGCAGGATCACGGCAAGACCACGGTTGCCATCAACCGGCTGGATCTGGCCGGCCGCAGCATGGATTATTTCCACAACGGCGGTTTCTTTCATCTGGACGGCGAGGATTTCGACGGCCTGTTCCAGAAGGCTCTCCCCGCCGACAGCCTGCCCTTCCTGCCCTATACCGAATTTGCAAAATTTCCCGAAAAGCCTGTCGAGGACAGGGTGCTTCGCTCCAAGGCCCACGACCTATTGAAACTCCACTATGGTCGCCGGCCGACGATCAACCCGATCGCCGATTTTGCCCGCGTCTTCCCGGCCCAGGTCGAGGCGATCGCCGAGCGGCCGTTCGGCTATTTCCACAAATATGCCTTCAACACGCTGCGCCAGTTCGGCGCCAATTTTGAGCTGCTGGCCAGCCACCTTGCCTGGCTGTCGCCGGAGGGCGCATTCCAGACGCCGATCGAGCAGGCATTGAAGATTTCGGAAACGGCCAAGACGGTTCAGTTCCAGCTGGCCCGCGCCGTGACGCGCAAGAAATTCGAACCGCTGAAATCGGTTCTCGACCCGACGGCAGAGGCGTGGGAAGAGCTGATGGGCGCTCTCGGCGAAAAGCTCGACTAGCGTTTGTCCGGGAAACGTGGAATCCGGTTATCCCTGAGAAAACGAAACACCAGACAACCCGGAGCCCTACGACATGGCCGACCGCCTGATCTATCTCGGCGCCGATGAGCGGCCTCTCGAAGGCGGTTGGACCATCCTGATCTCCGAGGCCGGGCATTTTGCCAGCCCCGACGCCATTCACCGGCCCGCCGCCCGCCTGCCCGCCCCCGTTCCGGGCACCGTCGCAGAAGCGCTCAGCAAGGCCGGCCTGTTCGATCCCGAAAACCCGCAGCCGCTCGATGGCAAGGATGCATGGTATTTCCGCTCGCTGGAGGGCGAAGCGCCGGGACCTGCGGTTCTGCGATTTTCGGGCCTGGCAACGATTGCCGAAGTCTTCTTGAATGGTGTCTTGGTCCTGTCCTCCGACAGCATGTTCGAGAGTCATGACCTGCCCGTCACGCTGACAGGTGAAGATCAGCTGGCGATCTGCTTCCGGGCTCTTGGCCCCCATCTCGCCCGGCGCGGACCGCGCGCCCGCTGGCGCCCGCAGATGATGAGCCATCAGGGCCTGCGCCTGATCCGCACCACGGCGCTCGGCTACATGCCCGGCTGGTGCCCGGAGATCCACGCCGCCGGGCCGTGGCGTCCCATCAGCCTGATCCGGCCCGCCAAACACAGCCTGTCGGACGTCCAGATCCGCTCCAACCTCACGGAAGACGACACAGGTACTCTCAGCGTTTCGCTGCGTCTGGCCGGAGAACACGGTCGATCTGCAACCGCCATCACGCTACACTGTGCCGGACAGGAAGCGGCCTTCACCAGACAGGCAGACGGATCTTATACCGCAGAACTCTCCCTGCCCGGTATCCAGCCCTGGTGGCCGCGCACCCATGGCGAGCCGAAGCTCTACGATATCGGCCTGACCATCGACGGCGAACCCCATTCGCTGGGCCTCACCGGCTTCCGCACGGTCAGGATCGATCGCGGCACCGACGGCAAGGATTTCGCCATCCTCGTCAACGGCCAGCGCGTCTTCTGCCGCGGTGCCGTCTGGACATCGGCCGATATCACCCGTCTGCCGGGCCGCAGTGAAGACTATGCGCCCTGGCTGATGCGCGCCGTGGAAGCCGGGATGAACCTGATCCGCATCGGCGGCACCATGGCCTATGAAACGCCGGATTTCTTCCGCCTGTGCGACCAGCTCGGCCTTCTGGTCTGGCAGGACCTGATGTTCGCCAATTTTGACTATCCTGCAGCCGACGACGCATTCATGGCCCATGTCGCCTGCGAAGTGGACCAGCTGCTGACCGGCATCCAAACCTCTCCGTCGCTCGCGATCGTCTGTGGCGGCAGCGAGATCTACCAGCAGGGCGCCATGCTCGGCCTGCCGGAGAGCACCTGGAAAGGTGCCTTCTGCGAACAGGTCCTGAAGGACCTGACGGCAGCCTCCCGACCCGACGTGCCCTATGTCGTCAACAGCCCGAGCGGCGGCGCCATGCCGTTTTCGCCGAACGAAGGCGTCTCTCATTACTACGGCGTCGGCGCCTATTGTCGGCCGCTCGACGACGCACGCCGCGCCGATGTGCGCTTTGCCGCCGAGAGCCTGGCCTTTGCCAATATCCCGCAGCAGCGCACGCTGGATGCCCATCTGGCCGTGCCGCCCGTTCACGACCCGCGCTGGAAGGCGCGCGTGCCCCGCGACCGCAGCGCCTCCTGGGATTTCGAGGACGTGCGCGATCACTATCTGGCCCTGCTTTACGATGTCGACCCGACCCGGCTGCGCCGCGAAAACCTGCCGCGCTACCTGCATCTCTCCAGAGCCGTCACCGGCGAGGTCATCGAGGAGACCTTTGCTGAATGGCGCCGTCCATCCTCCTCCTGCAACGGCGCCCTGATCTGGACGCTCCAGGACCTGATGCCCGGCGCCGGCTGGGGCGTGATCGATTCCACCGGCGAGCCGAAACCCGTCTGGTATGCCGCCCGCCGCGCCTTCGCGCCACTCAAAGTGATAGTCACCGACGAAGGCACCAATGGACTGGATGTGCATGTCCTGAACGAGACCGCGATCGCGAAAACCCTGACGCTGGAGGTGACCTGCCTGCGGGATGGCAAAACACCGGTCGTGACCGGAAAGCGTCTAATGACCCTGCCGCCTCGGGATGCCTTGACCGTTGCCTGCACCGACCTCTTCGGCGCCTTCTTCGACACCACCTATGCCTTCCGCTTCGGCCCGCCATCCCATGACGTAACCGTTGCGACACTGGTCGAAAGCGAGACCGGGGACATCGTTTCGCAGGCCTTCCACTTCCCGCAAGGCCGCGCCATTGCCATGCACGACGTTGGGATCACCGCGACTCTCGTTGAAGACAATGGCCTTTGGTGCATCGACCTGACCGCTGACGGATTTGTGCAATCGGTGCATGTCGATCTGGAGGCTTACCGTGCCGAAGACGACTGGTTCCATCTGGCACCGGCCCAGACCCGCCGCATCCGCCTGCTGCCGCGCGATGGTGCAGCAGCGGGTCAGAAGCCGGCCGGCGAGATCACAACGGCCGGCTCAGGCCGCACCGTGCGCTTCTGAGAATTCCGTCTACCACTTGGGCGACTGCGCCATCGCCATTTCACGGATCGCCTCGTAATAGACGCGCCGCGCCTTCTCCGGCGTCAGGTTGTGATCGGTATCCTCGATCATGGCCATCCGCGCGTTGGGATAGCGTTTCAGCCCTTCTCCATCGGCGCCGAAATGGCTGGCGAAATGGGTCAGGCCGATATCGTGTTCGCTATAAAGGATCCGCAATTCGGTCCCCCTCGCCGCGAGCTTCACGAATGCACTTTTCACCTCCCGACCATTGCGCCGTTGTTCGGGAAGCAGATAGGGACCTGCCCCTGTCGCCTGCAGCAGCCGCTGCCCAAGGGCTTTGACCATATTCGAAAAAGCCACGCGCACGTCGATCCGGCCATCGAGCAGCCGGCGCAGGGTGTCGCGCTGAAACAGCCGTGCCTTGTAGGTATCGAGCGACCGCGGCACCACGCTCAGGAACTCGTCCACGTTGCGTTTCGGATTCCAGAAAAAGGCGAAGGGATTGGCAACCACCACGCCTCTGATCCGCGGGTCGCGCAAGGCGCTCCTGAAGGCGAGGTAGGCGCCGCTGCAGCGACCGACCACGATTGCGGGCAAGAGGCCGCGTTCGTCGACCAGATCCAGCGCCTCTACCACATCGGCGACCTGCGTCTCGGTGTAGAGAACCTGCTCTGCAAGTCCTGCAACCGGCGGACTGTCACCGACATTGGCAGGGTCAAAGCGCAGACTGGCAATGCCCTCACAGGCAAGGTCGCGCGCCATGGTGACGGTTGTTCGGCCCCAACCGGCATGTCGGTCATAGGCGGTGCTGAGAAGCAGCACTGTCGCCCCCTGCCGCTTGCCCAGCGGTTCGCACAGAACGCCATAAAGCCTTTGGCTCTGGCCGAATGTCAGCGGGGTCTCCCGATAGCCATCGCCTGACAGATATTGCGGATCGGTGATTGTCTCTGCCGTAGACACCGGTTGGCCCGCTGGCAGATCAACGACCCAGTCGACCAGCGTCCGGGCGACCGCCAACGGCATCTTCGCCATGGTGGGATTGGCGACAAGCGCGTCATAGCCGGTATAACTGGCCCTCGTCACGGTCGCACCGAGGGTCTCCAGACGATCGGCAAAACCGCTCTCGGCCGGCCGGTCGGGGCGCTCGATCACCAGGCAGGGGCTGCAGGGTGCAGCCGCCACCGCCATCAGATCCAGTTTGCGGACATCCGCGGCGATAGGCTCCGGCATCCTCAGGCTGGCGATCGCCACGCCACCGCTGGAGCGATGCGCCGCGGCGAGCCCCATGCCATCATCGATCGCGCGGGCCCAGAACTGCAGCTCCCGCAGATAGAACCGTCCGGAAATCGCCGGTGCCAGAAACGCCATGCCGGCAAGCTCGCCCAGCCGGCCCGCGGCATTCGTGGCAATCGCCGCGCCCAGCCCCTGGCTGACCACGATGATCCTCCGACAGCCGGACAGGCGCCGCAACTGCTCTGCGGCCCCGACCAGGCTATCCTCCCAGGTCGATAGACCCGCCTGGAATTCGTCCCCGTCGCCCGCATCGCCCGTGCCGGGATAGTCGAAGCGCAGACTGGACACACCGACTGCCGCCAGTCGCTCGGCAATCACCCGCCAGAATTTGTGGGTGCACATTTCCTCGATGCCCCACGGGCTGGCAAACAGCACCGCGACATCCCGCATCATTGGCGCCTGTGCCGGCATGAAGAGACCGATCGTCTGGGAAAAGACGACAGGGATCGCCGTCGAGGTCGGCGCGCCTCGCCGCATCCGCTCGACATGACCGGCTTGCCCCGGCGCGCTCCTGTTTTCCATTGCCTCCCCCCTCCCCGTCTACCTCGCGGCGGACAAAAACCCGACCAGGCGCATGATCGCACGGGCCGGCGGCCCCGGCAGACGGGCGGCAATGCTCTCGATGGCCTCGCGATCCTGCGCAGGCACTGCCCGCAACAGCTTCAAGGCAACGAAATAGGCCACCGCGCCAGCCAGGATGGCAAGCACAAGTCCGGCGAGCCCTGCCACGGCTGCAATGACACCGTAGGCGACGGCACCACAGACAAGCGCTGCCAGGGTCACCCTTGCGAGGCTGGCAAACATGGCTTTCAGCGAGCCGGTAAAATGCATCCAGCGCATCATCAACAGGCTCATCACCACGAAGACGGCGATCCGTACCAGAGCCGCCCCCTCGCCTCTATAGGAGGGCACCAGCGCCAGATCGCCGAGCACCATGACGATGGCACCAACGATGCCGACGATCAACCGCTCGCGGATCTTGTCGAGCGAGAACAGATACTGGGTGCAGATCATGCTGTAGACCGCAGCCGGAACCCCGAGAGCCAGGACGCTCAGTATCGGCCCGCTGGAGGCAAAGGCATCGCCGAACACCAGCGTCACCAATGTCGGCCCAATCGCAGCAAGGCCGAAGCTCATCGGCAGGGTGACATAGGAGAGGCTACGCACCACGCCTTCGAAGACCTCGACGGGTAAACCCTGGCCGTCCTGCGCATGCAGCTTCTCGGAATAATAGGGCACGAGACTGCCCGAGAGCTGCACCGGCAGCTGCAGCGCCAGATTGGCCAGCGAAAAGGCCACCGCGTAAAAGCCGACGACTTCGATGCCCTGATATTGCTGCAGGAAGAAGAACTCGACCCGGTTGAGAAAGATCGAATCGACCACGAACTGCATCGACAACAGGGCAGACGAGCCGACAAGATACCGCGCCGAGATACCGCAGCGATTGACCTTGGTCTTCAGAATGCCGAGCGAGTAGACGAATTGCAGGCCGAAGGCGATCGTATAGCCGGCCAGCGCCCCTGGAATGCCAAAGAACACGGCACCGGCCAGCACGCTCAGCAGTTGAAGACCGCCGGCGATGGCCGACAGGCGGAAGAAGGCTGCAACATTCTGCTCACCAAGCAGATAGTTCTTCGTGAACGAGCCGATCGACTGCACGAAAAGCAGAACGCCGGTGATGAGCACCACGGTCGGCGCACTCGTCGCCCAATGCTCGCGCTCGGCCAGCCAGAAGAACAGTGCGTAAAAGGCAACGATGGCGATCGTCGAGATCAGCACCGGACGCAGCAGATAGGCGGCAAAGCCGCGACGATCCTCCGGCGAATAGCCTTGCGTCTTCAACTGCGGCAGCAGGCGCAGCAGCATGACGCCCGTGCCGAGTTCGGCGACCAGCGAGGCCGTGACGGCAAGCCACAGCGAAAAGGCGATGATCCCGTTGGCTTCGGGTCCGAGCAGGCGCGCGGTGATGATCGAGCAGATGAAACCCACCAGCAGAAGCGACAGGCCCGCCGCCGCGTTCAAGGCCGAGTTTGCAACGATACGATTGACCATGCGAATTTTCTACCCGTCTGAGGACCGGCGCCGTCGAACCCATGCGCCGCAGGTTGCCACACCCGTTTCTAGGGCGAAAAACTTAAAAAACTCGTTTGATGCCCGGATCTGCCGGCATTATCAGTCCACCCGCATCTGGGCGACGCCGATCATTCGAGCAAGGTCTCGACGGCTTCGTCCCAGCTCATGATGGAACCTGTATCGATCGAACTGCGGTCGAAGGCCTGCGCCTTCGCGAAGGCGTCGCGGATGGAGCCGGCATCGCCCGGCTGATAGGCACAGACATGATCCCGCCCTGCGGACGCAAATGCCGGCGCGACGATGGGCAGCCGGCAATAGCTGTACTGGATCATCTTGAGGCTCGACTGACTGAGATAGTCGGCACTGCTGCTGTCCCGATAGGGTGCAATGCCGATATCGGCAAACTTGATGAACGGAATGATGGTGTCGAAGGCCACTTCGCCATGGGCGACAATGTTGGGCCGCGCCACCGAGGGAATGGCCTTCTTGCCGAACAGATGAAAGGTCCAGGCCGGATTGGCCTTCGCCAGCACGTCGATCGCACCCGCATCGAACAGCATGTCGCCGACGCTGACAGCGTTTTGACTGCCCACATAGGGATTGTTGTGGGCGTCGTCGAACGCCGCCTTGGCGATGCCGTGCGGCAGATAGAGGATCGGCGCATCCGGCGGAAAATCCTGCCGCAAGGCCTCGGCCATGATGTGCACGAGGTCGTAGCTGCCGATCGTCTCATTGAGCACCGCCTCGACGCAAGGGTGCACGTTGATCGTCGTCAGCCGGTCGGCCGCGTGGTAGATCAGTTGCGCGTCGGGTGCCATCTTGCGGATCTCCGGCCCCAGCAGAGGCGCCGGTCCGCTCTCGATCAGGATATGGGTGTAGAACGGCAGGCGGTTGCTGACCGTCTTCGGCATCAAACGTCCGTACTGCCGAAACAGCCATCCCGAAACCGTGTTGAAGATACCGATCTTGAGGTTCATCGGGTGGATGGCCTGATACCAGATGAACTCCTCGAGACCACGGTCGATCGCCACCCAGCGATTGAGCGGCCGCTGCCGGGCAAAATTCCAGCGTCCGTCCTTGAGGAACCGGCTGACAAAGCTCAGCCGGCAGACCAGGAAATCCACATGATCGCCCTGGGCACGCAGGGCATCGGCCATGAAATGCAGATCCACCTTGCGCGGCGCCTCGGCAAAATGCTGCCCCGTGACAATCAGAACGTTCCGCGGCGGGCCCTTTATGACGCTCATCCCCTGGTGCCCTCCAAGCCGGCCAGTGGCTCGCCGCTCAACACGGCTCGGTAGACGTCGATATAGCGTTGCGCGACCCTGTCCCAGGCATAGCCGCCGGCCTGCTCCATCAGGCGCTGCCGGGTTTCGTCCGGCTGACGCAGCAAAGCGTTATAGGCATCGCCGATCCGCTGGGCCGCAACTGTTGCATCGGCAAAATCGGCCAGCACGACGCCGTCATGGGCAGCCGCCAGCGAGCGATAGGCCTCGTTCGGGTGAAGGACCGGCACGAGGCCCGCACTCATGGCCTCGATCGCGACCAGGCCGAACCCTTCATAGTCGGAAGCCGACGCGAAGACCGAAGCCTGACCGATCAAGTCCCGGATCCGCAGGTTGTCGGGCGATACATGGACCGACACATGATCGGAAAGACCGCGGGCGCGGATCTCGCGAGTGAGATCTTCCAAGGTCCAATCGGACGGAAAGCCGATGATCTGGAGATGCCAGTCGCTGTCGTTGCGGATCAGAACCGCCATGGCGTCGAGCAGCCGCTCGATCCGCTTGTTGACCGAGAAGCGACCGATCGTGACGATCCGCTTGTTCGGGTCCGCTGCCGACAGGCCGGAGAATTTCGAAATGTCGACGCCGTTTTCGATCAGCACCGCCCGATCGCCCGCAATGGGCTCGAACATCGCCAGGTCGGACCGGCTGCAGCAGCAGAGCACCCTGTAACCGGAGGCCGACAGGCGCGTCATGGTCTGGAACCAGACCCTCTTGATCCGGGCATACTTCGCCGTGTGGAAAAAGCCGCCATGGGTGGTCGCCACCATCGGCTTGCCATGCAGCAGGCGCCCCCATGCGAGCGCATCGAAAAAGAAATCCACGGCGTGAACATGAATGAGGTCGGCATCCGCCAGATGGCGAAAGACCGAAGGGGCGAGCGGATACCGTTTCGAACCGGCCCACGGGATACGGACGATCTCGACGCCGCCGATGATCTCGAACGGCTGCAGGCGACGCTCCAGATCCGTGAAAATCCGATCGCAGGTAACAATCCGGACGCGGAAACCCCTTGCCAGAAGATGAGTGCCGAGATGGGCGACGACATCTTCCAACCCGCCTTGGCTCGGCGCATATTGCCGAACGACATGGACAATCAGAGGAGGTGGCGCCACAGGTCCACCTACATCCGGAAGGGTCATCTCGACGGTATCCATTACCTACCCGCTGCTTGCGTTTTACCGTTACCGCAGGCCGAAAAGACCGCATCCGGCAGGCGGTGGATTTGGCAAATTAAGTGGCTGAAAAATATTAAGATCCGGTATCGCCCAACCACGCTCCGCCGCATCTTGCCGCAAAGGCCTGGCAAAACCGCAAAGCATCATGTTTCGCGCCGGGTATTTCAGAACTCGTTAACCATGATCTGCAACTATGCAGCTTCTTTAACCGGCGCTGGCTGTCCTATTCCGGCATCCGGCCGGGCAACTCATAACCAGGCGGTCCCCGCCTGCACACATGGTCTCTCAACCCGCGGATTTCCCGCCGGACCATGAACCGACAACAACTCCGGCCCGCTGCGGGGCCCTGGACAGGAATATGGACATCGACATTTTTCAACTACCGGGGATATTGAAGCGGCGGTGGTATTACGTTGCGGTCTCCATGGCCGTCTGCGTGATCGCGGCGCTGCTTTATGTCTTGCAGTTGAAGCCTATCTATTCCTCTTCGACCGAACTGCTTCTCGATCCCCAGGGTCTGCTGGCCGAAAGCGGCGACAGCAGCCAGTCCGGCCCTGCCGCCGCCGTCGACCAGTCGAGCCTCGACAGCCAGATTTTCGTGGTCCAGTCGAGCACGATCCTTAATGAGGTCATCGAAAAGCTGGACCTGCTGGAGGATCCGTTTTTCGGCGCTCCTGTTATCGGTGACAAGTTGAGCCGGGCCGATGCGCTGGCCGGCGTGGCAGCCGGCCTCAAGGCCAAGATGAAGGTCGAACGTGAAGGCCAGTCGTTCATCATGACCATTACGGTCGATCATGCGGATTCGCGCAAAGCCGCCGACATCGCCAACGCCATCGCGACCGTCTACCTGAAACAGGTCGATGTGGCGCGGTCAGAAGCTGCCAGACGCGCCAGCAATGCCTTCCAGGTCCAGGCCAGCGAACTGCGCGACCGCGTTCTGAAAACCGAGCTTGCCGTGGAAAAGTTCAAGTCGGACAATGGCCTCGCCAGCACCGGCGACAAGGGCCTGGTCATCGACCAGCAATTGCAGGGCATCAACGATCAGCTGATCGAGGCGCGCGGCGTCGAAGAGCAGCAGCAGACGATCTACGAGCAGACCAAGAAACTGACCATGGCCGCGGTGGAGGCAGGCGCGATCCCAGAAGCGCTGCAGTCGACCTCGATCGGCCTGCTGCGCGACCGCTATGTCCAGCTTCTCGACCGCCAGACACAGATGTCGACGAGCCTTGGCAGCAACCACCCGCAGTTGAAGGCGATCCGCTCCCAGGTCAGCAACATGCAGCAGGCCATCCAGCAGGAGCTCGATCGCGTCCGCCAGGCGATGCAGACCAATTACGAGCGGGCCGCCGCCAATACCAAGGCTCTGTCCGAGCGGCTTGAAAACATGACCCGCACCAGCTTCGACAGCAGTGCGGCCCAGATCAAGATGCGCCAGCTGGAGAGCGAAGCGGAAGCGGTGCGCACGATCTACAAGGCCTTCCTCAGCCGCGCCGAAGAACTGAGCCAGCAGCAGACGATCAGCATCAACAATTCCCGGGTGATCACCGGCGCAGTCGCCTCGCCCAAATCCTTGACCACGCTCAAACTGTTGATCCTGATGGCGGCCGGCCTGTTCGGCACAGCGCTCGGCAGCGGACTTGCCGTCTTGCGGGAACTGCTGGGCAGCAGACCAACCGCCGAAAAACAGCCGGACCAGAGGGTGGCCCTTACCGTCCTTGCCACCATACCGACGGGTATGGACCAGACCGCCAAGGGCCGCTCTCTCCTGCCGAAACTGTTCGGGCGAGATAGGGTCGACGAGACAAGCCTTGCCGAACGGCGAGAACAGGCGATCGCCAACGTCACCGGCCTGCTGTTCGATGCCTTGGACCACGACGACCGGGCCACCATCGCCTTCGTTTCCGACGGCCCGATCCGCGAGGCGGCCGACGTCATCGCCGATATCGTGCAGTCGCTGGTCGACCGCGGTCGCGATGTCTATTATGCACCCGGCGACCTGCGCGACAGCACCAGCGGCAGAAACTCCCGATCGGCAAGGCCAAGCCTTTCGCTGGCGCTGGCGCAGGAAGAAACGCTCGACGCACCTTTGGCGGATGTCCTGAAATACGAACAGCTGATCGCCCCGGCACCTGAAACACAGGCTCCGTCCGTGTCGCGCCCGACCTATTCCCGCTTTGTCAGCCGCGGCAGCGATCATCTGGCAGGCTTCGTTATCGTCAATGCCTGCGGCACGCGGGCAGCCGGCCACCTGAACGAGTTGCTGCCGCAATGCGACGCGATCGTTCTTCTGACCGAAGCCGGCGCAGGGTCTGGGTCGCAGACCGGCGGTATTGCCATGCTGCTGGAACCCTGGCGAGACCGGATGCTGGGCCGCATCGTCATGGGAGACGGCGCGTGAACGGCGCGGAATGGACGATAACCTCAGGCGTGACGGTGCCGGCCCGCCGGTCACCATCCGGACGCTGAGACCATGGTTGCGGGCAACCCTGGCCGATATGGGATGGATCCGGCATCGTCGGCGACCCCTTCGGCGCAGTTGCAGGAGCAACTGCGCCATGCCTTGGCAACGATTGCCATCCTGGGCGCCCTGACCTTCAATCTCTTCCTGTGCTTCGTCAACACCCGCATCATGCCGGTGTCCGAAAGCCATGTGATGATGTGCGAGATCCTGCTGATCGGCTGCGCCTTCCTGGTGGCGTTCGATCGGCGTCTCGACATCTATCTCATCCTGACCCTGTTCGTGAGCTATATGCTGCTGCTTTTTGCGCTGCGCGGCGTGGCCGACGTCAAGGCGATGCGGGACGTGTTCATTCCCGTCGCCTTCTATTTTGCCGGCGCCAAGATCCAGTCTGTGCGGCTCGCCGATCGGCTGATCGCGCTGTCGGTTGCAATTGTCCTTGTGATCGCCCTGTTCGAATACTTCCTGCTTGAAACCTATCTCGATTTCTTCAACGTGCTTGGCTACTACATGGCCCGCGGCACCGTCTCGCCGGAGGACACCTTCGGACAAACCCGCGGCCTGTTCATCAGCGGCATCCGGCCGGAGCCGCGTTCGCTGTTGCCCTTCCTCGGGCAGCACCGCGTTTCCTCCGTTTTCCTCGAACCCGTCTCGGCCGGCAATTTCGGCGCCATCATCTACGCCTGGGCGCTGTTTCGCGGCGGCATGCGGTTTCGCTTCCCCGTCATGGCAGCCGCCTTGGCCTTTACCATTCTGGCCGATGCACGGTTCGGATTTTTCACCTGCATCGTGATGACGCTCGGTCTGCCATTCTATCGGTTCGTGCCGAAGATCGTCTGGCTCGTCCTGCCCTTTCTCACACTGGCCGTCATCGCGGCCTATGGTCTGACCATCGGCGCCGAGGGCGGTCCCAACGATGTCGCCGGCCGATTGAAGGTCACCGCCGCCATTCTGATCGATCTCGACCTGTCGGTCGTGCTGGGCAGCACCGCGACCAGTATCTTCACAGCCGATTCCGGCTTTGCCTACACGCTGACGAGCTTCGGCATTTTCGGCTTCATCGGTCTCTGGGCAGCGTTGATTTTCGCACCGCTGAAGGACGCCAAAGCCTGGTCGTTTCATTCGATGATCGTCATCTACCTGCTCTTGCTGATGTTGATCAGCAATTCCTTCTTCTCGATCAAGACGGCCGCCTTGATGTGGTTCATCCTCGGCACGGCAGACCGCGTGGACTGGACCTGGGTCCAGGCGGTCGAAAAGCAGGAGAAGGCCGCGTCCAGGCGCCACCCCACAACGCCCAACGCCTGAACATCAGCGCTTGTCGAGCGCAGCGCAGGTGCCCGACGATGCCGAGAAATCCTTGAGATAGCGCGACAGGCCGGCCAGTTGTGCCCGGTCGCCGCTGGCAGTTGGCTGGATGTTGAGGGCCTCCGTCTCCGGCCACCAGTCACCCGCCGCCCAATAGGCCCAGCCGGTCCACAGATCGCGATTGCTTTCGACGACGGAGACCATGCCATCGATCGCCTTGATACAGGCCTCTTCGCCCGGCGCGCCGAACTCGCCGAGATAGCCGCGCTTGCCGTTCTTGCGAAGCCAGCGCGTGAAATTCTCGATCGCGCTGATCGCATCGGCGGCACGGCTGCAATTGTCCTTGGTGCCGGAAAAATCATCGTCGAAATACTGGTGGACTTCGTAGGCATAGTTGTCGACCGGATCGACGACGCCCAGCATGACCTCGCCATTGGCGCCACCATAATTGCCGGACTCCCAGCTATGCGCCCCAGTCCACACCGTGCCCGGCACGAGGATCAGGTTTCCGGCCCCGGTGGCGCGGATTGCAGCGATCGCAGCATTGGCGGACTGAAGCCATTGGCGGGCCGGCATGTCGAACGGCTCGTTCATCAGGCCGAAGGTGATATCCGGGTCATTGGCGAAAAGCGCGGCCAGCCGGCTCCAGAAATCGGCAAACGCCGCGTCCGGAACGTCAGTCGTTCCCACCTGCTTGTTGCTGTAATAGCCGAAATTGTGGGGATCGATGACGGTCCTGATCCCGGCCTCACGCAGCAGGGCGACGGTCGAACGCAGCCGTTCGACCTCCTCGGGCGCCAGATCGCCGTTCAGCTTTGGCTGCAGCCGTTCCCACTTGAAGGGCAGCCGCACCGAGGTGAAGCCCTTGCCCGCGAAATAGCGGATCGTCTCCTCGGACGGGTAGATGTAGTTCTGAAACGGCAGCCCGTCCAGTTCGCCAAACTCGGCGCCCGACAGGTTTACACCGCGAAAGCACCCTTGTGCTGCCTGCAACGGGCTGGCGATCAGCCCGGCCGCCAGACCGGCCGCCATCACCCGTATCCCGATCCCACGGCTAAGGCCGCTCGTCTCTTTCCGGCCGTCGGACCGCTTGCCAAATGTCATTGCCCGTACCACCGCTCGGTTTCCATGCGCCAGCGTAGAGAGTGCACACAGCCGCCGTCAACCGGGACAATTACGATACCGCTCTTTTCGCAGGCGCCGTCATCGTGCAAGAAAGACGGGAGCAGCACAAACCAGCCAGGACAGGACGTGACGGATATCGACAATACGATCCAGGATATAGGCTTCATCCTGGTCCCGGGCTTTGCGCTGATGTGCTTTGCCTCGGCCGTCGAACCGCTGCGCGCCGTCAATCTCCTGGCCGGGCGGGAGCTTTACCGGGTCCATATCTATTCGCCGGATGGCGAGATGGTCCGCTCCTCGTCGGGGGCACTGGTACCGGCCCAGCCGCTGCCGGCCCGCGGCGAGCGGCTGCATTCGGTCTTCGTGGTCGCCGGCGGCCATCCCTCCGGCTGGCACTGGCCGAACATCTATGCCAGCCTCAGGGCGTTCGAGCGGGATGGCGCGCGGATCGGCGGCATTTCCGGCGGTCCCTATCTGCTGGCCGCCGCCGGCCTGCTCGGCGCCCATCGCTTCACCATCCATTGGGAACATGCGCCGGCGCTGATCGAAGAATTCCCGGACCTAAAACCCGAACAGGCGCGCTATATCTTCGATCGCAACCGCCTGACCTGCGGCGGCGGCGTGGCGCCGCTCGACATGATGCATGCGCTGATCGCCGCCCGCTTCGGCCCGGCCTTCGCCACCCGTGTCAGCGACTGGTATCTGCACACCCAGGTCGGTTCCGCCGCCGAGCCGCAACGCGCCTCGCTTGCCGAGCGTCACGGCCTGCATCATCCCGCACTTCTGGCCGCCTTGGAAAAGATGGAGGCGACGATCGAGCAGCCGCTCGACCGCGATGCCATGGCGCGCTTCGCCGGCGTCACGCCGCGCCATCTCGACAGGCTGTTTGCCGGCCATCTGAACTCCACGTTCACGCTGGAATACCGTCGGCTACGGCTCGAACATGCGCGCAAGCTGCTGCAGCAGAGCGCCCTGTCCGTCTCCGAAATTGGCTTTGCCTGCGGCTTTGCCAGCCCCGGCCATTTCGCCCGGCGATACCGCGAGCATTTCGGCGTCACGCCGCGCAACGGTCGCAAGGCCCATTGATCGTCTCGTCAAACATATTTCTCTTAAGGAAAATATATTTCTCAAGAGTTGATTCCAAACGCCAATCCTGTTACCCAGATGAGCAAGAGCAAACCTCTCAAAGCGGATGGAGTGAGCGCCGATGTGTGGCATTGTTGGATTGTTTCTGAAGGACAAGAGCCTGGAGCCACAACTGGGTGCCCTGCTCTCGCAAATGCTTGTGATCATGACCGACCGCGGCCCCGACAGCGCCGGCATCGCCATCTACGGCGCACCGCAATCGGGCAAGTCCAAGATCACCGTGCAATCGGCCGCCTCAGAGACGGATTTCGCAAGCCTTCAAGCCGATCTTGCCAAGGGCCTCGACAGCGAGGTCGACGTCAAGATCAAGAATTCCCACGCCGTCATTACGCTGGATGCGACCAAGGTGGCCGAGGCGCGCGCCCTTCTCTCGACGCTCCGCCCCGATATCCGGGTGATGTCGAGCGGCGACACCATCGAGATCTACAAGGAAACCGGCCTGCCGAAGGACGTGGTGTCGCGCTTTGCGGTCAATGCCATGGCCGGCACCCACGGCATCGGCCACACGCGCATGGCCACCGAATCCGCCGTCACGACGCTCGGCGCCCATCCGTTTTCGACCGGCGCCGACCAGTGCCTGGTGCACAACGGCTCGCTGTCGAACCACAACAACCTGCGCCGCGAGCTGAAGCGCGAGGGCATGTCGTTCGAGACGGAAAACGATTCCGAAGTCGCCGCCGCCTATCTCACCGCCGAAATGGCCCATGGCCAGAATCTCGGCGCCGCCCTCGACAACGCCATCAACGACCTCGACGGTTTCTTCACCTTCGTGGTCGGCACCAAGTCGGGCTTCGGCGTGCTGCGCGATCCGATCGCCTGCAAGCCGGCTGTCATGGCAGAGACCGACCAGTATGTCGCCTTCGGCTCGGAATATCGCGCCCTGGTCAACCTGCCCGGCATCGACACTGCCCGCATCTGGGAGCCGGAACCGGCCACCGTCTATTTCTGGGAACACGAACACGCCGCCTGACCAAACTGGCCGACAAGGAAGACCAGCATGCCGAGTTTCGATCTTGCCATCACGCCGCTGCGTGAGCTCAATCAAAGCCTCCACGACATTCCCGCCGGCAGCAACGACCTGCATTTCGACGTGCTGAACCCGCGTGGCAGCCACGCGGTCGCCGTCGGCATCGATGCGCCGGTCAGCGTCGATGTGCGCGGCAATGTCGGCTATTATTGCGGCGGCATGAATGCCCAGGCCACGATTACCATCCATGGTTCGGCCGGCCCTGGCGTTGCCGAAAACATGATGTCCGGCGTGGTCACCATCAAGGGCGATGCCAGCCAGTATGCCGGCGCCACCGGCCGCGGCGGGCTCTTGGTCATCGAAGGCAATGCCTCGTCGCGCTGCGGCATTTCGATGAAGGGCATCGATATCGTCGTGCATGGCAATATCGGCCATATGTCAGCCTTCATGGCGCAGTCCGGTAACCTAGTGGTGCTGGGCGATGCCGGTGATGCGCTGGGCGACAGCCTCTATGAAGCCCGGCTTTTCGTACGCGGCACCGTAAAAAGCCTCGGCGCCGACTGCATCGAGAAGGACCTGCGGCCCGAGCATATCGAGATCCTGCAGGCGCTTCTCGACAAAGCCGGCGTGACGGATGTGAAGCCGGAGGAGTTCAAGCGCTACGGCTCGGCCCGAAAGCTCTACAATTTCAACATCGACAATGCCGACGCCTATTGAGGGACATGAGATGAGCTATCACAACCCGCCCACCACGCCCCGCAAGTCCGCCACCTTCGACGACTACACCCTGTCCGAAATCCGCCGGGCCGCGGCAACCGGCATCTATGATATCCGCGGCGGCGGCGCCAAGCGCAAGGTGCCGCATTTCGACGACCTGCTGTTTCTCGGCGCCTCGATTTCGCGCTATCCGCTGGAAGGCTATCGCGAGCGCTGCGACACCAATGTCGTGCTGGGCGCGCGCTTTGCCAAGAAGCCGATCGAGCTGAAGATCCCGATCACCATTGCCGGCATGAGCTTCGGCTCATTGTCCGGCCCGGCCAAGGAAGCGCTTGGCCGTGGCGCATCGCTATCCGGCACTTCGACCACGACAGGCGATGGCGGCATGACCGAGGAGGAACGTGGCCATTCCTCGATCCTCGTCTACCAGTATCTGCCGTCGCGCTATGGCATGAACCCGCATGACCTGCGCCGCGCCGACGCCATCGAGATCGTCATCGGCCAGGGCGCCAAGCCCGGCGGCGGCGGCATGCTGCTCGGCCAGAAGATTTCCGACCGCGTCGCCGACATGCGCACCCTGCCGAAAGGCATCGACCAGCGCTCCGCCAGCCGCCATCCCGACTGGACCGGCCCCGACGACCTGGAAATCAAGATCCTCGAACTGCGCGAAATCACCAATTGGGAAAAGCCGATCTATGTGAAGGTCGGCGGCGCACGGCCCTATTACGATACGGCGCTTGCCGTCAAAGCCGGCGCCGATGTCGTGGTGCTCGACGGCATGCAGGGCGGCACGGCGGCCACCCAGGACGTCTTCATCGAAAATGTCGGCATGCCGACGCTTGCCTGCATCCGCCCCGCCGTCCAGGCCCTGCAGGACCTCGGCATGCATCGCAAGGTGCAGCTGATCATCTCGGGCGGCATCCGCTCGGGCGCCGATGTCGCCAAGGCACTGGCGCTCGGCGCCGACGCCGTCTCGATCGGCACAGCGGCACTGGTCGCGATCGGCGACAACGACCCGCATTGGGAGGCGGAATACAATGCGCTCGGCACCACCGCCGGCGCCTATGACGACTGGCACGAAGGCCGCGACCCGGCCGGCATCACCACCCAGGATCCCGAGCTGATGAAGCGCCTCGATCCGGTTCTGGCCGGCCGCAGGCTTGCCAACTATCTCAAGGTCATGACGCTGGAGGCCCAGACCATCGCGCGGGCCTGCGGCAAGAACCATGTCCACAATCTTGAGCCGGAAGACCTCTGCGCCCTGACCATCGAGGCCTCGGCCATGGCCCAGGTACCGCTGGCCGGCACCAGCTGGATTCCCGGCAAGGGAGGGTTTTGACGTAAGGTTTCGATTTGCCCCTCATCCGCCTGCTGGCACCTTCTCCGCGTTGGGACGGGGAGAAGGGACTCGCGGAAACGTTTCCGTCCCCTTCGCCCCGCCTGCGGGGAGAAGGTGGCCCGGTAGGGCCGGATGAGGGGCCATTCTTTCTAAAAAGCATAAGTGTCTAAAAAATCCAAAAGGGGAACGACGTGACACTCGATCTTGCAACCTATGCCAAGGACAATGGCATCAAATATTTCATGATCAGCTACACCGACCTGTTCGGCGGGCAGCGCGCCAAGCTGGTGCCGGCCCCGGCGATTGCCGGCATGCAGCGCGATGGGGCGGGCTTTGCCGGCTTTGCCACCTGGCTCGACATGACACCGGCCCATCCCGACCTCTTCGCCCTGCCGGATGCCGCATCGGTGATCCAGCTGCCGTGGAAGAAGGACGTCGCCTGGGTTGCGGCCGACTGCATGATGGAAGGCCGCTCGGTGGCCCAAGCGCCGCGCAACCTGCTGAAGCGGCTGATCGGTGAAGCCCAGAGCGAAGGCATGCGCGTCAAGACCGGCGTCGAGGCGGAATTCTTCCTGATTTCCGCCGACGGCTCGGAGATTTCCGACGGCCTCGATACGGCGGAAAAGCCCTGCTACGACCAGCAGGCCATCATGCGGCGCTACGATGTCATCGCCGAGATCTGCGACTACATGCTGGAGCTTGGCTGGGGGCCGTATCAGAACGACCACGAGGATGCCAACGGCCAGTTCGAGATGAACTGGGAATTCGATGACGCGCTGAAAACCGCCGACAAGCATTCCTTCTTCAAGTTCATGGTCAAATCGGTGGCCGAAAAGCACGGGCTTCGCGCCACCTTCATGCCCAAACCCTTCAAGGGACTGACCGGCAATGGCTGCCATTGCCATATCTCGGTCTGGGACCTGCCCGGCAAGACCAACGCCTTTGCCGACGACAATGCCGATTTCGGCCTGTCCGCCAAGGGCCGGAATTTCCTCGGCGGAATCATGAACCACGCCTCGGCGCTGGCCGCCATCACCAATCCCACGGTCAATTCCTACAAGCGCATCAACGCGCCGCGCACCACGTCGGGGGCCACCTGGTCGCCCAACTCGGTCACCTGGACCGGCAACAACCGCACCCATATGGTGCGCGTTCCCGGTCCCGGCCGCTTCGAGCTTCGTCTGCCGGACGGTGCCGTCAATCCTTACCTGCTGCAGGCCGTGATCATCGCCTGCGGTCTGAACGGCGTCCGCACCAAGGCCGATCCCGGCCCGCATCACGATATCGACATGTACCAGGACGGCCATCTGATAAAGGACGCGCCGCGCCTTCCGCTCAATCTGCTCGATGCCTTGCGTCAATACGACGGGGATACGCTTCTGAAAGACGCAATGGGAACGGAGTTTTCCGCAGCCTATCTTAAGCTCAAGCACAATGAGTGGAACGCTTATGCCGGTCACTTCACCCAATGGGAGCGCGACAACACCCTCGACATTTGAGGGGCGGCCATAATCGTTCTGTTCGCAGAACAGCTATTCCAACAATCTGGCGCCGGCGCTTGTCCGGCGCCTTTCACTTGGGGTAAACAACTGCCGCATGCCCTCCACGGGCCGAGGATAAGGGTCGAGAAATGACAAGCTATGTATTGACGGTTTCCTGCAAGTCCACCCGGGGCATTGTTGCCGCCATTTCGGGTTATCTGGCCGACGAAGGGTGCAACATCGTCGACAGCTCGCAGTTCGACGACCTCGACACCGGCAAATTTTTCATGCGCGTCAGCTTTATTTCCGAAGAGGGCATCAGCCGCGACAAGTTGCTCAAGGGCTTCGCGCCGATCGCCGAAAAATTCGCCATGACCTTCGAAATGCATGATTCGGCCCACCGCATGAAGGTGATGCTGATGGTCTCGCGCTTCGGTCACTGCCTCAACGACCTGCTCTACCGCTGGAAGATCGGCGCGCTGCCGATCGAGATCGTCGGCGTCGTGTCCAACCACTTCGACTACCAGAAAGTGGTCGTCAACCACGACATTCCGTTCCACCACATCCCGGTCACCAAGGCCAACAAGCCGCAAGCCGAAGCACGGATCATGGAAGTGGTCGAGCAGACCGGCACCGAACTGATCGTGCTGGCCCGCTACATGCAGATCCTCTCCGACAGCATGTGCCAGACCATGTCCGGCCGGATCATCAACATCCATCACTCCTTCCTGCCGAGCTTCAAGGGCGCCAACCCCTACAAGCAGGCCTATGAGCGCGGCGTGAAGCTGATCGGCGCTACCGCCCATTACGTCACTGCCGATCTCGATGAAGGCCCGATCATCGAGCAGGATCTCGCCCGCATCACCCATGCGCAGTCAGCCGAGGACTATGTCTCGATCGGCCGCGACGTGGAGAGCCAGGTGCTGGCCCGCGCCATCCACGCCCATATCCATCACCGCACCTTCATCAACGGCAACCGCACGGTCGTCTTCCCGGCCAGCCCAGGTTCCTACGCCTCCGAGCGCATGGGCTGACCCTTTCGGGCCATGGCTATACAGAGCGCCGGCCGCCGATCCGTGCGGCCGGGATGGACGCGCGCTATGCGTTTGATATTGTCGGCTGAATTATAAGTCTCCAAAGGAGAACAGCCATGCCCGACAGCACTCTGTTTGAGCGCACCGAACTCGCCCGGCCCGCCGTCTCCCCCGAGCAGGCTGCAGAGATCCTGAAAGAGCATTACGGGCTTGAGGGCAACATTGTCGAGCTCGGCAGCCAGCAGGACCGCAATTACCGCATCGATACCGGCGCCGCCCGCTTCGTCCTGAAGATCTGCCGCGCCGAATATGCAACGGTCGAGCTGGAGGCTCAGAACGCCGCCATGCGCCATCTGCGCGCCATCGACGGCATGGCCCGCGTGCCGGAACCGATCCAAGCCACAAACGGCGCCGATATCGTCGCGCTCGCGGTCGATGGCGAAAGCTACCAGGTCCGGCTGCTGTCCTATCTCGACGGCGAACCGCTGACCCGGCGCAAGCACCTGGCCGAGCCGACCGTTGCCGCCCTCGGCGATCTTGCCGGGCGCGTCGCACTTGGCCTCAAGGACTTTTCCCATGACGGGCTTGAGCGCGATCTGCAATGGGATCTGCGCCGCGCCGGCCCGGTGGCGCTGCGCCTGCTCGGCGCCGTGACCGACCGGCCGCTGCGCGACCAGATCGCCAAGGCGATGATCAGCGCCATGAAGCGGCTGCGACCCCTGACCCCTGACCTGACCGTGCAGGCCATCCATCAGGACATCACCGACGACAATGTCGTCAGCCGACCCGATCCGTATGGACGCCCCATCCCCGATGGCGTGATCGATTTTGGCGACGTCATCTCCAGCTGGCTGGTCGCCGACCTCGCCGTCACCTGCGCCTCGCTGCTGCATCATGCTGATCATGATCCGTTTTTCATCCTGCCGGCGGTGCGGGCTTTTCATGCCGTCAGCCCGCTGAATGCAAGCGAGCTGCGGGCGCTTTGGCCGCTGATCGTGGCGCGTGCCGGTGTGCTGGTCGCCAGCAGCGAGCAACAGCGCGCCATCGATCCGGACAATGGCTATGTGATCGACAACGCCGCCCACGAGAGAGAGATCTTCGAGGTCGCGACCTCGGTACCCTTCTCTTTGATGGAGACGGCGATCCTGCAGGCTGTGGGCGACACTGTCGACATCGCCGCCGGCCTGCCGGACATCGGCCGCCTTTTGCCCGATATCGACCCAGACAGGATTCGCCTGACAGACCTGTCGACCCGCAGCTTCGATTTCATCCAGGACGAATGGTCCGATCCGGAGATCGACTGGAAACTGCTGGCCCAGGTGGCAACCGACACCGGCGTGGCCACCACCCGCTACGGCGAGTATCGGCTGTCCTATACCAAGCCGCTCTCCGCCCGCGCGCCGGCCAACTTCGCGCTGCATATCGACGCCTGCCTGCCGGCCGAAACCCTGGCGGTGGCACCGTTCGACGGCGTGCTGCAGATCACCGAACAGCACATCATCCTCCAGGGGGAAAACCTGGCGCTGCACATCCATGGCCTGGACTGCCCGATCGACGATGGCATGGAGATCCAAAGGGGCCAGGACCTCGGCCGTATCGCCGGCGCACCGGGCACGATCGGCGGCCTGCGGCTGCAATTCTGCCGGGACGACGATCTCGTGCCGCCGCTGTTTGCCCGACCCGGCCATGCCGAAGCCTGGCACCATCTCTGCCCCTCGCCGTCGGCGCTGTTAGGGTCGAATATCGATGCGCCACCGCTTGAAAGCGATAGACTGCTTGACCGCCGGCACCGCAATTTCGCAGCACCGCAGAAAAACTATTATGCCCATCCGCCGCAGATCGAACGGGGCTGGAAGGAGCACCTGTTCGACACAACGGGCCGCGCCTATCTCGACATGGTCAACAACGTCACCATGGTCGGCCATGGCCATCCACGGCTGGCCCATGCCGCGGGCCACCAATGGTCGCTGCTCAACACCAATTCCCGCTTTCACTATGCCGCGGTGACCGAGTTTTCCGAACGACTTGCCAGCCTGGCGCCCGATGGCCTCGACACCGTTTTCCTGGTCAACAGCGGCTCGGAGGCCGTCGACCTGGCCATCCGGCTGGCCTGGGCCGCGTCCGGCGCCCGCAACATGCTGAGCCTCTTGGAGGCCTATCACGGCTGGACGGTCGCCAGCGACGCCGTCTCCACCTCCATTGCCGACAATCCGCGGGCTCTGGAGACCCGGCCGGATTGGGTTCATCCGGTTCTATCGCCCAATACCTATCGCGGCCAGTACCGCGGTGAAGGTTCGACGGATGGCTATGTCGACGCCGTTGCCTCCACTTTGGCCAAGATCGATGCAGCCGGATCGGGCCTTGCCGGCATCGTCTGCGAAAGCGTCTACGGCAATGCCGGCGGCATTCCCTTGCCGCCCGGCTACCTGCAACAGGTCTATGCCATGGTACGCGACCGCGGCGGGCTTTGTATCGCCGACGAAGTTCAAGTCGGCTATGGGCGGCTTGGCCATCATTTCTGGGGTTTCGAAACACAAGGCGTCGTGCCGGACATCATCACCATTGCCAAGGGCATGGGAAACGGCCAGCCGCTCGGTGCGGTGATCACCCGAAGGGAGATCGCCGAGGCCTTCGAGAAGGAGGGTTATTTCTTCTCCTCCTCCGGCGGCAGCCCTGTCAGCTGCGTGGTCGGCATGACCGTTCTCGACATTATGCGCGACGAAGGCCTGCAGGAAAACGCCCGCATCATCGGCGATCATCTGAAGGGCCGGCTGGAAGCGCTCGGGGAGCGTTTCCCCCTTGTCGGCGCAGTGCACGGCATGGGGCTTTATCTCGGTCTGGAATTCGTCCGCGATCGCGACACGCTGGAGCCGGCAACGACCGAGACGGCCGCCATCTGCGACCGCCTGCTCGATCTCGGCGTCATCATGCAGCCGACCGGCGACCATCTGAACGTGCTGAAGATCAAGCCGCCGCTCTGCCTTGCCAAGGAAAGCGCCGACTTCTTTGCCGACATGCTGGAAAAGGTTCTCGCGGAAGGCTGGTAGGTGCGGACGCCTAAAACGCCGTAAACGTCATCGTCGTCAGCGAGCGGGCGATGCCGGGGATCGAGGCGATCTTCTCGTTGACGAACTTGCCGACATCCTCGTCTTCGGTCAGGTAGACCTTCATCAGCAGGTCGTATTCGCCGCTGGTCGAATAGAGTTCGGAGACGATCTCCGCCTTGTAAATGGCGTCTGCGACCTCGTAGGTCTTGCCCGGGGCGCATTGCAGCTGGACGAATATCGGCTTCATGAGACAATCCTGCGTCGGTCGATGAGAGTGTGCCGCAAGGCTATGGCCGCGACCGGTGTTCGGCAAATCGCCGGCACTATCCTCCAAATGCCCCTAGGCTTGCAAGCGGTGCGCCGGCAATTTATGGCAGCCGCTGTCCGTGGCCGCCTGCGCCTCGGCCGCGATCCATTCGCGAAAGGCGGCCAGCGGCGGATAGCTGGCCCGCTCCTTGGGGAAGGCCAGATAATAGCGCGCGCTGCTCTCGATCTCCCGGTCGATCGCTGCGACCAGTTCGCCGCGCTGCAGCTCCTCCTGGATCAGGAACACCGGCAAAAGCGCGACGCCAAGGCCGGCTTTGGCCGCCTGGGCAGCGGTCGCGAACTGATCGAACAGCATGCCGCTGACCGTCTCGAACGGCACGTCGTTCAGCGTCAGCCATTTTTCCCAGGCATCCGGCCGCGTCATCAGATGCAGAAGCGGCACCTTCAGCATGTCCTTCGGCTCGGCGAGGATATGACTTTCCTTGAAGGCCGGACTGCAGGCGGGAATGGTGGTCTCGTTCATCAAAAGCGTCAACTCGCCGCCCGGCCAGGACGGTTGCCCGAAATGGATCGCCGCATCGATCGTATCGAGCCGGAAATCGAATGGCACCAGGCGCGTCACCAGATTGATGGTGATACCCGGATTGGCTTTGAGGAAATTGCCGAGCCGCGGCGCCAGCCAGCGCGCCCCGAAGGTCGGCAGGATGGCGAGATTGAGCGTGCCGCCATGCGGATTGGCCCGCAGGTTGAGCGAAGCGCTGGAAATCCGCCTCAGCGCCTCGCGAATTTCGCGGGCATAGCCGTCGCCGGCAACGGTCAAACGAATGGTCTGGCGCTCACGCAGGAACAACTCGACGCCGAGCTGATCCTCCAGCGCCTTGATCTGCCGGCTGACCGCACTCTGGGTCAGATCCAGCTCGCGGGCCGCCGCTGTTACGCTTCCGGTGCGGGCCGCCGCCTCGAAAGCGGCGAGCAGTGACAGGGAGGGAAGGAAACGGCGGGCCTGCAGCATGGGGATATTATGCCTTGATGGAATGAACTCTTGAGAAATTATCGTTATATCTCAAAAAAATCCTCACCTAATTATGGCCGACTGTATATTTTGGAATGACACCGGGCAAACGGGCGGCACAGCGCGACGGCAAGACATCTGCCGTTTCTTCCGCCGCCCCGTCCAGACATTCCCTTTCCCGGCGCGCCACCCCGTGCACCGCAGAGCCGATGGAGAAGCCCCATGCTGAACGATCCCCGCTCCCACGGCCTTTGGGAAAAGACGGCGCCTCAGCCTCCGGCAACGGTGCCGCTTGCCGGCGATGCCAAGGCGGATGTGGTGATTGTCGGCGGCGGCTATACCGGCATTTCGGCAGCGCTGCATCTGGCCAGCGCCGGCAGTCGCGTCATTCTGCTGGAAGCCAAGGAGATCGGCTTTGGCGGCGCCGGCCGCAATGTCGGCCTGATCAATGCCGGCATGTGGGTCATGCCCGACGATCTGCCGGGCGAACTCGGTCCGGTACATGGCGAAAGACTGCTCGATTTGCTCGGCAACGGGCCTGGTGTGGTCATGGACCTCATCGAGACCCATGAGATTGCCTGCGAGCTGCAGAAAGCCGGCACCCTGCATTGCGCGGTGGGCCCTGCCGGGCTCAAGGAAATCGAGGACCGCGCCGCCCAGTGGCAGAAGCGCGGCGCACCGGTTGAAGTCCTGTCCGCCGCCGAGACCGCATCGCGTATCGGCACCGAGGGCTATCGCGGCGCGCTGCTCGACCGGCGGGCCGGCACCCTGCAGCCGCTCGCCTATGTACGCGGCCTCGCCCATGCCGCCGTCAAGGCCGGCGCCATCCTGCATACCGGAAGCGAGGTGACCGCGACCGAGCGCCAGGGCACCGGCTGGCGGGTCACGACCGATCGCGGCAGCGTATCCGCCGACTGGATCGTGGTTGCCACGGATGCCTACAGCACCGGCCCCTGGGAGCAGGTTCGCACCGAACAGGTCCACCTGCCCTATTTCAATCTTGCGACCAGACCGCTCGGCGACAACCTTCGCCGCACCATCCTGCCCGGCAACGAAGGCTGCTGGGACACCAAGGAAGTGCTCTCCTCCTTCCGCATGGACCAGGCCGGCCGGCTGGTGTTCGGCAGTGTCGGCGCGCTTCGCGGCACCGGCACGGGCATTCACAAGGCCTGGGCCCGCCGCAGTCTGAAGCACCTCTTCCCGCAACTCGGCGACGTCGAGTTCGAAAGCGAGTGGTATGGCCAGATCGGCATGACGACCAATGCCCTGCCGCGCTTCCATAAATTCGCAGCCAATGTCGTCGGCTTTTCCGGCTATAACGGTCGCGGCATTGCGCCGGGAACCGTGTTCGGCAAGGTTCTGGCCAGACATATCCTCGGCGAACTGCCGGAAAGCGAACTGCCGCTGCCGCTTACCGATCCGCGCGATCCACCCTTCCGTACCCTCAAGGAGACATGGTACGAAGCCGGCGCGCAGCTTGCCCATTTTGCCGGAGCCCGCGCCTGACCGTGAAGGCGAATGGGGCGACCGGCCCGACCTGCAACGAGATGACACGTCCAAAGAAGGAAACACCCATGAGCCTTGCTCCACTCGATCTCGCCGCTGATGTGCGCGCCATTATGGCCGATCTCGGCGTTTCCGCCGACCAGCTTACCGGCGGCACGCTGGCCGTCCAGTCGCCGATCAGCGGCACGGCCTTGGCGCAGGTCAGGGAAATCGACGCTGCAGCCACCGCTGCCGCCATCGAATCCTCCCACCAGGCCTTCCAGGAATGGCGTCTGGTTCCCGGCCCCAAGCGCGGTGAACTGATCCGCCTGCTGGGTGAGGAACTGCGCACGGCCAAGCAGGCGCTCGGCCGCCTGGTATCGATCGAAGTCGGCAAGATCGTTTCCGAAGGCCTCGGCGAAGTGCAGGAAATGATCGACATCTGCGATTTCGCGGTCGGCCTGTCCCGCCAGCTCTACGGCCTGACGATCGCCACCGAGCGCTCGGAACACCGGATGATGGAAACCTGGCATCCGCTCGGCGCCGTCGGCATCATCTCGGCCTTCAATTTCCCGGTCGCCGTCTGGTCCTGGAATGCCGCACTGGCGCTGGTCTGCGGCAACTCGATCGTCTGGAAGCCATCGGAAAAGACGCCCCTGACGGCGATCGCCACCCACGCGATCTTCGAAAAGGCCCTGAAGCGCTTCGTCGCCGAAGGCGGCACGGCTCCGGCCAATCTCTCGACCCTGCTGATCGGCGGACGCGAGATCGGCGAGGTGATGGTCGACCATCAAAAAATCGCCCTCGTCTCGGCCACCGGCTCGACGGCCATGGGCCGCAAGGTCGGCCCGCGGCTCGCCGCCCGCTTTGCCCGCTCGATCCTCGAACTCGGCGGCAACAATGCAGCCATCGTGGCCCCGACCGCCGATCTCGACCTGACGCTGCGCGGCGTCGCCTTTGCAGCCATGGGCACGGCAGGCCAGCGCTGCACGTCGCTGCGCCGCCTGTTCGTGCATGAAAGCGTCTATGACAAGCTCGTGCCCCGCCTGATCCAAGCCTATGGCTCGGTCTCCGTCGGCAATCCGCTCGAAAGCACGACGCTGGTCGGCCCGCTGATCGACAAGGCCTCGTTCGAGCGCATGCAGACCGCCCTTGACGCCGCCAAGGCGGCCGGTGGCAAGGTCTCCGGTGGCGAGCGGCTGCTGCAGAACGAAGCGGCAGACGCCTATTATGTCCGGCCGGCCATTGTCGAAATGCCGGAACAATCCGGCCCGATGAAGGACGAGACGTTCGCGCCGATCCTCTATGTCGTCAAATATGCCGAATTCGACGACGCGCTGGAGATGAACAACGACGTGCCGCAGGGCCTGTCGTCATCGATCTTCACCAACAACATGCAGGAGGCCGAGACCTTCACCTCGGCGCGCGGTTCCGATTGCGGCATTGCCAATGTCAATATCGGCCCGTCGGGTGCCGAAATCGGCGGCGCCTTCGGTGGCGAGAAGGAAACCGGCGGCGGACGCGAGTCCGGCTCGGATGCGTGGAGGGCCTATATGCGCCGCGCCACCAACACCATCAACTACGGCAAGACCCTGCCGCTCGCCCAGGGCGTCAAGTTCGACGTCGGCTGATCGCATCTGCCAAAGCCAAGCATTCAAAGCCGCGTTGCGCCTGAAAAGGCCGGCGCGGCTTTTTTCATGGTCAGACGCGGCATGATGGCACCCATCCTAAGGTCGGCTGGTCTTGGCCGGCGAAATCGGCCAAGGTGCAGGCACGACGACCACAGCACGCCTGAGGCACGCATGGACATACAGGACCAAACGGCCGCCATCGCCTTCCTGAGCGACGCAAAAAGCTATGGGCAGACGGGCAAGGTCAAGATCATCGAGACCCATATCTCGCTGGTCTTCCTCATCGAGGCCCGCGCCTTCAAGCTGAAACGCGCCGTCAAGCTGCCCTATGTGGACTTCTCGACCTATGACCTGCGCCTGGCCTTCTGCGAACGCGAGATCGAACTCAATCGCCGCGCCGCGCCCGATCTCTATCTCGGCGTCCGCCGCATCACCCGCGAGGCCGATGGTCGGCTGGCCTTCGACGGATCCGGCGAACCGGTCGATGCCGTGGTGGAAATGGAGCGGTTCCGCCAGCATAACCTGTTCGATCGCATGGCGACCGAAGGCAAGCTCACCAAGCCGTTGATGGAGGAAACGGCGGTGATGATCACCGAATTTCATGCCAAAGCGCCCGTCATGCATGGCGTGAGCGGATCGGCCAACATGGCCGGCGTTCTCGACATCAACGAAGGCGGCTTTGCCACCAGTGAGGTCTTTGCCAAACCGGATGTGACGGCCCTCACCGCAGCGTTCCGGCAGGCCTGGACGACCCATGTCGAGGCCATGGACAGCCGCGAGACCGCGGGCAAGGTGCGCCTCTGCCATGGCGATCTGCATCTGCGCAATATCTACATGACGGCGTCGGGTCCACGTCTGTTCGACTGCATCGACTTCAATGACCAGATCGCCACGATCGACACCCTCTATGACCTGGCTTTCCTGCTGATGGATCTCTGGCATCGCGGCTTTCCGCAATTTGCCAACACGGTCGTCAACCGCTACCTCGATGTCACCGGCGACGACGATGGCTTTACCCTTCTGCCCTTCTTCATGGCCGTCAGAGCCGCCGTGCGCGCCCATGTCACCGGAACCCAGATCGCCGAAATCGGCGACGGCTCCGGCGACCTGACGGCCAGCGCCACCTCCTATTTCGACTTCGCGCGGGAGCTATTGAAGCCCGCAAAGCCGCGCCTGGTGGTGATCGGCGGCTTCAGCGGTTCGGGAAAATCGACATTGGCCGAGGCCCTGGCACCCCATATCGGCGGCCCGCCCGGAGCCCGGATGCTGGAAAGCGACCGCATCCGCAAGGCGATGTTCGACCGGCCGCCAAGCGAACCGCTACCGCCGGAGGCCTATGCGCCTGACGTCTCGGCCAAAGTCTACGATAGCCTGTGCCGCAAGGCCGACAGCATCCTGGCCCGCAACGGCACGGTGATCGTCAACGCCGTGTTCGACCGTGCAGCAGACCGCGCCGCCATGGAAGCGGTTGCCAAAAACCTCGGCGTGCCGTTTACCGGGATCTGGCTGGAAGCCGATGCGGGCGTGCTCAAGGGCCGCGTCATCGCCCGGCCGAAAGGACCGTCCGACGCGACGCCCGAGATTCTGGAACGGCAGCTGGCAAAATCGACCGGCCCCATAGACTGGCACCACATCTCGGCGGCCGGAACGCCGCTCGAAGTGTTTCTGCGAACAAAACAGCTTCTGGCAAGCCTCTAGCGGATGTTGAACTTCACCGGCGCCGTGATGGTCTTGTTGGCACCCGGCGGCGGTGCCGGAACCGGCGAGGCGCGCTGCACCATTTCGATGACCGCCCGGTCGAGCGACGCATAGCCCGAGGAACGCGACAGCGACACCGACAGCACATTGCCGGAATCGTCGATGCTGAACCGCACATAGGCGGTGCCCTGTTCCTTGTTGGCCTTGGCTTCGCTCGGATAACGTTTGCGGCGCTCCAGATGCGACATCAGCCGCGACTGCCAGCGCGCCGGAGACACCGACGACTGGGCGGCACCGGTGCTGTTCTGCGCGGCGGCTGTCCGGTCGGACTGCTGCACCTGCGCCTTGGCCTGCTTGGCTGCCTTCGATGCCGGCGGCGGCGGGGTGACAGTCTTCTTCTTCGGTGGCTGCTTTTCGGCAACCTCCTCTTTCTTCGTTTCCGGCGGTGGTGGTGGTGGACGCAGGATCGGCAAAGGCACCTCGACATTTTCGAGTTCGGCCTTCATCATTTCCTCGATCGGGTCCACCTCTTCCACCGGTTCCGGCAGCGGTTCGGGAGGCATGGGCTCGACCACTTCGGGAGGCGTCGGCTCCGGTTCCGGGATGGGCTCCGGCTCGACAACCGGCTCGGGCATGGGCTCCGGCGGCGGCTCGACGATCGGCTCCGGCAATGGCTCGGTGGTTGCCGTCTTGATTTCCTCGGCATCGACCTCGTCGGGGACGATCTGGTCTTCTTCCGTGTTCACCGCCACCGGTTCCGGCGCCATCTCGATCATGATCGCAGCGGGCGGCGCCTCGGCGGCGGCCATTTCGGCCGGCTGCTGCAGCATCAGCGCCACGGCTCCCGCATGGGCGGCGAATACAAAAATGCCGGCACTCGACCACAGGGCCAGTTCGGCAAGGGAAAACCGACGCTGCACCGGAGGGACAGTCATGGTTGCTGGCCCTCAGGCGCCGGCGATGCTCCGTCCGGGGGAGACGCGATCGGCTGCGGCAAGGTTTCCAGACCGACCAGCGCGATCTTCAGATAGCCGGCATCGCGCAGCAGGTTCATGATTTCCATGAACTGGCCATAGTCGACCGCCTTGTCGGCACGAAGAAAGATGCGGGTGTCCTTCTTGCCCTCGGTCATCCGGTCGAGATCGGCCGCCAGCGCCTCGCGCGCCACCGGATTGTTGCCGAGATTGAGCGTCAGGTCATCCTTCAACGTCACATAGACCGGTTCGGGAGGACGTTCCGCCGGCGTCGATGTGGAGGCTGGCAGGTCGACATTGACATCGACGGTGGCGAGCGGCGCCGCCACCATGAAGATGATCAGCAGAACCAGCATGACGTCGATGAACGGCGTCACGTTGATTTCGTGGTTCTCGACCAGATCGTCGCCGGCCCCTTCGCGAATACCGCCTCCCATGGCCTTACTCCGTCACAAGCTTGATTTTCGCCGTCCGGTTTTCGGTCGGCACCTTGCGGAAGTCGAGATCGCGGCTCACCAACCGCTCGACGCCAGCTCCGGCATCGGCCAGCATCTGGCGGTATCCGGTCACCGAACGGGCAAAGACGTTGTAGATCACCACCGCTGGAATGGCCGCAACCAGACCGATTGCCGTTGCCAGCAGCGCTTCCGCGATGCCGGGCGCCACGACCGCCAGATTGGTCGTCTGGGATTCCGAAATGCCGATGAACGAATTCATGATGCCCCAGACCGTGCCGAACAGCCCGACGAAAGGTGCGGTCGAACCGATGGTCGCCAGAATGCCCGTGCCGTTCGCCATATGCCGGCCGGCCTGCACCTCGATCCGCGACAGCGCCGAACCGACCCGCTCCTTGACGCCCTCGCCGCCGGCATGGTCGATTGCCTGGTCGGAAAACTGCAGTTCCTGGCTTGCCGTGGCGAGCATCAGCGCCACGACGCCGCGGCGTCGACCCATGGCAGTCACGGCATTGCCCAGCGTCTTGGCATTGCGCACGGTCTTCAGGCCTCGCTGCGCCCGCGCCTTGGCACCGGCCATTTGCAAGGTCTTGGCAATCAGAATTGTCCAGGTCAGGAAAGACGCAAAGGCAAGCGCGATCATCACCGACTTCACCACCCAGTCCGCGGCCAGGAACATGCCGATCGGCGACAGATCATGCGGAAGATCGGAGCGCGGGATCTCGATGAGGTCGCTGAATATGCCGCCGGCCGGTTCGGCAGGGGCGGCTTCAGGCGCAGGGGCCTGCGGATCGGAAGATGGGGCAACGTCGGAGGTTGCCGGTGCCGTTTGCGGGCTCGCAGGCACGACCTGGACAGTATCCTGGGTGGGAGCGGGTTGCGCGGCGGGCGGTACAGGGGCTGCCGGAACGTCAGCCGGCGCCGCGGTTTCGGTCGGCGCCACAGCAACCGGCCGGGACGTCGTCGGCGCAGCAGCGGCAGGCGCTTCACTTGCCGCCGGGACAGGAGCCGGCACGACCGCAGTGGGAGCGCTAGGCACGGCCGCCGCCGGAGCGGTTTCCTGGGCGAGGGCAAAGCCGCTATTGTCGATCGCAGCACTCAAGAGCAAGGCCAACATCGCTGCCGTGGCGAGGGACACTTGGGGGCGAAAGATCATGGCGATTTCCTTCTCGAAACGTCGATTTTATCTGGTCCGCATCGGCCCCGCAGCCAGAACAATGGCGCGATAAATCGCAAACCCGTCTCTTCCGATAATAAACTTGAGTTTCGTTTACAAGTAATAAGTTGCCGCGCAACGAGAATCATCCCGGTGTTTTCCCGCCCTGACGACAGACCCACTCGGCGAGCCGCGATAGCGACCGTTCTTTGATTTCTATCAAAGCATCCCGTGCTCATTCCCCTAAGCTCAACTCAGCCGGGTGGCCAGACTGATGGTCGCGCTAAAACAAGACCACCCGCAAGGGAGAGTGGATATGACGGCAGCATCGCAATCCATCGCATGGTTCGAAACCCTTGGTCGCCAGGATGTGGCCAAGGTCGGGGGCAAGAATGCCTCGCTGGGCGAAATGGTCCAGACGCTGGAGCCCAAGGGAATCCATGTGCCACCCGGCTTTGCCACGACCGCCGATGCCTATTGGCGCTATGTCGAGGCCAACGATCTTGAGACGCGCATGACGGACCTCTTGGCCGAATGGGAAGCTGGCAAGGCGACACTCGCCGAAACCGGCAAGGCGATCCGCGCCATTTTCCTCAAAGGCGACTGGCCGGCCGAGATGTCTGCCGCGATCCTGGATGCCTATCGCGAATTGTCGCGCCGGGCCGGTGTCGCCGAGGTAGAAGTCGCCGTCCGCTCCAGCGCCACGGCCGAGGACCTGCCGGACGCAAGCTTTGCCGGCCAGCAGGAAACCTTCCTGAATATCAAGGGCGATGCCGCCCTGATCGATGCCTGCCGGCGCTGCTATGCATCGCTCTTCACCGACCGGGCGATCAGCTATCGCAAGACCAAAGGTTTTGACCACATGAAGGTCGCCCTGTCGATCGGCGTCCAGCAGATGGTCCGCTCCGATCTCGGCGGATCCGGCGTGATGTTTTCGATCGACACCGAAACCGGCTTCGACAAGGTCGTGCTGATCAATGCAGCCTGGGGCCTCGGTGAGAATGTCGTGCAGGGCACGGTCGATCCCGACGAGTACCAGGTCTTCAAGCCCCTGCTCGACAAGCCTGACCTTGTGCCGATCATCGAAAAGAAACGCGGCGCCAAGGAGATCAAGATGATCTACGCCGTCGGCGAGACCCCGACCCGCAACGTGCCGACCTCCAAGGTCGAACGGGCTGCCTATGTGCTCAGCGATCCTGAAATCGTCACCCTCGCCCGCTGGGCCGCGACGATCGAAGCCCATTACGGCTGCCCGATGGACATGGAATGGGCCCGCGACGGCCGCACCGGTGCGATGTATATCGTCCAGGCGAGGCCGGAAACGGTGCAGGCGCGCCGCGGCGCCGGCGCCTTCAAGACCTATGCGATCCACAACAAGGGCAAGATGCTGGTCAAGGGCCTGTCGATCGGCGACGCCGTGGCGACCGGCCAGGTCTGCCTGATCGAAAATGCCCGGGATATCGGCTCGTTCATCGACGGCTCCATCCTGGTGACCCAGACCACCGACCCCGATTGGGTGCCGATCATGAAGCGCGCTGCGGCCATCGTCACGGATCACGGCGGGCGAACATCCCATGCCGCCATCGTCAGTCGCGAACTGGGCCTGCCGGCCATTGTCGGCGCCGGCCATGCGACGGAAATCCTGCATTCCGGCCAGGACGTGACCATCTCCTGCGCGGAAGGCGACGAGGGCTTCGTCTACGACGGCATTGCCGACGTCACGGTCGAGGAGCTTGACGTGACCAACCTGCCAACGACCGAGACCCAGGTGATGCTCAACCTGGCCAATCCGGGCTCGGCTTTCCGCTGGTGGCGCCTGCCGGCCGACGGCATCGGACTGGCGCGCATGGAATTCGTCGTCAGCAATGCCATCCGGGTTCATCCGATGGCGCTCGTGCATTTCGAGACCTTGAAGGACGACAAGGCCAAGCAGGAGATCGCCGCGCTGACGGCCGGCTATACCAGCAAGCCGGATTATTTCGTCGACAAGCTGTCGCTCGGCCTCGGCCGGCTGGCCGCCGCGGTTTATCCAAAACCCGCCATCGTGCGCATGAGCGATTTCAAGACCAATGAATATGCCGGTCTGATCGGCGGAGCGGAATTCGAACCCGCCGAGGAAAACCCGATGATCGGCTTTCGCGGCGCCTCGCGCTATTATTCGCCACGCTACCGCGAAGGTTTTGCGCTGGAGTGCCGGGCCATCAAGCGGCTGCGTGACGAGATGGGCTTTAGCAATGTCGTGGTGATGATCCCCTTCTGCCGTTCGGTCGGCGAGGCCGACAAGGTTCTGGCTGTCATGGCGGAGAATGGTCTGACCCGTGGCGAAAACGGCCTGCAAGTCTATGTGATGTGCGAGATCCCGTCGAATGTCATTCTGGCCGCCAAGTTTGCCGATCGTTTCGACGGCTTCTCGATCGGCTCGAACGACCTGACCCAGCTGACGCTCGGCGTCGACCGGGACTCCGGCGAACTGGCAGACCTGTTCGACGAGCAGGACGAAGCGGTGAAATGGATGATCGAGAAAGTGATCACCGAGGCACGCAAGGCAGGCGCCAAGATCGGCCTCTGCGGCCAGGCACCCAGCGACCACCCGGAATTCGCAGAATTCCTCGTGCAATGCGGCATCAACTCGATGTCGGTGAGCCCGGACAGCTTCATCAACGTGAAGCAGAAGGTCGCGGAGGCGGAGAAGGCAGGCGTCAGGAAGCCGGCATAACCTGGGGCCGTTCAGTGGCGCGGGACGCCTCATAGAGGGTCATGACATCAGCGCGTCGGCACAGTTCCGTACCCGAGGTCATCACGGTTGCCGCACCGGTCGCCACGCCGAAGCGAAAGGCCTCGGCCATATCGTGGCCCTCGGCCAGCGACCACACCATGCCGGCGACGAAACTGTCGCCGGCGCCAACGGCCGACTGGACCGGCACGTCAATGGCCGGCATCCGTATGACCCCATCGGCGTTCACCAGCATGGCGCCGTCCGCGCCGAGCGTTACGGCCACGTTCTGCGCAGCACCGCTGGCAACGATCTCCGACGCCGTGGCAATCAGACCGTCCGTGTCGAGCTTTCGGCCGGCAAAACTCTCCAGCTCGCCGCTGCTGGGCTTCATCAGGAACACCCGCGAACGGGTCAGCGTCTCGTGCAACGCCTCGCCCGATGTATCGATCACGAAGCGGGCACCCTTTCGGGCGGCAATGTCGGCCATGCGGGCATAGGTATCGGTCGGCAAGCCGCGCGGTAGGCTGCCGCTGGCCACCACATAATCCGCATCGCTGGTTTCCAGCAGATCGAACACCGGTTGCACCTCGGCCTCGGAGACCAGCGGTCCTTCCGGCACGAAGCGATATTCGAAATTGGTCGTTTCTTCGTGCACCATGAAGGCAATGCGCACGGCGTCGTGCATCTTGAAGACATGCTGCTGGCCCCGCAGCGTCGACAGCATGCTTTCCAGAAGAAGGCCGCTGGCGCCGCCGGACAGGTAGACCAGATCCGATTGTCCTCCCAGTTCAGCAATCACACGCGCCACATTGATCCCGCCGCCGCCTGGAAACTGCCGCTGGTTATGTGTCCGGGTCTTGTGGGTGTGCACGACCTTCACCGCATCCGTGGAGATATCGATGGCCGGATTGAGGGCAAGGGCGAGAATTTTGATCATGACACATAGCTAGCGCCTTATTGTGACAATGAAAAGATAACTGCGGTCCTAAGATCCGTGGCGGGTTCTGTTTCGCGGGCATAGCGGTACCGGAGCAACGGATCGCCAGCGCGTTTGGTGCTCTGTCAATCAGATGAAGGGTCGCTTGACGATGGCGCCCGGGTGCCAGTCGGCAATATCCTGCAGACCCTCGGCATTGAGAACTTCGCAACCGCGGTCGAGCCACCGCACGAGGTTTTTGGCGGCCAGCTTGCGCAACGTCTTGTTGGTGTGAACGATCGACAGTCCAAGGGTGTCGGCAATATGCGCCTGGGTCAGCGGCAACTGGCGCCTGTTGCCGCTGAGCAGCCCAACGGCCTTTCCCCGGTCGAAGAGGAAGGCCAGCAGGTAGGCTGCCCGCTCCAGGGCCGTCCTGCGTCCGACACTCAGCAGGTGCTCATCGAGAATCGACTCTTCCCGCGATGCGATCCAGGTCAGGTCATAGCCGAGCCCGGCATGTTTCTGGAAAAGCGAGAACAGGTGTTCGCGCTCGAAGACGCACAACGTCATCGGCGTCAAGGCCTCGACCGAATGGGCCATTTCATCGAAGACCGCCCCCTGCAGGCCGATCATGTCGCCTGGGACAATATAGTTGAGGATCTGCCTTCGACCATCCTCGAGGATCTTGTAGCGAAAGCCCCAGCCCTCCAGCACTGTGTAGAGATGCGCGCTGTGGCTGCCTTCGACCAAGATTGTCGTACCGGCATCGGCGTGAAACTCGCCCTTGCGGAACCGCCGGACGAATTCGAGTTCCGGCGCCGTGAACTCACGAAAATGTTCGTTTTTTCGCAAAGGACAGTCAAGACATGCCGTATGAATACCGTTCTTCCGTCGTTCCGCCGCCATGATGTCCCCTGTGCATTTCTTCTTGAAATACCTGGCAGGCGGGATTGTTCCATTCCGCGGATGGTATGTCTTTTTTAAATGACAGTGTGAAGCCCGGCGACCCATATGGCCTTTTTAAGGAGGCGAAAGCCATGAGTTGCCAACCATTTCGGGTACTCGTTGCCGAGAAGCAGTTGCTGATCGCTATGGAAGTGGAGGCCATACTGGCGGATGCACTGGGCTGCGTGGTCAATGTCTGCCCACGCTACGACCTTGAGGCGGAGCTGGCCACTGCGCGTTACGATGTCGTTGTGCTGGACGCGGCGCCCTCGATCAACCGCAATGCGGAATATGCGAACCTCATTCAAGAGCACGGCGCGGTGCCCATTTTCCTGACGTCCTATGACGATATTTCCGGAAACCTGCCGCAGCTTAGACATAGCATCGTCATCGCCAAACCTTTCGACGACAAGATCATCATTGAAGCTGTTCGTCAGGCCAGCAGCCGATCGCCCGCCTGACGATTCCAGCTTTGCGGTATCAGACCGCGAAAGCACGCTTCGTAACAGCAGAGCTGTGTGCATCCGGGCCGTAGTCGCCCTCTCCCGAGACGCCGAGAATTTCCTGCAACCGGTTGCGGGCACGGTTGATGCGGCTCTTGATCGTGCCAACCGCACAACCGCAAATCTCAGCCGCTTCCTCATAGGCAAAACCGGAAGCGCCGACCAGAATGATCGCCTCGCGCTGGTCGTTGGGAAGCTGATCCAAGGCTTTCTTGAAATCCTGAAGGTCCAAGGCCCCATACTGCTGCGGATGAACGGACAGCTGCGAGGTAAAGATACCATCGGAATCCGACACTTCACGCCCACGCTTGCGCATCTGTGAATAGAATTCGTTGCGCAGGATGGTGAAAAGCCAGGCTTTCATGTTGGTGCCCGGCTCGAAATGGTCCTGCTTGGCCCAGGCCTTCATGATGGTGTCCTGAACGAGGTCGTCGGCAACGTGATGCCGACCCGTGAGAGACACGGCAAACGCCCGGAGATTCGGCAAGGCCGCCAGCAGATCTCTCTTGAAACTGCGATCATTCGCTTCTTTTTCAACGCTCATTGAGTGTTGTCCTTCATGCCCACACCGCATCCCGCCGTCTTTTCGGCTTGGTCCAGCCGCTCCAGCAACGATACAAACCGATCGGGAATGTCTTCTTCTTGAACGGATTGGTAAAACTCACGCAACTTGGACGAGATGGTGGAATAAGGCCCTGCCGTCAAGGCGCCCTCATCAGCTCCGGTATCGGCTATGTCATGATGTTTCGTCATACTGATCCAACGAGTTTGAAAGCATTGTGCAAGGGAACGGCATGCCGCCGATAAGGTTCCCTCAATACGGTATTTTTCTGGCCCATGCCGCTTGGCGAACTACTGCGGAACGGCCAATGGAACTTTTTCCAGATCTCCACGTTAAAGGCATCATTCGTCAAATAGGAGATCCTTCATGCTTTACTATACCTTGGTGTTCCTGGTTGTGGCCCTGATTGCCGGTGCCCTTGGCTTCGGCGGCATCGCCGGCGCATCTGCAGGAATTGCGAAGATCCTCTTTTTCATCTTCATCGTGCTGTTTCTGCTCTCGCTTGCAAGCAGGCTTTTCCGCCGCGCTTGATAAAGCTCGCCTTTCGACAAAAAACCCGGGCTCAGGTCCGGGTTTTTTCGTTTGGCACAAGACGGACATGACAAAAACACTGCGGCATTGCGGGGACTGCGGCGCTTGAGAGAAAATCTCTATCGACGTTCATACCGCTCCAGCGGCATGGGAACGGAGAGCGGGGCTGCGACCAGCGCCATCGCAAGACCTTTGGCCGGCGACGCCTTCTGCGGCATCAGAGCGGCGAGTTTTTCGGCGGACATTTCCTGGCGAATGGCCACGCGTCCGGCCAAGAGGTACGGATCGACTGGAATGCAGTCACCATAGATCAGAGCAGCGAGCCTCTCGGCCTTGCGGATCTCATGGTCGAGATCGGCCCTGCAGGCCTTCGAATCAACATAGGAAATGACGACAACCGGCTCCTGAACACAGGATGCCTGATCGGATTGGCAGGCGACCAGCACCATAATCGCAGCAAAGCTCATCATTGTCGCTCTCCTTGTGCGAAGAAGAACGCGCCAATGTCGCTAAGGTTCCAAACACGCCGGTACTGGCTCCTGCGGGACGTTTAAGTCTCCGGGCCTTCTGCTCCGTGAATGAGCTGATGGATATATTCGAGCTTTGCTGCAACCGGTACCGAAAGCACGAACGGATAGAGATCTCTTTGGCCCATGCTGCGGTTGATGCTGTTGACCGCAAGGGTCAGCGGCACCCAGGCATTGACCAGCACGGTCGCGTTGAACGCCTTGTACGGGTCGAATGTGACGCGAAGCGCCAACCCCTCGCTGTCCGTTTCCGGCTGGGTTCGCAAGCCGAAGGCATGAGCGGTCTCCAGCGCATCGACGATATGGAAATAATGCGCCCAGGTCTCGGCGAAGTCCTCCCAGGGATGGCACGAAGCATAGGCGCTGATAAAGGCCTGGTCCCAGCCCGGTTGCGGACCGTTGGCATAGTATTGCTGCAGGGCACCATTATAATCCTGGCTATCGTCTCCGAACACCGCCCTGCACTGGTCGAGATGGCCGCCATCGCGGACCAACCGATCCCAATAGTAATGGCCGATCTCGTGCCGGAAATGTCCAACGAGGGTCCGGAACGGTTCGCCCAGCGAGACGCGTCGTGCTTCCCGCTCGGCATCGGATGCCTCGGCGATATTGAGAGTAATGAGGCCGGAGTCGTGACCGGTCAGAACAGGCGCCGCATCATTCGCGCCGGCATTGTCGGCCAGAAAATCGAAAGCCAGACCTTCTTGCGGATCCTGCGTACGGGTGATCAGCGGCAGTCTAAATCGCATCAGCGAGTAGAAAAGATACCGTTTGGCCGCTTCGATCTTGCGCCAGTTTTCGGCATTGGTGAGGTCGCCAAGGTCAGGGATTGTCGTATTGTGGCGGCAGGCCAGGCAAAAGCCACCCGGCTCATCATCCTCCACCAGCCAATTGCAGGCCGCAGCCGACGAATTGCTGCAGAGGCGCGCCTCGTAAGGACTTCCGGCGCTGTCGCCGATAACATTCCCGGAAGGATCCATCGCGACCATTTCAAAGGAACTTGGCCGATAGCCCAGTCCCGATCCACAGGTCAGGCATGCGCTATTGTCGAAATGCACTGTGCTCCGGCAATTGGAACAGCTGAAGAGACGCATCCATAATCTCCAAGGAAGGGAGCGGGTGAAATACAACGATAGCCCCTTGAGGGCGATCACCGCCGGGAAGGCAAGGCTTCAGAAACGCACGGAAACCCGAAAGGTTCCGCCCGCCTCCCTCGCGTAGAGCAACCCATGACGAGGATAGCCGGCAACCCTAATCCGATGCTTCGACCGGAAAGACCAGTTCATAATACACGCCCCGGGCATCGAGCGTATGGGCCATCCGGCCATTGACCGAGGCAGGCACGACCCGTTCGAGCACCGTGCTGCCGAAACGACCGCGCGACCGCTGGCCCTCTTCGTCGATCGGCGAGGTCAGCGGCTCCGACCAGGTCACCCGGATTTCATCGCCGTGCGGCTGCGTCAGTCGCTCGCAGGTGACGCGGATTGTCTTTCGCTGGCTGACGAAATCGCCGTGGCTGACGGCATTGACCACCAGTTCATGCAATGCCAGACCGATATGCAAGGAGGCATTCGGCGACAACAGGACATTGTCGCCGGACACCTGGATGAGATTGGCATTCTCCGGGACGTATTTCTCGACCTGCTGGGTCAGCAACTCGCGGAAATAGGCACCACGCCAGCTCGAATCCGTCACTAAGTCCTGGGACAGCGACAAGGCATGAAGGCGCCCCCGGAATTTCGTCAGAAAGCCTTCCAGCGTCCCGGAATAGCGGGCCGTCTGGAAAGCGATGCTCTGAATGATCGCCAACAGGTTCTTGGAGCGATGGCTAACTTCCCGCAGCAGCGCCCGCAGCAGGCGCTCGCGCCGCCGCTCTTCCGTGCGGTCAACGACGACGGTCATCATGCAAAGATTGTTCTTGGAGGTCTCCACCAGCCGGCACCTGAACTCGAAGACGCTGTCATCCGGCAGTTCGATCTCCACGTCGCCGCCGTCGCCAGCCTCAATCAGTCCGGATTTCAGTTCCTTGAGCCTCGAGCCGATCTCGGTTCCGAATATGCCGTCGTCGCTCGGCTCCACATCGGGAGTGAGCGACCAGCGGGGCGGCAATGTTGTAATACAGAGATACTTGCCCTGAGCATCCTGCAGAATCAAGCTGGCCCCCATGTCCAACAACGCGGAGACGAAAAACTCGCGCAGTTGCGCATCTCCGCGCTGAGGTTCGAACCATGTCAGCCGATGTACCAATGTGCCACTCCGCCGGGCGCCTTGTCCGCACCGCCTGCTGCACCGCTCCCAAACCTCAATGCAGCGGCAAATTTCGAGAACTTATAGATCGATCGACGTCCTGATGGACGCGCCACCTCCAGCGCAGTCTATTGGCGAGTCTGCTCGTTGAAGAACAGGGCCTGGCTGATCAGGGCCTTCACCATGTCGGGATTGAATGGCTTGGTGACCAGGAAAGCGGGTTCCGGACGTTCGCCGGTCAGCAAGCGCTCGGGAAAGGCTGTGATGAAGATCACCGGAACCGTGTCCACTTTCAAGATGTCGTTGATCGCATCGATTCCGGAGCTGCCATCGGCCAACTGGATATCGGCCAGCACCATTTTCGGATGGGTGCGGCCATAAAGATCGATGGCCTCCTTGTGGGTGCGGGCAATGCCGGTGACCCGGTGGCCGAGATCCTCGACCATCTGTTCGATATCGAGCGCGATCAACGGTTCGTCTTCGATGATCATGATATCGGTGGCCACCTGCTTGGAGATTTCGGTGGAGGCTTGGTTGAAGATGACCCGGAATTCCTCGTCGCTGACGTCGAGCACTTCGGCCGCTTCTTCTGGCGTGAAGCCTTCCACGGAGATCAGCAGAAAGGCATGACGTTCCCGTGTCGGCACGGCCGCCAGGTTGGAGGCAGCCCGCTGCTCCCAAGCAAAGGGCGAAGAAACGGGGCGAACTTCGATATTTGTTGAACCAAATATGGTGGCAAACAGTTTATAGAGCGAGACGCGGTCGCTGCTGGCTTTTGGAAAGACGGAAAGATCCGCAATGAGAGCTTCAAGAACTGCTGCTACATAAGCATCTCCGGATGTTTGTGAGCCGGTAACGGCTCTGGCATACCGCCGCAGATAGGGAATGTGGACGGCAACGCGGGCAGTAAGGGACATGCAGCTTCTCCAATTGGGCACATCATCAGATGCAAACTCGACTACAAACGCACGCTGGAAAAAAATGTTCCCAACCTGCGGAACATTTTTGCTATTACTTTATTCTAGCAGGATAATGATGACACCGTATATGGGTTGATCAGGACATAATGACCATGCCGGGCGACAAGACAGGCCACAAAAAGCACACAAAAACAACCGATGCTCAGAAAGAAAATGCCAGCACCCTGATCGCCACCAAACTGCGCGGCTACTATGAGAGCATCGTGGAAGAAGGCACGCCCGATCATTTCCTGGATCTTCTTGAGCGCCTCGACGAAGCTGAACGCAAGCATAAGGCCAAATAGGCGGATATCAGTCGGAACGTCTTCGGTGTGTCAACGCGTTCGCCGGACGGCGCCTACGGGCGCAATCCGGCAATACATCCCAAAAATTCACGTCAATCCTGCTTTGGCGATCGACCGAAACCGTGATTGCGGGCGATCAGGAACGCAAAGCCCGAGACCAATGCAACGGTGGTGATCGGATTGTTGCGCAGCAGCCCCGGCAATTCCATCGCCAGGCCCGAACTTAAGGGATCGACGGTGAGGCTGGCACGCCGGAGCATAGCCAGACGCTCAGCACGACGATTGGCAAGCGCGACCCAGCCCAGCACCAGCAAGCCGACCAGAATGGCACCGCCCGAGACGATCAGCGCGGCCCATGCCGGCCCCACTTCCGGGGTGAGAAAGAACCACGACGCCACGATGATCCCCACATAGGCTGTGGCAAACATCACGCCAGCGATCATATAACCAAAGGTATTGCGCCGGATTTCCTCGACCCGCGGGCCAAAACCCCGCATCGCCATGAAGGCAAGCTGTTCGGCAAGCTTTCCCATAATTAACGCCGTGTCATCAATGCTGCCAGGAAGCCGACGCCAGCGGCAATGCAGATCGACTGCAGTGGTTTGTTGCGGATATGCGCTTCCAGATCTTCTTCCGCCGAAACGAGCGAACTGCGGGCGGACTGAATGACTTCGGCCGAGGCTTCAGCCACTTCATTGCCGATTCGCGCTGCACGATTTGTAGCTTCCTGCACCTTGCCGCTGCCGAAGGAGGCAACCGTGCGGGTCAATTCGGCCAGATCGAGACGCAACTGCTCAAGCTGCGCTTCAATATCGCTGGCACTTGCGGACGCGCCGTTTGTTCCCGAGATTTTGTCTGTGATGTTTGGATTGGCCATGGAAAATTCTCCAGTTGAAACAGGATTCGAGGCGTCAACGCACGAAGGCGGCAATATGTTCCACGCGGTTGAGATGAATCCCGTCCGCGTGAGGAGCACGCTGACCTCCTTTTTGAGCAACGGAACCCGCATTTTTTGCGGAACCCCTTCGCTCGCCGCGCGTTATCAGGCCAGGTGACTTGATACCAAGCACTACCATCAACCAGAAGGAGTTCGATATGAACTGGAATCAGATTGAAGGCAATTGGGAGCAATTCAAGGGCAAGGCTCAGGTTCAGTGGGGCAAGCTTACCGGTGACGATCTTGACGTGATCGCCGGCAACCGCAAGCAGCTCGCGGGCCGCATCCAGGAAGTCTACGGCAAGACCGAAGAAGAATCCGAACGTGAAATCGACACCTGGCTCGGCAAGAGCTGACCCTTCTGGCGACATGACGTTGCCAACGAGACGGCGCTGCGCGATGATCGAGCAGCGCCGTTTTTTGTTCTCGAATCAGTCCCTTGCATGGAATTTCAGTTGATCAGCGCCATCAGCGTCTCCAGCCGGTCGGCATCCCTTGGCAGCTTGTCGATTCTCAGCCGCGAAATGCGCGGAAAACGCATCGCCACGCCGGATTTGTGCCGGCTCGATCGATTGATGCCTTCGAACGCAACCTCGACAACGAACCCATAGTCCCGCTCGGCCCGCAAAGCCCGGACCGGGCCGAACCGTTCCACCGTGTTGTTGCGCACGAACTTGTCGAGCACCTCGAGTTCGGCATCGGTAAAGCCGAAATAGGCCTTGCCGACCGGCACCAGCTGATCGCCCTCCGGCGTCGCAGTCCAGCAGCCGAAGGTAAAATCCGAATAGTAGCTCGACCGTTTCCCGTGCCCGCGCTGCGCATACATCAGCACCGCATCGGCATTGAGCGGATTGCGTTTCCACTTGAACCACGGCCCCTTGGCGCGGCCTGCCTGGTAGACACTGTCGAATCGCTTCAGCATTACCCCTTCGATAACCGGATCCGGCGGATCGGCGCGAAGCACATCGAGGTCGGCCCAGGACGAGAAGGGCACGAGGGGCGACAGATCGAAGCGATCCGGAGCCGCCGCCTCCACCAGGCGCGACAGCCGGTCTCGACGCTCCAGAAAACTCTGGCCACGAACATCTTCGGCCCCCTCGAACAGCACATCATAGGCACGGATGAAGGCTGGATACTCGACCAGCATCTTGGCGGACACGGTCTTGCGGTTCAGCCGTTGCTGCAGGTCGGAAAAGGTTCGCGTCGGTCGGTTGCTTCGCGACGTGCCGCCGACCAACAGTTCGCCGTCGATGACTCCCTCGAAATCGGCGGCCTCCAGCACATCGGGAAAGGCGTTGGAAATATCGTCTCCGGAGCGGGAATAGAGCCGTCGCGTGCCGCCGAAATGCGACAGCTGGACGCGAATGCCGTCCCATTTCCATTCCGCCGCGAAATCCGCCGGATCCAGGTTCTCCAGATCGCTATCGGCAATCGGCGTCGACAGCATGACCGAATGGAAAATCGCCGGAGTTGCGAGTGCGGGCTTTTCCTCAGCCCCCTGAAGCCAGGCAAACAGGGTCTCGTATGGCGGCGTCAGGCCATGCCACAGCGTTTCGATATCGGTCACATCCCGGTCGCCAAGATCCGCCAGGGCCTGCTTGGCAAGCCGTGCCGAAACGCCGATCCGCAATCCACCGGTCACGAGCTTCAGGAAGGCAAAGCGGCTCGACGGATCAAGCCGGTCCATCAGATCCCGCACAGCACCACGCACCTCCGTCCGGCCGAGCCCCTGCATGAGCTCGACAACGGTCCCGAGACGCGGTTGGGCCTGCGCCGGGATCGCATCTCGGTCGGTATCCCAGACCAGCGCGATGGTCTCGGCCAGATCGCCGACATAATCGTAGGAATAGCGAAACAGCACCTCGTCCATGCGCTCCAGCACCAGTTCCTTCAACAGCGACGGTTTGACGCTTCTGATCTCCAGAGTGCCGGCGAGCACCGCCAGCGCATAACCGCGGTCCGGATCCGGCGTGCTGCGGAAATAGTCCGTCAGCAGCTTGAGCTTGCCGTTGCGGCTCGGCGTCAGCACCAGGCGATCCAGCAGAGTGGCGAAAGCCTGCATGTCAATCGCCCTCGTCTTCGTAGCCGACCAGATGCAGCGGCCGCGCCGCGATACCAGCAAGCTCGCACCAGCGCACCAGTGCTTCCTCGCGGCCATGGGTCACCCAGACCTGCTGCGGCGCGATCTCGGTGATGGTGGCGGTCAGTTCCGGCCAGTCGCAATGATCGGAAATGATCAGCGGCAGTTCGACGCCACGCTGCTTGGCCCGCTGGCGCACCATCATCCAGCCCGAGGCAAAAATTGCCACCGGATCGTGAAACCGCCGCGCCCAGCGATCGTTGAAGGCGGATGGCGGCCCGACCACGACCGCGCCGCGAAAGACCGACGTGTCGCTGCCCTCCGCCGAGACTGGCCGCAGATCCCCCAGGTCGACACCCTGGCTGATGTAATAGTCGCACAGCTTGACAAGCGCGCCATGAATGTAGATCGGTCTGTCATAACCCGCTTGCCGCAGCAGCGAGATGACCCGCTGCGCCTTGCCCAGCGCGTAGGCACCGACCAGGTGGCTGCGGTCGGGAAATTGCTCCAGCGAGCGCAGCAATTTGCCGATCTCGCCGGCCGGATCGGGGTGATGGAAGACCGGCAGGCCGAACGTCGCTTCTGTGATGAACACATCGCAGGGCACCGGCTCGAAAGGTGCGCAGGTCAGATCCGCGCCGCGCTTGTAGTCACCCGATGCGACGATCCGCAGACCACCCTTTTCAACCGCGATCTGCGCCGATCCCAGCACATGGCCGGCGGGGTGAAAACTGACCCTGACGCCATTGATATCGACCACCTCGTCCAGGTTGACGGCCTGTTCCTCGCGGCAGAAGTCCTCGCCATAGCGAAGCCGCATGATGTCGAGCGTCTGCCGGGTCGCCAGAACCTGGCCATGTCCGGCGCGGGCATGGTCGGAATGGCCATGGGTGATCAGAGCACGCGGCACCGGCCGCACCGGATCGACATGGAAGTCGCCGGATGGACAATAAAGGCCTTCGGGGCCTGGGAAAAGCAACGTCTCCGGCTTCATCATGCTTCACAAGATAGGGCGAATTTCGGATCGCGCCAGAGGTCCGCGCCGGTGAAAATCAGCTCTGAACAGGGCACGGTGTATCCATGCGGATCGCGGCGAAATTCATTTGCATGCCAACAAATTTTGCCTATTCTAGCCTTCCAACGAGCGCTGACCAAGAAAACCAAAGGGGACCGCAGTGTTCAGTGACAAACCCGGCCGCACCATGCCGGGATCCATCGCTTTGTGCCTTTGCAGCCGCCATTCTCTAGGGCTGGAGCGCTTTGCCGCATGACCGTGCAAGCCGTTTCCCTGACCGTCAACGGGCAAAGGCACACCCTGGAGATCGAGCCCGATACGAAGCTGATCTATGTGCTGCGCAACGATCTGGGACTGAACGGTCCCAAATTCGGCTGCGGCCTGGGCGAATGCGGCGCCTGCGCCGTGCTGGTCGACGGTCGTTCCGTGCGGTCCTGCTCGGTCAGCGTCAGGACCATCGGTTCGCGGCCCATCGTCACGCTCGAAGGGCTCGGCACGCCCGATCGCCTCCACCCGGTGCAGCAGGCCTTTATCGACCATCAGGCCGCCCAGTGCGGCTATTGCATGAACGGCATGATCATCGCCGCGACATCGCTGCTGACCCGCAATCCGCATCCTGACGAGGCCGAGATCCGCGATGCGCTGCGCTATCACCTCTGTCGCTGCGGCACCCATATGGAAATCCTTGCCGCCGTCCGCCAAGCCGCCGCCGAAAACCTTGGTCTGGAGGTTTCTCCATGACCGAGCCCACCGAAACGCCGCGCGCCGCCTATCTCGATGCGGCGGAAATCCTGCTTGTCATCCGGCCCGGCTCGGCAGGCAATCCCGACCCCTTCCTGGCGCTGCACCCGGACGGCCGGATCAGCGCCTTCAACGGTCATGTCGATCTCGGCACCGGGATCCGCACGGCGTTGGCGCAGATCGTCGCGGAAGAACTGGACGTGCCCTTCGACCGGGTCTCCATGGTGCTCGGCACCACGACGGCCGTGCCGGACCAGGGACCGACCATTGCCAGCGAAACCATCCAGGTCACCGCCATCCCGCTGCGCCAGGCGGCCGCCACCGCCCGGCGCTACCTTCTCGCCGAAGCCGCCCGCCGGCAGGGCGTGCCCGTCGAAGACCTGACCATCGACGACGGCATCATCCGCCACGGCGAAACCTCCAACTGGACGCTGTCTTTTGGCGACCTGATCGCCGGCCGGCATGTCCGCCTCGAGATCGATACGCATGTGCCGGTCAAGGACGTCGCCAACTACCGCATCGTCGGGCAATCGCAGCCGCGCAACGACATTGCCGGCAAGGCGACCGGCACCTGGACCTATGTGCATGACGTTCGCGTGCCCGATATGCTGCATGGCCGGGTCATCCGCCCGCCGCATGCCGGCTTCGACCAGGGCGACCATGTCGGCAACAGCCTGATATCGGTTGACGAAAGCTCGATCGCGGATCTGGCCGGCGTGGTCCAGATCGTTGTCGTCGGCGATTTCGTCGGCGTTATTGCGCAGCGCGAAGAGCAGGCGATCGAAGCGGCTGACCGGTTGCGCGTCGAATGGCGGCCACCACCGAAACTGCCCGATCTCAACCGGCCCGAACAGCCGCTGCGCGACAATCCGTCGAAAGCCCGCATCCTGCGCGATCAGGGCAATGTCGATCTGGCGCTCGAAGGCGCATCGCCGCGCATGGACCGCACCTATGTCTGGCCCTACCAGATGCATGCCTCGATCGGCCCGTCCTGCGCGGTGGCCGATTGGCACCCGGACCACCTCACCGTATGGTCCGGCACCCAGAATCCTTATCCGATGCGGCGCGATCTCGCTTTGCTGCTCGACATGCCGGAAGCGGTCATCACTGTCGAGCGGCTGGAAGCGGCCGGCTGTTACGGCCGCAACTGTGCCGATGACGTGACGGCCGATGCCGCCCTGTTGTCCCGCGCCGTCGGCCGCCCTGTACGGGTGCAACTGAGCCGCGAGCAGGAACATGCCTGGGAGCCCAAGGGGGCCGCCCAGGTCATCGACGTGCGCGGCGGGCTCGACCTCGACGGCGGGCCGGTCGCCTATGATTTCGAGACCCGCTATCCCTCGAACCTCTCGCCGACGCTGGCGCTGATCCTGACGGGAAAAATCTCCAGCACACCGGATGTCGCCGAGATGGGTGACCGCACCGCCATCCCGCCCTATGCCTTTGCGCCAATGCGCGTCACCGTGCATGACATGCCGCCGATCGCCCGCGCCTCCTGGTTCCGCGGCGTCTCGGCCATGCCGAATTCCTTTGCCCATGAGAGCTTCATCGACGAACTGGCCTTTGCCGCCGGCGTCGATCCGGTCGAATATCGCTTGCGCTACATGACCGACCCGCGCGCCATCGACCTGGTACGCGCCGTCACCGAAAAGGCCCAATGGACGCCGCGCACCCGGCCCGGTACCGCCGGCCGCGAGGGCGACGTGCTCTACGGCCGCGGCTTTGCCTATGCGCTTTATGTGCACGGCAAATTCCCCGGCGTGCCGGCCGCCTGGTCGGCCTGGGTGGCCGACGTCGCGGTCAACCGGCGGACCGGCGAGATTGCCGTCACCCGCGTCACCGTCGGCCAGGACACCGGCATGATGGTCAACCCGGACGGTGTGCGCCACCAGATCCACGGCAATGTCATCCAGTCGCTGAGCCGCGTGCTGAAAGAAAAGGTCAACTTCACGCAAACCGCCGTCGAAAGCGTCGAATGGGGCGGCTATCCGATCATCACCTTCCCTGAGGTACCCGAGATCGACGTGCTGATGCTGCCCCGGCAGAACGAGGAGCCGCGCGGCGCCGGCGAATCCGCCTCCGTTCCCAGTGCGGCCGCCATCGTCAACGCCGTCTATGACGCGACCGGTATCCGCTTTCGCGAACTGCCGCTGACGCCGGACAAGGTGCTGGCCGCCCTGCAGCAGGCGGACGGCACGTCTCTGCCTTCGCCGCCAACCCCGGAACCGCCCAAGCGCCGCTGGCGGCTCGGCCTGGCCCTGGCCGGCATGGCCGGTGCGGTGGCCGGCGGCATCACCCTCTCCTCGCCGTGGCGATCCGCCTATCCGGAAATCCCCCGACCAGACCCTGCGACGTACAGCCCAGCGACCAACGAGCGGGGCCGCCTGGCGGCTGCAGCCGGCGCCTGCAATGTCTGTCACGAAGGCAGCGATGGAAAAGCCTTTGCCGGCGGCCGGGCGTTCGAAACACCGTTCGGCACGGTCTATGCCACCAATATTTCGCCTGACGCCATCAAGGGCATCGGCGCCTGGTCCTATCCGGCCTTCGAGCGCGCCATGCGCCAGGGCGTCGCGCGCGACGGGCATCATCTCTACCCGGTCCATCCCTACACGTCCTTTGCCAGGGCCGAAGATGCCGACCTGCAGGCGCTCTATGCCTTCCTGATGACCCAAGCGCCCGTCGCCTCTTCCGTGCCCGAAACCAGGCTCGCCTTCCCGTTCAACCAGCGCTGGCTGATGGCCGGCTGGAACGCCCTATTCCTCAAAGCCATGCCGCTGGCCGCGCAACCGACCCAAAGTGCCGCCTGGAACCGTGGCGCCTATCTGGTCGAAACCCTCGGCCACTGTTCCGCCTGCCATAGTGACCGCAACGTCGTCGGCGCGGAGAAGACCGGCTTGGCCCATCTGGCGGGCGGTTTTGCCGACGGCTGGCAGGCCCATGCCATCGCCGGCAACGGGCCCGGCCCGGTCGGCTGGAGCGAGACGGCGCTCTACGACTATCTGCGCACCGGCCATTCGCCCGACCACGGCAGCGCCGGCGGACCGATGGCGGCAGTGGTCAAATCGCTGTCGCCCCTGCCGGATGACGATATCCGCGCCATGGCGACCTATCTGGCAAGCCTTGGGACGCCTGTGTCGCAGGAGGCCGCCACCGCACAGAAGCAGGCAGCCATCGCCGCGTCGCAGAGCGCAACGGCAGCGGCCATGATGATTTCCCCGGAAGGCGCCCGCATCTTCGAAGGCGCCTGTTCCGCCTGCCACAGCGAAACCTCGCCGCTGGCCAGTCTGGCGCTCAACAGCAATCTGCACAGCACCCGACCGGACAATGTGCTGCAATCCCTTCTGCAAGGCGTGGAGGCCCCCGCCCATCTGACGGCGCAGGCAACGGCCAGGGATCTGGAGGTGATGTCCATGCCGAGCTTTGCCAAGAGCCTGAGCGACCGTCAGATCGCCGACCTCACCGCCTATCTGCGCGCCCGCTTCGCACCCGACAAACCGGCATGGCAGGGCGTGGCCGAAGCGACTGCGACGGCCAGAACAGCCGCCGCGGGTCATTGACGCAAAGCCTATCCCGCCGAGGGCGTCGACAGCAGCCAGAGACCGAACACCGTATAAAATACCATGACCGCCGCCAGGCCGATCTGGCTGAGTCCCGCCTTCGCCGAACTTGGAAAATAGCGCATGGCAATCATATGGGCGAGGCCGATACCGACCACGTGGCCGGCGACGATGATCAGTGTCTGAACCACCCAGATGACGCGCACGCCTTCGATCGTGTTCATGAAGGACGCCGTGACATGGTGGTCGATCGTGCCGAACAGATCCCAGCCCAATGCGAAGGGATCGGAAATCACCATGTAGAGATACTGGCCATTGACCATCATCAGCGTCAGGTAATGGGCAGCGTGAAAGGCGATCGAGATCGGGATGATCGAATAGACCAGATGGCCGGCAAGCCGCAGGATGTTCGCCGCCGACCTCTCCCCGGCCACCCAGGCGCCGAGCGCAACGGAGCCCAGGAACAGCAGGCTGAGCGCCGTAGGCGCTGCCAGCAATCCCCATGTATTGGCGACCGTGACCGCGCTTCTACCGGGATATTCCAGCGGATTGATGCCGATGAAGCCGAGCCAGGTAAAGGTTTCCGAAAATCCGTCGAACGACGCCGTGCCGAGCGTCAGCAGAATGAACAGAATGCCGCTGATCGGCATGGGCTCGGCATCCAGGCAGCGCTGGCCCGGCCAGGTCAGCGCGATCCAGGCGCATTGGCCATTCCCCTTGGGTCTCTCAACGAAGATCGGCGCCAGTAGGCCGATCATCCGGAAAAACACCGAAAACGGCTCGCCGCGCCTGACCCATTCCGCCTCCCCGAACAACGCCATCATCGCCAGCGTGAACAGCCAGTAGCCCAGCACCACCTTGGCCAGCAATTCAGGGTCTTCCGGCGCCAGCGACACCAGTTCGAACCAGGCAAACAGGAAGAACAGCAGGATGGCCGGTCCATAACCGAGCCGCTGCGGCAAGTGGACCAGTGGCGTGGTGCCGATAGGCCGGCGGATCGCCAGGCGCACCAGTGCCAGCGGCCCGGTCCAGGGATTGAGCCAGACCCACAGATTGCCCACAACCGCCTGCAGCAGGGTAAACATCACCCACCACAGCGTCCAGATCACCAGCGGTAGCGGATTGGTCAGCGGATCTGACACCGACAGGAAGCCGGACAGGATCAGCACCACCATCACCGCGAAGGACAAAAGGCTGACAGGAACGGCCGGCACGAGCATAGCCGGCAGCAGCCGCAGGCGGGCACCTTCCATCCGACGAAACCAGCCAGCCGGCACGATCGCCAGCGCCAGAAACGACACCAGCACCGCCAGACCACCGCCGGTGCGCGCATAGGTATTCGGCAGCAGCATCGCCAGCCCCCGTTCGGCGCCATGGGCGAAGGCATCGCTGGAGAAAAAAAACAACGCCACGGCGACCGCGACGAACGCCGGAACCGCGCCGACGCCTGGCAGGAAACAACCCGCCGTCAGCCGCCATTTTCCGCCATCATCCTGCCGGTCCGTCATCGCCAACCCCCGTCGCTATCGTTCGTATACAAACATCGAGAAACCGCCGCTGTCCACGCCTGCAATCGCCTACGGGAATAAATATGACCGGCGGACCATTGGCTGGGCGACCGAAACATCCGCATCATTTTCCAAGCTGTGATGTTGCCCCTGAGAAAATGCCTAAAAAACAGTCGCAAAAACCGTAAAATCTGGCTCCTTGCATAACGATTGATCCCAATCGGCGGAAAAGACAGTTGAACAGACTGCTCTCATTCGCGAACTATAACCACCACAAGGGGCATGGGGTCGAGACGTCAACAAATCTCGGCAATCCCCGCCACTTGTCATTTCGAAATTCTCATGTTTTGTTAGTAGGCGAACGATCTGCCACATCAACAAAACAAAGGCAGACGTCATTTCCACAAGAGGGGAAATTTTAATGTCCGACACTATTATCAAGCCCAAATCAGCCTTGACGCGTCGCTCCACCCTTTTGGGGATGGGCGCTGCCGCCGGCGCCGGCATCATTACGTCGGCCGCGCCGGGTTTCGTTCGTTACAGCCAGGCCCAGACCTCCGAGCCGATCAAGATCGGCCTTGAACTGCACCGTACCGGCATCGGCGCCTCCTATGGCCGCTGGTACGAGCGCGTCACCAATGCCGCCGTCAAGATCATCAACGACGAAGGCGGCATCAACGGCCGCCCGGTCGAGATCATCGTCGAGGATGACGGCACCGACCCGAAGCGCGGCGCCGAAGTGGTCGAGAAATTCGCCACCCAGCACAAGGTCGACGTGACCTTCGGCACGCTGTTTTCGCATGTCGTCATGGGGGCCGCCCCCCGCGCCGGCGAGCTGAAAATGCCCTATGTCGTGGTATCGGAAGGCTTCCACGTCGCGTCGGGCAAGCTCAACCGCTACTGTTTCCAGCCGGGGATCACCGACGTGCGCTCGCAGGTCACCGCCATGGCGCCATGGGTCTCCAAGAACCTTGGCAAGAAGGCAACGATGATCTTCCCGGATTACGCCTTCGGCCACGATCATCGCGATTATTTCTCCGCCGCGATGAAGGCCCAGGGCGGCGAGATCCTCGAACTGATCGCCGTGCCGCCGACGGAATCCTCCTTCACCCGCTACCTGCCGCGCATCCCATCGGACACCGAAGTGCTCTACCACGTCATGGTCGGCCCGGCGGTTTTGACCTTCGTCACCGAACTCGGCCAGTTCTACGGCTCGCAGCGTCCGGAAATCTTCGGCTTCATCGACAGCCTGGAGGCCGTCGATCTGGCCACGCCGCAGCTCGACTTCCTGAACGGCACCTATTTCTGGGAAGGCATGCCGCGCTATGCCCAGAAGGACCAGACCGAATGGGACAAGTTCTACCGCGCCGCCGTTGGCGTTGATGACAATGGCGCAAGCCTTGCCGATCCGAAGGACATCTCCACCTACGCCCATATGTTCGGCTGCTGGGAAAGCCTGTTCGTCATCAAGCAGGCGATGGAAAAGGCCAACTATACCGGCCCGAAGGACAAGGCTGCCTTCATCGAAGCCATGGAATCGCTGGAAAAATTCGACGAAGGCCGCGAGCATCCGCAGGGCGACAAGGTCTTCAACGGCAAGAACCACCAGGTCTACGGCCACCAGTACATTTCCAAGGTCGAAGACGGCAAGCTGAACGTGGTTCACAAGACGTCCATCGAAGACGGCGCCTATGAGGTGACCGGCGACTACACCAAGATGGCGCTCTGATATCGGTCTGCCGCGGTTCCGGATCGGGAGCCGCGGCAAACGCCGTCAGGCGGATTTCCACGATACCATTCGAAGTTCCGAAGTGCCGGATCCACCGTCCCGGCCGCGGTTGCGCTTTGTCGGCGGAGAGGGATAGTGTCCCTCCGCCATACCTGACTGAAGGACTACCGATTTGGCATTCGGCCCCTTTTTCCTGCTCGCCACCCTGGAAGGCCTGCTTCAGGCAGCCGTCCTGACATTGACGGCGCTCGGCCTGTCGCTCGTCTTCGGGGTGATGCGGATCGTCAATGTCGCCCACGGCGAATTCTACATGCTCGGGGCGGTGCTTGCCTGGTGGGTCACCACCATGGTCGGCATCCATCCCGCCGCCGGTTTTTTTCTGGCGCTGATCGTCAGCCCGCTTCTGGTCGGCGGCGTCGCCTTCGCCGGCGAACGGCTGATCCTCAAGCGGCTCAACTACAATCCGGAATCGACCATCGTCGCGACCATCGGCATGCTCTACATCATCCAGCAATCGGTGTTGCTCGCCTATGGCCCGGATGCAAGGCCCGTTGCCCCGCCCTTTTATTACCGCATCCAACTGCCTTGGTTCGGCTATTCCGCCTATAACCTGTTCGTCATCTTCGCCGCCGCCGTCATGCTGCTGGTGGTGTGGTTCGTCCTGACCCGCACCCGCATCGGGCTCATCATGCGAGCCACCCAACTCGACAGCGAAACGGCACAGGCCTTCGGCATCCCGATCGATCGGGTCTATGCCTTCGTCTTTGCCGCCGGCGCCATGCTGGCCGCCATTGGCGCCGTGCTGATCGTGCCGATCCGCCAGGCGCATTACCTGATGGGGCTCGATCCGTTGCTCTTGTCCTTCATCGTCGTCATCATCGGCGGTCTCGGCAGCATTCGCGGCACGGTGGTCGCCGCCCTGATCATCGGCCTTAGCGATGGCATCATTTCCGTCTTCTTCTCCCCGACGCTTGCCAAGATGATCTCGACCCTGCTGGTCGCGCTCGTCCTGGTCTTCAAGCCGGAAGGCCTGTTCGGAGCAAAACAGCGATGAGCGGCATGAGTCTTTCCAAATCCACCGGCCTGTTGGCCTTTGCCATAGTCATCCTGTTCTGCCTGCAATTCGTGCTGCCCGAGTATCACTATCTCTCCATGACCCGCATCATGGTGCTGGCAGTCTTCGCCATGGCCTATAACCTTTTGTTTGGATACACGGGCCTGCTCAGCCTCGGCCATGCCATGTTCTTCGCGGCCGGTCTCTACGGCGCCGGCCTCACCGCCTATTATTTCGAATGGAGCGTGCCGCTCGCCTTCCTGGCCGGCATTGCGTCAGGCTTCGTCGCGTCGCTGGTCATCGGCGTCATATCGCTGCGCACCACCGGCGTCGCCTTCATGATCGTCACCATGATGTTCGCGCAGGTGGCCCATCTGACCGCCAATTATCTCACCACCTGGACCCGTGGTGAGGAGGGCCTGACCATGCCACCGACGGCACGCAGCTTCGACCTGGCCGGCCTGCATTTCGACCTGACCGATCCGACCACCCGCTACAATATCGCGCTCTTCCTACTGACGCTGACGACTGCGGTCATTTTCGCCATCGTACGCCGGCCGATCGGCCGGGTGCTGATCGCCATCCGCGAAAACGAGCCGCGAACCCTGATGCTCGGCTATGACACCTTCCGGCTGAAGCTGATCGCGCTGGTCGCCTCCGGCACCCTGTCGGCCATGGCGGGTGCGGCTTATGCGCTGCTGTTCGGCTATATCGGCTCGACCTTCGCCTCGATCCAGTATTCCATAGAGGCGCTGCTGTTCACGCTGCTCGGCGGCGCGGGCACCATTCTCGGGCCGCTGATCGGCACGGCCGCGATGTTCTACATGATCGATATCGCCAGCGAATACACCACGGCCTACCTGCTGGTCACCGGCATCGCGCTTGTGCTGCTCGTCCTCTATTTCCCCAAGGGTATCCTTGGCTCGATCCGCGACAGGTGGTTCCCATGGATCCCGTGACACTGCTTTCCACCAAGGGTCTCAGCCGCCATTTCGGTGGCCTGAAAGCCGTCAACAATGTCGATTTTTCGCTGAAGACGGGCGAGATCCGCGCCATCATCGGCCCGAACGGCGCCGGCAAGACCACCTTTGTCTCGCTGTTGTCGGGCCGCATCGAGCCGAGTGCCGGCACCGTCGAATTCATGGGCCGGGACGTGACCCGCGACCCCGCCTTCAAGCGGGTGCGCCAGGGCATCGCCTATACGTTCCAGATCACCAGCGTGTATCCAACTCTTTCAGCATTCGACAATGTCGCGCTGTCCGTGCAGAGCGCCCTGCAGCGCGACGCCGGTCTGTCCGGCCATATCGACGGCAAGCGTCTGAAGACCCTGACCGAACAGGCGCTGACCAAGGTCGGCCTGCAAAGCCGAAGCGCGGAAAAGGCCGGCACCCTGTCCTACGGTCACCAGCGGCTGCTGGAGATTGCCATGGGCCTGGCGCTGGAGCCGAAGCTGCTGATTCTTGATGAGCCGACCCAGGGGCTGTCGGATGGCGAAATCGACAATTTCTGCGCCCTGGTCAAGGATATCGCCAAGACAGCGACGATCCTGCTGATCGAACACAATATGCCGGTGGTCATGCGCCTTGCCGACAGCATCACCGTTTTGAACTTCGGCCAGATCCTTGCCAGCGGCACACCGGAGGACATCCGCTCCAACGCCGCGGTCCAGGCTGCCTATCTGGGAGCCGTCTGATGCTCGACATCCGCGATCTCGATGTTTTCCACGACAACAGCCAGACGCTGAAGGGCATGTCCTTCAGCCTGGCGCCGGGCGAAGTCCTGTGCCTGCTCGGCCGCAACGGCGCCGGCAAAACAACGACGCTGAAGGCGATCATGGGCCTGCTGAAGGCCAGGTCCGGCAGCATCACGCTCGATGGAAAAGAGCTGACCACCCTCAAGCCCCATGAAGTGCCGAAATGCGGCATCGGCTATGTGCCCCAGGGCCGGCGCCTGTTTTCCGAACTGACGGTGCGCGAAAACCTCGAGATCGGGCTGATGACCCGCAAGAGCGACCGGAAAATCCTGGAGGAATCGCTGGAGCTTTTTCCCCGGCTGCGCGAGCGCATGGACCAGGTGTCTGGAACGCTATCGGGCGGCGAGCAGCAGATGCTGGCAACGGCGCGGGCGCTCTGCATCGATCCCTCCGTCATCCTGCTGGACGAACCAACAGAGGGCCTGATGCCCTCGATGATCGCGGCGATCCGCGACGTGGTGATCACACTGCGCCAGCGCGGCAAGGCCATTCTGCTGGTCGAGCAACGTGTCGAGGCCGTGCTGGCCCTGGCCGACCGCATCTGCCTTGTCGAAAACGGCAAGGTGCAGGCGACCCTGCCGGTGCAGGCCCTGAAGGACGATCCGAATCTGCTGAAACGTTACGTCGGCGTCGGCTGAAACTGAACCCGCCATCAGCAGAGCTTGCGCAACAGTTCGACCAGCATCATCCGCTCGCCTGAAGTGAGCGGTGCCATCGTCTCTTCGCTGACCGCGATTGCCGTTTCGATATTGCGGTCGATCGCCGAGAGGCCTTCCTCGGTCAGCGACAGCACCAGCCGCCGACCGTCGGTGGCATCCGCCATAGTCTTCATGAAGCCGCGCTTGACCAGCCGGTCCACCACGCCCTTGATGGTCGCGACATCCATAGCCGTTTCCCGGCCCAGCTGGTTCTGCGAGGTCGGCTGGATTTCCTTGAGCTTGGTCAACGCCGCCCACTGGGTCGTGGTCAACCGATCGCCCATCAACCCGGCGAAGATCGACACATGCCGCTGGTTGGCCTGGCGCAGGAAGAAGCCGATCTGCTGATCGACCCGGTAGTCCGAGGCGCTCGGCTTGTCGCTGTCCATGGGCGTATCGGAATCCTGAGTCAGGGCCATGTCTGTTTCCTGTTCGGCTTGGCCCGTCCCGGCCAATCACCGCATTCGGGTTTACCCGCGCCGGCCCGTTTGTCAACGGAACCCCGGCAATATCGGCCCGATCGACGCCCCGGCCCGGCTTGACAGTTGCCCCATCCCGACGGATAGTCGTTTGCATACAAACGATAGGCCTTCAGCTTGCAATCCAGCTTGGCCGACTTCGCCCGCAAGCCCAAAGCCGCGCAACGATCGCGAGCCAAGGGTATGACAGGAGGCTGCAGATGGTCAAACAGCATGTCGAGAGCGCCATCAACGGCAAGATCCGCTGCGATGCCTGTCCCGTCATGTGCTACATCGCCGATGGCCGGTCAGGGGCCTGCGACCGTTACGCGAATGTCGCCGGAGACCTGATCCGCGTCGATCCGCTGACGGTGATCGAAGCCACCCTCTCGGACGGCGGCAAGGTCGTTCCGTTCATGACAGACAGCCAGGGCGAATGGGACGGAGACATCGTCCATTCCGCCCGGCATTTCGTGACCGCCGTCGGTGCCGGCACGACCTATCCCGACTACAAGCCTGCCCCCTTCATCGTTTCGCAGAAACAGGACGGCATCGACATGGTGACCGTGGTCACCGAAGGCATTTTCAGCTATTGCGGCGCCAAGGTGAAGATCGATACCGACCGTTTCCTAGGCCCTGAATCAGCCGCCGTCCGGGTCGAGGGCGAGCCGATCGGCCATGTGATGACCGGCGAATACGGCTCGCAGATGCTGTCGCTTGGCGGAGTCCATCATTTGACCGGCGGCTCCAAGAAGGAAGGCCGCGTCACCTGCGACGCTCTGCTGCAACTCTGTAATCGCGAAGCCGTCGAAATGACGATCGACGGCGGGTCAAGCCTCATCGTCAAGGCCGGCACCGCGCCGATCATCAATGGTGTCGAGGAACAACGCATGCGCGTTGGCTGCGGCTCGGCCACCATCGGCATGTTCGCCAAGCAATGGCTTGGCCATGTCGACGAGGTCGTCGTCGTCGACGATCATATCACCGGCGTACTATCCGAACACCAGGCCGGCAAGCTGCTTAATGTCCAGCCGACCGGCATCAAGATCAAGGGGCGCCGCTCGACGCCCGGCCGCTATTTCCAGGTCGCCGAACCCGGCACCGGCTGGGGCGGCACCAATATCTCCGATCCGCTGTCGATCATCGGCGATTTTGATCAAAAGACAGCTTATCCCGGCCTTCGTATGCTGATGGTCTCGACCACCGGCGAACAGTTCGGCTATTACGTGCTGGATGAAAATCTTGTTCCCATCCTGCAATCGACCCTGCCAGCCCCGCTGCAGCAATCGGTCGAGATCATTGCCGAAAACTGCGAACCGGCGCTGGCCTCCGTGCTCTTCATGGGCGGTGCAGGCGGCAGCCTCCGTGCCGGCGTCACCACCAATCCGGTCCGCCTTACCCGTTCAGTCAAGGACGCCCTTACCCATGTCTCCTGCGGCGGCGCACCGGCCTATGTCTGGCCGGGTGGCGGCATCACCGTCATGGCGGATGTGATGGACATGCCCAGCAATTCCTTCGGCTATGTGCCGACCCCCGCCCTGGTCGCCCCCATCGAATTCACCATGCGTCGCACCGACTATCAGGCGCTGGGCGGTCATATGGAGGCCATCGTGCCGATCGAAGAGGCGCTGAGCCTCGCCGAGCGCAAGCTGGCACCGGTCGCGGACCGCGCCTGGCCGACCGATGGCCGCAATTTCAGGTGGGGCGCATGATGACGCGCGAGCCTTCATGACCGGCCCCACAGCCAGCTTTATCGACCATGACCCGAACGGCCGGCTGCATCTGCAGCACGGGCCGATCGACCTGATCATCGGCGTCGATGGCGCCATTTCACTGGAGCTGGAAGCTTACTTTCGCGCCCACGCCTTCGCCCATGCCAACCGCCGTTTTCGCACGGTTCTGGACGAGTTGATGGCAGAACTGCCACTGCTGAAAAGCCAGGCGCTGACCGGCTGTGCCTTGCCGCAAGGGCAGATCGCCAAGCGCATGATGACAGCCGTGCTTCCCTTTGCGGACACGGGCTTCATCACGCCGATGGCAGCCGTTGCCGGTGCGGTGGCAGACGAAGTCCTCGCCGCCATGCTGGCGAGCTTCGACGGCCAGGAGCGGCCGCGGCGGATCTATGTCAACAATGGCGGCGACATCGCCCTGCATCTCGATGAGCAGGCGGATTTTCGTATCCGAATGGCGCGCGAAGACGGCGCGCATCTCGGCGATTTCGCGGTGGATGCCGCAAGCCCGACCCGCGGCATCGCCACCAGCGGCCGCGGCGGACGCAGCCTGTCGATGGGCATTGCCGATTCGGTGACGGTGCTGGCATCGAATGCCGCCGCCGCCGATGCGGCCGCGACGATCGTTGCCAACGCGGTCGATCTGCCCGGCCATGCCGCCGTGCAGCGCCTGCCGGCCAATCGGGTTGTCGATGACAGCGATCTCGGCGCCCGGCTGGTGACCGTCGATTGCGGCGATCTGAGCGATGCCGAGGTGACCGCGGCACTCGACGCCGGTGGCGCCAAGGCACAGAGCCTGATGACGCAGGGACTGGTGCATCGCGCCGGGCTGTTCCTGAAATCCCAGGGCCATCTGGTCACCGCCGATCTCGAGACCATTGCCATGCCGGCTCGGTCCGGTCCCCTTCTGGAGAGCAAACGTTATGCCTGAACCGAAGATCCGCAAATTCCTGACCATCACCGAGGACATCTATCACGAAGGCGGCAAGCCGGTCGAAACGCCCCTGAAGCGCGGTGCGATCCTCGCCGTCATCGAGAACCCCTTTGCCGGCAGCTATCACGAAGAGATCGCCGGTTTCATGAAGGATCTGGAGCCGCTCGGCCTGATGATGGCCAACCGGCTGATCGAGGCGCTCGGCGGCGACAAAACCGATATCCAGGGTTATGGCAAGGGCGCCATTGTCGGCCAGGCCGGCGAGCTGGAACATGGCGCGCTCTGGCATGTGCCGGGCGGCTATGCCATGCGCGAAGCATTGGGCGATGCCAAGGCCATCGTGCCCTCCACCAAGAAGGTCGGCGTTCCCGGCACACGGCTTGATGTGCCCGTCACCCATATCAACGCCTCCTATGTGCGCAGCCATTTCGACGCCATGGAAGTCGGCATTCCGGATGCGCCGCGCGCCAACGAGATCATCCTCGCCCTGGTCATGACCACCGGCGCCCGCGTTCATGCCCGCGTTGGTGGGTTGAAGGCCGACGATATCAAGGGCGAGGACGGCCTGCGGTGAAGGCGGAAATCCGCAAGCTCGCCACCTTCGTTGAAGAGGTCCATAGCGAGATGGGACGCCCCGTCTCGCCGCCGACCCGCAAGGCCGCCGCCGTTGCCGTCATCCGCAACCCCTTCGCCGGCACCTATGTCGAGGACCTGACGCTTTTGATGGAGATGGGCGCGGAACTGGGCGATCTGCTCGGCCGCCGTTGCGTCGCCGCGCTCGGCATCGCGCCTGAGACCGCCGAAAGCTATGGCAAGGCGGCCATGGTCGGCGAGAATGGCGAGCTGGAACATGCCGCAGCCCTCCTCCACCCTAGCATGGGCAAGCCGCTGCGCGAAGCCGTGCATCACGGCGCAGCCCTGGTGCCCTCCTCCAAGAAACGCGGCGGACCGGGGCAGGTTCTCGACATCCCGCTCGGCCACAAGGATGCAGCCTTCGTGCGCTCCCATTTCGACGGCATGGAAGTGACGCTCAACGATGCGCCGCGTGCCAACGAGATCATGGTCGCAGTGGTCGTGACCGATAGCGGCCGGCCACTGGCCAGGGTCGGCGGGCTCAAAGCCTCGGAGATCGAAGGCAAGGACGGGCTGCGCTGACAGCAAAACCGTTGACAGGCCAAAACTTGCGCTCATAATCGTTCGTACACAAACAATAAAAACGGGAACCGCAGTGTCTGAGCAAAACGAGAATACGCCCGGAATCCAGTCGCAGGTGGCCGGCATCGACGTCGGCGGCACCTTTACCGATCTGGTGCTGTTTGATGCGGAGAACGGCACCGTGCGCCTTGCCAAGGTTCCGACGACCCTCGACAATCAGGCGACCGGGGTCCTGAATGCCCTCGACGCAGCGCAAGCCGATATCGCAGCCCTCGACCTGATCGTGCATGGCACCACGACGACGACCAACGCCGTTCTCGAGCGCCATCTCTGCAAGACGGGCCTGATCACAACGATGGGCTTCCGCGACGTGCTGGAGCTTGGCCGCCGCACCCGGCCGCAGCCCTATGGCATGAAAGGCGAATTCAAGCCGATCATCACCCGCGACCTCAGGCTGGAAATCCCCGAGCGCATGGATGCGAGCGGCAAAGTGCTGGTGACGCTCGATGAGGACGCTTTGCGCGGCGCGCTACAGGTCCTGATCGACAAGGACTGCGAATCCCTCGTCATCCACTTCCTGCATGCCTACGCCAACCCCGCCCATGAATTGCGCGCTGGCGAGATCGCGAAAGAAATGTGGCCGAACGGCAATATCACCCTTGGCCATGCCCTTTTGTCGGAAAGCCGCGAATTCGAGCGCGGCGTGACCGCTGCCGTCAATGCCTCCGTCCAGCCGCTGCTGCGCCGCTACGTCGAGCGGCTTGCCGATCAACTGGCCAGCCGCGGTTATCGCCACGACGTTCTTGTCATGAACGGCAATGGCGGCATGGTCTCGGCCCGCCATGTGGCAAATGAAGCCGCCAAGACGGTGATGTCCGGCCCGGCCTCCGGCGTCATGGCGGCCGCCTATACCGGCCGGCGCGCCGGCATGCCGGATCTCATCACCTATGACATGGGCGGCACATCAACGGATGTGGCGCTGATCCGCAACGCCGAGCCCGCCGTCTCCAACGAGATCGAGGTGGAATATGCCATGCCGATCCATGTGCCGATGGTCGATGTGCGCACGGTCGGCGCCGGCGGCGGCTCGATTGCCCGGATCACCGCAGCCGGTCTTTTGCAGGTTGGCCCCGACAGCGCCGGCGCCTCGCCCGGCCCGATCTGCTACGGCCGCGGCGGCACCCGGCCGACCATCTCGGATGCCAACCTGCTGCTCGGCCGCCTTGATCCCGGCCGGCTGAATTCCGTTCCGGGCGGCATGTCGCTTGACCATGTCAAAGGCATTTTCGAACGGGATCTCGGCGCGCCGCTCGGGCTGGACGCGACAGCTGCGGCTGCGGCCGTCATCCGCGTCGCCAATGCCCGCATGGCCGATGCCGTGCGCATGGTTTCCGTCAGCCTTGGCGAAGACCCCCGCGACTTCGCGCTCTTTGCCTTTGGCGGCGCCGGTCCGCTGCATGCAACGGCGATCGCCCGTGAACTGGGCATTCCCAAGGTACTGGCGCCGTCGCGCCCCGGCATCACCAATGCGCTCGGCTGCGTGGTGGCGGATCTGCGCCACGATTTCGTCAATACGGTCAACCGCCCGCTCTCCGTCGTCGATATCGATGCGGTGCATGCGCTCTTTGCCCGCCAGTCGGAAGAGGGCCGCCGGCTGATCGACAAGGAAGCCGTCGCCATCCGCGAAATCCGCGAGATCTGCTCGGTAGACATGCAGTTCATCGGCCAGACCCACCTGCTGCGCGTTCCCCTGCCCGGACCGGTGCCGACCCTCAATGAGCTCCAGACGCGCTTCGAAGAGGCTTACTTTCAGCGCTTCCATGTCGAACTGCCGGAGATCCGCGCCAGCCTGGTCAATGTCAACACCTCGGTCATCGGCCGTCGCGCTGAGATCGATCTGTCGCTGCTGATCGATCCGACAGGACGTAAGCAGACACTAACCGAGGCGCAAACCGGCACCCGCTCCGTCTGGTTCGACGCCTGGCATCAGACGCCGATCTACTGGCGCGATTTCCTGCCGCTCGATGCAGTGATCGAAGGACCCGCGATCGTCGAGCAGATGGACACCACCATCCTGATCGAGCCTGGCGACAGTGCCGCCCAGGATCGCGACGGCAATATCATCATCACCATCGGAGGCCGCCTGTGAGCATCGATCCGATCACCCTCTCCGTCATCCAGTCCGGCCTGCAGCAGGTCTGCGACGAGATGGACCTGACCTTTTCGCGCGCCGCCTTCTCGCCGGTGATTGCCGAGGCCAATGACCGCTCCGACGGCATTTATTCCGCCGTCGATGGATCGCTGATCGCGCAGGGGCTGACCGGCCTGCCGGTCTTCGTCGGCACGATGCAATATTCCACCCGCACGCTGATCGAGATGATTGCCGCCGGCAAGGCCGCCGAACCGAAACCGGGCGACATCTATATCGTCAACGATCCCTATCTCGGCGGCACCCATCTGATGGATGTGCGCTTCGCCATGCCGGTCTACCGCGATGGCAAGATCTTCTGCTGGCTGTCCAATACCGGCCATTGGCCCGATACCGGCGGCGCCGTTCCGGGCGGCTTTTCGGCCTCGGCCACCTCGGTGGAACAGGAAGGCCTGCGCCTGCCGCCGGTTCGCCTCTTCAAGCAGGGCAAGCTCGACACCGAAATCTACGCGATCATCTGCTCCAACATCCGCGTCTCGGAGCAGCGCATCGGCGACGTGAAGGCCCAGGCCGCGGCGCTGCTGGTCGGCGAACAGCGCCTCGCCCGCATTCTCGACCGTTACGGCGACGACACCGTGACGGAGGCGATCGCCGAATTGCGGGTGCGCGCCGCCGAACAGATGCGGGCCAATATCAAGCTTATCCCGGAGGGGACCTATCACTCGACCGCCTATGTCGATAGCGACGGTGTGGTCAACGAACCGCTGGAGATCCGCCTCGCCATCAAGGCCAAGGACGGCGAACTCGATTTCGATTTCACCGGCTCGTCAAAACCCTGCATCGGCCCGATGAACTCCGTGCTGGCAACGACCCTGTCCTCCGTCTATCTCGCCATGCGCCACATCTTCCCCGATGTGCCGATCAGCGCCGGCGCTTTTGAGCCCCTGAAGGTCAAGCGGCCGGAAGGCACCTTCCTGGATGCGCAATATCCCCGACCTGTCTCGGGATGTGCTGCCGAAGTCAGCCAGCGGATCGCCGAAGCCGTCTTTGCCGCCCTGGTCGAAGCCCTGCCGGATCGCGTCACCGCATCGCCGGCCGGCAGTTCCGGCAATTTCGCGCTCGGCGGCCATGATCCGGACCGCAATCGCGGCTACGTCATGTACCAGATCTCCGGCGGCGGTTACGGCGGCAATGCCGATCACGACGGTCTGGCCAATGGCTGCTCGACCATCGGCATTTCCAAGGCACCACCGGTCGAGATCATGGAGCAGCAGTTCCCCGTTCTCTACCATCGCTATGCGCTACGCGAAGGGTCCGGCGGTGCCGGCCACCATCGCGGCGGCTTCGGCCTCGACTACGAAATCGAACTGCGGCGCGGCGATGCCACGGCGAGCTTCGTCATGGACCACGGCCGCTTCGGCCCGCCGGGCGCTCTCGGCGGCAAGGATGGCCAGCCCAATACCGTGACCGTCTGGCGCGACGGAATTGCGATGACGCCGGAACATCTGTCGAAGGCGCAGGACATTCCCTTGAAACCCGGTGATCGGGTGCGCGTGCGGACACCCGGCGGCGGCGGCTATGGCGATCCGCTGACCCGTGACCCGCAGGCCGTGGCCGAAGACGTGCGCCTGGGCCGTTATAGCGTGGCGGACGCCGGAGCCCTGTTCGGCGTTGAACTGGATCAGGCCGGAAGACCGGACTTGGCTGCGACCGAAAGGCGGCGCGGGACCACTTGCTAAAAGATGGTAAGCAAGCATATCAAGAGTGAGTGTCCGCACTGGCTGGGAACAAGGTCGGTCCTGAGCACGGGCGCCGTCTGATACAGTCCTTTTGCACGGCGTCCCTATCATGCGTTGCCTGGGATGGAAGGTCGCGGCGGTCATGATTCACGATGCTTTCAGGCACGGGCTGTGATAGGCGGCGCCATCAGATTTTTTTGACGACGGCAAAACGATAATGATCAACGAGCACCTCTATTACCTGAGCCGTTACGCTTTGGTAGAACTCAAGCGAACGCTGCATCTGCCGGTCAAGGGCGATAAGAAGCACTTCTGCGCCCGTATCATCCGCGGCGTGCGCGCAGGCCGTATTCATCCCGGCACCGTTTTCACAGCGATTGCCCGCCGGGACGGATTCGGGTCGCAGGTTTTGTCCCGCCTGACGATCCAGGCGACGGCGCGCGACATCGGCGTCGACTATGTCCACACGCCGTTCGGGCACATTGCACACAGCGAGGGCGATCCGGACACCTGGAGCGCACGCTGCGAGGCTGCCTTCAATCTCGGAGAAGGCCTGAGACGCCGAGACGAGGTCGATCTCCCCTTGGTGGATTTCCGTGATTACGCGCTCCGGCCGGATCTCTGGGCCCACCCGCATATGATCGAGTTCTCGCATTTGTACGAACATTGTGACCGATATCCGGATCTGCTGCGTGATGTCGTGCGTCCGCAACGATCCGTCAGGCAATTCACAAGTCCGCGCCTGACCCTCGCTGTCCACGTGCGGCGCGGCGACGTCTCTCCGGATATGACCAGCGAACGTTATGTCAGTGCCGACCGGATCTTTTCCACGGCGATCGCGGCGGAAAAGGCCCTGGCAGCCGCCGGCTTCGAATGCGATATCCACATTTACAGCAATGGCGACGCGGCCGAGTTTTCTGCCTTTGCAAACCACGGCATGCGGCTGCATCTCGACCTGGGCGCGCTTGAGACATTCGAAGCGATCAAGAAGGCCGATGTGCTGATGACCGCAAAGAGCACGTTCAGCTACGATGCCGGCCTCTATTCAGACGGACTGGTGATCTATGACAGGTTCCCGCGGCCGCCGCTTTCCGGCTGGGTCGAGATCGGCAGGAAAGGCGGCTTTGCCGAAGAGGCCTTCCAGCGCGCCCTTGCGCCGCATCTGCCTGCCGGTTCTTAGCGGTATTGGTCACGGGGATTTCAGAAACCGCAGGCTGAGAATGTCGGCGACCGTCTTTTGCAGCCGGAAGCCGAAGGAGCCCTGTGCCGCCGCCAGGCATCCGCGGTCGCTCGACCATCCGCTCAGCCACCAGAGAATGCGCCGACGTTGCGCACGCCGCGCATGGATGGGGAACAGGTAGATCCAGCTGTTGAGGATACGGTAGAGCGGTTTGTCGTAATTGTCTTCCCAAGGGATGACCGCGAAGCTGCTGCGCTTGACCAGAAGCGACAGGATGGCCTGATCGTGCCTGTGGGACCGAAAGCGGGAGGATTGTCGGCCGGGATTGCAATCATCGTTCAAGAGCCGGTAGCCATCTTCGCGGCAAAGGGCGATCCATTGGTCCACCAAGACGCGTGTGTCGGCCCTGTTGCAAAGGACGAGGATCGTGCCCTGGACCTGGGTGGTCTCGACCTCCTCGGGGGTCGCCTGCATATGGTCCAGCAATTCCTGCTTGGAATATTCGGCCTCGGCAAAGGGGAGCGAGAAGAACAGGCCGCCGGTCGTCGATGCAGATTGCAGATAATCGAGCAGCCGCGGACCACCGCGCGACGACAGCTCGCAGCCGCCATCGGCATAGACCAGCAGGCTACCGTCTTCCATCTCCTCAAGGAGAGCCTTGATGAGCAGCGGTTTCCACAGCCAATAGCCGAAGCCCCGCGGATTGCCCCGAATGAAGGCGGCATCCGTTTCGGACCAGTCGGGCGGCATGATCGTCAGGCCGTCTGGAACCACCTCGTCCGAGGCGACGCCTGTATCCAGCTGCAGGACGACCTTGTCGAACCAGGCGGAGGAAAGCGCTTCTGTGGCGAGCCGAAACGCCGCCCGACGGTAGCGTGGCCGATGCGCTCCGAAGGTGGCAAAGACGGTTATTGCCGGTTTGGGTGTTGCACCGAAGGGCAATGTGGCATGATCAGGCCAGACTTTCCGCCGGTAGTCTGCCTTATCAGCCGATTTCTTCGCCATGGTCATGCCTGATCTGTCGCATTTCTCATAAATCGATCGGCCCCCCGTGAACCGACCGCACCGCTCTTCGGCAACTGTTGCCAAGGACAGTATTGGACGAAAAACACGAGCTGCGGAAGCCGTCGAGATAGACGAATGCGCCGATGATGCACAACGGCTTCTCAGCTATTTCTCTTCCTCGCAGCCGGTTTGCAGCGTGTGCACAGGTCTGTTCAGAGGCCGCGGCAGTCTGCTATGCCTTGAGAGGTTTACCCTCAGCCCGAGCGAGCACCCATGCGTTTTGCCCTTAATCACATCGTCGCGCCGCGCCTGTCGCTGGCATCCTTCTTACACCTTGCCCGACAGCTCGGCATGAGCGAGGTCGAGATCCGCAATGACATTCCAGACATCGTCGGCACGATGGAACCGGACGCGGTCAAGGCGGCGGCGCAAGACAATGACCTTACCATCATCTCGATCAATGCGCTTTATCCGTTCAATGTCTGGTCGGGTGATCTTCCCGAGCGGGCAAGGACAATGGCAGACTATGCCGCCCGCTGCGGCGCCCGCGCTCTGGTCATGTGCCCGCTCAACGATGGCCGAGCCGTGGCCGACGGTGATCTGGTCGAGGCTCTGAGGCAAATGAAGCCGATCCTCGATGACCACGGCCTGACCGGCCTGGTCGAGCCGCTCGGCTTTCCGGTCTCCTCGCTGCGTCTGAAGGCAAAAGCCGTCGAAGCGATCAAGGCAGCCGATGGCGAAAAGACCTACAAGCTCGTGCACGACACCTTCCACCACCATCTGGCCGGAGAAACGGAATTCTTCCCCGAATGGACCGGGCTCGTTCACATCTCCGGCGTGGCCGATCCAGCCGTCCGTGTCGAGGACATGCTCGACGCCCACCGCATCCTGATCGACGGCGACGACAGGCTGGAAAACATCGCCCAGATCCGGCATCTGCTGTCGGCAGGTTTTGATGGCCCCTACTCTTTCGAGCCCTTCGCCGAAAGTGTCCACGCTCTGTCGGCACCAAAAGCCGCCCTCGAAGAAAGCCTTGCCTGGGTCAGGCAGGCGGTCGGCTAGCGCGCAGGCGAAGCGGCGGCAACGGCCTGCTGCCATTGCCGGTGATAGGCGGCGAGATCCAAGGACGGTGCGATGCGGCGATCGCGACCGGGCGGCGGCCTGCAGCCGGTCAGCAGAGCCGCACCCTGCGCCGTTCCGGTCGGTGCACCATCGGCCAGCACGATCACATCGCGGCCGGCGATCGACGCAAGCGCCCTCAGATAGAGGCTGTTACCGCTGAACGGCCCCTCGACCACGATCGGCCCATCGGCATGCAGCAGGTCGAGGCAGGCATGGGTCATCATCGCCACGTAAAGCGAGGCGGCCGCATAAAGCTCAGCCGCACCGGCCGGCGCGCCCAGCCATTGCAGGCGATGCCCAGGATAAGGCCCCGATCCTTCCGCCACGTTGGGCAACACCATCAGCGAGCGCCCGATTACGCCGGCGGCGACCGTATCCACCTCTGCCGGATCGGGGGCCTCGATATCCCTCGTCAGCATCTCGAACTCCCGCCCGCCCATGAAGCGCGCCGAGGGCACAGGCTTGCCGAAGGCATCGACATTGGCCAGCGTATCGCGGGCCGGATCGAGCCCGACGATCGGGCTGCCGACCGCAAAGCTCACCACCCAGGTACCGGTCGAGACCACCGAAAACGGCGCTTGCCGACGGATCAGATGCGGCAGCAGCGAGGCATTGGAATCGTGAATGCCGCAATGGACAGGCATGTCGCCGAAAATGCCAGTCTGCGCGGAAATATGCGGCAGCACCGAGCCCAGCGCCTCGAAGGCCGAATGCACCGGCGCCATCCTGTCGCGAATGCCGAGACGATCGACCAGCGCAGAATAGTCGCTGGTTTCCGGACGCCAGAGATCGGTGTGGCAGCCGAGCGACGTCACCTCGTTGGCGGCGATGCCGGTCAGGCGGAAGGCCCAGTATTGCGGATAGGTCAGGATCGTCGCGACCCGCGCGAAAGCATCGGGAAACGCGGTCTTCTGATAATGCAGTTGCGCACCGACATTGAGACCCATGGCCAGGCGCGGCGAAAAGGTCTCGGTGAAATCCGGCCGGATGGCATAATAGGCGGTGCGGATCTCGTCCGGATACTCCTGCTCGTAATCCAGCACCGGCAGGGCAAGGCCGCCATCCTCCGCCAGCAGAACGGCGCTCGCCCCATGAGTGGTGATGGAAATCGCATCGAACCCCGGCACCTTTGCAAAGGCCTGCAGGGCGTCCATCAAGAATGCCCAGAGCGCATCGATATCGTAGTGTTGATAGGGCGGGCCGGGCAGCACGCGGTTCGGCATGCGCCGCGCGGCAATCTCCGCGCCCGTCGCCACATCCAGCACCACCAGCTTAGCGTTGGTCTTGCCGATATCGAAGACGGCGACCCGTTCCAGCGACGCGGCGCTCATGGCAGATGAAAGACCGTGACGAGATCGGTGGCAATCGGCGAATTGTCCGGATTGCTTTCCATGATATCGGCCATATGCGCCCACCAGCGCTTCATGACAGGATGATCGGGCAGATCGGCCATGCCATGGTTTTTCGGCCGGGTCAGCACGCCGAACAGGACATTGGTCTCCCGGTCGAGATGGATCGAATAGTCCGAGATGCCGGCCTCCCGCAGCAGCGCCACCAGCTCCGGCCAGATCTCGTCATGACGCTTGCGGTATTCCGCTTCCATGCCGGGATGAAGCTGCATCTTGAAGGCATGTTTTTCCAGGTCAACCATCAACCGGCCCTCGAATTCTTGATGCGCCGCGCCACGATCGGCAGGGCAATGGTGATGATCAGCAACAGGCCGATGAAGATCGACATGACGATGCCGGGCACGTTCAGCAATCCAAGGCCGAAGGTCACGAGACCCATGACGAAGGCGGCGATCACCACGCCGACAATGGTTCCCGCACCACCGAGGATCGACACGCCGCCGAGCACGACCATGGTCACCACTTCCAGCTCCCAGCCTTGCGCGATCGACGGGCGTGTCGAGCCGAGCCGGGAGGTCAGGCAGACCGCCGCGATGCCGCTCATCAGGCCGGTCAGCAGGAACAGGATGAACTTGACCCTCTCGACCGGGATACCTGAAAAGCGTGCGGCAAAGGGATTGTTGCCGATCACATAAACCTGCCGTCCGAAATTGGTCTTGTGCAGCAGCACGGCAAACAGGGCGGCAATCACCAGAAACAGCACGAACTCGAAGGAAAACACCCAGAATACATAGCCCTGGCCGAAGAAGGCAAAGTCCGGCGGGTATTTGCCGAAGGCCTGATCGCCCAGCACGATATAGGAAATGCCGCGGAACAAGCTCATCGTGCCGATGGTGACGACAATCGACGGCAGTTTCAGCCCGGCCACCAGAAGGCCGTTGAACGCGCCGCACAGCAGTCCGACGGCGATGCCGATCGCCACCAGCCCCGGCGTACCAACGCCCATCTGCACGGCATACCCCATCGCGGTGGAGGCCAGCGCGATGATGGCCGCCACCGACAGGTCGATTTCACCCGATATGATCAGCAGTGCCATGGCGAAGGCGATCATCGCCTTCTCGGTGAAATTGAAGGTCGCGTCGGACAGGTTCCAGGCATCGAGGAAATAGGGTGAAGCCAGGGAATTGGCGATGAAAATCAGCACCGCCACGCCGAACAGCAGCACTTCCCAGCTCGCCATGACACGTGTGAAGGGCGTGCCGAGGCGATCGGGAATGGCGCGCTTTTCGCGGGGTTCGGTCTTTGCAAGCGTCATGCGATCACCTCGTTGGTCTTGTCCTTGGCGGCGCGGTCGCGCAGGATGATCCGGCCTTTCTTGCGCTCGGCCCTTGCATTGAACACCACGGCCAGAACGATCACCACACCGGAAATCGCCATCTGCGCGAAAGGCGATATGCCGATCACCGGCAGGGCATTCTTGATGACGCCAAGAAACAGCGCGCCCAGCACCGTGCCGATGACGGAACCAATGCCACCGGCAATCGAGATGCCGCCGATCACGCAGGCCGCGACACTGTCGAGCTCGAAGCCGGCGGCGATATCCACATAGGCAACCGCATAACGCGACACCCAGAGATAACCGCTGAGGCCCGCCAACCCACCGGACAGCACGAAGGCGAGGAACCGCGCCCGCCCGACATCGATGCCGGCATAGATCGCGGCTGTCGGATTGCCGCCCGTCGCATAGGCCGAGCGGCCGAACGGCGTGCGGGTCAGCACGAACCAGATGGCAAGGACGATGGCGATCGCCACCCACGAGAGGATAGGCATGCCAAGCACGCTGATGCGCGGGAAATTGAGGAAACTCGGCGACATCTGATGGGCATTGACCCAGCTGCCGCCCGACAGCACGAAGGCCATGCCGCGATAGATGGTCAGCGTACCAAGCGTCACGACGATCGGCGGGATCTGCAGCGCCCAGACCAGGAACCCGTTGAGACTGCCGAGCAGCGCGCCGATGGCGATCGCCATGACGATCAGAAGGCCAAGCGGCATGCCGGGAAACGCCGCATCCGTCATCGCCACGACCATGCCAGTGAAGGCGAGATTGGCGGCAACCGACAGATCGATCGATTTCGTCAGGATGACCGTCATCTGGCCGAGCGCCAGGATGATCAGGATCGAGGTATCGTTGAAGATCGTGGCGAGATTTCCAGGCGCTGCGAAATTCGGCGCGCGCGTCGAAAAGCCGAGGATCATCGCGACGATGATCAGACCCAGCAGCAGTTCGCGATGTTTGAAGAGCCGTTGCATGTTCTGTTCCTTACGCATTGCCGGTCGCGGCGCGCACCAGCGTCTCGGCGGTGAGGCCCTCGCGCGGGTAGATGCCGCCGGCCAGGCCTTCATGCATCACCATGACGCGATCCGACATGCCGAGAATTTCCGGCAGTTCGGACGAGATCATGATGATCGACAGGCCTTCGCTGGCGAGTTCGCTGATAAAGCCATGCACGGCAGCCTTGGAGCCGATATCAATGCCCTTGGTCGGCTCGTCGAGAATAATCACCTTCGGCGCCGTCGCCAGCCATTTGCCGATCACCACCTTCTGCTGGTTGCCGCCGGACAGGGTGCCGACCGGCACCGACAGGGCCGCGGCACGCAGGTCCAGCCGCTCGGCATATTTGCGCGCCAGCGCCAGCTCGTTGATCACCCGCAGGAAACCGCGCGCAGACGTCCGCGCCAGCGATGGCAGCGAGATATTCTGGTAGATCGGCATCTCCAGCGCCAGCCCATGGCGCCCGCGCTCTTCCGGCACATAGACGATCCCGGCGGCGATCGCATCGGCCGGCGAACGGATCTCGATCGGCCGGCCCTCCAGCGTCAACGTGCCCGAAGCCGGCCGGGTGATGCCGAACAGTGATTGGCACAGCTCGGAGCGCCCGGCGCCGATCAGCCCGTAGACCCCGAGGATTTCGCCCTGCCTCAGCTCGAAGGAAATGTTCCGGAATTCGGTCTCATGGCAGTAATTCTCGACCGACAGAACGGTCTTGCCGATGGCAACCTCAGTCTTCGGAAAGACGTCATGCACATCGCGCCCGACCATCAGGCGGACGATCTCGTCCTGCGGCGTTTCCTTCAGCCGACCGCTGCCGACCATGCGGCCATCGCGGAACACGGCAAAGTTTTCGGCGATTTCATAGACTTCGTCGAACTTGTGGCTGATGAACAGGATGGCTTTGCCGCGAGCCTTCAGGCCCTCGACGATGCGGAACAGGTCGTCGATCTCCTTGCGCGACAGAGCCGCGGTCGGCTCGTCCATGATGACGATGCGCGCTTCCACCGACAGCGCCCGGGCAATCGCCACCAGATGCCGCTGGGCGATCGACAGGTCTTTGAGGCGGATGGTCGGGTCGATCGTGCTTTCGAGCTGCAGCAGCAGTTGGCGCGATTTGGCGTATATGGTCTTCCAGTCGATCAGGCCGAACCGGGTGCGCGGTGCATGGCCGAGAAAGATATTCTCGCCGACTGTCAATTCGTCGAACAGCACGGTTTCCTGATGGATCGCCGTGACGCCGGCATCGATCGCAGCCTGCGCACTGGCAAAGCTAACGACCTGCCCGTCGATCAGGATCTCGCCTTCGTTGGGGCGATAGATCCCGGTCAGGATCTTCACCAGCGTCGACTTGCCCGCACCGTTTTCGCCGATCAGGGCCGTGACCTGTCCGGGATAAAGTGCAATGCTGACCCCATCCAGTGCCTTGACGCCCGGAAAGATCTGCGAAATGCCGCGCATTTCGAGAATGGGCGTGTCGGTCGGCAGGAGCGTAGCGTCGAGCTTTTGGGATTGGACAGTCATCATCAGGCTTTACCGGTCAATCATGAAAGCAGGCGCTGCACCCCCCTCTGCCCTGCCGGGCATCTCCCCCTCAAGGGGGGAGATCGGCAAGCAGCGATGTCTCGCCCTTCATTTGCGCAACTGACAGCGCGACAATTCAGCCGCACCGTCCTTCACAATGGCGAGGCGCCGGCCAAACCCCAATCTCCCCCCTTGAGGGGGAGATGCCCGGCAGGGCAGAGGGGGGTGGCACCGCTCGCGCTCACGACAAAAGATCAGAAAATCTTCGAGAACTCGTCGATGTTCGATTTGTCGTAGACGAAGGGCAGAGCCATGGCGGCTTCGCCATTGTCGCCGACCTTGATCTTGCCCATGCGGCCGGCTTCGATGTCCGAGCCGGGAGCGCCATCGGTATCGCCCTTGACCAGGTGATAGGCGATCTGGGTTGCGGAGTAGCCAAGGTCGATCGGGTTCCAGATCGCGAATTCCTTGGTGGCGCCCGACTTGATGGCTCCGGCCATTTCAGACGGCAGGCCAAGGCCTGTCACGAAGACGTCGCCGATCTTGCCCGCATCCTTGACCGCCTGCGAGGCTGCCAGAACGCCGACGGTCGTCGGGGCGACGATGACCTTGACGCTCGCCTGCGAGGTCAGGAGACCATTGGCTTCGCGATAGCTCTTGTCGGCCAGGTCATCGCCGTAAACGGTGGTCACCAGGTTGAGGCCCGGGAAATCCTTGAGCTGCTTCTTCATTTCCTCGATCCAGATATTCTGGTTGGTCGAGGTCGTGGTGGCCGACAGGATGGCGAAATCGCCCTTGCCGTCCGGCAGATGGCTTGCGGCCAGCTGCAGGCACATCTTGCCGATCAGCTCGTTGGACGACGGATTGAGATGCATGATGCGGCCTTCGGCAGCAACGCCGCTGTCCCAGGAGATCACCTTGATGCCGCGCTGCGCGGCCTTCTTCAAGGCCGGCACGACGGCATCCGGGTCATTGGCGGAAATAGCGATGGCATCGACGCCCTGGGCGATCAGCGAGTTGATCACTTCGATCTGGCCTTCGGCCGTGGTCGTCGTTGGACCGGTATAGATGATCTCGACGCCGCCGAGTTCCTTGGCCGCTTCCTCGGCGCCCTTGTTGGCGGCTTCGAAGAAGCCGTTGCCGAGCGATTTGACGACCAAAGCGATCTTCATGTCGGCGGCTTCGGCAGCGGTGGTCATGGCAGCGACGGCAAAAGCCACGCCCATCAGCAGTTTCTTGGATAGTTTCATGTCAGCTTCCTCCCAAAGTTGATTGACAGTCCCACTCCCCCCGACAGCCGTATTCTATGCGACCGAAGAGGTATCCTCCTTCTCGGCCGAAGCGATGGGCTTGACCGTTATGAGCTTTATGCCGGCATCAGCGACCATGGCCGCTGCCTCCTCCGGAATTTTGTCGTCCGTGATGATCGTCGAGACATTGTCGAGCGGGCACAGGATCATGCTCGAGCGTTTCGAAAATTTGCTCGAGTCGACCATGATGATCAGTTCGTCGGCCTGGCGCATCAGCTTCTGCTCGCTCTGAATGACCAGCGCATCCGATTCCATGATCCCATGCGAACTGACGCCCTGCGCACCGATGAAGATCCGTCGTGCATAGAAATTGCGGATGGCGTCATTGTCGAAGGGCGACAGGATCAGGCTCTGGTCGCGATAAATCGCGCCGCCGGGAATGCTGACTGTGCACTTGGAATGCTTGACGAGATGTTCGGCGATCGCAAAGGAATTGGTCATCACCTGTAGGCGCCGCGCCGACATGAAATGCACCATCTGGAACGTCGTCGTGCCGCCATTGATGATGATCGAATCGCCCTCTTCGCAGAGATCGACCGCGCCGCGGGCAATTGCGCGCTTTTTATCGATATTGACGGATTCGGACACCCGAAACGGTCTCGCTGCCAGATTGCCGAGCTGCGGCGGATGCACCGCTTCTGCTCCGCCACGCACACGCCGAAGCTTGCCCTGCACATGCAGGGCCGCGATATCACGCCGGATCGTGGCTTCCGAGGCCTCGGTCAGTTCGGCGATATCCTGCACCGTGATCACGGGCTTTTCCTGGATCGCGCTTAATATGATGCGATGGCGTTCACGTTCGTGCATGGGCTCCTCCTGATCGGGATTTAGGCGGATAACGATTAACCTGTCAATCATAAACGATCAAAATAGTTTATGTTGCGCCGCAACATGCAATTTTATGATCGATTTTGATTGACATTGGCGCCGAGCTTGCGCGATATCGTCCCCAGAAGGAGATGGGCGGCCACTTTGCTGTTCATGAATCGACAGACCTGGGAGGAAAGCAATGACGGGCCAAACCCGCCTTCTCGAAAACCGTTGGGACGATGCTTACGCGGCCAAGCTCGATGAGCCGGGCAAGCTGTTGTACCGGTCCAATCTTCTGGGCGCCGACAAGCGCATCACCAATTACGGCGGCGGCAACACCTCCGCCAAGGTCCTGGAAACCGATCCGCTGACCGGCGAAAAAGCCCGCGTCATGTGGGTCAAGGGCTCGGGCGGCGATGTCGGCACCATCAAGCTCGACGGCTTTGCGACCCTCTACATGGACAAGCTGGAAGCGCTGAAGGGCATCTACAAGGGCGTGGAAGACGAAGACCGCATGGTCGGTTTCCTGCCCCATTGCACCTTCAACCTCAATCCGCGCGCCGCCTCCATCGACACGCCGCTGCACGGCTTCGTGCCGTTCACCCATGTCGACCATATGCATCCCGACGCGATCATCGCGATCGCCGCCTCCAAGAATTCAAAAGAGCTTACCCAGCAGATCTTCGGCAGCGATATCGGCTGGCTGCCCTGGCGCCGCCCAGGCTTCCAGCTCGGCCTCGACCTCGGCGCCTATGTCGCCGCCAATCCGAAGTCCAAGGGCGTTGTGCTCGAAAGCCATGGCCTGTTCACCTGGGCTGATGATGCCAAGGACTGCTATCTGCTGACCCTTGAGATCATCAACAAGGCGATCGAATGGTTCGCCAAGCAGACCGAGGGCAAGACGATCTTCGGCGGTGCAGTAACATCAAGCCTGCCGGCCGAACAGCGCCGCGCCATCGCCGCCAAGCTGATGCCGGAAATCCGCGGCCGCATCGGCAAGGCCGAACGAAAGCTCGGCGATTTCGACGATCAGGATGCCGTGCTCGAGTTCGTCAACTCCAAGGATCTGCAGGCGCTTGGCGCGCTCGGCACCTCCTGCCCCGACCACTTCCTGCGCACCAAGATCCGCCCGCTGATCGTCGATTTCGATCCGGCCAAGCCGGATGCGGACGCTGTGGTCGCCGGTCTCGACAAGGCGCTGGAAGCCTATCGCGCCGACTACAAGCGCTATTACGATAGCTGCAAGCATGCCAATTCCCCTGCCATGCGCGATCCCAACCCGGTCATCTTCCTGGTGCCGGGCGTCGGCATGCTGTCCTTTGCCAAGGACAAGGCAACCGCCCGCATCGCCGGTGAATTCTACGTCAACGCCATCAATGTCATGAAGGGCGCCTCGACGGTCTCGCAGTATCAGGGCCTGCCCGAACAGGAAGCCTTCGATATCGAATACTGGCTGCTGGAGGAAGCAAAGCTGCAGCGCATGCCCAAGCCCAAGAGCCTGGCCGGCCGCGTCGCCTTCGTCACCGGCGGTGCCGGCGGCATCGGCCGCGCCACGGCGGAACGACTGATGTCGGAAGGCGCCTGCGTGGTTCTGGCTGATATCGACGCCGATGCGCTGACCAACACGCTTGCCGATTTCACCAAGCGCTACGGCGCCGACAGCGTGCGCAGCGTCAATCTGAATGTCACCAGTGAAGAGCAGGTCATTTCGAGTTTTGCAGAAGCCTGCGTCGAATTTGGCGGCGTCGACATTCTCGTCTCCAATGCCGGCATCGCCTCGTCTGCTCCGGTGGAAGACACGACGCTTGCCATGTGGGACAAGAACATGAGCATTCTGGCGACGGGCTATTTCCTCGTCTCACGCGAAGCGTTCCGCCTGTTCCGCCGTCAGGCGATTGGCGGCAATGTGGTCTTCGTCGCCTCGAAGAACGGGCTTGCCTCATCGCCCAACGCATCGGCCTATTGCACGGCAAAGGCGGCCGAAATTCATCTCGCCCGTTGCCTGGCTCTGGAAGGCGCCGACGCCGACATCCGCGTCAATACGGTCAACCCGGATGCGGTACTGCGTGGCTCCAAGATCTGGAACGGCGAATGGCGCGAACAGCGTGCGGCATCGTCGAAGATCGAGGTGGACGACCTTGAGGAACATTACCGCAAGCGGTCGATGCTGAAGCTGAATGTGTTTCCGGAAGACATTGCCGAAGCGATCTACTTCCTCGCCTCCGACGCTTCCGCCAAATCGACCGGCAACATTATCAACGTCGATGCCGGCAACGCCCAGAGCTTCACGCGCTGATCAGAGCTCCCAAGCCCGCCACGGCGCGAATGCCGTGGCGGTGACCGTTACTTTCTCAGAATGACCCAGATGGCGTGGATGATACCGGGCAGATAGCCGCACAGCGTCAGCAGAATATTCAGCCAGAAATGCAGGCCGATGCCCACCTGAAGAAAGACGCCAACCGGCGGCAGGATGATGGCGAGCAAGATTCGTACGACGTCCATGAATGCCTCTGAATAGAATGATCGAATTCACTGACAACGCAGAGCGGCCAAAATCGTTCGCGGACGGGAGGAAAAAATAATGACCAACAGTAAGATTGCGCCTGACCTGATCGACGCCGAAAACGACAAGCGCGCATCAGCGCTCAAGAGTGATTACGCCGCCCTCGGCGAAAAGCTCGCCCGTGGCAATGTCGATATCGAGGCGATCACAGCCAAGGTCGCCGAATTCTTCGTTGCCGTGCCCTCCTGGGGTGTCGGCACCGGCGGCACGCGCTTTGCCCGCTTCCCCGGCCTGGGTGAACCGCGCCATATCTTCGACAAGCTGGAAGACTGCTCGGTCATCAACGAACTGACCCGCGCCACGCCGACGGTCTCGCTGCATATCCCGTGGGACAAGGCCGATCCGAAGGACCTGAAGGCCAAGGGCGATGCCCTCGGCCTCGGCTTCGACGCGATGAATTCCAATACCTTTTCCGATGCCGCCGATCAGGCCCATTCCTATAAATATGGCTCGCTCAGCCACGTGGATGCGGCAACCCGCGCCCAGGCGGTCGAGCACAATATCGAATGCATCGAGATCGGTCATGCGCTTGGCTCCAAGGCCCTGACGGTCTGGGTCGGCGATGGCTCCAACTTCCCCGGCCAGACCAATTTCACCAGGAGCTTCGAGCGTTATCTCTCCGCCATGGGCGAGATCTACAAGAAGCTGCCCGATGACTGGCGGATCTTCTCCGAGCACAAAATGTACGAGCCGGCCTTCTACTCGACCGTGGTTCAGGACTGGGGCACCAATCTGCTGATCGCCCAGACCCTCGGGCCCAAGGCCTTCTGCCTGGTCGACCTTGGTCATCACGCGCCGAATACGAATATCGAGATGATCGTCGCCCGCCTGATCCAGTTCGGCAAGCTCGGCGGCTTCCATTTCAACGATTCGAAATACGGCGACGACGATCTGGATGCCGGCGCGATCGAACCCTACCGCCTGTTCCTGGTGTTCAACGAACTGGTCGATGCCGAGCATCGCGGCGTCAAGGGCTTCCACCCCGCTCACATGATCGACCAGAGCCACAATGTGACAGACCCGATCGAAAGCCTGATCTCCAGCGCCAACGAAATCCGCCGTGCCTATGCCCAGGCGCTAATCGTCGATCGGGTGGCGCTCGAAGGCTTTCAGAACGACAACGATGCGCTGATGGCATCCGAAACCCTGAAGCGTGCCTACCGCACCGATGTCGAGGCGATCCTGGCCGAAGCCCGCCGCCGCACCGGCGGCGCCATCGATCCGGTCGCCGCCTACCGCGCCAGCGGCTATCGCGCCAAGGTCGCCGGCGAACGCCCTGCCGTCAAAGGCGGCAGCGGCGGCATCGTCTGATCAAGCGTAGTCCCACGACAGAGGCTGCATCCGTTGTCAAAGCGCGGATGCAGCCTGGCATCGCAGCAGCATGCCGAACAGATCGCGCGGTTCGTCCGGATCTGCCAACAGGTCGAGTTCGGCGAAAAGGCCGGTTTCAGCCAGTTTGGTGCGCACATAACGCAGCGCCGAGAAATCCTCCGTCGCAAAGCCGACTGAATCAAACAGGGTGATCTGGCCTTCGTTCCTGCGGCCCGGAACCTGCCCCAGAATGACCTGCCACAGCTCGGTCACCGGATGGTCCCCAGGCAATTGCTGGATCTCCCCCTCGATGCGGGTCTGCGGCGGATATTCGACAAAAATGTCCGAGCGCAGCAGGATATCGCGGTGCAGTTCCGTCTTGCCGGGGCAATCGCCGCCGACAGCGTTGATGTGCACGCCGGGGCCGGCCATGTTGTCGGTGAGGATCGTCGCGCATTGCTTGTCGGCGGTGACGGTGGTGATGATATCGGCTCCCTCGACCGCCTCTTCCGCCGAGGTGCAGGCGGTGATCGTAAAGCCGAGCCCGTCGAGATTGCGCCGGCATTTCTCGGTTGCGGCGGGATCCAGATCGTAGAGCCGCAGGGTGTCAATACCGAGCAGTGCCTTGAAGGCCAGCGCCTGGAATTCGCTCTGCGCGCCATTGCCGATGATCGCCATGGTCCGCGCATCCTTGCGCGCCAGATATTTGGCGGCGACCGCCGAGGTCGCGGCGGTGCGTAGTGCCGTCAGAATGGTCATTTCGCTGAGCAGCATCGGATATCCGTTGCCGACATCGGCCAGCACGCCGAAAGCCGTCACCGTCTGGCGGCCTTCGCGCATATTCTTCGGATGGCCGTTGACATATTTGAAGCCGTAGAGTGTGCCGTCGCTGGTCGGCATCAGTTCGATGACGCCTTCCGCCGAATGCGAAGCGATGCGCGGCGTCTTGTCAAAGCTCTCCCAGCGGCGGAAATCCTCTTCAATCACCGCTGCAAGCTCGGTGAGGAAAGTGGTGACGCCGACCTTCAGCACCAGCTTCATCATGTGATCGACGCTGACGAAAGGCACGATATTCAGATTTTGGTTGGCTCCGGTCATTTGACGCTCCCTGAGAAATCGCGGGTCGGACGGTCCATCACCTGCCGGCCCATCAGGCTGGCCGTCAGATCCGCCATCAAGGTGGCGGTGCGGCCGCGCTCGTCGAGAAACGGATTGAGCTCGACCAGATCGAGGCTGGAGACCAGGCCGCTGTCATGCAGCATTTCCATCACCAGATGCGCCTCGCGGAACGTGGCGCCGCCCGGAACCGTGGTACCGACCGCCGGCGCGATCGACGGGTCGAGAAAGTCGACGTCGAAGCTGACATGCAGCAGGCCATGGGCCGCCTCGACCCGAGCCAGGAAATCCCGTAGCAGGACGGCAACCCCATGTTCGTCGATCATCCGCATGTCATGCACGGTGATCCCGGTCTTTTTCAGCGACGCCCGCTCGGCGGGATCGACGCTGCGAATGCCGATCATGCAGATGTTCCGCCCATCAACCGGATGGGAGAGCGGCGGATAGTACCCTTGAAAATCCTCGTGGCCGGAGAAATAGGCGACCGGCGTTCCGTGCAGATTGCCGCTTTCGGTCGTTGCCAGCGTATGAAAATCGGTATGGGCATCGAGCCACAGCACGAACAGCGGCCGCCCCTCTTCCGCCGCGCGACGCGACAGGCCGGCCACCGTGCCTGCCGACAGCGCATGATCGCCGCCGAGGAAGATCGGCATGGCGTCGGCACTTTCAAGATAGGCAACCTCGCTGAGGGTTTCGATCCAGCCGATCGTCTCGGCCAGGTGATGAACGGCGGCGTTGGGATGGGTGACATCCCGCAAGGGCGTGTGCGTGACATTGCCGATATCGGTCACCTCGTGACCGAGTTCCGCTAGCGCCGTGCCGAGACCGGCGATCCGCAGCGCACTCGGCCCCATCTCGCATCCGAGCCGGCTCGCGCCGACCTGCAGGGGCACCCCGATCAGTTTGCAATGCATGGCCCGCCATCTCCTGTTCAATCGTTTGGCGATTGGAGCATGTCCGACTGGCGGAATGAACAGGATAGATTGGCAATTATCTTGAAATGACCTATCATTTCAGCAGATCAATTGCCCAAATTGGAAAATCGGGGATCATCGCCATGGACACGCTGGACGAAAAGCTGATCACCCTGCTCCGCCACAACGGCCGGCGCAGCATCTCCGATCTGGCGATTGAAGCAGGCGCTTCGCGGGCGACGGTGCGTGCCCGGCTGGAACGGCTGGAGGCGGGCGGCACCATACTTGGCTACACTGTGATCCTGCGTGCCGACACGGTGGACCTGCCGGTGCGCGGCATCATGATGATCGAGATCGAGGGTCATGTCACCGACCGGGTCATCCGCCTGCTGGGCGGATTCCCCGAGATCGCAGCGATCCATTCGACCAATGGCCGATGGGATCTGATCGTCGAACTGGGCGCGGCAACACTGACCGATTTCGATGCGGTGCTGCGCCGGGTCCGCCTCGTTCCCGGCATCACCGGCAGCGAGACGAGCCTGATCCTCTCCACACCGCGCAGTACTCGCGCCCGTCTGGCGTGATGCGCTAAAGCGCGCCGGCCTTGGCGACCGTCTGCTCGATCGCCCCGAAGATGCTGTGACCGGCAGGATCTTTCATGGAAATGCGGATCACATCGCCCACAGTGATCGACTGGCCTTCGCCGCTCGAGGCCAGTTCAACGATCGTGCCGGCGCTGAGCGGACGGGTCCGGGCTGCCTCAACGATGACATCCGCAAAACCGGTCGCAACTGCGGCATTCGCCGCAACGACAGCCTTGCCGTTGATACTCAGATTGAACGGCAGGTGCAGGGCGCCATCCTTCCAGCTCTCGCCAAGTTCATCCAGCGACACGGCCACCGGCGAATAGGACGGTGACAGGGCAGTTCCGCCGACACTCAGATGATTGGCCAGCATCACCAGCTGGATCGAAGCCAGCGCCTCGGCTTTCGTGGCGCCCATCGGCACATCGCCGAGAATGACGGCAACTTCGACGCCGGATGTCACCGCCGCTATATCGGCCGGAATGTCGATAGGGCTGCGCGGCGGCACCATGCTGTCGGAGGCAAGCTGCACCACCGCACCGGCAGAATGCTCCAGCCGCTGAAAGGCCCGCGGCAGGGGCGATGCGGCATCGTGTTCGTGAAAGCGCAGGGTCGGCTGCGAACCGGTTTCGATGCCGATGGCAACCCGCGCCAGCCGCGGCCCGACATGGGCCCAATCATCAAGGGCGGCCTGCAGCGACCGGGCGATATGCCCGACCTCCGAGCAGCGCGTGAGATCCTTGGAAACCACGACGAGTTTGCCGTCGCGGGTGGAATCTTTCAGTGTGGCGAGCTTCATGTCTTGGTGTTTCCCCGTTTCAGTCAAAGTGTACGGGGTCGTCTGACGCGACCCTTGGCGTTCATCCTACAAGGTTATCGCAAGCTGTCACTTGATTCCGCGCAAAGAGTTTTAGGGATAGATGACACCCTTGCGCAGGATGACATTGGCATAGAGCCGCGGCTCGCCGGTCTGCACCACCGTGTGGGCGGCGCGCACCCGCGGATAGAAATCGGGGCCGAGCAGGGGTGTCACCGTGCGCTCCGGCTCATGGGCGGCACAGCAGGCGATGATCTCCGAATGCACCGGCTCCAACCGATCACGCTCTGCCTTGAAGGTCGACCGGAAGATGGCCTCCGGCACGAAATCGTCGATCGGCAGCACGGACAGGATGGCATTCAACACCGGGATCAAGGGCACGCCATCCAGACGGACAAGCCGACGGGCATGCTCGAGGCCCGGATAATTGCCATCGACGATGGCGATTTCGTCCCCGTGCCCCATGGCCCGCAACGTAGCCAGCAATTCGGGGTTCAGGATGGGATCGATCCCTTTCAGCATTACGCAAGCTCCTTGAAAAGCACATTCTGGTCGAGAAGATAACGGGAAAACAGTGGCAGGCTGGCACCGCCGACCGATCGGGCCTGGCTGCCGACGGCACCTTCGACGATCTCCGGCAGGACGACGCCCTGAAGGTCGAGTTGCTTGACCGCCGCCCGCGTGGCGACAACCACCCGCTCGCGCACCCAGGCCGGAAAGCCGCCGTCAATGACGGCCGCCGAGAAATCGATCACCGAGGCCGAGGCGACGATCGCCTGGGCGAGGGCCGCCGCCGTATCCTGGATCCAGATTTCCAGCGGTTCGCCGAAATCGACCCAATCCTCGGCGGAATACCACAGCGTTTCCGGATTGATGCCGTGCTCGCGCAGCAGGTTTTCCAGCACGAAGATCGAGGCGATCTTCAAAAGCTGCACGGTCTTGCCGTCGCGGCGCTGGACAGGAAGCGAGCCGACGGCGCCGGCCGTGCCCGTGCGGCCGGAAAACAGCGCGGAATTCAGGACGACGCCCCCGCCGATGAACGAGCCGATGAAGAAATAGATGAAATCCGGATAGTGCGGCCCCACGCCGAACACCAGTTCCGCCGCGCAGGCGCTGGTGGCATCGTTCTGCAGAAACACCGGATAGGCAACCCGTGCCTCGATTTCCGCCTGCAGGTCGACGCCATGCCATTGGTTCATGTCTGACTGTGGCGCACCGACTTCTTCGGCCCAGCTCCACAGCTCGAAAGGCGCGGCAATGCCGATGCCGGCGATCCTGCCGCGTTCTTCGGGTGTCAGCCGTGCTTCGATCTCGGCTATTCCTTCGGCAATGAAGGCGAGCAGAAAGCCGGGCATAGGATAGGGATAGGTGCGATGCACCTGCATTCGAATCCGGCCGACGAAATCCATCAGCACCAGATCGGCGCTGCGCCGGCCGATCTTCAAACCGAAGGAAAAGACGGCATCGGGATTGAGGCGCATGGGGACCGAGGGCTGGCCCACCCTGCCACGCACCGGCGTGCCGCGGATCAGCAGCCCCTCACCTTCCAGCGCGCGCATGATGACGGTCACCGTCTGGGCGGAAAGGCCGCTGCGTCTTGCGATATCGGCTTTCGACAAACCGGCATGCCGCCGCACCAGCGACATCACAAGCCGTTCGTTATAAGCCCGCACACGGACCTGATTGGCGCCGCCGCTGGTCTCCAGAACAGCGCCCGGCGCTGCCTGTGCCGCTCCGGCTTTCTCCAACATTTCGTCTCCTCCCAGATCATCGATTGCCCGCCGCCTCGCCCGGCATGCATTCAACGATACGTTCCGTAAGTGTTGCCCAGACAGCCCCCTACGTATACGATTTCACTCAAGAGCCACATCTCCCGTATCCGAAGCATGCCACATTTAATTAATAATTCAATTCGATTTATTTATTGACAGGCATTTCATTTGGTGTTTCTTTCATAAGCGGAAGCAGCATTTGCCAGCGCAGGAGACGCTGTCGCGATCTGTAACCGGATGGCCCGAGGAGGGTGCATCCATTTTTTGTCCTTGGGAGGATTACATGAAGACCAATCTGATCACCGCCGCTCTCGGCGCGCTTGCGCTTGGCGTCGTTTTCACGTCGCCCGCTTCGGCCGCCGACGTATCCGCCTGCCTGATCACCAAGACCGACACCAATCCCTTCTTCGTCAAGATGAAGGAAGGCGCAACCGCCAAGGCCAAGGAACTCGGCGTGACGCTGAAGACCTACGCCGGCAAGGTTGACGGCGACAGCGAAAGCCAGGTTGCCGCCATCGAGACCTGCATTGCCGATGGCGCCAAGGGTATCCTGCTGACCGCTTCCGACACCAAGGGCATCGTGCCGGCCGTGCAGAAGGCCCGCGACGCCGGCCTGCTGGTCATCGCCCTCGACACCCCGCTTGAGCCGCTCGATGCTGCCGACCAGACCTTTGCCACCGACAACCTGCTGGCCGGCGAGCTGATCGGCAAATGGGCCGCTGCCACGCTCGGTGACAAGGCCAAGGACGCCAAGATCGCCTTCCTGAACCTCACCCCGTCGCAGCCGTCGGTCGACGTCCTGCGCAACCAGGGCTTCATGAAGGGCTTCGGCATCGATGTCGTCGACATCAACAAGATCGGCGACGAAACCGATCCGCGCATCGTCGGCCATGACGTCACCAACGGCAACGAGGAAGGCGGCCGCACCGCCATGGAAAACCTCCTGCAGAAGGATCCGACCGTCAACGTCGTGCACACCATCAACGAACCGGCTGCTGCCGGCGCCTATGAAGCGCTGAAGGCCGTCGGCCGTGAGAAGGACGTGCTGATCGTCTCCGTCGACGGCGGTTGCCCGGGCGTTCAGAACGTCGCCGAAGGCGTCATCGGCGCCACCTCGCAGCAGTATCCGCTGCTGATGGCCTCCATGGGCATCGAGGCGATCAAGAAGTTTGCCGATAGCGGCGAAAAGCCTGCGGCCACCGAAGGCAAGAACTTCTTCGACACGGGCGTTGCCCTCGTCACAGACAAGCCGGCCGCCGGCGTCGAGTCGATCGACACCAAGGCCGGCAAGGACAAGTGCTGGGGCTGATCCGCGAAGGGATCCCACGCTTGAAAGTCAAGGAAGGGCGGCCCGGCCGCCCTTCTCCCCAACAGGGGACCATTGGAACGCTTTGCCCAGACTTGAGGTCGCACCGCCTGCGTGCCGGTAATTCGCATGGAGTCCGATCTCCGCATGCGGTATCATCGCGCCGTGCGAGCCTTGGGAGAGGCCGTCGGGAGGAATAAAAATGAGCGAACCGCAATCCGCCACAACACCCCATCATGACTACGAAAAAGTTCTGTCCGAAAGCTCGAAGCAGGTCGCGTCTTTCGATACGAACGACAAGACCCCGCTGCAACGCTTCCAGCATTTCCTGCATTCAAGCCCCGCGGCCGTGCCGCTGATCGTGCTGGTGCTGTCGCTGGCCATATTCGGCATCATCCTCGGGGGGAAGTTCTTCTCGGCCTTTACACTGACCCTCATCCTGCAGCAGGTGGCGATCGTCGGTATCGTCGGCGCGGCCCAGACGCTGGTCATCCTGACGGCCGGCATCGACCTGTCGGTGGGAGCGATCATGGTGCTGTCATCGGTGGTGATGGGCCAGTTCACCTTCCGCTACGGCCTGCCGCCAACCTTCGCAGTGCTCTGCGGCCTGGCCGTCGGCGCGGCCTGCGGTTTCATCAACGGCATTCTGGTGGCCCGCATGAAACTGCCGCCGTTTATCGTCACGCTCGGCATGTGGCAGATCGTCCTGGCCTCCAACTTCCTCTATTCCGCCAACGAGACCATCCGCAGCCAGGACATTGAAAAGAGTGCGCCAATCCTGCAGTTCTTCGGCGAAAACCTGCGCCTTGGCGGCGCGGTCCTCACCTATGGTGTCATCTTCATGGTGCTGCTGGTGGCGCTTCTCTGGTACGTGCTCAACAACACGGCCTGGGGCCGCCATGTCTACGCGGTCGGCGACGACCCGGATGCAGCGGAACTGGCCGGCGTCAACGTCAAGCGCATGCTGATCTCCGTCTATACCCTGTCCGGACTGATCTGCGCCCTGGCCGGCTGGGCCCTCATCGGCCGCATTGGCTCCGTGTCCCCGACGGCCGGCCAGTTCGCCAATATCGAATCCATCACCGCCGTGGTGATCGGCGGCATCTCGCTGTTCGGCGGCCGCGGCTCCATTCTCGGCATGATTTTCGGTGCCCTGATCGTCGGCGTCTTCTCGCTGGGGCTTCGCCTCATCGGCACCGACCCGCAATGGACCTATCTCTTGATCGGCGTGCTCATCATCAGCGCCGTCGCAATCGACCAGTGGATCAGAAAGGTAGCAGGCTGATGGCACACGAACCCATTCTCACCGCACGCGGTCTGGTCAAGCGTTATGGCCGGGTCACCGCTCTCGACAATGCCGATTTCGACCTCTATCCCGGCGAAATCCTCGCCGTGATCGGCGACAACGGCGCCGGAAAGTCGACGCTCATCAAGGCGATCTCCGGCGCGGTATCGCCCGACGAAGGCGAAATCCGCCTCGACGGCCAGCCGATCAACTTCCGCTCGCCGATCGAAGCCCGCAAGGCCGGCATCGAGACCGTCTACCAGAACCTCGCGCTGTCGCCGGCTTTGTCGATCGCCGACAACATGTTTCTCGGCCGCGAACTGCGCAAGCCGGGCATCATGGGCAGCGTGTTTCGCATGCTGGATCGTCCGGCGATGGAGAAAGTCGCCCGCGACAAGCTGTCCGAACTGGGCCTGATGACCATCCAGAACATCAACCAGGCCGTGGAAACCCTGTCGGGCGGCCAGCGTCAGGGCGTTGCCGTGGCGCGGGCGGCCGCCTTTGGCTCCAAGGTCATCATTCTCGATGAACCAACCGCCGCCCTCGGGGTCAAGGAAAGCCGCAAGGTTCTCGAACTGATCCTCGATGTGCGCGCCCGCGGCATGCCGATCGTGTTGATCAGCCACAACATGCCGCATGTCTTCGAGGTGGCCGACCGCATTCATGTGCACCGGCTGGGCCGGCGCCTCTGCGTGGTCAACCCGAAGGACTATACAATGTCCGACGCGGTCGCCTTCATGACCGGCGCCAAGGCACCGCCGGCGGAAGCGCTCGCCGCATGAGTCTGACTGTTGCAAGCATTGTCGACGAGATCATCCGACGTGCCGAAGGCAGGACACGCTTCATACCCGGCATTGCCGGCCCTCCCGGGGCCGGCAAGTCGACGCTTGCCGATGCCCTGCGCAACGAACTGATCCGCCGCGGCGAACGCGCCGAAGTCCTGCCGATGGACGGCTTCCACATGGACAACGGCATTCTCGAAGAGCGCGGTCTGTTGAAGCGCAAGGGCGCACCTGAAACCTTCGACGTGCGTGGTTTCGTTGACATCCTCAAGGCAGTGAAAGCAGCCGACGAGGAGGTGCTGGTACCCGTCTTCGATCGATCAAGAGAACTGGCGATCGCCTCGGCTCGCCCGGTTGCGACCGACACCCGCTTCGTGCTGGTCGAAGGCAATTACCTGCTGCTGGATGAGGCACCGTGGAACAGGCTGGACGGCCTGTTCGACATGACGCTGTTCGTTGGCCCATCCTATGAGGTGCTGGAGGAGCGGTTGCGCCAGCGCTGGATCCACTATGGCCTTGATGAAGCCGGCATCGAGTGGAAGCTCTACGGCAACGACCTGCCGAACGGCAAACGCATTATCGAGAACTCCCGCCCCGCCGATATTCACCTCGAGATCTTCGAGATCTGACGCTCCCTCACGCGTCTTGCGGCGCGTGCCACAAGTCATCTTCCCCCTTGACCAGCATTGGCGTGGCAAAAGTGCCGCGCACCCGCTCCGGCCAGTGCGCGCCCTCCTCGGCCATCGCCTTTCGCCAGCGATCCGACTGCAGCATGGCCGCCCCGACCACCACCGGCTCGACACCGGAAGATTGCAGCAGCGACAACCCGGCCCGGATCGATGTGCCGCTGGAGATCACGTCGTCGATCAGCGCCACCCGGCAGTCCTTCAGGAGCGGCAGCATGCGCGGATCGACATAGAGCCGCTTCTGCTGCTCCGGCGTGGTGATCGACGATAGGGGCACCGACAATTCGTCGGAATACCAGAACTTTCGCGAGGTCCCGAGCGGCACGTAACGGCGATGCCCAAGCTTCTGCGCCACTACGGAGGCGAGCGTCAGCCCCAGCGTTGGCAGGCCGACCACGACATCGGGGCGCAGCAGCGACAATTGCCCGGCGAGATCCTCTGCCAGCGCATCGAGCACCGCGAAACTGGCCTGATTGACGATCAGCGAGGCCAGCGCATGCCGTCCATCGGAAAGCGGCCGGATCGGCAGCCGGATCTGCCGCCCGTCGGCAAGCGTTGCTGGATAAAAGTTCGAATGCCCGCCTTTCGGATCGAAACTCGCCGGCGGATGGATCTCCTGCCAGAAATCATGGGGCTGCATATCGTGGTCCTCGTTGGCCAGGCGCGCCGGAATGGCAAACCGCGCGCAGGCACAATGAAACGGTTCAAATCGCACGGTTTTCCCTCTATACCAAGCGCCTGACGATTGTAACCTTTCTGAGCGACCGAACCAGGCACAAGCGGCACTTGGCGAAGCTCATCTCCTCCACCGACCGGGACACCGAAAATCCATGCAGATCAAGCCAGACATCGCCGCCGACCTTGCCTTCCTGACCGAACTTCGCCGCGATCTGCATCAGTATCCGGAACTCGGCTTCGAGGAGGAGCGCACCAGCGCCATCGTCGTAAGATTGCTGGAGGAAGCCGGGATAAAGGTCACGCTCGGACTTGGCGGCACCGGCGTGGTCGGCACATTGCAGGTGGGCAACGGCACGCGAGTGATCGGACTTCGCGCCGACATGGACGCGCTGGCCATGCCGGAACTGGCCGACCGGCCCTATAAATCGAAGATCGACGGCAAGATGCATGCCTGCGGCCACGACGGCCACACCACCCTGCTCATCGGCGCCGCACGCCATCTGGCCCGGACCGGCAATTTCTCCGGCACGGTGCATTTCATCTTCCAGCCGGCCGAAGAGGGCCGCGGCGGGGCGCGACGCATGGTCGAGGACGGCCTGTTTGAAAAATTCCCCTGCGACGCGGTCTATGGCCTGCACAACATGCCGGGATTGGACCCGGATGAGATCGCCGTGGTCGAAGGCCCGCAACTCGCCTCCTCCGACAGCTGGCGCATCACCTTCCGCGGCACCGGCACTCACGGCGCCAAGCCGCATCTCGGTAAGGATCCGATTACCGCGGCGGGCACTTTCCTGTCCTCGCTGCAGACCATTGTCGGCCGGGTCGTCGATCCGCTGCAGCCCGCCGTCGTCAGCGCCTGTTCGGTCCAGGCAGGCAATCCGCAGGCCCTGAACGTCATTCCCGATACCGTCGAGATCGGCGGCACGGCACGCGCCTATTCGCCCGATGTCCGCGACCAACTCGAAACGGAAATCGGCCGGCTGGCGAACGGCACCGCCGCCATGTACGGCATATCCGTGGACTACCAGTTCCAGCGCCGCATTCCGCCTGTCGTCAACAACGCCGATGCCACAAGCCGGGCGCTTGCCGCCGCCCGGTCCGTGTTCGGCGCAAAGGTCCGCACCGCCTTCCCGCCCTCGACGGCCGGCGATGATTTCTCGTTTTTCGCCGGAGAGGCGCCGGGCTGTTATGTCTGGCTCGGCAATGGCCCGGCGGTCGACGGCGCGCTGCATCACAACACCGCCTATGATTTCAACGACGCGGCTATCGGTCCCGGCGTCAGCTTCTGGAGCACGCTGGTCGAGCAGGAACTGGCACCTGCCTGACCCGTCCGGTCGATTGCTTTTAAGCCTCCGCCAGAACAGGGCTTTCCAGCAGCCGGCCGGTGCCGACATCGGCGATGCCGCGGTCGGTCTGGTGCGGGCCGGCATTGCAGGCAAGCGTCGCCCCGAAGCAGGCCTTGAACACCAGATAGGGTGGCTGCCATTCGACAATGCGGTCCATGGCCGAACGGACGGCCGCGAAATCGCGCGCCACATGCTCGAGCGGCGCATCCGACACCAGACCGGACAGCGGCAAAGGCAGGATCGCATCGATCCAGCGGTTGGAGACCACCGCCATGCCGCCGCCCGCCGCAATCACCGCATTGGCGGCAATCGCCATGTCTTCCGGATCGCTGCCGAACACCGTGAGGTTGTGGCTGTCATGGGACACCGTGGTCGCAAAGGCGCCGCGCCACTTGCCCCAGTTTTCCAGGAATCCCACCCGCGGCCGACTGTCGCCGCGCCCGTGGCGATGGGCGACCGCAATCAGCGTGGTGCCCTCCGGCGGCACCACGAAACCGTCTTCCACTTTTGCCTGCCGCTCGCCCCATTCGGTGAACCGCGGCCGGTTGATGGTGGCGATCCGGACGGATTTGCCCTTCGAGGCCACCCGGAAATCGTTAGCCGTCAACAGCTCGATCTTCATCGACTGCGTGAGAACCGAAGGATCGACGGTTGCTGGCGTTTGAAGCAGTTCGCCGTTACGGGCCACCGCAACACCATTGGCGATCACCAGCCGCGCCTGCAGATCCGCCAGATCGTCGAAGACGACGAGATCGGCCCTTCGGCCGGCCGCGATCAAGCCGAGATCGGCGCGTCCAAGCCGCTGAGCGGCATTCAGCGTCGCGGCCCGCAGCGCCCATTCCGGCTTCAGGCCATAGCGCACCAGCCGGCGCACCACATCATCGAGCCCGCCGCCCTGCAGGAGATCGTCGGGAAAGACGTCGTCGGTGCAGAGCGTCACCGTCTGCGGCAGATGGCCGAGCCGGTTGAGTTCTTCGACGAATTCCGGCAACAAATGATCATGCGAGCCGCGCAGCTCGATGGTCAGGCCGGCCCTGAGCTTGGCCATCAGGTCGTCGCCGGAGACCAGCTCATGATCTGAACTGACGCCCGCCGCCATGAAGGCTGCGAGATCGCCATCCTTCAGCCCGCGGGCATGGCCGCAGATCAATTTATCCGACGCAAGCCCCGCCTGGACGATGGCGCTCATGCGCGGATCGCCATCGATCACGCCGCGCATGTTCATCACCTCCGCCACGCCGCCAATCTCTGGCCATGTGAGCAGATCGGCGATCACCGCCGCATCGAAATCGGCGCCGTTCAGTTCCAGTCCCGGTGCCGACGGCACGCAGGACGGCGCCAGCAGGATCATCCTGAGCGGCAACGCCCGAGAAGCCTCGGCAGCGTAGCGAACGCCCTCCACCCCGTGCACATTGCCGAACTCGTGCGGATCCCAGACAATGGTCGTCACGCCGCGCGGCAGAACTGCCTTGGCATAATTCTCCGGCGTCACCATCGAGCTTTCGACATGCATATGCGTATCGATCAGGCCCGGCGTCACGAAGCCACCTTCTGCATCGATGATCTCCACGGCATCTGCCCTGGCGCCCGGCGCGTGAACGCTGGCAATCAGCGCTCCGACCAGGCCGATATCGGCAGCGCGACGCTCGCCGGTCACCATGTCGACCAGCGTGCCGTTGACGATCAACCGATCAAACGGTGCAGCACCCCGGGCCGCCGCAATGGCGCGCCTGCGCAGATCCGCATCGTTGATATCCGCGGGTTCTCTCGAAGTTCGCGACGTCACTTGGCCGCCTCCCATTGTAAGGCGCCAAGCACGATCGCCTTGATGGCCGCGGCATCGCAATCGGCCACGAATTCCGCATTGAACGCACCATGCGACGCGCGCGTCTCGACGACAGTCCGCCCGCGGGTCAGTCCACTGCCGCATTCCATGTCGATGCGGGCCGGCTGCACGGTGATCAGATCGCCGCGCACGAAGGCGGCGGCGGCGGCCGGATCGTAAAGCGCCATGGCCGGCCGGCCGCGGCTGGTGGCGATATCGATGAAACCCGCCAGCATGTCGGCGATCAGCGCCGCATTCCGTCCGCCGGCATTGCGGATCGGCGTGACCTCGTCCGGCGTGGCCAGAACCTTTCGGCAAAAGTCGAGATCGACCATGCGCAGCGGCAGACCATGGGCCAGCACGATGGCAACCGCTTCCGGATCGGCCAGCGCGTTGAACTCGGCCGATGCCGTGTGGTTGCCGCGGGTCAGCCCGCCCCCCATCCAGGTCAGATCCTCGATGCGCGCGGCCAGATCCGGCCGGGCCAGGGCCAAAGCCGCAATATTGGTCAGCGGACCGAGCGCGAGAATACGGCGCGGCGCCGGTGCGGTTTCCAACCAGGCGCAGAGCGCTGCAAACGCATTGCCGGCCGGCAGAGCATCCGCCTCGGGCAATGTCAGTCCGGCCGTTGGGATGCCTGTATCGCCGAGGATTTGCTGTGCCGTCTCCAAGGCACCCATCACAGGTTTGGCCCGTCCCGCATGGACCGGAAAGCGCCAGCCAAAGGCCTCTGCGGCGCCGGCCGTATTGCGCAGCACCTGGTCCAGTGGGGTATTGCCGAACACCAGCGATGCGCCGTCGATCTCAAGGCCCGCATGCATCACCACCAGAATGGCGGCAATGTCGTCGAACCCCATATCCGTATCGATCCAGACACCCATGATCGTTCACCCGAACCGTTTGAGAGGAGCGGCGCCCTCGACCGGCAGGTCGAAGGCGACCTCAGTGCCCAGCGCATGGGCAGGATTTGCCGCATCGACTTCCGCCTTAATCACGCCGAGCGCTGTCTCCAGCACATATTCGCGCGTGCCGCCGGCAAAGGAAACGCCGCGCACGACCCCCATCAGAGGCCCAGCCCCCAAGGTGATCGCGCGCGGACGCCAGGCAAGTCCCGCCGCCACGGGCAGCTTGCCTGAAAGGGTGATCTCGCCGCCTGCCGTCACCAGATTCCCGTTGCGGATGGCGAAGATGTTTTCGAACCCGACGAAATCGGCAACGAAGCTCGACACCGGGTGGTTGTAGATCTCTTCCGGCGTGCCGATCTGCTCGATGGCACCGCCCTTCATCACCACGATCCGGTCGGCCAGAGCCAGCGCCTCGACCTGGTCATGGGTGACGAAGATCATCGTCACGCCGCTTTCCTTCTGCACGCGCTGCAGTTCAGTGCGCATTTCCAGGCGTAGCCGCGCGTCGAGATTGGACAGCGGCTCGTCAAGCAGCAGCACTTTCGGCTCCATCACCATGGAGCGGGCCAGCGCCACGCGCTGCTGCTGGCCGCCGGACAGCTCCGGTGTCTTGCGGCTTGCAAAGGCGGACAGCCCGACAGACTTCAGGCCGGCCGCCACTTTGACCTCCAGTTCGGCGCCACGCATGCCCTTCAGCTTCAGGCCGAAGGCGACATTCTCGAACACCGACAGATGGGGAAACAACGCGTAGGACTGGAAGACCAGGCCGACAGCCCGCTTGTTGGCCGGCACGCGGGTGATATCCACGCCATCGAGACGGATCCGGCCGCCGACCGGGGTCATCAGCCCGGCGATCGAGCGCATCGTGGTGGTCTTGCCGCAGCCGGACGGCCCCAGCAGTGCCAGCAGTTCGCCCTTGCGGATCTCAAGGTCGAGATCCCTGACGGCAACCGTATTGCCATAGGCGAGCGACAGCTTGTCGAGTGTCAGAAAGGATGTGTCAGACATAACGGGAGAACCCCAGAAAACGTTCGGCCGCAAAAACGATGCCGATGGACAGGAAGGCGAGCAGCGACGACAGGGCAGCGACCGAAGGATCGAAGACGATCTCCATATAGCCGATCATGTCGATCGGCAGGGTGCGCACGCCGGGACCGGACAAGAACAGCGAGACCGGCACCTGGTTGAAGCTGGTGACGAAGCCCAGAATGAAAGCCGACAGGATACCGCCGCGAATATTGGGCAGCACCACGCGGAAGAAGGCGCCCAGCCGCGACGAACCGAGCAGCACGGCTGCCTCCTCGATATCCGAGCGCAGGTTGTTGAGGCTGGCCGACACCACCCGCACCGCATAGGGCAGAACCAGAGCGGTATGAGCAAGGAACAGCGCCAGCGTGATCGACAGGCCGATCGGCACGACGAAATAGCGCAACAGCGCCAGGCCGACGATGATGCCGGGAACGATGATCGGCGCCGAGACGACGGTGCGCACGGTCTCGGCGAAGGGCAGCCTGTAGCGCGACATGGCATAGGCCGCCGGAATGCCAAGCACGAGCGCCGTGAACGTGCCGCCGATTGCCAGAACCATCGACATCACGAAGCTTTCGCGGAAGCTCTCGACGGTGAAGACCTTGAGGATCCACTTGAACGAAAAGCCCTGCGGCGGAAAGGCCAGCGTGTCGCCGGCCGAAAAGGATGCGGCGACGATGATCAGGAAGGGCCCGATCAGGAAGATCAGCACGAGAGCAAGCGTGATCGGCGCAAACAGTCTCTGGATCATGTCTTGTTCCTCGCCGTTGCGATGCGCTTCAGGAGAATATTGGCGGCAAAGCTCATGACGATCAGGATGAAGGCGATGACGCTGGCCGAGACGAAATTATTGGCAACCGTCACCTGCTGGTAGAGCAGGGTTTCCAGCATCAGCACCTTGGAGCCGCCCAAAATGGCGGGCGTGATATAGGCGGTCATCGACCCGGTGAAGACGAGCGTTCCGCCGACAACCAGGCCCTCCTTGGTGAGCGGCAGGATGACCTTCCAGAACACCTGAAACCAGTTCGCCCCGAGCACCCGGGCCGCCGGTACCGCATCTCTAGGCAGGTTCTCAAGCGCGCTGACCAGCGAGATGATCATCAGCGGCAGGAAAAGCTGCAGCAGGCCGATGAACACAGCTGTCTCGGTAAACAGGATGCGGAACGGCTCATCGCTCAAACCCACCGCCATCAGCGCCTGATTGACGATGCCGGTACGCCCGAGAATGACGATCCAGGCATAGGTGCGGGCGACAGGCGAAATCATCAGCGGCAGAACGACCAGGCCGATCATCCGGCCCTTGGCCCCCGGCGACAGGCTGACAATCGCATAGGCCGCCGCATAGCCGATCACCGCCGCAACCACGGTCACCAGGGCGCCAAGCCTGAGCGTACGCAGGAACACGGTGCGGTTCAGCGGCTCGGAAAAGAAATTCCCATAGGCCGAAAGCGTCCAGCTATCGGCCGAGCGGAACCCTTCCGACAACAACAGGATGACCGGTAGCAGGAATACCACCCCGGCAAAAATGGCCGCCGGCAGCGCAAGCGCCAGGGCTTCGGCCCGATTGTTGAACATAGGATCTCGTCCTTGATGAACGGTTTGCAGTGATCAGTCGGGGCGCGACCGCGAACCGAAGTCCGCACGCCGCGCCCCTTGCCTTGGGAGGCATTCGTAGACCAGATTTACTGGCCGACCTTGGCGTTCCACTCGGACAACCAGGCATCGCGGTTGTCGAGGGCAACGGCCGACGGGATGAGCTTCAGGCTCTTGGCGGTCTCTTCGCCATAGGTGATGTTGTTGGCGACCTCTTCGGACACCTTCACATCCTTGTTGGCCGGGCTGTCGATCAGCTTTTCGGCCAGCTTGGTCTGGATCTCGGTCGACAGCCAGAAATCCATGAATTCCAGCGCCAGGTCCTGGTTCTTCGAACCCTTGGTGACGACCATGACATTCATGCCGCCGGTCTGGCCTTCCTTGGGCGTCGCCCAGCCGAGCGGCAGGTCGAGTTTGGTGAAGGGCGCCCAGGAGAAGCGACCGATCGGCGCTGCCCAGATTTCTTCCTGCTGCATGAGCTGCACGAGCTGCGAGGACTTCACATAGAACGTGACGATCTCGTCCTTCTTGGCGCCGACGGCTTCGATCGCACCCTTCAGATCCGGCGTATCGGTGCCGAGCGCCTGGCCGAGCATGTAGAGCGACGGCGGCCCCTGGTTGGTCGTGACATTCGGGAAGGCGACATGGCCGGCATATTCCGGCTTCAACAGATCGGCCCAGGATTCGATCTTCATCTTGTCGGTGCGGTAGACGATGGACGTGGCATAGAAGGTATAGCCGATGCTCATGCCGTCGCCGTTCGGATCCTTGGCGATGTCGTAGAGCTTGTCGAAATTGCTGAGCTTGGCGGTATCGATCTTCTCGATCAGATCGCCGCGCGATGCCGAGAGCGCATCTGCCATGGACACGACCGCCATGTCGATAACCGGGTTTGCCTTGTTGGCCTCGATCTTGGCAAGCCGCTCGACGCTGTTGCCGGTCTCGACCACCAGCTTGCAGCCGCATTTGGCTTCAAAGGGATCGTAGACGATTTCCTTGAACTCGTCCTGCGCAAAGGCATAGACGGAAATCGTCAGGGTCTTTTCCTGGGCCTGCGCAGCGCCCATGGTCAGCACCAGCGCGGTGGCCGAGGCCAGCATTGTCTTGGTCATATGCGTTCTCCTTTGGTCGGTTTTTTGGGGTCTTCACGGAAAGAAGTCTTGGGCGCTGCGGATGTCTGACGAACGACCAGTTCCATCGGTACGCTGGTCCGGTCGGCGGCAACCACCGTGCCGGTCGTGGTTCGCGGGTCTCCATCGCCGCCCCCGCCTTCGGCCTCGATAACGCGCACTAGGGCCGCCACGGCGATTTCGGCAATCGCCGCCATATCCATGCGCACTGTCGTCAGGCTTGGGGTGACGACCGAAGACCAGACAAGATCGTCAAAACCGGTCACGCTGACATCGCCCGGAACCGAGATGCCGGCGCTTTGCAGTTCCGTGAGCGCCCGCAGCGCATGCAGATCGGAAACGGCAGCAAAGGCGGTAAACCCTTCTTCCACCAAAGCCCTCAAGCCAAGCAGGCAACCCTTGCCATGACGCTGTTCGTGCGTTTCGATCCAAAGCACATCCGCCTGTCCACCGACCGGCAGCCGTGACTTCATGCCTCCGATACGGTCGTTCTGAACGTTGGACGCCGAATTGTTGCCGATCAGCAGTAGCTTGCGATGACCAAGCGACACGAGATGCTCGGCAACGACCTGACCACCCTGCCAGTGATCGGCCGAGACTGTGTTGCCCGGCGTCGAGGGACTGTCGATCACCGCCACCGGGCAGCCGATATCTGCGATGCGCGTTCCGCGGCGCGGCACAATGACGATGCCATCGACGCCCCGCTCAATGAGCCGATTGATCGCCTCCGTCTGCATCGACACGCTGCCGCGCGAATCGGCGATCAGCACGCCATAGCCGGCATTGGTTGCCGCGAACTCGATCGCCTGGGCGATCTGCGGAAACAACGGATTGGCAATGTCGGGAAGAACGAGACCCAGCACGCCGCTACGTCCGGTTCTCAAGGCCCGTCCGGCAAGGCTCGGCGTATAGTCGAGCTCGGCCGCCTTGGCGCGCACCCGCTCGATCAGTTCTGCCGACACCCGTCCCTTGCCCGACAGCGCATTGGACACGGTCGCGACAGAGACGCCGAGCGCCTTCGCGATATTGCCCAAATTGGCTCCCGGCCGCTGGATTGCCATGTCTGGCCGCCCCACATGATTAAACGATTAATCATCGATAGCGGAGCCGATAATCTCTGTCAACTGGCCGCTTGCCAGGAAAGCGCCGGCGGGGCACATCGGCGATCGCGACGAGGCGAGTGCCGCTCCTCGTCACTACCTCCAGAGGAATAAGCCATCCTGAAAAAACTAAAAGTTGACATTCCGTCTGTTTTTGCCTATCTACTGGTTGTCGATATTTGCTTGCTTGACTTTTGTTATTGCGCGTTGACAACGCGCCCTGGACGAACTTCCCCTTCAAAAATCGAGACTTCAATCCGCGCACATCCGTGCGTCGGTTATGCAATCGCTATGAAAGGGTTCGTTATGACCACTGGCACAGTAAAATGGTTCAATTCCACCAAGGGCTTCGGCTTCATTCAGCCTGACAACGGCGGCGCGGACGTATTCGTCCACATCTCTGCTGTTGAACGGGCCGGCATGCGCGAAATCGTCGAAGGCCAGAAGATCGGCTACGAGATGGAACGCGACAACAAGTCGGGCAAAATGTCCGCTTGCCAGCTCCAGGCTGCCTAATCGGTCTTGTGCTCTCCGGTGACCACGGATGTACTGGCATCGTCGAGGGCATAAGCACCATCAGAGGGCCAGGCAACATGCCTGGCCTTTTCTACATCGGTCAATCGCTTCCCGGCGACCAACACTCAGGATACCGGATTTGACAGACACCCCCAGCAAGGCCCGAGAGCACGCCGAGTCGGCTTTCGGAAAAACACAGTCCCAGTTTCTGGCCCGCAGCCGCGTTGTGTCAGAGCAGGATGCAGTCGTGCAGGCTCGCGACGAAAAAACCGTCCGCCTGCGCGAATTGCGGATGGCCAAGGAAGCCATTGATCTGGCCTCCGTCCCCGCCACCCCCGTCGCCAAACGCGCTACCAAGCGCTAATCTGGATTGACGGCACATCGATAAGACGGCATCGCCTGGCTCTGCGCAAGCTGAAGCCTGGCCCGTCTGACTTCTACTCTTCCAAAATGTCCAAAGCGGAACCAAAGATTTGAAAAACACGAGAGACAATGGCCTGTCCGATCGTCGCCAGGCAGCAATTGATGCAAAGAAGGCCCTACTGGAGGGCTTCAAGGCGGCCAAGGCCGCTAATGCACCCGCATTGGAGGCAAAGCTTGCCGAGCGCGCAGCCATTTCCAGCGCCCGCGAAGAGCGTCGGGCCGAGCGCGAACGCGCCAAGGCAGAAGAACACCAGCGTGAGCTCGCCGAAGCGGCGGCCCGGACCGAAGCGGCCGATGCCGAAGCACGGGCCGAAGCCGAGCATCGCGAAGCCGCCGACAAGGAGCGCATCTCGCGCGTCATCGAAGACGAAGCGGCCCGCAAGGCCGAGCGCGACCGGCGTTATGCCAACCGCAAAGCTCGCAAAAGCTGATCTGAACTCCCGACTGTGCGCCATTGCGACCGACGGCCTTCCGGCCGCCGGTCACAGCTCTATGTAAGACCCAGTGTTTGCACCATTGCAAACGTCACCGTGCAAATCGCACGCGGATGATCGGCCACGCCTCGCCGTCCCGACCAATGCCAGCCATACCGCACCTGCGAACAGATCCTCGGATTTTGCGTTGACTCCGTCGGCGAAGCTCTGTCTATTTGTATAGTCAATTAACGGCCGGGATCCTTACTCATCGGCCGAATAAACGGGAACAGCGCCCCTCGCGGGATTGAACGGTAAACTGGAGACATCACCATGCACAAGCGACTTTTCTTGAAGGCAGCCCTTGGCGCCGCTCTTCTTTTCGGTGCCACCCTATCGGCTCACGCCGAAGATGCGCTGGCGCGCATCAAGGCGGCCGGCACCATGAAAGTGGGCACCGAAACCGCATTTGCCCCGTTCGACTTCATCGATGCCGGCACCCATGCCGGCCTGAACGTCGATCTCTTTGCCGAAATCGGCAAGGAACTCGGCGTCTCCATCGAATGGATCGCCCTGCCCTGGGAAGGCGTCTTCCCGGGCCTGGAAGCCGGCAAGTTCGACATGGTCGCCGGCCCGGCCACCATCACCAAGGCCCGCATGGAGCGCTACCGCTTCACCCCGCCGATCGCCGAGGCAACCGTTGCCGTTCTGAAAAAGGCCGGCGACACCTCGATCAGCAAGCCGGAAGACATTGCCGGCAAGGCGATCGGCGTCGGCAAGGCCACATCGCAGCTCGCCCAGTTGACCGAATATTCGGCCACCCTGTCGGCCAAGGTCGACATCCGCGAATATCCGGCCTTCACCGAATCCTACGCCGACCTCGCCGCCGGCCGTATCGCCGGTGTCGCCAACTCGCTGCCCAATATCGCTTTCGTGGCCAGCCAGCGCCCCGACACGTTTGAAGTCGTCCTGCCGCCCTTCGGCAAGAAGGCCTATTTCGGCTTCATCGGCACGAAGGATGCCGATCACGCGACGCTGATGGATGCCATCGACGCAGCACTTTTGAAGATGAAGGGTGATGGCCGCCTGGCCGAAGCCCAGAAGAAGTGGTTCGGCGCCAGCTTCGACACGCCGGACGCGGTCACCGACCCGGCGTTCTAAGCACCGGCAGTCCCGATCTTGGCTGCGCGCGGCACCGTAAGGCGCGCAGCCCGTTCCTCCAGATCAAGACCGCGCCGGTGTCCCAGCACACCAAGCCGACGGAACGTTGACCGATGTCTTTCAAACTGTTTGAACTTCTCGTCCAGGCTTCGATCTACACGGTCGCGATCAGTTTCGTATCGATCCTGATCGGCTTTGCGATTGCCATCGGCCTGTCCGGCGCCATGCTGTCGAAAAGCCGGCTCTTCTCTTTCCCGGCAAACCTGTTCGTCAGCTTCTTCCGCGGCGTTCCCCTGCTGGTGCAACTGCTGTTGATCTACAATCTCCTGCCGGTCATCGGCATCAACGTGCCGAGCATCGTCGCGGCCATTGTCGGCCTGTCGCTCTGTACCGCCGCCTATCAGGCGGAAAACCTGCGCGGCGGTTTCGCCAGCGTCCCGCATGGCTATATCGAATCCGCCGAAATGCTCGGCCTGACGCCCGCTCAGGCCTTTATGCGCATCAAGGTGCCGATCGCTCTCCGCTTGACCTTTCCGGCCCTGGTCAACGAGGCGATCCTCATCTTGAAGGCATCCTCGCTGATGTCGGTGGTCGGCATCGTCGAGCTTACCCGCATGGCGCAGGATCTGGCCGGCAGCACCTTCAAGCCGCTTGAGATCTTCGCTGCCGCCGGTTTCCTCTACCTGGTCATCAATTTCGTGGTGGCCCGCACTGGCGGGCTGATCGAGCGCTCGCTTCCAGGAGTGCCGCGATGATCTTCGATATCAATGTCATCATCGAAAAGCTGCCGGAAATCCTGAGCGGTCTCGGCGTCACCATTGCCCTGTGGATCGCAGGTACGATCGGCTCGGTCATGCTCGGCTTCCTCGTTGCCACCGCCCGCAAGTACGGCGGCAGGCTGGTCAACTGGGGGCTCGGCGTCGTCGTCGAGATCCTGCGCGGCACGCCGTTCCTGATCCAGATCTTCCTGCTCTATTACGGCGGCCCTTTCATCGGCCTGGCCCTCGATCCGCTGCCCTGCGGTCTTCTGGGCCTGCTGGTCTATGGATCGGCCTATTACAGCGAGATCTTTCGGGCCGGCTTTGCCGCGGTTCCCGCCGGCCATATCGAGGCGGCGGAATGCCTGGGGCTCACCAGGATACAGATCATCCGCCGCATCCTACTGCCGGAAATGGCGCTTCTCGTGCTGCCGCCTTCGGTCAATATGTCGGTGATCCTGATGAAGGAAACCGCCATCCTGTCGATCATCACCGTGCCGGAACTGACGCTCACCGTCAGCGCCATCGGTTCGCAGCAATATGCCTTCCTGGAATCGATCTTCCTGCTCGCCATCATCTACTGGGTTCTCGTGGAAATCACCGGCCGCCTCGGCCGGCTTGCCGAAACCCGCCTGTCACGCCTGAGGTTTTCCCCGACATGACCCTACCTGCAATCGCCGTCAGCAAGCTTGTCAAACGGTTCGGCACCAGCACCGTACTGGACGACATCAATCTGGATATTCCCGACGGCAAGGTTTCCTGCCTGATCGGCCCTTCGGGCTCCGGCAAGTCGACGCTTCTGCGCTGCCTGGCCTTTCTGGAGGAAACCAGCGAAGGCATGATCACCGTTCATGGCGAAGCACTCGGCTTTTACGAGAACGCCAACGGCGGGCGCGAACGTCTGCCGATGGCCCAGATCCGCAGCGTCCGCTCGCAGATCGGCATGGTCTTCCAGCAATTTAATCTCTGGCCGCACATGACGGCGCTCGGCAATGTCTCGGAAGCCCTGAAGACCGTGCACAAATTGCCAAAGCGCGATGCCGAGGAACGCGCCATGGCCCAGCTGAAAAAGGTCGGCCTTGAAAACCGCGCCGGCCATTATCCGGCGCAGCTGTCGGGCGGCCAGCAGCAGCGCGTAGCGATTGCCCGGGCGCTGGCCCTGCAGCCCAAGATCATGCTGTTCGACGAACCGACATCGGCGCTTGACCCGGAACTGACCGGCGAGGTGCTGAACGTCATGCGCGATCTGGCGGCCGAAGGAATGACCATGGTGGTCGTCAGCCACGAGATCGGCTTTGCCGCCACCGTCGGCCAGCAGATCAGCTTCCTCGATCATGGCAAGCTCTTGTTCACCGGCGCCCCATCGGAGATTTTTGCCAAACCGCGCCATCCACGCCTCGAACAGTTTCTCGACACCTATCTCGATCGCGGAGCCTCGATGCTGGTATGATTGCGCCACGACCCATGGAGATCGGCGAAAACCCGCCGAAATCCCTGCATCAACGCATTCTGGATGACATTCAGGACAATATCGTCAGCGGTCGCTGGCCGCCGGGCCACAAGATCCCGTCGGAGCAGCTTCTGGGCGAGGAATACGGATGCTCCCGCATGACCGTCAACAAGGTGTTGACGCAACTCGCCCGGGCCGGGCTGGTGTTGCGCCGTCGCAAGACCGGCAGCATTGTCATGCCGCAGAATTCCCAGAGCGCGATCCTGGAAATCTACAATATCCGCGACGAGGTCAACGCGCTCAACCTGCCCTATCGCCACGAGATTCTCGACAAAAGCATCCGTCCCCCGACAAAAATCGAGCGCGGCAGCTTGAGCCTGGCGCCAAGGCGGCGGGTCGCCGCCATCACCTGCCTGCACTATGCAGGCGAAGCCCCCTTCTGCCTTGAGGAACGCCTGATCAATCTCGGTGTGGTGCCCGAGGCCGAGACGGAAGATTTCTCAAAGCTGTCGCCCGGCCCCTGGCTTCTGGATCATGTGCCGTGGAACGCCGCCGAGCACCGGATCGCCGCCGAAGGCGCCGGCCAGACGGCGGCCCGGACGCTTTCGATTGCCGTTGGCACGCCGGTTCTGGTCGTCGAACGCCAGACCTGGCGGCTGGACGAGACGGTCACCCATGTGCGCCTCACCTATCCCGGCGGCAGCCACGCGCTGACGGCGCGGTTCACACCATCTCAGAAACTGGTTTAGAGCGGTAATAAGAAGGAAGCTTGGCCATGGCCCGCGACGAGAAACTGAAGCTTGGCACCTTTGTCTATACGTTCGGCTTCAATCCGGCCGCCTGGCTGCATCCGGACAGCGATGTCAACGGCGCCAACGATATCGGCCATCTGCTCAACGTGGCGAAAATCTCCGAAGCCGCCAAATTCGACTTCATGTTCGTCGCGGATTCGCCGGCCTCCGCCATCGGCGATGCCGATGCCCTGTCGCGTTCGCCCACCAAGATGAATCGCTTCGAGCCGCTGACGCTGATCACCGCTCTCTCCGTGCTCACCGAACGCCTCGGCTTCGTCGCCACGGCCTCCACCAGTTACTACGAGCCCTACAACGTCGCCCGTCTCTTTGCCTCGATCGACCATATGAGCGGCGGCCGTGCCTGCTGGAACGTGGTGACATCAGACCATGACGAAACCGGCTATAATTTCAACATGGAAGGCCTGCCGCCCCATGCGCTGCGCTACGAGCGCGGTGCGGAATTCGTCGATGTGGTCTTCGGCCTCTGGGACAGTTTCGAGCCGGACGCCCTGCTGCTCGACCGTCAGAGCGGCCTCTATTACGACAAGACCAAGCTGCACACGCTGGACCACAAGGGCAAGCATTTCCAGGTTCGCGGGCCGCTCAACATCGCCGCCTCGCCGCAGGGCCGGCCAGTCATCGCCCAGGCCGGCGGCTCGGAGGCCGGGATGGAACTGGCCGCCCGCACAGCGGAAATCGTCTTCAGCCTCGCCTCAAACCTGCAGCGCAATCAGGCCTTCTACACCAACGTCAAGGACCGCATGCCGAAGTTCGGTCGCTCCCCCGACGATCTGAAGATGATGCCGGGCGTGGTCGTCAATGTCGGCGCCACCCGCGCCGAGGCGCAGGCCCGCGTCGATTTCCTGATCGACAATCTGCACCCCGATGTCGGCCGCTGGATGCTCGGCGAATTTCTCGAGACCGACCTGTCCGGCGCGCCGCTCGACAAGCCCTTCCCGATGGAGCGCCTTCCTGCCGAGCCGAAGGGCTCGAAGGCCCTTTTCGAGGAACTCAAGGACTATATCAAGCAGGGCCATACGCTCGGCCATCTCATCCGCCACTATGCAGAGAAGAGTACCGGCAACGGCATTACCGGAACGCCGGTGGAAATCGCCGATTTCATGGAGGAATGGTTCGAGGCCCGTGCCGCCGACGGCTTCATCCTGATGTTCCCGACCCTGCCGGCCAGCCTCAACGACTTCGTCGAACTCGTCGTGCCGGAACTGCGCCGCCGCGGTCTGTTCCGCGAGGAATACGAGGGCACGACATTGCGCGAAAATCTCGGCCTGTCGATGCCCGTCAATCGGTATGTCGCAGCCCGCGAAGGTAAGTAATCACGAACCTTTAGAAGGCGGCAATCAGCTCCCGCATCACCTTGCGGAACCGCGCACCAACGACTTCTGCATGCCGATGCCGGCCGCCTTCGACCTGTTTCTGACCCGCCGACCAGACGCAATCGACGCTGGCCCCCCTGGCAAAGATCCAGCTGTCGAGCAGGCTGTCAGCGGTCAGGCCATAGTCGTGATGCGGCTTCAGGCTGAAGAAGTCGGCCGATTGACCGGCGGTGAGGCCCGCATCGCACTGAAGGGCCGCCGCCCCGCCGACAAGGGCGCCTTCGAACAGATGCCGTCCAGTCGAGCCGCCCGGCACCGCGATGACATTGCGCGCCCTTTTCGCCAGACGCAGCCCATATTCCAGCTGCCGCAATTCGTCGGAAATGCCGATCAGGACATTCGAGTCCGAGCCGATGCCGAACCGCCCGCCATGTTCCAGGAAGGTTTCGGCCGCAAAGATGCCATCGCCGAGATTGGCCTCGGTGATCGGGCAAAGCCCGGCAACGGCCCTGGTCTTTGCCATGCGCGTGGTCTCGTCGGCGGTCATGTGGGTGGCGTGGATCAGACACCAGCGCTCGTTGAGCCCGACATTGTCGAGCAGCCATTCGACCGGCCGCGCGCCGGACCACGCCACACAATCCTCGACTTCCTTCACCTGCTCGGCGACATGGATATGGATCGGCCCATCGAAAGGCAGGCCGAGCAATTGCCGTATCTCATCCGGCGTGACCGCCCGCAGGCTGTGCGGGGCGATGCCGGTCACCATTCCCGGAACCTGGACATGCAGCGCCTGGCAGGCCTCCAGCAGCCGCGAGAATTGTTCGACATCATGGATGAACCGGCGCTGGCCCGGCGACGGATCTGCGCCGCCAAAGCTGAAATGCGCATAGAAGACCGGCAGGAGCGTCAGTCCGATGCCGGCGGTCGATGCCGCCGCGGCGATCCGCTCGGACATTTCACCAGGGTTGTCGTAGGGCTGCCCGTTGCGATCGTGATGCAGGTAATGAAATTCCCCGACCCGGCAGAACCCCGTCTCCAGCATCTCGACATAGAGCTGGGCGGCAATCGCCTCCATCTGCTCCGGGTTCATGCTGAGCGCAAAGCGATACATCACCGTGCGCCAGCTCCAGAAACTGTCGTCGGTCGGTCCGCGCATTTCGGCGAGCCCCGCCATGCCGCGCTGAAAAGCGTGGCTGTGCAGATTGGCGATACCCGGCAGGATCATGCCATGGCGTTCGTCTTCAGGAGACGCCGCGACGCCGGTCTCGACCGAGGCAATCCGGTTGCCGACCAGTGTCAGCCGCACATCCCTGGCAAAGCCATCCGGCAGCAGCGCCGTTTCCGCATGGATTGTCTTCATCGCTCCAACTCCCCCGATCCGGCTCACCTGATTTGGACTTGCGTCCCGCTTCATTAAGTATATACATAATGGCAAAATAACATGGACGCAATGCGGGAAATCGGGGAACGAACCTGCCATGGCTGAAGCAAATCGCATCTGGCGCAACGCGCGTCTGGCCACTCTGAGGGCCGAGTTTTCGGGCCTCGGCATCGTCGAATCCGGCGCGCTTGCCGCCAGCAACGGCCGCATCCTCTATGCAGGACCCGAGGCCGACCTGCCGGCCGATCTGCTTGAAAGCGCCGAGATCGTGGATTGTGGCAACCGCTGGATCACGCCAGGCCTGATCGATTGCCACACCCATCTGATCCATGCCGGCAACCGCGCCAGGGAATTCCAGATGCGCCTGGCCGGCGCGACCTATGAGGAAGTCGCCCGCGCCGGCGGCGGTATCATCTCTTCGGTGCGTCAGGTCCGCGCCGCCGGCGAAGAGGAACTCCTGGCCGAAACCCTACCCCGGCTCGATGCGCTGATGGCCGAGGGCGTGACGACAATCGAGGTGAAATCCGGTTACGGCCTGACCGTCGACGACGAATTGAAGATGCTGCGCGCCGCCCGCCGGCTGGCCGACGAGCGATCGGTGACCATCCGCACCACCTATCTCGGCGCCCATGCGACGCCAGCCGAATACAAGGGCCGCAACGCCGACTTCATCCGCGAGGTCGTGCTGCCCGGTCTCAAGGCCGCCCATGCGGCTGGTCTGGCCGACGCGGTCGACGGTTTTTGCGAAGGCATCGCCTTTTCCGTCACGGAAATCCGCAGCGTCTTCGAGGCAGCCGCCGCGCTTGGCTTGCCGGTGAAACTGCATGCCGACCAATTGTCGAACCTGCATGGTGCCGCCCTTGCCGCCGAATTCGGCGGCCTCTCGGCCGACCATCTGGAATATACCGACGAGGTTGGCGCCATTGCCATGGCCAAGGCCGGAACCGTTGCGGTCATCCTGCCCGGCGCCTTCTATTTCATCCGCGAGACGAAAAAGCCGCCCATCGACCTGTTCCGCCAGCATGGCGTGGCCATGGCCATTGCCACCGACAACAATCCCGGCACCTCGCCGCTGACCTCCCTGCTCCTCACCATGAACATGGCCGCAACCCTGTTCGGCCTGACGGTCGACGAATGCATCGCCGGCACCACACGGCACGCCGCCCGCGCCCTCGGGCTGCAGGATGAAACCGGCACGCTGGAGCCCGGCAAATGGGCCGACCTGGCGATCTGGGACATCGAGGACCCGGCCGAACTCGTCTACCGCATGGGTTTCAACCCGCTGCACACCCGTGTCTGGAGGGGAATGTGAGGATCGCTCCACTGGTACCCCCCTCTGTCGGCTACGCCGACATCTCCCCCTCAAGGGGGGAGATTGGACGCAGTCCGCCTACCCCGGACCGATCTCCCTCCTTGAGGGGGAGATGCCCGGCAGGGCAGAGGGGGGTCATCTCATTCTCATACGCGTCAGGAGTCCGCCCATGACCATCACCCTCCACCCCGGCCGTGTGCCACTGTCCGAACTCGCGCAGATCTATTGGACAGGCGCCGCCGCCAGGCTCGACCGCAGCTATGATGCCGGCATTGAAAAGGCGGCTGCTCGCATTGCCCAGATCGCGGCCGGCAATGAGCCGGTCTATGGCATCAATACGGGCTTCGGAAAGCTGGCGTCGATCAGGATCGATGCTGCCGATGTCGCCACCCTGCAGCGCAATCTTATCCTCTCCCATTGCTGCGGCGTCGGGGCACCCTTGGCAGAGAACATCGTCCGGCTGATCATGGCGCTGAAGCTGATTTCGCTCGGCCGCGGCGCGTCCGGCACGCGGCTCGAAGTCGTCCGCCTGATCGAGGCCATGCTCGAAAAAGGCGTGACACCGGTCATCCCCGAAAAAGGCTCCGTCGGCGCTTCGGGCGACCTGGCCCCGCTTGCCCATATGGCAGCGGTAATGATGGGCGAGGCCGAAGCCTTTTATGGCGGCGAGAAACTGCCCGGCCGCGTTGCCCTCGAAAAGGCCGGACTGACCCCGGTCGTGCTGGCCGCCAAGGAAGGCCTGGCCCTGATCAATGGCACGCAGGTCTCCACCGCTCTCGCGCTGGCCGGCCTGTTCCGCGCCCATCGCGCCGCCCAGAGCGCGCTGATCACCGGGGCCCTCTCCACCGATGCCGCCATGGGCTCGTCGGCGCCGTTCCACCCGGACATTCACTCCTTGCGCGGCCATAAGGGCCAGATCGACACCGCCGCGGCGCTGCGCGGCCTGCTGGACGGCTCGGTCATCCGCCAGAGCCATCTCGACGGTGACGAGCGCGTGCAGGATCCCTATTGCATCCGCTGCCAGCCGCAGGTCGATGGCGCCTGCCTCGATCTGCTGCGCGCGGTCGGGCGGACGCTCGAAATCGAGGCCAATGCCGTCACCGACAATCCGCTTGTTCTGTCCGATGACACCGTCGTCTCCGGCGGCAATTTCCACGCCGAACCGGTAGCCTTTGCCGCCGATCAGATCGCCCTTGCCATCTGCGAGATCGGCGCCATCGCCCAGCGCCGCATCGCGCTGCTGGTCGACCCCGCCTTGTCCTATGGCCTGCCAGCATTCCTGGCCAAGAAACCGGGCCTCAATTCCGGCCTGATGATCGCCGAGGTGACCTCTGCCGCCCTGATGTCGGAAAACAAGCAGATGGCCCATCCGGCCTCTGTCGATTCCACGCCCACGTCGGCCAACCAGGAAGACCATGTCTCCATGGCCTGCCACGGCGCCCGCCGCCTGCTGCAGATGACCGACAATCTGTTCTCGATCATCGGCATCGAAGCGCTGACGGCAGCACAGGGCATCGACTTCCGCGCACCGCTGACCACCAGCCCGCAATTGCAGCAGGCCATCGCAGCACTTCGCGCCGTGGTGCCGACGCTCGACGTCGACCGCTACATGGCCCCTGACCTTGCCGCTGCCACGGATCTCGTGGCGAGCGGGGCGCTGAACGCCAGCGTTTCGGCCGGGCTGTTGCCGGGATTGGAGGGGTGAGGATGATGCGGACCTGCTTTCCTGCCATACCCCCCTCTGTCCTGCCGGACATCTCCCCCTCAAGGGGGGAGATCGGACAATCGAAACCATTCGCTTCAACGGCTAGGTTTCTGCGGCGGTTTTCCGCAGTAGGCGAGATAGGTTTTGGCCGAACGGGCGCATCCCTGATCTCCCCCATTGAGGGGGAGATGTCCGACAGGACAGAGGGGGGTGCCACTTGCCACGACGCGCTGAAAACCCGAGGAAATGCATCATGACCGATACCTTCGAAATCACCCAAGGCGCCTCCCCCGTCATCCTCGCCTTCCCCCACACCGGCACCTCGGTGCCGCCCGAGATCTGGGGCCGGCTGAACGACACTGGACAGGTGCTGGCCGATACCGACTGGCATATCCATGAGCTCTATGCCGGCCTGCTGCCGGATGCGACCACGGTGCGCGCCACATTCCATCGCTACTGCATCGACGCCAATCGCGATCCGGCGGGCACCAGCCTCTATCCCGGCCAGAACACCACCGGCCTGATCCCCGAAACCGATTTCGACGGGCTTGCAATCTGGAAAACCGGCGCCGAGCCGGTGCAGGCGGATATTGCCGAGCGGCTCAAGCGTTTTCATGCGCCATATCATGTAGCCCTTGCCGCCGAGATCGAGCGGGTGAAATCCATTCACGGCATCGTCATCCTCTACGATTGCCATTCGATCCGCTCGCATATCCCGTTTCTCTTCGAAGGCAGATTGCCGGATTTCAACATTGGCACCGACGGCGGAAGAACCTGCGATCCGGCGATCGAACGCGCCGTCGTCGAGACCACCGCTGCCGCCGCCGGTTACTCCAGCGTCCTCAATGGCCGCTTCAAGGGCGGCTGGACGACACGCCACTATAGCCGGCCGGACAGCGGCGTGCATACCATCCAGATGGAACTGGCCCAGTCCACCCACCTGACGACCGAAGCGCCGCCCTTTGCCTATGATGAGGGGAAGGCCGAGACGCTTCGGGCGCATCTGAAAGACATTCTCACGCGCATCGAGACATTTGCGCTCGACAAGAAACGATAAGGGGAACCTGCCATGACCGATCCGCGCCACAATATCCGCGATGTCCGCGCCGCCACCGGCAACGAGATCACCGCCAAGAGCTGGCTGACCGAAGCGCCGATGCGCATGCTGATGAACAATCTCGATCCAGATGTCGCCGAACGGCCGCACGAACTGGTGGTCTATGGTGGCATCGGCCGTGCGGCACGCACCTGGGCCGATTTCGACACGATCGTCGCCACCTTGAAAACCTTGAACGACGACGAGACCCTGCTGGTTCAGTCCGGCAAGCCCGTCGGCGTATTCCGCACCCACAAGGATGCGCCGCGCGTGCTGATTGCCAATTCGAACCTGGTGCCCCATTGGGCCACCTGGGACCATTTCAACGAACTCGACAAGAAAGGCCTGGCCATGTACGGCCAGATGACCGCCGGCTCGTGGATCTATATCGGCGCCCAGGGCATCGTCCAGGGCACCTATGAAACCTTCGTCGAGGCCGGCCGCCAGCATTACGATGGCAGCCTCAAGGGTAAGTGGATCCTGACCGGTGGCCTGGGCGGCATGGGCGGCGCCCAGCCGCTTGCCGCCGTCATGGCCGGCGCCTGTTGCCTGGCTGTCGAATGCGACGAGACCCGCGCCGATTTCCGGCTGCGCACCCGTTATGTCGACGAGAAGACCGACAGCCTCGACGAGGCGCTGGCAAAGATCGACCAGTGGACCAAGGCCGGAGAGGCCAAGTCGATCGCACTGATCGGCAATGCCGCCGAGATCTTTCCGGAACTCGTCAAGCGCGGCGTGCGCCCCGATATCGTCACCGACCAGACCTCGGCCCATGATCCGCTGCATGGCTATCTGCCGCTCGGCTGGACGGTTGCCGAATGGCGCGCCAAACAGGAAAGCGATCCGAAAGCGGTCGAAGCTGCTGCCCGCGCTTCGATGAAGGTGCATGTCGCCGCCATGGTCGATTTCTGGAACGCCGGCATCCCGACGCTCGACTACGGCAACAATATCCGCCAGGTCGCCAAGGACGAGGGCCTCGAAAACGCCTTCGCCTTCCCGGGCTTCGTGCCGGCCTATATCCGCCCGCTGTTTTGCCGCGGCATCGGTCCGTTCCGCTGGGCCGCCCTGTCCGGCAATCCGGAGGACATCTACAAGACCGACGCCAAGGTCAAGGAACTGACCCCCGGCAACACCCATCTGCACAACTGGCTGGACATGGCGCGCGAGCGCATCTCCTTCCAGGGCCTGCCGGCCCGCATCTGCTGGGTGGGTCTCGGCGATCGCCATCGTTTGGGCCTTGCCTTCAACGAAATGGTTGCCAATGGCGAACTGTCAGCGCCGATCGTCATCGGCCGCGACCATCTGGATTCCGGCTCCGTCGCCTCGCCGAACCGCGAGACCGAAGCGATGAAGGACGGCTCGGATGCGGTCTCCGACTGGCCGCTGCTGAACGCGCTGCTCAACACCGCCTCCGGCGCCACCTGGGTGTCGATCCATCATGGCGGCGGCGTCGGCATGGGCTTCTCCCAGCATTCCGGCATGGTGATCTGCTGCGACGGCACGGAAGATGCAGCCCGCCGCATCGAGCGCGTGCTTTGGAACGATCCGGCCACCGGCGTCATGCGCCATGCCGATGCCGGCTATGACATTGCTGTCGAGTGCGCCAAGGAACAAGGGCTGCGGCTCCCCGGCATTCTCGGGAATTAGCCGATGAAGGTGGTGCGCATTGCCGATTGCAAACGCATGCCGTGGAAGAACGGCGGTGGCGAAACCGTGGAGATCGCGGTTTCGCCAACCGGGTCTTCTGTCGAAGATTTCGATTGGCGCATCAGCATGGCGACGGTGGCAACCGATGGGCCGTTCTCGGCCTTTGCCGGCATCGATCGGACCCTGACCGTGCTGGAGGGCCAGGGCATGACCCTGGAGATCGCCGGCATGGGCATGGTGCACCTTGGCAGCACCTCAGACCCCATGGCGTTTCCCGGCGATGTTGCTGTCCATGCGACATTATCCGAAGGGCCGATCGTCGACTTCAACGTCATGACGCGCCGCAACAGCCGGCATCGTGTCGTCCGCGGCCATCTGTCAGACTTGCTGCAGCCCGACACCGACGCCGATCTGCGGATGTTTCTGGCTCTGGAGCCGATCACTCTCGAAATGCAGCAGGGGCCCGTATCGCTCGGGCGCTATGACATGGCTCTCTGCGACAGGAGCGACAGTCCAAGTCTCGTCAACAACGAGAGCGATGGCAAGATCGTCCTCGTGCAGATCTGGTCCTAGCCTTACCCATAAGCACCATCGCCGGCTGCAGACCGGCGATGGTACGATCTTCAAAGATCAGGCGACGGCGGCAACCCTCGGCAGAACCGCTTGCAGCGACAGGCGGACGGCCGCATCGGCATGCAGCAAGGTCGAATCGAAGGTCGGGATGTCAAAGTCGCCGGCATTCACCAGCAGGCCGATTTCCGTGCAGCCGAGAATGACGCTGTCGGCACCTGCCGCCACGCCCTTGGCGACAATTTCCTTGTAGCGCGCCTGCGACGACGCCTTGGCAATGCCGCAGCACAATTCGTTGAAGATGATGTCGTGCACATCCTGGCGGTCGGCCGCATCCGGCACCAGCACCTCAAGGCCGAAGCTGGTTTCGACGCGGTTGCGATAGAAATCCTGCTCCATCGTATAGCGCGTCGCCAGCAGCAGCGGACGGCGGCATCCGGCATCGCGCACGGCTCTGCCCGTCACGTCGGCAATATGGATGAGCGGAATGCCGACCGCGGCCTGGATCTGGTCCGCCAGCAGATGCATGGTGTTGGTGCAGATCAGGATCATCTCTGCCCCGGCCTGTTCCAGCTCGACCGCCACAGCACCCAGCACCGCCGCGGCCTCGTCCCAGGCCCCGGCCTTCTGCAGCGTGACGATCTCCTCGAAATTGACCGAGCGCAGCGCCACATCGGCAGAATTGAGGCCGCCCAGCGCGTCCCGCACCTGCTCGTTGACCCGCTTGTAATAGACCGCGGTGCTTTCCCAGCTCATTCCGCCAATCATGCCGATACGCTTCATGTTCCCGTCCTCGATTGTTCTCTTGCGATGTTGGAAAGGATTGTAGCGGCAGGAACAGGCGAATGTTTTGCGTTTTTGTGCGCTGAAAACGTAGATTATGAGGATTTATCCTATTATGATGAAACCTAGTAGGATGAATAATCGAGATAGCGAGATATCGTCGACTACCGCTCCGACAATCCGGCGCAGCGGCAGGACAAGAGGAAACCAGCAATGACGGAATCAAAAATGTTCGATGAGATAGACCGCAAGATCATCGAAATCCTGCAGGTGAATGCCGATCGGTCGGTTGTCGATATCGCCGAGGCGGTCGGCCTGTCCCATACGCCATGCTGGCGGCGGATCAAGCGCATGGAGGACATGGGCCTCATCCGCAGCCGTGTCGCCCTGGTCGATCGCCGCATGGCCAATGTGCCGATGTCGGTCTTCATTTCCGTCAAGGTGCCGCGCCATACCTCGGAATGGCTGAACACGTTCCGAAAGGAGATCCAGAACATTCCGGAAATCGTCGAAGCCTATCGCCTGACCGGCGAGAAGGATTATCTGCTGCGCACGGTCGTGCCGGATATCGACGTCTATGACCAGGTCTACAAGACCCTGATCAGCCGCATCGAATTTTCAGACCTCAGCGCCTCCATCTCCATGGAAGAGATGAAGTTCACCACGGCCCTGCCGACCAAATACATGTAGGAAGCCGTGGCGCTGGCGCGCCGCTGAAAAATCTGCGACAGGCTGCACGACCCGTGGCATAAGGGCGCCGCAACGTTTTGGACCCGTCACCACATGATTCGTATCGAGAATATCAGCAAGCAGCTCAGCCACCGGATTCTCTTCATCGAGGCCTCCGCAGCCCTCAACCGCGGCGAGAAGATCGGCCTTGTAGGCCCCAACGGTGCCGGCAAGACCACCGTCTTCCGGATGATCACCGGCCAGGAAAATCCCGACGAGGGACAGGTCTCCGTCGATAAGGGCGTGACGATCGGCTATTTCAACCAGGATGTCGGCGAGATGGAAGGCCAGAGCGCCGTCGCCGAGGTCATGGATGGCGCTGGCCCCGTCAGCATTGTCGCCGCCGAATTGCGCGAACTGGAAGCGGCCATGGTCGATCCCGACCAACTCGACAAGATGGATGAAATCATCGAGCGCTACGGCGAAGTGCAGGCCCGTTACGAGGAACTCGACGGCTATGCACTGGAGGGACGGGCCCGCGAAGTGCTGGCCGGCCTGAGCTTCAGCCAGGAGATGATGGACGGCGATGTCGGCAAGCTGTCGGGCGGCTGGAAAATGCGCGTCGCTCTCGCCCGCATCCTGCTGATGCGACCGGATGTCATGCTGCTCGACGAGCCGAGCAACCATCTGGATCTCGAAAGCCTCATCTGGCTCGAGCAGTTCCTCAAAGGTTATGAGGGCGCCCTGCTGATGACCTCGCACGACCGCGAATTCATGAACCGCATCGTCACCAAGGTCATCGAGATCGACGGCGGCACGCTGACCACCTTCTCCGGCGACTACGAATTTTACGAGCAGCAGCGGGCGTTGAACGAAAAGCACCAGCAGTCGCAGTTCGAGCGCCAGCAGGCCATGCTGGCCAAGGAAATCAAGTTCATCGAGCGTTTCAAGGCGCGCGCCAGCCATGCCGCCCAGGTGCAGAGCCGGGTCAAGAAGCTGGAAAAGATCGACCGGGTCGAGCCGCCCAAGCGCCGCCAGTCGGTCGCTTTCGAATTCCAGCCGGCGCCGCGCTCCGGCGAAGACGTGGTCAACCTGAAGAACGTCCACAAGAGCTATGGCAGCCGCAGCATCTATGAAGGGCTGAACTTCATGGTGCGCCGACGCGAGCGCTGGTGCATCATGGGCATCAACGGCGCCGGGAAATCCACGCTTTTAAAGCTGGTGACCGGCAGCACCGATCCCGACCAGGGCAGCGTGGCGCTGGGTGCCAGCGTCAAGATGGGCTATTTCGCCCAGCATGCCATGGACCTGCTCGATGGCGAGCGCACCGTCTTCCAGTCCTTGGAAGACTCCTTTCCGCAGGCAGGGCAAGGAGCGCTGCGCTCGCTTGCCGGCTGCTTCGGCTTCTCAGGCGACGACGTTGAAAAGCGATGCCGGGTTCTGTCCGGCGGCGAAAAGGCGCGGCTGGTGATGGCGATCATGCTGTTCGACCCACCCAACCTGCTGGTGCTGGACGAGCCCACCAACCATCTCGACCTCGACACCAAGGAAATGCTGATCAAGGCCCTGTCCGAATACGAGGGCACCATGCTGTTCGTCTCCCACGACCGGCATTTCCTCGCAGCACTTTCCAATCGCGTGCTGGAACTGACGCCCGATGGCATCCACCAATATGGCGGCGGCTATACGGAATATGTGGCCCGCACCGGCCATGAAGCGCCGGGCCTGCGAAGCTGAACGGCTGAGGCTAGAACAGGGACTGCTGCAGCGGTTCGGGTGGCGCCATCCGAACCCCTTCAAGCTCCAGCATGCGCAGCTTGGCGTTTGAACCGCCGGGAGCCGAAAAGCCGCCAATCTTGCCGCCGGCTGCCAGCACGCGGTGGCAGGGAATGATCAGCGGCACCGGATTTTTGGCCATGGCCTGCCCGACATCGCGGGCTGCCTCCGGCCCGGCACCCAGTTGGCGGGCCAGCGCGCCATAGGTCGTGGTCTGGCCCCAGGCAATCTGCCGGGCTGCCGCATAAACCTGTGTGAAGAATGCGTCCTGGACACCCAGGTCGACCCGGACTTCGGAAAAATCCATCTTATTCCCCGAGAAATAGCGCTGGACGGCCGCGATGACCGCCGCCATTTCGGGCGTCGGCTCAGCGCTTCGGGCAGACGCCAACCGGCGCAGCAGCAGCCGTTCGGTGGCATCAGCGCCTTCCGAGGGCAGCTGGAACCGCGTCACCCCGGCAGCGCTCCAGGCGAGACCGCAGAATCCATAGGGCGTTTCAAAGATATGAAAGCGGATCGCTGTCAGGTCGATGATGACACGCCTCTCAAAAAGGGAAATACAACCCTGATCCTGCAGAACGTGGCGACGCATGTCCGAACATCCACCCGTGAGCTGCCCCGACCTTAGAGTCGGACGCTCAGCGACCGTGAGACCACAAGACGCCGCCAGGACAGAAAGCTCTCGGCAAGGAAAGGGAGGTGAACCACAAGGATCGCAAGGTAAACGAAGGCGAGTTCAAAGGCTGATGGGAAATGCCCCGTTCCGTTGCGCAAATCAATCCGGTCAGCTGGCCACATCGGCCAGTTTCAGCCGCGGGCGCAGGACCTTTCGGACCGGCGCCTTGATTGATGTCGGCGGGGCAATCGCCAAGGCGCCGATGATCGTTTCCGAGACCCTCTGGCAAACAAAATCCGCGCCCATGGCCGTTGCCTCGATCAGCGGGTAATCAAGTCCGTTTGCCGCCGGAACAAACAGCCCGACGCGCAGAGTGGGCTTCATCCGCTTGATCCGCCGGACCAGAAGACGGGCATGCGATCTGGAATTGCCATTCAGATAGGCGACGATGACAGTTTCGATATCCTCCAACGGCAGCGGGACAGGCGCCCGCGCGACAAGTTGCGCATAGGACGCGGTTCTGACCGTCGCACCTTGAACCGCCAGCACCTGCGCCAGCATGGCCGCCGCGGCATTGTCCATTTCGCCGCGACCGCCGGCGCAGAGGACAGATCGCCCCTCACCATCAGGAAGTTCGACAGCCCCGCCTGGCTCGCTGCCGCCGACGTCCTCGGTCGTTTCAGTATCGTCGGCCTCTTCTTCCTCCGCGATATCAGAGAGGTTTTCCACCAGGGACCGGCAGCTCAAGGCGAAAAGGCCGATCTGCTCTTCCGTCATGACACCGCGTTGTCGATCGATCTCGCCGAGCATCAAGGCTGGCAGGCCGACCTTTTCGTAATATTCGACGAGGTACTGATCCTCCAGATAGTCTTCGGCATTGTCCGTTGCCTCGCTGGGATCGCCGGCCAGCAGTCGCTGATAAAGCTTCTCATGGGGTTCAAGAACCGCCTCATTGCCAAGAAGGACGTCGAGGAAACCGAATTGCGGAACATGGCGACCAAGCACGACCAGGCAAACGGTGAGCGGCGTCGATAAGATCAGGCCGAGCGGACCCCACAGCCAGGACCAGAAGATAGCGGAGATGATGATGGCGAGCGGCGACAGGCCCGTATGTGCGCCATAAAGCCAGGGTTCGATCACATTGTTGCTGATCAGTTCGATCGTCGCGAACAGGGCGATGACCCAGAGCACCAGGGACCAGCCCGGGGCGATCGCCAGCGCCAGAAACAGCGGCAGGACCATGCCGATCACCGGCCCGATATAGGGGACGAAACGCAGGACGAGCGTCAACAAGCCCCAGAGAATGGCGTTCGGGATGCCGAGCATCCAGAGGCCCAAGGCAATCGGCACCGCGTAAAGCGTATTCACGACCAGTTGCATAAGCAGATATTTTCCGACGCGCTTTCCGGCGTCCTGGAGCGCCGCCGTGGTGCGATGCAGATCCCCCAGGCCAACCAGGCGGATGAACCGATCCCGCAGATCTTCGCGCTCGAAGAGCATGAAGATCACCAGAATGACGACCAGGCCCGCCGTGGCAAAGGGACTGATCAACGGAAGAATGAAATTGCCCAGGGTCTGGATCGGATTGGACCGCGTCACGATCTCCACCGGCAACGGGTCACGCGGCAGCGAGGCGGAGGGATCCTGGCTGACCGCCGCGCTCGTCTGCATCTCCGAGCCGACCCGCTCGACGACCTTGCTCAGGTGACTGAGCAGCCCGTTGCCGGATCCTGCCTGGCTGAGAGCCTGGACCTTTGCCACGATGTTGCGCTGGTAGGTTGGTACGTTTTCCGCAAGGTTCGCCACCTGGGTGGCGACCAGGACGCTGAACAAGGCGATCACCGAAAAGGCCGAGATGACTGCGAAAAGCACAGCCACGACTTTTGGAACGGATCGCTTGCGCAGGAAAGACACAATGGGTGCCAGCGCGAAGGTGAGCAGCAGCGCCAGAGCGAGAGGAACGAGAACCTCTTGGCCAATGCGCAGGATCACGGCAATACCGATCAGGATCAGGATGGTGAAACCGGAAACCTTGGCGGTCGCCACCGTCTTACTGCGGGGCAGATTGCCGATGGGGTCGAGACCACTTTTCTTTGAACTATCCATCCGTGCCCAATCCCCCAGCCAAAATCGTAGATCCACGAGCATCTGATCGGGACAACCTGCAAGGTAACGGATCAGCGCAGGTTTGGTTCAGTGTCAAACCCTTAAAGCAAGTCCGCCGCAATCATTGCCCAGGAGTTTTACCACTTGCCGATTGGAGGATCGACCTTGCCCTGTCATGTGTCTGTTCGGGCATGCCGGGTTTGCGCAAGCAGGCGATCACGTCGATTGCAGGCCGTTCATCTGAAAAGCGCAGCACTATCATGGGCGTCGCTCATGCCAGCCCTGGAAGACCGCCGATGAGTTTGTCGAGGGTGATGGGGTAGTGTCGGACCCGGACGCCCGTCGCGTTGTAGATCGCATTGGCGATGGCCGCCGATACGCCGCAGAGGCCAAGTTCGCCGATCCCCTTGGCCTTCATCGGCGAGGAATAGGGATCCGTTTCATCAAGGAACAGTACGTCCTGATGCGGAATATCCGCATGCACCGGCACCTCATAGCCGGCAAGGTCGTGGTTGACGAAATAGCCCCTGGCGGTATCGACCACCAGCTCCTCCGACAGCGCCCCGCCGGCGCCCATGGTCATGGCACCGATGACCTGGCTGCGGGCTGTCAGCGGATTGAGGATGCGGCCGGCGGCGCAGACCGCCAGCATCCGCCGGATGCGCGTTTCGCCCGTGGCCAGATCGACTGCTACTTCGACGAAATGTGCGCCGAAGGTCGATTGCTGATGGCTATCCGAAAGATCGCCCCACTCGATCTTGTCTTCACCGGCAAGCCCCTCGGGACCGGCGGCCTCGGCAAGCGCGATCGACCGGTTGCCTGAACACACCACGCCGCCTTCGAAGACCGCATCGTCCGAATTGAAGCCGAGTTTGGCGGCGACCGCCTCGCGCAGCTTGACGCAGGCAGCATAGACCCCCGATGTCGAACAATTGGCGCCGAACTGCCCTCCCGAACCCGCCGACACCGGAAAGCGGGAATCGCCCAGCTTGACGGAAACCTTGTCGACGGGAAGGCCAAGCATTTCCGCCGCCGTCTGCGCAATGATGGTGTAGCTGCCGGTGCCGATATCGGTCATGTCCGTCTCGACGGTCAGCATGCCCGCATGGTCCAGCCGGACGCGGGCGCTGGACGAGATCAACATGTTGTTGCGAAAGGCCGCCGCAACGCCCATGCCGATCAACCAGTTGCCCTCGCGACGCGACGCCGGAGGGCGTCGCTGGTCCCAGCCGAATTGCTGGGCACCAAGCGTCAGACAACCGACGAGATCGCGCTGCGTGAAGGGCCGTTCGGGGTTCTCGGGATCGACCTGCGTGTCATTCAAGATCCGGAGCTGGATGGGGTCCATGCCGAGCTTCTCGGCCAGTTCATCCATGGCGATTTCAAGCGCCATCAATCCAGGCGCTTCGCCCGGTGCGCGCATGGCATTGCCTTCGGGAAGATCGAGCGTCGCAAGCCGCATGGCCGTCATCCGGTTGGTGCCGGCATAGAGCAGCCGCGTCTGCATGACGGCGGTTTCCGGTCCACCACCCGGCAAGTCGCCGGACCAGCTCTCATGGCCGATCGCCGTGATCGCACCGTCACTGTCGGCGCCGATGCGGATACGCTGGATCGTCGCCGGCCGGTGGGTGGTGTTGTTGGCCACGAACGGGCGTGGCAGCGTCACCTTGACCGCGCGCCCGGTGGCCTTGGCGCCAAGCGCGGCCAGCACCGCGTCGACCCGCAGGAACAACTTTCCGCCAAAGCCGCCGCCAATGAACGGCGACATCAGATGGATCTTCTCCTTGTCGATGCCGAGCGTCTTGGCCAAGTCCGAGCGCCACCAGTCGATCATCTGGCTCGAGGTCCAGACCGTCAGCTCGTCACCGCTCCAGGCGGCGATCGAGGCATGGGGCTCCATCATCGCATGGGATTGGTCGGGCGTGGTATAGTCCTCGTCCAGCGTCACCGCCGCAGCACGAAAAGCACCCTCGAAGTCACCAACCGCGGTATCCGGCTCTGAACCACCGGCATCCTCAGGCTTGACGGCCGCTTGTCTTACGTCGTGAAGGGAATAGCTCCCCTCTTCGCGCGCATAATCAACCTTCACCAAAGCGGCTGCCGCGCGGGCCTGCTCGAAGGTCTCGGCCACGACAACGGCGATCGCCTGGTGATAGTGCTGGATCCTGTCGCCGCCGAAAAGCCGGGCGGTATTGTACTCACCCTTCTCGCCCTCACCCGCCGACAGCGTCGTGACAACGGCGAGCACGCCGGGTGCATCCTGCGCGGCGGTGACATCCATTGCCGTGATGCGGCCTTTGGCGATGGCAGAGCCGACCGGATAGCCATAGGCATAGTGCAGGTTCGGCTCGCGCCCCTCATAGGCGTAGGTCGCCCTGCCCGTCACCTTGAGTTCGCCGTCGATGCGGCGGACCGGCCTGCCGACAATCTTGAGCTGGTCGATGGGATTTGTGGTGGCTGGTGTGTCGAATTGCATGATGTCAGTCCCTAGCGTCTCGGATCACGGCGGCAAGCGTGCGCTCGACGAGATCGACCTTGTAGCTGTTTTGTTCGGTAGGCTTTGCATCGGCCAGAAGGACAGATGCCACGGCCTTTGCACCATCGCGAAGCACGTCGTCCGCGGCCTCGATCCGCCACGGCTTGTGGGCCACGCCGCCGATAGCAACCGTTCCGCTGCCATCCGGCTGAATGACCGCCGCGACCGAGACAAGCGCAAAAGCATAGGAGGCGCGGTCGCGCACCTTCTTATAGATCTGTCGCCCGCCAATCGGTGCCGGCAGCGTGACCGCTATGATCAATTCGCCCCTATCCAACACCGTCTCGATATGCGGCGTATCACCGGGCAGGCAATGGAAGTCTGCAATCGCAATGGAGCGCGTGCGGCCCTCCGCAGTGACGGTCTCGACCCGGGCATCCAGGGCACGCATGGCGACCGCCATGTCCCCGGGATGGGTGGCAATGCAGGCATCGCTGGCGCCGACGATCGCATGCTGGCGCGAAAAGCCTGTAATGGCCGAGCAGCCGGTGCCGGGCTCGCGTTTGTTGCAGGGCTGATTGGGGTCGTAGAAATAGGGACAGCGCGTCCGCTGCAGCAGGTTTCCCGCCGTCGTCGCCCGGTTGCGCAATTGGCCGGATGCACCGGCCAGCAAAGCGCGCGACAGCAGGCCATAATCCCGCCGCACAGTCTCATTGGCGGCAAGATCGGTGTTGCGCACCAGCGCGCCGATGCGCAGACCGCCATCGGACATCGTCTCGATCGTGTCGAGCGCCAGGCCGTTGACGTCGATCAAATGCGTCGGCGTCTCGATCTCCAGCTTCATCAGATCGAGAAGATTGGTCCCGCCGGCGATAAACTTGGCGTCGGGATTGGCCGAAACGGCCTTCGCTGCGGCCTCGACACTTATCGCACGTTCGTAGCTGAAGGCCCTCATGCGTCCATCTCCGCAACCTCGGTTATCGCATCGATAATGTTGGAATAGGCGCCGCATCGACAGAGATTGCCGCTCATGCGTTCGCGCAGTTCCTCAGGCGTCACCTCGGTCCTTGCGGTAAGATCAGAAGTAACATGGCTCGGAATATTGGCCTTGATCTCCTCCAGCACGGCCAGGGAGGAACAGATCTGCCCCGGGGTACAATAGCCGCACTGGAAGCCATCATGCTTCACGAAGGCAGCCTGCATCGGATGCAGCCGTCCCGGCTTGCCCAGACCTTCGATCGTCGTGACATCATCGCCGTCATGCATGACAGCCAGCGTCAGGCAGGAATTGATGCGACGGCCACTCACGATCACGGTGCAAGCACCGCACTGGCCATGATCGCAACCCTTCTTCGTGCCGGTCAGGTGCAGATGCTCGCGCAGGGCATCGAGAAGGGTCGTCCGGTTGTCGATATCAAGATCGTGGCGCTCGCCATTGACGGTCAGCGAAACGGTGGTTGAAAAGGCCATGTCTTGTCCTGCAGGCTGTGTTGCCGCGACCCGGGCAACTGCGGTGACCGCAATTGTTGCGGCCGAACTTCATAAGATATTTCCGCTGGGAAAGTTCCAAAATGCACGCAGTCTGTACGGCGCGGCGGACATCGCCGCGAAAGTGAGGGTTCGCTTATACGAGAGTGTCATCGCAATTGCGTTTCCATCCGATTTCCCGATATTCATGTCCGAATGGCGGAATGGTTCAGGAATATGACAGGAAAAGTTCTCGCAATCGATCCTCTGGAGCGCCAAGAATGTCAACACGATCGCCGAGGAACTCGGGGCAGCCGCAGTCCACCGTGTCCGCCAATCTGCAGATCCTGGAGGATGTGGGGCTGATCATCACGGAGAGCCAGAAGGCCAGGCCGCGGGCGCTTGAGTTCTCGATGGAGCTCAGTTCCGAAGTGCCCGATACGGCGGCGGATTGGCCCTCCGACATTTTCCTGGAGGTCAACGGCGTGACGTCGGCAACTGGACCTCGCCGGGCGATTTCGGCGACAAACGCGGCGTCTATAGCCCGGCCGGTTTCATGCTGCGCTAGGTCAGGCCATCCGACTGTCGTCCAAGGGCACCCGCCCCTCCTTCCTGGGCGAGGGTTCTGCGCACGACGTCTTTGGTCGAAACCTTCCAATCGGGCAGTTGCACGCCGTGCACCTCTGCCAATTTCGTACAGTCCAACTGTGAGTTGGCAGGGCGCTTTGCCGGCGTCGGATAACCGCTGGTCGGGATAGGGTTGACCTCCGCCGAAGGGCCACCAAAAGTGCGTGAGATAGCAAAGATCTCGGCTGCGAAATCGGCCCAGCTCGCCCGTCCGGTTCCCGCCATGTGGAAGACGCCGCGCATGTTCGGATCGGAATCGAACAAGAGGTTACGAGCAACCGCAATGGCCGCGTCGGCAATGTCGAGAGCAGATGTCGGATTGCCGACCTGGTCGCCGACGACCGTTAGCAGTTTCCGTTGCACCGCAAGAGACAGCATGGTCTTGAGGAAGTTCTTGCTGAAAGGGCTGTAAACCCAGGCAGTGCGCAGAATTGCATGGTTGCCTGTGGCGGCGGCGAGCAACCGCTCACCGTCGAGCTTGGTGCGGCCATAGACGCCAAGGGGGGCAACCGGATCAGTCTCCACATAGGGCGACGGCTTGCTGCCATCGAAGACATAGTCGGTCGACAGATGTACGACCGGCACCCCGAGCACCGCGGCGGCCCTGCCGATTTCACCGGGGGCGAACCCATTGATCCTTGCTGCAGCTTCCGTCTCCGTTTCGGCGAGATCGACCGCGGTATGGGCCGCTGCCGAGATTATCGCGTCGGGCTCTGCCGCCATGATGGCGGCAGCGATCGTGTCCGTTTCGGCAAGATCGAGATCGGGTCGGCCGAGCGGAAGGATCTCGATATCGTTATGAAGCGCGCCACGTTCGATGAGCGACATGGCGACCTGTCCCCTGCATCCGGTCACCAGGATGCGCATCGGCCGCGCGCTCATGACCGAACCTTCGTCGCATCGCTCTGATCGTATGCGAAGCTTTCCTTCAAGTCCGCGAGACGCGGTTGACGGCGGTCTTTCTCCGAGAGGACCACGATATTGTCCTCAACCGGCCAGTTGATGGCAAGCGCAGGATCGTTCCACAACAGCCCCCGATCATGCGCCGGGCTGTAATAGTCGGTGACCTTGTAGCTGACGAGGGTGTTTTCGGTAAGCGTGCAAAAACCATGGGCGAAACCCGGGGGAATCCAAAGCATACTGCCGTTGGCCTCGCTGAGTTCGGCAGCCACATGCTGCCCAAAGGACGGTGATCCGACACGGATATCGACCGCGACATCGCGTATAGCGCCGGCAATACAACGCACCAGCTTTCCCTGAGCCTTGGGCTCAAGCTGAAAATGCAACCCGCGCACCGTACCGCGATCAGCCGAAAGAGACTGATTGTCTTGGACAAAGGTGAAGTCGCCGACATTCTCGCTAAACAAGTCTTGCCGGAACGACTCCATAAAATAGCCGCGGGAGTCCCCGAACCGGCTCGGCGTGATCAATATAACGTCCGCAATGGCAAGCCGCTCGAACTGCATCGTAACTCCTTTTCAATCTCAATAGACAAATGGAAGGTCCAGCCACATCGGCGCATGTCGGCTATTGGGCGTCGGCCGCGCGGCGTCTTGACGCTGAGGAATGCTTTGCTCCACGATCGGTCTCTCGCTTTCCAAGCCCGGATTTTTTCGCCAATGCCGATCGGCGTGCCGCATAGCTGGATGCAACCATGGGGTAGTCTTTCGGCAGGCCCCATCTTTGCCGGTACCCTTCGGGCGTAAGGTTATAGCGGACGGCGAGATGCCGCTTGAGCGTCTTGAACTTCTTGCCGTCCTCCAGACATATGAGGTAATCCTCATGGATTGACTTCTTGGGATTGACAGCGGGTATCGAGGGGACAGAGAGGTCCGAGATCTCCGGGACTCGACTCCCGGAATCACGCATGGATGCACGAACGCTGGCGATCAATGCGGGAAGCTCTTTGGCCGAAAGCCGGTTATTGGCCACATAGGCAGCCACGATATGCGCTATCAGTATCAGGGGGTCTCGCCTGAGCTCGGTTGGCATCGCCTTGTCTCCGTTGCTTCTGCTTTGAGTGGATTGATGCTCAGGAACTCCCAGAGGTAACCATTGGGAGAACGCCAAGCGGGGAGGATAAGACATCGCGCCCTATTCGACCGTGACCGACTTGGCCAGGTTGCGAGGCTGATCGATGTCGGAGCCCGTGTGAACAGCCGTGAAATAGGCCAGCATCTGAATCGGCAGGGCATAGACGATAGGCGCAATGAACTCCGGCACATCTGGAAGCATGATGGTTTCCAAGGTGGGAATGGTCGTCCGGGCAGCGCCCTTTTCATCGGTAATCAGGATGATCTTGCCGCCCCGCGCCGCGACTTCCTGCATGTTCGAAACTGTCTTTTCAAAGATGCGATCGTGGGGCGCGATCACGATCACAGGCATGTTCTCATCGATCAGCGCGATCGGCCCGTGCTTGAGTTCACCGGCCGCATAGCCCTCGGCGTGGATATAGGAGATTTCCTTGAGCTTCAGCGCGCCTTCCATGGCGAGCGGGAAATTCGTGTCGCGGCCGAGATAAAGCACATGCTTATAGTTTGCCAGCGTCCGTGCGAGCTTCTCGATCTTGCAGTCCAGCTTCAATACCTCACTTGCATAACGCGGCACTTCGGACAGCGTCCTGATCAGGTCACGGGCCTTGTCCGGCGTCAGTGTCCGACGCTGAATTGCGGCGTGGAGCACCAGTGATGCCAGCACGGCAAGCTGGCAGGTAAAGGCTTTCGTTGAGGCCACGCCGATTTCAGGACCGGCCAGCGTTGGCAAGGTCACATCCGATTCCCGGGCAATGGTCGATTCCTGCACGTTGACGATGGCGCCAATCGGCACCCCCTGTGTGCGGCAACAGCGCAACGAGGCCAGGGTGTCGGCCGTCTCACCCGATTGGGAAATCAACAAAGCCATGCTGTTCCGCGATAGAGGCATCTCGCGATAGCGGAACTCCGAAGCGACATCGATGTCCACCGGCAGTCGCGCATAGCGCTCGAACCAGTATTTACCCACCAATCCAGCGAGATAGGCAGTGCCGCAGGCCGATAAGGCGATACGGTCAATTCCGGCAAAATCCAACGGCAGGTTCAGAGGGCGCAAGGCGTCATTGGCGAAATCAAGATAATGCGACAGGGTGCGGGAGATCACTTCCGGCTGTTCATGGATTTCCTTTTCCATGAAGTGGCGATGATTGCCCTTCTCCGCCAGATAGCCGGTACCGATCGATCTCTGGCAGCGACGTTCAACAGGGTTGCCGTCGACGTCGTAAATCTGCATGCCGGCGCGGCGTACCGCCGCACTGTCCCCATCCTCCAGATAGGTGATGATGTCTGTGAACGGCGCCAATGCGATGGCGTCGGAGCCGAGATACATCTCGCCTTTGCCATGACCGATCGCCAGGGGTGGCCCATTGCGAGCCGCAATAATCAGATCAGGATCGTCCTTGAACAGGATTGCGAACGCAAAGGCGCCCTGCAGCCGCTTAAGCGCCGCCTGCACAGCCTCCAAAGCCGTCTTTCCAGACCCAAGTTCCCGCGCCACCAGATGCGCGACCACCTCGGTGTCGGTTTGCGAAGCAAAACCATATCCGTCACGCTTGAGGTCTTCGCGCAGTTCGGCGAAATTCTCGATGATACCATTGTGTACGACAGCCACGCCCGCGGAGAAATGCGGGTGTGCATTGGTTTCGCTGGGAACCCCGTGGGTTGCCCAGCGGGTGTGGCCGATCCCGATATGGCCGCCCAGCGGCGCGCCCTGCAGCTTGCGTTGGAGATTGACCAGCTTGCCCTCGGCTCGGCGCCGGTCAAGCGTGCCATTGGAAAGAGTGGCGACACCGGCGGAGTCATAACCGCGATATTCCAGCCGCTTCAATGCGTCCACGATCAGCGGAGCCACATCGACATTTCCGACGATCCCCAGGATTCCACACATCTTAATTCCCTTTTTCGTTCACGCCAGCCTGTTCGTATCCGCATCCCGGCCGCCAGGCCGCCTTGATCCAGGAATGCTGTTTTCAGAAATTCACGGGCTGGTTCTAATCAGCCTGGAGCCACTCCCGCCTGCCCGTGGTCCTCAGTCGTCCCAGACGGCAAAACCGGCCGCACGGCACTTAGCCTTGCGAAGAAAATGGCATTGAAAAATGCAAAGGAGGCAGCAACGGCCATAGTTCTGAGGGGGTAATCGACGGTGGAGTGAACCAGGATCACGCCGATTGACAGAAACGATAGCAATTGCAATTGGTTAGCTTGGCTTCTCGCGAGCCGGAGCAGAAGTGCCATAAGGTAGAAGAGGACAATGAAAGCCCCCATGGCGCCCCCTTCCAGAACGATCTCGAGGACGTCGTTATGGGCATGGTTTACATAGGGGGAGTAGACGTCCTCCAGCCTTTCGTAATGCGGATATATGAGATCGAAGGACCCGTATCCGGTTCCCAGGATCCAGTTGTCGCCAATGCCACGCAATGTCGTCAGTGCGAAGTCGCGACGCTCCAACCCTGTCTGTACCTCGTCCCCGCCTATCCTGACGAACGCGCCATAGCCATAGACGACGAGCGTGATCAGTAAGCCGAGAATAACGCTGCCGGCCAGGCGTGCGCGCCGGGCAAGCACGAAAATAGACATCACGAGGACCGCAAATCCGATCTGGATTCCCGCCCTGGATCCGATCGCAAGCAAACATAGCAAAACAAAAGCGACCAAAAAAACCGGAAAATACGACCGTGTTCGAAAAAATGCCAAGTAAACCAAAAGCGGAATGCTGGCGCAAAGCAAAATAGATAAATGATTTTCGTTCGCAAAAAGACCGAGATTGGCGAAATATCCAAGATAATGATCAGACTTATCTGATATTACATTGGAATATCTCAAAACCAATACGATCATGATGACGACCAGCCCCAGTATATAAAAAGGCAATATCCCGGCGATGTCTCTCTCAGACAGTTTGGAGAACGCAATAAACATGGAGATCACGCTCAAAACGATGATGATCGCTGGCAGCGTGCGAGACGTTGAAAGGCTTATGGTAGAAAGAGATTGCTCCATCTGGCTGTCAGGGAGATAGGGCAGGAATATCTCGGGCCGCAGGCTGTGAATCAGCTCTGTTGGAATCGGAATGACCTGGACAAGACCGGCGCAAAGCACCAGGACGAAGAGTGTCACGCCAAGCCATGAAGTCTGCGACTTCCGTAACCTTATGATCGTATATGTTGCCGCGCAGATGATGAAAATCTGCAGGAGCGCGTCGATCGCTACCCCCCTCACGGTGCCCCCGCCCATGACGAGACAAGCAAACGTCGCGGCACCCAGTAGAAACCGGCAATCGGCTGCCTCAATCCGGGTCATTGGGATCGCTCCGTGATCTCAATATCATCGAAAACCATGGTGCCGCCGTACCGGTCGTTCCAGCTCTCAGAAAGGGCGCTTGTCGAGAGATGCAGCGACTGAAGGGGACACCTGGTCGGCGGGACGGTGATATCGGCCTTAAACGCGATGTCCCGATAGGTGCCATCCTTCAGGGGTATTTGCGCAAGACGAGCATTGGAGTCGACGCAGCGAACGTTCCAGAAAAGCCCTTTCGGCAAACGGGCAGCAACGGCCGAGGCGCGCAGACTTAAGGAATAGTGTCCGGCCGGCAAAAGCAGATATTGTCGAACCTGCAGATCCCGCACCGGAGCCTGCTGGAATTCCAGGGCCAATCCATGGGTCGAAGCATCGTTTTCCGTGGCCGGATAGGAAAAAACGACACCGGGATGGCTGCGTATCTGCCAGTCAAAAGGTCGTCCGGTCGGAGCGGACCGGAAACGCCCGTTGTAGACATACCCCATCAGGTCTTGTTGCTTGGGCGACAGCGTCAAAAAGAACGTCCGATAAGCCAGGTCATATTGCTGGGCATTTATCAAGCCATTGGTCACATTTGATATATCCTCAAGCCGAAGAGGAAATGCAGTCGCAGCAAGATCCTGGATGAGCTGCGCCGAAAACGGCAAAGTCTCTTCGTTGTCAGCAAGCTTGCTGATCAGCGTGCTCGTCCAGGGGGGGCGCGCATTGACGCGGCGAACCAACATCTCGTACTGTTCAGGCTGCGAAAATACCTGGGGAATCAACGGCGCATATGCAGCAATGCGATCCGGCCAGCGCCGGAACAATGCATCGAGACGGTCCAGTATGTCGGCTGTATTTCCGCTCTCCACCGCGTGGAACAATACCCGTTGTGAGGCATGGATCTCGGTTCGGGCCAATGCCAAAGCTTTCTCAAAGGCTGCCATCGCCGTGTCAGGCGATGCCTTGCGCATTTCCAGCTCTCCGAGGAGACTATAGAGACGCGCGTCGCCGGCATTGAACGAAAGCAGTCGCACTGCCTGTTTCTCCAGGACATCGAGCGCACCACGAGAGGCGCCCGCCGCGAACTGCTTCGACGCCGTGTTGAGCAATGCCTCGACATTGAACGGAAAGAGATCCAGGGCCATTTCGGGATTGTCCTGCTCAAGGTACCGGCTTAAGCCGATCAACGAAATTGCCGAGATAGCGCCGAAGGCCAGAAACGACAGAATCAAAAGGCCCATTCGAGACATATCTGCTTTGCTTTCCCACGCTCTCGGCCGCATCCGCCAGTTTTAGGGCCGGATCGGCATACGTGTAATATTTGTAACGAAGGTGTCCGTAATTATAATTGTAATCAAATTTGCCGACAGAAAACATTGTCATGGCAACGCCAACTATATTTGCCCCAGCCGACTTCAGTCTCTTTAGAGCCATACTCGCACTCTTCCGAGTTACCTTGTTGGTTGAGATTATAAGCATCGTCGCTTCTGTCAGCCGACTTAGAATTGGTACATCTGCAATGCCAATGACAGGTGGCGCATCGATGATGATCATGTCGTAGCGTTTCTTGAGATTGGAAACGATCATGCTCATCCGGGCCGATGAAAGCAGGTCGGCGGGATTGGGCGGAACGGTTCCCGCCGACATGAAAAAGACATTCGGCGTCTTTCCCGGACGAATGAGCCGCGGCAGATCTTCCCTGCGCGCCGTATTCGTCAGGAGATTGCTCAATCCCACAGCATTGTCTTCGTTAAAGATCCGATGGACGCTGGGTTTGCGCATGTCGGCGTCGATGATGAGGACTTTGGTACCGAGCGAAGCGAAATCCTCCGCGAGCTTGATCACCGTTGTGGATTTTCCTTCGGATGCCTCGGCGCTGGTAATGAGCAGCGTGGCGGGCGCTCCATTGACGCCGGAGAACTGGAGCGATGTTCGAAGCGACAGGTACGATTCCGACAGTGCGGATTGCGGATTGCTCAGCTGCTGTTCCAACTCGCCGTCCTCCACCAATGGAAGAATGCCAAGAATGGTCAGGCCCAATTCGCTTTCGACCTGGTCAGGGTTACCGAAAGCGTTGTTGACGAGTTCAAGAACGTAGATGACGGCCCCGGCAAAAGCGAACGAGATCACCAAGCCGATCGCCAGGTTGATCGGCAGCTTCGGGGAATACGGATCGGACGGAACCACTGCCAGATCCACAACGGCTGCGTTCTGCATCTTGAGTTCGGCGCCGACGGCAACCTCGTTGAGCTTTCCAATGAGGCTGTCATATTGGGCACGGTTGGAATCCACTTCCCGTTTCAGGATCGTGTACTTGATGCTCTTGTCCTGATATGCGGCCTGATCGGACTCCAGTTCTGACAATTTCCGCCGAAGATCTTCAACCTTCGATACCGTCTCCTCATATTTGAGCTTGATCGAGTCCGTGATTGCATAGACGCCCAGATCGAGCTGTTTCTGGATTTCGTTCATTTGCGAATGCAGTTGCCGCATTTCCGGAAAATCGGGTTTGTAGAGCAGGAGCTTCAGCTGATATGCTCCTTTGACCTCTGCGAGCATGCCGCGAAGCTTGTCGAGGCCTTGGCTCTGCAGAACCTGTTCCAGACTGGCGCCTTGGCCCGCGTCGATCTGCTTGACCAGCCGTTCGTAGTCCAAATTCTCCTGGATTGCAGTCGAGAGCGCCTTGTTGATGTCGGTCAGATTCGAGCCGATCAGAGAGTTTTCGGTTCCGGTGACGGTAATGCCGGCCGCTTTTGCATATTCAACGAGAGCCTTTTCCGACTCCTGCAGCTTATCCTTGACCTGCACGACCTGTTCCTGAATGAACTGGCGGGCTTGAGACGAGGTCTTGCCGCTCTGATCGACCCGTTGGTCTATGAAGCTTTGAGCCAACTGATTGGCGATATCGCGGGCATATGTCGGGTTTTGATCACGATAATCGATGGTCAGCAGACTCGTGTTCGGAACGAGATCGACCTTCAGGTTGGCCATGATCCGGCTTGTCGCGATACGCATCCGGGTCTCTTGCGGAAGATCGCTCTTTTGGACGGCGCCACCAGCACCAAAGGCACGATAAAAAAGGTTTTCCGGCGAAAACGTCTTTCGCGGAAACAGGAAGTCATCGCGTTCCATGAGGTTGAGATCGAAGGCGACACGCTGTGCCAATGCCCGGCTTTTCAGCTTTTCGCGTGCCGTCTGAAAGGCGCGAATATCGCTGCTCTCAACGGTAACCTCGATATCCTCGAAGACCCTTGCAGAGGGAACCACAACCTCGAGCTTTGCTGTGGCCTGATATTTGGGTGTCTGAAGCAGCGTTGTAAAAAGCGCGACGATCAGGCCGACAGCCACGATAGTGCCGACGATCCAACGGTATTCAAGCACTCTTAAAAGCAGACCAATCGCGTCGATAGCCCCTGCGCGCCGAGCCGAATCGTAGCCGAATTCGGAGCCTGCATAATAGCCGCCGTAATAGCCGTCTCCTGGCGCGGACGGAGAGAACATTTGTCCTGACGCTAACTGCTGGTTGCGATCAAACATGTATGTATCCGTTCATTGTTTCCTCCAAGTCTCGGCCCTCAGAGAGCCGCGGCTCCGGCTGCGACACGTGCCGACAGGCCAAGCGCGTCCTTGAGGTTGTCCATCGCGACACGGCTTTTCGACGTGAACACCACAACGACGTCGCCGCCATAAATGCTTGGGTTTGCTGCGCGACCGTCGCGAATGCTGGCGACATCGTAATTGGCCACCAGTCTCTGATCGCCGACGGAGCGGAAGATGTAGACTTTCTTCTGATCAGCGAGCTCGCGAAAGCCGCCCGCCAACGCCACCGCGTCCAACAGCGTCGTATTGGACGAAACGGGAAAAAGTCCCGCTCTCGCCACTTCACCGTCGACCGTGACGCGCTGGCCCGCGGATTCCTTCAGAAATACCGTCACATCCGGGTTCTGAAGATAGCGTGCGCCATAGAGCTCCTTGATCTCCTGTTCCAGGCGCCGCACCGTTTTGCCGGCAGCAAGGACGGTGCCGATCAGCGGTAGGGATAGCCGCCCCCTGGAGTCGATCTGCACCGTGCGACTGAGCTGGTCTGCCTGAAATACGTCGACAGCCAGAACATCGCCCGGCATCAGCGGTTGTTCCAGGCCACCATCGCTGTTTGCCGGAGGAGGAAGAACATCCACGATCCGCAGGTTGCCGAAGCCGGCCGCCGAATTCTGCGCGGAGAGCATTTGTGGCGTTCGCGAACTGCTGCATGCACCGGTGGACAAAGCCAGCCCAAACAGAGCGATGACCCGGACAATGCCTTTGAAGTAATTCATCTCAATGCCCCGCACGCAGCAGTTCGACCAGTTTTTTCATCCCCTCGCGATGCGGCCGGACAGGTCGCCGGAGCTCCCGTTTCTCCGGGGATATCGGCAGATCGCCGTTCGCCAGAATGATCCCGGGAATCGTCACGAACATGTTGTCAGCGGCATCCTCCCCCCACCTCTCCGCCACGATCCGCATGGCATGAGACATCACCGGATTACGTCGTCCGGTTCCGTGTGCGTCGCTCGCAACAAAACAATCCAGGCCGTCATCAAGGATGCGTATGGCGGCCTCCTTTGCTTCCGAACCGAAGCGCCCGAGAAGAGAATCGGCCGTGATCTGAAGCGGGCATCCGATCGCATTCAGACGACGTACGATGTCGTAATGCCTGGTGATCCATCCCAGCCTCTCTGGATGCGTGATGATCGGGATGAAGCCGCAGCGCAACAAGCGCCGCACCAGATCTTCCAGCCTGGGGGGAAGGAACTGGTGAGGAGGCTCAAGCAGGAAATAGCGGGTTCGATTGAGCGTCGGTATTTCGTTTTTCGCGAGCTTGGCGGGCAAGTCCCAGGCGATGTGGACATCGGCTCCAGGAACCAGCGTCAGGGGTATGCCGCAAGCCTGCAGGACCGATTGAAAGGCCGCGACGGCCGGCAGGATGGTGGCACTCGAATTGGGGTAACGGCCCGGCAAGACATGAGGCGTGCACGCCATATGGGTGACGCCGTCCGCAACAGCCATTCGAGCCATTTCGACAGAGGTATCCAGTGTGTCGGCACCGTCATCGAGACCGAACAGTATATGTGAATGAAGATCGATCATACAAAAAGGCTCATTGCGAAACTCGGTTCACTTCACCGCAACCATCATGCGATATCCGAAAAGGCACGGCTCGCCCCACCCGCGCAGGAATACTGGCAGCCAGGATGATCGGCATCGATGTCACCCTATCGACTGACCCGATCGTCTTCCCGCGCGATCGAAATCACCACCGCGCCCAACGCCAGACCGCCTACGGCAATCGGGGCGATAACCCCGGCAGTCGCAGTACCGGTTGCGGCTGCGGCTGCAGTTGCCGGGGCTGCGACGGGAGCAACCTGACCATCGACCACCTGCACGCACCAGTTTCCGGAATCTTTGTCGATTTCCAGGGACTGATTTGCCGCAATCGAGATCCTGCACCCCGCACCGATTTCGACTGTCGATGACGAGCGCGGCCCGACGAGAACACGGCCAGGCAGGCTGAACCGGGTCTCCGCATGCGCCGGCGCCAGCCCGGTTTCCCGAGAAACGAACACCGTTCCAAGAACGGTCCGCACCAGCCCCTCCGATTCATCAGTCACGTTGCAGGCGCAAGTCGGCATCACCAGATCTGCCGCTGTCACAGAAATCGGAACAAACGCGATAAGGCTCAAGCCCAACGCGGCATATAATCTTCTCATAGCATTCTCCTTTGCAAGTAAATCAAGGTTCATCCGAGACTAATCACTCAGTGAAATTCATCTTCATTTCTATTATTCATTTCAATAAATATAACTTTTTTCTCCATGAGATACTTCGCCAAACTCCATAAATTCGGCGTCAGCTCCCAAAATTGTGAAATATTCTTTCCCAATGCGATTCCAGGTGTAGGCCCTCTCGGCGATCTCGCGAAGCCTGGCCCCGATGTCCGGCGGTTCGGTCGGCAGGCCTGCAATCCAAGCCAGGTCACCAGCCGTGCGGAAATACTTGGCTTGGTTCTCCGTGGTGTAGCGGTTGTAGACACAGTCAAACGCCAGGATCGGCACCCCGAAATGCATCATCTCGACCAGGGAGGGATTGGTTCCGCCCGCCGAATGCCCATGGACATAAAGGCCCGCCCCCGCCCTGACGCGATAAAGCGCCGCGGCCTCGTAGATCGGATCCAGAAGCAGGATATTCTTCTGCGTGGAGTATTGCGCCCGGAGCGTGCGTCCGTATTCGCTATTGTCCCAGTTGCCGACAAAGACCAGTTGCTTGCCGGCGCAGGCAAACGCCTCCAGGATCATGGCGATATTGTTCTCTGGTTCGATTCTGCAGAGGGCGAGGGCATAGCCAGGCGGCAAAGTCGCGGCCTGATCATCGTCCGGCACCTGTCCGGCAGAATCCAGCGCGTGATCTCCGCCATAGGCGATGACGGCGGCCTCGACACCGTAGGCCTCCTGCAAATGGTCGGCGATGCCTTGGTTGTCGGCGACGACCTGATGTGAGAACCGGACGGCCATCCATTCCGACAGACGCAGGAAATGTCGCGCGGCTCCTGTCCACTTGTCGCGGCGCCATTCGATCCCGTCGACATTGGTCACAACCCGCATCGACGAAAACAGACGAATAAAGGGAAGAACGACCGCACCGGACACGCCCAACAGCAAGGCGGCATCGTGGCCACGCCGGGCACAATCCAGCAAGGTGAATGCATCGTAGAGAATGCTCTGGATACCGTTCGCCCTGAACCGCGAATATCGCAGATCGGCGCTGAGATAGCGCGGCGCGCGATCAGGATAGGCCTCGGCACTGCAATAAACGGTTAGTCCGGCGTCCCAACGGCCTGTATGGTGCTGGCGAACCAGATTCTCAGCAAGGGTCTCAAAGCCGCCGTAACGACCCGGCACACCGACCGTTCCCAGAATAGCGATCTTCATCAGCATTTACCTCCCTTCCGCACGGCATCGACATGGCCCTGCAGACCAGCGGCAAAAGCCTCCTGGCTGAATCGTTCCGCCCGTCTTCGGGCCGCCGCCGACATCCTCAGGCAAAGCGCGGGATTGTCAGCCAGCAACCTGACGGCCGCGGCCAGGGCCGCAAGGTCGCGCGAGTCGATCAGGAAACCCTCCACGCCGCCGTCCAGGACCTCTACCGGCCCGCCGATAGGCGGCGCGATCACCGGGATGCCGAAGCACATGGCTTCAACGAGCGTCAGCCCGAAGGTCTCGATCCACAGATCGACGCGCGACAGATTCACCACCAGATCGGCTGAGGCATAAAACGAAGCAGGATCGTCCGTGCGAGAATAGATCCGGACATTCACAGGAACGGTCAACCGCTTGAGATACCGCGTGATCTCAGGCCCGTCCGCATTAAGCACGAGCTTGAAAACGATGTCGGAGCGGTCACCCATTGCCTGGGCAAGTTTGAGAAATTCCGGCACACCTTTGAAGTCGCGAGCTGAGGCAAGCATCAACACCTCAAACTGGCCACTGCGCCGCGGGGAAAAAGGCGTCGTTCGACCTTTTTCCTGAAGGGTGCGCGTGATCGGATTGGCCAGCACCACGGCGCGTCGCTCGGCAATCGGCAGTCTCTTCAGATGATCGGCAGAGACGTAGATCAGCAGGTCTGCTGTGCGTGCGGCAACACTGGTCAGAAACCGGCGCAGCGGCGCAGGCGATATGGAGACCTCATGAACGTGGCAGATCAAGAGCCGGCGGTTAAGCTTTGCCCAGATCGCCGCACCGAAGGGGAGCAACGTGTTCATATAGACGATCGCGTCAGACGAGATGTCCGTCGCCCGGCTCAGCTCCCGGTAAAGCCCGACCTGACTGACCAGCAGATTGAACAGCGTCACGATCCGGAACCGGCTGCGGCTGTACCAGTAGCGGCGCTTCGACGCCGCCGCGTTCTCGAGCAGACCCCGGCCCTGCGATCCAACATACAGCAGATTGCACCGTTCTGTCGCATCGAGCACCTCGATCGCACTGCACAGGACACGCGGACTACCGGATCGATCGTTGAGGAGATGGCAGAAGACGATCATCGGATTGCCGCCCCCAGCGCCCGACGGGCCGCCTTGTCATAGTGTGCGACGATATGGTCGACGATGGCGGTAGCGGCATGTTCCGCCGGGCCATCATTGCCGATCTCGATCATCCAGCCCCGCCGCACAAGATCACCATAACGCAGGTTGAGCATCGCGATCTGGTCACGCGTCAGTTCCTGTTTGCGGGCATGGGCGACTGCGGGCTCCACCCGGATGAAGAAGGCAAACTTCGGCAGCGGCAGCAGGCGCCCCACTGCCCGCAGGCACCAGCCGGGCAGGCGAATCCGGCTGCGTCCGGGATCGCAGATCATGTCGTAGTAATAGCGATCGAAAACAACGATCTTGCGGTCGATCAGGGCAGGCCGAACCCTGCGGACATAGCCCAGCATGTAGTCCATGCCGTAGTAGCCAAGCCGCACAAGGGAACCCGGGAGACCCGACGGCGCGGCGCGGTGAGGACGGGAATAGTCGGTGTCCACCGCCCCGACGGCACCGGTCGCTTTGGCCATTTCGGCGATGCGCGGCAACACGGTGGGACGGAAGTGATGGTATTCGATACTATCGGCACCATAGCCCTGGCGCAGTTGCGCCAGGACCAGATCGATGACCGTCGTCTTGCCGGAGCCGTCGGGTCCGCTGACCGAGACCAGCAGTCCGTGCGGGCAAAGCCGGTTACGAAGCCGTTCGATGACAAAACGCGCCATGAGGGAAAGCCCTCGCACCCCCTGCCCTTTCCACATTCGGCTGAGCAGGCGTAGCCGGCGGCCGGCAGACAAAACCGCGATCCGCGACGCGCCATCTGCAGCGATTGCCGTAAGCTGCGCGTGTGCATCCGCATCGCCGAGCAAAGGGGCGACCGCTTCCCTCAAGCGGGGTGCCTGTTCGCGCGCGATGCGTCCGAAAAGCCCGTTATATTTCGGGTGGAGGGGCTTTCCGACGACCAGGTGGAAAAGCCATTTGTCGAGCAGCAGAACAACCTCGGAAACCACCGGGATGCCGTTATGCCAGCGAAGATCGCGAAGCATGTCCCGGGCCGACATCAACTTGATCCCGAAAACCTGACTGGACGTGAAAAAGTCGATCTTGAGGTCGAAAACGCCATTCTCCCTTCGGCTGAAGAGAGCCAGCTGGGTCATACGCTCGTCCTCGTAGTGATTGGCGAAGAGGCAACCGAAATCGCGCGCCAGATGAACGACAATGTCGATTGCCCTTGGCAAGTCTTCAGGCAAGACGACAATATCGATGTCCCTGGCTCCGAGCCGGAACGGCAGGTGCTCGTGATTGCGCAACACGGCATACCCAAGATCGGCACGGGTAAGTTCACCAAAAAAGCGGGACAACACCTCAGCTTCGAACGTGAGCGGTGCTGCGGCTGACGAAACGACGTTCATGGGCGCACCGATTGGGTCTTGAGTTTTTGGCGGATCAGTTTGGGAGAGGCGAGTGCGGTCAGAAGCAGGAAGGCGCCCAGCCTGACGTAGCGTCGGGAGCTGTATGAGAACCCAGCCTGCTTGTAGAAGCCCGCGGCCTTGTCCGAGCGCCAGTCATTGACGCGGTCCAGAATGCTGCGCGAGGCGATGAAATCGGCAAGGCTTCGCTCGACCTCACCGCTGCGCCGGCGCAGCAGGCAATCCTTGATCCACCGCATCTTCAACTGCATCATGCGAACATTTCGGGTCGAGAGAGAACCGGCGGGCTTGCGATAGCGAAAGAGAGGCTCCGCTATGGTGAGGAAATGGCGGCCTTGCGAACCGAAATCGGACATGCGGCACCACAGATCGAGATCCTCCGCAAAGTCCTCGTAGCGAATATTCTCGGCATTCGGCATGATCCGCTGCCGGTAGCCGCCCACGGCCAGCGCATCGCGTCGCCAGAACAGAGTGACCGGCGGCATGAAGGTCAGCTTATTGGAGCGGAACTGCTGCAATGCGGCATTCCGGTCGGTCGGCCCCACGCATTGCCTGCCGAGATTTTGCTGCCCGGCGTTTTCACTGACATAATAGGCGTGGCATCCAACACCCAGAATATCCGGGTTTTCAGCCAGCATCCGTCCCTGTTTTTCCAGCAGGCGAGGCTCGGCCAGATCGTCCGCGTCAAAGAACATGACAGCCTCCGTATTGGCTTCCTGCAGACCGCGATGGCGCGTGTAGGCGGTCCCGCGATTGGCCCCGTTACGGATCAACCGGATATGGCTGGCACCCGCAGCAACTTGCGAGACAATCTCGATGGACCGGTCCTGGGAACCGTCATCAATGACAAGAATTTCCTGCGCCGGGCAGGTCTGGTCCTGAAGTGTCCATAGCGTTTCGGCGATTGTGCTTTCGGCATTGTAGCAGCACACGACAACCGTAATCGGCAGGGGTGAAGAAACGGCACTTGTGCTGGTCATCGTGGATCACTCCGGATTGTCTGGTAGGCCTGTTCGATTGCCCCGGCGAGCGCCGCATAGGTGTATTGCTCGCGCGCCATCCGCTGCCCCTCGCGAGCAAGCGTCTGCCTAAGGGACTCGTCACCGGCAAGCGTTTCGAGGGCGTCGGCGAGGTCTGCGACCGGATCGCGCTCCCGGCGAAGCGAAACCGTTATGCCGGCCTCCTGCCCCACGGTTCGGCCCGTCGCGTCCCCTTCCAAGCAAACCACGGGCAAGCCCGTCAGCATGGCCTGCAGGACAACGGTCGCGAGCCCGTGATGAAAGGACGGGTAGAGGAAGACATCGCTTTCCCGCATCAGGTCAACGAGGCTTTCCATCGGCACGCGGCCCATCATGACCACGCGGTGCCCCTGCGGATGGGCTGCAATGATGGCCTGCATTTCAAGCCGCAACGGACCATCACCGACGATCCTCATGACGGCAGAGAGGTCGCCCCGTTCGAAATAGTTCAGCGTCGCTTGCAGTGCCAAAAGAGCACCCTTCCAGTCTTTCAGTTCGCCAGCGAAAAGAATGCGGAGCGGGCCGTGTCGGGCGATATCCGTCTTCGGACGCGCAAGGGCGGGAACGTTCTCAATGCCTGTCTGCGTAAATGGCTGCAGCTTGCTCGCCAGACGGCGCGGCATCGTCTCCGGCGTATGACTGAGAACGGTGCAGGCGCGCCTTCCGGACAACCGCACCAATGGATCGACATGCCGCATGGCACTGCGGACGAAAGTGCGAAGCCGGTCCTTCGCCCGTGACGCCAGGCCCAGTTTGCCAAGGATGACAGGGTGCGTATCTTCGCTGCCGACCGGCCCCCAGAGAAGTGGGCCGCCGCACAATGCGACGCCGGCAGGCATCCAATCCATTCCACCCGTCAGATGGTGGGAAAGATCGAACCTCTCCGTGGTCCTGAGTCGTCGCGCAAGCAGCCCGGCGCCGATCTGCCAGAGGTAGTAATAGACCAGGAAGAAGCGCTTTCCGCGCTTGTAGAAGCGGAAAATCCACGGCAGGTCGAAATAGACAAAGTGCAGCCGCAAGGGCTTGGCTTCATTGCGGAACAAGGCTTCATGGGCGGCGCGCAGATTGGCTCTGGTGATGACCCAGACCTCGTGATGCTCGGCAATATGGTGCACCAAGCGCCAGCCGATCTCGCCTTCGCCGCCTCTTCCACTCTCACAGGCATAGGCCGACACCAGAATCTTCATCGGCCGAACCTCGCAATGACAGGCTGCCGAGGGGATGAAGGCTGCTGGCTGAAATGATAGACAGCCCGCAACAGGACCAGGCTGTACCAGAAGATCTGGCTGTTCCACGCGGAGTTCGCCAGAATGGGAATCCACAGCAGGATCAGCGGCATGGTCTGTCTGTTCATGAAACGGAACAGAAAGGCATGACAAAACAACGCCGCTCCGAAGATGCCGCAGACCATCACATAGCCAGGGATGAACCCGGCCACGGCGACATCTTTTGCGACACCGACCAGATTGCCCTGAATATAGTGGGTGATAGCCTCATATCCGCCACCGAACCAGACGGAGGGATCGCCCAGGCTGGCACTCTGAAGGAAGATGATAAGCGGCATGACACGCAGTGCACCGCTATGATCGGCATGCACCATCGCAGTGATATCCATACTCGGCAGTGCGGTGAGGAACGCAATCACGCGATGAATGGATTCGACCTCGACTGTCTGTAGGAAGGGCCAGGCCAGTGCGAGTATGACGCTGCCGACCAGCAGCCAGCGCAATCGTAGCGCCATCACGATCGTGAGTGGCAGGATCGCGACCGCCAGGGAGCTTCCGGTCAGCAGGAGCGATACCGCAAATGCGAGAATTGTCGATTTTTCGCGTCGCCATATCATTCCGACGCTTGGTGCCGGACCGTTCCAGCGGGCGAGGATGAGGTAGGCGAGCAAGGTGAAGGCCACCGCACGGGCGGCATGCGACGGCTCGACACCGAGCGAATTGTAGCTCCACGCCTCTTTGGACAGAATGTGGTTCGGGACCGGAAGGCCCAGGCGGGAACAAGCCAGCTGTAGCACCGACACCAAGGCATAGGCCTGGACCAGCCGCCGCAGCAGAAGAAGAAGCCGCTGGCGCGTCACCGCCCCCGAACAAAGGGTCCCGCAAAAGGCAATGTAGGCAAGAACGAACATGCCTGTGTAGCCAAGGCTCGAAAAATTGCTCGCCCCGCCATGAAAAAGCTCGACGACGATCAGGTACGCAACCACTGCCGCCGACCATCCGAGATCATTGCCCATGGGCAGGCGGAGCATGACGATGACCGGCAGGGCGAACGCTGCCACGAGGATGACCAGCACATTGCGCTGGTCACTGAGGATGAAAGGCGAAAGCGCCGTGCCGAACACGACAAGAATAATGCAGGCAGTCACCCACTGCCGCGACACACGCAACCGATGATCGTCATGATGCCAAGCCTGCTGCGGAGCGGCTACGGCCATATAAGGATAGGAGCGCATCATCATACCCCTCCCAAGACCCGGCTTTGCGCCCATGTCAGAGCAATGATCAGGCCATGTGACGCGGCAAGAGCAGCCCGGCGTATGCCGCCATATCCGAGATAACGGGCATGATAATATCTGCGGCTTCGGCTCCACAGCCGCTGACGCCGCACCGGATCGCCCTTGCTCGAAGGACGATGGGCATGGACGGCCTCGATATCGGCGACGTAGACTAGCCTTTGTCCGGCCTGGTTGGCCTGGGCTGCCAGAATGGCCTCTTCGCAGTAGAGAAAGACGGTCTGGTCGAAAAAACCGATATCCCGGAGGAAGGTACCGCGGATGAGAAAGCAGCAGCCACTCAACTTCGTGACGTTGACCCGTCTGCTGGATGCTGCGCGTGGCCGGTCACGGCCCATGCCCCAAGCTGCAGCAATCATTCTTGCCGGCAGCAGCAATTCCTGCAGGAAACTCGGCTCAAACATCGGGTTCTCGTTCGCGCCGGAAAGATTGCGGATGGAAGAGCCCGCGATCGCGTTTCGGTCATCTCGAAAGAGCGCATCGGAGAGATTCACAAGATAATCGGGTGCGGCGATGCGAACATCGGGATTGATGATCAGAATGGCCGCGCAACCAATCGCGGTGGCAATCCTGGCCCCGATATTGTTCCCGGCCGAGTAGCCCGCATTCGTGCCGTTTTCGACAAAAAGGCCGTCGCCGCTACGGTAAAGGACAGGCAGAGCGGCACCGGCTTCAATCATGTGGCCGGACGGAAACACCGAACGGAATGCAGTGCGCATCCGTTCTCGGCGTGCGGCGTCGGACGCATTGTCGACGACGATGACGTCAAGCTGAATGCCCTCTTGGGCAGACAATCCCACCAGGCACGCCGGCAGATCGTCGTCGCTATTGTAGGTGAGGATGACGGCAGCCAATCTCGACATCGGCATCTAACCTCTCGCGTCCAAAAGAGCATCGATCAGGCGTGCCCGCGCTGGTGCGTCAGCCCAGCTGCAAGCATCCGCGCCGTTTTCCATCGCCCGATGAAGGTAAAAGGCGGCGTGAAGCAGCAAAGACATCAACACGGAGGCCTGGGCCGTGGCCCTGTCGCCCTGCAGGAGGGCTCTGGCAACCTGGTCGACCAGCGGATCAAGGATCAATCCAGGGTTTTCGGCCCCCCGCGCTGCGAGCATGTAATGCACCAGATCATAACCGACGGGTCGATCTTCGGCGGCATATTCCCAGTCGAACACGTAGAGGCGATCCCTCAGGATAAAGCTGTTCCATGGGGTGAAATCGCCATGTGCAAGTGCGACCGGCATGATCGGCACGACAGGCTTCAGGCGCTCCAGACCACGGCCAAAACGACGTTTCCAATCGTCGGGCAGACGGGGGTCGCTGCCGATACTCTGAAGCTCCCGATAGGCACGTTCGGCGCCCGTGTTGCCGGTCCGCCGGACCATTTCGGCAAGGAAACGGAGATGCTCGCTTGCCACGCACATCGGACTTGCTACGCCGGCGACCTTGCGACTGTCGGTCACCAGTATCGACGGTTCTTCGCCCTCCGGGTCAGCGAAGGCCAACAGCTTCGGCACTTCAGCGGTGGTCAATCGCAACGTCGCCATTCGGTCGAGCATTCGCGCCTCTTGCGACAGGTATGGCCTGACCGACGCGCGACGGCTGAGCTTTGCGTATCCCAGGATGCCGCCATGTGCGTCCATAAGCTGGATGGCCGTCTTGCGGTGCGGACCATCCGTGCCGGTAAAATAGGAACAGGTCGCCAGCGCCGGCAGCACGCCGCCCGGCAGGCGGGGCAAGCGATCGAAACGGATCTGGCCCGATGCCCAGCCGGCGGTCAGGCCGAAGCGCAACGCCGTCCGGATCCACAGCCGCGCCAAACGTGCACTCGCCGAAGCCGGCTGGTACATGGCCATGGAGGCGCAGGACGCGCGTCCCTGTGCGGTTGGCAGTAGCCACCAGCGGGCATTGGTGCGGGCTCTAAGCAAACCATACGCAACACCGCCGGCAGTGACCGGAACAACGCCGACGGCCGCCATATCGCCGAGGAACTCCTCGAACGGTCCGACAGACAATGGCTGGGAAAGATACAGGTCGAGGCTCACCATATCCCCCTGTAGTCGCGCAGCGCACTGGCCGGGCCGGTGGCAAGAGCCCAGTAATCCGGATCGACGAGTCCCCGCAGCATGCCCTTGAGGCTGCGCTCGCGGCGCAGGCTCTCTCGGGCTTCCAAAAACGCGATCTTCCGGTCGAAGCAAGCAAGCGAGATGGTAACGTCCCGTCCCGTCAGCGAAGCGGCACTCAGGACGTTATTCCGGACGTTTCGCAGAGCCGCGATCAGCGCCGCTGCCCTGGATTGTGCCTTGAGCATGCGGGACTGAGCGTTGGTATCAACACCGCCCAGCACAACACTCGCCTGTAGATCGTGGCGTCTGTAGCGCACCAACTGTTCGGGCAGCGCCACGCCGGGCAGCCCCAAGGCCGAGGCATGCAGCGCAAACCATGTGTCGTGGGTCATGCCGGCAGGGTCGCAGTCGATCTCCTGGAAAAGCGTCAGGACGTCGCGCCGGAAGGCGCAGGCCATGCCGTAGACGAAATTGCCGCCGGTCAACATGGTGCCGAGGGGATCGCGGCGAAAGGCTGCGCGCCGACGAGGCGAAAACCGCGCCAGTTCCCAGAGCGACGTGTCGAGATCGCCGGCCCGTGCACTGAACTGGGACGCGTCGCAGAACACAAACCCGCTTTGAGGCAGAGCGTCGAGGACGTCCTGGCATGCCTCGATCTTGCGCGGAAGCCAGATATCGTCCTGATCGCAAAAGAAGACGGTATCACCGCGGCAATGCTCCAATGCCGCCTGAAAAGCCGCGTTAACACCGCGATTGTCGGCACCCTCCAATATCTGCACGTCAAACGGTGCCTCAGCAGCGATCTGACGGAGAAGGGCTTGGGTTCCATCACTGGAGGCATCGTCATAGACGACAAGTTCATCCGGCAAGCGTGTCTGGGCAAACAGGCTGTAGACCTGTTCACGCAGATAGGCCGCACCGTTATAGGTCGCCATGGCGACCGAGACGCGCCCCTGCCGCTTGCGTGGTGTTTCGCTCAGGAGCATGAGGCCTCCTGGGCGGCTTTCCGAACGCAGAAGGCTTCGACATCCTGCGTTTCGAGATCCAGCACAAAAGCATCGCCGCCATTGGCGTAATGACGGTGGAGCGCCGTCTCCGATGCTCGGTTGAAGACCCTTCGGACATCCGTCTTCAACAGGCGCGCAGGTATGCCGCCCATAACGGAGAATGGCGGAACACTGCCGGTATAGTCTTTGGACAGCACACTGTAGGAAGACGCAACGATGATGTCGTCGGGGGTCACCGTGCCCTTCTTGAGCACACTGCGACTGCCGATCCAGTTCCGCGCACCGATGATGATCGCTGCCTTGCAATCGCCAGCCCTGCCGGTTTGCGTATCGAGCACATAGTGAAAATCATCGTCGGCTATCGTCGTCTGGTAGGCGATACCCGTCAGCGCGCCGATACGCACACAGTGGCTGGCATAGATGAAGACATTTTCGCGGATGCGGGCGCGCGCGCCGATCTCGAGCAGCCCCTGGGGACCGATATAGAGATCGCAGCCCTGCATGATGGTGACGCCCTCGTGGAAAACGATGCGGCCGAGATTGCGGATATTGGTAACGCCCTGTCCGCGGTCTTCACGCTTTCCGATCCGCACCATGCCACGCCTTACCGGGCCGACGATCTCGACCCGGCCGGACAGGCTGGAAAACTGCGTATGACGATAGATGTAGACCGGCAGCTTCACCGCGACGGAGACGGGCATGCTGCGCAGGTTGAAATACACGGTCCTGGTCCAACTGACACGGAATGGCCAGAGACGGCTTTCCAGCGTCGAGAAGACCCGATTGAGGAAGGACTTCGCAGCCGGCGTTTGATTTTCGCCTATGGTGGGCGTGTGGATGGTCATGCAGGCCTCCCGCCGACATTGAGCCGGTTGCGTATCGCCTGTCTCATCTGTCTTCGTTCGACGGCGGACACACCGAAAAAATAAACGGCTACGAGCGTGACGACGCCAGTTGCCACCAGGCCCGCGAACTCGGTCAATTGGCTCTGGGAAGAGACAATCCGTATGGCCCAACCCGAGGAAAGGGATACGGCGCCAATCGCCGCGGCAGGCAACACGACGGCGCCAAGGAAGCGTCCGATATCCAGCCCGACGAGGCGGCGCAGAATGACAAGTCGAACGCCAAGAGCGAGGCAGGACAGACCCAGCAGCAGTTGGAAAACCGACAGCAGCCCGGCCCCGAAAGTGAGCAGAAGGTAGCCCAGAGGGATAGCACTGAGCATCACAGCACTGACCAGAGCCTGATAAAGGCGAATGGTTCCGGTGGCCTGGGCCGCAGCCATGAGCGGAAAGGAAAAGCTGTTGACCAGGGCAGTCAGCAGCAGAAGGCGCGTGATATCGCCAGCGTGATCGGGCACGGACGTCAGCCAGAATGCCAGCACCAGTTCGACGCTTGAGATGATCGGCGCTGTCAACACCAGCATGAGCAGGAACGAGTAACGGGCACTCTGCTCCACAAGCGCATGAAATCGCTCATGATCGCCAGCCGCATGGGCCTTGACGATCGGAGGATTGGAGGTGATCTGAAGATTGGAACCGAGCGTCGAGGTGGCATTGGTCACCTGCAACGCGATATTCTGCGCCGCATTTGCAAGCGGGCCGAAAAACAGGTTAAGCAGAATGCCGACGCCCTGGATATTGAGTACCAATGCGGCTGCGCCCAGAATACTCCAGCCGGCAAACCCGCTGAGACTGGAATGAAGCGCACGGTCTCGGCAGACGCGATAGCGGCAGGAAGGAAAGCCCTGTACGCAGTAGACCACCTTGGCGACGGTCACCAGCAAGGTCACGCCGAACATCAGCGCTGCGAATAATTCCAGCAGGTCACCGCTTCCTGCGATCAAGATCCACGCTACCGACAGGCGCAGCACGGCGTGCAGGATATCAAAGACGGCATAGGCGGTGAACCGCTCGAACGCCACCAATGTGGCGTTATAGGGAACCTGAATGATGGTCAGAGCCGTTGCAAAGACCGCATAGTGAAACGCCACCCTGGCCGCATCCATGCGCACACCGGGGATCACCAGATACGTATTGAGCAACCACAGGCCGACGATTTCCGAAACCAGAATGGTCAGCAGCGCAATGGCAACATGGATCTGCAGTGACGTGCAGAAAACCGAACGCAGGCGCTCGTGATCCCGACCGGTCAGTTCGACGTTCAGGAAACGTTGCGTGCTGGTTGCCAGCGCCGAATTCAAGAACGAGATGACGAGAGTCACGCCCGCCACGGCAAAATAGATCCCATAGTCAACGGCACCCAATTCGGCGAGAACGATGCGCGAAGAATAGAGGGATACGGACATGGTCAAAACGGTCCGCAGACTCATGATCAGGGTGTTCGCCGCCAGCGAACGCGTTTTTGTCTTCGGCTGGCTTCCAGCCCGATCCATGTGCAAGGTCTCGATCGTTCCGGACCCGGAAACCGCGGCTTGCCGTCCTGCAATGCTCGACTGCCCCAGGCTCATGTGCGCATATCTCCCGCTGGTGAGAGAGTCTCGCACCGCAGTCCTCGCGGTTCGCCAGCGACAAGCAGCGTGTGCGAACGGCGATCAACCTGCCCCGGAATGACTTCCGTCCCGACGATCATTGCAGAAGCCCCGCGAGATAATCACCGTAGTCGTTCTTGCCGAACAGCGTGATGCGCGCGCCGAGCCCGTCCCTGTCGATCCAGCCTCGTTCGTAGGCGATCTCGTCAGGCGATCCGACCTGCAATCCCTGCCGGCTCTGCAGTGTGCGAACGAAGTTGCCCGCATCCAGCAGGCTGGAATGGGTGCCGGTGTCAAACCATGCATAACCGCGCCCCATTTTCTGCACCGTCAGCGTTTCTTCCGCGAGGTACATTTCAAGGACTGAGATGATCTCGACCTCGCCGCGGGCCGAAGGCTTTACCGCGCGTGCTTTGGCAGGAGCGGTTCCGTCCATGAAATAGAGCCCGGTGACCGCATAGTCGGACAGCGGCTTCTGCGGCTTTTCGACGATGCTGGAGACGCGGTCTTCTGCATCGAACGACACCACGCCATAGCGTTGCGGGTCCGATACACGATATCCAAAGACCGTCGCGCCGCCGGCCTGGGCCGAAGCCTCCGCAAGCAGGTGGGGCAGTCCATGGCCGAAGAACACATTATCGCCCAGGACCATCACGGACGGGGCGCCGTTGAGGAATTCCTCGGCGAGGATATAGGCCTGCGCAAGGCCATCCGGCGATGGCTGCTCTATCCAGGTGAACTCAACACCCCACTGGCTGCCATCCCCCAAGGCCCGCTGGAACTGATCGCGGTCGTGCGGGGTGGTGATGATGGCAATTTCCCGGATACCGGCCAGCATCAGCACAGAAATGGGATAGTAGATCATCGGCTTGTCGTAGAGCGGCAGCAATTGTTTCGACAGACCGACAGTAATCGGATAGAGCCGCGTGCCCGACCCGCCAGCGAGGATGATGCCTTTACGTAGCGTCATGAAAACACTCCAGAATCGAGCGATGTAATGATTGCGTTTGAAAACCGCTCCGGTTCGATGTCGCGCAATAGGCGAGACAGGCTTTCAGCCTTTGCGAAAGCAGCCTCGGTCATGCGACGATCCCCAGCCGTCTGGTCGTCTCACCGCGGGCCTGCAGCGGTCGCCACCAGGCTTCGTTGTCGAGATACCATTGGACCGTTTTCTCCAGTCCCTGCTCAATCGTCACCGATGGTTCCCAGTCCAGGGCCGTGCGAATTCGCGACGCATCGATAGCGTAGCGGGCGTCATGGCCCGGCCGGTCGGTGACGAAAACAATCTGATTGGCGTAGCTGCCACTCGCCTTCGGGCATTTCGCATCGAGAATGGCGCACAGTGTACGCACGAGCTCGAGATTGGTGCGCTCGTTTGCGCCGCCGATATTGTAGCTGGAGCCGACGTCGCCCTTTCCGACCACCGTCAACAGCGCATCGGCATGATCCTCGACATAGAGCCAGTCACGCACATTCGAGCCGTCGCCGTAGATCGGAAGGCTTTCACCCGCCAAGGCCCGGAGAATGACGACCGGGATCAGCTTTTCCGGGAAATGAAACGGGCCATAGTTGTTGGAACAATTGGTAATCAGGACGGGCAGGCCGTAGGTCTCGTGCCAGGCCCGCACGAGGTGATCGGAGGCTGCCTTTGATGCGGAATAGGGACTGCGTGGCTCATACGGCGAGCTTTCGGTGAACTTGATGCCAGGATCGGCCGGAAGAGAACCAAAAACCTCGTCCGTGCTGATATGATGAAACCGGAAATCGCTCGGCCTGCCGCTGCGCACCCAGTAGGAACGGGCGGCTTCCAGCATGCTGAAAGTACCGAGAATGTTAGTGTTGACGAACGTACCAGGTCCGTCGATGGAGCGATCCACATGGGATTCCGCGGCCAGATGCATCACCGCATCGGGTTCGTATGTTTCGAAAACGCGATCAAGCTCCGGCCTGTCGAGGATGTTGACGTGCTCGAAGGCATAGAGGGCGCTACGGGCCACGCACTCCACATTCTTCAGGCATGCCGCATAGGTCAATGCATCGACATTGATCACAAAATGTCCCCTGGAAACGGCAAGGCGCACGACAGCCGATCCAATGAACCCTGCCCCTCCTGTCACAAGTAGCCTCATCAAAATGCACTCCCTGAAGACATCGGGCAGTTGCCACCGACCAACCGGTATGCCGCGCCAATCACAGCGGCGTCCGCAAAGCGGTCCATTGCTCGCCCGGCTCGAATTTCCGGTCCTTTAGACGGACCGATCACATGAAAAATGCTCAAAGCAACCCCCAATACTTCACTTGGCACCGAAGCCATTCAATAATGTAACGACAGTTTTTATGTAAATTACAATATCGAGCCACGGAGAAAAGTTCTTTATGTAATAGAAATCATATTGAAGTTTTTGATTTACATCTTCAACATGCGCAACGTGCCCCTGATTTACTTGTGCCCACCCTGTAATTCCCGGCCGGACGATATGTCTGTAGTGATAAAATGGGAGCTTTTCTTCATACCACTTCGAAAGCGGCACGGCTTCAGGGCGCGGCCCAACCCAGCTCATCTCGCCACGCAGAATGTTGACAACTTGCGGAAGTTCGTCGATCCGGGTCCGCCGCAGGAAACGACCTATCCGGGTAACGCGCGGATCTCCATCGGCAGTGATGGCACGCTCTCGATCATCTGCGCCGGGCACGGGCGCCGCACGCATCGTGCGGAACTTATAGATGGTGAACACTTTGCCGTGGAATCCGACGCGCTGCTGGAGAAACAAAGCCGGCCCTCGCGTTTCCAGACAAATAAGAGCAGCAACCAGGAGCAGGAAGGGGAACAGCAAAACCAAGACGGCGACCGCGAATATGCAATCGATGGCGTGCTTCAGCGTCAGATAGGCTTGATTGGGGTTCAAGGACCCAAGAGTATTCTCGGAGAGATGTTCAATCGCGACGCGGCCCGTCAGGGATTCCACGATCTGCTTGACGTGATACACAGGCGTCCCGGAAAGAGCACAATCGGCGATAAAACGCTCCCAAGTCACCGAAAGATCGGCGCGTAGATCCGCAACAACGCCTTGGACCCGTTCCTGCGGCGGAAAAGGTGTCGTCAGTATTCGCCAGGCAACACCCCTGATCGATGTCACTTGCGCGACATCGCCGCCGGGCACCACCGCCAAGCGGGTTGGCTCCAGCCTGCTGGTGAAGAAACCAAGACCAAAATACCAAAAGATCGAAAGCAGGAACGAGCCTCCCGCTTGAAAGCGGCTATAGTCAGCCCGGAAGAAGAAGATCAGAAGAAAGACGAGCCCATAGGTCAGGGCAAAGGTCGGCAGAATGGCGCCAGCCGCTGCTAAGCCCGGAAAATTCCCCAGACGACGGTAGAACGCATAGCCTGTGAGATGTGCGACCGCCGCCGCAGTCACCGTCACCTGATGATTGGAGTTGGAGAGAACCTCTGGCACATACGCCATGCGCAGAAGAAGAGGCACGCCAACAGCAAAGGCCAGACCACCAAGGAGTTGGTAGCGGATCCGCAATAATCGATGTCTGGGACTGTCCCAATAACCAATAACCTGCCTGTACACGGATGATCCCCAGTTTCCCGAGCATTGGCACACGGATGGCCGAAGCTCTCATAAGTTGTATTGTGACCGCGAATGGATTAGATGCTCACAAGGCCACTGCACGGACAGCGAAACAGCAGGCCGATACGCCAGACAATTCGGTCAGCAGACACCCGGCCCGGTGCAGGCATGCTCTGGCGAATAGCGGACGAAGGTCTGCCGCCCAATCGCGCCCTGACATCGCGAGCAAACACATCAGGCACCCGGTTTCCATCAAGGCCTAGCATTCCTGTCCGCTCCCAAACAGAACCGACACCAGCTTTTGATAGCTGTGCCAGCGCTCCCTGACGGCGTTGCCATGTCGCCATGCCGAATTGGAAACATCGGTTAGCTCGACGCTTGCAATCCCTTCGGAAGGCCCCTGCCGTCCCGGCCGGACAAGGCCATCGTAACCTGCAAGCAGGCCACGCTCGTAGATCGAGACAATGGCATCAACCTGCCGCTCGTTTAGATGGAATTGCCGTTCCGACACGATCTGCCGGATGGCGCGCGCGCAGTTGGTGAGCTGCATCATCGGGTGCTCGGAAGGAGAGAAAAGCGGTTCGACTTCATGAAATCGACGCAACAACTTGCTCGACCTTTCGGACGAGGCTGTTGCCGCAAGACCGGACAGCGATGCCGACGAACGCACCAGCGCGCCGCCTTCGACGACGGACCAGTGACGGGAGCGACCGCGCATCATACCATCCCCATGCCACCGACAACTTCATCTGGTCCGCCCAAACCAGTGGTTGTCGCCATCGCACCCGTCAGCTGCGCCTGGATATGCCGCACGCCCCTGTCCGCCGGGACACTGGGGCGTCCCAAGAGATAGCCTTGCAGCCATCGCGCTCCCGTCGCCCTGGCCGCGGAGAGCCCCTGCTCATCCTCTATTCCCTCGATGACCACCTGACTCGCCAGACACGATGACATGACGACCAAGCTGGACAACAGTTCCATGCCAGCCATGAACTCGGCGGCATCGCGGACATAGATACTATCGATCTTGATGATGTCGGGGCGCGCCGACCGCGCAAACGCAACCAGGCTCAATCCCGCGCCAAAGTCGTCGAGAGCTATGCGGCAGCCAGTCGCCTTGAAAGCCGAGACGAATTCCAGCGCCTCTTTTCCGTCGGGCAGCAAAGCGGTCTCCGTCACTTCAATCACAAGTCGCCGTGCAAGCTCCGGGTCCCGGCGGAGATCAGTCAGGATCGAATGCCACCAAATGTCTGCCTTTGTAGACAAAGCAGAAATATTGCAGCCGAGAGCCAGATCCGGCCGTCGACGAAGCTGCATGATGGTCTCGCGCACGACAAAACGGTCGAACGCGCGGGTCAGCCCCAAACGCTCAAGAGCGGGCAGGTAAACACCCGGCATGATATGCCCGCCATTTCCATCCGGCAGGCGAATGAGGCATTCCCGATAGAATTCCTCGTTCTGATCAACAGAGGAAACGATTGGCTGCTCGGCGAATGTGATTCCACCTGCAGCGATGGCCGAATAGGCAAGCGTCGCGGCACTCATGTCGAAGCGATACTGCGCAATCTCCAAGACCGGCCATGACGCCCGGCTTTCAGATATCTCGCCTTCCCGGAAACCAAGCGCCACGACAATTTGCAGGGAACCGATTTTGACGGGAGCCAGAGACACGCTGCGAACGGCCGCTTCGACCTCTTCAAGTCCTAGATCATACGACATGTCACCGCGCGAGCGAAGGGAAACGCCCCAGGCCTCGTCCTCACAGAACCACGCTCCGGACTCCAGGGCTGCGCCCAGGGATCCCCATACCGCTCGCAGCACGCGCCCGGCAACGCCCTCTGAATAGGCCATGGCAATACTGGGCAGGTTCTCGATGACAATCGAGAGCTTGGAGCGGATCGTCATTTGCCAAGCCCTCGCGCTGTCCAGCCGAGACCACAACCGACAAGGACCGCCGCGCCAACTGACAAAGCCAGGGCAAGCTCGCCAGCCGAGAGAAATCCTACGACCGCACCGGACATGGCACAGGCAACCATCGGCAAAACACGGTGAACGCTGCCGCCCTCATCAGGCCCGTTGGCGTGGGAAATCGCCACTCTCGCGCGGCTATGACGTAGCGGCGGCGGCTCGTCCTTTCCCGTCTTCGCGCCCTGCATAAAGGGTTCCCTTCGGTATTCATGAAACCGAGGGCATCAGCCTGAACAGCCTATATTGAAATCATTACGTTTTAAAGGCCGCTGGTCACAAGCGGCGGGGCCAGAAGAAAGGGAACCATTCCTGTCAAGAATAGGGTGAAAATCGGCATGACATTTTTGTGAATAAGGTCCTCCTTCAGATCGCACAGAAGGAGGACCGGGCGATGTGCCGACAAATGGATGAGTACAATGAAAATAGGATATGCTCGTGTTTCTACCGAAGATCAGAAACTTGACCTGCAAATTCAGTCACTTAAGAAAGAAGACTGCAAAAGGATATTTACCGATCACGGCGTGTCGGGCGGATCATTCGACCGGCAAGGGCTCGACGAGGCTTTGGCCTTTTTAAACCCTGGAGACACGCTTGTTGTCTGGCGCCTTGACAGACTGGGGCGATCACTGATTCATCTGGTACAGTTGATGGAAAAACTGGGCCGGAATAACATCCACTTTCACTCGATTACCGAAGCGATCGACACCAGTTCTTCTGGAGGAAGGCTGGTATTTCACATGATGGCCGCCCTTTCGGAATTCGAACGATCGTTGATCAGCGAACGCACTCGCGCGGGCATGGCCGCGGCAAGGCTGGGCGGACGCCAGTTGGGCCGCCCTCCTATCTTGTCCGACGAGGACCTTCGTAAGGCGATCCAAGCAACAGCACAAAGGGGCGAACGTCTTGAGGATGTTGCCAAACATTATGGCCTCGCCCCGCGGGCTCTGCGCAGAATGATCCAGTCACGGTTGCGGAGGTTGAGCGCTTAGCGTTTGGTGGCGGCAGTTCGTGCATGAAAGCACGATAGCACGGCATCGCGCGTACAGGGCGAAGCATCTATTTGGCTATGGCGAACCGATTGGACGGGGCACCCGAACAAGGAAGACGGCGAAGGGACACACTAGATTCCCTCGCTATTGTGTAAGCGCAAGTCCCGTCTGAGAGACCATCAAGCCGCCTGGCGAAGCCCGGCACTCCCCTATAAATCAATGATCTCAATCATCACCGATGCAATGCGCAGTCGGAAGCCGGTAACGACGCTGATGAATGTGATCAATTCGCCTGTTTCTGCGCGCGAAGTGTCGATGATCGGATCCATGACCGCTCGGAACACATTGAGCCGCAAGACACAGGCCTCAAGGGAAATGGCCGGAGCATTTTGATAAGCATCGTTATGAGTGATCACCAGTCGTCCGCCCAAAGGGTCGGCGTGACCGTCGATCGTTGTATAGCCTGTAATACCGACATTGAGGCCGACGTCATCGAAATAGACCGAATGGGCCTCATCAAATGCGACGGCATCGACACCATCGCATCCGATGAGGGTCTTGATGTCCTCCGCCTCTCTCTTGTCACTGATCGCCGCTCTTCTTAGAGTTGCCAGAAAGGGATCCAGAAGGTAAACGGTTTTACGTCGTCTCATCCGATAATCCCGGACATTGGTCGCTGGTCGCTATACACTTTAACTGGTCGATCTTCTCTTATACATATAAGAATTTTGTCCGGGCATTTTATTCATAGCTTGGCTCCAACAAATGTTGCCTCAGTCCTGCGATATATTTGCGCAAGGTGCGAGAGGTTACCTGCAGACGCGCTGCCACGACAGCGTGGGATTCTCCAGCGGCAAGAGCCAAGGCCGCGGCGTCTATATCGGCGGCGCTGAGTGTTGGCTTGCGTCCGAGATGGACCCCCCGATTTCGCGCGGCAGCCATACCCGCTATGGTGCGTTCGCTGATCAGCGTCCGTTCGAACTCCGCCAGCGCTCCCATAATATGAAAGATGAGCCTGCCGCCAGATGAGGATGTGTCGATATTTTCCGTCAACGAACAAAACTGCGCGTCAAGCTTGCCGATTTCTTCCACAAACTGGATGAGCTTCGGCAGCGAGCGGCCAAGGCGATCCAGTCGCCAGACAATCAGTTTTCCTCCAGGATGAAGTGCGGACACAGCCTCCGCAAGCCCCGGCCTATCGAAGGCCTTGCCCGATATGCCGTAGTCGGCAAATATTTTATTGCAGCCTGCTTTCGAGAGTGCTTCGATCTGCAGATCCAGGTGTTGGTCTTCGGTCGACACCCTCGCATATCCTATCCTCATATCATTTTCCTTGCGTCAATCGCATCCTTTATCACTTGCATGTCTTCGGTATCCGCCTTCAGCACCCAAGCACGTCCGCCACGGAGGCCGTCGCCTCCAGCACGATTGGCAGTTGCTTTTTTGGCAAACGGAATTCGAAACGCCAGGCAAGTCATGGTTCCACCTCCTAAATAGAGTGCGGGCATGCTCATTGATGAAGGTCATGCCCAGACAGAGAATAGAATGGTCAGCAGCCAGGAGATCCCGTAACTCTGGACCTCGCCTCGAACATCGGGGACGCCCATCGTCCCTGCAATTCACCTTCGGCGCAGATTTGATTTTTCGCCCAATTGCCGGCCGCAATGCTGTTGGCGATCGGCTTTCCGGTCATATCTGACCCGCCCGGGCAGGCAGCTATCGGACGGCAAACACCGTCCACACAATCCCACCGAGACGGGGGACGTTCAGAAAAAGGGATGACAAGAGCAATGGAAACTGCGATGTGACAAAACGTGCCAACCTCAGCCGAAAATGCTTCGCATGTCAGCGAATACGCTTGCATTTTGCCAAGTTCCTGAATGGTCCACTACGCTTTAGATATTATCCGAGCTCGATATATCGCGGTGACGATGGCTGGCTCAATGAAACAATACATAGGAACATTCCAAATAAAGATGGGCACGAATTACATAATTTCATAATTCAATCATACACTTAACGACAAAATCTTAATATAAAATGAATATAAAATTAGTAAATATTACAATTTTTTGTACACGTTCAGAAATTTACAGAAATTTTAATAAACAATTTCTATTTCTTATTTGCGATTACCTGAGTAATAAGCCTGAGAGAGCCAGACTACAGGCGCGATACAAGCCAGAACCAATGTGGCGCCAGCGACGACGCGATCCCCACGCCGGCTAATGCTGACGCCAAAGGGCTTTTGGGCCGTGCCGGCACGATTGAGGGGCAAAACGCAAAAAAAGCCCCATGATGGGGCTTTGTTGGGATCACAGGGATCAGTGGTTGTGGTGGCCTAAGACCACCGAAACTTGCAATACCTTGAGATATGGAATTAGATCGAAAAACCCTCACTGCAGAGTGCCTTCAAAGCGGATGGCGTCAGGGCGCCAAGCGATAGATCGGACAGAAGATCATTGTCTGCTTCCAGATCGCGATCGATCGCAGCAGCGAACATCCGGATGCCGGCCTCGTGCAGAATGGCCGGGCGCCCGGCGATGCGGCCCAGAAGAACGGTCGGTAGAAGACCAAAGGGAACATCTTCGAGAATGTAGCGGCTGTCGGTGGTGGCAGGGCCGTAGCCACCGCGGCCTTCGCTGTGCATCAACTGATTCATCTGCGATACGGAGCCCATCGGCACGTGGAAGGACTGCGAGAAGTGCTCGCGCACGGTCTTTACCGTCAGGCCGAAGCTCGCGGCAATCGCCAGCCGCTCGGCATCAAGCGCCTCGATCAGATGACCGACGGCAGGCGTGACATGCTCACCCTGCCCCCAGGTTTCACCCTTCTCCATCCGCGTCAGGTTGAGCAGTGCGATACCAAGATGGTTTTGTGGATTGAGATTGGACAGCGCAATCGCGAGAAGCCCTTCGCGTTCCACGAAGCGGTCACCGAAGAGCGTCGTGCAGAGCGTATTACCCTCTTCAGCCGCGGCCTTTGGTAGCGTCGCAAAATCGACTTTCTGACGCACGGTATTGACGGAAACGCTGACACCATCAGGCTGACGGCGTCCGGTCAAAAGCGTCGTGCCCCAGACGATGATAGGCAGGGAGATCCCCTGCTCGGCGAGACGTCTCGAGAGATAGAGCGCGCCAAATGAGCTGTGCGAACTGATGATGACAGGCTGCCCCTCCTTGAGATGTGCCGAAAGCATATCGAAAACTGCGCGGTGGCCATTGGCGGGAAGCGCAACGATGACGACATCCGCACCGGAAACGGCATCACCACATGTTGAAGCAACGCCGACCGGCCCGGAATAGCTCACCGAGCCGGACGCAACCAGGTGACCTTTGCCCGCAAGGGCTTCGGTTCCCTTGCCCGAAGGCGACCAGAGGACCGGCATGTGTCCGGCCTCAGCCAAAAACGCCGCCATGCCGAAGGCGATGGAACCTGCTCCGAGTATAGCTATACGCATTTTTCCGTCCTTTCGATGGGTGCAGGCAACCTGCATAAGCTTGAAATTTAGAGACCTTTGTTGAACCTCGCGGAAAAAGACACGGTGCTGTTGCTGTTCCGTCACAGGTACGAATCGTACAAACTCTGTCTTTGCTCCCGGCGATGCCGATTGGCTGTGCAGCCACTTGCTCTGACTTTCACCCGTTTGAACTGTCGCTGTGCAGACGGCCCTCCTTTTGTGTCGCCGGCAGCAATGTCCCTGCTCGTTTGCATTTTTTTCGCGCGCACCTCTGCTGAAGGAGGCATCAATTCCCTCTCCACTCCGAAAAACAAAAAATTGTCTTTTGTCACTGGCGAAGATCATGCGTCTAATGCACAATAAATCTGTCATAATGCAAAGGGCGCATGATATCCATGGAGATACGCGAACTTGAGGTATTTTTAGCGGTCATGTCCGCCGGCAGTATCACGGGCGCGGCGCGTCTTCTCGATCGTTCGCAATCTCAGGTCACGCGGCTCGTCCAGGACCTGGAAACCTCCCTGGGCTTTGCTTTGTTCGATCGCAACGGCCCGCGGATCACCCCGAGCGACAAGGGCATCGCCTTTCACGCCGAGGCAGAACGCTTCATCAGCGGCATCGAACACCTGCGCGAACGCGCACGCCGAATTACGTTGAAAGAGCCCGATCCGATCGAGATCGCCTCGACGCAGGCCTTTGCCAGCGGCATCATTCCGCTGGCGCTGGCCGAGCTTCCCGAAGCGCTGCTGCCCCATACGATCTATTTGAGAAGCATGCCGGCTGAGGCGGCTGTCCAGGCTGTGCTCGCGCGAACTGCGGATTTTTGCGTCACGTCGCTTCCCGCGGAACAGCCCGGGCTGGAAGCGCATGGCATTTTCCAGGGGCGCTGTGTGGCAGCCGTCTCGCCGCAAGACCCGCTTGCGGCGAAAGATGTCATTTCAATATCTGATCTCGCCGGACGGAGCATTGTCACGCTGGCCAATCCTTTTCGCTTGAGACGGCGCGTCGATCATGCGCTGGAGGCTGCCAATGTCCGCGCCGGGCGCATCATTGCCACCAGTGTCGCCATGAATGCCATACAGATCGCGTCAACAGGCATGGCGATCGCCATCGTCGAACCGGCCACTGCTTATGGTTTGCGAACGTCAGACGTGACGGTTCGGCCCCTCGATATCGACATTCCGTTTCTCTGGGGAATCTTTTCGGCAGCGTCGCGACCGCTGTCGGCGACTGCGCAGGAACTGATCCAACTCGTTATCCGCATAGCGGCTGCCCGCATGCCCCATTTCACGGCACATGATCCAAGCAAGGCCGGCCAATGGGCAGACATGACCTACGGGGGAGGCTCCGACAAAGAGGTTCATTGACAAGAGTGTCGTCCCAATTGGCGGCACCGACGAATTGGCCAGCGTAAACGGCCTGACGACCGGACTGCAATAATCACCACGTCAAACAAGGAGAGTGCCATGAAAGATTTCGCAGCAACCCGACGGTCTACCCTTAAACTTCTGGCAGCCGGGACCGGCCTGCTCGCCGCACCGGGCATCATTCGGTCTGCGCGTGCGCAGAGCAAGGTGGTCAACATCACCACCTACGACAAGTTCGTACCACAGGAATTCATCGACCAGTTCCAGAAGGATACCGGTATTCAGGTGAACGTCCGCCTGACCGATGACCAGGGCAAGCAATACAACCTGCTATCCGCCGAAGGTGCCGCACCCAGCACCGATATCGTCACCGTCACCGGCCACCGCCTGTCGCAGTTTATTTCGTCGAACCTCCTTTCCAAGCTCGACACCGGCCGACTGAAGAACTGGGACAAGCTCGCCAGTGCCTACAAGGGTGCGCCGCAGCTGACCATCGACGGCTCCACCTACGGCGTGCCGCTGCTGGCCGGTTTCGAGGGACTTGCCCGCAACACCGAGTACACCAAGGCGTCGGACAGCTGGAGCATCATGTTCGAGGACGAGTTCAAGGGGCTGACCTCCTACATCGTCTCCGACTTCCTCTCGATCGTCATGCGCTATCAGGGCAATGACGGCGACTATGTGACCTACGAAGGCAAGCCCGACATCGCGACGGAGGCCACCAACAAGGCGCGCGACTATCTGATCGCCCAGAAGGACAAGGTGCGCAAATACTATGACGCCGGCTCCGAAGTGCAGCAGATGTTCCTGAACGAGGACATTTATGTTGCGCAGGCTTGGTCTGGCCCTGCCGCCAAGTTGATCATGGACGGTCACCCGATCGAACTGTCCGTGCCAAAGGAAGGCACCTATGGCTTCCTCTATTCCTTCAACGTGGTGAACAACGCGCCGAATGCCGATGCTGCCTATACCTTCCTCGATGCCATGCTGTCGTCTCCGGAAATCGGAGCGGCGATGACGCGCCAGTCAGGCTTTGCCTCGGCCTTCGACGGTGTCGACAAGGTGTTGAGCGATCGCGAACGCGCCGCCAATGCCCTGCCAGCGGAGCAGATGGAACGGGTCGTATTCTTCAGCTCCAAGAACCGCGCCATGAAGAACGAGATGATCGACAAGGCATCCGCGGAGGTCAAGGCCGCCTGAGGCGCTTCGAACCTCCTCCGACAGACGAGAACAAAACCGGCCCTAAAGGGGCCGGTCTATAACCAGAGCTTTCCAGAGCCGGGAACACGTGAATGGCGAATTCCACAATGACGCAGACGAGTAATACGGGGTCTCACGGCGCTCCGCGCTATGCCGGTTGGATCGGCAAGGTAGCCGGCTCCAGCCTCTACCAGATGACGATAGGTCTGGTGGCCAACAGCCGGCGTGCCCGGCTGGTGCTCCTGCTGGTGCTTCCGCTGACCTGGATCGTAATGCTGCATATCGGGCCGATCTATCAGATGGCGCGCATCAGCCTGATGAGTACCTATCCAGCGCCGCCGGTTGGTGGTGTCGACTACACGCTCGACAACTACTTGCTGTTCTTTCAGGAACCTCTGTATTTCATTCCCTTTATCAGAAGCCTGATCTTCGCCCTTGTGGTCACGACCGTGACGCTGCTGGTCGTCTATCCGGTTGCCTATTACGTGGCAAAGGTCGTCAAACCGAGAAACCGGACGCGCGCGCTGCTTCTGCTGCTGGTGCCGTTCTGGGCCGGCGAGATCATCCGCACTTTCTCCGTGATCATGCTTCTGGCCAATCGCGGTGCGGTGAACGTGCTTTTGCGGGAGTTCGGTTTCATCGACCGGCCGATCCCCATGCTCTACACCTATTTCTCGCTGTCCTTCGGCGTCGTCTACCTGATTTCGCTGTACATGCTGCTACCGCTCTACTCTGCGATAGAAAAGATTCCGGTGTCGCTGATAGACGCGGCATCAGATCTTGGCGCCGGTCCGTTCCAGCGGTTCCGTCGGGTGATCCTGCCATTGTCCCGGGACGGCATCGTCTCGGGCTGCAGCCTGGTCTACCTAACCTCGGTCGGCGTTTTTGCAGCGCCGCTGCTGCTGGGCGGGCCCAACACGGTGATCTTCCCGGAGATTATCGCCACCCTGTTCCATGGTTCCAGCGACAAATGGCCGGAGGGGGCTGCCTTTTCCGTGATCATGCTCGCCGTTTCGCTGTCCACGGTCGGACTGTTCATGCGGATCGTCGGCGGACGTTCCGTGCGGCTGATGTGAGGAAATGACAATGCGCGCCTATTTCACCGATGCTCCGAGGACAGCCCTTTCTGCTTCCTATTGGCTGTTCGTCATCTATCTGCTGCTGCCGCTGACCCTGATGATGGCGATGAGCTTCAAGGATGCCAATTTCATCGCCTTCCCGATCAGCGAATGGACGCTGAGCTGGTACGCCAAGGTGCTGCAGGACAAGCAGTTTCTCCACGCTGTGGGGTACTCCGTCCTGATTGCCAGCATGACCACGCTGTTTGCCACGATCATCGGCGTCTGGATCGCGCTTTTGATCTCGGCGGAAGGGATCTGGGGCCGGGCCGCAATCTTTGCGCTCGCCTGCCTGCCGGCCGTCGTGCCGGGCCTGATCAATGCCATTTCCATGCGCATCTTCATCCGCGTGCTCGACATTCCGACCGGAACTGGCGCGATTATCGTGGGTCATACGCTGCATGCCGTGCCTTTCGTTGTCATCATGGTGCTGACGCGGCTGCGCTCGATGCCGCACAACCTGATCGATGCCGCACGGGACCTCGGCGCGGATAATTTCATCGCCTTCATCCGCGTCACCATCCCTTATCTGACACCGGCGCTGGTCGGCGGGATGATCTTCTGCGTGCTGACCAGCATCGACGATTTCGTCCGCACCTTCTTCCTGGGTGGCTACCAGGCCACCTTGCCGATGCTGATCTTTGCCAAGGTGCAGAGCGGTATGTCGCCCGAAATCAACGCCATGGCGACGATCGTTCTGGTCGTCACCGCCGCCGTCGGCCTCTATGCCGAACATTTTACCCGCCGTTCAAGGACCTGACCGATGCCGCCAGTCGTACACTTCCGCAACGTCAACAAATACTACGGCACGGCGTTGGCCGTCGACAATCTCGACCTGGCCATCGACCCCGGCCAGTTCGTCACCCTTCTCGGCCCTTCCGGCTGCGGCAAGTCGACGACCCTGCGCATGCTCGGCGGGTTCGAGACACCGACGTCCGGGTCGATCTTTCTAGACGGCAGCGACATCACCCGCCTGCCGCCCAACAAGCGCAACGTCAACATCGTCTTCCAGGACTATGCCCTGTTTCCGCACCTGACGGTCGGCCGCAACATCGCTTTCGGTCTGGAGCTGAAGGGCATGGCCTCCGACGCCATCCACAAGCGCACCATGGAACTGCTCTCGCTCGTCAAGCTGCAGGATTTTGCTGATCGCACCCCCGATCAGCTCTCCGGCGGCCAGCGCCAGCGCGTGGCGCTGATGCGGGCGCTCGCGCCCAACCCGAACGTGCTGCTGCTGGATGAACCCTTGAGCGCACTCGACGCCAAGCTGCGCCAGCAGATGCAGATCGAGCTCAAATCGATCCAGCGGACCACCGGCAAGACCTTCCTCTTCGTCACCCATGACCAGGAGGAGGCGCTGACCATGTCGGACGTTATCGTCGTCATGAACAATGGCCGGATCGAACAGATGGGCGATCCCCATACGCTCTATTCCCGACCGCGCAGCCGCTTCGTTGCCAATTTCATCGGGGAGAGCAATTTCCTGGACGCCGAGATCATTTCGCTCGAGGGCGATCTCGCGGCACTGCGCTGGCAGGGCCATGTCATCCATGCTGCGCTAAACGGCACGTCGCCCAAGCCGGGTGAAACCGTGACAGTGGCGCTTCGACCGGAAGCGCTCCATTGCCTTGGTGCGGAGCCCAAGGACAGGCTGGGCATTCCAGGCCGAGTCAAGCAGCGCATTTTCAAAGGCAATCACACCTCTGTCACCATCGAACTTTCCGGCGGACAGGAGATCGTGGCGCAGCTCGACCCGGTTTCGTTGTCGCAGCTTACCGGCGACGACGTCTGGATCGGCTGGCGTGAGAGCGACGCCGTGGTGCTGTCCGACTGACGCAACCGCTGCGTTGAAATGATGAGAAGAAGCAATTTCGCGAATCCTGGAAAAGCGGAGGCGCGAGAATCTGAACACGAGACAGGACGAAACCATGACCATGCCACAGGCTTCCCGGCTTGAACAATTGAACGCAAGGGTGCGGCAGGACCTGGAATACCTCAACTACCCGCCAACCAATTGGTCCAAGCCTGTCACAGACGAGACCGGCGGGACGGTCAGCGACGTGGTGATCATAGGCGGGGGGATGTGCGGGCTGGTCGCATGGCTCTCCCTGACACGGGCCGGCATCGGCAACCTGCGGATCGTCGACCGCTCGCCCAAGGGCCTGGAAGGACCGTGGCTGACTTATGCCCGCATGGAAACGCTGCGCTCGCCGAAGAACCTGCTCGGTCCGGCGCTTGGCGTGGCATCCCTCACGTTCCGCGCCTGGTATACAGCCAATCACGGGGAAGCCGCCTGGGATGAACTGTTCCGCATTCCCCGTCCGATGTGGATGGAGTACCTCGCCTGGTATCGCGACGTGTTGGCCGTGCCTGTCGAAAACAGCACCCATGTGACCCGGGTCATACCGCGGCCGGACGGGCTGCTGGAACTCGAAATCGACCGCGGCCGCGCGACACCGATCGTGACCCGCAAGCTGGTCATGGCAACCGGCCGCGACGGGCTGGGCGGACCGAGCATTCCGGATTTCGTCAAAGGCATGCAGCGTCACGTCTCCTGGGCCCATTCGGCCGACGCGGTCGATTTCAAGGCGTTGAAAGGCAAGCGCGTCGTTGTGATCGGCGTCGGCGCATCAGCGGTGGACAACGCGGCCGAAGCGCTGGAGGCCGGGGCCGGCGAGGTGCGCCTTCTGGCGCGGCGCAAGCAGATGCCGACGATCAACAAGCTGATGGGTATCGGATCCTACGGCGTGACGGCGGGCTTCCCGCAGATTTCGCCGGAATGGCGCTGGCGGCTGATGGATTACTCCACCAAGCAGCAGACGCCGGCCCCGCACAATTCCACTCTGCGTGTCAGCCGCCACGCCAATGCCTTCTTCCACTTCGATTGCGGCATCGGCTCGATGAAGGAAGAAGGTGACGAAGTCGTCATCACCACCACCAACGGCCGCACATTCCGCACCGATTTCGTCATCCTCGGCACGGGCTTCGACATCGATCCGCTGAGTCGCAGCGAGTTGGAGCCGTATCGCGAGGCAATCGCCTGCTGGGAGGACCGCTACGTCCCGCCGGCCGGAGAGGAGAACCGCGGGCTCGGCCGCTTCCCCTGGCTAAACGACGACTTCTCCTTTACCGAGAAGGAGCCGGGCACGGCACCGTGGCTGAAGGACATCCACTGCTTCAACTATGGGGCAACGATGAGCCTCGGCAAGGTGAGCGGCGACATTCCAGCGATCAGCGAAGGCGCCCTTTGGCTTGCCCGCGGCATTGCCGGCCACCTGTTCATTCGCGACATCGACCATCACTGGCAGGAATTGCTGGCCTATGAAAAGCCGGAACTCGACGGTTCGGAATGGGTGGATGCCGATGCAGCTGTCGCCGAACAGAAGACTGCGTGAGAGGAAGCAGTGAGCATGCAAAAGACTGTCTACTACTACCACGCACTGAGTTCGCCCTGGGCCTATCTCGGCTGGCCCCAGTTCAAGGCAATGATCGAGAAGCATAACCTCCATGTCGTGGTGCGGCCGACCCGCATCGTGACAGAGAATGGCGGCGTGCCGCTGCGCTCCCGCCCGCAGCCGCGCCAGGATTATCACGCCGTGGAACTGGACCGCTGGCGCAAGCGGCTGAACATGCCGTTGGTGCTGAAGCCGAAACACTATCCGACCAACAACGAATACTCCGCCCGCATGGTGATCGCCGCCGACCGGCTGGGATTGCCGGCGCTGGAACTGAGCCACGCTCTGCTGCATGCGCTGTGGAGCGAGGAACTTGACGTCACGATGTCGTCGGTGCGCATCGACGTCGCCAACCGCCTGGGACTGGATGGCGCGAGGCTGCAGGCGATGGAAGGCGATCCCGCTGTCATGAAAGCATGGCAGGACAGCCAAGCGGAAGCCCAGGCTAAAGGCGTGTTCGGAACGCCAACGTGGATTTACAAAGACGTACTGTATTGGGGGCAAGACCGGTTGAGCTTTCTCGACGAAGCCTTGTCTGCCGACTGAAAGGAATGACCATGACAACATCCACCACGGTCGATGTCATCGACCAGGTATTGGGCCTGAAACCCACTTCGCCGCTGGCCGAACTGCGCGAGCAGCGCGCCAAGCTGAAGCACCTGACCCAGACGAGTTATGTGGCCGCCCTTCACCCGGCCGATCCGCGCAACTTTTCCTACGCCGAGCGGGCCGCGATCGCGGCACGGATGGCCGGCCTATGGAGGTCGACCGAGCTTGTCGCCCATTATAAAGCCTTGGCGAAAGCTGAAGGCGCCGCCGGGGACAGTCTCGCCATGGCCGAGCAGGGCTGGATGCCGGCGGATGAATCAGGCCGGATGGCGGCGGTCCTGCGCCATGTCGATCTGGTGACCCTGACGCCAAAGCAGGCGACGCGCTCCAACATCGAGGCCCTCACCGCGGCCGGCCTCGACGACCGGGACATCGTCACGCTGGCCGGGCTGATCGCCTTCGTCAATTACCAGGTGCTGGTGGTCGCCGGCCTCAAGATGCTGAGGGATAACTGACATGGCCGATGTTGTGCACGATTTCACGCTCGAATCGCTGGACTGGAACCCCTATGTCAAGCCGGTGGATCTGGCCACGGCCACGCCTGAGCAGTTGCAGGCACTGAAGGTCACGCCTTCGAACACCAAGATGTCAGCTTATGTTCTGGTGCTGGCCCAGGAGGCGGAAATCCTGGAGGAACGCACGCCGCTGTTCAACGACATCATGTACAGCGAGGGCGGACTGTCACGCGGCGGCCGCGAGATCGGCGCGCTCGCCGCGTCCTTCGTCAACCATTGCATCTACTGTGCTTCCGTTCACGCCAATCGCTATATCCAGCTGGAAAAGCGGCCCGAAGTCGTGGAGGAAATATACAGGAACGGATTGGATGCCGACCTGCCGGACTTTGAGCAGGCCCTGTTCAACTTTGGCGTGGATATGACCGCGCATCCGGACAATGTCGGCGTCTACCAGTTCTACCACCTGCGCGAAATCGGTCTCGACGACCTCCAGATACTGGACCTCATCCACTCGATCGCCATTTTCGGCTGGGCCAACCGCCTGATGCACACGCTCGGCCAACCACATCGGAAGGATTGAGTGCAAAACACCGGCACGAAAGGGCATGACGCCCCCGTCAGACCCTTCGAGATCGCCCATCGGGACGTTCTTAAGATCGCGATCCCGATGATGATCGCCTATCTCTCGACGCCCCTTGTCGGCCTCGTTGCAACGGGGGTGATTGCCCATATGGGCAAGGAGTCACTGGTTGGGGGCGTCGCGCTCGCAGCTGTTGTCTTTGACGTCATCTTCGTCACGTTCAACTTCCTGCGGGCCGCGACGACCGGTTTTACAGCCCAGGCACTGGGCGCCGGCGATCGAGTCGGCGAGCAGCGAGCGCTGGCCAGCGGCTTGATCATTGCACTGGTTGCGGGTCTTGTGCTCCTATTGCTGCAAGGTCCGATCGGCACTCTGGGCCTTGCCGCCATGGGCGCGCAGGGAGAGGTCGCGGAAGCGGCAGCGACGTATTTTCACTGGCGCATCTGGTCAGCCCCCTTCGTGCTGTTCAACTTCGTTGCCTTCGGCTGGATCATCGGCCGCGGCGAGGCGCTGTGGAGCATGCTGCTGCAGACATTGCTCAACGGCCTGAATGCCGGACTGGCCTATTACTGGGTGATCGGTCTCGGCTGGGGTGTGGAAGGCGTCGCCATCGCGTCGCTGGTGGCGGAAGCCGTGACTGCCCTGGCGGGCCTGTTCCTGATCCTGAAAAAGACCGATCACACCGCTTGGCGCCTGCCGGATCTTGCAGTGCTGAAACGGTCGTTCTCGGTCAACGGCGATATGATGATCCGATCGTTCGCGCTCCTGATCGGCCTTACGTTCTTTACCCGCCAGAGCGGTTTTCTCGGCATCGACGTGCTGGCCGCCAACACGATTCTCCTGCGCTTCTATTTTTTCGGCGTCGCCTTTCTCGATGGCGTTGCGACCGCCGCCGAACAATTGGCAGGCCGGGCAGTGGGCGCCCGATACAGACCCGCCTTCGACCGTACGATCCGGCTGACCACAATCTGGGGCCTGATTTTTGCAGCCGTTGTCTCGCTGGCTTTCTTCGCGGGCGGCGGATGGATCATCGAACTCACCTCACCAACCGCAGCGGTCACGGCGCTCGCCAAGTCTCACCTTTTCTATGTCGTCGCCCTGCCCTTTGTCGGGATCATCGCGTTCCAGATGGACGGTGTCTATATTGGCGCCACCTGGTCGCGGCAGATCCGCAACCTGATGCTGGCATCGCTCGTCGTCTATTTCGTAGCCTGGGCCATACTCCAGCCGCTGTTTGGCAATGACGGCCTCTGGATTGCCCTTCTCCTGTTTCAGGGCGCGCGCAGCATCGCCTTTCGCCTAATGCTGCCGAAGCTTGCAGCCGCCACATTCCGGTAAAGTAGGAGGCCAGCGAAAAACGGCGATACCAGCCAGACACGCGCTGTACGCGTTAAAACCTTGAGTTTGCCGGACTGATCGTGTTGCGCGGCAGAGGCTAGCGGCGACGCTCCTTGTTTTGCAACATTTCGAAATACTCGCACATTATCAGCAATTTCGTTGCCTTTGCGCTTGGGATGTTTAGCCCCGCAATATCGTATCGGCAGCCACCCCATTCATGAGACAGGACTGTGAAACTCTAGCAAGGGATGCAGCTTCTGCCATCATGTTGCGGGTGACCTTGCCCCGCTGAACTAATCCATTTTGAAGTAAGCTCTGGCCTATTGAGAGGACCAGAGAATGAAGCGCAACCGTTTCACAGACGAACAGATTATCGGCATACTGAAGGAGCACGAGGCGGGC
>NZ_JABAEF010000015.1:0-110129 GCF_023701945.1 Rhizobium sp. CG5
CAGAGCTTCACACCGAGCCGTTACCGGCTCCGCATGTCCGGGTAGGGAACGGCTGATGGAACAGCCGGTTTCTTCAGGCAATATCTCCTCCTGTGAAACAGAAACTCACGCGACTTGCAGGTCGCACGAAGACATTCTTTGCAAGGTCGATTCCGATTGTCAGCCTGGACATCCCGTTTCCTTTCCAACGTTTGATTGGTCCCTGCCGATATTCTCGGCGGTAGTGGTGGGGGTGTCCACATCATCAAGAAAGCCTCTCCTGGCCGTCCTCCTCTTCGTTTCGGCCCTTCAGGTGCAGGCCGATCGCCTCCGGTCCTATCGACTGCCATCGAGGCCGCGATGGACGCGGCTCGAACAACCGAAAAGGAACACGACAATGGCAACCATCGGCTCTTTCACCGCTTCCGGGAACGGCTTCTCCGGCACCATCAAGACCCTCAACCTCAACGTCAAGGCAACCATCCGCGCCGTCGAGCGCACATCCGAAAAGGGCCCGGACTACCGAATCCTCGCCGGGGCTACGGTCGAATTCGGCGCAGCCTGGAAAAAGACCTCGAACGAAGGCCGCGACTACCTCTCGGTCAAGCTCGACGACCCGAGCTTCCCGGCCCCGATCTACGCAACGCTGATCGAGGTCGAAGGCGAGGAAGGCCTCTCCCTCATCTGGTCCCGGTCGAACCGGGACTGATACTGGATGCCCCGCCCGCCAGAGCGGGGCTCTCCACGTCAGGGATCACTTGTTCAGTGCAACCTTGAGCGCCTTGGCAGGCGCAAAGGTCAGCTTCTTCGAAGCGGCAACCGTCATCTTTTCTCCGGTCGCAGGATTGCGACCCTCGCGCTCAGGCGATGCCTTCACCTTGAATTTTCCGAAGCCGGGGATCGAGGTTTCGGCGTCGGAGCCTGCGGCATCGGCGATCGCCTGAAACACGGCTTCTACGATGCCCTTGGCCTGAACCTTGGTCAGGCCGTTATCGGCTGCAATCTTGTCGGCGATTTCATTGGTGGTGGTCATGGAATTCCTCGCATCTTGTTGTCAAAGATAAAATCCGTGTCAGCTTATGACCGGATTGTCATCGGCGACGATGGGGCCGAGGATCAGATCCGTGGGATGTCCACAGGTCGTTTTGGCCGATAACCCCGTTTGCGCTTCTCGCGAAGGACATTGAGGAACAGGTTGATGGCCTGGCTCTCGTTGTCAAACAGATGCACCATCTGCTGTCCGCGCGTTCCGATCCGGCCCCAGGCGCGCACAAGCGAAACCTCGCCGAACAATGTCGGCTGAACAGCAAGCGCATAGAACCGCGCCATGTTTTTTTCCGGCGCGATACGCTCGACATAGAGGTGGTAGGGCTGCGTGATCATGCCGGCAGAATCGCGTGTTCGGAATCTGCCGTCCAATGACAGTTTTGAATCGGACTGATATCATCGATTCACATCTGTGATCCGTTGGTACCCGGATCATTCGCACCAACTCCGGCGTGATCCTTCCCACTTCCGAGCCAAGCCTTCGGCGACGAGAATATCCCCGACCGAGCGCCGGTCGCGGTAGACGATCCTGAGCTTGCGAAAAAAGCGGTCTTCTTCTCTGGCGGTCGTCTTGAACGAGAGCGGACCCGAATTAAGGATGTCGAGCAGACGCTGTTTCGCCGCAAGGCCACGCTCGCGTTCACGCTGGCATCGCGGCGGGCTTAGCTCCGGCGTGTCGATGTCGGCAATCCGGAGCTTTTCACCTCGAAACCAGAACGTATCACCATCCACCACGCAGGTGATCCGTTGCCCGCTTCCGCAAATTGAAAACGCGTCACGCGAGCTCTTCGGCTGCTGTGCCAACCCCGCTGATGCAACAAGGCAGATGACCATGGCGGATAGGGCTGCTACGGCGGGCAAAATTCTCAAATTACGGTCTCCTCAATTCTTAGGCGCGGGACCCGTCTCATTGGCTCCCGACCCTTTTTTGGCCTGCCTGTGAAACCGGTTTTCGCCGACGGACGCGCTCATATCCTTGCGTCTGAACCAAATGGCGCGACCGCAGCGCAACGGTGCATTGCCTGCAGTAAAAACGATCTGTTCGTCGCCGCGCATGCGCAGCACTTCGTGCGGCAGGATCAGCGGACGGCGCGTGAGTTGCTTCGACCGCGAGCGCGACGATCCCTTCATTCCGGAAGAGCGGTTCGTCTGGTCGACCTCGACCGTGGTGTCACCGCAGCGCTTGGAAATATACTCCGCGGTTTCTGGATCGTTGATCGCCGCAAACGAAATCCACGATGCGGACTCGAACCATTTCGAGCTGGCATCGCGGCCGCCATAGGCCTCGCGCATCTGGCCGATGGATTGAAAGATCAGCGCCAGGCTGATGCCATATTTGCGTCCAGCGTCGCGGGCGGTTTCCAAGATGCGCAAATAGCCAAGGCGCGCCACCTCATCAAGTAGGAACAAGGTGCGACCCGCGACCTCGCCATTTCGATTATAGATCGCATTGAGGAAGGAGCCGATGACCACCCGTGCCAGTCCCGGATGCGACTCCAGAACCTTCAGGTCAAGGGCGATGAAGATGTCTGTAACGCCGGTCGCCAGTTCGTCGGTCGAGAAGCTGTCGCCGGACACGAGTGCGGCATAGTTCGTATAGGAAAGCCAGTGTGTCTCCTTGACGGCATTGGCGTAAACGCCGCTGAATGTCTCCGGCGTCATGTTGACGAACACCGCGACGTTCTCGCGGACGAAGGTGGATTCCGACTGCTCGTAAATCCGCGTCAACCGCTCGCGCAGTTTCGGTTCGGGCTCGGATAGATTGGCGCGGACGCGACGTAGCGTCTGGTCCTTTGCGTCCGTGTATCCCGACAGGCAGACATCGGCGATCAGCGCGGTCAGCAGCTGCATGGCGGACGCGCGGAAGAAGTCGTCGCGTGCCGAAGCCGCCCGTGCGTTGTCAGTCATGATCCATGTCGCGACCGCGACGATGTCCTCCTCTTTCGTGCCACCGAACCGACCGATCCAGTCGAGTGCATTAAAGCCGGTCGCGGGGTTGGCGGGATCGAGCACGATCACTTTACGGCCGGCCATTCGCCTATGCTCGACGACCATCGGCGCGACCTCGCTGGAGGGATCAAGCACGACGAGCCCACCGCCCCATTTGAGCGCGGTCGGGATCGTGACCGACGTCGTCTTGAAACCACCGGAGCCGGCAAAGACGATACCGTGCGAGGAGCCGAACGAGCCATCGAAGCAGAGCAGCGGGGAATTGCCTCCTGCACCCCAGCTCTCCGGGTTGTCAGTGCGGAACGCCATCGCCGCGACACTGTCACGATCGACCCGGTATCGCTCACCGACGACGATGCCGCCCGCATCGGAAAACAGTTTCCCGGCCTCAGCCAAGCTCATCCAGTGGGCATCACCATGCACTGCCCGTTTGCCACTGACGCGCGTGGGCCCTCCTTGAGCAAACGCGGCGTTGCCTTTGATGGCGACTCGCAAGGCAAACACGGCGCTGAAGAATGCAGCGCTCGCGCCAAGCAGGGTCGCGGGATCGGCATAGGCGAGGACCGATTGTCCTGTCGGAACGCTGCCTGCGATGCCGGCGAGCCGGATTGCTTCCCGGGCGACTGCGATGAGGATGACTGTACCGTTCCCGGCAAGCACACTCAGCGCGGCTGCCTTGATATTGGCCGATCCATTTGCTGCGAACAGCGAGATGACGCCGATTGCGGCGGCTGCGATGTAGGGTAGGGCGAGACCGGCGCGGCCGAGGAAAAGCTTAACCTGCGCGCTCGTCCCCAGAGCCGCTAGCCGATGCTCCATACCCGTCGTCCCGAACATGACGACCAGCATGATGATTGCAGGAAGAATCCCGAGAAGCAGCCTATTCACCGTCATCGCCAAACGCCTCCGCACCGATGGATGTCAGGCGCAATCGCTCCGCCTCATTGCCCTTGATCCGGTTGCTCGCATCGATCAGAAGACCGAGCAGCAGCGCCCGTTTTTCGTATCGCAAGCCGGCCTTTACGATCAGGCCGCCGAGCTCGATCTTTTCGCGCGTGTCCTTTTTGCGCGCTTCTGTCGTCATCCCCTTCGCCATCCGATCAAGCCTCACCAGGCCCGCCCGCATCCGTGCCAGATGCGAGCGACGGGCGCGCATCGCGATCTGGCTTTTCACCAGGCCCATTCTCTTTTCCGGTCGTCGGTCCTTTGCCTCCGCGAAACCGCCCGGCAATTTCCTCGAAGGCAGCCTGAAGCTCGGACTCCTCGATTTCGATCTCACCAATGCCGGCCTTCAGCGCGATCCGCCCGATGCGTTCGGCCTCGCGTGTTTCAGCCGCTCTCAACTGTTCCTGCAATCTGGCGATTTCTTCCCTGATCTTCGACGATGGCTTCTTCATTCCGGATGCTCTCCTTAGAGTTTGGCGTTGCTGCTGTGACGCCAAACTTCTCCCGGATGCCCAGAAAAAGGAATCTGCAGATCTGCAGATCGCCAAGGGCGATGCTTTTGTGAATGATCCCGCCGTTCCGAAGGAATGGCTCCAAGGGCGCAATTATACGTCGGTGATGCGACGTGCTTGCTCATGGCCCTGGCGGGGCCGTCGTGGGGTCGTCGCCCCCGACGAACGAGATTCGAACCGGGAGTGTTTTACGCCGTGGCCATCGCCCATTTCTCAGCCAGCATTGTTAGCCGTGGTGACGGCCGCAGTGCCGTGCTGTCTGCGGCATACCGGCATTGCGCGAAGATGGAATACGAGCGCGAGGCCCGCACCATCGACTACACCCGCAAACAGGGCCTTTTGCACGAGGAATTTGTGCTTCCTGCGGATGCTCCGAAATGGGCACGAGCAATGATCGCCGATCGGTCGGTCTCGGGAGCGGTCGAAGCCTTCTGGAACAAGGTCGAGGCGTTCGAGAAACGCTCCGATGCGCAGCTTGCCCGCGACTTGACCATCGCACTTCCACTGGAGCTCACGCCGGAGCAGAACATCGCGCTGGTCCGGGATTTCGTGGAAAGGAACATCCTCGCCAAGGGTATGGGTGCCGATTGGGTCTACCACGACAATCCAGGCAATCCGCATATTCATCTGATGACGACATTGCGCCCGCTGACAGAAGAGGGGTTCGGCGCAAAGAAGGTCGCGGTGACAGGGAAAGACGCGCAGCCTGTCCGGACGAAATCCGGGAAGATCGCCTACGAGCTCTGGGCCGGCTCGACAGAGGATTTTAACAAGCTGCGTGATGGATGGTTCGAGCGTCAGAACCATCACCTGGCGCTGGGCGGCATCGATCTTCGTGTTGATGGCCGCTCCTACGAGAAGCAGGGCATCGGCCTGGAGCCGACCCTCCATCTCGGCGTCGGCGCCAAGGCGATCGAGCGCAAGGCCGAAAGCCGAGGCGTGCGTCCAGAGCTCGAGCGGATCGAGCTGAATGAGCAGCGTCGAAGCGAGAATGCCCGCCGTATTCTTCGCAGTCCGGGCATCGTGCTTGACCTGATCACCCGCGAGAAGAGCGTCTTTGATGAACGCGACGTTGCCAAGGTGCTCAATCGCTATATCGACGATCCCGGCATTTTTCAGCAACTGATGGCGCGCATCATCCAGACCCAGGATGTGCTCCGTTTGCAGCGCGATACGATCGACTTTACTACCGGTGGCAAGGTGCCGGCCCGCTACACGACGCGGGCGATGATCCGGCTGGAGGCGACCATGGCTCGGCAGGCCATGTGGCTGTCGGGTAAGGAGTCGCACAGCGTCACACCCGCTGTCCTCGATGCAACGTTCCGCCGTCACGCGCGGCTGTCGCAAGAGCAGAAGGCGGCCATCGAGCGCATCGCGGGGTCTGCCCGGATTGCAGCCGTCGTCGGTCGCGCCGGTGCTGGCAAGACCACGATGATGAAGGCTGCCCGCGAGGCGTGGGAACTGGCCGGATATCGCGTCGTCGGTGGCGCGCTTGCCGGCAAGGCGGCAGAGGGTTTGGAAAGGGAAGCAGGGATCCTGAGCCGCACGCTGGCGTCGTGGGAGCTGCGCTGGAAGAAGGATCGCGACACGCTCGATGCCAGGACGGTGTTCGTTATGGACGAGGCCGGCATGGTCGCATCCAGGCAGATGGCCGGCTTCGTCGAAGCCGTTGTCGAGTCAGGCGCCAAGCTCGTGCTGGTTGGCGATCCCGAGCAGCTTCAGCCGATCGAGGCGGGGGCTGCCTTCCGCGCCATTGTTGATCGTATTGGATACGCTGAGCTGGAGACTATCTATCGCCAGCGCGAGGACTGGATGCGCAAGGCCTCGCTTGATCTCGCGCGCGGCAATGTTGGCGAAGCGCTCGCCGCCTATCGTTCGGAGGGCCGGGTGCTTGGCTCGGAGCTGAAGGCTCAGGCTGTCGAAAACCTCATTGCCGACTGGAACCGCGACTACGATCCGGCAAAGTCCATGTTGATGCTGGCGCATCTGCGTCGCGACGTCCGCATGCTGAACGTGATGGCCCGGGGAAAACTTGTCGAGCGCGGCATCCTCAGTGAAGGCCATGCCTTCAGGACCGCCGACGGTATCCGCCATTTTGATGCCGGCGACCAGATCGTCTTCCTCAAAAACGAAGGCTCGCTTGGCGTCAAGAATGGCATGATCGGCCGTGTCGTCGAGGCAGCGCCAAATCGCATATTGGTCGTCGTCGGTGAGGGGGAGCAGCGGCGTCAGGTGTCCGTCGAGCAGCGCTTCTACAACAATCTCGATCACGGCTATGCCACGACGATCCACAAGAGCCAGGGCGCAACGGTCGATCGGGTGAAGGTGCTGGCAAGCCTCTCGCTCGATCGTCATCTCACCTATGTCGCGATGACCCGCCACCGCGAGGATCTGGCACTCTATTACGGCAGCCGTTCCTTCTCCAAGGCCGGCGGTCTGACGGAAATCCTGTCGCGCAGGAATACCAAGGAGACCACGCTCGATTACGAGCGCGGCTCGCTCTATCGCCCTGCACTCGCCTTTGCCGAAAACCGCGGCCTGCACATCGTCCATGTCGCCAGGACCCTGCTGCGCGACCGGCTCGACTGGACTTTGCGCCAGAGCTCGAAACTTGCCGATCTGGCTATCCGTCTTCGAGCCGCGGGGACAAGTCTCGGCCTGCTGCAAGCTCTGAAATCGCAAACGAACAAGGAGGCCCGCCCGATGGTGTCAGGCGTAAAACTGTTCCCGGTACCACTGAGCGACGCCGTCGATCGCAAGGTTGCCGACGATCCCGCTGTGAAGAAACAATGGGAGGAGGTGTCGACGCGCTTCCGCTATGTGTTCGCCGATCCAGAGACCGCCTTCCGGGCCATGAACTTCGATGCGGTCCTCGCCGACAAACAGGGTGCTTCGCAGACGCTCGACAACCTTCCGGCCGAGCCCGCGTCGATCGGACCGCTCAAGGGCAAGACCGGCATTCTCGCCAGCAAGTCTGACCGAGAGGCCCGCCGCGTCGCGGAGGTCAACGCTCCCGCGCTGCAGCGCGACATCGAAACTTACCTTCGGATCCGCGAGACGGCCACGCAGCGGATAGAGGGTGAAGAGAAGACGCTGCGCCAGCGCGTCTCGATCGACATCCCGGCGCTGTCGCTGGCGGCTCGATCCGTGCTGGAACGCGTGCGCGACGCGATCGACCGCAACGATCTCCCTGCCGCGATGGCTTACGCGGTCAGCAATCGCGAAACCAAAGCCGAGATCGACAGATTTAACAAGGCGGTGGCCGAGCGGTTCGGAGAGCGGACCCTGCTGACCAACACAGCGCAGAGGCCTCAAGGTCAGCTCTTCGACAAGCTCTCAGAGGGGCTGGCACCCCAAGAGAAGGCGCGGCTGAAAGAAGCCTGGCCGGTGATGCGCACAGCCCAGCAGCTCGCGGCCCATGAACGCACAGTGGCAACGCTGAGCCAAGCCGAGGACCTGAAGCTCGCTAAGCGTCAGACGCCGGTGATCAAGCAGTGAGCAGGCGAGGGGTGATTGCGTTCGTCACTGCGAGCGCGAGCGTCATGGCTGCTTTTGCAGCGATCGGGCTCATCGGTGGCATCAGGCTGAACCTGACGCCGAGCGAACCGCTAGGTATCTGGCGTATCGAGACGGTTAGTAGAGCTCCAAGCGTTGGCGATCTCGTGTTCGTCTGCCCTCCATCCACGCCGCAATTTGAAGAGGCCCGGCAGCGTGGCTATGTCCGGCACGGACTGTGTGCTGGCGGTTTCGCGCCGCTTATCAAGACCGTTGCAGCGCTTCCCGGCCAGCGCGTCGCGATTGGCGACACTGTCGCGATCGACGGCACAGTTCTCGACGCGTCTCTCATCCGCGAGAACGACGGGCAGGGCCGTCCGATCATTCCCTATTCCGGGGGCATCGTGCCGCCAGGACACCTGTTTCTCCACTCATCCTTTGCGAGCTCCTATGACTCCCGATATTTTGGACCGATCCCGATCTCTGGGCTCCTCGGCCTTGCCACGCCGATCCTCACCTTCGGGCCATGACCGCTTGCGTGGGGCGATCCTGATTGGGCTGTCGGTCGCGGTGGGCGCGGTCGCCTGGAGCGGAAACATGGTGACCCTCCCGGTCGCGATGTTCTTTCCATTGCTTTGGGCCAAGTCGCCATCACGCGTGATCGCGGCTGCCGTGTCGGCGGCATATTTCCTCGCCGCATCCAGGGGTTTGCCGCAGGGTGTCGCGAACTTCTATGCCGCAGATCTCTGGCCCGGCCTTTTGCTTTGGGCGACGGCCTCAGTGGGCTTTACCCTAGTGCATGCCGTCCTCTGGATAGGGCATTCGGAAAAGAGAAGGGGCGTGCGGTATCTGCTCGCCATGGTGCTGACGGGTGTGCCGCCCTTCGGGATTGCCGGCTGGGCGCATCCGCTAACTGCGGCTGGCGTCCTGTTCCCGGGTTGGGGCTGGTGTGGTCTTGGAGCGACCGCGATCCTGTTGGTCGTCATGACCGGTCGACGGTGGCAAATCGCGGTCGCAGTCCTGTTTGGACTATACGCCTGGTCCGCCACGGACTGGACGCAGCCAAAGGTACCAGACACCTGGAAAGGGGTCGACCTTGCGCTCGGGCAAAATCTCGGTCGAGACGGCGCCCTGCGTTATCATCGTGACTTGATTGCAACCGTTCTTGCGGAGGGCGAAGAGGCCCGTTTCGTGGTTCTGCCTGAGAGCGCGCTTGGCTTCTGGACGCCGACCGTGGCGCGACTTTGGCAAGATGGCTTGCGAGGATCTGGCATTACCGTTATCGCCGGCGCCGCTGTCATCGATGCGGCCGGCTACGACAATGTCATGGTGGCTATTTCGGATGCTGAGGCCCGTATCCTCTATCGCGAGCGCATGCCGGTCCCGGTGTCGATGTGGCGGCCTTGGCGGTTCTGGATGGGCCAGGGCGGCGGGGCGCGCGCCCATTTTTTTGCCAATCCGGTCGTCGATGTCTCGGGCATGCGGATCGCACCGCTGATCTGCTACGAGCAACTGATCCTTTGGCCAATCTTGCAGTCGATGCTTCAAGCTCCCGACATCATCGTGGCGAGCGGTAACGGCTGGTGGACATCAGGCACGACGATCACCGCCATCCAACAGGCGAGCGCCCGAGCCTGGTCGCGGCTGTTCGGCGTGCCGATCGTCATGGCTTTCAATCAGAACAGCGTTCACTCAGAATATCGGGGAATGACAAGATGATTGATGCGGCCCTTATCCAGCAATGCGCCGACAAGGCTCTGAAGCCTGAGATCGTCGAGATGTTCATCGAGCGGGCGGGGTCGCAGGATCCGCTTGCCGTAACGGTACGCTCCGGCAGCCGTATTGTGTTGGTGCCGAAACCCACGACGCCGGACGAAGCCTTGGCCCTGATCCGTGACAACCTCGGCCGCAATACCGTGCGTTTCGGCATCACGCAGTATCCTGCCGGGCTCGGCATCATCGAGGCCGGGGAAATGAAGCCGGACCTAATCGAACCTTGCCAGAACATCCGTATGGGCACGGCACTGTTCGCCAAGGTGTACCGCGTCGTCACCAAATGGTATGGAAACCCGACAGCGAAAGAGGTCCTGCCACAGGTGTTCGACGACGCGATCATCGCCTGGCAGACGGGGTATTTCGAGGGGACAGCTGTCTTTCGGGTGGAGGATCCGGGTGAGGTCAAGCTCGCCGAGCCGGAGCCGGCCCAGCGCGATGGCGCAGATAGCCGGTCCGGCCTTCCTGAAAATGAAGCCGAACCGGCGGTGCCAGCCGAGGCTGTTGCATCCGATGCGAACAAAGCGGGGATCCGGATCGACTTGACGGGAATTGGAGGAAGACCTTGAAGTATCTGCAGATCTGCAAAGTGATTGTTTTTCCATCGCTCTAGCGAAAACAACATCTGCCCTCTATAAGGGCTGACAGGGCAGTACGCGCTGTCCCGGGGTGTGGAAACCTCTATCTGGCGGTTGGTGTCGGCCGATACGACACCAAAATCCTCTGGCCATTGGCCGGTGGGCCTGCGACGTATGTCCAGGTGCTCCGGTGCTAAAGGTCGCAGGACTGTCCAGGTACAGTTTCCAACCCCCGGCTTGGGATCAGAGTTGCGTTTGCGGGGGCGTACCGCAGACAATTTCTCAGGGTTGGATCACCTATGGATTTGAAAGATTCAGCAGTCTCGGACACATGTGAACTCCGCCCGGTGATCGGGCTCACGCGCGGACTGCCAAGCTCAGACATCGAGACGTTGGCAGTGAATGCCATCCGGCTTCACAGGCAGCTCGTTGAAAAGGCAGATCAACTGTTCCAGGCATTGCCGGACGACTACAAGACCGGAACAGCTGCCGGGGGTGCGCAGCATCTCGAATACATCGAGGCGATGATCGAGATGCATGCACAGATGGGCGCGGTGAACACGCTGGTCGGGCTTCTGGGTTATATTCCGAAGGTTTCGGTCAACTGATGTCGCCGCTCAGATAAGTCCGGCGCGGATGGCGAGCGCGACGAGATGCGGCATCGTATGGATGCGAAGGCGCTTCCTTGTCTCTTCGAGCTTGCTCTTCACCGAGTTGTATTTGACCCCTTCAAGATCTGCCGTTTCCTCCATGGTTTTGCCAACGGCAATCCATTGAAGATAAGCGGCTTCTTTGGGATCGAGCGAGGCTGGATGCTGTTCGCTCGGCGTCAGGGACAGGAAGCACATACGGGTATGGAGTTGCCCAACGGTTGCAGCGGCAGAAACAGCATCGATATCTCGCTCAAGGTCGATCACCGTCTTTTCCGATGCCAAAGTGAACATCGACATTGACCCGTTTGCAGCCTTGATCGGAATGGTAATACCGGAGCAGATTCCGAAGTCGGCGGCCTGTGCGTAGAAGGCACGCTCGGCCTTGGAGAGACGCGGCCGTTCCTGGTCCGCACTCCAGGTAAAAGCCAGTTTCAAGGACTTTGAGCGTTTGACGACTGGATCGACTGCCTCATAGTTTCGCTGAAAATAGGTCGAGCGCCATTCCGGATGATAGTTGGACGCGGCGATCGTATGGCCTGGCCGGATATAAAGATAAGCGTATCCGCCAAAGCCGGCCTGGTCGGCGAAATCCGCAAGTGCTTGCTTGAGGATGCTCTCGTCGCCCTGTGTTGCGGTGAGATCGGTCAGCTTGTCCAGCCAGTCTTGCATGTGTCACTCCGTTTTGGTGATCAGGTGGAACAGGTCACGAGAGCCCCTCGACGTTTATTATTATATGCGCTCAGAAATAAAACAGAGATCGTATAAATGTAATTGTGTAACTTACACGTTTATCGATTGGTAGAGAGAGCACCCGAAGTCAAACCGCTAACTCGATCCTACAACGGCGACTCACATCGTAATGAACAAATGCAGTTACTGCACTTATAGGCTGCAAAAATCGAAATTGTTTAGCCGTTGTTCCCGCTTTGCTTGAGTTTTGAAAGGCGGCTCATTCAGATTTCGCCGCAAATACTGCAGAAAGGTGCGGAACTCGCTAAATCACACTAAGCTTGACCGGTTCGAGCCCCGCCGCCTGAATGCAGGCTCGTGCTAATGCCTTTGTGGGATCGACAAGAAATGGCGCAAGATCGCTCGAAATGTCGGCAAGTGCTAGCGGTATCTCCGTGCATGCCATGGCAATGACGGTACAGCCGGCATCCATCAGTAAACGGGCCTGCACACTCAGGATCTTGGATGCGAGAGCCAGTTGGCCAGCCTTGACCAGACGTATTGCATGCATGACATCTGACTGTGAATGCAGGGCCGGCGCTACATAGCCATAGCCACGGTTCAAAAGCCGTGTCTGATACACCCCCGCCTGTATCGTACCGGTCGTCGCGAGGATCCCGACAACGCCATTGTTGCACCGGGAGGATTCGAACTGGTCTACAACTGCGTCGACGATATGAAGGATTGGAAGCTTAGTTTCTTTCTGCAAGGCAGCGTGCCAGTAGTGAGCCGTGTTGCAGGGGATGGCGATGATGTCCGCTCCGCACCGCTCTAAGCCGACCAAGGCTTTCTTCATGTGAGGATACGGATCTTCGCCGGTCCCGATGATAGCAGAAGAGCGGTCAGGCGTATGCGAGGCCGAAGACACGATCGTTTCGATATGATCCTGATCGCAGGAGGCCGGAGTATTTTCTATAAGTTTCGTCAGAAAATCCACGGTCGCGAGGGGACCCATGCCACCAAGAACACCAAGCATTATATACTCTCCGTTGTTAGGAGAGGATGCGGTTAGGTGAGGGCAAAAATCCAATGCTGTGTCGGAAGCGCCTATTCTAAATTTACATAGATTTGGAAGCTATCTGGAACTGGCGGACTGAGCTGCTCGCCATACTTTCTCAACAACTGGCCGGGTCCGTCTGGCGTTGCGATAGAGGCGAATCTCTAGCGGTATATCGGCCGAAAGCGAGAGAAGTGTACTGTCGGCCAGTTCTTGTTGCACAAGACTTCTTGGCAGCCATGCGAGACCGTGCCCCTCGATGGCCATACGCTTCAACGCGTCGGCCATAGAATTTTCGTTCGTGTGGGCGACGCGGATTGCGGGGATGCCTCCCTGTGCGTGAGCGAAGGTAGCCACCCGACCGAGAAATGAATTTGCGGCGTAGCCGAGCAATGGGAATGCACCAGCGTCCCCGCCGCGTTCAAGCGCTGGACTGTAGACTGCCGTGAAATCGTCTCTGCCAACGACAATGTAAGGATACTGATCGGAGTCCAGAGGCACCGGAACACTGGGATGGTGATAGGTTAGGAGAAAATCATATCCTCCTTCGACGAGGGCTTGGAGACAGTTATGATAATCATCCGGCAAAAGCCGGCTGTCTACTGGCCCCACTTCCGTCTCTATTTGCCGGAACCATGCGGGAAAGAATACCAGTGACAATGTATGCAAGGCCGCTATCGAAACCATCTGCATGTTTGGCCGAGATTTTGCCTGAAAATGATAGCGGCTTCCGTGCAGCATTCTCAGCGTTTCTTCTGCAGTTTCTAAAAACTGCAGCCCGTCCTCGGTCAGAGCCGTAGGATATGTACTGCGATCGATTAACACGACGCCCAGCCATTGCTCCAAACCTTGTATTCTACGACTGAACGCCGATTGGGTCACGTTCCGTTCCGCCGACGCTTTTGAGAAGCTATGAGTTTTTGCCAGACATAGGAAGTCCTCCAGCCATTTCAACTCCATTCACCTTCTCCTGCTTGATCGGCGAACCCCCAATCTTATGTAAAGATTGGTTTTTGTATAAGTACTCGCTGTGAACCGAGCGCACAGCGTGTTCCAGTTGGGCATTCTACGGACCTGCGGATTACAGCGACAAGCGGCATCCGCCACGCTCGTTTCCTATCTCGCATATGGGCACGCTTCTGCTGTGGTGGTAGACGCGCTTTGCTTGGAGAAAGGCCTTGCCGAACTCGTACTTGATCTTCGTTGACGGGCGGCACAGAAGCTCGCTTAGATCTTAACGCTATAAGCGCTTACCAAACCGCAGCGGCTAGCCCGTACCAGCTATGCAATGGGCGGCGCTCTACATGACGCATTTAAAACATGCCACGAGCGCCAAGACGTGAGTAAAGTACCGCTCAAAATATTGTTTCTATAGCTGGATCCGCGACGACATCGAACGCAGCCTTGAGAAGAGCTTTTGTGTAAGGCTCCTGGGGAGCGTTGAAGATATCTTTAGCACTTCCGCGTTCAACGACTTTGCCGGATTTCATCACGATGACTTCTTCGCAAAGCGCCTTTACCACCTTGAGATCGTGGCTGATAAACAGATAGGCGAGGTTGTGTTTTCTCTGCAGGTCCCGAAGCAAATCGATGATCTGCGCTTGTATCGACATATCGAGAGCAGATGTCGGCTCATCGAGAACAACAAATTTGGGCTTGAGAACCATTGCTCGTGCAATTGCAATGCGCTGCCGTTGACCCCCAGAAAACTCATGCGGGTAGCGCTCCTGAACGCTTGGATCAAGCCCGACTTCGACAAGAATTGATTCAATCATCCTCTGCCTCTCTGCTGCAGACGACCCGATCCCGTGGATGCGCAACCCTTCGCCGATAATGTCTGAAACCGATTTGCGAGGGCTCAGGGAGCCATAAGGATCCTGGAATACGACCTGAATTTCCCGCCGGAGGGCTCGCAGTTCTTCCTTGCCGAGCGCTCTAAGGTCCATGCCGTGATAGCTGATTGAGCCCTGACACTCGATGAGCCTCAGGATGGCGCCGCCAAGAGTGGATTTTCCCGAGCCACTCTCTCCAACAACGCCTACAGTCTGCCCCTGCCTAACTTTCAGATCAATGCCATCGACGGCTCTGACATGGGCGACCGTACGGTGCAGGAACCCGCCCCTGATATTGAACCAAACCTTCATGTTTCGCGCTTCGAGGATGACAGGTGCATCAGCAGCGGCGAAAACGGGTTGACCCTTTGGTTCTGAATCGAGGAGTTGGCGTGTATAAGCATGTTGCGGACGCTTGAAAATATCCGCCGTATCGCCGGTTTCAACGATCTCTCCTTTGTTCATGACGCAGACGCGGTCAGCGACCTTGCGTACGACACCCAGATCGTGAGTGATAAGAAGCATCGCCATGCCAAAACGCTTTTGTAGGCTGGCTAGCAACTCCAGGATTTGTGCCTGGACGGTCACATCGAGAGCCGTCGTAGGCTCATCCGCGATCAGAAGATCCGGCTCGTTCGCAAGCGCCATTGCAATCATTATACGCTGGCGCTGGCCGCCAGACAGCTCGTGTGGATAGGCATTCATCCGCTTTTCGGGAGTTGGCAGGCGCACGAGCGTCAGGAGTTCGATGATACGCTCGCGTGCCTTTTTGCCGCGAATGTTCTTGTGTATCGCTAGAACCTCGCCGATCTGTTTCTCGACAGTCTGAAGCGGATTGAGAGAGGTCATAGGCTCTTGAAAGATCATTGCGATCCTGTTGCCTCGGATCTTCTCCAGATCTTTTTCCGTAGCGCCCATCAACTCCCGGCCGTCAAAACAAATGCTCCCGGCCTGCTCATTAGAGACGGCATATGGAAGGAGTTGGAGGATGGAGAGCGCCGTGATTGACTTGCCTGAACCAGATTCACCCACGAGAGCCAGAGTTTGTCCTCTGCCGAGCTGGAGGCTGATACCTCGCACCGCCGCGATCGTGCTATCCGGCGTGCGAAAATCAATGCGAAGATCCTTAATCTCCAGCAAAGTTTCCGTGGGCTTGGGATATGCCATGTCCATCGTCTTTCCTATCCGCAACATAGGGCGTCGGAACGAAACGGTCCGGATGCCATTCAGCTTTGTTGAGGCCTGGCGGATCACTCGATCCACCAGACGCTCTCATTTGCACGCGAGGGTTCAGAGCCTACGGCTTGGTAACCTGGTCGAACCTAACGGCTTCGTCGCTATAAACCTGCAGGCCCTTGAGCCCCTTAGCGACGCCGATGAGTTGGACTTGGTCGAAGAGCACGAGGGCCGACGGATTGTCGTTCCAGACGATGTTCTGAATGTCACCGTAGGTCTTAATACGTGAGGCGTATTCGAGATCGCGCGACGCCTTGTCGAGGAGAGAGTCGACTTCGGGATTATTATAACCCGACAAATTGGAGTCGCTCTTACTGGAGAGTTTCCGACGCAAGCGCCAATCGGCGTTTGTGATACTGGTGCCAAGCATCCACAGATTTGCATCGTCGCTACCCTTGCCCGTGCCCTTGCCGGGTTCCGGGCGATAAAGCGTCTTTTGGTAGCTTGCCCATTCCCAAACCTTGAACTCGGTCTCAAAGCCCAGATCGTTGAGGCTGCCCTGCACGACTTCGGCAACGGTCTTGTCCTTCATGTAGCGCCCGGCAGGCGTCCAGATGACGATCTTCTCCTTGAAGCCATTGGGATAGACTTCCGCAATCAGCCTGCGAGCTTTCTCGAGATCGTAAGGATAGGCGGTCTGCTTGGCGCGCCCCTGGACCCCCTCAGGGAAAATCCCCTCCGGCGATTTGCCGTAACTCTGGAGGATCGTCTTGATGAGAGCATCACGATTGATGGCGTAGTTTACAGCCTGCCTCACGCGCGGATCGTTGAAGGGAGGTTTGGTCGCGTTAAGGTCGAACGAGATCTGGAAGGAACTCGGCTCTACCACGAGATCAGTTGCTTTATGCTGCTTGATTTCGTCGGCCGATTCCGGTGCGAGACCCAGAGCGATGTCGGCATTTCCCGTCTCAAGCTCAATAACACGAGCACTGCCTTCAGGCACAGGGCGGAAGGTAATCGTGTCTGCCTTTCCGGCCGCATCGAAATAATTTGGGTTGCGTTTAAGAACGACTTTTTGCCCCGGAATCCACTCCGACAGGCTGTACGGGCCCGTGCCAACTGGGTTTCTCGAATAGGCGCGACCGCTCTTTCGAACAGCATCTGGGCTGCTGATCGATGAATACGGTTCCGCCAGGACCTCAAGCAGCGTCGGCGATGGCTTCTTGGTGGTAATCTCCACGGTTACGTCGTCTATGACGGTAACCTGGGCAATGTCCTCAAATAGCGAGCGGTTGGGCGAACCGAGCACCGGATCGTTGATCCGGTCGAGGTTAAATTTTACCGCTTCCGCATTGAATTCGGATTCATCCTGAAATTTTACGCCTTTGCGCAGTTTGAAAGTCCACTTCAGACCGTCAGCGGATTTACTCCAGGATTCTGCCAAATCCGGCACGATCTCGCTGAGTTTTGTGTCCTTCCACCGCACAAGCTTATTGAAAATGTGACCATAAACGACCTGAGACGGTCTGTTGCGCGCCACGGCGGGGTCTAGCGTATCAACGTCCGACCCCTGAACCACGCGTAGATCGAATTCCGCCCGTGCTGCAGTCGTCACGGTGGTTGTGCTAACCAGTGCTATGCTGAGCGTCAGGCAGCACCGGCGTGTCAATGTCAGAATATTTGGCATCGTTTCCCTCTTTCTTATCTGGTTAATTATGCTGGCAGTCGTGTCGTCACATCGCTTTGCGTGAACGTGGGTCAATGTAGTCCCGTAAGGCATCCCCGATGATGTTGAAGCTCAGGATCACGAGAAATAGAGCAATGCCGGGTGCCAAGATCACGTGCGGATGGCTTGGGAATTGGGCGCGCGACGCGGCGATCATCGCTCCCCATTCCGGGGTTGGCGGTTGAGGGCCAAGTCCGAGAAAACTCAGACCCGAGCCGATAAGGATCGCTTCTGCGAGAGACAGAGTGCTCTGAATGATGATCAGGGACATGGTGTTGGGAAGAATGTGGGAAAAAAGAATACTTGAATCCCTTGCTCCAAGCGATTTTGCCGCTGTCGTAAACTGGCGACGCTTTAGCGCGAGCACCGGTCCTCTAAAGAGGCGGACGTTGGCCGGTATCGTCGATATACCGATTGCGAGCGTCAGGCTGAGAATGCCAGGTCCGAATATCGTGACGATGATAATGGCCAGCAGCGTGCGGGGAAATGCTATCATTCCGTCGATGAACCGCATGACGAGGCTTGTAAACCAATTCTCGTAGTAGCCGCAGAGCAGTCCGATCACAACGCCGATCACCATTGCGATTGCGACGCTGACCAAGGCGACGACAAGCGTGATGCGCGCTCCCCAGACCACGCGCGCCAGCATGTCTCTACCAACTTCATCAGTCCCTAGCGGATAGGCTGCACTCGGTGAAAGAAGTACGGTACTCAGGGAAACCCGGGTCGTTGCGTCCCAATCGTAAAGCCAGGGAGCAAAAAGGGCAGCCAGCACAAACACGGCAGCAACCGCAATCGCTGCGATAGCGACGTAGTTTTTCCGGCCGATCAAATATCCGAACAGCCCTTGGGACTTTTTATGCTTATGCATAGGAGATGCGGGGGTCGAGAATGCCATAGATCACGTCCACAAATAGGTTGATGATGACGACAGCGGCGGCGAAGACGAGAATTGTCCCTTGGATGACGTAGATGTCTCGCACCATGATCGCCTCGACCATGTAACGACCCATGCCGGGCCAGGCGAAAACCGTTTCGACGATCGCCGCTCCACCTAGAAGCCGGCTAAAATCCAAGCCGAGTACGGTGACGATCGGAATCGACGCATTTCGCAGTGCATGGCGATAGGTTACTTTCCACCACGAAAGTCCTTTGGCGCGGGCGGTGCGTATAAAGTCCTCTGTCAGCACCTCGAGCATGCTGGAGCGAGTGAGCCGTGCGAACGTGGCGACATAGGGCAATCCAAGGGTCAGGCTCGGGAGTACCAAGTGGGCCCAAGTTCCGCGGCCGGTCGGCGGAAGCCAGCCGAGCATGGAAGCAAAGACCAGCATCAGCATCAGCCCGAGGAAAAATCCGGGCATGGATATCCCCAGGACGGCTATGCCAGTCACAAAGCGATCGGCCGGGCCGGACGGATTAAGAGCCGAAAAGATTCCGAGTGGGACGCCGACCAGAACTGCAATCAGCATACCGGCAATGGTCAGCTCGAGCGTTGCCGGGAACGTCCTGGCAATGCCTTCGGTGACCGGACCAAGGGTCTGAAACGATTCCCCCAGGTCGCCCTGAAGCAGTTTGCTGAGATAGATGCCGTATTGGTGGGTCAAAGGTCTATCGAGACCATAATTGACCCTTATCTGCTGCACATCGGCTTCAGTCGCATCTGGCCCAGCCGCCATCCGGGCAGGGTCGCCGGGAATTAGGTGGAGCACAAGGAATACGGCAACCGAGACCCCAAGCAGCATGGGTATCAGCATGACAAGGCGCCGAAAAATATAACTTACCATAGTGCTGCACCTCTCTTGCGGTTGGTTCGACAGTTCTTGTCGTCACGCGACATGTTTCATCGGGTTGATCCGGACGGCGTGCTCAAGGTTTTCGTCAGCTTGGTCGAGCTGGGTTTGGCGTTCCGTCAAGAGCTTGCGCAGGTCGGCGAGAAGGCGTTTTTGATCCTCAAGCATCGATGCCACGCAATCCCGTGCAGGCCCACCCTTCACGCGCCGACGGGCGACGCTTCTTGCCGGGTCGAGAGATTCGCGGAGTTCATTTTCCGATATGTCGGAAGCGCGGCCCAGCACCTCAGCTGCAATACCGTTAACCAGGTCCGGCGTGATGTCAGCCGTGCCACGCAAGCCGCGTTCATGGCATTCGCGGACGAGCAGGCCAGTGATTTGGTGTGCAGCGCGGAAGGAAAGCCCATGCGTGGTCACATAGGAATCGGCGAGTTCCGTCAATGTCGAGTAGTTGGCCGACGCCTTGTCCATAAGTGTATCGCGTCGGAACTGTAGTCCGCGCACAACAGCGCTGGTCAGCTCGAGGATTGCCTCCGTCTGCTTTAGGGCTTCACCCAGTCCAGCGGTGCTTTCGCTTCCAACTTCTCTCCCGTGGCTGTAGGCTGCACCGCGTTGGGCTGCTAACGAGCCGGCTAGCGCGCCGTAGAGATGGCTGGCTTTCGCTTTCAGATGTTCGATCGGACTTGGGTTCTTTTTCTGGGGCATAATGCTGCTCGTGCCGGCGATCGCGTCGTCGATGCCGATAAAACTGAACTCGGGCGTGTACCATATATGCAGATCGGCGCTGAACCGGCTGATGGTGGTTGCCACCATTGCGAAACCGAACAGGAGTTCCGGCACGTAGTCACGTGACGCAACTGCATCAAGTGAGTTCTCCACCAGTCCGTCAAAGCCCAGCAAAGCTGCTGTGCGATCGCGGTCGATTGGGTATGTCGTCGTCGCCAAAGCGCAGGCTCCAAGCGGCGACAGGTTGATGCGGGGATAACCATCGATCAGCCGCTGCGCGTCACGCAGAAGCGCTTGGGAAATGGCCGAGAGATAGTGGCCGGCAGTTATCGGCTGGCCAGGCTGAAGATGGGTATAGCCAGTCATCACAGTATCGAGCTCGCGACCGGCCAGCGCGACGATGTCAGTGATCGCGTCGAGCAAAAGGTGTGACATCGTAATGCTGTAACCGCGCACCTTCATACGCTGTATGGTGGCATAGAGATCGTTGCGGCTGCGCGCGGTGTGCAGGCGCCCACCAATTTCTGCGCCAATTTTGCCGATTAGGGCATGTTCGAGGTTGAAGTAAAGATCCTCGCGCTCCGCGTCCAGCTCGATGGCATCGACGCCCTGTCGGTCTAACCATGCAATACCTCCCAGCAGCGTTGATCCGTCAGAGGACGATAGAACGCCGGTCTCCACCAGCATGACCACATGCGCCTTGTTGATCCTCGACATCTGTACGAAGTCGGGTTCAAGGTTGCCGAGCAGGCGAGGGTCGATCAGATGTTTTCTGATCATCTCACTTGGCGCTGAATTTAATCTCTCTCTCACGAAATCTGATCCTTACGATATCATGGCCGGAAGTCGGATCCGGTCGGATGGGAAGACTCGCACGCTGCAACGCAATATTTTTGTGCAGGGGTCGGATATGTCTAAAAAACATTCTCATCCGAAATCGAAACTTCTCAAGCCTACACAAGGCTATGTCGCCATGTTCAAATGTTATGCTAAAATTCCGGGAGTGATTTTCAATGGGTAGTGAGGGGAGGTACCTCGCAACTGGTCATAGGAGCTTGCTCAGGTGCGATTGTCGGCTGCATTATGAGCGTTTCAATGAATAAGGATCTTTGGACTACATGCAGCTTCAGCCCAAGCAATTAAAAGCGTTCCTCGCCGTCATCGAGGCTGGTGGTATGTCGGCGGCAGCAAAAGCGATGGGTATAACACAGCCGGCAGTCAGCCGTCTGATCTTCGATCTTGAGAAAACGCTTGGCTTCCGTCTGTTCGAACGGTTGAATAACCGGGTAATTCCAACGACCGAAGCCAGGTTGTTCCTCGAGCATGTAGAACACTGGCATATCGGACTCGACAACATTGGTGATGCGGCGGACGGGATCCGGAACTCCGGAATCGGTCGGATATCGCTCGCTGCTATGTCAGGCCTGTCGTTTGGACTGTTGAACAAGATTATCGGCGATTTCCTGAGCGACCGGCCGAATGTGTCCTTCGCGCTTGAGGTCGGAAACTCCAGCACGACGCTGCGTTTGATCAGCACATTCAAGGTGGATGTGGGGCTGGTGCAATGGAGGGCGGAAAGCCAGTCGGTCAACCTGATTAAGCTGCCGCCGTTTGCGGCTGTTTGCGTGATGCACGCCGATCATCCACTGGCTTCGCGAGACCAGATAAGCGTCGAGGACCTTCAGGGGGAAGAACTGATTTCGCTTCACCGCGAAAACCCGTTGCGGATCCGTACCGATGCCGCGCTCTTGACGGCAGGAGTTTCAGTCATAAGACGAATAGAGGCCTCTACGGCGGCGAGCATTTGCGAACTTGTGGCGCAGGGGTTCGGCGTTGGGATCATCAATCCATTCCTGTCGAACGTTGGCGGCAGCACGTTGGTCCACAAGCCGTTCACGCCAGTTTTACCCTACGAAATTGCTGTAGCACTTCCAAAGCACAGGACCAGACCTAAAATTGTCGAAGAATTCGTTAAGCATCTTATTTCAGAACTCAAGAACTATGCGGCAGATCTGCCTGCCCGCAGCGCAATTGGTGAAAAGTCGGCAAGTAAGCCGCTTTGAGACATTTACGATTGGTGTTTTTGGGTGTTCGCGTTGTTCTCAACGAACATCAATTATGGCGTCAATGGCGTCGCCGATCGAGCGACTGAAAAGTTGTCTCTAACCCGCATCCCGTAACCTACTTTCAATAAGGAGCCCGCTCTGGTCCATAATCGGATGGGCAACGGAGATGGTATGGGCGTGAAGCATGCACAGATGAGCGCCGTCAACACGCTCGTAGGGGTTCTCGGGTACGTTCCCAAGATGGCCACGAACTGATCCGTTTTTTGGGTCAAGCCTGGTGCGCCAACAGATCGAGCGGGGTCGGCCACCGTCTCTCAGTTCAGCTTTCTACGAATCGCGAGCGCGGTGAGATGGGCCTTGCTCCGGACATCGAAGCGCTTTATAGGCTCGCGAAGCTTGGCACGGACGCTGTTGCATTTGATGCCCTCGACGTCAGCAATCTCCTCCATCAACATGCCGGCAGCGATCCATTGAGATAGGTCGCCTCTTTCGGATCGGGCCAGGCGGCATCTTCCACGGTCGGAGTTGTTTGAAGGAACGAGATGCGGGCATGGAGCTGTCCGACGGCGGCGGCCGCTGCGACCGGGTCGATCTCACGGTCGAGATCGATTGCTGGCCTTTCCGACGCTAAAGTGAACATCGACATCGAGCCGTTGGCAGTTTTGATCGGAACGGTGACCCCGGAGCGGATGCCGAAATCGGCAGCATGTGCGTAGAACGCACGCTCTTCTCTCGATAGCCTCGCGCGATCCTGTTCGCCGGACCACGCGAAGACGTGCTTCCTGGACTTCGCGCGTTTGACGACCGGATCGAGCTTGTCGAATTTCTTCTCGAAATACGTCGACCGCCACTCGCGATGATAATTGGTAACTGCGATGATATGCTTGTGCTGGATATGCAGATAGGCGTAGCCGGCGAAGCCGAAATGTTGGGTCAGGTCGGAAAGGCCCTGCGTGAGGATGCTTTCATCGCCGTGTATCGCCGCAAGATCGGTCAGCTTGTCCAGCCAGTGCTGCATTTTTTCACTCCGTTTTTGGTGGTCAGGTGGAACAGGTCACGAGAGCCCCTCGACGTTTATTATAATATGTGCTCAAAAATCAACCATAGATTGCATAACGCATCTTATGGAACTTTGACTTGTCACTAGGTTGGTCATCTATGAGTTGTTTTTGATGAGTGAATGTTCCACCAAACCTGTCAGCTTTGGAGCCGTTGCAGCTGATAGGGTCCAACCGAGATGGCCGTGTCCCGTATTATAAAATACCCGTGGGTTTTTTCCCTGTCGAACTTGTGGCAACATATCTGGCATCATGGGACGAAGTCCCGCCCAGGGCGTGACTCTAGACGTGTTGATCTCAAAGTTTTTTCGCGTCCAATCCACAAGCGGTTCTATCCGGTCGGCGCGAATATCGCGATTGTAGCCGTTGAACTCCGCAGTGCCGGCCACTCTGAAGCGATCACGACCCAGGCGGCTGGTTACGATCTTGGCGCTTTCATCCAGTAGGCTGACCCAGGGAGCGCCCTTAATGCTGTCAGCGTCGTCTAGATGAACGGTAATCGAATATCCTTTAACCGGATATATGTTGAGGCGGTCTCCAGCCATTCTAGCGAGCGCTCGACTTCCGACGCCGGCACAAACGACGATTGCGTCGCCATGTAGGTAGTCTACTGTGCCGTTTTGCCCCTCCTGCTGATAATAGACCTCAGCCCGATCCCTTGTCTTGATGGCCGTTACCGAGACTCCGTGGACAAATTTTACGCTACGGCGTTCACAAGCGTTGGCTAGACCACGTGTGAACTTGTGAATATCGCCGGTCGAGTCAGAGGGGGTATAAAATCCGCCGAAATATTCTCCCCTCAGCGACGGCTCGATCTTGTTGATCTCGGCGTTGGTGACGGGATACCTCTCGAGGCCTCCTTCAACCAACAGATTATTGGCCTTGCTCGCGACCGCGTATGATTTGCTGTCGTGGTAGAAATGCAAGATTCCACGCTCCTCGAGGTCGAACTCGATGTTTTCCGCTTCCGCGATCCGAAATAGATGCTTTCGTGATTCCAGTGCGAGCCTGACGGTGGTCAACGTATTCTCGCGGTAATTCCGAATGGCGCCGGTGAATTCAGCAAGCCAGGAATATTTGTGGAACGTCGGCGTGGGATTGAGCAGAAGTGGTGCATCTTTCGACAACATCCACCTGACGCCCTTCGCAATCGTCGAAGTACTGTTCCATACCTCCGCGTTACACGCGGAAAGCTGACCACCATTCGCAAAAGAAGTCTCCATCGCGGGATAAAGGTTGCGGTCAAGAACCGTCACTTGGTGGCCAAGCTCGATCAGTGCGTATGCCGAGGTCACGCCTGAAATGCCAGCTCCAATGACAATGATATGCGCCATCGATAATTCCATTTTTAAGGGGACGGAACCGAAGTGCCTGTATGGAGGCGGCGAGCTTACGCCGAGGCGGAAACAGCTGGATCGCTCTTCAGATGGGCAAGATTTTTCAACATGTCGGTGACGATCTCGGAAAGCCCGAATGCCGGCTTCCATAGCCAGTCGCGTTTGGCGGCGTTGTCGTCGATCGAGTTCGGCCACCCTTCCGCGATAGCTTGTCGGAAATCCGGCTTGTATTCGATTTTGAACGATGGAACCTGGCGCTTGATTTCGGCCGCAATCTCGCGGGGTGTAAAGCTTACGCCGGCTAGGTTATAGCCACTGCGTTTGCTTATGCGCTCGGCAGGAGCTTCCATCAGTTCCATGGTCGCCCTGACGGCATCTTCCATGTACATCATCGGGAGAGGTTCGTCCTCCTTCAGGAAGCAAGTATATGTTTCCTGCCTGATTGCCGAACGGAAGATATCGATCGCGTAATCGGTGGTGCCTCCGCCAGGCGCAACCTTATAGGAGATCAGACCTGGATAGCGAATGCTTCGAACATCCACACCGTGATTTTCGAAGTACCACCGGCACCACCCTTCGCCCGCCAATTTCGATATGCCATAAACGGTCGTTGGCTCCATGATTGTGCTTTGTGGGCTTTTGCGTTTCGGCGTAGTGGGACCGAATGCGGCAATCGAACTTGGCCAAAAAACTTTATCGAGCTTGTTCTGGCGCGCCACTTCGAGGACGTTTAGCAGGCCGCACATGTTCAGGTTCCATGCCCATTCCGGCTGCCTTTCGCCTGTTGCGGACAGCGCCGCAGCCAGATGATAAATCTGAGAAATGCCGTGCCCCTCGACGATGGCTTTCAACTGATCCATGCTCGTCACGTCGAGTTGTTCGTGCGCGATATGGGAATGCCGTCCTTCGGACATGACGTCGCTGGTCATGACTCGATCCGGCCCGAACCGATTGCCGAGCGCTTCCGCAAGTTCAGTGCCAAGCTGGCCATTTGCGCCGATGATCAGGATTTTGGGTGCAGTGGTCATTGGATGATCTCCAGCTCCTTTCCGGCGGTCTCAAATGCGGACAAAGCCTCTGAAAGGTCCTGCTCGCTATGGGCGGCGCTTAGTTGCACGCGGATGCGCGCCTGCCCTTTCGGCACGACAGGATAAAAAAAGCCGATCACATAGACACCCAAATCCAGGAGGCGGGCGGATAGTTCTTGTGCCTTGCGGGCATCGTAGACCATGACGGGAACAATCGGATGGTCGCCTGGCTTGACGTCGAAGCTCAGCTTCTCCAGACCGCGACGGAAGAACTTTGCGTTCGCCTCCAACTTGTCTCGTAAAGAGGTATCGCTTTCGAGGATGTCGAGGACTTCGAGGGATGCTCCAACGATCGACGGTGCAACGGTGTTCGAAAAAAGGTAGGGACGAGAGCGCTGCCGCAAAAGCTCGACCACCTCCTTTTTGGCACTTGTGAACCCGCCGGAAGCGCCGCCCAGTGCTTTGCCCAAGGTACCGGTGATAATGTCAATCTGGCCGAATACGCCGCGAAATTCATGCGAGCCGCGGCCGGTCTTGCCGAGAAATCCGCTGGCATGGCATTCGTCTATTCCCAGTAATGCCCCGAACTCATCGCAGATTCCGCGGATCTTATCGAGCTGGGCTATTGTCCCATCCATTGAGAAGACGCCGTCGGTAAAGACAAGTTTGAACCTTGCGCCAGCCGCATTCGCCGCCTCGAGCTGGGCACGGAGGTCGGCCATGTCGTTGTGCCTGTAGCGAAACCGCTTGGCTTTGCTAAGCCGAACCCCATCGATGATCGATGCGTGGTTAAGCTCGTCGCTGATAACCGCATCCTCTGCACCTAGAAGGGTTTCGAACAGGCCACCATTGGCATCGAACGCGGAGCCATAGAGGATCGTATCCTCCATGCCGAGAAAGATCGACAGACGGCGCTCGAGTTCTTTATGGGCGTCCTGCGTACCGCATATGAAGCGGACCGAGCTCAAGCCAAATCCACGGTCGGATAGTGCTTGGCTTGCGGCGAGGAGAACCTTGGGATGAGAGGACAGGCCGAGATAATTGTTGGCGCAGAGGTTGATGACCCCATCTCTGCCCGAAGTATTGATTCTGCTGCCTTGCGGGGTCGTGATGATCCGCTCGGACTTGTACAATCCCGCATCGCGGATACCTTCCAGTTCCGACCGGACTTTGCTGTAGAAGGATTCAGCCGTTACCATGGCGAGCTCCATCAGCTACCGCTGCGGTAATGATGATTTCGACCAGAACGTCCGGCGCACCCATTTCGCATTGGGCGGTCGCCCGCGTTGGAGCCGAATTCGGTGCGGTCCAGGCGTTCCAGACTTCATTCATTCCGTCGAAATCGCGTGCCAGGTCCTTGATCCAGATCTGCGCCGTGAGCACGCGGCTCTTGTCCGTGCCAGCCTGTGCGAGGAATTCTTCGATCTTGGCGAGGGTCTGCTTCGTCTGGCCCTTTATATCCTGGCTCCGGTCGTCGGCGGTCATGCCGCCAACAAAGACCATGCCGTTGTAGACCACGGCGCGGCTGCGACGCTTGTCAGTCTCGATGCGGACGATATTGCTCATGGAATATTCTCTTTCTTCGTTGGATGTGATTGTTTTCCAAACCAGTGGCTCAGCCGACAAAATCGCCGAGCATGATCGGCTTAATTGGCGGCCGGATGCGGTAATAGCCAATCTCCGACGGTTCGACATGGCGCGCTTCGGCGATCACCTCTGTGACGGTCAGCCCGCAGAGTCTCCCTTGGCACGGTCCCATTCCGCAACGGCCGAACGCCTTGGTTTGATTAGGTCCGAGACAGCCTAGTTCGACATACCGGCGTATCTGTCCGGCCGTGACTTCCTCACATCGGCAGACGAGCACCTCGTCAGTAGGAATCCGGTTCTCGTCCAGGGGCCGATAGAGCGTGTTCAGGAACGGCCGCAAATGTGTGTAGCGTTGAAGTTCGCGCCTCAGTCCCGATGAGCGCCGTACCGCATCGCGTGTGGTTCCCAGATGTTGCGCGATAGCGAGGGCAGCAAGGCGGCCCTGAACCGCCGAAGCATTGGCGCCGACGATCCCTCGGCTGTCCCCGGCAACATAGACCGACGTATTGCCCACTCGTCCAGCTTCGTCCGTGACCGGTTGCCAGCAGAGCTGATCGTCATCCCAACGGTGCTCCGCCCCCGTTGACCAAGTGAGTTGAGTGTTTGGAACCACCCCCTGGTGCAGAAGCACCAGAGAGGCCGGTACGCGCATCTTCTTGCCGTGGTGTACGAAAGCGATACCCTCAGCGAGCGTCTCGCCCTCGATCGAAAGCTCAGTTGCGCCGGAATAGACCTTCACGCCACGACGCTTGATGACGGAGAGAAGCTTGATGCCCTTGAGCAACTCCCGCCAGCCTCTCGCGGCGCCGATCACGTGGCGTGCGGCTCTGACATAAGCCGACTGTGGCGTCGTATCGACCAATGCGCGGATGGTGACGCCGGCGCGTAGATATTGCCACGCAAGGAGATAAAGGAGAGGCCCGCAGCCCGCCAGCACGACGGGTTCGGTGGGAAGCGCGCCTGCGCCCTTCAGCATGATCTGGCCGGCGCCCGCCGACATGACTCCCGGAAGGGTCCAGCCCTTCACCGGAAAAGGCCGTTCCATGGCGCCGCTGGCAAGCAGCACGAACTTGCCGGCGACTTCGTCGGCATGGCCGTTGGCGACATAATCTACGACGCCCGTTGTGGTTACGTTCCAGACAACGGCGCCGCCGAGATAGCCCGCGCCGCTTTCGCGGAACTCCATCGCTAGTCTTTGCCCGGCCGCGTAGTCTTTCCCTAGCACGTCTAAAATGTCGGCAGGCGCCTCCTCGATACGGCGATATATCTGTCCCCCAACAGACGATTGCTCGTCGAGCAGAAGGACCGAAAGACCGTGTGCTCGTGCTTCGCATGCCGCAGCCATTCCGGCAGGGCCGGAACCGATGATGACAAGATCTACCGTGGCCTCACTCATGATACTCTCCAACACTTTCACCCTCCAGCGCGGATGCACCGAGCTGACGCTTGATTTGCATCCCGTCGCGAACCTGGATGAGGCAGCTCTGCCGTCCGGGGATGCCGTCGATTTCGACCAGGCACTCGAAGCACACGCCCATCATGCAATATGGAGCCCGGGGGGCCTGGCCTACGATGCTGGATCGGAAGTCACGTGCGCCTCCTGTCAGCAGAGCGGCGGCGACGTTGATGCCCTCTGGAACAATCATTCTCTGGCCTTCGAATGTGATCGTCACCATTGGCGTGTTGCGCTGTATTGCAATGGAAAAGAGGGGCTCAGTGGTCATGAGAAAAACTCGCATTGGGATCCAGGAAGCGATCACTTTGGAACGTTTCAAAGCCCGGCGGAGCTTCCATCAGCCCGCTCATCCAGGGGCCGACCACATAGGCATGCGCTGCAGCCAAAGTGACACCGCTATGACAGATAGCCACATAGGCGCCGGGGTATTGCGCCGAACTTTGGTAGATCGGATAGCCGTCCGGTGTTAGCGGCCGCAAAGCGCCCCAGGCCCGCACGAGCTTGGCTTTTCCAAGAGCCGGAAAGGTAGCGACCGCGCGGCGGGCAAGCCCTTCGATCTTGTCTGTGGTCGTGCTGTCATCGAAGCCCACATCCTCCGAGGTCGACCCGATCTGAACGGAGCCTTCGGCGGTCTGCCGCGCCTTGTTTGTGGGATAATGCAGAAAGGGCTTGAGCCGCTCGGTGATTAGGACCTGACCGCGGGTCGTCGTGACGGGTGCCAAGATGCCCAACTGATCCGCAAGCTTCGATATCCCCAGGCCTGCCGCCAGAATAAGCCTGTCACTTTTCCAGCTCTGCCCATCGCTGGCCCTGATCGTGAACTGTTCGCTTCCTGCGTCGTGCTGCAATTCGACGACGTCGGCGCCGGTAATCACATCGGCCCCCTTCATTTGAAGCCCTGCATGAAGCGCTCGTAGCAGCATCAGAGGGTTTGCATGCCCGTCGTGAGCGCCGAAGCTTCCACCAATCACCGTGGGACCCAGTCCCGGAAGGTAATCCTTCAGCTCTGAGGGGCTCATCATCTGGTAGGGTACATTGCCGACCTGCCGATCGATCTTTTCCAGGAGGTCGGCGCGGGCCTTTACTTCCTTTTCGCTGAAGCCGAGCCAAAAACCGCCATTCTGCTGCAGGCCCGAATCGACCCCGGTGAGTTCCAGCAGTTCCGCATGAAGTTGCGGCCAGAGCCCAACCGCATCACGGGTCCAGCGGGCGTATTGCGGCATACTTCCCCCCTTACTCGACAGCCATACGAGACCGAAATTACCGCGCGACGCCCTAAAGGCGGCATCGCCCTGATCCAGTACGCGAACGCGCAGGCCACGCCGCGCCGCGCCATAGGCGATCGCCGCTCCGACAAGCCCGCCCCCTACGACCGTTATTTGTCTTTTACTCATCTATTTCTCCCGTTCACGGGCGGTTCTTTCTTAAAAAATGGCACAGCTCTGCTGCCCTCCAGCGAAGCGCGAAAGAGGCCTGGTGAGGCTGGCTTACTTTTTTCCGATCAGGACTTTGTCGAGACCGACGACGCGATCGAGAATGAACATCAGAACCATGGTTCCAACGATCACAATCGTCGATACGGATGTGGTTACCGGATCAGTCAGCATGGATACGCGATGATAGAGAGCCACAGGCAGCGTCGTCGTACCTGGGGTCGCGATGAAGATGGTCATAGTGACCTCATCGAAGCTCTGTATGAATGCTAAGACCCAGCCACCAACGACACCCGGCAAAATCAAGGGAAGCAGAATTCGACGGAAGGATACGAAACGTGATGCACCGAGCGAGCGCGCCGCTAACTCCGAATCTCTATCCAGACCGATCACCGCAGCCAGTGTTAATCGCAGGGAGTACGGGACCACGATCAGTGCATGCACTAGCAGCAGCGCGATGAACGATCCTGTCCAGCCCATTACCGAAAAGAAGCGCAGGAAGGCAACGCCGAGAACCACGTGAGGGATCATCAGCGGCGACAGAAGCAGCGCAGTCAGCCCGTCGCGACCGATGAACCTATACCGGGCGATCGCGATCGCGGCGGGAACGGCGACGACCGACGCCAAGGTCGCCGACCCCAGCCCCAGCCAAACCGACAGCCAGAAAGCGCTCATCAGTTCGGGGGCTTCAAGCATTGCCCGATACCAGCGAAGGGATGCGCCATCAAAGGGCATCGATATAAATCCTTTGTCGGAAAAGGACACCAGAACGATGACAATGAGAGGGGCGATGATAAAGGCCGTAAACAGCGTGTGAAAGATCAGCGCTACCGGCCCGTTTTGCCCCATTCCCCGGCTACTCATGCGAACACCTGCTTAAATTTACGCTCGATCAAGCGATTGCTCCCGACGACAACCAGGACGATTCCGATCAGCAGCAAGACTGCTACAGCCGCGCCGAGCGGCCAGTTGAGCGAACTTAGAAATTCATCATAGATTGCGGTGGTCACGACTTTCGTTTTCCTTCCGCCGATCAGTGCTGGCGTAGCGAAAGATGAAGCAGACAAAGTGAACACGATGATCGCACCGGAAAGGATGCCGGGCATCAATTGCGGCAGAAGTACTCGGCGGAATGTTGTTACCGGACCGGCGCCGAGCGAGCGAGCCGCGTAGGCGATCTGACTGTCAAGCTTCTGCAACGTGCTCCAGATGGCGATGACCATGAAAGGCAACATTACATGCGTCAATGCGATTACGACTCCGGTCATGGAGAACATCAACTGAGCTGGTTTGTCTATGAGACCGAGCGAGATCAAAGCGCTGTTGATGAACCCTTCGCGTCCGAGCAGGATGGACCAACCCAAAGTCCGGACGACGACGGATATGAGAAGCGGGCCGAGGATGACGACGAAAAACGCACCCTGCCAGACCGGTCGCATTCTGGACAGGATCAATGTCTCGGGCACTCCGACGAGTATGCATATGGCCGTGACGCCTGCCGACATCACGGCAGTGCGCCCGAACAATTCGTAATAATAAGTGTCGGATAGAATTTCGAGATAGTTGCTAAGCGTGTATTCGGGTTGTGGCCCGCGCATCGCGTCAAACACGTTGAACGAGAGCATCGCCGTGAGCGTCAGCGGAACCACGAGAAGTCCCAGGAATAGAACAAGCGCTGGCAACGATAAAAGCCACTGGGCGCCATTCGGTCTGTAGGTCGTTTCAGCCATGGTGCGCACCCGAAGATACCATCTGCAAATCCCCCTCGTTCCAGGCCATCCCCACAATTTCACCTTCTGGCGGCTGCGCGGCCCCGGTATGAAGAGCCGTGATGGAAAGTTTGCCGATATCGCTGTCAACCTCGTAGAACCAGACACCGCCCAGAAACAGGCGCGTGAGGATCTTGCCCTTGATTCTGCACCCTTCCAAAGGACAAAGGCGCAGCCTTTCCGGGCGTATGAACAGGCGGATCTCCCGACCAATTTGCCCATCAGCAATTTTGACGTGCACGCTCGTAGAGCCGACGCGAACAACCGCAGTGCCGTCGGTAATGGAAGCTATCTCGCCTACGATCACGTTCGTCTGGCCTAAGAATTTGAAGGCGAATTCGGAGGTCGGTCGATCGTATATCTCCTGTGGCTTGCCGAGCTCGGCAATACCACCCTCCGCCATGACGGCAATCCTGTCGCTCATCGTCATGGCTTCCACCTGATCGTGCGTCACCAGAATCGTCGTGATCCCAAGGCGTCTCTGGAGCGCGCGAAGCTCGACATGCATTTCGCCGCGCAGTTTGGCGTCGAGATTAGACATTGGTTCATCGAGTAGAAGAACGCGTGGGCGGATTGCGAGCACGCGGGCTATGGCAACGCGTTGGCGCTGACCACCGGACAATTCTCCCGGATACCGGCCTTCCAGCCCGGAGAGCCGCACCATTGAGAGCGCTTCTGAAATGCGGTCTCCGAGTTCACGGCCTTTAATTTTACGCATTTCAAGACCGAAGCCGACATTCTGTGCCACTGTCATATGGGGAAACAGGGCATAGCTCTGAAAAACGATACCCATATCGCGCTTTTCCGGCACGGCGTTGGTGATGTCTTGGCCTTCTAGCAAGACTGCGCCTGCGGTTGGAGCTACAAAGCCCGCAACCATCTGCAACGTTGTTGTTTTTCCGCAACCGGACGACCCGAGAAGGGAAATGAATTCTCCGCTTTCCACTTCCAAATCCAGTTTGCGGACGGCCTGTACTCCGCCCGCAAAGGTCTTTGAAAGCCCGCGTATCGATAGTTTGCTCATAAGGAAAGGCTCACGCTGTTGAAGTCCGTCTGATCGAAGCGCGGGCCGCTATTATTTTTCGACTGTGCGGGTCCACTGTTTGGTCCAATCCGCGCGGTTCTTGTTGATGGTTTCCCAATCAACGTTGACCAGCTTTGAGAGCATCTCGTCCCCGTAGGGTACTTCTGCGGCCAATGAGCCATCGACCTTGGCATTTCGGTTTGTCGGACCAAAGCCCTGAGTGGCGAGCTTAGCCTGAACCTCAGGAGAGGCCAGATATTGGAGCATCGCCTGGGCCTTCTCCGGCAGCTTGTTGCCGGCTACAGCGCATGCAGATGCGACGATTGCGGGCGCACCTTCCTTCGGATAAACAAACTCTACAGGAAAGCCGGTCTTGTTGAGGGCGACGGCGCGGGAACTGCCCCAAACGGCAATGTCTATATCGCCGTTCTGAAACATTTGAGCCAGCTGCGCATTGGAAGAAGACCAACTCAGAATGTTCGGTGCAAGCTTCTGTCGTACAGCGTCGAAGCCCGGCTCAATGTTTTTTTCGCTTCCGCCGTTTAGCCGCGCGAACATGACCAGCGTATTGAGACCATAGGTGCCCGAAATCGGGTTAGACGCTGTTCGTTGCAAAAACTTCGGATCGGTTAGGTCGTTCCACGAATTGGGAACAGCCCAGCCGTTCTTCTCAAAGCTCCGCTTGTTGTAGGTGATGCCCGTCGCCACCAGGCCCAAGCCCACCGCCTTCCCTTGGAATGTTGAAACCTTAGCGATATCGTAGATATCGTTGTAGACCGGTGCATCGGCCACGTCGTCGCACAGCCCAAACTGAACCGCCTGGTGCATCGGGCCATCATCGACCAAAGCCACGTTGATCTCTTGATTGGCCTTTTGCGCCTGCAGTTTTGCGATGGTCTCGCTGGAGTTACCTGCCACGTAAACAATCTTTACGTTGTGTGCGGCCGCAAACCGCGGGGAGATTTCCTTTTCGAACATGGTCTGAAAGTCGCCCGAATAACCCGCGACGTATAAAGTGTCTTCCGCGAACGCGGGCGTTGCAAAGACTGCCGTTCCCAGTACCAGCATCTTGTAGAATTTTTTCATGAGAGGACCCCTTATTGTTTTGTCTTCTGCAAGGCGCCGTTCTGTAGCAGTCTTAGCCTTGTGGCCCCTACGGTATGAGCCGAAATGGAGCTAGGCAAATAGATATGCGGACGGGGTCTATGCATTTTTGATATGAGCTATAGGAAATGCGACGAGGCATTCCACTGCCTTGTAATGATGCCATGGCGCGCGCCTTATGCATTATGTCTCGGCTTGGCCCTCAGCAGGAGTGGTTAGATCTTGCTGCTCGCGCAGCAACACCACCCTGAGCGTCTCTGTGAAAGTCTGGATCAGCCGATTTTCAGGCCGCCCCCTTGGGAAAACTAAATAGCCAGAGTGTTTGATGGCGGGAAGAAATGGTCTCGTGACAATCCCTGTATGTCTATAGTCCAGTGCTGCCAGAGGATTGACGATCGCAACCCCAAGACCTTGCGCCACAAGCGAGCATGTTATTGAGCTGTAAGGCGTTTCGAGGTTGATGACACGGTTGATGCCGGCCTCTTCGAAAATCGCGTCTACAGCTGAGTGGCCGTTTTCGTTTCGTGGCAGCGAGATGAATGGCTCATCCACGAGATCATCTGGTCCAATAAATGCCTTGTCTGCCAGATGATGAGTTTTCGGCATCACGCAGACAGCGTCGATTTCATACAATTTCTCGGTTTCCAATCCGGACGTTTCACTCAGTTGCGATACGATTCCAATGTCGCAAGTCTGATCATCAACCCATTGGGTAACGGCTGAGGAGTGGCCGGTATGTATGGAGATACTTGCTTCCGGGTACAGCTCAGCAAAGCGCTTGATTGTTCGTGGGACAAGACCGAGAGCCAGTATCTGGATTGCTGCAATAGTGAGAGAGCCTCCGCTGAACCTACGAATCCGTTTGGCTGCCTCATCCAAGTGCCGAAGTCCAGCAAAGCTGCGCTGGACCTCCTTAAAAAATGACACGCCGTCGTGTGTCGGTACGAGCTTGCCCGGTGTCCGCTCAAATAAGCGAAGTCCGGTGGCCTTTTCCAACTGTGCGATGGATCGGCTCACATTTGGCTGGGAGGTATGAAGTATTTGGGCTGCAGAAGTGGTGGAACCAGAAATCATAACAGCTCGAAAAGCTTCAACTTGAGAAAATCGTAGCAAGGTTTTGGACCTCCACTTTGCATCCGCGAGATAGATAATGCGCATTTCCATGTGCCACTTACGCTATACGCACAGATGAGCGCGGTGAACACGCTGGTCGGGCTTATAGTTGTATTCCGAAAGTCTCGGTCAACTGATGTCGGCGCTCAGATAGCAGCCGACTAAGGCAAGCGTTGTGGTCGCCTTACGTAGATGGCTATCACTACCAGCTAATTCTGGTCAAACCGGACTGATGCCGGAGACAAGCGCTCCATGAGTTTAGGTTGCGTTGTCATACTTTGCGGATGAAATGCCTGGTGCGTCTTAGCAGCGTCGCGAGTTCAGGTTCATCGACCGCCGCCGCCGCCTCTTCCGGAGAAAACCAACGCGATTTTCGTTGGCCGCTTTCCGGATAATCGTCGTCGAGCTTGGTGACCCTAAGCAAGTGCACCTGGACGAGCGAAGGCATATGCTCTCCTACCCGGACTTTCTTCACGTAGGTATAATAGCCGACCGGCTTCTTCCTAACTTTGCCCGTAACACCTGCCTCTTCCCAAGCTTCCTGGGCAGCGACCTCATGCGGTTTTTTCCTGGGCATTCGCCAACCCTTGAGAATGACCCACCGACCGCTATCGCGGCTGGTGATCAGGAGGATTTCGATGTCGCCTTCAGATTGCGATTTTTCCCTTACGCAGATGGCGGCATATTGCTCGCCCACGTTCCCCTTCAGGATCTGCTCGGTGACCTGGGCGAGTTTGGAAAGAGCAGACGAGCGCACTTTATCATCCGGCATCGCGCAGCCTGCTTTCGATCAGGAGACCGCTTTCGTCCATGATCGGGTGGGCAACAGATATTACATGGGCGTTGATGCGCTTCAGGTCGCGCAGCACGTCGAGATGCAGTGAGCTCGTTTGCAGGCTGTCAGCGCGGCCATCGCGCAGGCGTTCAAGATGGCGCTCGGCCGATTGCTTTTCCATCCGCCGCACTTCGACCTTCATTTCCATCAACTGCCTGGCGAGATTGAAGTCGCGAGTGACGAAGATCGTCTGGGCGATCCGCAGGTTGTCGATGGTTAGTTCGAAGAACGTCTTCAACTCTTCATACCCATCTGCCGAGAGCTTCAGGTTGAGCGAGGCTTTCTTGATGACCTGCGGCAAAAGACCCTTTTCGATGATGTCACCGATATGCTCGAGGTTGATCGCGTAGTCGATGATGACGATTGACCTGCGGCCGTTCTCCTCAGTAAGACCCTCCCCGCCAAGCTTCGAGAGATAGACCTTCACCTCCTGCTGCAGGCTATCGACACGCTTTTCCAGCAACGGGATCTCGTTGGAAATCGAGATGTCGTTTTTCTCGAAGGCTTCGCAGGCGCGTATCAACATGCGCTCGATGAGATCGCCGATGCCGAGCACCTCACGCGTGGCGCTGGCGAGTGCAATCACCGGCGTCGATAGCTCCTGGGCGTCCAGATATTTTGGACCGTTCTCGGACTGGGGTTCGTCAGGCACCAGGTAGATCATCAGTAGCGACAAGAGCCGCGAGAACGGCCATGCGAGCGCCGCCAGAGCGAGGTTGAACCCGAGATGCGCATCGACTGGCAATTTTTCCGCCGCCAGAGGCAGCATTTCGAGCAGGTGTGCCCCGTAGCCAGCAAGTGGTAATGCGATGAAACAGCCGGCGGCCCTCACGATGAGGTTGGCGAGCGTCACGCGTCTGGCTGAGACTGGACCGGAAAGCGTCGCGATAACGGGCGGAACGGCGCCGCCGAGATTGGCGCCAAGGACCAATACGATGATTAGCCCGGCCGAAAGTATACCGGTCGACGCCAGCGACAGGATGAGCACCACTGCGGCGAGGCTGGACGACGAAACGAAGGCGATACCAGCCGACAAGATGAGCGCTACCAACCACGCATTGTCGAGCAGACCGATAAAGGCAGCGAGTGCCGGCGAATGTCGCATCGGTTCGGTTGCCGCCCCGAGCAGGTGAAGAGACAGCAACATCAGGCCTATGCCGATCAGCGCCGTACCACCGCCCTGACGATTGGTCGAGCCGCTGCGGTACAGCACGATGCCGGCAAGGATCACGAGCGGTGAGAGCCACTCGATGCCGGTGGCGACGATCCAGGCGGTGACGGCCGTGCCGACGTTGGCGCCGAGTAGTACGATCTGCGCCATCCGCGGCTTGACCAGTTCACGCTCGACGAACGAGGCAGCCATCAGCGCCGTCGCCGTCGAGCTCTGCAGCGCCACGGTTGCAACAAAACCTGAAAGGAAGGATCGCACACTGCCGCGCGTCCCGGATGCCAGCCCTGTTCTGAGCTTCGCCCCGAAGGCGCGCGACACGCCGTCCTTGACCTGCGCCAACCCGAATAGCAGCAGGGCGACCGCGCCGAGCAGGTTGATCATTACGATCGTGGTTTCCAAGTCTTGGCCTCCTTTTCGCTGGGTATAGCAGGACAGCGACGGTCGCTGACCACGCAGACAACAGCGGTTGCTCCCAGACGAGCCGCCGCCTGCTTTACACAGGTCCGCCTAAAGGCAGGCGGCGGCCGTCCCCGGGAGGAGGATGCTGGCTCTACTGCACCAACCGACAGACAACGGCTTGCTCAGCCATTATTCCGGTGTTCTCGGGTGACTAATGTCCTTTCAGTTCGATGCGCTTACCGTTGCCGGCATCAAACAAATGAATCTTGTCTGCATCGGGCGCGACGTAGATTGTTTCACCCGGCCGGGCTGCAATCCTTTCCCGGAAGACGCAGACCAGATCGTCAGAATCTTCACCCGTCACATTGCCTTTTAGACCTGGACCGCGAACAACCACCTGTGTCTCGGATCCCATGGGCTCTACGACGACAACCTCGACTGGAACGCTGCCGACCGCATCCTTGATCGTCAGCCGAAAGTGTTCTGGACGGACGCCATATGTTACGAGCCGGCCATCAAAGTACGCTGGCAGGCCTTCTGGCAGTTGCAGCTGCAATCCAGATTCGCTCGAAAAAGTGCTCCTATGAACTTTCCCACGGATGAAATTCATGGATGGCGAACCTATAAAGCTCGCAACGAACAGATTGATGGGATGGTCGTAAAGTTCCAGAGGTGGACCAATCTGCTCGACGATGCCGTCATTCATCACCACGATTTTATCCGCCATGGTCATGGCTTCGACCTGATCATGCGTGACGTACACGGTCGTCGTTTTGAGACGCTGATGAAGCTCTTTGATCTCCGCCCGCATGGCAACGCGCAGCTTGGCGTCAAGGTTTGACAGCGGTTCATCGAACAGGAAAACTTGGGGATCGCGGACGATCGCTCGGCCCATCGCCACGCGTTGACGCTGTCCACCGGACAATTCTCGGGGATAACGACTTAGGTATTTCCCAAGCCCCAAAATACTGGCTGCATTCTCGACACGACTGGCAATGTCTTTGGCGGGGACTTTCTTCAGCTTGAGAGAGTACGCCATGTTTTGCGACACCGTCATGTGGGGGTACAGGGCATAGTTCTGGAAGACCATTGCGATGTCTCGTTCTTTTGGCGGCACCTCGTTGACGATGCGATCGCCTATTAAGACTTCGCCACCGGAAATATCTTCAAGGCCAGCTATCATCCGAAGAAGCGTCGACTTTCCGCACCCAGACGGGCCGACAAGAATGACAAACTCGCCATCCTCTATATCGACGGAAACGCCGTGGAGCACGGCAAGCGCGCCGTAGGTTTTCTTGACATTATTGATTGCGACTCCGGCCATGACCAATCCTCCCAGGTTGCTCGCCCCAATTTATAACCCCGGGCGATTTGAGTTCCGACGTCCCATCCCCGTTGGAGACAGCGACGTGTTTTTGCGCGTTCAAATTCCAGTTCGTTGCACACCAAGGCGCTCCGGTCTTTCTGTCCGTGCCGAAAAAAGTGACAGCAAAGGGCATCGTGAGCGCCTCCGGATTAGCGCCCCTAGGCATCTACATTCAACGTATGACCGTTTTTGTTCATAAACAAGGTGGAGCGCGAAGAATTTGCAGAAAGCCTGTCACGCAGGACAAAAGCTTAGCATATGCCCATAAAGTCGTCATAAAAACTTCATGGTTGGGAAGCTTTACGAAGGCGTAATATGTTCGCTATGAACGAAATACGTCATTGCTAAGGATAGTTCATGCTCAACACTACCGAGGATCGCCAAAGAAAGATCGTTGAGATGCTCCGCGAGGAACTGTTCGTCGATATCACGACGCTGACCAAGCGCTTCCACATATCCGTTTCAACAGCTCGACGTGATGTCCTCGATCTTGAGGAGGCCGGGCTTCTTCGTCGTACTCATGGCGGAGCAGTCAGCATATCTCAAGTCTCGCAGGATCCGGGCAACGCTGCGAGAGCCATCTCTCATAAGGCTGAGAAAACGGCTATTGCAAAAGCAGCGGCGGACATGGTCGCAGATGGTGACGTCGTCTTTCTTGATGCCGGTACGACCGCGCTGGAGGTTGCGAAATTTCTGATAGGCCGCAAGGGCCTGACATTTATGACCAATGGCGCAGACATAATTGCCGAGCTGATCCGCAACGACATATCGAACTTCCACGCCGTGGGAGGTGAGTTTGCCGAAATCAATCGATCTTTTCGAGGTCCCCTCGCCGAGCATTTCATCCGCCAATTCAGCGTCGACAAGCTTATCCTCAATGCCGCGTCCATCGACCTTGCCAGAGGGCTGATTTTTACCGGATCGCCAGCGAACGCAAGCATACAAAAGGCAATGATCGAGGTTTCGAGTAGGACGATCGTCGTGGCGGACCATTCGAAGTTCACGAAATCCAGCTTTTCCGCCACTGCCAAGCTCGAAGAGGTCGGCGTTATCGTCACCGACAGCGGCGCTCGCACCATCATCGATACGGTGTCTGAGAAGCTCCGGAAAAAATTCATCATCGCAAGTTGAACGGCCTTTGGGCGCCAAGCAATCAATCAAGGAGGAGAGAACTCATGGGTCCTATTAGCAGAAGAAAAGCAATGCTTGGTGCGGCTGCGATTATGATGGCATCGCTTTCGGGAGCCACCTGCGCATGGAGCGCCAGTGATGTAAATCTGAGCCTGATGATCTGGGATCCCGCACAAAAGGCGGGCGTCCAAAAGGCTGTCGATGCCTTCCAGGTCGCGAACCCCAATATCAAGGTCTCCCTCATTCAGGTTCCACCAGACCAGTATTACACCAAGCTCGATGCTTCGCTTGGCGCCGGCGAAGGTCCCGATGTCATGTGGCAGAGCTCGAAGGCATCCTACTATATTGACGGTGGCGCACTGGAGCCGCTGACGAGCTACATCAAGAAGGAAAAACTCTCTCTTGATGGCTACAACAAGAAAATCGTCGACCTCTATAACATCGGCGGCGAACAGTACGGCATCCCCAAGGACATGGACGCCTGGACGTTCGTTTACAACGCTGCGACCTTCAACAAACATGGCGTGGAAACTCCGAAGCCGGACTGGACATGGGACGACATGGTCCGGATTGCCAAGGAGATAAAGGCAAAGCAGCCCGCGAACGACGTTCCATTGTACTACAATTTCTCATTCAACAATGGTGTGTCGAGCCTGGTTCATGCCTTGGGCGGCAAAGTGATCGACAACAATAAGGGCTCCATGTCATCGGCCCCCGGTATCAAGGCGCTTGAGATGGTCAAGTCCTTACAGGACGAAGGACTCATTCTGAAGGTCAGCGACTCGTCAGACTTCAATCCCGTAACCTCGTTGATCTCGGGCAAGCTGGCGATGGGCGAAATCCCGTCCTGGAATTTGAGTGTCCTCTCCAAGGCGGATCTTCCGAGCGGGACCTTACAAGTCGTCCGTATGCCCTCGGTCAACGGGTCGTGGACAACCGACACGAACGGTCTTGTTTACGTGATGAACGCCAACACCAAACATAAGGACGCGTCGTGGGAACTCATCAAGTTCCTTACGTCGGAACAGGGCGCAATACTCCATGCTGAAGGCGGCGCCGGGCTCCCAGCAAACAACTCCAAGGCCGCGCTTGGCGCTTTCGTAAAGGCGAACGAAAAACTCGGTGGCCTGGAGCAAACACTCTCCGTCACCGTCGACAAAAGCTATCTCCGGACCACGACGCAGTTTCCTAAAATCATCACTGCCAACTCGAAGATTGCAAGCGCGGTGATGGGTCCCTACTACGCCGGAACCGTATCGGCGGCCGATACCGCGAAGAAGATTGATGAGACGCTCAACGAGGCGCTGCGGTGACCGGTGCATCAGCGATGCAGCCCAACAAAACTGAGCTTGAACCCAGCCGCAGGAAACTGCGGCTGGGCAGTCTTCGGTGGCGACAAGCATGGGCAGGGTATCTGTTCCTGGTCCCCCTGGTCGCGGGGCTGATCGTCTTCCGTTTCTATGCCTTCGGCTACAATGTCTGGCTCTCGTTCACCAAGGCGGGGGCGTTCGGGCCTCCCCGTTTTGTCGGCTTGGATAACTACAGGCGCCTTATGTCCGACAGTCAGCTTGTCGTTGCGCTTTATAACACCGTGAAATTCGCCGCCATTGCAGTCCCAGGTGTTATCGTACTCGCGCTGCTCTGCGCCCTGCTCATGCAGTATCGCTTCCGGGGTGAATCGGTTTTCCGCGCGGTCGTTTTCCTGCCGGCCGTATGTCTGCCAACGGCCATCATACTTGTGTTCGGCTGGATGTTTCAGACCCAGTATGGGCTGATCAATGCAATGATAAATGCCGTCGGCGCCTCACCCGTAAGCTGGTTTGGAAGCGAGAGCGGCGTGACCTTCATTGTTTCGATGATAGTCGTCTATCTGTCCTTCAGTGTCCCGGCGATTATTCTCTATGCGGGGATGCAGGATATCCCATCCGACGTGTATGAGGCAGCCATGCTGGACGGGGCCGGGCCTGTGCGCCGGTTTTTCTCGATAACATTGCCCCTGCTTACGCCATCGCTCTTTTTCGTAATCCTCACGACGACGATCGGCATTCTGAAACTGTTCGACACGGTCTACCTGCTGCTGCCCCCAGTCGAGCACTCCGTTTCGACCAATTACGGCCTGACGCTCGTCTACTATTATTATTACCTGGCGTTTGTCGACGCGGGTCAACGAGGCTACGCGGCAGCAGTTTCGCTGTTCTTGCTGCTCCTCATTCTCGGCGTTTCGTTCGTTCTGCTGAGGTTGCAGCGTCGGTTTGTCCACTACGGGGAGGATGGCTAGATGATGATCCAATATAGGGTCCGCTGGTGGACCTATGTCCTGACCGCTGTTGTCGGGCTTGTTATCCTGGTTCCGTTCGCATGGATGGTTTCGACCGCTCTTATGACGACAAGCCAGACGCTACAGGTTCCGCCAAACGTCATCCCCTCTCCCGTCACGCTCGATGGCGCTCGGGAAGTTTTCAACCGTCTTCCATTCGCAACTTTGCTATGGAACACGGTAATCGTCTCGATCGGCAGGGTGATTGGCACAGTCGTTATCTGCTCGATGGCAGCTTATGCGCTTGCGATCATCAAGGTTCCCGGTGCGAAAATCATCCTTGTTGTCATCCTCGCGCTGCTCATGGTACCGGGCGACATCTTCATCATCCCCGGCTATTCGATTATTACTTCGATGGGTTTGACCGACACGCTTGTGGCTCTTGCCCTGCCCTCGCTATTCGACGTTTTTGGAGTTTTCCTGCTCTATCAGTTCTTTCGCGGCGTTCCGCGGGAGTTGATAGAGGCCGCAAGAATAGACGGGGCGTCCCACCTACGTATCCTGGCGACGATCGTTGTTCCATTGGCGCGCAGCGGTATCATTTCTCTTGCCATCTTAACGACCCTGGCGGAGTGGAAGGAACTGCTGTGGCCAATCGTGGTCAACAGGTCCATCGAGAAAATGACGCTCGGACCGGGCATCGCTCTCTTGCGTGGGGAATATACCACAGACTGGAACGTTCTCATGGCGGCTGGGGTGCTTGCAGCTTTGCCAATGATCGTCATCTTCCTGATCCTTCAAAAACGATTCATCGCCAGCTTTGCCCGGAGCGGGTTGAAATAGCCCCTCTTCCTCAGAGAGACGGCTACGTGGCGATCGCTGGCCACGTAGCCCAACTCGATTTCGCGCCGTCCAGAAGGGCGTCTCGACGGTATTCGCATTAAAGGCGCTGTTAGCCGGTGCTCCAATAACAAAAAGGATTCTCATGTTTGACCTCCTTCCATCACGCTCCGGTCGCGTGCTCGTGTGTGGTCATCGCGGCCATTCCATCGAAGGTCACGAGAACACACGCCCTGCATTGCGACGTGCTGCCGAACTTGGCGCCGCGCTTTGTGAAATTGATCTGAGGATCACCCGCGACCGGCGGTTGGTCGTCTTCCACGACGATATTCTTGACAATGCTTCGACCGGCACCGGTCTCATTTCCCAGATGGAATTTTCCGAAGTTGCCCGGTTTAAAACGAAGAACCGAAACTCGGTGAACATTGAGGGGCAGCCGATCGAACCATTCGAGGACGTTCTTTCGTACTGCCGCGACCTCGGACTCGCTCTGATCGTTGAGATCAAGGATAAGTTCGAAGGGACAGCTTACCTTGAACAGGTGGTCGGACTTATTGAGGAAGCCGGAATGCTGGAACGGGTTCTCATCAGTTCGTTTGATTACGTCGTCCTGCGAGATATCAAACGTCTCTCTCCGGGCATACGAACGATGGGGATCAATTACCATCGTCTGGTCGAGCCAGCCCTCGCCGCCCGCTCGGCGTCGATGGATGTCATGAATACAGATTATCCGCAATTCGCCCCTGATATTGCCGAAAGCCTCCACGCCGAGAGAGTATCTGTCAGCCACTACGTTCCACCTCCGCAACACTTCGCTCTCAGACGATCGTATGGCCTGGATTATCTTGAACTGCTGCAATCACACATGCGCGCCGGCCTGATCGATATGCTTGTATGCGATGACGTCGCCTGGATGGTCAATTTCGTTGAAACCTGCGGGTTGGAACCGGCACGGCTGAAGTTCGCTGGGTGAGAAGATAAACCCCAGTCCCCTGGAGAATGGGCCTCACCGCGCAGCCTTTGATCTCTTTGAGGTCCTTTGAATGATGTTAGGAATAAAAACGCATGTCCGGTACTTCAGTTGAAACAGGGGCGCTTGATCACGCCACGCAAGCCACCGTGGAAACAATAGCCCGCAAAGCCGGACAAATTGCCCTTGCTCACTTCCAAGCGCTGGCCACATTGCCTGTTGAACGAAAGGGACATCTCGATCTGGTGACTGACGCAGATAGGGAAGTCGAGAAATTTCTAATCGCCAGCTTGCGAACGGCATTTCCCGACGACGGTGTTTTTGGAGAAGAGGGCGGAGATGTCACGGGGACATCAGGAAGGATCTGGGTCATCGACCCGATCGACGGCACGTTTAATTTCGTGCGCGGAAGTGTGAATTGGGCGATTTCCATAGGTCTTTTCGATAATCGCAAGCCGGTCTTTGGCATAATTTTCGCGCCCGCCCGCGACCTGTTGCTAGCCGGCGGAACCGATATCAAGGCGAGGATTAACGGCAAGCCGATGTCAGCGCTTCCTTCATTCGACCTCGCTCGTGCATCGACCGGGGTTGGCTTTCACCCGTCAATACCGACCCAGGATCGGCTTGAAGTCTTCCGCTTTATATCCGACGAACTTCGGATCAACTTCCGTTGTTGCGGATCGTCTGCGCTCTCCCTCGTGGAAATCGCTATGGGAGAGACAGACGGTTACATCGCACTTGGTGACTCCACATGGGACGTAATGGCGGGCTTGCCTATTCTTGCGAGCCTCGGGGTATCTCATACCATCGATTGGGATCGCACTGCTTTGCACGAAAAACTGCGATTCGCGTGCGGGAGTGACCCCTTCTTGGCGAGAATGCAGCCGCTGCTAAAGACTGTGTCCGCAGCCGCTTGAAGACTGTGAGAGCAGGATGACCGTATGAAAGCCCTAAAGCAACGCACGGCACGGGAGCTTTCTGCCACCGAATTGCGCCAACGGACCGTCGACGGCAGGGGTATTGCCGACATCAGGCTCCTGCAGGTTGAAGACGGTCCCGGCCGGGGACAGAGATTGCTTGTCTTGCGAAATGCATCGGGCATTGGCCTGGAAATCGCGCCCGATCGCGGGTTCGATATTTCCAGCGCCACCTGGCGTGGGATCAATGTTGGATGGAACAGTGCCAACGGATTACCCTGGCCGATGAACTCTGTCGATGCGGAAGATGGTGTCGGATTCTATCGAAACCTCGATGGCTTCCTGGTGACGTGTGGGCTTGATCACATCGGTGGCGCTCGTCGAAGTGACGCATCGCATTTCATTCATAAGCACAGGAAAGAGGTCTTCCACCCACTGCATGGCAGGATTTCCAGCCAGCGCGCGATGATCTCTGGCTACGGGGTGGATTGGAAATCCGACACGCCGGTCATTTGGGCCGAAGGCACCGTCAAACAGAGTTCGATATTCGGCGAAAATTTGGTGCTTCGACGCCGGATAAGCCTGGAAATCTTCAGTGGCACGATCCGCGTCGATGATACGGTCGAAAACCTTGGCTTTCGACCCAGCCCGCATGCGATCCTTTATCACATTAATTTCGGCTATCCTTTCCTTGATCACGCGACGCAGATCGGTGGCGACATTGATGAGGCATTCGTCTCGACTTTCAATGGCGAAGACAAGTCTCCCCGGGATGACTTTGTGGACTACTTCCAGGAAATCCCGGTTATTTCCAAAGGCTCCAGCGCGACTATCGAGGTCCGGAACGACAAACTGGCTGGAGGGTTACGGGCGATGATTTCGTTTCCACTCAAGGCAATGCCTGATTTCGGCATGTGGCGAGCGTTTCAGTCAGGTGTCTATGCCTTGGCGTTCGAGCCAATGAAGCGGAGCGGCCTCCAAGGCGAGGCAGGACAGGGGTACGGGATGTTGGAGCCTGGAGAGACCGCCGCATACTGGCTCGAACTGCAATTGGAATCGGCAAACGGTTAAGGCCAGCCAGATCCAATCGGCTGGGGTGGTCTACGTGTAGCCGGCTAGACCAGCTTATGCTTCCACGTGGCGTCTGTCGCAATTGAACATCTGGCGGACTGATCTCATCTCCATGCTCCCGGGAACACGATATCCTGATCGACAAGGACATTGAACTTGTAGCCAGGGCGTATTTCCAAAGTCAGCTGGACGTTCATGTTGCGCTGTATCGTCTGATCGGCGACCCTACCGAACGTCTCGGCAAAATTCCGCCGCGTCGCATCCGAGGCCGTGTCCTGGGTCGCGAGCGTCGAACTTTCCGGAACGGCCATGTCGATCCCTGTTCCGATCAGGGCGATCAGCACTGCTGATCCAAAGGTTTTGAAATAATGGTTGTTCACCTTGTCGTTGAAACCACCATACCCTTGCGCATCGGTTCCCGACATGCCGCCGATCTGCAACGTCGAACCATTCGGGAAGATGATGTCGGTCCAGACAACGAGCACACGTTTCTGTCCGAATGAAACTTTGCTATCGTAACGGCCGAACAACTTTGTGCCCTGCGGGATCAGCAGACGATGCCCGGTGGCGCTGTCATATACGTTCTGGCTGACCTGGGCCGTAATCCTGCCCGGGAGATCGGAATTGATGCCCGTGATCAGTGTTGCCGGGATCACGGACCCGCGTTTCAATTCAAATGGCGATTGCTGAGGCACCACACGGTTCGACAAGTAGCCGAGATCCTTGAGATCGGCGTTAAAGAAGTCCTCTTTTGAGCTCTGCCCATTGGGATCGACATTTTGACCACCCAAGCCAGCGCGCAACGCGGCCGCATAGAGATCCGACGACTGCCCCGCCGTTGCGGATGGCGTTGTGGCAACTGCGGTCGTGTCCGTAGTCGCGTCTCTTGCTTCCGCACGCGTTTCCAGCTTGTTGCGATCAATGGCGAGCGGCGCGTCGTATGCGGCATTGTTCGCCTGTAGGCGCGCCATTCGCTGGCGCTGCTGCTCCCGCACATATTGCTCCTGGTGTTCACGCTGAAGGCGGGCACGCCAGACCTCTTCCGGCTCAAGCTCCTGACCGCGCTGCTGCTTCTCTCGCCCTTCCGGCTGCGACGCGAAGGGATTGTCGGTCTTCCCTTCGACCCGTTTTGATTCGGCCGGCGTCGGTTGAAAGGTAGTCTGCTGCTGCGGCTCTCCGATAATGCCATCGGTGACGCCGCGTTTGATCTGGTCGGCATAAGTAGAGGCAGGGCTGCCCGAACTTGTCTCCGGGCCACTGTCCCTACCGAAATAGAGCCCGCGAGAGGCGAGCCCGTAGAAGATCACGCCAAGGAACGCGACCGCCAGGACGGTGATGACGACGATCGGCAGACGATTGATCCGCCGGATAGTGGATGGGGCTTGGCTGTTTGGGGCGCCGCCGAGATTGAGAGATTGCACCATATGATCCTCTCTCACCCGCGCCGCATGAGCGACAAGGCGCTTGCTGGCGTCGCGCCGTTGGCTGTGACCGTGTATGCACGGCCGAGCTCGACGCTGTTTGTCGAGAGACGGGCCAGCACTTGACCATCTGCGGCCAAGATCACATAGGCCAGCGGGATGACCGTCGTACCGCTATCGGTCTTCTGGTCGGTGACGACGGCATAGCCCCATCCCTTCAGCGCCGCTTCCATCGCCTGTCCGAAGGGCGAGGTATCAGTCTTGAGCGCAACGGTCGCTTTTCCCGGTCCGATCTGTTCGGAAAGGCGGCTCACCATATCGCCGGCGATGGCGCTGGCGGCGGGACCGGAGATTTCTGGCGGCGCGCTGCTAGCCACGACATTGTCAGTTCCTATCGACTGGCATCCGGAAAGAAGGATGGTGAGGGTGCAGGCTGCAGCGAAGTTGCGGAGGGGTTGCAAGGCGCGCGAATGTGAGAAAGGGATGTTCATTACCGCCCTCCCCGCTTGATGGTGATCTTTTCCTGTTTCCAACCGACCCCCGACACGAGCACCGCGCGATCGACCTGGTAATCGACGACCATCATGTCGCCCTTCATCCGGTAGTTGACGATCCGGTTCTGCCCGCCTGACGTGACGAACAAAACCGGCGCATCCTGGCCGGAAATCGAGCGTGGAAACTGGATGTAGGTCTTGAGCCCGTCGGAATAGACCCGTGTCGGCCGCCAGCCGGCGTTGCCCGAGACCGAATAGGAGAAGTTCAGCTGCTCGGCTGGGACACCGGCGCCCGGGATGGTGCTTGCTTCCAAACGCGCGTTGATGTCAGCGAGCTTTGTCGAAACATCCTCCGGATATTCGAAGCCGACACGCGCCATATACTGCGTCGAGTGGGACTTGAGCTGGATGTGATAGGTGCGACGTGACGTTGTCACCACCATCGAGGTCACAAGACCAGGCTCCGACGGTTTGACGATCAGGTGGATGGCTTGACCGCCGGCAGCACCCGAAGTCGCCGGCTCTACCTTCCAGCGCACGTTGTCGCCGACCAGAACGTCGCGGACCACCTCCCCGCCCTGAAGCTCGATATCGCAGACCTGCAGAGGCGAGCAGACGACGGAGGGCTGGACCTCGCCGTAAAGGAAGATCACCTTGCCGTCAGGACCCTTGGTGACGATACCCCGCGATCCACGCCATTGGGTCGAAATCCCCATCCCCTTTGCTTCGTTGGCTGTGACGCCGTCGGCAGCATATGCATGCAGAGGAGCGACTACTGTAGACGCCAACATTGCCGAGGCGAGAGCGCCCGTCAGGGTGGCCCGTGTTCTTTTGCGCGGGATGATCATGTTCGGGGCCATGCCTTTCAAAGCTGTGCTGTCCAGTCGAAGTCGCGGAGATAGAGACCGATGGGGTTCAAGCGAATGACGCCCTCGTCCTGCGGCGGCGTCAGGGTCACGGTTGCGATGCCGCGGAAACGGCGGACGGCCGTTTCCTTGCCGCGCCGGTCGCGCTCGAATTCCGTCCAGTCCATCTGATAGCTCTGGTTCGACAACGCGACGATGTTGTTCACCTCGATGGCGACAGTCGAATTCTTCGCTTTCTCGAACGGTGAGTTGGAGCGAAACCAGGCATTGACCTTCTCGGTTGCGGGATCCGAAGTCCTCAGCAGACCATAGGTCCGGTCGATATATTGCTTCTGCACGACCGCATCCGGCGTCACACTGCGAAAATTCGAGACGAAGCTGCCGAGGGTGGCGCGCACCACACGCGGATCGGCATACTCGATCTGCTGTGGGAACCCCGCACTGACGGCCGTGCCGAGCTTGTCGACCTCGACGATATAGGGAACGAGCTTGACCTGCGTGCTCTGGTACAGCGCATAGCCAAAGCCGATCACAGCCATGGTCATGCCGGCTATGCCGACGATGCGCCAGGCAGCGGCGGACCTGACATAGGAGCCATAGCGCTCGTTCCATTCGTTGCGCGCGGCGATATAGGGATTGGCAAGATCGGGATTATCAAGCGGATTGTGTCCGGCCATGGCGGATCGGCCTCCAGTCATTTGGTCTCGTTGATCGGTGGTGGTGGAGGCGGCGATCCAGGTCGGTTGGCATGCTGGTCGAGTTTGGCATTGGCAAGCCCGAGCAGAGATCCGGCATAGGCGCCGGGCGACCCGACCGCCTTGTCCTTCGCGGCCGATCCGACGGCACCTGCCGCGCCACCAATGCCTGCCTCCATGCCGCGCATCGCGGCAGTGCCAAGGGATGCTCCCCCTGCGCTTGCCGCGCCTGCTGTCTGAAATCCTCTGCTGGCTGCTGACGTCGCCAGAAAGCCGGCGCCGGCCGCAAAGGATGCGGCCTGCCCACCATGGCGGAGCGATTCCATGCCGCCGGAAACGGAGGCACCTTGCACGACACCCTGCAGGATTGGCGGCACATACATGGCGATGACGAAGACCACGACCGAAATACCGGCGATCGCGAGCGTCGTGATGAACTGCTCTGATGTGGCCGTCGGTGCCTCGGCGAGACCGAGCAGGATGTCGGAGCCGATCTTGGCAATCATCACCAGCGCCATCAGCTTCATGCCGACCGAGAAAGCGTAGACCAGATATTTGATGGCAAAGTCCTTGGTATAGGACGTGCCACCCAGTCCGAGCATGATCATGCCCGCGAGCAGGCCGACATACATCTCAACCATGACCGAGACAAAGATCGCGGCAACGAGCGAGAAGCAGACGACGACCACGACCATGGCGAAGACGGCGGCGATCGCCAGGGAGTTATCCTCGAAGAGGCCAAATTTCGCCTGTTCCGACATCTTGGTCGCGACACGAATACCGGCGTCGAAAATGTTGGCGGGCGAGGCCGACCCGCCGCCGGCACCTATCTGGTAGAGGCTGTCGACAACGGCCTTGGCAACGGCCGGCCCCTCAGTGAGGATGAAGGCAAACAGCCCGATGAACATGATGCGTTTCACGAGCTCCGCGAACCAGCTGTCGAGCGAGGCGGCGTTGATCGCCAGCCATACAGCGGCGATGCCGACCTCGATTCCGGCAAGGATCCAGAACAACGACCTCGCCGCATTCATAACCGTCGTCTCCCAGCCTTTGGCTGCGGCAACGACGGAGTTCTCCAGTGTGGTCAGCACCTGTCCTTGCTGCGCCAGAGCCGGTGCGCTCGCGATCAGGAAAAGTCCCATCGCGGTGAAGGCGAGTTCGAGGAGCCGGTAAGGTCGAACAATCACCATCTCGGCTTCATCTCCTGACCACTGCGAATGTCGCGCTCGGTGTCGCCACCGAAGAACCTTTCCCGGTGCTGTTGCTGCTCTGCTTCGGAGGCGGACTGTTTGGCCGCCGCGCCGGAACTCGATCCCGACATAGGGGTCGGCTTCGGCTGAAAGTTGCTCCAAAAGACCACACCGGCCCCTGTCAGGATTGCGGCCAAGGTCAGGATGACGATCAAACGCGGGCTCACCAGCGGGGCTCCATCGTCTGCCCACCGCGGATGTCGTGCTCGCTTCCGCCGAAGAACTGTTCACGGCGCGCCTGGGCAAGATCCTTTTGCGCCTGCTCCGACTGGAACCAGGTGCCCATCATGGTCATCTGCTGGGAAACCAGGCCACGCAGCTTTTGCATTTGCGCGACCTGCTGGGCGGCGATCTGATGTCCGACCTGCAGCGCCTTCATCTGCCCGTCAGCCGTCTCCGACATCGATCGCAGCGACGACATCGTGCTTTCCTCACTTGAGAACTGGTCCGCCGTCAGATTTGCGGCCTTCAAGGTCCCTCCGATCGTATCGCGATTGGTGTCGGACCAGCTTTGATACGTCGAGGAGAAGCTTGCTCCGTCAGGCAGATTGCTTTTCATCTCGGAAAAACTCTGGAAACGCTGCTTGAGCACATCGTCGATATTGCCCATCGAGAAGGCGACGCCCTGACCTTGCGCCACGATATTCTGAAGGTTCTTCAGATCGTTCTCGACCTGACCCCAGACGTGGTTTGGCAATTGCGCCGTGTTTTGCAGCATATTGTTGTAGATGTTGATCTGGTTCTGAATCTGCTCGGCCAGCTGCGAGATTTGGGTAATCTGGTTGTTGACCTGCTCCGCCGACTTGCCGACAAGCGAGATCAGCTCTGCATTGTTGGCAAGCTGTGTCCATTCGGTCGCCTGACCTGTCACGCTACCAGCCTGGACCTGGATTGGCGTTGCGATTGCGAGGCCGGTCACCACGATGACCACCGCACGATAGGTCTCAAGAGGTCGGGAAAAGTGTTTCGGCATGGGCTATCCCCCTTTGCTGGAGCCAAGGACAAGGCCATGCGGCCCCATGTTTGGAATGCAGGCTGCGAATTTGCTTCAGATCTTCCTTGCCCGTCGCACCGACGAACGAAAGCGCCACTGGACCAAGCGCCATGTTGAACAGCCGACGACCCTCCGGTGAGACGACGTAATATTCACGCTTGGGAATGGCGGTTGCGACGATTTCGATCTGCCGTTCGTTGAAGCCGATGCGCTCATAGAACTCGCGCGTGCCCGGCTCGCGCGCCGCCCCGTTCGGAAGGCAGATTTTTGTCGGGCAGGATTCCTTCAGCACATCGATGATGCCCGATCGTTCGGCATCCGAAATCGACTGGGTGGCGAGGACCACAGCGCAATGGGCCTTTCGCAGCACCTTCAGCCATTCGCGGATCTTGTCCCGGAACACCCGATGGCCGAGCATCAGCCAGGCCTCATCGAGAATGATCAGGCTGGGCGCGCCGGTGAGGCGTTTCTCGATGCGCCGAAACAGGTAGGTGAGAACGGGGACGAGGTTGCGCTCGCCCATGTTCATCAGTTCCTCGATCTCGAAGCACTGGAACGCGCCAAGCGCCAGACCGTCCTCTTCGGCGTCGAGCAACTGACCCATCGGGCCGTCGACGGTATAGTGATGCAGTGCGTCCTTGATCTCGCGCATCTGCACGCCGGAAACGAAGTCTGACAGCGATCGGCCACGGGATTCCGCCATCAGCGACAATTGCCGGGAGATGGCGTTGCGATAGTCCGGGGTGATGGTCACACCCTGCAGGGCCACCAGCATCTCGATCCACTCGGAGGCCCAGGCCCGGTCGCCGTCGGTCGACAGTTCGGCGAGCGGGCAAAAGGCAAGCGCCTTCACTACACCACCAGCCGATGGGCCGATATCGCCGCCGATCTGGTAGTGATCGCCACTGAGGCCCAATGTTAGGGGAAGCATCGAGCCGCCCTTGTCGAAGGCGAACACCTGAGCATCGGCATAACGTCGAAACTGCGCGGCAATCAGCGCCAGCAGCGTCGACTTGCCCGATCCGGTTGGGCCGAAAATCAGGGTATGGCCGACGTCGTCGACATGCAGGTTGAGCCGGAATGGCGTCGAACCGGATGCCACCTGCATCAGCGGTGGTGAGGCCGGTGGATAGAATGGGCAAGGTGCTGTCGGACTGCCCGACCAGACGGAATTGAGCGGGATAAGATCGGCGAGATTGCGAGTGTTGACCAGCGGCTCTCGGATATTGGCGTAGGAAACGCCTGGCAGGCTGCCGAGAAAGGCATCCGTGGCGTTCAAGGTCTCGATCCGTGCGCCAAAGCCCTCGGCCTGGATCAGGCGACGGATCGCCTCGCACTTTTCCTGGAGCCGGATCGCATCTTCCTCAAAGATGACGATGACCGGCGTGTAATAACCGTAGGAGACGAGCTGCGACGAGGCTTCAGCGATCGCGTCCTCTGTCTCCGCCACCATCAGCATGGCGTCCTGATCGACCGAGCGTGATTGCGTCTGGAACAACTGGTCGAAAAACGGCCGCACCTTCTGCTGCCATTTCTTGCGGGTACGCTCAAGCCGCGCCCTTGCTTCCTCCGCGTCGAGAAAGACAAAGCGGGACGACCAGCGATACGTGAGCGGCATCAGGTCCAGCGTGTTGAGGATTCCAGGCCAGCTTTCGGCCGGTAGGCCGTCGATCGCCACGACACCGAGAAAGCGGTTTTCCACCAGGGGTGTGAGGCCATGCTGCAGCTCGGCCGTCACCAGCCAGTCGAGATACATGGGGATGTCCGGCAGGCGCACCGGATGGTTCTCACCGGTGATGCAGAAACGGATGAACTGGAAGAGTTCGTCGTATCGGGCGACACGGAACCCACCGCGCTCTGAAGTCTCTCGCGTCATCATCCGACGGATCGACAGGACATTGGCAAGATATTGCTCGATTTCACGGATCGAGGTCAGGAAGCTTTGCAACATCGTGTCGGCATAGGTCGCAGAACGGCTCGCCGCATCCGAATAGACATACCGCGCCAGGCCTGAGCGGCGCGGCTCCGGCGGCCGCCACGTCAGGATCAAAGCATGGCGGCTTTCGAAATGCCCCCTCTCCTTCTGGAAATGCGCCCGCCGCTCATCGTCGATGGCGCGCGTGACCGGATCTGGAAAATGAGACTCTGCATCGCTTGGATAGTCACCAGTCGGCACGCGCACTGCTTCGACCTGGATCATCCAGCCGGAACCGAGCCGCGATAGGATGGCGTTGATCTGTCGCGACACCTCGTTGCGCTCGGCGTCGGTCGAGCTCTCGCTATCCGGCCCCGCGAAATACCAGCCGGCCATCAGGGAGCCGTCTTTCAGCAGGATGACACCGTTATCGACGAGACCGGCATAGGGCACGAGATCGGCGAAGGACGGCCCGGAATGACGGAAGGATTTGAGGGCAACCATCTAAAGCCCCTTCAAAACTTGCGCCACGGCGACGACGTCGCGCGATAGGCCGTCTTGTAGGAGATGTGGCGGAGATAGACTCGGCGCATCAGCGGATCGGATTTGGCCATCATGCGCAGAGCCGCGACAGCCACCAGCCAGACTGCGATGCCGAACAGAGCCGCGTACCAGGTCAGCACGACGAAGATCAGGATGATGGCCGTAAGCGCCGTCAGCAACACGAGTTCGCGGTCGGCGCCCATCAGGAGGTTCGGACGCGACAGCGCCCGATGTACCCGCGAGCGTGCCAGAGAAGAGCCGGCCTCAGCCATGAGCCCCCTCCCCCGCGGTTGCCGGCGCCATCGTGGGCGCAGTCATGCTGCGCCCAGCCCGCGAATGAGCCTCGCCGATCGAGGCGCCGGTCGCACCGAAGAGAGCAACGATCTGGGTGGCCCCGAGGAGCACACCACCGACCAGCGCGACATAGCAAAGCCGCCTCGCGAAATCATTCAGCTCGCCTCCGAAGATCAGCATGGCGCCGGCGATGGCGACAGCGGCCAGCGCGATAAACCCGGCGACAGGTCCGGTGATCGATTGCTGGATCTTCTCTAGCGGCGACTCCCACGGCAGACTGCTGCCGCCTGAGGACGCGAGCGCGGGTTCTGCAAGGCCAACAGAGACGGCGGCCAGTGCTGCACAAGTGAGAATAATGTTGATTTTACGCGACATGGCTGTCCTCATCGATCTGGGCATAGAGTTCGGTCTGGTAGCGGCCGTTGCGGTATCCTTCGATGTGGATGACCTCAAGAACCCGTCGTCCCTTTCCCGTTCGCTCGATAGAAACGACGAGATCGACGGCCTCGCCGATCACCTCCTGCATCGGCTGCTGGCTGGCTTCCGCCGTCAGCTGCTCCAGTCGGCGCAAGGCTGACATCGCCGTGTTGGAGTGGACCGTTGTGACACCGCCCGGATGGCCGGTATTCCAGGCCTTGAGCAGCGTCAGGGCCGCACCGTCGCGGACCTCGCCAACAATGATGCGGTCTGGTCGCAGGCGCATTGTGCTCTTGAGCAGGCGCGCCATGTCGATCGTATCGCTGGTGTGCAGCGAAACGGTGTTCTCGGCCGCGCATTGGATTTCGGCGGTGTCCTCGAGGATCACCATTCGATCTTCCGGCGCAGCAGCCACGACCTCGGCGATAATGGCATTGGCGAGAGTGGTTTTCCCCGATCCCGTGCCCCCCGAAATGACGATGTTCATCTGCGCATCGATTGCGGTTCGAATGGCACATGCCTGGGCTTCGGTCATCACCGTTGACTTCACGTACTCTGTCAGAGGGATGAGACGCGAAGCCCGCCGGCGGATGGTGAATGCCGGTCCAGAAACCACCGGCGGCAACAGGCCCTCGAAGCGGTGTCCGCCAATCGGAAGTTCGCCAGAGATGATCGGTCGTTCGTCGTCGGCTTCAGATTGCAGCGCGTGAGCGACGCTTCCAATCACGACTTCGGCGGCGGCAGGGCTCATTGCACCCGCAGGAGCCACGCCGTGTCCCAGCCGCTCAATAAACAGCCGGCCGTCCGGGTTGAGCATGATCTCAACGACGGTGGCGTCATCGAGCGCGATGCAGAGTTGGTCGCCAAGCGCGTCCTGCAGTTTGCGGACCAGGCGGGGATGGGAACGGAGCTGGGTCACGCAGCGCTCCGGGTCTGACGGCTGTAATCTTCGATGGTGATCGAGCGGTAGCCATGCGGGCAAACTCGTTCAAAACTTTCCCGATTGGCTGGCAGGGTCCCGGCGACAGCCACGGTGTTGCCGATAGCCACAGGATCGCCAAGTCGTTTCATCGGCCATCCGGCGCGATTCAGGATGCGCTCGAAGCGGAGATCGGTTGCCGTGACGATTTCATCGTAGCCGTTTGCCATCGACCACTTGATGATCCCGGCAAACATGGTGAGCGTCGCGAGATGGAGTTGGCCCCCTCCCCTGCCGGCGGGCAAGGTCGTATCGACGCAGAAGCGCGAGCTCTCAACCATCCTCGCAGAAACATTGAGAGAACCCGTTGCCAGCAGTTGCGGGAACGTCCGCTCCAGCATGGTCGGCCCCAATGCCGGCAGCAGGCGCGCGCAGCCGACGACCTTCGCTTCGGCCGTGACGGCCAGGATGTAGGTCGGGTCGAGATTGTCGTACTCGTCCCGCTCGCCTGCGTCAGTGATGGTGACATCCCATTCAAGGCGTTCACTGAAGATCGTCGCTCGCAGGCGGTGCATCTGTTTCAGAAGATTGGAATGCTCGACATATCGATCTGGCGAGACGGTCAGAATCTGCATCTTGTTCTCCGCATGAAGTGGTCGTGACGGAGAAAGATCATTTCAAAAGGCGGGTGGCCATCTGCAGATCTGCAGACGCTGATTCTACCGCGCGGCGTAGGGCCAATGGGCAATTAGGGCCGTGAACGGTGTGAGAGCTCAGGCGCGCATCTGCAGATCTGCAGTTTCGGATCACTATACGTTTTTAGTAAAAGCTGCCTAACTATCCGAAACATATCGCAGATTCGGCAGAGAGGCCCAAAGCACGCCGCACTCGTTAACCCGTTGTTAACTTTAAATCTCTTGCGGCAGCATGGGAATCGGGAGATAGTTTCGCAAATGATGGCTTTGTGGCCATTGTTTCGAAAGTGAAGACCTCCGGGAAATAGTTCGCAAAATGAGCACTTCGCAGCCCAACCGATTTGATATTGAGATTGCCCAGCAGGGGGCAAAGATCTCGAGCGCGTTGCATATGCTGCGCAGTCAGCAATATCCACCCGATGCTCGCAAAGGCTTGCGAAAGTTTCAACTGGCGGAAGTCGCGGATTTTATGGGGGTCACGCAGACCCACCTGCGACAAATTCATTCTGACGGAAAGGGGCCAGAGATCGAATCGGTCGGCGGACGTCGATACTACACGGCGGACCAGATGTTGGAACTCCGAGACTATCTTGAGGCCAACAAGAAATCCGACAAGAGATACTACGTCCCTAAGCGACGGGAGGGCGAACCGATGCAGGTCGTATCGGTCGTGAACTTCAAAGGCGGAAGCGGTAAAACCACGACCGCCGCCCACCTCGCGCAATATCTTGCTCTAACGGGCCATCGCGTATTGGCGGTCGATCTTGATCCCCAGGCATCCTTGACATCGCTGTTCGGAATTCAGCCTGAACTTGATGATACAGCGTCCCTGTACGAGGCGCTTCGTTTCGATGACGAGCGGAAGTCAATCGCTGATGTCATCCAGCCAACGAACATTCCTGGCCTTGACGTAGTGCCGGCGAGCCTCGTTTTGCAGGAGTACGAGTACGACGTGCCCCTTGCGATTTCCTCCAAGAAGGGAGAGGACGGCCGACTATTCTACATGCGGATTGCCAGTGCGCTGAAGCAGGTAGATGAGAGATATGACGTGGTCGTCATCGATTGCCCCCCACAACTTGGGTACCTGACCATCACCGCTCTGATGGCTTCAACCGGCATTCTCATCACCATCCATCCCCAGATGTTGGACATCATGTCGATGAGCCAATTTCTGATGATGCTGGGCGGCATTATGGGCCCGGTCGCGGAGGCCGGAGCCGAGATGCGGGTCCAGTGGTTCCGCTACCTCATCACGCGCTTCGAGCCGACAGACATTCCGCAAGCCCAGATGGTTGGGTTCATGCAATCCATGTTTGCCCAGCAAATGTTGCGAAATCACGTTTTGAAGTCGACGGCTATTTCGGATGCTTCAATCAAGAAGCAGACCTTGTATGAGGTCGAGCGGGGCGGTTTCGTCCGGTCCACCTACGACCGCGCGATGGAAAGCCTGAATGCCGCTAACGGAGAGATCGTCGATCTCATTCACGGTGCTTGGGGGCGGAAATGACGAGCTTGTCAGCCGTTTTTTTGGCCGATTTTATCATGAATGCCAATGCCTTATCGAGGTTGAAGACAGATCGGGAGGGCGGTTATGTCGCGTGAAAATCCGTTTGCGAAATTAGACATGGCTTCCATCTCTGCGAACCAGACGCCGACGAAGCCCGGCTACGGTATGACAGGGGCAGCGAAGACGGTGGTTCGGTCCATCGAGGATATGGCGGAGAACACGAAGAAGCTGATGGAAGGTGAGGTCATCGTGGATCTCGATCCGCGGTTGATTGACGCTTCTTTTGTTGCCGACCGTCTTTCAGACGATGACGAAGAGTTCCAAGAACTGCTTCAAGCTATAAAAGTGTCTGGGCAAACGACGCCTATTCTGGTTCGACCCAGTTCGACGGACGAAAAAAGGTACATGGTCGTGTTTGGCCATCGCCGGCTCAAGGTCGCTCGAGAGCTCGCAGTCCCGGTCAAGGCCGTCGTCAAGAAGCTTGACGACATCACCTCAGCGATTGTCCAAGGGCAGGAGAATGCAGCCCGTTCGAACCTGTCCTTCATTGAGCGCGCATACTTCGCTCAGAACCTGCTTGCGTCGGGAATGACCAAGGATGTGGTTCGATCGTCGCTGGCGATCGATGAGGCGATGCTCTCCAAGATGCTCGGCGTCGTCGAGGCGATCCCTGCCCCGATTATCCAGGCACTCGGCGCGTCCAAGAAGATTGGGCGTGACAGGTGGCTGAGCCTTCGGCAATTGGTTCTCGCCCCTGCCCTGTTGAAGGTTGCAGTGGAGTATTCCGGAACCGCTGAGTTCTTGGAACTGGATGACGACAAGCGGTTCGATGACCTTCATGACTACCTGAAGCGCTACAAGGTCAAATCGGCGGCAAAGAGGCCCAAGGCCCGTGCATCCGGAAAGGACTGGACGTCGAGCGACAGTTCACTGAATGTCGTAATGAATGCCAAATCGAAGAAGGTTGCGATAGAGCTTTCGAATGTCGAAGCGAAGCCCTTCAGCGACTGGCTGTCAGCCCATATGGATCGTTTGTACGCTGAGTACAAAGGATCGAAACACGGAAACAACGGAGACTAAACCGCAAAAGAAAAAGGCCCCCAAACGGTAAACCGTGGAAGCCTCTCTCGTCATCTCTAGCAGGATCGAGAATCGCATTTCCCGGAATCACAGTCAAGAGTCTTGGCACCGATTTGGTGAGCGAATTTCTTTTGCCTAGAGAAAGGTAAGAGAAAATGCAGACGAGACATGTAACGACGCCCTTCGGGCGGCGGCCGATGACGCTTGCCTTGGTCAAAGGCCAACTGGCGATCGCAGACTCGCATCCCGGCGGGCGCGTTGAAAAGTGGAAAGTCTTTCGTGACGTGTGCGAGGCACGGGAACGCTTCGGTCTGCAGGACAGAGCCCTTGCCGTTCTTGATGCCCTGTTGACGTTCTATCCGGAGCCACAGCTCGACGGTGAACATGGACTTGTCGTATTCCCATCCAACGCGCAGCTATCCATCCGCGCCCATGGGATCACGGAAAGCACACTCCGCCGGCAGCTCGGGGCCCTTGTCGATGCCGGACTTATCCAGCGTCGCGATAGTCCGAATGGTAAGCGTTACGCGTATCGCAACCGCGATGGTGAAATCGAGCAGGCATATGGTTTCGATCTGAGCCCGCTGCTGGCGCGGGCCACTGAGCTTGCCGTCCTGGCGCAGGACGTCGCCGCAGAACGCATGCGCTTCCGCCGGGCAAAAGAAGCCCTCACGATCTGCCGCCGCGATGTCCGCAAGCTGATCACAGCGGCGATTGAGGAGGGTGCGTTAGGCAATTGGGGGAATATCGAGACGATGTATGTGGTCATTCTCGGCCGGCTTCCTCGCTATCCGGACAGAATCCAGGTCGAAGCAGCACTCGATGAAATGGAACTTTTGCGCGAAGATGTCCTCAACCTCCTGGAAATGCAGCTAAATACTGAGAATATGCATGGCAATGCCGTTCAAAATGATCGCCACATACAGAATTCAAAATCCGAATCCATCTATGAACTTGAACCTAGCTCTAACCAAGAGCAGGGCGAAAGCTTGCCGGAAGAGCAGCAGGCAGCGAGTGTGAAGCCTGCACAGGCAAAGGCAAAGGCAAAGGCAAGGCTGGAGCCGATCAAGTCATTTCCGCTGGGCATGGTTCTTCGAGCCTGCCCGCAGATTGTTGACTATGGACCAGGCGGCAGCATTTCGCATTGGCGCGAATTGATGACCGCAGCCGTCGTCGTTCGGTCGATGCTCGGTGTGAGCCCGTCGGCCTATGAGGAAGCCTGCGATGCCATGGGGCCTGAAAATGCCGCGGTGGCAATGGCGTGTATCCTTGAGAGATCGAATTTCATCAACTCTGCAGGGGGGTATCTCCGTGATCTGACGAGGCGTTCAGAGCGTGGCGAGTTTTCGCTGGGGCCGATGCTCATTTCGCTGTTGAAGGCAACCGGCGAGGGAGTGCGTCGCGCGGGCTGAAGGTGGAGCGAATGACAGTGGAGCGTTTGTCAACACAGGCACTCCAAGAGCTGCGGTTTGAGCCATAGCAAAACTTGTCAGCCGTTTTCTTTCATGTTTTTGATCGTAGCTTCAATAAGTTACGCTATATGAACGTGAGTATCGATTTTAAAAGGGACGTCAGCCAATAGTGTTGATTTGCGCATCTTCACCGAATCCAGTGAAGCTGGAGTGGGAGGTGGACGTGCCGCGTTTGGAAAGTGAGGTCTTTGGCGAAGAGTGCAGCGGTCTGCACGACGCTATGTCACTTGTTGAGCACCTCGACGCTGAGCAGTGCACGCACCAAGGCAGCCTGGCTGCGGACCCCGGTCTTGTCGAAAATACGCTGCAGCTGGGTGCGCAGCGTGTTGACGCTGACCGCCAGGAGTTTCCCGGCATCCGCAAGGTCGTGGCCATCGACGATCAGACGGGCAAGCCGGACCTGCGCCGGTGACAAACCATAGATCTCCTGGGCGCCATCGATCCGACGCGCGACGGTCTCCGCATCGTCGAACGACACCAGTGCCTTGCCATCTTCGAGCCGGACCCAGCAGTAGAGCGGCGCCCCTGCCGCGTCCTCACCAAGGACCACCGCCCAAGCCTGCTTCGGCGACAAGCTTATCCGTGTCTGGCCCTGCAACTCGCGAAAGGCCAGACGCACGGCGTCGCGAAGTCCCGCGTCACGTTCGCGCCGACGGGCGCGAAGGCATCCGCCAGCGCTGGCGAGCCCCGGATGGCTGTAAATCCGCTCCTGCGCGAGCCGGTTCATCCAGAGGATGCGGGCATCCGCGTCGACCTCGATCAGCGGGTAGTTCGACTGTTCAACGGCGCTCTCCATCATCACCATGCAGCCGATCTTCCAAACACCGTCGACCTTATGCCGGATTTTCAGTTCGCGTTTCAGATCGTTGCCAGCGTCGATTCCGAGCTGGTCGTAGGTGACCCAAGCCATAGTCCCGGCGACGACGATGTTGACCTTCTCCCACCGAACGCGCTCCATATCGTCATGCTTCTTCGGGAAGCGCTCTACGATCGTCTTAAGTCGCGCGGCGATCGCGTCCCAGCCTTCGTCGACCCGGGTGCCGAGCGAAGCATAGTATTCCATCCGCCGGGTCTGCGGTGAATGCACCCAATGGCTCGCCAAAGCCTCGAAGTCCCGCTGCAGCCAGGCCTCGGTTTCGCTGCGGATCACTGCCAGGATCGCGGTCTTGTCGACCTCGCTTTCGTCCATCCAGCAATCTCCATTGACGTGGGGTCGCAGCATAGCATGCCTGATATCACGAGATATGGAATGACCTCAGATCAGCGCTATGCCAAGGATCAGGGTCACGCTGGCCCCGATCACGATCGGCCTGAGCAATCCCGGGCTCAGACGCGGCAGGGCGAACTGGCTTGAGTAGTAGCATTCCTCGGCCCGGGCACTCATCCCCACCGGTCGGGCCCCGGTGTGAATATGTGTGATGGCGAGACTGTAAATGTCCATGATTCCTCCGGTCAGGGTGCTCTCGTCCACGCATCCTGGCATGGAGAGGCGCGCTGACCTGTCATGCGAGCGGACGACAGCGGGCAGGTTTGCAACAGGCTGGTGCGTTCCCACCTCCACGACCGGCAGGTCCAAAGGGTGCCTTCCCCATCGGCCCCAGTCGGGAGCCTAGCCTTGTGCTATTGCCTCAACGGCCTTTCGTCGCCGCTTTGGCTTTATCAGGACATCGAAGATCACAGCTCCCATTACCAGTGGCCTCCCAACCCAGGTGGCTGAGGAAGGGGAGAACCGGTCGCGGCAAACGACCACGCTTCGAGCTAGGCAAGGTCGGAGGTTAGGGCCCGCAGCGTGTTCTCGCCCATGCCTTCACTGACGAAATGCCGCAGCGTCTCGACGTCCTGGTCGGTCAAGAGTTCGGCAAGCTTGTCACGCCGATCGATTGGCAGCACCGCGGCGATCGTATTGAGTTCTTCGGCGCGTCCAAGTGTGGCGTTGTTGGAAAGCGGGTTACTGGTCATGATCTATCCGCGACATTGCTGGGACTTGAACAAAGTCCGGAAATCCCGCATTTTACGGGAAATAGGAGGCGGAAATGACATCGACCGTGACGGCGGCTGCCGTATCCAAGAATTTTGGCACCTATCAGGACGCCGCCGTGCGCGAGCCGGTGATCATTACCAAGAACGGCCGGCCGCGGACGGTATTGATCGCCTACGAGGATTATTTGCGTCTGGCACGCCGCGATCGGCGCGTCGAGGTCACAGCGATGCTGGGCGACGACGATCTGGCAGTGGTCGAGGCGCCGGACATGGAGCCGGGTTTAGATGATCTCGATTGCGAACTGGTGACGAGCAACGGCTGAACCGAAGGTCGGCTGGATCTTTCGCTATTCCTACCACTGGCACTGGCAGCATCTGGAAGGCCGTGAAGAATGCGACAAGGATCGCCCGGTTCTCGTGCTGGCGCTGGTTGCAGCACTTGAGGATGGAACGCCCATTGTGCGCGTGCTGCCAATAACCCACACGCCACTGTCCGATCCCGCGGACGCCATCGAGATACCGTCGGCCACCAAGCGACGCCTCGGTTTGGACGACTATCGTTCATGGGTCATGCTGACGGAAAGTAATCGCTTTGTCTGGCCGGGGCCGATGTGCGGCCGATCGACAGCGAGAACGGCTGTCACGGGCCTTTGCCGCCGGCGCTCTTCGATCAGGTGAAGCGTCGCTTTGTCGAGCTGGCGAGAAGCCGGCGGCACCAGGCGTCTGCGTGCAGCGAATAGTCCGTCTCCCATTTTCAACAATTTAAACGCCATAGGGACACGCCTTCCTGCCTCGGGGCTGTGATTTGCCCCGGTTCTATCGTTGTCGATTGGCCTGATTGAGCGGAATACATTTCGTTGTAATGATATCGCTTTTGCTCATCCAAGTTCACCGGAATCTTCCTGGTCGGCAGGAATGCCAATACCGACCATCGCGGCTATCGCAAAAATTCTTCGTCTGCGATAGCGCAGAAAAGAAAATTACGGCCTTCGCTACAATTTTACAAAAAATTTAGGTTAATTGGCGGTTTCGATATTGGGCCGTTCCATTGCAACCACAGATCCGTAAGGTAGGGGGCATCAGCCTTTGCCATGAAACTTCCGGAGCGTTGCGCATGACCATGCTTGCCACAAGTAACAATTCGCATGCGGATGGTCTTCCGTGGCACGCGCAGGTGAGTGTCGTGGCAACTGGTACACGGATGGTTGGCCCCGACATTTTGCGCTCACTGGCGATCTTGCTGGTGATGCTCGTCCACTTGCCGCTGAACGCCACCCCCGGCGTATTGGTGACTGTCCGCGAGTATGGTTGGCTCGGCGTTGATATCTTTTTTGTGCTCAGTGGCTATCTGATCGGCACGCAACTGTTCAAGGAAGTGACGCGCACGGGGGCAGTTGACTTCAAATCATTTTATCTCCGCCGTGCGTTCCGCATCTTTCCCGCCTTCTTCGTGGTACTTGGCCTTTATGCCTTAGTTCCAGTCCTTCGCGACAATCCGGCGATGCAGCCTCTCTGGAAATTCGCGACGTTCACCGTCAATCTCGGATTCGATCCGAGGGAGGGCAACGCTTTTTCTCAGGCATGGACACTTGCCGTCGAAGAGCAATTCTATCTCGTCCTGCCTTTGCTGGTTCTTCTCCTGTATAAGCGCATCGGCACGGGATGGGTCCTTGCCCTCGCAGGACTGTTGACCATCGCCGGGATCGTGCTGCGCTACGCGATCTGGGATATGCAGGTTGGCACCCTTGTCGCAGAAGGCCAGTTTCGCCCCGCGTTTGCGACATACCTCCGAGATGTCTACTACCCAACATATACGCGTCTCGACGGTCTGCTGTTCGGCGTGGTGCTTGCGGCCTCCCGCTTTTTCAAACCCGAGCATTGCAGGCGATATCTGCCGCCGAAGGTCACGATTCCCTCGGGTCTGATCTTTGTAATCGCAGCGCTCATCTGCTTCGTTGATCGGGGACCTCTTGCAGGACAAGGCATCTTTCCGGTGTTTCAGGCGCAACTCGGCGCGGTCGCGGGCTTTCCGCTGATCTCGATCGGCATTGCACTGCTGTTCTGCGCCATGCTCGATCTTGAGCACGTTCTAAGCCGCTGGCCCGTTCCAGGTGCCGCTCTCGTAGCGACTCTCTCCTACAGCCTTTACCTGACGCACAAATCCGTCTTTCACGTCACCCGCATGGTTGTCGGAGAGGAGAATCTGCAAGGCAGCTTTGGCTTTGTTGTCTACCTGATCGCAAGCTTTGTTGTCGCAGTCGTTCTCTGGTTTTTCGTAGAGCGAACGTTCCTGCATCTTCGGGATAAAATGCTGTCGTCGTCGAAGTAAGCGTCGTGCTGACTTGATCGCGAAACTTGAACGTCGCAACCAGTGATGTCCGCCAAGGGGCCGACAGCAGTCCTGTCTTGAGGGGAGAAATATACCGCGACGCAGCGTCTTCCAGTTGTCATGGTTCACGAGCATTCTGAGATCAGCAGCGATTGATAGTGGCCAAGCCGATTTGTAGGTTGGGAGGTCTCAATGGCGCATACACCCGATAGGATGCTTATCAGCAAGACCGCTTGGCAAAAGCGGCCCGTGCGGTTATTCGTCCGCTCGCGTTCGTAGGGACGCTGAACGCCGAGGAGAGGTCTTCTGCCTGCAGGCGAATGGGCCTCAGGCCAACGAGGTTCTATCAGCTACTCGGCCAATTCCGACGAAAGCCTGTCACGAGTTCACTGCTGTATGAGACGCCGGGCCCTGAAAAGGGGAGGCGACTTTTATCTCCGGAACAGGAAACTGCAGTTGCCTGCGCCATCCAGGAGATCTATTGCCGCGGCGAGCAGCCGCCAATCACCGCCGTCCATGACCATGTGCGAGGGATTTGCCGTCAGGAAAAGCTGTCAACGTGGACTTGCCCGGCTCTAGTTCTGCCAATCCGTCTACGGTGGCGATCTGGCGCTTCTCCCGACATATTTCCGGTTTGGTGATAGAGGCCTTCCTATTGAGTTTGACTTTCACTCGGCGATATCGGCCATATCAAAGCTGCCAGCATGGCACTGAAGAGGGAGCTGAATCATGGGTATCGAAAGTCTCGTCATATTTCTGATCATCGGAGCGATCGCAGGCTGGTTGGCCGGTCTCATCGTCAAAGGCTATGGCTTTGGCCTTTTGGGAAACATCGTTGTGGGCATCGTGGGTGCCTTTATCGCAGGTTTGTTGTTCCCGCGTCTTGGCATAAGCTTGGGGGCCGGCTACGCAGGGGCCATTCTGTCTGCAGCACTCGGTGCCGTCATACTGCTGCTTCTGCTTCGGCTGATCAGACGGGCTTAAGTTCTAAGATCGTTGCAGTCCCGCGATACTTCGGTTTCGCGGGACTGGGCAACCTTGCAGCAGGGCCCTATACCGGTGAACCCTTGCGGCATTAAGGCAAGCGAAACTGCGGCGAATAGGCTGCTCGCCTATTCCGAAAGCGGGCATCGAACCTGTGCCTTCACGAAAGTAAATGACGACTACGATAGAAGCCGTGCGGCCCGTCCTGTTCGCCTGGTTGCGTTGTTGTAATAACTGGATGCCTGCTGGACCGATCTATGTTGGGACTGCTCCATGGCTTCAGGGAGCGAGACGCCACGATTGGCCGCCTCAGTGAGATACCCGGACCGCAATCCGTGCGCCGAAAACTCCCCGGGCTCCAGCCCCGCCATCGCCGCCCGCTGCTTGACGATCTGGTTGACCGCACTCGGCTCCAGCGCCCGCTTCGAAACATTGCCCCAACGGTCGACCTTCCGAAAAATACTCCCGCCCTCGATTCTTCCCGCCGCAAGCCAGGCGTTGAGCGCGTCCACGGGCCGGCCGGTCAGGTAAACGACCGCATCGTGTTCGGAGCCGGACGTTTTGGTGCGTCCTAGATGGATGGCAAGAGAGGGGAGGGGAGGGCCGTTTTCGACGGCGATGGGGGGCTCGATTGTGAGCTGCTCTCTCCGCAGCCCGGCAATCTCACTACGACGGCGACCGCCGGACGCAAACGCCACCATCAGGATCGCCCTGTCACGGATGTCGCGCAAGCTATCCGTGCTGCAGGTCGCGAGCAGTTTTGCAAGAACATCTCCGGTCACTGCCTTGGCGCTCTTGCGTTTCCTTGGTCGCGGCGTCGCCCGCACCGCAAGACGGATCGCGGACTTCAGCGAAGGGGAGGAGAAGACACCCGTCAGCCCGCGCCATTTTGTCAGTGTCGACCAACTGGCAAGCCGCCGGCGCACCGTATCGGGCGCATGCGGCCCAGAAGATCGAAGGAAGCGTTGATCGCGCAGGCTCTGCTCGACATCAGCCGGCATGCCGTGGTGAGGATCGATCTCGCGCTGTTCGGGCTGCCAGAGATGGTGGGCCACGAATTTCAGCAATAGAGCTTCGGGAGCTGGCCAGGAGAGGGAAGCACCGGTCGCGGCGAGCGACCAGGCCTGCAGATAGGCAAGATCGGAGGTCAGCGCACGTAAGGTGTTTTCGCCCATGCCCTCATTGACCAGGTGGCGCAGCGTTTCGACGTCCGGGTCGGTCAGCAGTTCTGCCAGTTCGTCGCGGCGGTCGATCGGCAGGACGGCGGCGATCGTGTCCAACGTTTCGATGCGTTTTTCGATCGAACGCGACGACGAGCTGCTCATTTCGGCAATCCGTTCTCGTCATAAAATTCATCGTGGTTCGAGGTCTGGTCGGTGTTCGCAGGTCTTCCCTTGGCCGCCAGCGCCCAGACATCATCCATCGTACCCTGGCCCTTCCCCGCAAGGGGTACGATGTCCGCAACGGGTCCGCCTGCTCGACAGATGACAACCTCGTCCTCGCGTAAAACAAGGTCGATCAGCTCTTCAAGTCGTTCAGCTGCCTCGGCAATGTCTACGAATACCTTCACCGCCGTGCCCTTTACCAAACCCGCTCGTGCAGAATTGCGTCGAACGCCAGATCCGTCGAAACGAAAGTGCAGTGCTCGAGCCGCGCCTGTGCGGCAAGAATGCGGTCCCACGGATCCCGGTGATCCCAATCGAAGCTTGCTGCGAGTTCTGCATGCAAATCGCTGATGGCCAGGGTCTGCAGGCCGCTTTCTGTGACGGCTGCCCGCAGTTCCTGTGGCTTGAGGTCGAGCTTGTTCAGGCGCATCTTGTTGTCGAGCTCATAGAAGGATACCGCGCTGACGAGGATAGCATTGGCTTTGTCCTCGATCAGCGTCCGTGCCTTCGCGGAGAGCCTATCGCTGCCGATCGTCCACCAGTAGATGGCATGGCTGTCGAGCAGGATTTTCATGGGTTACGGTCATCCTTGCTGGATTGACCTTGCCAGACACCGGTATCGTCATTCCAGTCGCCTGCATCGATCGCGGCCTGCTCGGCATCTGTGCTTTCGAATAGGTCGTCTGGCAGACCACGGTGACGCAGCAGACCAAACGGACGCTTGCCGCCATCGGCGGCCGGACCGATGCGAGCATAAACCTCGTTGCCGCGCATGATGACGATTTCCTCGCCCTGGTTGGCGCGCTCGAGGACTTCTGCGAAATTCTTGCGGGCTTCGCTGATCTTGTAGCTGGTCTGGGGCATTCTGAGCTCCGAATTTGCCATTCGGAGGCATAATAGCACGGTAATCGTGGGCGTACAATCAAAGTGTACATATCGCCTCCGATAAGAGGTACTTATCGGTGGTGAGAGCGCCAACTCCCAATCATACCATGTGGGGAACTATAATAATCCAATAGCGTTCGTTTAACCAATCGTTTACCATGATTTCAATGGCTTATGATCTCGCGAAAATCAGCATGACAGCCCTGACTCGGCCGGCTTTTGACGCTGGTATCGCCCTCGCGCGTCTGGATGAGCGCATCGCCCGCTCGCCGGTCGGCCAAGGCTTCCTCGAACGCGCGCACTTCACCGATGCCTGCGCCTCACTGTGGATCGACGGCGAACTCGTCCATCTCGAAGACCTCGTCCTCCATGACGCCACCCGCGATATTCGCACACCCTCCCATGAACTCACCATCGCCCGCGATGTCCTGCGCACCCGCCGGCGCATTGCCTCGCAGCTACCAAGTTGGGCGCTGTCCCCCGATGGCATCCGGACGCTGCGGAAAACCTCGGATATCGGGTCGGGCGGCGGGGACGAGACAACAACGGCCGGCGTCATTCGGCCCGCGGCCGCGATTAATCCGGAAGGGGAGGGGGAAGATATCGACGACATCGAAAATCTTCCCGGCATCGACTATGCCGCCATCGATGCGGTTTTGGCCCGATCGGAGGCGGCGATCGAGAACGCAACGCGGCCTGGCCATGGCGGCGCGGCGGAAAAAAATCCGTTGGTCTATGATCTCGACTGGGACGAGGATTCCAGGCTCGACGAATGGCGCGGCGTGTTGCGCCAGATCGAAAATTTGCCGGCGGCGCTGCAGGCGATTGTCGCCCTCGATGCCTGGAACGAGCTTTCGGTCCTGCAGCATGCGCCCTGGCTCGGCCGGTTGTTGGCCTCGTCGATCCTGCGCCAGGCCGGCGTCACGACCGGCCCCCATCTCGCCGCCATCAACCTCGGACTGAAAACCATTCCCGTCGATCGGCGCCGGCATCGTGATCGGGAGACCCGGCTGCTCGCCATCGCCCACGGCCTCATCGCGGCCGTCGAGCTCGGTCTCAAGGAGCATGACCGGCTCGCGTTGGCGCGCACGATGTTCGAGCGCAAGCTGGACGGACGCCGGACGTCGTCAAAATTGCCGGAATTGGTCGAGCTGGTAATGGCAAAACCATTGGTGTCGGCCGGGATGGTGGCCAAGGCGCTCGATGTGACACCGCAGGCGGCGCGTCGGATTGTTTTGGAGCTGGGCCTCAGAGAGATGACGGGGAGGGGGAGGTTTCGGGCATGGGGGATCGTCTGATCCGGTGCGATACGGTTACGACAAAGCGACAGAGCTCAGGTTACTGTATGCCACTCCAATGGAGAGAATCTAGGCGGGAACTAAGGGCCTATTATGTGGGATGGCTACGCCTAATTGAGCCACGAGTTGCGCCAGCCAGTTCAAGAAGATGCCTCGAACCCAGGCGTGCAGGGGATTCGCTTTGGCTTGATTTCAAATGCCGTCGACGTTCCATTCGATAGATCTGAACTGATTTTTGTAATGCATAGCGTAGGGCAAATCGACTTGGCCCGCAAAAGCGATAAGACCCAGGAGGTGCTGGCGTAAGCCTTCGACGGACGAGAAGCCGCGGTTAGCCGCGTGCGCCTTAGGTCCAACGCCTTCATGCAGGAGAAAATGCAGATGCATCCTCATTTTGGCGCGAAATTCTCGGGTCAATTTTGGTTTTGAACCGTCTACCAGCAGACCTAATACCACCTTGCGCGCACCAGGTGGTACTATCAGAGTTTTGCTAGTGTTAGGTGCTAGGCCGTAAAGGCCCAGCGCGGCGTATATCTCTCCGACTAATTGGATTGAACGTTCTCGGCCAAACGTCTTATCGGTAGTCGACAAAATAATATCATCTGCATACCGCGTATAGCGCAAGTTGAATTTCTCAGAGACGCCCTGAAGCTTCTCGTCGAGAGGCCTTACTGCGAGGTTTGCGAGCATCGGACTAGTTGGAGCCCCTTGAGCCAAGGTTCCCATGATCCGGCTATTGTATTCTCCAATGCCGTTGGGCGTTCGCATGCTGCTACGCCTGTTACGGGTCGCTATGCTTCCCTTTTCACGATGCACATCGCGCAGGCGTGTGCAAATTCTAGCGAGCTCGAGGGCCGTGAGAGGTTGATATCCTCTTTCTAGAAAGACCCGGTAGACGTCTATCTCGGTTATGGACTCAAAAAAATCGCGCACATCAACCTTGATCAGCCATTGGGCGCCACGGTGCTTGAAAGCGGCGTTGTAGAGCTTGCTTTCCGGTGCAAATGCCGAACTTGCTGGGTGGCAGGGCGCCTTTTCGAGAATCTCAGACAATATCCAGCGCATAAGGTTCATAAGCTGCGGCTCGGGAACCGCAATAAATCGGAGCCTAGGAGGTTGGTTGGGGACTGGTCGTTTTCGGATCGTGAATTGCCGGTAGGGGTCTTCGCCTTCGCGCGACACGAGGCTCCGTAGATACTTGACGCTTTGGCCGCTCAGATGGCCGAGATGACCCAAAGTTAGAATCGGCGGGCCTGACGATTGGACCCGGAGGGTTTGCTCGGCGATAGACACGGCATTATTGAGTATTTCGGCATCAACGCCGGCCAGTTCGCCAGCTCTTACAAAACGTTGAGAGTTCCACGCCATCTACTTTGACACCCATAGGGTTTCGTTGATCGAGACGTAAGCGAGACGTGCGCTGCGGCGGCCATGGCCGTACGTTTCGATCAAGGATATCATCAAGCGGACGCTTGATCGCGAACACGTCGTAATCGACGGCCCAAGGCCCGAAGGCCCATCGGTGCCAATCCTTTCGAATCGACATCCACTAGACATCGCGGGGAACCCTCAACGATTTTGGAAAGTAATGCCCATTTCTTGATTTTGGAAGCAGTTTAGCTGCAGAGGGCAGTGCCAGCCTGTGCAAAACAATGCGGCCTCGATCTGTCAGCTGGTTATGGCCATCGATCCAACTCAAGTCTCTCAGTTTCAGAAGTGCCTCATTAACGTCAAGGAGATTTAAGCCAAGTCGACCGGAGATGGCTTCGGGAAGCCTTGGCCCTCGCTGCAAGGCAGCTAGCACAATGGTCTCAATTGTGATCGGTTGAGCAGGTTCACTGGTTGATTGCAGCCCGACCGCGGCTTCCAATCGCGCTTTCTCTGCGACAGATCCAATAGCCAGTGGGAACGGTGATCCCACGTCAACTGTCACCCTCGAGGGGAATAGTGGCTCGCTCCTTTTGAATTTCGTCCAAAATATTGCCGGCGCGTTGTTCGGCATGGAATGGGAGAAGGCGATGAGCGAGCCTGTTTGACCATAACCCAAAGCTACCTCAGCCAGTCGCTTGGGCACGTACTTTTGGCAAAAAGCTTCAATTTCCGCAGCTTTCGACGGTGGAAACACTGATCGAATTGTCGGGCACACTACCGCCACGTGAACCGTAGGCTGACATGGGTGGTTTCTTACACGTTCGATGCCATCTGTTGTCCCTGAAAAGGCTATCACATCAAAGGAAAGACCAGCTGCTTCGCGACGTGACCACCAGCTTCGAACGGACCTGACCCGCCAAGCAGCCTCGAGAAAGTCATTTATTCGATCCCCCGAACCGATAAAATCCGTGGCTAGTACGAAGCGTCGAACCTTCCTCTCCCGAATGATCTGGGCGCCGGGGCTCAGGAGAACGTCGCGCTTATGCAGTTTCTGGAATTGAGTTAAGATGCTGGCGGTCACGCCCTCACTGCCAATCTGTTCTCCGATGTATCGCTGGCGCGGCACCAGGGCTGGACCGACCTTGTCCTCCGCCCGTAGCGTTTTCCCGACCTTTGTTTCTTTGAATAGGCGGTGTGGCTTGCCTTTACGCTTTCCACGTTCCGTCTCGTTGAAAAGCGCCAGTGGAAGTTCGCTCTCGGTAGCTTGTCTTTCCAACAGTTCCATCATGGCTTGCCGAAACTCGTCGGCGGAAACGAGTTTCAGTAGGGACAGAAGAAGTCGAGCGTTCGCGCGATCTGCTTCGTCGAACCTCGCCAGCCAAGCAATAACTCGGTTATTGTCTAGGAAGTTTTGTGTCACTATTTCTCCACTACGCGGTCCATCGGTTTCGAGAGAAAAGAAAAGCTCGAACCACAAAAAAGGTGGCTAAAATAACTTGGCTGTTATCGCGATGCTGTGCTCTCAAAGTTCAGTAAGGTCTGTCCCGCAACCAGCTTGACTGAGATGAGCCCGAAGTCGTGCGATGCGGCTTTTCGGAACGGCCAGAGCCAAAAACCTCTGTGCACGTGACGCAGCAACGTACAACTTTCGGGCATCCTCTTCCCAGCGGTCAGCGGGCTTACCTTCAAGATGATCTAGTATCCCGCCGGCCGACCTGACAGTGAGAACTACACATACTGCCGGAAATTCCATGCCCTTTACTGAATGAATGGTTTGAGCAGGCGGGGCTTGCAAAGGCGGCCTCGATAGAACGACCGCCAGATCCTTGTTCTTACGTAGGCGTTGCGAAATTGACCGCTCGCTCCTTAGCCCAGGCGCAAGCAGCGTTCTTGCTCTATCCAACCAGCTGTCTGGCGTATCGTTTTCGAGAAAAGCGAGATCGTTAGCGAGGGAGATGATTTGCGGTCGCCAGCGGCCGTCGTCCAGGCGTTCTTCTGAGATGTGGGTGTGATAAGCGCCGATTGACGAAATATGTTCCTGAACGAAAAGCACCGTTCGATGCAAATTTGTGAGACCCTCGCGCCGATTCCCAACAGAAAAAGCGAAGTGATACTTTATGATCGCTTCTGCAAGCATGAGGGTCGCGTCTCGACTATCGATCGGGGATGGTTGGCCGATGGCGTTCCCGGCGCTAGCGCGCGTAGCGGCAATGACGGGTGATCGCGAGTGCGGGATTCCAAGTCGCTCTACAAGGGTGTTGAATGTGGAGCCGATCGTGCTGGGTACCTTGAGTCCTGAGTAAGAGATGAGATGAACTAAAGCCCGTTCGTCTTTAAAAGGGCCGAGTGCTTCGTCCGGTGGGAGGGCTGCCTTTGACGGGCGCAGTGATACAACGGCTGTACAGATACTTGGTGAGGAGCGAAAGTTCCCCGACATTGAAAGCTGCTGGTCGCTGGGGAATTTTGCACCAAATTTCAAAAGTTCATCGGTGACCCCACCTCTAAACCGGTAGATTGATTGGTTCGGATCGCAGATGACTTTCACTGCAATTCCAGACTCTTTCAGCCATTCGATGATGCTCAAGTCAGTAGCGTTGCAGTCTTGCGATTCGTCGACGATCACTTCTCCAAAGCGGGCTGCTAGCACGGCGCCCAGGGTCTTTCGAAATTCACTGTTCCCAAGCTGCGTCGCAACGATCGTCCGGACATCGTCGAAATCGATCAAGCCCTTCGCGAGTGCATTTTGCTGCATTCTCAGCGCCCGGGTTTCCCATGCTGTTATGTTTCGGGTATCGACGTCAAATCCCTCATCTCTGGCAAGATCTTCGTCTACGGCGCCCGTTAATCGGTCGAAAATTTCAAAAGGAAGCGACTGAGCCTTTTCAAAAGGAACGACTTCCCATTGACCCTTGTCTGGGACGAGCGTTGGCTTCGCATCGGTCCCGGTGATGCCGAATGGAACGATGAAAAATTGCCAGAGGAACCGGTCAAATGTCCCAATGAAGCTTGGAAAAATCGGGTGCGGCAGGACGTTGAGTGACTTCAATCGAGCTTCGAGTTCTTCTACCGCCGCGTTCGTAAACGACAGGAATGCGATTGCGCGAGGAGAGTTTCCGTCTCGCAAGACATGGCGGGCTCGTTCGACAAGTGTGCGCGTTTTGCCAGCCCCGGGACAGGCAACGACGAATGCAGAGCCCGGGGATTTAATTACGGCCAGCTGTTCCGGGGTGGGAGAGTATGGGTTCTCGTTCACGCGACGACCGCTTCGATAGCTTTCTTGATATAGGCAGGGACTTTGAACGGTTTCCCATCTTCAATTTCTTTCGCCAGTAGTTGAGCGAAATCCCCTTTTCGGGTGGATTTGAAGATTTTGTGAATCGCTTTAGCACGTTCATCGCCCGATAGCGCGGTGGCTCTGTCCCACTTCTTCGCCGACTTTGGATGCAGCTCAAGATAGACCGCTCGCAGAATATCAGTATTGCCTGCCTCGATCAGTTCCGTCTCAAGCGAGTAAGTGCTATTTATGGCATCGAAAAAAGGCTTCGCACCCAACCTGTCGGCTATCTCTGTAAGGGCTTTTTGTCTGCGCTCTCCTGGGATCAACTCAGGGTCGGGCGAGGCCCCTTCAGACGCGGTGTCCTCGTCTCCGTCATCCTCTTCATCCTCTTCATCCTCTGGAGTCAGCCCTTTATCGCCATCGGTGAGAACGACCAAGCGTTCAGCAATCCTGGCATCGTTCAACGTCGTAAGGAGGAGCTTCACGTAGGGTTCAAAATCAACCCCGTCGATCGCAACGAAAACGGCCGACATAAAAAGCCGCAGCTTTTCCTCATGGCCATTGAGGGTGTGCATGCGTGCCATTACGGGAAGCAAGATGGCCTCTGCGATCCCTTCTACAAGCAGCACTCTCCCCCCGAAAAGCAGTGCCGCTTTGGTTACGTCGAGATAGCGATCGACTTTCCGGCGGTCGACGCTATTCAAGGGAAGCTCACACATCGGTATGACACGCGATGATCTTCTAACTGCTGCGGCAGTAATCGTCGCCTCAACCACGGTTTCGGAGGCATCGCTCGATTCGTCCGACGGCGCCGACCCTCCGCTACCCTCGATAATCGCCGCGTCTAGCTGTGGCTTATGATCAGATGTCGTGACGGTGGGTGAAGATTTGAACAATACGAGCCGCTCGCTCGATACCCAAGCGGAAAGGTTGGGGGAGTGAGTTGCCACAACGATTTGTATCTCGCCCGCAAAGGATCCGTCCGTTGGCGGAGACTTGCGAGATAGCGCCGCTTGGTCGCGCAGGAAAGAGAGGGCCGCGGCCTGAAGCTGCGGATGCAGATGAGCCTCTGGCTCCTCAACAAGGAAAAGCGTCAAATCGGCGGTGCGGACCTTTTCGAGCTCGACGGCGATCGTGGCCATGAACAATAGGTTCGCGTAGCCGTGACCCGAGTATCGAAGATCCTCAGGATCTACACCGTGGTCAGCCAAACGAAACCGCAGGTCTCTTGCGATGTCGATCAGGGACTCGTCCGAAGCAAAGCCGATGGATGCAGACTGCCGGCGAACACCCGAAGTAAGAGCCTGAAGTCCTTTTTCGACAGCGCTATCGACCTTGCTCAAAACATCGTGCCGCGGCGTACGCGCCAGTTCTTTCGCTAGGGCCTCGGGTGAAGAGCCCTCCAGGAAATGCTTCAGGAGGGCCATGATCCTGGTTGGGTTTCCAGACGCAAGCGAACGTTTTGCGTCTCGCAACGGCGGGAGATACACATGTCTTATAGTATCGTGGCATCCCGGCTCCGGGCTGTTTCCGGGTTTCCCACCCCAAAGTGATGGTTTCGGGTACGTCTGATCCTTGTCGAACGTCAGTCCAAATGCCGCTTTGTTCAAAGAGGCATCAGTTGCTACGGAAATCATTCGGCCCTGCTGCGCTGTCGTCAGTCCCTCGAACTCGCCGACGATTTCAAAAAGCGAACCCGTGGCTTGGAAACGAACATCCGTAATCTCGCAATAAATCTCTCTTCGGCCTCCGAGTGGAGCAGTCAAAAGCCGCATCGCATCGATGGCATTGCTTTTTCCACCATTGTTCTCTCCGACAAATACGGTGAGATCGGGCTGAAGTTGTATCGCAGACTGTTCGAAGGAACGAAAATTTTGAAGCTTTAACGTCTTAAGAAACATAGCTTTACTCCATCTTACCAATCATACGAGGGGTTTGGAGATTTTTCGACAATGAGACAGCGCAATCCACCGTTGAATTTAACGAAGCGGGAGCCCTGTAAAGATCACCAACCACGCAAAACCCATGACGGCTCGTTGAATTGTGCAAGTGGTGATTTCAGTCGCTGCTGTTTTACAACACCTATGAAGTCGTAAGGCTCGGAAGTCCGCGGCATATACCAATACAAGATCAGGACTTCATCCTGACCGCCCTGTTCGAGCGCACTGTCAGCACATGTTATGAGGTTTTGCTCGAACTGAGTTGGTGGAACCGGTGCTCCTACTGCAACGGCGATCGTCTGCATCTTCTTTTGAGCACCGAATGTGACGCCGGAGTGAAAAAAGAGATCCGGCCGGCCACGCGTTTTCTTCATTCCCTCCTTCACAAGCTTCTCGATCTGCTTTTGCTGGGAAATGTCGACGTTGAGCAGCCGGTGACCGAACCGCGTCCAGCCCTCAGGCCGAGTGGTTTCAAGTCCTTCGAGAATGTTGGACCAGAATTCCGTAGTCGCAGCCGGGCGCGCAGATAGCCGGACCCCACGGGTTTCGTCGTGGATGTACCTCAGCGATCGAGACAGTCCGTACCATGCAAGTTGGCCTCCATCATATTCGTCCTCACCAATATTGAACCGGGTTGTTGAATAGAGAGCCAGCAGGTCCAACTCATCGGCCGTGTAGATCGTGTTTCTTTCGATCTCTGCTCGCCGGGTCAGGTAGTGACAGCGTTCAACCTCCCTTGGAACGAGCTCAAAGACAGTCTCCAGATCGAATACTGACATCGTCGGCGCGATATCCGCGTCCTCAGGAATTAGGCCGGCTTGCTTAAGTTGGGGCCAATGTGATGATAAGGGGCCTACCGCGTCGTGCACAATGTTCAGCCGCGCAATGTCGCGGATTCCCTTTGGATGGATTTCAAAAGGGCCTTGGCGCGAATTGAATGACAAAGGCGCGTTTGCATCGAGAATCCGTTGCTTCAATCTTAAGGACTGTGAAGAGGGCGCTACGATTAGTTCGTTCAGCGCGTCCTTCAAGCTGCGGAACGCTCCTCGGCGAGCCGGGGCACAAAGCTTTGCCGATTTTGCTTCGAAAATCAGGACAGTCTTGTCAATGATTGCAACAAGGTCTGACTCCCAAGTGGTGACACCACCATCGTCGCTCCATTTGACTTGTTCGCGGACCTCGGCATGCGGCAAGAATGTTCGAACAGTGTCGCTAAGCCGCGTTTCTAGCCAGTCGGCTCGGGCTTTCTCCGCCGCTTTCTTGAGTTTGGGATATTTCCCGCATAGGCTTTCGACAATCTCAGCTAGATGCACGCCTAGGATCTGTGGTCCGACGCAGAAGAATTCGCCACCGTCCATCTTGATCAATGGCTTGCGCTGAATGGGATTATCGAGGTGGAGGTGTTGAAGATCTGCCTCCGTGACGTCACCGAAATTGAGTGACAGTTGCTCAAGCACCGAGATGATCGCCTGCGCCTGGTCAGGCGGGGCAGTCGAAACTAAATCTACATATAAGAACCGAAAAAGTTTCGCCCAGCGTTGCTCATTGATATTCCAAAGCAACGCGAAGAGCTGCTTCCGATCATGTCGGACCGACGCTGCGCGGGTGGTAATCTCTGCTTTTTCCTCTGGATTGAGCTCACGGGTAAAGGCATCAAGCAACCCCTTTCCAGCGTTTCTCGGCATCATCCAAGAGCGCATGTCTTCCATGTGCACTTTGATACGGCTTTGGCACAAATCAATAATTGCCGAAAGCGCTGCGACAACCTCCGTCGCTTCACAGCCATAATAGTGTCGGAACGATTGGTTGACCGAAGTCGCAAGCTCTTTTGCGTATTGCCGAGTTTGGTAATCTTGGCGCGCGCCCCTTACGGCCAGCGTCCACCGTTGGATAAGGTTCAACATCTCCTGTTTGCGGTTCTCTACGGGGTCGGGTGAGGCCTTGCTCTTCACCTGATCTTGATACGCCTGGGCATTCTGGCGGATTAAACCGGTAACACGCTCGGTAACCTCCGGATAATCGGCGCCTGGATCGGGCAGGGTGCGCTTTCGTGAAAGCGCTAACGCCTGAATCAGCTCGACTTGGAACAGCTGCAGGTTGGATTTGTTCTCCGGCTTGGATTGATTCAGTCCATTGATCGTGACCATCATGACGGCGCGGGCTAGAAACTCTAATGGATCTGCTGACGTTGTCTCTAGAACGAGTTCAGAAAGGGTCCGTCGAAAATCATCAGCAGCAATGCTCCCCGCTCGATGTGAAGCGGCTACTTCGTCGTCACTAAGATGGCCTTCACTCATGTTCGGAACAATGCTTCCATTAGTGTCTTTCACGACCGGTAGGCGCGAGCGCCTACGGCTTCGAGCTCCGAGAGCATATCTCTCCCACCTGCATCAGACATCAGACGGATTGGGGTCTACTATGTTTGCAGCAAGATAGTCGATCATTTCGGACGACTGTGTGCCTTTGCGGAAACGCTTCTGCCCCTCGAAGTCAAGGGACGGTAGCATACTCGTCATTTGGCCGACTCTGTAGAGCTCCTCGATATCACCGGGGTTTAGTCCGCCAGCATTCAATCCAGACTTGTTGCTTGCCATCTCCAGTGCTGCGCCGATCATCACGTCGGCAATCTGCACAGCAGGGCTTGCTTTCGAGTCCACCTGAGTGACTTCCCGGAGCTTTAGAGGGAATTTCATTGTGGAGATTTCCGTTGGTCGGAACTCGATATCACGGTCATGGTCGATGAAACGCCGGATCAGAGGATGATATGTCAGCAGGTTCTTGGATTGATCGTGCTCAATACGATAGGGCCCGGTCGTCATCATTTCGAGCCGCGTGATCATGGAATGAAGAACAACCATCGCTGCGTCTGTGTTGACATCTGGATTAGCGATCGCATCCCAACATTCTGGAGATGCATATTTGGCGAGCGGACCTAGAAGTTCGGGGTATTCCTGCCAGCGCAAATTCCGGACAGCAGAGATCAACCTGATCCTAGCTGCGGGACTTTTCGCCTTCACGGCCAGCTGGAATGCTAGCAACAATTCATCGAATTCGGCTTCACCGAGTAGCGTAGGCCCTGTGAGGTAAAGAAGTGATGCTGCAGCATAGTTTCCGCCATCGGCGTAAAGGTCAAATCCTCGCTCATAGTAATACGGCTCAACGCCGTAATCGACGAAGAACAAGGTCAGAAGGTAGCGCTTGTCCACGATCGATGTTGTGCAGTCGAAGTGTGCATGGATGTCACGCAGGAGGCCGAGCAAACGCGGATGATTTGCGGGCCTTCGAGAAAGAGCTCGATACTTAAGCTCTGAGGCTTGCAGCGTTGGAAAATGCTCCCTTATGAGTCTTTCAGCTTCATCATTATCAATGGCAACTGCAGACGCGCCTTGAAAGCGCTGATCGGCGTTGAGCAAATCAAACCCCGTATAGCCGCCCTCATCGATGCGAAAACACTTCATCCCTAAGCCCTATACGATGATCCGGCTACCTTTTCGCCCGATATCCGGTTTGAACAGGATGTCGAAGGACAGAGGATGGCTTCCTCTCTATCTCCTAAGTTCCTCGTTTGCCGAGACAATCGGTAGCCACGCGACAGTTGAGGAGTGGGGTTGTGGGCTCTGATCTCATTAATAGGCTCACCACGAACCAGCGAGAGGGTTGCCAACCAAGGGTACTGGTTTGAGGTTCCCTTTCTGGTCTCCCACCGAAATCGAGGGAAGCATTTGCTTGGGAGATCGACGAAACCACTTCACCGCGATGCTGGCGAGGTCCCCGATCATCGGCAGCTCCTGCCAATCCGCAAACCGGCCGGCCGTCGCTTCAGGCTCCGATTGGTAAAAGAAGGAGCCCGAATGGTCGAGATCATTGATCGACGACGCCATGGCCGAAATGGGTCGTTGGAACATTTTTGACGGCACGCCAAGCGGACTGGCCGTCTCTGAAAAAGCAGGGGCCATGAAATCGATCGCCCAGCCGTCGGCCTCGATCCAGCAATGGAAGCTTTCACCGGCGCCGGTGACATAACCGTCCTCGCGGTGATCAGCAAAAAGGAGCATCGATCCACCAAGATTGTAGGCGGCGAGACCGCCTTTGGGCACCGCTTTGATCTTGTAGTGGTGCTCGAGGATAAAGGCGCCGAAGGTGCTGAAGTACATACAGGCATATGCGGGATTGCCGCCTTCGTTGACAACGAGGCTGTTAATGACCCGGTAGATCCTGTGATAGTCCGTTTGTTTGATAAGCATGGTAAGGGTGCTTTCAGCGCTCGTTTGGGCTAGGCGTTAGGTCTTCAGGGGCGGGTTTCCAGCTGTCTACATCGTCACGGCAATCACCGGGTCCCCGACGTCGCGACCGGCTGCTGATAGTCTCGGGAACAGCCAGGCTATGACTGCAGGATCGAGCAGGCCGTGAGCGAACATTGACTCCCAGTTGTTGAGAGAACCCTGAGCATAGTCACGCGCCGCTCGATGCTCGCAGATAGCCGCGATCAATTCAGCTTGGTTCGCAGGAATGAAGTCCAGGGACCCGACGATCTTTCGCGGCGCGCGCACGAACTTGACCCACTGGTTTCTCAGCCAGTTTAGCGCGCCGGTCCGCTTTATCACATTATCCAGGTGGTATTCGATCGCGGGCCTGTCCGGGTGGGTAAGGGCGACCAGGATTTCGAGGTCTACGATCACGGTTGCATCCATACCGGAAAACTTCGCTGCGTAAAGACGTTCGTCCATGCACGCGTCATAGTATGGATGGAGGATGCGCGCTCCCACGGCATTGCCCTTATAGTTCTGGCCACGCTTCAGGTTGCAATCACATGCCGGGACCAGATTCTTGGAGAAGACCGCAAATGCCGGATGATCTTCCTTTGGCAGAACGTGGTCCAGCGTGTGAGCATGCAAGGAGCCACACATCGAACATGGTAGTGCAAGATTGTCCTCGCGGATGTCATCGATAGGGCGGTGGCTGGTGGGCAAATCTTTGTAGTGTTTGCGCAGCCATTTATCCAGTGGATCCGGGATCGGGACATGCACGACCGCCTGTGCGTTCCCCGAGACGCTGTCATACTGCACATAGCCGGCCTTCAGGGCTTGCCGGAATGCCTGTAGGCCCGGATAACTTCCAAGCCTGTGGTTGTCGACGAGTGCGTCGACGCCTGCGATGTCATCGAAAATCGGAAAAGGGAGTTTGCGCATCAGCCGGAAATCTTTGCCCGAAGTTCGTTCAGGAATTCCAGGGACAACTCATTGCTATATTTTTCGAGCACCTCATCCCAGGTCATGCCCGAGGCCTGGATGTTTCGTTCTACCTCTTGCGCAAGATACGAAGGTTCGTCTTCTCCGAAAACGAAGTAGGAGATCTCCCCAACGTCTGCGCCAAATGTCGCAAGGCGCGGTCTCCGGACTTCTATCCGTCTGTCGGCGTCAGCCCTTAGGATCGAGATCTGCTCTCTGAAAACCTCTCGAAGAAAATAAGCAGAGTGCGTGGCAATGATGGCTGCGGACCCGGTCTGGGCCAACAGGCTATCCAGGATCGAAACGAAGCGCGATATGAAGTTCGGGTGCAGATGGGTCTCGGGCTCGTCGAAGAGTAGAAGGGAACTATTGTCGATCTCCAAGCTCACATAGGCCGCAAACTTCAGAAACGAGATTTCGCCGCTACTTAGGCGAAGCGCATGGCCATCGGAGAAACGCACCGGATCGCGCCGTGTGTTCAGCGACGCAAACCGTCGAAGTTTTTCCTGTTCGCCGCCCTGGTTCAATGAGCTCAATGGAATGAAGCCGTCATTCGTCCAGAGCCAAATTGACTTCGGATCCCCCAGCGCTTCGAGTGCATTGAGGAAAATCTGCCATCGGGTGCGATCCTTGATCGCCTGGTTCGATCTGGCGACGCTGACGATCGCACTGATCAGACCGCCGGCTTTCCGGGTCGGGGAGGATCGTGCCAGGGCATAACGTGAATAGCGAACATATTGTCGGCGTCGCGCGGTGCCCGGGAAGATAGAGAGTGCTTCTTTCGTTGGGGCAAACGCCAGCATTCGATTGAACTGAGCCCGTTCCCCTGTTTTCGGATCAACTAGGCCGCTGCCTTTTATCGCCTGCTTCGCGATCGTGCTAAGCGCCTGACTTTTTCCGACACCATTTTTTCCGATGATGATCGCCATACGCTTTGGCAAGAAGCCAGAATGGTCGAAGTTGAACCTAAGCTCGTGCTTGTTTTCAAAAGCCGTCAGTTTAAAAGACACGGCGATCGTCGGCGACATTCGACCAATTTCTTCATGGCCAAGACCTCGCAGGATCGGTCCCGCATTTTTGTAAGCAAAAAAAGCTTCGGCGGTTCGCGTCAAGGAATACTGGAAAACCGCAGTGTTCGGCGCGTCGCGCACAATCGGAGAGTTTGCGGAAAACTCTCCCAGAGCAACGAGATCGCAGGTTTTTAGAAGGACCTCGCGAGCACCAGCGACGTCTGCGTCGGCAATGAGCCTGCGATAGGCATCGAGGTCGGGTAGTAACGTAAAGAATTTCGGAAAATCGTCCTCGGGGACCACCGCTTTGTCTGGAGCTGCACTCTTGATGAGATCAGCGCCATTCAGCTCGTCATTCGAGCTTTGGAGAAAGCCGATCATGCCAGAAAAATTGGCTGTCAGGCGAGCAGAGTCCCGGCGAACGAAAATATTGATCCGCGTCTTAAAGCGGAAATCGTCGAAACTGTCTCCAGACGGGGTGATCAGAATAGTATTATTTTCGATCGATCGGGCGTCGGAGGGCGTCTGCGAAGAGAAAAAGAGCTTGAACTGTTCTGTCGGAGTTTCTGAAGGCGAGACCATAATATGATTTCCATGTCATCGTCGCGGAATCCAATGACTGCTCGCGTGGCACGCATGATACGTATTTTGGTCGTGCAAGCAAACTAGCCTCGCCCGATGGTAGCAGCCTTTTGCACAGGGATTGGGGTGAGTAATGCAATCGTTCCGTTCGAACTCTCTTGTGGAACAGGCGGCTTGCAATAGTTCGGCTCACCTTCCCGGCGTTGCAGCGGATGAGGAGCTGCAATACCATTGAGGGTACAGCAAAGAGTCCGCATTTCGTTTGCCTGGAGGCGACGTGGATACGCTTTTCAAAGAAGATCTCGAAATTTCGCTTCCGCCGCAATTCGCGATCGCTGGAAAAATCCACGGTGCCTCTGTCCGAAAGCTCGGTCATCCCAGCCGCAAGCTGATCGCCTCTGCGAACGAGTTTACTGAAAAGCGAGTTCGGGGACTGTTTCTCCGCACTCCCGATGGACGGCGCGAAGTGGCAGTGATCCCCCGAAAGACCGACGTGGATCTGCCCAGCGACGAGATATTGCGCCACACGGCAGCGGTGAGCCTCGCGGAATTCCGGAAAGATTCAACCCCCGGCGTGTGGCTCAAGCCCGCCGCAGTGGATGCTTCCAGCATCTCGATCGTGGACCTCGAAGGCAGGTGCGACGAAATCCGCCGATCTTGGCGAGGAGCGTTCACCTTTACCGAAGAGCGCATCGTCGGCGACATCGTTTTCCAGCCTGGACTCAGGAAGCCGCAAATAGGTGCGCTCCATGCCGCCCTAGGCCATTGGACCGCTTCTTCTGCCCCCGCGACGATTGTCATGCCAACGGGAACGGGCAAGACCGAAACGATGCTGGCGCTTATGGTCGTCGCCGAGGTCGAGCGGCTTCTTGTCGTCGTGCCGAGCGATGCCTTGCGGACGCAGATCTCGGAGAAATTCCTGAGCCTCGGGGTTCTAAAGGACAGCGGCTGTCTCGCTGTCGATGCGAAATTGCCCATCGTTGCGACCCTCGATGAAATTCCCAAGTCAGTCGGAGAGGTCGACGACATCTTCAGGCGGGTCAACGTCGTCGTCACGACGATGGACGCGGTCGCCAAGGCAAGCGGAGAAGTCCAGTTGAGGATGGCAGAGATTGTCAGCCACCTTTTCGTTGACGAAGCGCACCATATCGCCGCCAAGACGTGGCGGGAATTCAGGGCGCAGTTCGCGAACCGCATCGTCCTTCAGTTCACCGCCACGCCGTACCGGACCGACGGGCGGCGTGTCGACGGCAAATTCATCTACAACTACCCGCTCGCCAAGGCATTTGCTGAAAAGTACTTCAAGAAAATACACTTTAAGCCGATCTATGGGCTTGATCGGGACGACGCCGACCTGCGGATCATTCAGGCCGTCAAAGCCGCGCTGGTTCAAGACGAGGCAGAGGGCCATGTTCATCTAGCCATGGCGCGCTGCCGGATAATCGATACCGCCGTCAAGCTGTATCGTCGCTATTGTCAGCTTCTGCCGGAGTACAATCCCGTCATCGTCTATAGTAGCCTCTCGTCGAAGGCGAAGATGGAGGCTCTCCGGAAGCTAAGGTCCGGAGAAAGCAGGATTGTCGTCTGCGTCGATATGTTGGGCGAGGGCTTCGACCTTCCTGAACTCAAGATCGCGGCGCTGCATGACAAGCATCAAAGCGAAGCAATAACCGTTCAGTTTGTCGGGCGGTTTACCAGAACGAGGAAAGATCTAGGCGACGCGACGGTGATCGCCAACGTCGTGGCCGCCGGCATGCGGGACAGTCTTCAGGCACTCTATAATGAAGACGCCGACTGGAACCACCTGCTCGAAGGCCTCGGAACCCGTAACACCGCCCGCGAAGAGCGGCGGCAGGAAGTATTCGAGGGTTTCGATCTACCACCGACGGATTTTCCGCTGGATCAGGTGACACCTCGCCTCGGTGCGGTCGTATACGAGACCACTTGCGAACGATGGGACCCGAACAAGATCGTCGACGCCTATGGGCCCGGCTCCATAATTGAAGGTCCGTCGATCAACTACGCCGAGCGGCTTGCGATCTGGGTGTTGAAGACCGACGAGAAGCTCAAATGGACGTCGATGAGGCAACCGGTAAATACCGCGTATCACCTTTACGCGTGCCATTGGGACGACGAGCGTCAGCTTCTCTACGTCAGCAGTTCGAACCTGAGCGACCTTCACGCCCGGCTGGCTGAAAAGGTTGCCGGGACCGACGCGAAGCGAATTCGCGGCGACGATGTTTTCAGGGTGCTCGACGGCTACAAGCGCTTGATCCTCAGCCATCTCGGTCTTTCGGAGGCCGTCCGGAAGCCGATCCGGTATTCCCAGTTCATGGGCAGCGACATAGCTCCCCAACTAACCGACGATCCTGCCAATCGCGGCCGGATGAAGACGAACATTTTCGGCCAGGGTTACACGGCGAGCGGCAAGTCGACGATCGGGTGTTCCACGAAGGGTAAGATCTGGTCTTACGAGTCCGTTCACGGGTTCGCAGGCTGGATGGAGTGGTGCAAGACCATCGGCGCCAAGCTGCAAGATTCATCCATCCAACCCGACGGTATCCTGCGCCGCCTGGTTCAGCCCACCAAACTTACTTCGATGCCTCAAAAGCACGCCGTTGCCATCAATTGGCCAGAGGCGGTCCTTCATGTCGATGACGACCGGGTGGATTTGGTTTTCGGAGACGTCTCGGTTCCGTTCTACAATAGCGATATCCGCATCCTGTCTCAGGTTCCGGGCACCGAGATCGTTATGAGGGTCGGCGGAGATGACAGGTTTGTCGATGTCACGATGACCATAGACGGTTCCGGTGCGCACTATATCCCTACGGCCGCGAGCGGTGTCCGCATCGGTAAAAAGACCACGGATCTGGTCTCATGGTTCAAAGACGATCCGCCTCATATCTACTTCGCCGACGGAAACATGCTTTTGGCCTCCGAATTGCTCAAGCTGCCTGATGACCACGCTCCGCCGTTCGATCCGGAGCGTCTGGTGGTCCGAGACTGGGCGGGCGTAGATATTAGGAAGGAGTCGCAGGGTAGGGACAAGGACGCGACCAGCATCCAGCGGCGTGTAATCGACGAACTTCTGCAAAGCGGTGGCTTTGACGTTGTTTTCGATGATGACGGGTCCGGTGAATCCGCGGACGTCGTGGCCATCAAGAAGGAGGGCGACGTCATTACGGTGGCGATGTTCCACTGCAAGTACGCGAGCGATGCCACCCCGTCAGCGAGGGTCAGCGATCTTTACGAGGTCTGCGGTCAGACGCAGAAAGCAATCCGGTGGAGGGAGCGGCCCGACCTGTTGTTCGCTCGACTTAGAAAGCGCGAGACCGCGATACAGAAGAGATACGGTCTATCGCGGCTGGAGAAGGGCAGCATTATCGACTTGATCCAATGGCATAACCGCTGGAGCGAGTTCGACTATCGTTTTGAGATGACCGCGGTCCAGCCTGGCTACTCGAAATCGGAGGCTATCCGACAGCAGGACAAAGGGCAGCTGGAAATTCTCGCGGCAACGCAATCGCTGCTCATGGACACGTGGGCCATACCATTCACGTTCCAATGCAGCCCTTGAATTGGAGATTTTGAACCTGCAGGACATTGGAAGCGTCAGTCCTCGAGAGAGCTAGATATGGACGGTCCAGCTTCCGCTTCGAAAGGAAAATTGAATGGCCGGTAACGAAGAAAGCGTCTTTCGCAAAGCCAAGTCTGAATATCAAGCTCTACAGATTTTGCAGGTGCTGATGCTCCGTGAAGCATGTGGTCGCTCTAATGACAGTATCTTGGGCGTGTGCTTGGACAAATGCGGCATGTACGGAGCCCCGGAAGAAATTCGGGCGGTCATAAGTTTCCTTGAGCGATCCGGCTTGGTACGCACAGACAAGGTCGAGGAGTACGTGATCGTCGCGATCACAGACGCGGGCGAACGAGTTGCCGAGGGTAAGCAAATCGTTGATGGAGTGGGGCGCCCGACGCGAAAATAGTGTATCTACTGCTCAGGCTTCATCGAAGCCAGGCTTAGAAGGCGCTAGACCGGTTTCGTCCAACAAAAGCATATTGATACATCAATGCAGTGATGCCGAGGCTACGGGTTTTAGGTTCGTATCCGTTCAAGGCGAGCCCAACCACGTAAGCGAAGCTTCCTCTCCGGACACAGTAACAACGCGACTGTGGTGACGTGAAACATCCCTGCGTAATCGCCGGCCCCTCGGCCGCCCACGAGCGGCGCATTTATCTTGACAAAATAAATCATATTTACGATTTGATGTGCGTCACTGAATATTTTGAGGGTTTTTTCATGCTTTTCAGACCGAGAGAGCTCGCGATCACAGTCGCATTGGTTTTCACTCAGCCTCTAGCCGCAATCGCCGATCCGATCACCATCATCGATCATGAAAACCGCACCGTCACGTTGGCAAAGCCCGTCGAGCGGATCGCCTCTATCCCGATCCCGATGGCCTCGACGATCATCGCGATGGACGGCGGAACCTCGAAACTGGTCGGCATGAACCCGACGGCCAAGTCGGCCATCGTTGAAGGCGTGCTGGGCAAGATCTTTCCCGAGGCCAAGGACATCCCGTCCGACATCACCGCGCCGAACTTCATTCCCAACGTCGAGGAACTGGCGGCCACCAATCCCGAACTGGTCATCCAATGGGCCGATCGCGGCCCGGACTTGGTCGACCCGATCGTCAATGCCGGCCTGACCGCGCTTCTGATTTCCTACGGCACGGAAGAAAAGACCAAACAGTACCAGGCCATGGTGGCGACCGCGATGGGCAAGCCCGAGCGGGCGGAGATGATCAACGGCTGGCGCGACCAGGTGGCCGCCGAAATGGCCGCCAAATCGAAGGACATTCCGGCCGAGAAGAAGCCGAGAATCCTCTATCTCGGCCGTGCGCTCGAAGGCCTGACCGCCTCCGGCGACAAGGGCAATTACAACGCCTTCTACATCAATCTGGCCGGCGCAACCTCCGCCTCGGCCGATGTCCAGGGCCAGGGCACGACGATCAGCCCCGAGCAGATTGCCGAGTGGAACCCGGACATCATTCTCTTGAACAGCTTCGAGGCCAAGCTCGGCCTTGAGCGGATCTATAACGACCCGATCCTGTCGCTGACCAAGGCCGCCCAGGAAAAGCGCGTCTACAAGATGCCGCTTGGCGGCTATCGCTGGGATCCGCCGAACCAGGAAAGCCCGCTGACCTGGATGTGGCTCGCCAATCTCCTGCACCCCGACATCTTCCAGTACGACCTGCGCGGCGAGATGAAAAAGGCATACAAGACACTTTACGATTACGATCTGACCGACGAGGACATCGACGGCATCCTGTGGATCGGCATGCAGGGCGAGGCGACCAACTACGCCCAGTTCAGGGCGAAGTAAGATGGCGATGGCGGCGACTGAGCGCGAGCGCCGAAGCCTGATCGGCTTCCGCATCGGCGCGTTTGGGCTCATGGTGCTGGCGCTGATCGCGGCCATGCTGTTTGCGATCGGTGCGGGGCGCTTTTCCGTCGACGTGGCGCGGATCGGCGAGATCCTGCTCGCGACGGCCCTCAACCCGAATGCCGCGCCGACGCAGATGGACGAGCGCATTGTGCTGCTCGTGCGTCTGCCGCGCGTATTGCTTGCGGCGCTGTCGGGTGCGGCCCTTGCCGTCGGCGGGGCGGCGCTGCAAGGCGTGTTCCGCAACCCGCTGGTCTCGCCGCAAGTGCTCGGCATCAGCCAGGGCGCGGCCTTTGGCGGGGCGCTTGCCATCCTGTTCGGCTATTCCGGCGTCGTCCTGCTCGGCATGGCCTTTACCCTCGGCCTGTCGGCACTGGTGCTGGTCGGCCTGCTCGCCCGCATCAACGGCCGCACCGAGGTGATCACGGTGATTCTGGCGGGTATGATCGTCGGGGCGCTGTTTGCTGCCCTGGTATCCGTCGTACAGTTCGTCGCCGATCCCAATACCTCCCTGCCCGCCATCGTCTACTGGCTTATGGGCTCGTTCTCGACTGCCACCTGGTCGCGGCTGTGGCTTGCCGTGCCGGGCATGGGCCTCGGCCTCTTCTCCGTCTGGCTGTTGCGTTACCGGCTCAACCTCTTGGCGCTAGAGGAGCAGGAAGCACGGTCGCTCGGCGTCAATCCCGACCGCGAGCGCTGGTACATCTTCATCGCGATTTCGCTGATGACCGGGACTTCGGTGGCAGTGGCCGGCATTGTCGGCTGGATCGGCCTTGTCGTGCCGCACGCCGCGCGCATTTTCGTTGGCGAGGACCATCGCGCACTGATCCCGGCCTCGGCGCTTCTGGGCGCGGCCTATCTCACCTTCATCGACACGATGGCGCGGACACTGACGGCAGCTGAAATTCCGCTCGGCGTCCTGACCGCGCTGGTCGGCGCCCCGGTCTTCGCCTACCTGCTGCGTCGCCACTTCAGGGAGACCAATCGCACATGATCGGGCTTGACGACGCTTCCGTGTCCTTCGGCACGCGCACGCTGTTTTCCGGTATCAGCTTCACCGTGCCGATCGGTCGGTCGATGGCGGTGCTTGGCCCCAATGGCCGCGGCAAGACCACGCTGCTGCGCGCCCTGCTCGGCTTCCAGCCGCTGGCGAAAGGCCGCCGCACCGCGCCGAAAATTGCAGGCTACGTGCCGCAGCACGGCGCCTCCCAGGCCAAGCTCTCCGGCTTGGACGTGGTGATCATGGGCCGCGCAGCCAGGCTCGGCCTGTTCGGCCAGCCCTCGGGAGACGATCGCGCGGCGGCCGAGGCGGCTCTGGACGAGGTCGGCGCCGGCCATCTGGCTGAGTTTCGCTACGACCGCATGTCCGGCGGCCAGAGGCAGATGGTGCCGATCGCGCGCGCCATCGCCACCGGATCACCAGCTCTCGTCTTCGACGAGCCGACATCGGCGCTCGACCTCGGCAACCAGTCGCGCACCCTGGAGCTCCTGAACACGCTCAGGCTTCGCCGCGACAAGGCGATCCTGTTCACCACCCACGACCCCAATCATGCGCTGGCGGCGGCCGATGATGTGTTGCTGATGATGCCCGGCGGCCGTGAAACGCACGGCACCGTCGCCGAGATGATCCAGCCCGAACTTCTCTCCGAACTCTACGGCGTGTCGATGCGCTGGGTCGAGGTGACCGGACCGACGGGCGAGACACGCCGGGCGATCCTGCCGGCCTTCGCCGGAATAGAGGCCGCATGAGTGCGATCTATCTGAAATCGACCTATGAGGCCCCGTCCGAGGTGGTGAAGGCGGCGGCGGCCAAGGGAACTGTGACGATCATCGAGCAGTCGGCGCTTAATGCCGACATGCTTCTGGCTCACAAGGGCCTGATCACCGACAACCAGCTCGACCAGAACGCCATGGTGCTGATGCGCGAGGCGCTCGCTGCCTTCCTCGACGCCGGCGGCCGCTGGTTCTTCAATGGCCACATGGTGCGGCCACTGGTCGCCGGCATGGCCCAGTACCGGCCGATCGAGGCGCCAAAACGCACCGATTTGGATTTGTCCTCGGTCAATCCCCATCCGTTGTTCTCCGGCATCGACCTTTTAAAGCTTGAGACAAACAAGGGCGTGGCGGGCTTTTACGGCCGGGGCTGCAATCCGCTGCCCGAAGGTGCTGTGGCGGTCAATGGTCTGGGTCCGGCGCAGGTGCCGGTCGACTGGGTCTGGGTGCGACCAAGGGGCGGGCGGATATTTTCACATGCGGGCAATGATCTCGGCTCGCTGGGGCTAGAATGGAACCTTTCAGGCGAACTGACGCGGCGCATCATCGAATGGACGCTCGGCAGCCCGTGCTTTGACCCGTGGCCCTCAGCGCCGTCGTCGCCGGCCGCTGATCTGCCGCTCGCCATATCCGAAGCCTATGGCGGCATGCGCCTGTCGAGCCGGCAGGAACGGCGTATCGTTGCGCCATCGTCCGGGACCTATTACCACATCCGCAGTCTTGGAGGACCGCGCTATACTTCGATCTTCGACGTCATCTGCACGCCCGAACAGCTTGCCGGGATCCTGCGTCCCAGCGACATTCTGTGGGTTCCGTGCCGCACGCCGGCGCAACGCATGATCGCCCAGAAGGAAGCGGTTGCCCGCCATCTTGCGGCCGGCGGGACTGTGGTGGCGCTCGGCGAGAGCCGCTCCGACCTCTGGTTGCCGCATGTCGAGTTCACCGGCACGCCGACGAACTGGTGGTGGTGGCTCGACCCGTCCGCCGATCTCGGCGTGCGCGTGACCAAGGCCGCGGCCCGCCATCCGCTGATGGCCGGCATCGGCGACAGGCAGGCGACCTGGCACCTGCACGGCTGGTTCGTCCCGCCGGACGGGGCCACGGTGCTGGCCCGTGACGGCGAAGGCCGGGCGATCCTCTACGAGGACAGGGTCTCGACGCCCGGGACGATGATCCTCTCCTCGCTCGATCCGATGTTCCACCACGGCTCCCACTTCATGCCGGCCACGACCCTTTTCCTCGACCGCTTCGTTCCCAACCTGAAAGCCTTCGCAGATGTCTAATGCCATTACCGTGCTCGACAACGGCCACCCGATCAGCTTCACCTTCGACGGCATCAACGCCTATCACGGCGGCGGTTTTCCCGGCGGCGTCGCGCATGCGCTCAAAGCCATGCAGGCGGCGTTTCCGCTGCTGTCCGACACACCGCTGGAACGGCGCGAGGTGACGATCGTGACCGCCTTTTCCGGACCTGGCGGCCGCGACGCGCTGGAAATGGTGACCCGGGCGCTGACCGAGGGACAGCTGACTGTCGACAAGTCGATCGGCGGCAAGGACATCATCACCGATCCGCCCGGACCTTACGTATTCCGCTTCAGCTATCGCGGCCGCACCGCCGAAGCGGTGATCAAGCCGGGACATGTGAAGGAGGAGTTCGTCACGCTGGGCGCCAAGAAGGACAAGACGCCAGATGAGATCGCCCGCCATGAAGAGCTGAAGGCGGAAATGGCTTACCGCCTGCTGCCTATCCCTGCACATGAAGTGTATGGCGTCGGGATCCTTTGATCCAGACCTGACCGAAGATCCAACATATCGGGTGTGAAGAGCTGCAGTCAAAATTTGTAAGCTTCGCCTGAATACTGTTCTGCATTGACCGTCGGGACAAGGCGTTCGCCAAATGGTCGCCGGCGAGCGTCCTTTGGTCGCTCGATGAACCAACTTGCTTATAGTGAAGTTGTTTAAGTTCAATATTGCGTGACTGGATGGCTTCACATGGGTTCGAATTGGTTCAAGACCTGACGGATCGCTGGCCTTCCTTTAGAAGGATGGCAAGCTCCTTAGCAAAGCTCTCAAGATCTACCGGATATGGCGAACTACGCCGCCAAAGAGCGAAGATTTGCCTACGAACGGGCTTTCCCTTAATTTCTGCCAACGCAAATTGCGTCCCGTTGATGGATTGCCCACACGCGATGGACGGAACTAGGCAAGAGTATCCCTGCTCCCTGACGAGGCGTATTCGGGTTTCGATGCTAAGCCCGTAAGAGCGCAAGATCGGTCCATTCGAGCGGTCGGCAAACCGTAGAGTGGAATCCTCCGTGCTCATGGGAAAGTCGTCTTCGCTCAAGGGCAATAGATCGAGTTTGGCGAGATCAGCTGGTTCGATCTGATCACGTTGGATGACCGGATTGTCCACGCTGGTGAGGAGGTGAAACGGCTCGTTGAGAAGCTCGACCTGTTGGAACGCCTCATCGAGTACAGGGCACGCCGTGATCACGAGATCGATCTCGCCTTCTTTAAGTCGCCGGCTGAGGCCTTCGTGCTTCCCTTCCATGAACGCGAGTTCAAGACGCGGATAGCGCTTGTGAACGAACCCGACCGTTTGAGGAATGAGGAATGGGCCGACTGTCGAGATCATCCCGACGCGGAGGCGCCCGCCGAATGCCCCCGTCCTTCGGCTGGTCTCATGACCCAGCGCAGCAACTTGCTGGAGGAGCATGCCGATACGCCGAAGGATGTCGCCACCGGCGTCAGTCGGAGTGACCTTGCGGGCGCCGCGCTCGAATACAGTTGTGCCCAACACTGTCTCGGCTTTGCGCACTTGATGCGATAGCCCTGAGGCGCTGATACCCATCTCCTCGGCAGCCGCGCGAAAACCTCCGCACCGATGCACGGCCAAAACCAACATCAGATCACGGATGGAAAGGGAGGCAAGTCTGTTCGATATTTCTTCTCGCATTGTCCGATTTGTTCGACTTGATAAGACGCTTCTCCCTATATACGAAAAACATGACTGCAACACTCATATTCTGAGGTGCCTGATGTTTTCGAAGTTTCTTCTCTCCTCCGCAGCAATGATTCTGGCTCTGGCGCCGGCGCCCTTGCTTGCGGACCCCATCACATTCAAGGATGTGACTGGCGCTGAAGTCACTCTTCCGAAGCCCGCGACGCGTATCGTAACGTTGCCGCAGCCGGGTGCTGCGACAGTGATCGCGGTTGATGGGACGTCGGAACATCTCGTCGGCATGAACCCCGGCTCACGCAAAGCATTCGAAACCGGCCTACTCAAGAAGATGTTTCCAGATGCCGCGTCCATTGAAAGCGGTATCGTCGCGGAGGGCGGCAATGGCTGGATGCCGAATGTCGAAGCAATCGCGGCGCTCAGGCCCGATCTCGTCATCCAATGGGGCGGTCGAGGAGACGAACTCGTGGCGCCACTGCGGAACGCCGGTATTCCGGTCGCGCTGATGGTCGGAGGCGGCAATGGCGGTACGGAAGAGCTCGCCCGCGAAAACATCAGCCTCGTGGCAAACATTCTTGGCAAACCGGAAAAGGCGAGGGCTCTGTTTGCGTGGCGTGACGAAGTCATTGCAGACGTCAAATCCACGCTTGCGGCACACCCAGCGGAACGCAAGCCGAAGATCCTTCACCTGCGCTCCTCCAAAGGCAAATTCACTGCGACGGGGGAAAAGAGCTACCAGAACTTCTTCATCACGCTGGTTGACGGCGACAATGTTGGCAAGGGCCTGGGTGTTCAGGCAGAAGTCAACGCAGAACAAATTGCAGCGTGGAACCCCGACCTTATCATGCTGACAGCTGCGGAAACTGACGCCGGACGCGAAACGATACTCGAGAACGAAGTTTTGTCGCAGACTACCGCCGCCAAGACCGGGCGTGTCTACAAGACACCGAATGGTGGATATGTATGGGATAGCGCCAGCCACGAAAGCCCGTTTACCTGGATGTGGCTTGCAAACCTTGCTCATCCGAACCTCTTCCATTTCGATCTGCGCGCCGAGGTGAAAAAGGGATTTGAACGGCTCTACAACTATTCTCCTACGGAAGACGAAATCGACGCTGTCTTGAAGCTCGATCTCAACGCCAGCGCTTCGAACTATCAACAGTTCGCTCGCAAATGACACTGGCCCCTGCCGGAACCGATCATCCGGATCAGTCGACCGCACGCGCGGTCATACATTGGTCGGCATTGCTCTTGCTTCTTGTAGTGGCGATCGTTGTCTCGGCATCAGTTGGCCGGTTCAGCATACCGCTTGCTGATGTCCTGAACATCGCGGCTCGTTGGCTTTCTGGCGCGCTTGCGCCAGAAACTATGGAGGAGCGCATTCTCATCAACGTTCGTGTGCCACGCATCTTGCTGGCGGCGATCGTTGGTGCAGGACTTGCTCTATGCGGTGCAGCACTTCAGGCTCTGTTCCGCAATCCACTCGTGTCGCCGCGTGTGCTAGGTGTTTCATCGGGGGCGGCGCTCGGTGGGGCGCTGACGCTGCTGGTCGGCGGTGGCGCTACCGTGTTGTTTGCCGCTACCTTCAGCTCGGCTCTTTTCGCGCTTGTGCTGGTTGCGGTCATCTCACGTGTAGCAGGGCGCACGATCCTTTCGATCGTGCTGGCAGGTATCGTCATTGATGCGTTGTTTTCAGCGATGATCTCGCTGACGCAATACGTGGCTGATCCGGAAACTTCGCTTCCTGCGATCGTCTTCTGGCTGATGGGCAGTTTCTCATCGGCAAGCTGGAGGAAGGTCGGCGAACATGGCCCGGTGATCCTGCTTGCCATCATCATTCTTTATCGTTTGCGCTTTCGGATTGCGGTCCTGTCGATGGGTGACGAAGAAGCGCGTTCATTCGGTGTGAATGTCGGCTTTTCGCGTTGGCTCGTCTTTTCCGTAATCTCGGTGATCATTGGCGGTTCTGTAGCCGTGGCCGGTGTCATCGGTTGGGTGGGGCTCGTCATTCCGCACGCGGCGCGCCTCCTTGTCGGGGAAGGGCATCGGCGCTTTCATGGCACGGCCGCATTGCTTGGGGCGAGTTTTATGGTGGTGATCGACACGCTTGCACGAGCAATTATCAGCGCCGAGCTGCCGCTTGGCATTCTTACGGCTGTCATTGGTGCACCGGTCTTCATCTACCTCCTCTGCACAAGGCAGGCGCGGATTGGGGCGACCCAATGATCGCACTCTCAAATGCAGGAATGAGGCGGGGTCAGCGCTGGATTTTTCGCGATGTCAGCTTTGATCTGCCGCATGGTGAGGTGTTGGCGATCCTGGGCTGTAATGGCCGCGGTAAAACCACGCTTCTGCGCACCTTGCTAGGATCCCTGGAGCTGAGTGAAGGCACCCGAACGATGCCTGCCGTTGTCGGTTATGTACCGCAGTCACAAGGTGGCGGAGATCAGCATCGTTGCCTTGACATCGTGATGATGGGGCGAGCCGGGCGCCTGGGGCTCTTCGGGCTGCCGGGAAAGGCTGACGAGATCGCTGCCTTGTCCGCGTTGGCCACAGTCGGCGCCTCTCAATTTGCAGGACGCTCTTTCGGTCACCTTTCCGGCGGCGAGCGACAGATCGTCCTGCTTGCGCGGGCATTGGCGACAGAGGCCAAAGTTCTCGTGCTCGATGAACCCGCAGCTTCCCTTGATCTTGCCAATCAAAACCTGCTGCTCGGTGTCCTGATGCGGCTGAGGCAGGCTCGCAGCCACACGATCGTTTTCACCACCCATCATCCACAGCATGGTTTGATCCTCGCCGATCGGGCTTTGATGATGCATGCCGGAGACGAGGTTCTCTATGGCCCCACGGCCGACATGATGACGGATGGCGAGCTCGCCCGCCTCTACGGGGTGCCTTTCGTGCGGCACACCGGCGCTGTTGGCCGACCTGATATCGTTTCCCCGATCTTTGGGGCAACCGTCTTTTCATCCTAAACCAAGAACAGGAGCCTACATTGGACACGATTACCTATCTTGAGAATGGCGAAGCCTTCACCGTGAGCTTTGCCGAACTCCTCAAATACCATGGTCCCGGTTTTCCCGGTGGCGTTGCGCACGGCCTCAAGGTCATGCAGCGGGCGTTTCCGCTACTGGATGAAGGACGTCCCGTCGAACGGCGTGAAATCCGTATCGATACGGCGTTTCCGGGTCCTGGTGGACGTGATGCCTTCGAATTTGTTACCAGAGGGCTGACCGACGGTCGGTACGTGGTCGACCGTTCGCTGGGTTGGGACGGCATCGAGGAAAGCCCGAAGGGACGGTATTATTTCCGTTTTACATACCGCGGTACGGTAGTCGAGGTTACGATCCGCCCAGGTCATGTGCGGCCCGAATTCCTTGAGCTTGCTCGCAAGGAAAATCGCACCGCCGACGATGAAGTGCGCCTTGCCGCACTGAAGCGCGAAATGGGCGATCGCCTCGTTCCGCTCGCTCCGGAAGATGTTTATGACGCCAAAGTCAGCCGCGCCTGATCCCGATTGCGTCCAGAGCGAGCGTCGCCATTGGATGGCTGTGCTCGCCCGCGCGCCCATTGATCTGCTGCGGGCATCTTTTGAAGACTGTCCGCAGTGCGCTGATGTACGTCGGCTTGTGGGGCCAGAGATTGGTCTGATCCAGCTGCGTGCGAAAACACCCGTGACGAAAACCGCATTTCATCTCGGCGAAGCGACCGTATCGCGCTGCGTTGTAGAGCTGGCCGGTCGGCGTGGTTATGGCGTGGTCCTGGGCAGCGATCTTGAAAGGGCTGAGCTTGTGGCGGTTTTCGATGCGCTGCTCCAGGATCCTCAGATGTATGGCGAACTCAGGCCGAAATTGCTGCAGCCGGCCGAGTCCGCCATCTCGGTGAGCCGGCAGCGCCGGGCAAATACGGCTCAAGCGACAGCGGCACATTTTTTCACTGCCGCGCGAGGGGGTAAAACGCCGTGAAAATTGCGATCGATCAGCGTGGACCCCAGAAAGCTTACGAGGACCGAAAGGCCTATCGAAACCTCCTTCAGGCATTCGCCTATCCGGGCAAGATGATGAGTGTGCGCGGAGGACACCTCGCCCATGCCGCTATCCTCATGACACTCGCGGATACGACGACGCCGGTCTGGATTGATGAAGGCTTCGCCGAAATCAAGGCGAATGCGACCAAGGCACAGTTGCCGAGTGCGAGTCGGGTAAACTGTGTTTTCGCACTCTGTAGCGGAGAACGCTTTAACGGCTTCGATGGCTTTCCCGTCGGAACGCTTGTCGACCCGCACCTTTCCACGACCATGCTCATAGAAGTCGTTTCACTCACCGGTGGTGAGCCATGGCGGCTTGCTGGCCCGGGAGTAGGGCCAAACGGCGCTAGCCTGGCGCCGATTGGATTGCCGAAAATGTTTCCTGCCGCATGGGCGCAGAATAACGCGCTCTACCCGCTCGGAATCGATGTGATCTTTACGGCGGGTGAACTGTGCGCATGTCTCCCCCGAAGCGTCAGATTGGAGATCGCCGATGTATGTGCCGGCTAAGGGGGGAGAAGTTGCCATTGCCAGGAGCCTCGAAGCCTTAGCGCGTGCCCGGCGTGGCGATCCCGATGTGCCGGAATTGACCGTCGCCCAGATAAGGGAGCAGATGCGGGGTGCAGTGGACCGGGTGATGACGGAAGGCGCCCTTTACGATCGAGACCTCGCGGCTCTCGCTCTGAAGCAGGCGCAAGGCGATCTGTCGGAGGCGACCTTCCTATTGCGGGCTCACCGCGCCACGCTTCGGCGCATGGGCCATTGCGAGCCCATAGAATTCACGGATATTTGCCTCGATCGGCATATCTCCGCGACCACGAAAGAGCTCGCCGGCGGCCAGATCCTTGGAGCGACCTACGACTACACCCATAGGCTTCTCGATTTTTCCTTGCTAGAGGCGCGCTCCTGCGCTGATCGCGCGGTGGTTGACGATGAGTTGCAGGATGAAAGAGGTTTCGTCCAAGATTCTGCCGCGCTAGCACTGCATACATCACCCTATCAGGACTTGCTTGTTTCCCCAGACTGCGAGCCGAGCGGGAACCGGGATTATGAACCAGTCGATATCACTCGTGTCCCGGTCCGCCCGCCTTACGGACCATCCGAGACGCTCGGCCATCTGGTTCGTGGAGAAGAGGGGTTTCTGACTGGTCTTGCCTACACACGGCTGCGCACTGCCGGCGCGTCCCATCCCTATGTGGAAGAGCTGTCGGCAGGTCAGGTTGAGATCCTGGTCGAGCTGGAGGATCTGGGGCTTACCGTTTCGATCGGGGATATAGACATCACTATCTGCCGTATGGTGGCGCCGGTTCTGGACGGCAAGCAATCCCATCTCTCGCCAGGCTTCGGTGTTGCGTTCGGGACGAACGAGAGGAAAGCTGTCGCTATGGCCACCGTGGATCAGGCACTGAAAGCAGGGCTTGATCCTGAGCTGGTGCTTTCCCATAGCGACGGCGTGGAAGCAGCCGGCTACGTATCGCACCTTAAATTGCCTCACTATTCCGACTTTCAATCCGATCTGGAGCTGATCCGGCGTGCGAGGTCTACGCATGAATGAAACGTTCGGCTACCTCGATGAGGACAGCAAAAGATCTGTGAGACGAACAATCCTGAAGGCCCTGGCCATCCCGGGCTATCAGGTGCCGTTCGTCGCACCGGAAATGCCGATAGCCTACGGTTGGGGGGTAGGGGGCATGGTGGTCACGGCAAGCCTGATCAATGAGGAGGACTTGCTGAAGGTTACCGACCATGGCTCAGACGACACGGTGAATGCGGTCAACATTCGGTCCTTCTTCACGAGGACGGCTTTCGTAACCACCACGACCCGCACGCCTGAGGCAACACTCATACAGGTCCGCCAGCGTGTCCCCGAGGCAAAGCTCCAGGAGGGGCAGATCGTCGTTTATCAGGTGCCGAGACCAGACCCTTTGCGCGCCTTCGTCAACTCGGCCAAGGAGGCCTCTCGCATGCACGCACACGCGGATTACGGCCGTGTGTACGCTCGGCTGTTCGAGGAAAGAACCGGTAGTCGTGGTGCAGTCCAGCCAGGGTATGACTACCCGGTTATGGTCGAAGGGCGATATTTGATGTCTCCGTCACCGATACCGAAGCGAGATAACGCTAGTCTCCACCGTTCGCCGGCAATTCAGATATTCGGCGCGGCGCGAGAGCGTCGGCTCTATGCATTGCCACCCTACACCCATGTCGAAAGCCTTGCATTCGACGATATACCTTTTGACCCCGGCTATCCTGATGACGGACGGCAGTGTGTCATTTGCGGATGCGCAACCAGTCATCTCGACCACCTTCTCCAGAAGGATGATGGGACAAGCGAATGGGTATGCTCCGATACCGAATGTTGCGAACAAAGATCAAAGGAGGTTGCCGGTGCTTAGGCTACCTTCTCCCGTCCTGACGCTTGGTCGCGTTTCATATGATAGGCGGATTGCGCCGGACACGTCGTTCGTCCTCTATCCTGGAGAGGTGCTTTGTCTCGTCGGGAAATCCGGAGCGGGAAAGTCGACGCTGCTGCGCATGGCGGGCGGGCTTTTGCGTCCGCACGAGGGGAGGGTGCTACACCAATCCGCCGATGGCCCGATCTCGATCTATGAGCTTCCCGAGCAGGCTTTGGTTTCACAGCGACGTCGGAACGTCGGGATAGTCGCTCAGAATGCTCGTGACACCCTCGATATGGCACAAAGTGCCGCCGCGAACATCGTTCAGCCTCTGTTCGACAATGGCGAGCGCAATTTTGGCCGAGCGATGGCGTCAGCGCAGCACTGGTTCGCTGCACTCGATCTCGATGTCGCAAGGATGGGCGACCTGCCGAGTTTGTTTTCCGGTGGCATGCAGCAGCGCTTGCAGATTGCGCGAGCGCTGGTCCACGGACCGAAGGTTCTCTGTCTGGACGAGCCGACGACTGGTTTGGATACCTCGGTGCAGGTCCGTCTTCTTTCATTGCTTTCGGGGCTTCAGCGCCAAACGGGCGTCGCCATGTTGCTTGTGACACATGATCTCCGGATTGCCCGGCTGATCGCCCACCGCGTGATCGTGCTCGACGAAGGCAGGATCGTCGAGGAGGCTCCACCAGACCGGCTCATCGCTGATCCTTGTCATCCTGCGGCCCGCGACCTCGTCGCGGCAATGATTTGAGGACGGCTATGGACATCTTGCGTGTCGAGAACCTGGAAAAGGACTACGAAGCACGAGCCGTCGGTCCGGTGAGCTTTAGATTGAGGGCCGGTGAAATAGGATTGATCGTCGGCGGTTCAGGGTCGGGAAAATCGACGGTGCTCGATGTGCTGTATGGGACAAAAAGAGCGAGCCGAGGAAGTGCCTTCTTGTGTGTTGGTGACGGGCAGCGAGATCTCTTCGACATATCGGTCGCGGAACTCGTTTCAATTCGAAGCGTGGCCATTGGTTACTGTACCCAATTTTTGCCGGCGATCCCCGGAAAATTGGCAGCAGACCTCGCAAATGAAGCTGCTTGCGCAGAAACAAGTTCGGCCGATATCACCGAGCTGTTGGATCGATTGGCCTTGCCGCAACGACTCTGGACCCTGCCGGTGTCTTCATGGTCTGGCGGCGAGAAACAGCGCCTGAACATAGCGCTCGCTGCCCTTCGCAAGCCAAAACTAATTTTGCTCGACGAGCCATTCTCCGCGCTGGATGAAGCACTGCACCCTGTCGTTTGGTCGGTTCTATCGGCGTTGGCTGATGGTGGCTCCGCAATATTGCTTGGGGTCCATAAGGCAAGCTCCTCTACAGCAGGGGCAGAAACACTGGTTGTCCTTGATTGATCAGGCATGTCTTGTGAGTTTTCGACGGATTAGCCTGATTTCCGGCAATTGGGGAGCGGGCCCGATACAATTAGGGATCTTGCGCATCGACACGTTGAGAGTTGGGGCGCTGAAGTTTCTGTAGGTTGCGGTTCGAAAACTACGCGTCAAGGGTTCGATACCCTTCAAGAGCGAAGAGGAACCAGATGTTGGCGTCCGCCTCTCTATCGGGTGCAGACAGATGGAATGAAGAGGCGGGCGAGCCTACGCCTGCTCGGCATATCGGTCGATGTTTGTGTCGAGAAGTTCCAGCAACTGGTCGCGTCCGGGATCACGAACAGCTTTTGCCCAGGCTGCGGCAAGAGGCAGTTTCCGGAGTGAAATGCCGCCAACCGTCATGAGGGGAACGAAAGTCACCCCGAATACCGCGAGTTTCGCGGTCCAGCGGGGGACGATGGCGGATCCGATTCCTGCCGCAACGAGGTTGATAATCGTTTGTTTCTCGTCAGCAATCTGAGCGATGCGCGGGTGTAGTCCGGCGTCCTCGAAGAGTTTCATGGTCAGGTCATAGCTGTGGGGACGAGAGCGACGCTCTGGCACGATGAGGGGCTCCTCGCGCAGTTCATCGACGGAGATCCGCTCGCGGTTCGCGAGCGGATGCGTGACAGGCAGTGCAATAACGGGTGTTTCCTGCGTCAGGGTGCGAACGACCAGGTTCCGGTTCAGTCCGTCTCGAGGTCGAATAAAGACGATATCCAGACGCCCGGCAATCAGTTTTGGAATGAGACGTATCGACTTGTCTTCGACAAGTTGCGTGATGATCCCGGGGAATCGCTCCCGAAAATCATGCAGCAGCGGCGGTATAAGACCTGCTGCAGCGCTGTCTATCGCACCTATGCGGAGCACGGTCGCCTGCTGCGTTTTCCTTGATCGAAACTCTTCCGCAAGTGTCTGGAGACGATGAAGAAGGGGCCTCACCTCCTCTAGCAGGGCGACTCCATCTTCGGTCAAGGCGACACTTCGGGTTGTCCGGGACATGAGGCGAGTGCCGAGGGACTCCTCCAGCAGTCTTAAATGCCGTCCCAGCGATGCCGGTAATATTCCCATTTTCTGCGCAGCCCTACCGAAATGCAGTTCTTCGGCCGCAGCGACGAAGCATTTTAATTGTTCCAGTTCCATGACATGCCTTTATAACATTTAATTATATAATTAAAGCATTGTCGCTTGGGAGGAAAGTAAGAATTAACGTCTTTCCTGAAGGCGCAGGAGGTGCGCCCAACGGATCATTGGGAGGAGTTCGCTATGAACAGCGACCTGGAGACGCGCGTTCTGCGCAAAATCACTCTGCGCATCGTGCCATTTATCATGCTGCTCTATTTTGTAGCGTTCCTGGACCGGGTGAATATCGGTTTCGCCGCATTGACCATGAACGAGGATCTCGGCTTTTCCTCGACCGTCTTCGGTATCGGCGCAGGCATCTTCTTCGTCGGCTACTTCCTGTTCGAAGTTCCGTCCAACCTCATTCTCAACAAAGTCGGTGCGCGCATCTGGATTGCCCGCGTCATGATCACCTGGGGGATCGTGTCCGGCCTCATGGCGTTCGTACAGGGAACAACAAGTTTCTATGCGTTACGCTTCCTTCTCGGCGTTGCCGAGGCGGGCTTTTTCCCGGGGATTATCCTTTACCTGAGCTTCTGGTTTCCGGCTCGTCGACGTGCGGCAGTGACAGCGATTTTCATGGCCGCAGCCCCGCTTTCGACCGTCCTCGGTTCGCCGATCTCCGGAGCGCTCATGGAGATGCATGGTTTCCTCGGTCTTGCCGGCTGGCAGTGGATGTTCCTGATTGAAGCCGCTCCTGCGGTCATCCTCGGCGTCGTCGTCCTCTTTTACCTCACCGACCGTCCGGAAAAAGCCAAGTGGCTCTCGGAAGATGAGCGCAACTGGCTTGTGAAGACGATGAACGCTGAGCAGGCCGCAAAGGGCAAGGCCAGCCACAGCATTCTTGCAGGGCTCGCTGACATTCGGGTTATCGCGCTCGCCCTTGTCTATTTCGGTACGTCCGCCGGCCTTTACACCCTCGGCATCTGGGCGCCGCAGATCATCAAGGAGTTCGGCCTATCGTCCCTTCAGGTCGGCTTTATCAACGCGGTACCGGGCATTTTCGCAGTTGTTGCAATGGTTCTCTGGGCGCGTCATTCCGACAAGACCGGTGAACGGACCTGGCATGTGGTTGGCGCGTGTCTGCTTGCCGCCGTCGGGCTTGCCTTTGCCACGGGTGCGACAAGCGTCTTCACCGTCCTTATTGCGCTGACGCTGGTTAACATCGGCATCAGCTGCTCGAAGCCGCCGCTTTGGAGCATGCCCACGCTCTTCCTGTCAGGACCAGCGGCCGCAGCCGGTATCGCTACCATCAACTCGATCGGTAACCTGGGCGGCTTCGTTGGTCCCTCGATGATCGGCTGGATCAAAGACACTACGGGCAGCTTTGCGGGCGGGCTCTACTTCGTCGCCGGCTTGCTGGTCGTATCCGCGATCGTGACGCTCGTGTTGTCGCGTACCGCACCGGAAAACGGGGGCAAAGTCGCCCCGGTCCAACATCGTTAAATCTCAAAGTGGAGAAAAGACATGCGTGAATACAAGATTGCAGCGATCCCTGCGGATGGGATTGGTCCTGAGGTTATAGCTGCGGGTCTTCAGGTTCTGGAGGCGCTGGAACAGCGCAGCGGTGACTTCAAGATCCATACCGAAACCTTCGACTGGGGTTCGGACTATTACAAGAAGCACGGCGTGATGATGCCGGCCGACGGGCTGGACAAGCTGAAGAAATTCGATGCCATCTTCTTCGGTGCGGTCGGCGCCCCTGACGTTCCCGACCATATCACGCTCTGGGGCCTGCGCCTGCCGATCTGTCAGGGGTTCGACCAGTACGCCAATGTGCGCCCGACGAAGATCCTGCCCGGCATCACGCCGCCCTTGCGCAATTGCGGTCCAGGCGATCTCGACTGGGTCATCGTGCGGGAGAATTCCGAAGGCGAGTATTCCGGCCATGGCGGCCGCGCCCATAGGGGCCTTCCGGAAGAGGTCGGCACGGAAGTGGCGATCTTCACCCGCGTCGGCGTGACCCGCATTATGCGCTACGCCTTCAAGCTGGCCCAGGCGCGCCCGCGCAAACTGCTGACTGTCGTCACCAAGTCGAACGCCCAGCGCCATGGCATGGTGATGTGGGACGAGATCGCGGCCGAAGTGGCGACGGAGTTCCCGGATGTCACCTGGGACAAGATGCTGGTTGATGCAATGACGGTGCGCATGACGCTGAAGCCGGAGACGCTGGATACGATCGTGGCGACCAATCTGCATGCCGACATCCTGTCGGATCTGGCTGGTGCTCTCGCTGGCAGCCTCGGGGTTGCGCCGACGGCCAACATCGACCCGGAGCGCCGTTTCCCATCGATGTTTGAGCCGATCCACGGATCTGCCTTCGACATTACCGGCAAGGGTATCGCCAACCCGATCGCCACTTTCTGGACTGCCGCGCAGATGCTCGAGCATCTCGGTGAACGCGACGCCGCCGCACGGCTGATGGGCGCCGTCGAGCGCGTGACCGAAGCGGGTATCCTGACCCCTGACGTGGGTGGCACCGCCAACACCAGCCAAGTCACCGAAGCCGTATGCAACGCAATCGCAGGATCGAATATCTTGAAGATGGCCGCTGCAGAATGACCTGGAACGATGTGTCCGCTCGCCAGGTGCTGCGTCGAATTTTCGACGCAGCCGTTGCCAGCGCGGATCCGAAAATAGCTGTTGTCAACAACCTCCCAGAGCGTCCCAGAGGTCGCTGCGTTGTGGTGGGAGCGGGCAAGGCGTCGGCTGCGATGGCGGCTGCGGTCGACGCCGCCTGGCCCGATGTCGATCTCTCGGGCATCGTGGTCACTCGCTACGGCCACGCCGTTCCGGCGGGACGCATCGAAATCCTGGAGGCCTCCCACCCCGTCCCGGATGAGATGAGCATCAAGGCTGCAGAGAAGATTTTCGTTGCGGTTCAGGGCCTTGGTCCGGACGATCTCGTGGTGGCTCTCATCTCCGGCGGCGGTTCGTCATTGCTTGTATCGCCTGCGGGCAAGATGACTTTGGCCGACAAAAGGGCGGTCAATCAGGCACTGCTTGCCAGCGGTGCTACCATCTCCGAGATGAACACCGTCCGTAAGCATCTTTCCGCTATCAAGGGAGGCCGTCTGGCCCGCGCAGCACTGCCAGCAAAACTGGTGACACTGGTCATCTCCGACGTGCCGGGTGATGATCCATCGGAGATCGCCTCGGGTCCAACGGTCGCGGATCCGACCACCTTGGCAGACGCAGCAGCCATCGTCGCCCGCTACGGCATTGACCTGCCCGAGTCTGCGCGCGCAGTGCTGGTGCAAGGCAACGAGACGCCTAAGGCAGAGGGGGTCGCAGGCGAGATTCGGCTGGTTGCTGCCCCCTCGATAGCGCTCGATGCGGCCGCCGCGGCTGCGCTAGATGCCGGCTTGTGTCCACTTATCCTCGGAGATGCCCTGGAAGGTGAGGCTCGCGAAATGGGGCGTGTCATGGCGGGCATCGCGCTGTCCGCGCGCGACAAGGGCCTGCCTATAGCAGCACCTGCCATCATCCTGTCCGGTGGTGAGGGCACTGTGTCCCTTGGTGGCATGACCGACGGGCGAGGTGGAAGAAATACGGAATTCCTTCTAAGCCTTGCGGTTGCCCTTAAGGGAGCTTCCGGCATCTGGGCCATCGCCGGTGATACTGATGGTATCGACGGTGTCGAGGATGCTGCCGGTGCGCTGGTCGCGCCGGACAGTCTTATCCGAATGCGCGATGCTGGTATCGATCCACGGGCGACCTTGTCTGCCCATGATAGTTACACGGCCTTCAAGGCCATCGGCGACCTGGTGGTCACAGGCCCAACGCTTACGAACGTCAACGACATCCGCGCAATTCTCATAGGTTAGGTTTGGACATGTTCATACGCAACAACCGGCGATCAAAGATCGTCGCGACGGTCGGACCGGCGTCAAGTTCGCCCGACATGCTTCGCTCACTGTTTCTCGCCGGTGTCGATACGTTCCGGCTGAATTTCAGCCATGGTGCCCGGGCCGATCACGCGGAAGTCTATAGGAACATCCGGGCTCTTGAGCAGGAGCATGATGCTGCTATCGCCGTGCTGCAGGATCTTCAGGGTCCGAAGATCCGGATCGGAGTTCTGGCACATGGCAGGCTCGATCTCGCACTTGGATCCACCATCGGATTTATCCTTGGCCGTGAGGGTGGTGAAGGAATGAACGATATTCCGCTACCTCATCGGGAAATCTTCGAGGTGGCGGTGCCCGGAATGGACCTCCTGATCGACGACGGTAGAATAAAAGTCCGGATCATGGAGGTGATGGACGGGCGGCTTGTTTGCGAGGTCCTCAATGGAGGCGCCTTGTCGAACCGCAAGGGTGTCAACGTGCCCGGCGCTGTCCTGGACATTTCCCCGCTCACGGCGAAAGATCGTGAGGACCTGGAATTCGGGCTCGAGCTTGGCGTCGACTGGGTCGCACTTTCTTTCGTTCAGCGGGCACGCGACATGATCGAAGCCCGGTCCCTCGTTGGAGACAGGGCTGGCCTCATTGCCAAGATCGAGAAGCCGTCTGCCCTCGATGACATCGAGGATATTGTCAGGCTTTCGGACAGCGTCATGGTTGCGCGAGGTGATCTCGGCGTGGAGATCCCGCCGGAGGACGTTCCGGGCAAGCAGAAGGAAATCATCCGTGCATGCCGGCTAGCGGCCAAGCCCGTGATTGTCGCCACACAGATGCTCGACTCGATGGTGAGTTCGCCAACGCCGACGCGCGCTGAAGCCTCGGACGTTGCCGGTGCCATCTATGATGGGGCAGATGCCGTCATGCTTTCCGCCGAGACCGCAACAGGCGCCTACCCGGTGGAGGCGGTCGAAATTATGAACCGGATCATCGAGAAGACGGAGAAGCACAAGCACTACCGGCCGATCCTTGAGGCAACGGAACCCGATGTCGCTCAATCACCGCCGCATGCAGTTGCCACTGCAGCAGCCAACGTTGCCGTGGCTCTGGGATCGCCGGTTGTGGTGGCCTATACATCGAGCGGAACAACCGCGGCCAGAATTTCGCGTGCCAGACCGGCATTGCCAATTCTGGCTCTCACTCCGTCCGAACAAGTCGCGCGCCGGCTCAACATGTTCTGGGGGGTTGTCGGCGTGCGATCACAAGATGTCCACACCTATGAGGCGTCGCTGATTCATGCGCAACAGGCGGTGCAGGAAGCAAAGCTGGCAAGTCCCTCCGATCACATTGTCATCGTGGCGGGATTTCCATTTGCGCAACAGGGCAGCACCAACAATCTCCGCGTCGTTCAGATCGCCGCAACCGACAACCTAGAGATTGCGTAGATTGTATCGAGCAATAAGGGGGATCAATGCGTCATGAGCATGTTTGCGGTGCAGCCGTGCGGCGCGGCTCGCCGCATCCCCATCACCCTGCTCGATTGCTTCTATGATTTCCGCATGCTCACCGGCCGAGTGCAGCGGCAAGGGCCGTAGGTTGAGGGTGAACATGCGGGCGCGATGCAATTGATCGGCGACGGTCCCCGCCATCCGCATGAGGCGGCTGTTTCCGCTCTCTATTACGAGAGTCTGATGAAAATCCTCGTCGGCCACAGCCCATCGTGGAAGGTCGTTGTCGGCCAATGCCTCAATCATCCGCTTTGTGGCGGCCTTCAGAAGCTGGATGACGGGCGCGCGTTCCTCCATCGGCAGCCGGGCGAGCCGTGCCGCCGCGGCACCCTCGAGCGCGGTGATGACTTCGTAGATTTCTTCGATGTCCGCGGGAGACAGGGCGCAGATGATGATGCCCTTCTTGGGAAGTATCCGGACCAGTCCGTCTTCCTGCAGTCGCGCCATGGCTTCGTGCACCGGGGTTCGGCTCATGCCGAGCTGACGCGCAATTTCAATTTCTGCGGCTTGGTACCCGGGGGGAAACGCATTGGAGCGTATCGCCTCCTTGATGGCGAGATAGGCGGCAGAAACCCGACCCGAACCGTTGATGTCGGAGTTTGCTGAATTCTGTTCTGTGGCCGGATCGCGTGGCGCGGCTCCGGGAATGTCGATCGTCCTGATCATGAACTGCCTGTCGTTGTTTCAAGGCTCGTTATAGCCGCTCTCCTGGAGCTTGACAAACGGGCGCGCATCAATAAATGTAAGCTTGCATGCAAGATAGCATGGAAAAGGATGTGGAGGCATCCTTCGCGATCTCAGGGAGGAAAGCGCGATGAAAAAGGTACTGTTGTCCCTCACAGGTGTCCTGTTTGCCATGTCCAGCCATATGGTGCTGGCGCAGGAGAACTATCCTGATCGACCCATCACAATCGTGGTGCCTGCAGCGGCAGGTGGACCGAGTGACACCGTGGCGCGCCTGGTGGCGCAGTCGATGTCCACGACCCTTGGCCAGCAGGTGCTGATCGAAAACATGGGCGGCGCTGGCGGCTCGCTTGGTGCCGCAACAGTGGCGCAGGCGGACCCCGATGGCTACCGGTTGCTGCTCTACCATATCGGGGTGGCCACTTTCGCTGCGCTCTACCCGAACCTGACCTACAAGCCGATCGAAGACTTTTCGAGCGTCGGGCTGATTACCGAGGTCCCGATGACGGTCGTCGGCAGGAAGGACTTCGAGCCGAAGACGTTCACCGATCTCCTCTCCTATGTGAAGGCAAACGGGCCTGCCGTCACCTTCGGGACCGCCGGCACGGGTGCCGTTTCCGATCTCTGCGGCAGGTTGCTGCAGGACGCGCTCGGCACCAAGATCACTCTGGTCCCTTACAAGGGCATGGGCCCCGCAATGACCGATCTCATTGGAGGTCGCATCGATCTCGCCTGCGACCAGACGACCAACACCACGACCCAGATCAAGGCCGGTGAGGTTCATCCCTATGCGGTGACAACGAAGGCGCGGATTGGCGTGCTGCCAGATCTTCCGACTGTGGAAGAGAGCGGCCTGCAAGGGTTCGAGCTCAGTGCCTGGCATGCGCTCTGGGCACCCAAGGAAACGCCTGAAGCCATCCGCAGCAAGCTTGCGGAAGCGTTGCGCGCCGCACTCAAGGATCCGGTCGTGATCGAGCGTTTTGCGAGCCTTGGAACCGCACCGGTATCGGAAGATCTGGCGACACCGGCGGCGCTTGACCAGAAGTTCGCGTCTGAAGTCGAGCGACTGACGAAGCTGATCAGCGAAAGCGGCAAGTAACCTCGGTTTGGTCGGCGGCTGAGAATAAGCCGCCGATCCATCATTCGTCATGGCCACGGGCCATGCGTCCGGCGCTTGACCCTGAGCGCTAGCCCTTGAACAGGAGCGAACTTCCCATGCGTGAATACAAGATTGCAGCGATCCCTGCGGATGGGATTGGTCCTGAGGTTATAGCTGCGGGTCTTCAGGTTCTGGAGGCGCTGGAACAGCGCAGCGGCGACTTCAAGATCCATACCGAAACCTTCGACTGGGGTTCGGACTATTACAAGAAGCACGGCGTGATGATGCCGGCCGACGGGCTGGACACGCTGAAGAAGTTCGATGCGATCTTCTTCGGTGCGGTCGGCGCCCCTGACGTTCCCGACCATATCACGCTCTGGGGCCTGCGCCTGCCGATCTGCCAGGGGTTCGACCAGTACGCCAATGTGCGCCCGACGAAGATCCTGCCCGGCATCACGCCGCCCTTGCGCAATTGCGGTCCAGGCGATCTCGACTGGGTCATCGTGCGGGAGAATTCCGAAGGCGAGTATTCCGGCCATGGCGGCCGCGCCCATAGGGGCCTTCCGGAAGAGGTCGGCACGGAAGTGGCGATCTTCACCCGCGTCGGCGTGACCCGCATTATGCGCTACGCCTTCAAGCTGGCCCAGGCGCGCCCGCGCAAACTGCTGACTGTCGTCACCAAGTCGAACGCCCAGCGCCATGGCATGGTGATGTGGGACGAGATCGCGGCCGAAGTGGCGACGGAGTTCCCGGATGTCACCTGGGACAAGATGCTGGTTGATGCAATGACGGTGCGCATGACGCTGAAGCCGGAGACGCTGGATACGATAGTGGCGACCAATCTGCATGCCGACATCCTGTCGGATCTGGCTGGTGCTCTCGCTGGCAGCCTCGGGGTTGCGCCGACGGCCAACATCGACCCGGAGCGCCGTTTCCCATCAATGTTTGAGCCGATCCACGGATCTGCCTTCGACATTACCGGCAAGGGTATCGCCAACCCGATCGCCACTTTCTGGACTGCCGCGCAGATGCTCGAGCATCTCGGTGAACGCGACGCCGCCGCACGGCTGATGAGCGCCGTCGAGCGCGTGACCGAAGCGGGTATCCTGACCCCTGACGTGGGTGGCACCGCCAACACCAGCCAAGTCACCGAAGCCGTATGCAACGCAATCGCAGGATCGAATATCAT
>NZ_JABAEF010000015.1:110226-173042 GCF_023701945.1 Rhizobium sp. CG5
CCGCACGGCTGATGAGCGCCGTCGAGCGCGTGACCGAAGCGGGTATCCTGACCCCTGACGTGGGTGGCACCGCCAACACCAGCCAAGTCACCGAAGCCGTATGCAACGCAATCGCAGGATCGAATATCATCTGAACGGGAGGACCGTCAGGGGACGCCAGAGGGGAGGAGACCATGGCTACACTCGAAAAGTACACCCGGAAAAACCTGATTGCCGGTGGCATCTTCATCGCCATCGCGGCCTCGTTCGCTGTGCAGGGTCTAAGATATGAGTTCGGGACCGCGACCCAGATGGGCCCGGGCTTTTTCCCGGTGGTGCTCGCTTTCGTATTGGGCGCACTAGGCGTCGTCATCGGCCTTGATGGCTTGCGCAGTGAGCCGGAGCCGACCGATGGTTCCGTGCCCTGGCGCGGGCTCGTCCTTATCTGTCTGGCACTTGCCATCTTTGCGGCCGGAGCCCGCGATCTTGGGCTCGTACCCGTCGTCCTGCTGTGCACGTTCATGACGGCACTCGCGTCTCGCCGAAACTCGCTGGTATCGGCGGCTATGATGGCCGCCGTCATCGCCACTCTTTGCTATCTGGTCTTCAAGGTCGGGCTGGCAGTTGCCATTCCGACATTCGGGCCGGTTTTCGGACTATGAGGTGCTCACCATGATGGATCTGATCTCGAATCTTGCCCTTGGCTTCGAAACGGCTCTCACGCCGATAAACATCGTCTGGTGTTTCGTTGGCGTACTGCTCGGCACGCTCGTTGGCGTATTGCCCGGCATCGGGCCGACAGCGACGATCGCGATGCTTCTGCCGATCACGTTTACATTCTCCCCGGTAACGTCCTTGATCATGCTTTCGGGCATCTACTACGGCGCCCAGTATGGGGGGTCCACAACAGCAATCCTCATCAACCTGCCGGGGGAAAGTTCTTCCGCTGTCACAGCGATCGATGGCTATCAGATGGCCCGAAAGGGTCGTGCCGGCCAAGCATTGGCAACCGCGGCGCTCGGATCCTTCTTCGCAGGCTGCGTGGCAACAATGCTGTTGGCGATCGCGGCTCCGCCGCTTGCCTCCATCGCGCTCGAATTTGGCGCGCCGGAATATTTTGCCCTGATCGTTCTCGGGCTGCTCGTTTCGATCTCACTCGCTCACGGTTCGGTCCTCAAGGCGCTGGGCATGATCGTCATCGGCTTGCTGCTTGGGACGGTGGGCCAGGACATCTATACGGGCGAGGAGCGCTTCACGTTCGGTCGCCTGGAATTGTCGCAGGGGATCAACTTTGTTTCGATTGCTGTTGGAATATTCGGGGTCTCCGAAATCTTCCGCAACCTTCAGAACGAGCACACGCGCGAAATCGGAGTGAAACACGTCACGAACCTTTGGCTGACGAGAGACGATTTCCGGCGGATTATCGGCCCTGTATTGCGGGGAACGGCGCTTGGCTCGCTTCTCGGCGTATTGCCGGGCGGCGGTCACGTATTGGCGTCCTTTGCCAGCTATTCGGTCGAGAAGAACCTGTCGAAAAATCCGGCCGAATTTGGCCATGGCGCGATCGAAGGCGTGGCGGGACCCGAAAGCGCCAACAACGCTGCGGCGCAGACGTCCTTCATTCCGCTGCTTACCCTCGGCATTCCGGCCCATCCAGTCATGGCACTCATTGTTGGCGCCTTTATCCTGCAGGGGATCACGCCGGGGCCGGACGTCATTACCAGCCAGCCGGCGCTGTTCTGGGGCATCATCGCATCGATGTGGATCGGTAACCTGTTGCTGGTGATCCTCAACCTGCCGCTGATCGGGCTGTGGGTGAAGATGCTGACCATTCCCTACCGCATGCTGTTTCCGGCCATCGTCATCTTTGCCTCGATCGGATGTTATTCCATCAACAACAACCCCTTCGACGTCTATGCAATCATCGTCTCGGGCATACTTGGCTACGTGCTGATCCGTGTGGGCTGCGAACCGGCACCCCTTCTGCTGGGATTCGTTCTGGGGCCGCTGCTCGAGGAGCATCTCCGGCGGGCGATGATCATCTCCCGCGGCGACGCGACGGTGTTCGTCACAAACCCGATCGCTGCATCGCTGCTCGGCCTGGGTCTGGTCTGCGTAATCCTGGCGCTCCTACCGTCGATACGTTCCAAGCGCGATCAGGTGTTCGTAGAGGATGACTGATGCCGGACATTTTCATGTCGGTGGGCTCCAAGGCGAGTTCTCAAGTTATGGGGTGTGGGAGCTACCTTCTTTCGCGAACGCCGAATGGTGTGATTATTTTCTATAATAAACTTTCGCCGCCCAGTTGCTGTAGCAGGCTTGCAGATCAAAGGCTTAACCGAAACAACTGGAACCGAAAGTTCGATTCCCGTCAAGGCGTTCGAAGTATCTGTGGACATCCACAGCGCGGCCTTATTTAGTTTGCCACGCGGCGCGGCATATCGGTCCCGGTTTCCGGCGTTGCCGTCGCGGCGCTAAATATAATGCGGCGATTCATTTGACCGATTTCTCTAGGGTGAACGGCTTCAACGTACCCGCTAGATGTTGATTGCCACTGGTGACTGACCTGGTCCCAGGGCCGATTACTATCGAAAATCAACAGACCAACTGCCGCGCACCACCGCGCGTGCGGCGTCAAATGCGTCCCGACCCTGCGGTCGATATCATCATTAACTCAGCACCTGAGGTACTGCATCATTGATAATTTTACGAAAAATTTAGGTTAATTGACGGTTTCCATTGTAACCTGTTCCATCGCAAGCGCAGATCGGTAAGTTGATTGGCATCAGCTTTTTCAATGAAACTGCCGGAGCGTTGCGCATGACTATGCTTGCCACCACGAATAACTCACATGCAGGCAATTTAGCTTCGCTCTCGCATAAGAGCGTCGTGGTTACGGGTACTCGGATGCTAGGCCCCGATATTCTGCGCTCGCTGGCGATCTTGCTGGTGATGCTCGTCCATTTGCCATTGAATGCCACGCCCGGAGTATTGGTGACCGTGCGCGAATATGGCTGGCTCGGCGTCGATATCTTCTTCGTACTGAGCGGCTACCTGATCGGCACGCAACTGTTCAAGGAAGTGACGCGCACGGGAGCAGTCGATTTCAAATCGTTTTACCTCCGGCGTGCCTTCCGCATCTTTCCAGCGTTCTTCGTGGTCCTTGGCCTTTATGCCCTGGTTCCGGTCCTTCGCGACAATCCGGCGATGCAGCCTCTCTGGAGGTTCGCCACCTTTACCGTCAATCTCGGGTTCGATCCGAGGGAAGGGAACGCGTTTTCTCAGGCATGGACGCTTGCTGTCGAAGAGCAGTTCTATCTCGTCCTGCCTTTGCTAGTTCTTCTCCTCTACAGACGCATCGGCACGGGACGGGTGCTTGCCCTCGCAGGGCTGCTGATGTTCGCCGGCGTCGTGCTGCGTTACACGATCTGGGATATACAGGTTGGCACCCTTGTCGCAGAGGGCCAGTTCCGCCCCGCCTTTGCGACATACCTCCGAGATGTCTACTACCCGACATATACCCGTCTCGACGGTCTGTTGTTCGGCGTAGTGCTTGCGGCCTCCCGCTTTTTCAAGCCTGAGCTTTGCAGGCAATATCTGCCGCCAAAGGTCACGATTCCCTCAGGTCTGATCTTTGTGATCGCGGCGCTCATCTGCTTCGTTGATCGTGGACCGCTTGCAGGACAAGGCATCTTTCCGGTGTTTCAGGCGCAACTCGGCGCGGTCGCGGGCTTTCCGCTGATCTCGATCGGTATTGCGCTTTTGTTCTGCGCTATGCTCGATCTTGAGCACTTTTTGAGCCGGTGGCCTGTACCGGGGGCGGCTCTCGTCGCAACGCTGTCCTACAGCCTTTACCTGACGCACAAGTCCGTCTTTCACGTCACGCGCCTTGTGCTCGGAGAGGAGAACCTGCAGGGAAGCTTCGGCTTTGTCGTCTATCTGCTTGCAAGCTTAGCCGTCGCGGCCGTTCTCTGGTTTTGCGTAGAGCGAACATTCCTGCATCTTCGGGATCGCATGCTTTCGTGGAAGTAGGCCTGCGCCGTATTAAAGACCCTGTATGTCGAGGCATTTAGTGCTATATTATAGATCTCTCATGCCTTGGGAGGGGGTCAATGTGGAGCCGCAAGATTTTGATACTTCCGTTCGCGATAGCCGCTTCTGTCATTCAGGCCCGGTCGGCAGAACGGCTGCCATTTCATGTCTCGCATTTCCAGGACGATGTTACCGTCAATCTGACAGTAACATCGCTGCAAACATCACCCGTCCAGGACTACGACTTCGATGTGACCATCGGCCTAACGGAATTCGATAGCGCGGGTTCGATCAGGTACATCGACCAGGGAAGCCACGACGTCCGCGTAAAATGTGACGGCGCGGGCAAGGTCTTCGTCGGTGGGGCGGTTTACGTTCCAACGAGGGGTGTCGCCGGAAGTGACTGGAAAGAAGACCTGTGGAAATCGGTCTGCACCTCCCCGGTTTCATAGCTGACAGGCGATGCAAGATTTGCAGCGCGACGGATATAGGCAATGTTGACCGACGCCCTCCTGCCGGAAATACTGACGCCATTGGTGTACACCCAATCATTGGCCCCAAACATACCCGGGACTTCTTCGATTATGCGGTCCGAGACTACGAGTGGCGATTTCAAAAGGCTGGCTAGAGCCTCCAGGCGTTGAGCGACATTGACGGCGTCCCCGATCACGGTGAACTCGTCGTGGAAGCCGCTTTCAATGACTCCGCCGAGAACGGTACCATAATGAAGGCCGATCCCCGCGTTCAGACAGGGGCCGCCCCTGCCAATGTTGTCGTTGCGCCACTCGTCGAGTGCAGCAGTCAAAGACAACGCGCAGGCTAATGCCCGCCGAGCATCGTCCGCCTTGGGCTTCGGCTGCCCGAACACCGCCATCACGCCATCGCCGATGAACTTGTCAACCGTTCCGCCATAGGCGAACACCGTGCCGGCGACGATGTGCCGATACTCACCGAGGACACGGGCAAGCTCGCGTGCGGAAGCCGTTTCCGCATATGACGTGAAGTCGCGGATATCGATAAACATGATCGCCGCGTCCCGCCGCTCTAGGTCAAGGTTGGCACTGGCAGTCTGAAGATCGGCGACGACTGTTGGCGAGAAGAAGCGTGACAGGTTCATGCGCTTTTCCTCGATCCTTAACGCCTGCCTGATGGTGCGTTCGTGATCGCGCGCCAACAGATACACAGCCATCGCAGTGAAGGCGAAACTCATGGTCAGGCCGAGGTCCTGATTGAAGAAGTTGGCCAGTAGTGTTCCGGGCGAGCTGGCGTGATGACGGAACGCCATGAGGGCAAGCATAAGCACCCATGCCAAGACCACGATCGTCGAAAACAAAACGATTAGCCTGCGCTCCAGCTTCAAGGCTACGTGGTTCAGAAGGATGAACGAGACGACCAAGCTCGACGTCGTAAGGGCATGGTCTTCCGTGATCGGACTAGCCAGAATGTGCTCATAAAGGATCATCACGACCAAGGCCGCATCGAGCGCGACGAACAGTGAACCGAGGTGTTTCTGTGTTGGGAAATAGACAGCCACCGCGACGGATGCCACGCTAACGATCAAATAGACCGAGCTGACGATGGCATGGGTCGTAAAACTGGCGAGACCGTCTCCAAACAGGAGGTTGGCGAACAGGATCGAAAGGACAACGAACCGTAGCGAGGCCGATCGTAGTTCCCGGGTGGAAGCACTATTGCTGAACGGCGATGATTTCTGATCCATTGATCCAGGTCTGTACGATCAGCATATGCCGATCTAAAAAGTTGAGGTCGGAAGGGCCGGGCCTTGGGAGGCCAGGCCCGGTCCCGTTACTTGACGTCCGTAACCGTGATTTTGCCCTCGACGCGCTCGGCGACGAACTCAATGTTGGCGCCTTCCTTCAGTTTTTCGAGCATGGCGTCGTCTTTGACGCGGAACACCATGGTCATGGCGGGCATCTCGAGGGATTTGAGCTCCTCGTGGATAATTGTGACTTTCTTCGCTTTGGCGTCGACCTTCTTGACGGTACCCTTGGTGAATTCCGCCGCGAAAGCGCCGGAAGAAAGGGCTACCGCGAGAAGGGCTGTCGAGGCGAATTTGATGATGGATTTCATGTCAGGTCTCCTTGCGTCGAATTATTTCTTGGCCACGGTAACGTCGCCGTGCATTCCGGCGTCGTAGTGGCCGGGAACAAGGCAGGCGATCTTGAAGGTGCCGTCATTGGTGAACTTCCAGATGATCTCGCCGGACTTTCCCGCAGCCAGACGGATCGCGTTCGGATCGTCGTGTTCCATTTCCGGGAATTTCTCCATGACAGCCTTGTGCTCCATAACCTTGTCTTCTTGGTCGAGGACAAACTCGTGATCCAACTCGCCCGCGTTCTTGATCGCGAACACGACCGTCTGGCCCTTACGGACCTTGAAGGTGTTTGGCGTGAAGATCATCTTGCCGTCGTCCGTTTCCTTCATGGAGACCCGGATGGTCTGTGTGGCCTCCGCCTTCTTGCCAGGCTCGCCGACCGCCATGGCAGCGTCATGGCCGCCTTCGTGTGTGCCGGAGGCGAGGACGGGTGTGGCTAGCGCCGCGAGAAATAGTGCGATCATTGCAATTTTCATGATGTATTCCTTTGGTGGTTGGATTGGATCGAGCTGAAGATCAGCCGTGCTTCATGGGCTTGGGCGTGATCTGGGTCTTTGCGTCCTTGGCCTTGGTCGTGTCGGGCAACTCGCCCGTCCACTCCCAGGCTTGCGTTCCGGGTGGGTTTTCGTACCAGCCAGGGTCGGTGTAATCGTCCGCCGCGATGCCCTCGCGAACCTTGACCACGGAGAACATGCCGCCCATCTCGATGGGACCGTGCGGACCCCATCCGGTCATCATCGGAACGGTGTTCTCCGGAATTTCCATTTCCATCTCGCCCATGTCCGCCATACCGGCGGTTCCCATGGGCATGTATTCGGGCTGGATTTTCCTGATCTTCTCGGTGACGGATTTCTTGTCGACGCCAATGAAGGTGGGCACGTCATGGCCCATTGCGTTCATCGTGTGGTGCGACTTGTGGCAATGGATCGCCCAGTCGCCCGGATACTTGGCATCGAACTCGTAGGCACGCATGGCGCCGACGGGGATGTCGATGCTGACCTCCGGCCAGCGGGCTTCTGGTCGCACCCAGCCCCCATCGGTACAGGTCACCTCAAAGTCATAGCCGTGCATGTGGATCGGATGGTTGGTCATCGTCAGATTGCCGACACGGACGCGCACCCTGTCGTCCTTTGACACGACCAGCGGACTGATGCCGGGAAAGATGCGGCTGTTCCAGGCCCAGAGATTGAAGTCCGTCATCTCCATGACGCGCGGAACATAGGTGCCCGGATCGATGTCGTAACCGCTGAGTAGAAACACGAAGTCCCGGTCGACGGGCATGAACTTCTCGTCCTTCGGGTGGATGACGAAGAAACCCATCATGCCCATCGCCATCTGCACCATCTCGTCGGAATGCGGGTGGTACATGAAGGTGCCGGACTTCACGAGATCGAACTCATAGACGAAGGTCTTGCCGACCGGGATGTGCGGTTGCGACAGTCCGCCGACGCCGTCCATGCCCGACGGCAGGATCATGCCGTGCCAGTGGATGGTCGTATGTTCCGGCAGCTTGTTGGTCACGAAGATGCGAACACGGTCACCCTCGACCGCCTCGATCGTCGGACCTGGGGACTGGCCATTGTATCCCCAGAGATGGGCTGTCATGCCCTCGGCCATCTCACGCTCGACGGGCTCCGCCACAAGGTGGAACTCCTTGACGCCGTTGTTCATGCGATGGGGCAGGGTCCAGCCGTTGAGAGTGACGACTGGGGTGTAGTCCGGCCCAGACGAAGGACGAACTGGGGTCTGTGTTTCGGCAGTTTCCATGATGGCAGCCTCAGGCAGGCCCATGTTGGAGGTCTTCGCCCAGGCGGCAGTCGAAACGAGGGCTGCGCCTGCGCCGAGCATCTGTCTTCTGTTGAACATTCTCTTGTCCTTTCTCAGTGACCGCCGCCGCCGCTTTCGGCAGCCGCTGCGACTTCCGTTTCACCACTGGCCGAACCCGCGCCGCCGCCGTAGATGGCAGGCGCGAGATTGGCTTCGGCCAACCAGAAATCGCGTTTTGCATTGACGGCGAGGAGGATCGAATTGACCTTCTCCCGGCTGTCGGCGAGCAATTCGAATGTGTTGGTGATCATGCCATTATATGTGAGGAGAGACTCTTCCTCGATCTTGGCGCGCAGCGGCACCACGCTGTTGCGATAGTGCCGTGCGATGTCGTAGTTCGCGCGGTAGGCTTGATAGGCGGAGCGAGCTTCCGAACGGACGTTAACCGCCTTTTCCGCGAGAACGTTTGCCGCCCGCATGTAGGCCAGTTCCGATTTCCGCATCCGGGCCTTGCCGCTGTCGAAGATCGGGATCACGAATTCCAGCTCTACATTTCCGGTCGTCTGCTTGTGCTTCTCGCCATCCTCGAGTTCTCGCTCGGTCTCGAAGCCGGAGAGAATTTCGAGATCGGTGACGTAGCGCGTGGCTTCCGTCAGCTTGTAGGACTTGGCTGTCGTCGCGAGGTCGAGCTTCGCTATCTGGAGGTCGACCCGACGCTCAAGCGCTTCTGCTTCGATCAGATCGCGCTTGACCAGACTCTTGGGAAGCTGAGGCAGACGGTTCGGAATCTGATAGTCTATGTCCGATCCCCAAAGTCCCATGAGCCGCGTGAGTTCTTCTTTCGCGAGACGGGCTTCAAGCCGTGCCTTGGCGGTCTGTCCGGTGAGTTCGGCGTAGAAGACGTGCTCGCGAGCCTGTCCGCCCTTGGTGAGAGAGCCAGCTTCGCCGATTTTCTGTGCGAGTTCCGAAGCCGCATCTGCGGCCGCCTGCGCCTGGTTGAGCTGGGCTACCGTTTCCCATGAGGCGACGGCGGTGATCCATGCGCGACGCGTGTCGGCGGCGAGCTGTAAGGTCCGCAGGGCCGCATTGAGCTGCGCCTTTCGGAACCCACCGTCGGCGATCTCGACGTTCCGCTTCTGGGTAGCGAGCGCGAGGATGTTGGTGGCGATCACACCTTCGATTGCCTTGTAAGCTTCGAGGCCGGGCGTACCGATTCCCGTCAGACCGATGCCAACGGTCGGGTTCACAAGCATGGTTGACTGCCAGGCATCCGCCGAAGAGTCTCCAAGATCGGCGTAGGCCGCCTGCAGGCCCTTGTTGTTCAGAAGCGCGACCTGAACTGCCGTTTCGACGTCCACGGTCTTTCTCGCCAGCAAGGTTTTCACCCGGCCCGAGACAACCTGAGCGTCTTGGCGGTTCTGCACCCAGACGGTGTCTTTTCCGGTCGCCTCGGCTGTCTTGTTCGCAACATTGGAAAACCCGGCCGTCGCCGCGGAGTATTCCGCAGAGGATACGCATCCTCCGAGAACGAGAGGAAGTGCGACAGTCACGGCACATTTGAGAGTGAAAAAGCTCATGACGCCCCTCCGTCCGGAGCTTGCGCGTCATTCTGGTTCCGCCACGGTTTGGGATCGACCGGGACGCGGTGCGTATAGCCCGCAACGGGATTATGATAGTGAATTGGACGAACGTCGACCGCTAGGTCGGCGATGTCGCCCGAAGCAATGACTTCAGGAGGCAACGTGGCAGCACATCCGCTTGCGAAGAGCGGCAAGGCAGCCACCAGAATTTTGAGGTTCATGGTGTAATCCGAATAGGAGATGTCATCGGCGGAACGAGCCAATCATGCTCGTTGACGCACGTTCAGACCCGCAGGGACGGGTTGATCCTATTCAGATATTCGGTGGACGATGGAGGGTCGGGATTTCACCGAACGAGCGCTGATCGTCAATGAGTCTGTGGATCGACGCAACCACGGGGCCGTCTAAAGTGTCCGTAGTTGCGACAATTGCGAAACTTATGCAAAAGTCGTTGCAACAGTTTTGCTTTCCGACTTTCGACTCTGCGTCGTCCGCAGAAACACTAGCATGGTGATCGTGTTCGCCGATTTGAGCGTCGGCGTGCTCCATGGTGTCCGACACTACTGTCGTACCATTGAGCGCCCCGCCGTGCATGGCGGCTGTAGCAGTGGACAGCGAGTACCCTGCCAGTGACACAACAATCACCAGTCTGATCAGAATCAGCAATTTCTTGCATGTGATTCGATACATCGCGCCCATCATTCAACAGCTACCTTCAGCGCAGCCAAATTTCAATAAAAGAAATATGTCAGGAGATTCACGTCGTTTATGTGGCGACGAGTTTTTCCATTATTTGACTTTAAAGGTTCCAACGCTTGTAAGGTCAAGGGCCGCAGCCGATTGCTCCGACATTAAATCTGGATATCTGGCCGTTCCCCGATGGGCTAAGGCGGAACCGTTTCAGAGTTCAGGTGTTACACAGGGTGATTCACCGGGCACCAGTGGCGATCACGCTCGCAAGCCGAGGGAAACATGTCGATGTGCGTTCGCAACATAACAGACCTAACGTGTCGAGTTCTTGCGATACTTTTCATCCTGTCCAATATCCACGGGATGGCGGTGGCGGCGCATGCATCTGACGATCACTGCCCCTCAGTTTCTTCCTCGTCGTCTAATCGCTATTCTGACGGTGCCATAGGACGCGCTTGCTGTTCCAACCTGACCTGCTGTCCCATCGTAACGTTGGGCGACGTGTTTGTCGCTCCCGATAGACGAAGGGTTGCGGTGTCCGTTGCTGTCGAACAACCAGTAATATCCCTCTCTCTGCAACCGGACTATCCCCCTCCAAAGCTCCTGGACTGAGTGACGATTTACGAAAACGAAGCCAATAAGGAGAACTGAAATGAATACTCTCGTACGAGTCTCGCTCGCTGCCGCGGGTGCCTTGTCATTGCTCGCCACTGTGCCAGCCGCCTCTTTCGCACAGATGGCATACCCAGAAAAATGTAAGTCCGAGATGGACATGTCAAAGATGGATATGATGTCCGGTGACATGGGCATGGGCGAAATGATGACTGACTATCAGAAGGCATCGATGGAAGGCATGAAGTCTATGCACATGAACATGATGCAGGGCATGATGAAGAAGGACGCAGACGTTGCCTTTGTCTGCGGGATGATCGCCCATCACATGGGTGCGATCAGCATGTCCGAGGTGGAGCTGAAATATGGCGACAACGAATGGGCTAAAAAGGCGGCTCAGAAGATCATTGATACCCAGACCAAGGAAATCGCAGAGATGACTGAGTGGCTCGACAAGGAAGCGAAGTAGGAAGGGAGAACGAACATGCATCACCTTTCAGACGAAATGAAAGCCTGCATCGACAATTGTCTCGCCTGCTACCGCGAGTGCTTATCGATGGCCATGGGGCACTGCCTGGAAATGGGCGGCGAACATACCGAGCCGAAGCATTTCAGGCTCATGATGGCCTGCGCGGAAATCTGCCGGACCTCGGCTCATTTCATGCTCCTCGATTCCGAGCATCACAAGCACGTCTGCCGCGAGTGCGCCGAAATCTGCACACAGTGTGCCGAAGATTGTGAGCGCGTCGGAGACATGGATTCGTGTGTGGCGGCTTGCCGTCATTGTGCGGAGAGCTGTTCAGAAATGGCGGCTTGAAACGTTGGGGGAGAGCACTCTCATCCGTGCTCTCCCCCAAACACGGAGTTTCATCAGGCCTTTGCCCCTTCCAACCAGTAGGCGATCAAACTCGCGGCCCAAATGGCAAAGAGACCTAGCAGTGCCCACCTGAAGTCGGAGTTGATCGCGAAATTGACGGCTGTCATCGTTCCAATCGAAACCGCGCCTCCAAGGATGGCACCGGACACTGCTATGGGCTCCCGCGAGCAGAAGGCCGTAGCGGCCAGTGTGATCATAAGAATACCCGTCGCCATCGCGAAGCCTCCGAGGACCGCAAAGACACGGCCGAGCCAATCTCTCAAGTTCGGCCCGAGTACCGTAAGATCCCCTTCGGTCAACTGCATGTAACGCACGTCTTCGGGCAGCAGTGGTGGGCGAAAGAGAACAAAATATATACCGATGCCGACGACGATCACCCCTGTCGTCGTCAGAAGCAGTGCTGAAGTTGTCCACTTACGTCTATCGAGCATCGTCTTATCCTCAGAGCGGGCCGCTCTTTTTGATACGTCCATCGCCATCGCGACTGACGCCGGGTCAGTCAGGTCCGAGTTTGGTCGAAAAATGCTGCCTTTGCAGCCGCCGCCATCCGCTTGACGCACCATCTTGCGTAGCTTCCACCCAGTAAGGTCCCTGCGATCCGGCCAACCACGGAACTTGGGTAGTTGTAATCGATAAACACGTGGAGACGGCAGAGACGCCCGCTATCCTCTATTTGGAAGGGCATCCGGTAACTTCCCACACGAGAAGGCGCGGCTCTCCGACCGTTTCCCATGCTTTTAGAAACGGTCGTTGCCGCTGAATGACGACTTCGTCTACGTACAGCTTCAAACCAGCTACTTTTCCGGTCATCTTGATCACGGAACCAATGCTTCGCCCGCGAGCTTCGTCGAAGTCATATGCCATGCTTCCCCACAGCATCATTATCGACGATCTCTGCATTCGCCTGCCGGGTTTTGCCTGCTCGTCCATGTAGTCAAATAGACGTTCTGCCGACGTCGTCACCTCGACATCTGCCTGTGCGGAGTGTGGGTAGATCAACGTGTTTCGTCCTTACCCAGGCGGTCCTCGCCGTGACCACCATGGCCATGACCACCGTGGCCATGAAAAAGATGCAGGACGGGGCAAGCTAACAGGAGAAAGTAGGGCGCGAGACCAAATGCATGCGCCCAGTGCTCGCGCAAGAGGAAGAAGGCGAAGATGACGCCCATCGACGCAGCAATCAGCGTCCATTTGCGATCCCATTTCATATCCGGACGCTCCTCAATCTGAGGGCGTTGCCAATGACGCTTACCGACGAAAGCGCCATCGCGGCCGCAGCGATGATCGGAGACAGCAAAAGTCCGAACGTGGGGTAGAGCGCTCCAGCGGCGATTGGGACGCCAGCCGCATTATAAATGAAGGCGAAGAACAGGTTCTGCCGGATATTGTTCATTGTTGCATGACTCAGTTGGCGAGCCCGCACAATCCCTTGCAGATCGCCTTTGAGCAGAGTGACGCCTGCACTCTCAATCGCGACATCCGTGCCGGTTCCCATAGCAATTCCGACATCTGCGGCAGCCAGGGCAGGGGCGTCGTTCACTCCATCCCCAGCCATAGCGACGATCCGGCCTTCTTCCCGCAAACGCTTGACGATCTTGCTCTTGTCTTCCGGCAGGATTTCGGCTTCGACCTCGGTGATCCCGAGCTTTCGGGCAACTGCGTCGGCCGTTGTCTTGTTGTCGCCGGTCAGCATGACGACCCGGACCCCTGCCTTCAGTAAGGCTTGAACTGCATCAGGTGTCGTCGTTTTGATTGGGTCGGAGATCGCCAACAGGCCTGCCACATCGCCGTCTACCGCGACGAAGATGACAGTTGCGCCTTCTCCTCTCAGCGCCTCCGCCTGGCTGGTGAGAGAGGAGACATCGATATGCGCGTCCTCCATAATGCGGTGGCTGCCGATAATGAGCTTTCGTCCATCGACACTGCCCGTGACCCCTTTGCCAACCGGGCTATCGAAACCTTCCGCAACGCCGAGAACCAGCTCCCGTTCTGTCGCCGCGTTGACAATGGCAGTTGCCAGTGGATGCTCGCTCGCCCGTTCCAGTGTTGCCGCAAGGCGCAGCAGTTCGGTTTCCGTGAACCCGTTTATCGCGGACATCGACGTTACCTTGGGTTTGCCCTCGGTCAGGGTTCCGGTCTTGTCGACGACCAATGTGTCGATTTTCTCGAAACGCTCCAGGGCTTCGGCATTCTTGATCAAGACACCAAGACCTGCACCCCGGCCAACGCCCACCATGATCGACATTGGGGTCGCAAGGCCCAGCGCGCAGGGGCATGCGATGATGAGCACTGCGACTGCGGCTACAAGGCCGTGGGCGAAGCGCGGTTCTGGTCCCCATATCATCCACGCTACGAATGCCACGATGGCAATCCCGATCACCACGGGGACGAACCAACCGGAAACTTCGTCGGCCAGGCGCTGGATGGGCGCTCGCGAGCGCTGGGCGTCCGCAACCATGCGAACGATCTGCGACAGCATGGTATCCCGGCCGACTTTTCCAGCTTCCATGACGAAGCCACCAGTTTGGTTCATCGTGCCGCCTATCAGCTTTGCACCGACCTCTTTGGTGACGGGCATCGATTCACCGGTGATCATCGATTCATCAACCGAACTGCGACCTTCGATAAGGCTGCCATCGACGGGGACCTTTTCACCTGGGCGAACCCGAAGCCAATCCCCCACGACCACCATTTCCAGGTCAATGTCCTCGTCAACCCCATCGCGGACGCGGCGTGCCGTCTTCGGGGCAAGATCAAGAAGTGCGCGAATGGCACCACCGGTCTGTTCCCGGGCTTGTAACTCCAGCACCTGTCCAAGCAGTACCAGGACAGTGATGACGGCTGCGGCCTCGAAATAGATGGCGACCGAACCGTCGGCGGAGCGGAACGTGGCGGGAAACAGACCAGGTGCAAGGGTTGCAACAACGCTGTAAATCCACGCGACCCCCGTCCCCATTGCGATCAGTGTAAACATGTTCAGGCGCATAGTGACGAGCGACTTCCATGCTCGCTCGAAAAATGGAAAGCCTGCCCATAGGACGACAGGTGTAGCAAGCACCAGCTGAATCCAATTCGAAGTCTGGGCACCAAGCACCATGTGAAGATTGGTGAGGTGGCCACCCATTTCCAGCATGAGCACAGGCACGGACAGAACGAGCCCGATCCAGAAACGGCGTCTCATGTCGAGATATTCGGCGCTGGGTCCGGTTTCTACTGTGACCACTTCCGGTTCCAGCGTCATCCCGCAGATTGGGCAGTTCCCAGGCCCTATTTGCCTTACCTGCGGATGCATTGGGCAAGTGTAAATCACGCCTTCGGTTTGTGTAGTCATCGAACTTGCAGCACCATTCCCCGCCGCGTGACCTTCAGTTGCATGATGTTGATGATGATCTTTGTGTTCATCCATTTGGAAAAAACTCCTTGGGTACGTCTCTATCGGGAAGCATAAGTTGCCCTGGCTAGTCCAAGACGTCGTGAGGAGCGCGACGCGGCTTAGACTCTGCGCAGCGACGCTCGACTTCGACGGCAAATGCTTAGCTTCCGTCCCTATAGGCGACGAACGACATCATTCCGGATGCCATGTGGTAGAGGTGATGGCAGTGGAGGGGCCAACGGCCGGGATTGTTCGCATCAAAGGCTGTGACTACACTTCCCATCGGCGGAACCAGAACGGTGTCCCGCACCGCGCCCTGAATCGTGTTGCCGTTGATACCGATTACCTGGAAATGATGACCGTGCAGATGCATCGGATGCGCCATCATTGACATGTTCTGCATGGCAACCTCGACCCGGTCGCCGTGCCTCACACTGAGGCCATCGCCTCCGTCGATTTGCCAGGTGTAGCCCGCCATGTCGCCAGTCAGGGTGAGAGCGAAACGATGATCTGCGGGACGCGTTGGAAGAGCCTCGACGGCCCTCAGCCGCTGTTCAAGTTCCAGCCCGAGAACAGGTCCATTTGCCGGACCACGCGAAGCAATCTTGGCAATGTCAGCCCCAGGCGAGGCGAGGATGACCCCAGTCCGCTCCAGTGATCCTTCACGTAAGGCGAGAATAGGATGGACTCCCCCGGTTTTTGGAAGCTCCAGCCGTATATCCAGGCGCTGGCCCATTGAAATCGGAAACTGATTTCCCGAAATCGGGTGGACCAACAGTCCGTCTACCGCAACAAGACGCCCTGCAAGGGCCCCAGTGTCGATGGTGAACGCCGTCGCCGTCGCGCCGTTGATGATGCGTAGACGGACCAGACCGCCTTTCTCCGTCGAAACCACCTGTGGGTCGTCGAGCGTGCGATCATTGGCGAGATACGCATCGTACTCGATGTCGTTCAGGTCCATGGCTGCCATTCCTGGCATCGCCATACCGGACATATGTCCTCCGTGCATCCCGGCTGCCATGCCCTGCATCATAGCACCATGGTTCATGGCCAGGCCGCCCTTGGAGCGGGAGCCTTTAAGCCTGGCGAGCAATTCTTCGGCGGGTGTGAACGAAAAGTCATGCAGGAGAATGACGACTTCTTGCTCATCACGCCTCGCGTCATCGGCAGTCCTGACAATTAACGGGGCGGCCAGCAAGTTTTGCTCCTGAAGCGTGTGCGCATGCATCCAGTGTGTCCCCCCGGCACCGACGGGAAACGTATAGCGGCGGGCTTCGGCTGGACTTAAAAGTGCAGACGGATTGTCCGGCACGCCGTCCATTTCCCACGGGGGCGTCAGACCGTGCCAATGGATGAGCGTGGGATCGTCGATATTATTGGTAAGGGTGACGTCGAATTGACTATTTGCTTCCAACGTGATGCCCGCTGTGCCGTCAGGTTGAACGAGCCCAAAAACGCTAGCGGCCTTCCCATTCACTTCGATTACCCGCTTCCCAATGGAAAGCGAACGGGTTCCGATTTCCGCCAGCGGTTGCAGTGTACTGGTTGTCACCTGCGGCCGGCCGCTCGTGGGAAACAATGTGGAAGCCGAACCAGCGACCGCTACACCCGTCAGTAGTCTTCCTAAGAATTCACGACGATTCATCTCTTTGCCTCATTTTCTCGTGTCGGCCTTGCCGACGAAACGGCGCCGCGTGGAGATCACGGGCACCGACGATCATCCGCCATGGGGCGGGGAGCGATCAAACAAGGGATCGAGGAGGCGTGAAAGGGGGGCGACAGGTGGAGCCAATGAAGGACGCCTGCGGATCAAGGTATTGCTGAGAGCCGGAATCCAGGTGAAGAACGACAGGGTTCCAAACCGGAAGAATGACGTTGCACAGGCTGCATACGCTTTTGCAGCAAGCCTTCTGCTCGACAGGGTGGTGATCACCTTGTCCAGCTACGTCGCGTTTGGATGTTTCGATATGTTCAACTGGGGATAAGTCGTTATTGCAAAGAGTGGGAGCGGCCTCGGCCATCGGCGCGACGAGGAACATAATTGCGACCAAAACGGCCAGCAATTGTCTCGCGCATCTTCGAATGGTTTGGTTTGCGGCGAACATGTTTTCGCTGGGACCCAATTGTCATATTCAAGCACGATACCATGCCGTTGCAGGAGTTGCGTTGATCTTGATCAAACGCGAGGAGGTTTCGAGCCCCGAAGGTCGAGCCTCCATATGCTCGGATGGTCAAAACTGGGAGGAAGAGCCTCCGGGAAAAGGGAGTGTAGCATGGGGATGAATGCGAGCGCGACGAAACTGGCCACTCTTGTGCTTCCAATAGTCGTTTTCGCCACGGCCGTCTCCGTAGCAACCGCTCAAACCGCCGCGCCCGGCAACGTAGTCAAAAGACAGGACGGCATGAAGGCGATGGCAAACGCCGCCAAGATCATCAACTCGATGTTCAAGGACACGTCACCCTACGACGCGAAAGCGTTCAAAGCGGCCGCCGAGACTATTCGGGCTCACTCGGGAGATAGCCTGTCGGCGTTGTTCGACGGTTCCGCCAACACGGCTGGCTCGAAAGCCAGCGCAAGCATCGAAACCGACCGTCAACAGTTCGACAAGTTGGCTGACGATCTTGGCATCTACGCGTCCGCGCTGTCTATCGCAGCTGACCGAAATCCCGACACGCTTGGCCCAGGAACGCGGATGAAGGGGGGCGAGGCCATGATGGGCGGACCCCTGGCAAAGAAGATGGATGCCGCACGAGAAGCGGAATCAATGCCCGCCGAACATGCCTTTCACCTGATGCTTCAAACATGCACCTCTTGCCACGCGAAGTTCCGGATCGAGGGGAAGTAGCGAAATCCCAATGGATGCCTCCAAGTGTGATCGGGTCGAGGCTGTTGGCTTTGGAATTTCGTTCAACTGCCACCCGTTCTCCAGGTATCCCGAGCGACCGGGCGGCTGGGTTCTTTTTTTACGGTGTTTGCAACAGCTTTCGTCAGAAGTGGAGATGAAGGCAGGAAGGATAAGCCCTCACTTCATAGCGTTAACCCCAAACCGGGCATTGATTTCCGGGGTGTCCTTTTCCGTCGCGTTCGCAATCTCTTCAATGATCGGGCAATCCGGTCTATCGTTGCCTTGGCAATGGTTCGCCAGGTGCTTCAGGGTCTTGGTCATGGCTTGTATTGCAGCCGCCTTGCGTTCCAGTTCGGCGATATGCTCAAGAGCAATCGCCTTGACGTCCGCACTCGCTCTGGATCGGTCACGCCATAAGGCCAGAAGCGTTTTCATCTGCTCCACTGAAAAACCGAGGTCCCGGGCTCCTCGGACAAACCGCAATGTATGAATGTCGTTGTCGCTGTAAGTGCGATAGCTCGCCTCCGTCCGGTGTGCGGGGCTTATCAGCTTGATCTGCTCATAATAGCGGATCATTTTAGTCGAAACGCCGCTCGCTTTTGAGGCTTGTCCGATATTCATTTTGATATCCTTCCAGGAGTGGACGGGCGTCCGGCGAGAACCGGACGCCAAGTTTTCATGCCGGAGTTGCCCGACGAAGCCGGAGCGCATTGCCCAATACAAACACACTCGACATCGCCATCGCAGCCGCTGCAAATATGGGCGACATCAGAGTGCCGTTCACAGGATACAGCACTCCGGCGGCAACAGGGATCAGGAGGACGTTGTAGGCGAATGCCCAAAACAAGTTCTGCTTGATGTTCAGGATCGTGGCCTTGCTGAGAGCGATGGCCTTCGGCACACCGTTCAGGTCTCCGGACATCAGCACGACATCGGCACTTTCAATTGCGATATCGGTTCCTGTCCCTACCGCCAGGCCTATGTCGGCCTCGGTCAGGGCAGGAGCATCGTTGATGCCGTCACCGATGAAGGCCACCTTTCGGTTGCCGTGCCGAAGTCTCTTGACCGCCTCGACCTTTCCTTCCGGCAAAACCTCTGCGATGACTTCGTCGATACCAAGCTGCCTGGCAATCGCCTCGGCGGTGCGACGGTTATCTCCGGTGATCATCGCCACTTTAAGACCGAGGTTATGCAAGGCCTTGATCGCCTGAGGTGTGGTTTCCTTCATTGGATCGGAAACGGCGATGATGGCCGCCAGACGTCCATCGATTGCCGCGTAGAGCGGAGACTTGCCGCTGTCACCGAGCCGTTCGGCGTCGCGGGCGAACCTCGAAACATCGATCTTGTGTAGCTGCAGGGCGCGGTCAGCACCAACAAGGATGTCCGATCCGTCCACTGTCCCGCGCACACCAAATCCAGGTGTCGCCACGAAATTCGTCACAGGGGCCAAACCGACGCCTTTCGCCTTCGCTGCCGATACGATGGCTTCGGCAATCGGATGCTCGGACAAAGACTCCAGGCTGGCAACCAGAGCCAGAACCCGGTCTGCATCGAAACCGTCGGCAATGATGAAGTCTGTCAGCTCCGGGCGTCCCTTGGTCAGCGTTCCGGTCTTGTCGAGAGCGACGACATCTGTCTCACGCAGGTTTTGCAAAGCCTCACCCTTGCGGAACAGGATGCCGAGTTCAGCCGCACGACCAGTGCCGACCATGATCGAGGTCGGCGTTGCCAGACCCATCGCACAGGGGCAGGCGATGATGAGAACCGCGACCGCGTTGACCAGCGCAAAGGTCAGCGCAGGAGAGGGGCCAAAGACGTACCAGGCAACGAACGTGAGGACAGCCGCGAGGATCACCGCCGGGACGAACCAGCCGGTCACCTTATCGACGAGCGCCTGGATCGGCAGCTTTGAACCCTGCGCCGCCTCGACCATCTTGATGATCTGGGCAAGCAGCGTGTCGCTGCCGACCTTGGTGGCCTTGAAGGTGAAAGACCCTGTCTTGTTGATGGTGCCGCCGACAACCTCGCTATCCGAAGACTTCTGGACGGGTACAGGCTCTCCGGTGATCATGGATTCGTCGACGTACGAGCTGCCGTCCACCACAGTGCCGTCGACCGGGATTTTCTCACCGGGTCTGATCCGGATGACGTCGCCGACGACAACGTCGCTGATCTGAATTTCGACGAATTCACCTCCATGCGAGACGAAGGCCGTCTTGGGTTGCAGTCCGACGAGCCGCTTGATGGCCTGGCTGGTCCGGCCCTTGGCGCGAGCTTCGAGGTATCGACCGAGCAGGATCAGCGTGACGATGACGGCCGCAGCCTCGTAATAGACATTCGCGGTTCCTGGAGGCAGAAGGCCAGACAAAAAGGTTGCAACGACCGAATAACCCCAGGCCGCAGACGTACCAAGGACGACAAGCGAATTCATATCAGGCGTCCAGCGCAACAGGTTTGGCACACCCTTCTGGAAGAACCTCAGACCCGGACCAAACAGAACCAAGGTTGCCAGCACGAACTGGAGATACAGATTGTTACGCATCCCAATGGTGTCCATGATCAGTTCATGGACGCCGGGAATGAAGTGAGAGCCCATTTCTAGCACGAAGAGCGGCAGTGTCAGCAACGCCGAGAATACCAGCATACTTTTCAGGGTGCGCATTTCGACGGTGCGACGGTCCTCACCTTCATCGCCGGCATCAGCAACCACCTTGCGGACGTCATATCCGGCACCCCGGACGGCGGCCTCAAGCGCCGTGATCTCAGTCGATCCGGAAATCAGACGAACGGTCGCCTTCTCCGTAGCAAGGTTCACAGCCGCGTCGATGACACCGGGGACTGCCTTCAGCGCCTTTTCCACACGAGAAACGCACGAGGCGCAGGTCATACCTTCGATGCTAAGTTCTTGGGTGACAATCTTGGGCTCGTACCCGGCCTTTTCGATTGCGCGGAGTACCCCGTTGGGGTCCGGCGTTCCGGTAAAGTGAACGGTTGCACGTTCCGTAGCCAAGTTAACATTGGCCGAGGCCACGCCGGGGACGGCAGCAATGGCTTTTTCCACGCGCACGACGCAGGAAGCGCATGTCATTCCCTCGATGCCAAAATCGGTCGCGATGGGCACTGGAAACGCTGGTGTGATCTTCGATATTGCAGTCATCGGATGGGTGTCCTTTTCCTTAACTGCATAGATAGATAAACCTTCCCAGCATGGTAAGGTCAAGCGATGTTTTGCAAGCGCGTGGATGAACGTTGCACAGGGCGCGAATGCGGGCGAGAATGAGGGTGTCGCAAGGGATCAAATCTTCGAACCTTGGAGGGCGATATGAGGCAGCGAGAGGATTCGGCGACACCAGCGGCCACAGTTGCGTTCGTAGATATCGCGGGATTCAGCGCTATTTCGGACGTTTATGGTGACGCGGCTGCCCTTGTCGTGCTTGAAGTATTCGAGGGCATGGTCCGCGACGCCCTCAGCGGCTATGAGCCCCCAATCAAATGGATCGGCGATGAGGCGATGCTCGCGTTTCCCGAGCCAGATACAGCGATCCAGGTGCTCGGAACGCTGTTGCAGGCATGTCGTAAAGAATCCCGGCTACCTCTCACTCGGGCGGGACTTAACCATGGGCCCGTCATCCACAGAGCTGGTGATCTATTTGGATCGACCATCAACATTGCAGCACGAATCACCGCGCTCGCATCGCCTGGGCAATTGCTTGCAACTCAGCCCATTGCCGAGGCAGCTGTCACAAGGGGTATCGCGGTACGAGACCTCGGCATGGTGGCACTTAGATCGGTAACCGGGGAAGTCCCTCTCTACGAGATCGAGCTTGCTCCGTCGGCTGACCCGGCCTGGATCGATCCCGTGTGTAAGATGCACGCGCCATACTCATCCTACAGGCGGGCCGCGCCGGATGGACCGTGGTTTTGTTCGCCTCGTTGTGAGGAATCATATCGGCGATCGCCGCGGACCTACGAGGTGCCCCGCTGAAGTGACAAGGCAACCCCTGGCCAGTGAATGGCGATCCCAGCCTCGGCACGATTCTCAATCCGTGAGTTCGGTGGGCGGGCGACAGAGATTCAATGATCCCGTGTAGAGCTACCTCGGCGTCGGGATATCTCCCTGTAGAGCGCTTCCGGCGAGACACCAATTTCGTCTGCCAAACCTCGCCAGTCGCCTCTTGCTGGCAAGGCATCATCGTTCCAGGCTATCCAAGCATCCAGGCGGGCACTGACCGTTCTGAGCGCAGCAATTTCTGACCGCTTTCTGGCGCTCACCAGTTCGCGCGAGAGATGTGCCATCCATTCCCTTGCAAAAATCAGGTCATGTTCCAGCATTTTTCGGACCGCAGGAACGGGCACCAGTAAAGCTTCGGTTGCTGCCGCCGCGACAGCGTCGCAATGATACCGCTCTGAAAACAGCGAAGCTTCAGCCAGTACGGTGCCTGCCGTCGAGCGCTGCAAAAGCGCCTGGTTTCCATCTGCCTGGAAACGGACGAGGTTCACACACCCTCCCGCGATAAGAAAGAGCATGTGCACCGGATCGTCCCGGTGGAATAGATGCTCGCCCTTTACAAAGGACTTTTGAGCAACGGCTTTGGTCGTCAGGTGGCTGACAATTTTTTCCGACATGACAGCTATCATGTCTCCGCCAGTCATTAGTTGGCAAGGTCCTCTTATCGAAACAAGCCTGCCGAGGAACCATGAAATCTCTATTGGTCGCGCTCCTTTTCTTGCTTCTGCCTTTTTCCGCGCTGGCGCAGGAAAAGCACACGCATTCCTCGCCTTATGTTGGGCAGCAGATGCGCGAAATTAAAAGTCTGTCGGCAGAAGACATCGCGGAACTGGAGGAAGGAGGAGGGTGGGGGTTAGCGAAGGCCGCCGAGTTGAACGGCATGCCAGGACCCTCGCATGTTCTGAAAATGAAGCATGAGTTAGGACTGACGGCGAACCAGGACGCTTCGACAGTGCGAATTTTCAACGGGATGCGAGAAGACGCCATCGAGGAGGGAAGAAACTTGATCGCTCGGGAAACGGCGCTGGAGGTCGGATTTCGCAAGCGCTCTATTTCTCCTAAAGCTCTCCAGGAGCGAATTCGCGAGATCGAAACAAGCCGCTCAAATCTGCGTTATATTCATCTTTCGGCTCACCTAGAGATGATGGGTGTTTTGAAGGAGGAACAGGTCAATCTGTACAATGACCTGCGCGGATATTCTCCCTGACCGGTTGCAGGCTGCGATCAACTTAGATCGAAAACATGATCCGAAGAACTCTTTTCGAAACATGGCCCGTTTGATGCGATCTGCTCGTTGGCTCTCTATCTGAACCTCGTCAATCACACGCGCCGTCGAGATGGCGCGTGTTTGTTTGTGCGTGCTGAGCCCGAAGATTTTAGGCGACGTGGCTGCAGCAGGATTTCTTAAAAGACGCCCCATATCCGGCGCTCGCAATCGACGCGATAAATGCTTCGGACGCCATTTGCGACTCGATTGATACGGTCTTGGTGCTCAGATCGACAGCCACCGAAGCGCTCGGATCGACGGTCTTTACAGCCTTTTCTACGGTGCTGACGCAGTGACCGCAGGTCATGTCGGGTATGTTGAGATGATACATTGGAAGTCTCCGATTAATGTGACTGATGCAATGTGGTGCTTCCAACGGTGGGAGGGTCAAGGGCCTCCAGTCCGGATGTAACGTTTTTTGTATTTTCGGTACACGTGAAGGGATATTAACCGCTTGCGACCTTCCCTCGCGCCTGGAAGGAGTTGACTGCACATGTTCGTGAGATGTCTTCCAATGAAGAGGGCTCCTTGCCAGACTAACAACATGAGGTTCATGAAAGTCATCCATCGACTGCTGTTCGTGACCGCCGTGCTCGGGATCATTGTCGGTCCCATTGGCATCCAGGCGGCTGACAGTGCGATGGCCGCCTCGGGGCCTGCCGCGATGGATAGTCTGGCCGGGGTTGGCATGCCTGACGACATGCCATGCTGTCCCGATGAACAACCGAGCAAACCAGACTGCGGGAGCAAGTCCTGCCCCCTGGCTGTGCTCTGTACGACGGCGATGGTCGGTCAGGTGGCGACCTCGCATTCATGGTTATTGAACGTCGGCTGGACCGCCTACCGGTTCCTTACTCCCCTTCACGCGGAGCTTGCCTCCTCACTGGTCGATCCGCCAGTACGTCCCCCAAGACTTTGATCCCACGTCATTGAGTACGTTGTCGATTCGGCACGGTCGCAGGCCTGCGTCCGTGCAGTACCGATGGCGATCGGATCAAACCTGCTAAAAACTCAACAAGAGCCTTCTGATATTAATCGCTTCAGCATCTTTGCGACAGTCGGCTGCGCGACGCCGAGACGTTGGGCGACATCCACTTGCCAGGTCTCGTCCGCCGGAACTGTCGGTTGGAGTCTGCCAACACAGTTTTGATGTCAGCCTGAGGATCTTCCTCCCGCCATGGCGTCGATGATCCGGCAATCGGCCACCTGACCGAGACGGCATTCGGCTATCATCCGCCGCAGTTCCGTTTTCAGGTTCGTAAGACGGGCGATACGATCTTCCACGGCGTCGAGCTGGCTTTGCGCGATGCGGCTTGCATCCTCACACGATGCTTCCGGTTGTTCCTGGAGAGCCAGAAGAACGCGCACCGATGCCAGATCGAAACCAAGTTCCCGGGCATTCCGGATAAAGCACAGTCGTTGCGCGTCTGCTTCGCCATAGGTGCGACGGCCGTTGGACATCCTGGCTGGGATTGGGAGAACCCCGATGCGCTCGTAATAGCGAATTGTCTCTATGTTCACGCCAGATTTCTCGGATAAGTCGCCGATCTGCATTTTTCATCTTGCTCCTGTAGTCACTACAGGTAGTACCATGGTCGAATTCAAATATCGAGGACCGACGAAATGGCAGCAGCCGCAACCGACACAATCCGCTATCAGGTGACGGGGATGGATTGTTCCTCCTGCGCTGCCAAGATCGAGGGGGCCGCGCGCAAGGTCGAAGGGGTGGCCGACGTGAAGGTATCGATCGCCTCGCAGGTTATGACACTGGAAGTTGACGAGCCAGCGGCCCGCCTTCCTCTGCTGGAAAGCGCCATCACGGGTCTGGGTTATCAGCTCGACCGCATTGGTGCATCCAGGGACATTGCAGACGGCGATGACGACGACAGGATTCCGGACCTGTCTCATGTCACCCCGGCATATAAAAGGGCGCTCTGGATCGTCGTGCTCCTGAACGTTGGTTACGGCGTCGTGGAGATCGTCGGAAGTTTCCTCGCCGGCTCCCAGGCGCTGCAGGCGGACGCCCTCGACTTCCTGGGGGACGGCATGATCTCATTCCTAGGGCTGGTCGCGGTCGGATGGGGCCTTGCCGCCCGTGCCAAGGCGGCGCTTCTACAGGGTGTATTCCTCGGCCTGCTCGGACTCGGCGTCGTCGCGTCGACCATCTACAGGGTGTTCATCGAGCATCAGCCCGAATCCGTGCTAATGGGCGGCTTCGCGCTTGTCGCCTTCGTCGTCAACGTGCTGGCGGCCGTGGTGCTCATCCCGCACCGTAAGGGCGACGCCAACATGCGCGCGGTGTGGTTGTTTTCGCGGAACGACGCGATTGGCAATCTCGCGGTTGTGGCCGCTGCGGGCTTGGTCTGGTGGATGGGAACGCAATGGCCTGACCTCGTTGTTGCTTTCGCGGTTGCAGGCCTCTTCCTTCAATCGGCGTGGTCGATCATCCGGGACGCACGACAGGACCTTTCTGCGTCGAGGGACAGATGAGGGCGGTGGCTTCAATTTCCTTGGTCCTGGTCGGCGCGGCACTTGATCTGGGAGCGAAGGCGTGGGCGCGGGCGAGCCTTGAACCCTACGGTCCGCCCGCGGACTTTCTGCCTTTGGTACCGTTGCGCCTGACCTTCAACAACGGCGTGTCGTTCAGCATGTTCGCTGTCGACGGCGAAATCGGCAAAGCCGTCCTCATCGGGGTTACGGGCATTATAACACTTATCATCGCCATGTGGGCGTATCGTTCGCGCGGCTGGCAACGGGCAGCCCTGTCGATGATCCTGGCTGGCGCGCTCGGAAACCTGATCGACCGAAGCCTGAGGGGCGTCGTGACTGACTTCCTGAGCCTCCGTCTTGGCGAATGGGAGCCGTTCGTGTTCAATCCGGCCGATGTCTGGATTTCTTCAGGCGTGGCGCTACTGCTGGTCCTGCAGACCACGCAAGGCGGAAGCGCCGAGGTGGGCGACAGTACGTCATCGCGGTAACGAGCCTAAGGACCGTTCCTTGTCATTGCGGCGAGAGTGGCAGGGCGCGCTTGTGGGCCGTCGCGACGTGCGTCGTGAGGATGCGCTGAAACGCGGCTTCCTCGATCGGCTTTCCTTCCAGGAAGTCGTCGATCTCATCATACGTGACCCCGTAGACGTCTTCATCGGGCCGCAGCGGAGCGTCGGACTCCAGATCGGCGGTCGGCACCTTGAACACCAGGTCCCGCGGCGCACCGAGATATTCGGCGAGCGCCCGCACGCGCCGCTTGGTCAGTCCGGAAAGCGGCAGGACGTCCGCAGCGCCGTCGCCGAATTTCGTGAAGAAGCCCATCAATGCCTCCGCCGCATGGTCAGTCCCGATCACCAGGCCACGAACCGCGCCGGCGAGCGCGTACTGGGCGATCATCCGCTGGCGCGCCTTGATGTTGCCAAGGTGGAAGTCCAGCCGAACGGTTTCGAACAGGTCGCCTGCGTCCCCGCAGACCTCGGCCATCATCGCGTCCGCTGCGGGCTTTATGTCGATGGTGACTACGCGGTCGGGGCCGATGGACGCGAGCGCTCTCTGAGCGTCGGCCTCGTCGGCCTGCGTGCCATAAGGCAGTCTGACCGCGATGAACTCCGCCTTATGCCCTCTGCCCCGGAGGCGCTTCACCGCAGTCTGGGCAAGCAGTCCCGCGGTGAGCGAATCCACTCCCCCGCTGATGCCAAGGACGAGCGCTCCGCATGACGAGGCTTGCATGTAATCCGCGAGGAAGGCCGTTCTGCGCTCGGCTTCCGCGGACGCGTCGAATTCCTTCGCTACTCCGAGCGCCTCGATAATCTGCAAATGTTGGTCACGCACGACAATCCTCCATAACAGCTGTGAAATCCAAACCAGGCGAGAAAGTTGCAACCTGCCGAATCCCGACTGTCTTGTGAACTTACATGGCCGCAGATCGACAGGTAATCGGAGCAGGCGCGAAGTGCGTCGCTGTCGCTAACGCACTTTTCAGTGAGACCTCTTCCAACCTCGATGTCTTCGTGCCAGACTATGCGGATGAGGTTCATGAAGGTCATCCATCGACTGCTGTTCGTGACCGCCCTGCTGGGGATCGTGGTCGGTCCCTTGAGCATCGGGGCGGCGGACAGCGTAATGGCGGCCTCCGGACCCGCGATGCACGGCATGTCCGGCATGGAGATGTCAGGCGACATGCCGTGTTGCCCTGACGAAATGCCGGCCAAGCCCGACTGCAGCGGCAAGTCATGTCCTCTGGCCTTGGTGTGTACGACGGTGATCGTCGGCCAGGTGGCTAACCCGCATTCCTGGTCGTTGAATCTCGGTCGGGTCGCCCATCGGTTCCTCATTGCCCTTCATGCGGAGCTTGCCTCCTCACTGGTCGATCCGCCAGTACGTCCCCCAAGACTCTGATCCCACGTCATTGAGCACGTTGTCGATTCGGCACGGTCGCAGGTCTGCGTTCGTGCAGTACCGATGGCGATCCATATTGACTGAGGACGAGGTTGCAGACCCGTCCGGACGAGACATTCAATCATGAAACAGATCACCTTCGACGCGAGGATCGCGCTCCTCGCCAGCGCACTGCTGTTCATCACCGCCACGGCTTCCTTCGCCGGAGCGCAAGACTACGAATTCCAGGCCGTCCAGACCGAGATCAAGCAGGGGCCAGGTTCGACCGTGTCGGTACGGCTGGTCGATAAGCGGACGGGCAAGACTGTCCCCGATGCCGTCATCTTCACGACGCGGATGGACATGGCTCCCGATGGCATGGAGACGATGACCACGACGGTGGAGTCAACTACTTCCGCGGAGCCGGGCGTATACGCTTTCACGACGAACCTTTCCATGGAAGGCGGATGGCGTTTCCAGGTCGCCGCCAAGGTTCAAGGCGAGCCTGAGACAGTAAAAGGCGAAGTCGTCTTGAAGGCAATCCCGTGAGCGTCTCACGCATCATTGCTACGCTTTCCCTCGCCGCGATTGTCGGTTGGGCAGGCTATCGGGCCGGGAAAAACGATGTCGGTGCACGCCTGCGGCGGTACGTCGATGATAGCGGTATGGCCACAGAGGCGGAGCCGCGACGCGAAGGAACGGGAGCGGTGATCTACTACCGCCACCCGGACGGGCTGGCCGAGTATTCCGCAAAGCCGAAAAGCACCGACGACGGGCGGCCGTTCGCGACCGTCCGTGCAAGCGAGGATGTCAGCCTCAGCGCGGCCGGCGCGGTCGCACCGTCACCCGACACGGCATCCGTCTCACTCGAGCGTAAAATCTTGTACTACCGCAACCCCATGGGGCTTCCCGACACCTCCAAGGTCCCGAAGAAGGATTCAATGGGGATGGACTATCTCCCTGTCTATGACGGCGAGGTTAGTGACAGCTCCACCGTCAAGGTCTCACTTGGCAAACTCCAGCGGACGGGGGTGAAGACTGCGCTGGCGAAAATGACCACGGTCACCCGGAAAATCCGGGTGCCCGGAACCGTGACGCTCGACGAGCGCATGGTCAGCATCGTCTCGATGCGGGCGGACGCCTTCGTCGAGGACGTCGCTGATGTCACCACCGGTGACCGGATCACTAAGGGAGAAGACCTCTTTCACTTCTATTCGAAGGAGATCGCCACCGCTGGGGCCGAATACGCGACCGAGATGCGCAACGGCGGCAAGGCGGGTCCAGATACGGGGTCGGCTCTGCGGCTGAAGAATCTGGGTGTGCCCACGACAACGATCACCAGCATCGCTACAGAGCGGAAGGTGCCGCAGAGCATCGCCTACACATCGCCGCGCGACGGTGTCGTATTGGAGCGCATGGCCGTGAGCGGCATGATGGCCGAGGCTGGCGATGTTCTGTTCCGTATTGCTGACGTGTCGAAGGTCTGGGTGATCGCCGACGTCCCCGAATACGAGCTTAGCGCCGTCCGCGAGGGAGCCGCAGTCGCCGTCATCATTCGTAATCTGCCCAGCACGACGTTCAAGGGAACGGTCGACCTCATTTATCCGGAGGTCCAGGTGCAAACCCGGACCACGAAGGTCAGGATAGAGCTTCCGAATCCGGACGGTCTGCTAATGTCCAACATGTACGCAGAGGTCGAGATCGAAGCCAGAGCCGGAAATCCGGTCGTCGCCGTTCCCAACAGTTCGATCATCGACACGGGCGACCGCCAGATTGTCTTTCTCGACAAGGGCGAGGGCAGGTTCGAACCGATGGACGTCGCGCTGGGTGTCCGAGGCGAAGACATGACGGAGATCATCAAAGGCATCGCAGCAGGCGACCGCGTCGTTGTTTCCGCCAACTTCCTGCTGGACGCCGAAAGCAACCTCAACGCGGCACTGAGTGCCCTCACGCAGGACGAGGCAAATCCATGATTGCCAACGTCATCGCATGGTCGGCCCGCAACCTCGTCCTGATCCTTGTCGGCGCTGCTCTTTCTATCGCGGGCGGCGTCTACGCGCTGCGCACGCTGCCCCTTGATGCGATCCCCGATCTCTCCGACGTTCAGGTCATCGTGTTCACCGACTATCCCGGTCAGGCTCCGCAAGTGGTCGAGGACCAGGTCACCTATCCGCTAACGACCTCCATGCTGACCGTGCCGAAGTCGAAGGTTGTGCGTGGTTTCTCGTTCTTCGGCGTTTCGTTCATCTACGTGATTTTCGAGGACGGGACCGATCTCTACTGGGCGCGCAGTCGAGTACTCGAATACTTGAATGCCGCAGCTAGCCGTCTGCCGGACGGCGTGTCGCCGAGCCTCGGGCCGGATGCTACGGGCGTGGGCTGGGTCTACCAATATGCCGTCGTCGCCAAGGAACTGTCGCTGGCCGAACTTCGGTCGCTTCAGGACTGGGTCGTGCGCTTTGCCATCTCCAAATCCGAGGGCGTCGCCGAGGTGGCCAGCGTCGGCGGCTTCGTTAAGCAGTATTCCATTGTCGTCGATCCCGCCCGCCTGAAGGCTCAGAACGTGTCGCTGTCGGATATCGCCGATGCCGTGCGCTCCAGCAACCGCGACGTCGGCGGACGAACGATCGAGCTTTCCGAGTTCGAGTTCATGGTTCGGGGCAAGGGCTATCTGCAGGGCATCAATGACATCGAGAGCATCGTACTGAAAACGAATGCTGGCGTCCCGCTGCATCTCTCGGACGTCGCAAGGGTCGAACTGGTGCCGGACGAGCGGCGCGGCATCACCGAGTTGAACGGTGAAGGCGAGGTCGCCAGCGGCATCGTTCTCCAGCGCGACGGCGCCAACGCGCTGACCGTCATCGAGAATGCGAAGGAAAGCTTGGCGGCGGTGCAGAGCAGTCTTCCGGCTGGTACCGAAATCCTGCCCGTCTATGATCGTTCGAAACTCATCGAAGCGGCAATCGAGACCTTGAAAGTCACGTTGATCGAGGAATCGATCGTGGTTGCACTGGTGACTATCGCCTTCCTTTTGCATGTCCGAAGCGCGCTCGTGGCCATCATCATGCTGCCGATCGGCATTCTCATCGCCTTCATGGCCATGCGGGCGCTAGGTCTGGGAGCGAACATCATGAGCCTCGGCGGGATAGCTATCGCTATCGGTGCGATGATCGACGCGGCCATAGTCATGATCGAGAACGCCCACAAGCATCTGGAACGCGCGCCTCCTGACAAGCCTCGAGCCGAAGTGCTGATCGAGGCGGCAAGCGAGGTCGGGCCGGCGCTGTTCTTCAGCCTGCTGATCATCACGGTGTCGTTCCTGCCGATTTTTACGCTCGAATCGCAAGAGGGCCGCCTGTTCGGACCGCTCGCCTTCACCAAGACCTTCGCGATGGCGGCGGCAGCGCTGCTGTCCATCACACTTGTTCCGGCACTGATGATCCTGTTCGTCCGCGGCCGCATTGTCCCAGAACACAAGAATCCGCTGAACAGACTGCTGATCTGGATATACCGTCCGGTCATCGCGGGCGTCCTTAAGGCCAAGAGCCTGACAATCCTGGCAGCCATCGTGATCCTCGGGGTGACCGTCTGGCCCGTGCAGCATATCGGGAGTGAGTTCATGCCTGATCTCGACGAGGGCACGCTGATGTACATGCCGACAACGCTACCCGGCCTCTCGGTGACAAAAGCGGCGGAGCTCATGCAAACGCAGGATCGCATCATCAAATCTTTCCCCGAGGTCGAGACGGTGTTCGGCAAGGCGGGTAGGGCGTTGACGGCAACCGATCCGGCTCCGACGGAAATGTTTGAGACCATCATCACCCTGAAACCCAAGTCCGAATGGCGGCCGGGCGTCACGTCTGACAGTCTGAAACAGGAGATGGACGCGGCACTTCAGTTTCCCGGTGTCTCCAACGCCTGGACGATGCCCATCCGCGCCCGCATCGACATGCTTTCGACCGGAATACGCACGCCCGTCGGCGTCAAGGTCTACGGGACCAACCTGAACGAGATGGAGAAGGTCGCTCGCGATATAGAGACCGTTCTCAAGGCGGTGCCGGGAACGTCGAGTGCCTACGCCGAGCGCGTCATCGGTGGATACTATCTCGATATCATCCCTGATCGCATGGTGCTCGGGCGCTATGGGCTTTCGATCGACGATGTCCAGGATGTCATCGGAATGGCCCTGGGGTCCGAGGTCGTGACCTCGACGGTGGAGGGCAGAGAGCGGTATGGCGTCGCCATCCGTTACCCAAGGGCTTTCCGAAGCGATCCCCAGTCCATCGCGAGGGACGTCCAGGTATCATTGCCCGGTGGCGGCACGGTTCCGTTGGGCGAGGTCGCCGAAGTCAAGCTCACGCGCGGTGCCACGACCATAAGGACGGAGAACGGCCAGCTCGCCGTCTACATCTTCGTAGACATCGCCAACCGCGACCTTGGGGGCTACGTTGCCGAAGCCCAAGAAGCCGTCGCGGCGAGCGTCGAGATGCCCACGGGCTATTCCGTCGCATGGAGCGGGCAATTCGAATATCTGGAACGGGCAAAGGACCGACTAATGATCGTCGTCCCGCTGACGCTGGCGCTGATCTTCCTGTTGCTTTACCTGAACTTCAAGACGTTGACCGAAACGGTGATCGTCATGCTGTCCCTGCCGTTCGCTCTGGTCGGCGGCATCTGGATGATGTGGTGGCTGGGCTTCAACGCCTCGGTCGCCGTAGCAGTCGGCTTCATCGCGCTCGCGGGCGTGGCAGCCGAGACCGGGGTGATCATGCTGATCTACCTTGACCACGCACTCAGGGACGAGAAGGCGAAGTGCGAGGCCGAAGGCAGGATATTCGGACGGGAAGACCTCAACAGGGCCATCATGTTCGGAGCCGTCGAGCGGGTGCGTCCGAAGATGATGACTGTTGTCGCGATCATGGCGGGCTTGGTACCAATTCTCTGGAGTACGGGTGCCGGCTCGGAGATCATGCAGCGGATCGCCGTGCCGATGATCGGCGGCATGGTATCATCGACACTGCTGACGCTGGTCGTAATCCCGGCAGTCTACGGGCTGGTCAAGGGTTATGGATTCAAGGCGGCGCGCACGGAAAAGCAAGTCCCCGCATCCTTGGCCGCACATTAAGTTTGATAAGGAGAAGCGCGATGAAAAGAAGAGAATTCCTTTGCACCCTGGCTGCCATCGGAGCGTTGCCCGTAGCCGGAGCGGCGCTGGCAGCCGGCGAACGCATGGTCGTCTACAAGGACCCGCACTGCGGATGTTGCCACGTTTGGGCGGACGCGATGAAAAATGCCGGGTTTTCCGTGCAGGCGGAAAACGTGGACGACCTCGACGCCGTAAAGGACCGCTTCGCCGTCCCCACCAATATGCGGGGCTGCCACACCGCGGTGGTCGCGGGATACTATCTCGAGGGACACGTTCCCCTGGACGCGGTGATGAGGCTGTTGTCAGAGAAACCCGAAATTGCGGGGCTCGCCGTGCCGGGTATGCCCGCCGGGTCATTGGGCATGGGAGACGATCCCCGCGCATCGTATGACGTCCTGGCCGTGGGAAAGGACGGTGCGAACAAGCTCTACCAAGCGGTCAGGCCGAAAGCCTAATTGGCGCGCCAGCTGGACCGCCAGAAATTTCGGGTGAGCACGTTGACACGAGATCGGCTTGTCTTTTGGGAGGGGTGGTCGCCCAATCACCGTCAAAGCGGCGCGCGACGCATGTTGTTTCAGGCGCTGGAGAATTCCGGGTTGATCATCAGACGTGTCGCGCTCGACGTGCGGGCCGTTGTAGGACGCCGATGGAAGGCGAAGACGAGAGCAGTGCCTGTCGAACTGCCAGACGAGCTACTTAGCGCGGTGGCCTGAGAGCCAACATCTTTTCGGATGGGAATTTTCGACCTCTATTTTGGTTGTTGTTATTGCCGTGGGAAATTTGAGGATTCTTTTAACAGTGGGATACTTCAGTCAGGAGGAACTATGTTCCATAAATATGCATACGCCTGACATATGCGATCGGGGTTTACAGAAAGATCCCGTGAGCCCGCCGTCTATATAATAATTTTGGAGGATATCTTTCTGCGCCCATGTAGGACGCGGACGATTTCAATGGCACTGTCACTGAGCCGATAAAGAGTTAGATACTCACCTGAGACGAGATGCCGAATGCCAGGTGCAATATCGTCGCGCGCAACTCCAGAGTAGGGGTGTCGAGCGAGATTGTCCCAGCGTGCTTCAATTGCATCGAGCACGCGGTCAGCTGCGGACATGTTCTCAACGGCTATGTAAGACCATATTTCGATCAGGTCCTCGTCCGCACGATCGGTTCGGATAATTGAAAGCACGGTTAGCGTTCGTGTCGTGAAGATTCTAATCGTTCGCGCGCTGCAGCTTTTACCTCTGCCATCGTCGAGCGCGAACTTGGCCCACTTTCGATGCCCTCCTGCACAAGCGCTCGTAGATCCTCGACTGTGTACCCGAGCAAATCGCGTCGCTCTTTCCACTCACGGACGGCATCACGGATGGCTTCGCTCGTCGATGCATATTCTCCAGCATCGACCGCGCTTCGCACAAAACCCGCCATCTCCGATGTCAGTGCAATGGTGATCTTCTCGACCGTCGCCATACCTTTTAGCCTCCAACTTACCCGCGGAAGGGTATGCGATTAGCGTACCGTACGCAAGTTATGACTATTGCATTCGGAGCAGTACACAACGCCGGGAACTGATTGATTATCCATTCCGCCTAAGCCGTCTACCCAGTGGACGTAGGTTCGATTCCGTTCAAGGCGTGCGACTTGCTTGCCGCGGCCGTGATTGTCGTTGATTGGCTTGGAAATGAACCGAGTCCGCTTACTTCTCTGGAATCGATGAGTGCCCGCGGTGGAAAGTGGTGCGACGATCGCAGAAGAACGACCTCCATCGGGGTCGTTAACAAATTCTGAGCGGTGCATCCGCAGGGCAATCGGGTGAATTGACGGGTGACAATGTGCTGAAATTCTGAATCTCTCGATCTCCAGTGAATCGTTGGAGGATGAGATTTATGGATGTGGCAGATTGTGAGGGCGACAGGATCGTCGATGCGGTTGTTTTCCTTGAGTATTTCAGAAACCTTCCGGATGTCCGGCAAAGCGCCAAGGTCAAATATCCACTCGATGAGGTGCTTTTGTTGTGCCTGCTTGCGGTGATCGCCGGGGCGGAGGCCATCACCGACATCGCTCGCTTCGGGGACAAGAAGTTAGAGCTTTTGCGCCGCTTCAGGCCGTTCCGCGACGGTACGCCGTCGCATGATCACCTGGGCGACATCCTCGCCACCTTGGACGCCCAGGCCTTCCAGCGCTGCTTCGTGGCCTGGGCTGCTGCCCTGATCGGGGTCCCTGAGGGAGTGGTGGCGATGGATGGCAAGACGGTGCGCCGGTCCAGGAGCAAGACCGATCTGCCGATCCACATGGTCTCGGCCTTCGCGGCGCGCCAGCGGCTGGTGCTGGGGCAGGTCAAGGTGGCCGACAAGGCCAATGAGATCGTCGCCGTCCCCAAATTGCTGGACATGCTAGATATCGAGGCGGCGGTCGTGACACTCGACGCCATGGGCTGTCAGCGCGCCATCGCCCAAAAGATCCTCGACAAGAAGGCCGATTACATCCTCGCCCTCAGGGGCAACCAGGGCACGCTTCGCGACGACGTCGAACTATTCGTCGCCGAGCAAAAAGCCAATAACTTCAAAGATACGACCATCACGCACCACCAGAGCGTCGATGGCGATCATGGGCGCATCGAGACCCGAGACATCACCGTCGTTCACGACATCGGCTGGCTGCGGGAGCGCCACCAATGGCCCGGCCTGAACGCCGTCGTCAGGGTCCAGAGCACCCGCGAAATCGGCGACAAGATCCAGCGCGAGACACGCTTCTACATCACCTCGCTGGCTCTCGCGGCAAGCCTGATCGGGGCCTATGTCCGAGATCATTGGGCGGTGGAAAACAGTCTCCATTGGGTGTTGGATTGCGTCTTCCGCGATGACGAGTGCCGGCTTCGAACCGATCACGCCCCCGCCAACTTCACCACCATCAAGCACATGGCTCTCAACCTCATTCGAAGAGCGCCCGGCAAAGACTCCATCCGGCTGAAACGAAAACTCGCCGCTTGGGACGACGCTTTCCTCGCAACCACCATCACCGGCTGATAACTCACCCGATTCCCCTGGGTGCATCCGTCGCTAGCCTTGACGACGCTTGTGATCACTCGAAAAATACCTAATCTTGCACGGCAAAATCTTGTAATCGTTGACAGCTAGGGCTGGGTTAAGGTGTCTGCACTTGGAAAAAATCACGACACGGGTTCCGCTGGCATAGCCCGCATGATCGAGGAGGGGAGCTGGGACCATTCGATCCTAGGCCCGCCCTCGGAGTGGCCTGCCTGCCTCAAATCCGCCATCGACCTAATGCTTCCATCGCATGCCCAGATCGTGATGTTCTGGGGCGAGCAGTATGTCGCCCTCTACAACGACGCTTACGCTCCGTCCATCGGCCTTAGGCATCCTCAAGCATTCGGGCGCCCGGCCGAACAGAACTGGAGCGAGCTCTGGGATGACCTCAAGCCGTTGCTCGACCGGGTGCTTTACGGTGGCGAGACGGTGTCTGCCAAGGATCGTGAGTTCTACATCGAGCGTCACGGGCGCCCGGAAAAAGTCTACTTCGACATTTCCTATTCGCCGATCAAAGACGAGACGGGTAAAATCCGAGGCGTTTTCTGCATCGTCAGCGAGACGACGGGAAGGGTACGTTCGCAGCATGCACTCAGGGAAAGCGAGGAGCGTCTAAGGGCGTTGTTTTCCCAGTCCGCCGCAGGTATCGGCCAGACCGATCTTGACGGACGGATGGTCCTTGTCAACCAGCGCTTCTGCAAGATGCTCGGCTATCGAAGCGATGAGCTCGTCGGCGTGCGTTTTCAGGATATTACGCACCCGGCCGACCTCGCGGAAGCCGAGCGGCGGTTTGAGCGCCTCGCCAGCACCGGCGAACCCTTCGACATGGAGAAGAGATGCGTCAGAAAAGACGGGTCCCTGGTCTGGACGGCGATATCGGTTTCGGCGCTCAGGAGTGACGATGGCCGGATCCGGCAGGTTGGGTTCATTGCCATCGACATCTCGGCAAGCAAGAATGCGCAGGAGGGTGAACGCCACCTGGCTGCCATCATCGAGTCCTCGAACGACGCGATCTTGGGCATCGATCTCGGCATGACGATCACCAACTGGAACGCCGCCGCCGAGAAGCTTTACGGGTATTCGCGTGACGAGGCGGTTGGAAAGTCCGTTTTGATGCTTGTGCCGGAAGAGCGCCGCGGCGAGGAGCCGGAGATCCTCCGAAAGGTCAGCGCCGGGAAAGTCGTTGAGCCTTACGAGACGCAACGTCGACGAAAGGACGGTCGTCTTGTCGACGTCCAGCTCAGCGTTTCTCCGATATTTGACGGCAGCGGAAAGATCATTGGCGCCTCGAAGATATCCCAGGACATCACGGCCAGGAAGGAGGCCGAACGTCTGCAGGCGGTATTGACTGGCGAGCTCAATCATCGCGTCAAGAACGTCTTTGCCACCGTCATCGCCATCGCGAAACAGACCCTGGGGCGGGAGGGGACGGGGCAGGACGAAGTGGACGCCTTCCAGGAACGGCTGACCTCTATGGCGAAGGCGCACGATCTCCTTACACATCGGGACTGGCAGCGCGCTAATCTTTCAGCGCTGGTCAGGCAAGTCCTGGAGCCCTATCCCGCAGAATGTTTCGAGATCGAAGGGATCCCTGTGCTTCTGCCGCAGAAGGCAGTTGTCTCGTTTTCTTTGGCTATCCACGAGCTGGCGACGAATGCAGCAAAGTACGGCGCATTGTCTGTTGCCGAGGGAAAGGTCTCGATCTCCTGGCGCCTTGAGGACGGTGATGAGAGCACGAAAGCAAGGCTTCAGTTCAGGTGGGCTGAACACGGTGGTCCCACAGTGAAGCCCCCAACGAAGAAGGGCTTCGGTTCGCGTCTGGTTGAGAGGCTTCTGGCGGCCGAACTGAACGGCCGCTCGACAATCAGCTACGATCCCGCCGGGGTCGTCTGCGAAATCGACGCGGTGTTGGATATAGATGCATGATCAGCAGACGATCCGGCTGTGTGGCGACGACCGGTGCTCGCGCATCGGCCGTCGCCCCAGATCCACCGCGAGCTCAAGGAGCGCTTCTTGGTACGCTTTGGCTTGAGATTTGTGAATCCCTGAATTCGCGAATTTTTGGCCGAGTTGCCGCTCCCGGCAGTCTTATGTTGGTAGTCTACCGGATGAGCCCCTGCAGGAAGCAGTCAAAAACGCGCTGTGGCGCGGGACGGTGGAACTTTCATTTCCTGCCTCAGTTAGCTTCGATCATAGGAGGAAGCGAACATGGGTGTGAATTCACCAAAGGACGGGGCTCCGGGCACGACGGATCAGTCACCACGCTGGGAAGGTCCCCAGGAAAATACGCCGAGGGGCTACCTTCGCGCGAAGGACGATCCCGACCGGGACCGGGATGCGAATTGCGAAAGCAACAGCGACCCTGAGGTCAAAAAGGTTTCCGACGCTTTCAAGACGAAAGACAACTGATCTTGTCACGGTCGGGAGATGCGCGACGCCGGGCTGTGAATGTTGCCCCGGCTACGATCGGGAAACTGGCTTTCGTCGCCATTTTGTGCGGCGGCCCCGCGGTTGCGGCCGGCTGGTATATAAGCGCAGCCCGCCCGCCGTTTTCGCAAGGCGATCCGCAGTTCGAGGGTGCCGGTGACGCGGTGCACGGGCAACTGATCTTCGCGGCCGGCGATTGTGCGTCTTGCCATGCGACCCCTGGCCAACCCGATCGGCTGCGGCTTGGGGGCGGCATGGCGCTCGGCTCACCGTTCGGCACCTTTCGACCGCCTAACATTTCTCCGGATCCGGTGGACGGCATCGGGAGATGGACGGCCGTCGATTTGGCGAACGCGCTCGTCGGCGGTGTGTCGCCTGAGCATGAGCATTACTATCCCGCTTTTCCCTATACGAGCTTCACTGGAATGACGGCCGACGACATCCGGGATCTCTACGCGTATCTCATGACGCTTCCCAAAATCTCGGGACGGGCACCGCCGCATCACCCTTCGATCCTGTTTCGCATTCGCCGGTTCGTCGGATTCTGGAAGCTGCTGTTTTTTCGAGAGGGTCAATCGGAGGCCCGGCTGAGTGGCGATCCAATCCATGATCGCGGCGCTTATCTTGTCGAGAGCTTATCCCACTGCGCCGAATGCCACTCCAGTCGGAACGTCTTCGGTGCCATCAAACCCGACATCCGGTTTGCCGGAGGAGTCGATCCGCAAGGGACGGGGTTCGTGCCCAACATCACGCAGCAGAACCTGGGCAAGTGGAGCGAGCGAGACATTGCAACGATGCTAAAAACGGGCGACACGCCTGACCATGGCCGTGTCGGATCGTCGATGGCCGACGTCGTGACCAACACGGCGGTGCTGCCCGACAGCGATCGCGATGCGATTGCGCGCTACATCAAGGCCCTCCCGGCCGTGCAGACGCCCCATCCCTAACTTCAATGTGTGTAGAGGTAGGCGGCGAGGTCCTTGGCTTCCTGCTCTGAGATGCCCGTGTTCGGCATCGCGGTCTGTGGCGAAAAGCTCTGCGGCGAGACGATCCATGCAACAAGGTTGTCGGAGCGGTTTTCCAGCACGCCGGCGATAAAGACGCGTTTGGATAACCCGGTGAGTGGCGCGCCGGTTTGGCCGTCCGCCCCCGGTATGCCCGGAATGATATGGCAACCCGAACAGCCATAGCGACGAAAGAGGGCGGGCGCGCGCGCAGGATCGCCACCGGTCAGCGCCACAGCTGTGGCCGTCCTTGTCTGACTGTCGCGTATTGTAGTGGTAACGACAAAGGCGCTCAGCCCAGCAGCAATAGCGGCGGCGACCCAGACTATGGGGCGAGGGGCCAAGCCGGCGACATCAGGCATTTTGCGCTCCTCTCTCGCTGGAAGCGCGGATCCAGAGCGCCAGCATCGTCATCGCCACGGCTGCATAGATGGTGCCGGCCGGTACCCACATGATCATACCGGCCAGTTGCTGATCCTCCAGGGGTGTCAGCCCCCAGGATCCCGCGGTTTGCGTTTGAGCGATATAGAGAACGCGCGGTGCCAGCGCCATCAACGCGCCGAGGATGCTCGTGTGTAACATCGTCAGGAAGATGTGCCAGGCAGAGGCGCCGTAGTCGCTTTTCCGAACGACCGCCCACCAGAACAGGATCGCCGTTGCAAAAAAGCTGAGGTGCTGTAGGCGATGCATAGCGGTATGTGTCACTGCGGCATCGAACAGGAAGGGCAGGTGCCAGCCCCAGATAGCGACGCCGTGAATGACGGTGGCGCTGGTCGCTCCCGTGCTCCAGTGCCATGACCACCGGATGAGAGGAGTTCGCATGGCAGCGCCTAAGCCACGATGTGCCCGTTTTGGCAGACCCCACAGAAGGAGGCCGACCGGGCGCGCAAGCACGATCAACGGCGCCGAGACGGCCATGACGATCTCGTGTTCGATCATATGAAAGGTAAAAAGGTGCTCTCCGAGCCAGTGGAGTGGCGAGATCAGCGCGCCCGCGAGAGTCAGCATGCCGCTATAGAAGAACAAGCTTTGGCGGTGCATCGCTCCAAGCCGGCGCGCCCGACCTGAAAGCCTCACGATGCCGAACGTGTAGAGTGCGCTAATCACGGTGATTGGTAGCACGATCCACGGATCGAATGTCCAGCTCAAGGTTGCTGCGTGATCATCGTCACCATGCGCCATTGCCGGTACGGCTATCGTTAGAAATATCAGGGTGCAGATCAGCGCTGACATGGGTCCAGCAGCATCGAGGCCGCCCCCTGCAATACCAGCGCAAAGACAACGGCGGCGGCGATCAGAAACCCCGCATCGATGACAAACCGCTCAGTCCGGCCGACGGGTCTTGGCGCAAGACGAGAGGCAGCTGCTCCTGCAATCGACATCAATAAGAGGGCCGAGCAAAGGGCGGGTGTCCAAACCATCTGTCGCCGGCAATCGAAGTAGGGGATGATTTGCCCAAGCTGCGTCCCCACGGCCCAGGCCAGTGGTGGGACAGCAAGTCCGCCATATCGCATCCAGGTTCTGGTCATAGCCGCGGTACCCAGTAGAGGCAAATGCACAATGGCAACCAGGTCGCCACGACGAAGTTCCAGTACATGGCGTTGTCGCTGACATCGCCGTAGCGCCGAGGATTGTCGCCATGCCTGGAAAACATCAGGCAGGTCAGCACCAGCGTGTCGATCAGGTCGGTCAGAATATGGGTGGTGTCAGTCCAAGCATCACCCAGACGATTGAACCGTAGGCATTCTGGTCCCATGAGATGTGCATCGCCGGAAATTCGAAGATACGAACGATCAGAGGCGCTACTCCGAGCAGCGACATGATGATCAGGCCGATGCGCACCTTCGCCAAATTCTGCTGACGCGCCCAGCGGGCAATCAGAATGTTCGGAAGCAAGCTGGCAATCAGTAATGCCGTCAGAGCCGTTCCGGGCAGCAGATCGGGAAGCGGTGCATTCAACGGCCAGTGCGGTGCGAGGCTCATGAGGTAGAGGTAGACAACGATCGAAAGCGCAAAGCCAGTTCCCTCGATCAACATGAAGGCGAGCGTTCCCCACCAGGTCAGGCTTGCAGTGCCAAGCCCATGCGGGGGAAGTTTCGTGAAATCGAGTATGACGGATTGTTTCATGCGTCGTCCTCCGGAGTGCCCTTTGGCCAGAACCATCCGATCAGGGCAATCGATACAGGGATCGATCCCCAGACAACTGCCCAGGGCGTGAAGATCGACCAGATCAACAGCACCGTAGTTGCGAGCGCCGACCAGAGCGGCCAGATCGAATTTCCAGGTGACGACTCTCGGGCCTCGGGAAGCGCTTCAACGACGCTGCTGACGATCAATTCGCGGCGGTCGACCGCCAGGCCGGAGGCAACGGGAAGCGTTTCCGATTTCTCTGACAAGGCCGAGAGGCTACTGACCACCGGCAAGCGCGAGAAATTATAGGGCGGCGGCGGCGATGAGGTCGACCATTCGAGCGTCGATGCGTCCCAGGGATTGTCAGGCGCGGCCGCACCTGAGACGGCGCTACGGATGGCATCGATAAAGAACAGCAGGAAGCCGGCAGCAAGGATGACGGCACTTAGGCTGACGAACATGTTGAGCCCCGACCACGGCATTTCCGGCTGATAGGTGTAGATGCGACGCGGCATGCCCTGGAGCCCGAGAATATGCATGGGAAAGAAGGTCAGGTTGAAGCCAGCAAAGATCAGCGCGAATACCCAGCGGCCGAGCGTCTCGCTCATCATTCGCCCGGTGATCTTCGGGAACCAGTAATAGATGGCGCCTAACAGAGGAAATACCGCGCCGCCCACCAAAACGTAATGGAAATGAGCAACCACGAAATAGGTGTCGTGAACCTGCGTGTCGAAGGGTACCGAGGCCACCATGACGCCTGTCATCCCGCCGATAACAAATATCACCATGAAGCCGATGATAAACAGGAAGGGCGTCTTGAACACTGGTCTACCGGCCCACATCGTTGCCAGCCAACAGAAGATCTGAAGACCAGCAGGAATGGCGATCGCCATGCTCGAGGCCGTAAAGAAACTTTCGCCGAGACGCGGCAGCCCGGCGACGAACATGTGATGCACCCAAAGCCCGAAGGCCAAAACTCCCGTCGCGATCAGTGCCATCACCATGGCAAGGTAGCCGAACACGGGGCGTCGCGTAAAGGTCGCGACGATCGTCGAGACCATGCCGACGGCCGGCAGGAAGATGATGTAGACCTCCGGGTGGCCGAAGAACCAGAACAGGTGCTGCCACAGCAATACGTCGCCGCCCTCGGCCGGATTAAAGACGTGCGTGCCGACAAGCCGGTCGAGGATCAGCGCCGAGCTGGCGATCATGATGGCCGGCATCGCCAAGATGATCAGAAACGAGGTGACCAGCATCGACCAGACGAACAATGGGATGCGGTCGAGCGACATGCCGGGCGCGCGTTGCTTGAACACCGTAACGACGATCTCGACGGCGACGGCCAGTGCCGAGACTTCGGTAAAGGTGATCATTTGCGCCCAAATGTCGGCGCGTTTCCCGCAGCATATTGCGGTCCAGATAGCGGCACGTAGGCAAACCAGCCGACGTCAGGGCCGGTATCGACCGCAAAGGCGATCCACAGCAGCAGCCCGCCGGCCAGATACATCCAGTAGGAGAAGGCGTTGAGGCGCGGGAAGGCAATATTGCGCGTGCCAACCATCAGAGGCACGAGATAGACCGCCATCGCCTCCATGACTGGCACGGCAAACAGAAACATCATGTTCGTGCCGTGCATGCAAATTCCGAGGCATGTCGCCCCCTGATTCCGAAATGATGCCGCCCTCCAATTCCGAGAATTAGCCGCCCCCTTGTTCCGAGATGATGCCGCCCCCTGATTGGGCTGTTTGTCGAGGTGTCCTGCTGGTGAGACGTTTGTCCTTTCAGGTGTGCTGAGAGGAAGGAACGCAATGCCAGCGGAGAGATTGAAGATGCGGCGTGTCCGCGAGATTCTGAGACACAGATTTGAGGAGGGGCTCGGCCACAAGTCGATTGCGTTGCGTGTCGGTGCTGCTCCCTCGACGGTGCGCGAGACGCTGCGCCGTGTGGAGATCGCTGGTCTTTCGTGGCCGCTTGGCGACGACGTCAGCGATGCCGTGCTGGAAGCCGCACTTTACAAGTCCTCCGGCACGAAGACGGGGCACCGTCGCAGCGCCGAGCCGGATTGGGCGCATGTTCATCGCGAACTGAAGCGCAAGCACGTGACGCTTCAGATTCTGTGGGATGAGTATATCGGCCTCCACCCTGACGGATATCGTTATAGCCGTTACTGCGATCTTTATCGTGGCTGGGCCCTGAAGCTGCCGGTGACGATGCGCCAGGACCATGCGGCCGGCGAAAAACTGTTTGTAGATTATGCGGGCGACACGGTCACGGTGCTCATCGACAGATTGTCGGGAAAGACACGGCAGGCGCATCTGTTCGTTGCGGTGCTCGGGGCATCGAGCCTTTCCTTTGCTCATGCCCGCTGGAGCGAAACGCTTCCAGATTGGATCGAATGCCACCTGCTTGCGCTGGAGGCCTTTGGCGGGGCTCCGGCATTGCTTGTCCCTGACAATGCCAAGGTCGCAGTCATCAAGGCCTGCCTTTTTGATCCGCAGGTCAATCGCACCTACGCCGGAATGGCGGCTCACTACGGCAGTGCCGTTCTGCCGACACGGCCGCGCCGTCCACGTGACAAGGCGAAAGTCGAGGCGGCGGTTCGCATTGTCGAGCGCTGGCTCGGAACAAAGGGGCGGCTTCATCGGAATCGGCAGTGCATGGTGAAAATCTGGTTGTAACGATCGGGCCCAATGAACCGGGCTTCCGGCTGGGAGAGCTGCAACCGCATCGCCATCGCCAGAATTCCACCGAGCGCCAGAAACACGAAGGCCGTCACGATGTATCGGCGGCCGATGATTTTGTGGTCGACGGTCGAAAGGGCGCCCCACAACCCCGCAGGTGTCGACCAGGTCTGTGAGAGACGGCAGTCGAGTTCCATCTCGTCCAATCCCGTATCGCGCAGATCCTCTCCCTCATGCCTGGTGGTCATTTGAGGCTCTCCATATAGGCGGAGATATTCCGGAGCTCCACGCTGTTAAGCGGAACCATCGGCATGTTGTTGCCCGGCTTGAGGGTCTGCGGATCGGCAATCCAGGCCGCGAGGGACCCGTGCGTGGTCTCAAAAAGGCCGGCCGCGATTGTCTGACGGCTACCGATATGGGTGAGATCAGGGCCGGTCGTCCCTGTGGCCGGCGTGCCGCGAACCGTGTGGCAGGCAGCACACGGCTTTGACAGGAAGGCAACCTTTCCGGCGACGGCGTCCGGGTCGGTTGGCATCACGCCGTTCTCGCGTTGGACCGCAATCCACCGCTGATATCCACAGGCTCATCGGCAATGACCATCATCGCCATGTGAGTGTGCTGCAGGCCGCAAAATTCGGCGCACTGACCGCGATAGATGCCGGGCCGTTCCGCCCGCAGGAGAAGAACGTTGCTGCGTCCCGGCACGAGATCCTGTTTGCCGGCAAGGCTCGGCACCCAAAACGAATGCACGACATCGGCGCTTTCGAGCTGGATCCGAACATCCTGTCCCACTGGGATATGGATCTCGTTCGCCGTCTGGAAGCTGAGCGCCGGATTGGCGTCGGCGTAGATGACCTGCCACCACCATTGATGCCCTCTGACGGTGATCGTCAGTGCGGCGTTTTCCGGCAAGCCGATGCCGCGCGTGGTGTAAAAGCTTGCGATCGTCAGACCTGCGATAATGATAACCGTCGCGGCAACGGCACTGCCAACGATCATCGTTGAAGACCACTCGCCGGGCCGGCTGCTGTCGCTGGGCCGTTTCCGCAGCCGTGCCCAGCCGAGCACGATCATGACCAGGAGCCAGACGACTGCGCAGATGACGGTTATACCGATGATCAGATGCTCGACATGGATCGCGGGAGCGCCCTGAGGATCCAGAGCCGACTGGTTGCCGCTGCAGCCAGCGACAGCAGCAATGATCGACAGCAGAAGGATCCGGGCGGTTCTCAAGGGGAGGGCCCCTGGTGGATGGGCGCCGACCGGTCCTTCGTTGAACAGGATCTTCGCGGGCGCCCGGTTTTCGGCCGGCCGCGTGTGGCGGTCGTCCCTGCGACCCGTCGCCGCCACTTTGGCGGAATAGGCGCCGATGGTCTGGACATAGCCGGCCAACTGCCAGATCTGCTCGATCGTCATCCGCTCACGAAAGGCCGGCATGCCATGCGGGCGACCGTCGCGGATCGACGTGACAATCGACACCATCTCCGGACCATACAGCCACCAACCGTCGAGGAAGGAAGGACCTACGTTTCCGCGCCCGTCGCCGTGACACGATTGGCAGCCGAACCAGGTATACAGGCGCTGACCCTGGCTGAGATTATAAGCATCGCTTTCGTAGATTTTCCCCTCGGCAAAATAACTCTCGGGCGGCGCGCCGCTGATCGCGTTCGGCATCAGCCGGAAGCAATCGAGATCGGCGACGACGGGTGGATCGGTCCGGAGTTCCCGCGGCTGCCGGGCCCAGCCGAGAAACGCGGCTCCCGCGACCACCAGCAGAAAGGTTGCCAGAAACGACCACTTTGCGTCGTTGATGCTCCCGAACATCATGTGCTCACCCGACTGCCCCCTCAATCATATGAAACGTCTGAGGATCGGCTGAGACGCACCGGAAGGAGCTTGTAGGAGGGCGTTTTCGATTTCGGATCATGGTGAGCCATCGGAAAGAGCGGGTTCGTCTCCGGATAATACGCGCCGCAACATCCCCTGGGAATATTATAGGCAACGATCCTCAACGCCGTCACCGTCCGACCGTTGTTTGCATCGATCGCGGTCGTCAGATCGACACTGTCGCCGTCCTTGAAACCCAACCGAAGGATATCCTCCGGGTTCATGAAGACCACCTTGCGAGTGCCTTCGACACCGCGAAAGCGGTCGCTATATCCGTAGATCGTGGTGTTGAACTGGTCGTTAGATCGCAGCGTCGCGAGATGGAGGACGTCAGTGCTCTGCGCCGTCGAAAATTCCGGAAACAGTTTTTCCGGCGTCAGGAAATTTGCCTTGCCGCTTTTCGTCACCCACTTGCGTTCGCGCGCCGGCAGCGGCCTGACAAACCCGCCCGGCGTAAACAGCCGTTTGTTGAAATCCTTGAACGTCTCCGGGTAGGTTTGCTCGATCGCATCACGGATCTCAGCATAGTCTGCGACCCAGCTGTCCCAGGGCACCTTGGTTTCGCCAAGTGTCGCCTTGGCTATGCCGGCGACGATTGCCGGCTCCGAAAGGAGCTCCGGGCTTGCTGGTTTCGTCTTGCCGCGCGAGCCGTGGAAATGCGCGATGGAACTCTCCATCGATACGGCCTGCGGACCGGTCGCCTGCTCGTCCAGTTCGATGCGACCGAGACACGGCAGCAGATAGGCAATCTCGCCATGGACGACATGGCTGCGATTGAGCTTGGTGGCGATCTGCACGCTAAGCCGCAGCCTACGCCACCCTTCTTCCATGGCAGTCGTGTCGGGGACTGCTCTCAGGAAGTTGCCGCCGAGACTGATGAAGGCACGTGATTGGCCGCTCATGATCGCCTCACAGGTCTCCACCGTCGAGCGGCCCGTCCACCGCGGCGGTTCGAAGCCGTAGAGTTCAGAGAGCTTGTCCAGCGGCGCTAAGCCCGGCTTCTCGGTGATGCCGACGGTCCGCTGTCCCTGAACGTTGGAGTGACCGCGGACGGCACAGATGTTGGCGCCCGGTTTGCCGATATTGCCGCGCAACAGTGCCAGATTGCAGACCGTATGGACGTTCTGGACGCCCATAAGCTGTTGCGTCAAACCCATGCCATAAACCATCATCACCGCCTCGGATTTGGCGTAGGTGGCCGCTGCCTGCGTCATCTCATCACGGCTGAGGCCTGAAACTCGTTCCAGTTCCTCCCATTGGTGGCCGCGCGCGGCGTTGGCGAATTCCTCGAAGCCGGTCGTGTGCTCCTTAATGAAGTCATGGTCGAGAACATGCTTCTTGTCGGCGGCCCCAATCGAGGCGGCGAAGGCAACCATTGCCGCGTTGTCTGGATCTTTTGGGATCCCGTCCTCGCCTGCAACGCGACTTTGATGGGAGGCTTTCAAGGCATCGTCGGCTTCGATCAGCGCCTTGCAGACGCCAAATAGTGCTGCGATATCGCCGCCGTTGTTCACCTGATAATATTCGGAGGAAATCTTCGTTTCGTTGCCGGTGAGCATCTGCGTCGGCGACTGCGGGTTGACGAACCGCTCAAGGCCGCGTTCGCGCAACAGATTGAAGGTGACGATCTTGACGCCGCGATCGACGGCATCCTGTAGATCGTGCAGCAGGCGCGGCGACGAGGTCCCAACATTCTGAGCGATGTAGAAGATGCAGTCGGTGTTTTGAAAGTCCGACAGGACGGCCGTTCCAACAGAGGCCCCGATGCTTTCGGGAAGGGCAACCGATGAGCTCTCGTGACACATGTTCGAACTGTCGGGCATGTTGTTGCTGCCGTAGATACGCGCGAACAGCTGGTACATATAGCTCGTTTCAAGCGACGCCCGGCCCGACGTGTAGAAATCCACCTGACGCGGGTCAAGAGCGCGTAGTTCTCGACCGATGTCTTCGAAGGCTGGGCCCAGGTCACCGGAACATATTTGTCGGTCGCTGCGTCCCAGCGCATCGGATGGGTCAACCGACCCTGTTCCTCGAGGTCGTGATCGTCCCAAAGCTCCAGCGCGCGAAGAGGATGTTTGTCGAAGAATGCGCGGTCGGCACGTCGCGCCGTCACCTCCCAGGCCGTGGCCTTGGCGCCATTCTCGCAAAATTCGAGCGGATGGGTTTTCGCCGGCTTCGCCCAGGCGCAACTCACGCACATATAGCCTTCCGGTTTGTTCTGCGCCGACAGCAGCTTCGGCCCACGCAGAGCGACATGCTCTTTCAGAGTGATCTCGGCGACGGATTTTGCAGAACCCCATCCGCCCGCAGGTCCGGAATAAGGCTTAATCTTGGGAGAGCGTGTTTTCTGCGTCATGGATGCCTCAAGCGATACGACGAGGCGAGCCATCTTGGTTGAGGCTCCTCGGTCACAGTAAATCTTCGATGTCACACCATGTTCCGGGTTCCGCCGGAAGGGCGCAGCTTTGCTTCTCCAGCTCTATCCTCGAAACTCGCCCTTGTTCATGTCGCGCTCGTCGTAATTGATGTCCCAGTCCTTGGTGTCTTTGCCCTTGCCTGGCGTTTTCTTGTTGACCGTCGCGTCGTCGGAATGGGTGATGACACGCGGCTTGGCGCTGCTGACACCGTTGTTGGATCCACCAGCATGGTTGCTTTCGGACTGCCCTCTGGCGTCCTGTTCAATCTGCGCCTTGGACGGTTTGCCATTTTTTGTCATGATTGAGCTCCCAAGCGTTCGGACCGGCGGTTTCTCATATTCTCCTCGGCCTGCGTCTCGCCCACCGTGCCGCGCAGTCCCTTTTCTGCCTCTCTAGCCAGACGCGTGCGACGCCGGGCAGCGGTCGGATTATCCGCAGCGCGAGAAGCATCCGTTTCGGCTGGAACCGTCTCGATGTCGTTAGTTCGAATTCCCCCCATGATGGATCCCATTCGACGGCTTCGGTCAGCTCTACGAAGATCGGCTCGCTGCTTTCACCATTGTGGGATTGGGCCAGTTTGAAAGCGGCTTCGGGCTCCATCTCCTCACTAGGAAATATCGAATCGTCTTCGCCGGCCTCGGCGATCTTTCGGACATATCCGCGAACTTGATCGCCGGAATGATAGAACTTGATCACCAGTGACCCGGCAGACGCCCCGCCAGCAGAGTAAGGCATGTAGTGAGCGCCTTCGCCGGTAGCGCTGGCCTCGCCGTCTGCCGCCTGATACCAGTGCGCAAGATCCCGTCCTTCCGGCCGCCCCTCGCTTTCCCAGATCTGATAGGCGCGCAGTCTTTTTTCCTCTTCGTCGATCATGACTCGCCTCCTGACTTTTCACAGCACTACTTGTTGAGGTCCTTTGCCATCATCAGATGGTGTTCCAGAGCCGGACGCATACTGGCGGCCCACGCTTTCAAATCGGCATTGTCGCCTTCGTCGCCATACCGCTTGAACAGATCGACCGCATCTTCATGCACGGACTCCTGATCAGAGTGGTATTGCTTGTTGAAGTCGGCGCCCTGAAGGCCGTTCAGCGTGTCGAGCATGCTTTGTTGACTGGATGTCATGGCTGCCGGAAGCGGTGCCTTGACCTTGCCGCTGGTCACCAAGCCCTTGAGTTCCTCCGTGGTCTTCTGGTGATCGGCGACCATCTGCTGGGCAAAGGCTTTCGTTGCTTCGTCGCCACGCTCGAGGGCAAGTTTGCTAGACGCGATCTCGAACATGTCGCTTGTCGCAGCCTCCTGGACGAAGTCCTCGGTTTTCGGCGCAACGCCCATCAGGGAGTTGACGCCCGTCTTTTCGGCCGCAGACTGCGCGAAGGCCGGGCCTGCGAGCACGACGGCCAGTGACAAGATAGCGAGCTGTTTCATAGGAATCTCCTGGATTGGTTTCCGCATAAAAACGATTTTTCGACCTGAGTGTTCCGCAGAAATTCGATCCGCGGCGCATGGTTCGAAATCGCCCCGTGCGCCTCGGTCCTAGTACCGGTTCAACCGGCAATTTTGAGAACGACCTTGCCGCGGAGATTCTGGTCTTTGAGTGCCGCCTGAGCCTCGGCAACCTCATGGAGCTCAAAGGTGTCTGCGACCACGACCTTTACCTTGCCGTCATCGATCAAGTCCGCGAATTTCTGCAGTTGAGCGCCGTTCGGCTGAGCGGTGTACCTGCCGACGCGAATATTCTGGTCAGCAGCGCGCGCCTTGTCCGGCTCCTGCAGCGTGGAAATGAGGGCTCCTCCCGATTTGACGACGCTGAAGCTTCGATGCTGGGTCTCACCGCCGATCAGGTCGAAGACCAGGTTCACAGGCTCAACCAGATCCTTGAATTTCTCGGACTTGTAATCGATCATCTGATCGGCGCCGAGGTCGCTGACGAACTCCTTGTCGGACGTCGATACGGTGGTTGCGACCCAGGCGCCCTTTGCCTTGGCGAACTGAATGGCGAAGTGGCCAACACCGCCAGCGCCGCCGTGGATCAGAACACGTTGGCCCTGGCGAAGACCGCCGTGGTCGAAGAGACCCTGCCAGGCGGTGATACCGGCGAGCGGCACGGCGGCCGCGCCGACCTGGTCCAATGATTTTGGCTTGGCTGCAACCTCGTCAACCCGTGCCAGCACGAACTCCTCGTAACCTCCATGTTCAGGCGAAAGAAACGCAAAGACGTCATCACCGATGAGGAAGGTCGAGACGTTGTCGGCGGCGGCCGCGATCTGTCCGCTGACATCGCGGCCGAGCACGTAGGGAAGGTTCTTCTCGGTGACCACAGGGTACTTGCCCTCACGCATCTTCGCATCGACCGGATTGACGCTCGCGGCAAAGACTTTGATGAGAACTTCGTTGGCAGATGGGTTTGGACGATCGATCTCCTCCAGCGCCATGACTTCCGGTCCGCCGAAGCGATGAATACGCACAGCTTGCACGATGAAACTCCTTTAATGCTCGGGGAATTTTCCTTCTCGGAAGAGAAACAGCACGGCAAAGCGATTGTTCCGGGCGACCCGGCGCCCAGGGAACAACTCGCGGTATGATCGGTTTCGCCTTGCAAACCGGCGCGACCAGCGCCCGCCAAGCTTTGGGTCGATGGAATGACCCGCATCACGTCAGGAGCAACAATGTCTTTGAAAGCACTTGCGTTAAACGGCACCCTGAAGTCCTCGGATTCTTCCGAGCCATCCTCCACCGGCAAACTGCTCGAACTCATTACCGAGGAGTTCAAGAAGCACGGCATCGAAACCGAAACCATTCGACTTGCTGATCACAATATCAAGCCGGGCGTAACGTCGGACGAAGGCGAAGGCGACGCTTGGCCGGATATCCGTAAAAAGCTTCTTGAAGCCGACATTCTGCTGGTTGGAACGCCGATCTGGCTCGGGCAACCGGGAAGCGTTTGCAAGCGGGCTCTCGAGCGGATGGACGCATTTCTCGAAGAGACCGACGATCAGGGTCAAATGGTCTCATACGGCAAGGTTGCCGCAGTTGCGGTGGTCGGCAACGAGGATGGCGCCCACCACGTTTCCGCGGAAGTCTTCCAGGCCCTCAACGATGTCGGCTTTACGATTCCGGCCAACGCGGTTGCCTACTGGGTCGGCGAGGCGATGGGATCGACGAATTTTGTCGATCTCAAAACGACCCCGGAAGCCGTTCAGACGATGGTATCCATGCTGGCGCGCAACACGGCGCATCTCGCCAAGCTTCTGAAGCAGTCTCAATATCCAGGGGAAGAAGGGTAGTGATCGATGGCGACGGTCGCAGAAACCCGCGTGGCACGCATGCCACCAGTCTTCGCAGAACCCCATCCACAGGAAAGGAGTCTGGCCGCACTGCGACGAAGCAGACGCCTGTGAACGCTGCGATCTCTATAAACACGCGACCCAAACCGTGTTCGGCGAAGGCCCGCCCGAGGCGAGAGTTGTGCTGGTCGGCGAACAACCAGGAGATCAGGAGGACATCGCCGGCAAGCCGTTCGTCGGCCCCGCGGGTAGGCTTCTCGACGAATGTCTGCAGGAAGCCGGCGTCGACCGGTCGCTCTGTTACGTGACCAATGCGGTCAAGCACTTCAAGTTCGAACGACGCGGCAAACGGCGCCTTCATGCCAAACCGAACGCCGGTGAGATCCAACGTTGCGTGTGGTGGCTGGGCGGAGAACTTGAGCTTCTGCAGCCTGACCTGATCGTGGCCCTCGGAGCGACAGCCCTCTACACCCTGATGGGCCGATCGGTCGGATTGACGAAAGAGCGAGGCCACATCCTGCCAACGGCCAGCGGCTTGCCTACCCTCGTCACGATCCATCCGTCGTATCTGCTGCGCATCCGCGATCACGATGATCGCGATAGCGAGTGGCGGCGCTTTATCAGCGATCTCAAGAGCATTGGCGAACACCTGAATGCCTGATTGATGACGGCAAGGCTAGTCACCCGAATCTGAAGTTCGGCTCATTGTTTTTTGGCAGAATCGCTTGACGGAGGCGAGGATTTGGCCGGCGGATTTCACCCATCTGTATGGCTTGGGATTCTCGTTGTGCGTTGCGATAAACGCGTCGATGTCGGCTTCCAGTTCGGCGGTGGAACGATGGACACCGCGTTGCAATTGCTTGCGCGTCAGCTCTGCAAACCACCGCTCGACTTGATTGATCCAGGAGGCTGACGTTGGCGTGAAGTGAACATGCCAATGCGGGCGGCGTGCGAGCCAGGCCTTGATCCTCGGCGTCTTGTGGGTCGCATAGTTGTCCATCACCAAATGCACGTCCGGCCCCTTGGGCATCTCGGCGTCAATCCGCTTCAAGAAGTCGAGAAATTCGGTCGCCCTGTGACGTTTGTAGCACTGGCCGATTACCGCGCCAGTCGCAACGTCGAGCGCGTGGCTGCAAACCAAACGCGGTCCATATCCGACGGATGGTGGTGTGCGACCGCCCGCGGTCGGCTGCCATCGAACGGATAGACCAGTGCGTGGCATCCTTCGGGGTGGTGTTCAATGTCCGTTCGACGACCTCAGCTACCTGGGCGTCAGAGACGGTTCGTGGCCGACCTGCGCGATATTCGTCGGTCAGCCCGTCAATGCCACCCTGCACGAACCTGCGGCGCCACTTGCCAACCGTGTGCTCGTGGACGCCAAGGCGTTCGGCAACATCTTTGCTCTGCAAGCCCTGCGCGCACAGCAAAACTATCCGGCATCGATCCGACAGCGAGCGCGGCGCCTTGTGCCGACGCACCTGAGACTCAAGAAAATTTCTATCCTCGTCGCTCAGAGCGACAAAGCCCGCTTGCCTGCCGACCATCAATCAAACTCCCGCTGTTACAACAGAAGCAAAATAAAATGATGCCTACTTTAGTTCCACGTTACTAGACGCTAAGGGTCGAAGCTGCCGACGGCCGGGAGTTCCGGCCGCGGTCCGAGTTGCTCTTCATCGGTCCACAGGTTATCGGCGAGGTCGCCGAGCGATTGCAGCACGAGACGGCGGGACCAGCCGGCAGCAACAGCCTCCTCGATGATCGCCAGAAATGACGGTTCCAAAGCCTGCTGGCATTCGAGATCGTCGTCGCGCGGATTGTCATTCGGCGGTGGTATCAGCGGCACGATAAGTGTCCTCCCGCATCCGATAAATGGCGCGTCAGCGCTTCGGCTGCTTGCCGAAGTCCTTGCGCAACTCGTCCTTGGCGCGATTGAGCGTTGCCAGCCTTGATCGGGACAGCTGCTTGCCAGCGCGATTGATGTAAAAGGTGAGCATCGACATCGCAGACTGGAAAGGGCTGGCCTTGCGTCGCGGGCTCTCTTCCGCTGAGTGCTTCAGCGAATCCGCGATCTTCTTGGCGCTACGCTGCTTAAAGACCCCGCCTTCGAGGTCCATCGCATCGCTATTGTCGGTCACGTCCTGCGACCATTTCTGCTTGGTTTTCTTTTTCGGCATCGGATCCTCCGCATGTGAAGCGGCGCCATCCGGGATGACGCCGTCTCCCAATCAATGATGGGCGTGGTGCTCATTGCGCTTGCGCGTGGCAGCGGCCTTTTTGGCCGAAGCGGAACGCTCTTCCTTGGTCCGTGATGCAGCAGCGGCACCACCCTTGCGCCCGCCCTTTTCGGAGGAGGCATGGTTTTCGGTATGGCCGCGACCGGAGCCGGACTTCTTGCCACCACCGCTTTCCTTGTTGACGGTGGCCCAGGCGCGGCGCTCGGCTTCCTTTTCGGAAATGCCACGGTCTTCGTAGCCTTCCTCGATGTGCTCAGCCTTGCGCTTCTGTTTGTCGGTATAGGCGGACTTGTTACCTTGGGGCATGGAACATCTCCTTAGCTGATGTGAAGCAAGGAAAACTGCGGTTTCGCGGCAAAGTTCCGAGGATCCTCCATAGCGTGGGCCCAGTCGGCGTCACCCGCCTTACGTTTTGGCCAGCCCCTGTTTGCGAGCGGAACCAACGCGGCCGGGCGAGGGTTTGTTGGCACATACCCTGACCATGACATCGAAAGGCACTTCCATGGCACAGACAGTCGGTGATTTCATCGTTTCCCGTCTTCACTCTTGGGGCGTCAGGCACATGTTCGGGTACCCTGGCGACGGTATCAACGGTGTCTTCGGAGCGTTGAACCGGCAGAAGGCAGATCGAATTCGTCCAGGCGCGCCACGAGGAAATGGCTGCCTTTATGGCCTCTGCCTACGCAAAGTTTTCCGGCGAGCTCGGCGTCTGCATCGCAACCTCAGGCCCAGGGGCGGCACATCTCGTCACTGGCATGTATGATGCCCGCGCCGACCATCAGCCGCTTCTGGCGATCGTCGGCCAACAGGCCCGCGGCGCGCTTGGCGGTCATTACCAGCAAGAAGTCGATCTGGCCGCCCTGTTCAAGGATGTCGCCGGTGACTTTGTCCATCAGGCTTCCACGCCTGCGCAGGTTCGTCATCTGATAGACCGCGCGATCCGCATCGCATTATCGAATCGAACCGTGACCGCCTTGATCCTGCCCAACGACTTGCAGGAGATGGCTTACGAGGAACCGGCGCGTGCTCACGGGACGGTCCATTCCGGCTTTGGATACCGGGCGCCGAAGATCGTGCCCTATCAGGAGGACATACAGGCCGCGGCCGATATCCTCAACGCGGGCGAAAAAGTTGCCATCCTGGTCGGCGCCGGCGCTCTTGGCGCAACCGAAGAGGTGATCGCCGTCGCCAATCGGCTCGGCGCGGGGGTTGCCAAGGCATTGCTCGGCAAGGCCGCACTTCCCGACGAACTTCCCTGGGTCACCGGATCGATCGGTCTTGTCGGGACCCAGCCCTCCTGGGACCTCATGCGTGATTGCGACACGCTTTTGATGATTGGGTCCGGCTTTCCCTATGCCGAGTTTTTACCGGAGGAAGGGCAGGTGAAGGCTGTCCAGATCGATATCAAGGCCGGAATGTTGTCGCTCCGATATCCGATGGACGTCAATCTCGTCGGAGATGCGGCGGAAACGCTAAAGGCGTTATTGCCGCTGATCGAACAAAAAGACGGCAAATGGCGCCACGCTGTTGAAAAGAACGTTTCGGCCTGGTGGAAGCTCTTGGATAAGCGCGCCCATGTCGAAGCCAACCCCGTCAATCCACAGCTGGTCGCATGGGAGCTATCCTCAAGGCTACCGGACAACGTCATCTTGACGAGCGATTCCGGCTCCTGCGCGAACTGGTATGCCGGCGATATCAAGATAAGAGCCGGGATGATTGCGTCGCTTTCCGGGGGATTGGCATCGATGGGCGCGGCCGTTCCCTACGCCATCGCCGCTAAATACGCCCACCCGGACCGCCCGGTGATCGGCCTCGTCGGCGATGGTGCCATGCAAATGAACAACATGGCCGAACTGATCACGGTCGCCAAATACTGGCGAGACTGGGCCGACCACCGCTTCATCATCTGCGTCTTCAATAACGAGGATCTCAACCAGGTGACCTGGGAGCAGCGGGTGATGGAAGGCGATCCTAAGTTCGAGGCCTCGCAAAGCATTCCTGACGTTCCTTACCATCGGTTTGCAGAGCTCATCGGCCTCAAGGGCTTGTTTGTCGATCGCCCGGAAGATTTGGGGCCGGCTTGGGACGAGGCGCTTGCGTCGGATCGCCCTGTTCTCCTTGAGGTCAAAACCGACCCCGAAGTCCCCCCGATGCCACCGCATCTCACGTTTGATCAGGTCAAGAAACTCACAACCACGCTGATAAAGGGTGATCCAAACCAGGAAGGCGTCATCCGCGGCACGGTCCGGCAGGTTTTGAGTTCGGTCCTGCCAGGCAAGCACGAATAGCCGCGCATTACGGCCAAAGGGGTCAGAGGGGTTTAGGGCGGTAGCGGCCGATGTCAGAGTTGGGCGCGCGTTCAGTGTCGGCGGTTAGACTGCCAGGTTCGTCCGATAGCTGGCAGCAAACGCTATTCGGCGGCCTGGCGGAGCGCAGACCGCTTCGCAGGTTCCACCTGCCCAATGATCTCGAATTCGGAGGGCATCGCATGCTGGTCGGTACCGAGCAGTGCAAGCGTCCAGTACTCGGGGTCCCTTCCAAAGACCGTCGAAACCTGGACGACGGTCGTGCGCCCCTCGAAATACCGAGACGACTTCGCCCAGTAAAAAACATCCGGAACCAAACGCGCTGCAACCATGGTACCTACTCCCTCGTAATTCGCGAACGATAGCAGAAATCTCCAAAGTGAGAACGGCCTCCCCTGTGGACGGCGCGGACTTCAGAACGTTTCTCGCGTTTTTCTTCAGGCAAGCCCCGTCCGCCGTCGGCCCAGCCCAATCTGCTTTCGACGCCGTAATGTCCCTTTGGCCGGACCCTTTCAGGGTGATCGAGCGAACCCACTGTCACACGTATCAACGCGTCATCGTCGTACTGAAGGTAAAGAGGTGATCCACACAGATCGCAAAAGCCGCGCGTCGCAATCGGGGAAGAGCGATATGACCCAGGCCGACCTTTTGTCCATCTGAACGCCTCGAGGCTTGCCTGAACAAGGACGGCGAATGGCCCGCCGGTTGCCTTTTTGCACATGTCGCAATGACAATAGCCGATGTGCGGTGGGTCGCCGCGGAACTCATAGCGACATGTTCCGCACAGGCACCCGCCGATCCATGTTGTCTTTTCGCTCATGCCTCGCGAAATGCTCGCGCTCGTTTTTTGTTCCCTGACCTCCGACGTGTTGCCGAATACGCCGTCGCCGATGGAACATCTTTTTCGTATGGCGGTTTTCGACGAAAGGCGGCATCCGCACCGTAAGAAGTTCGACGAGGGAACGACATGAAGGCGCTCACTTGGCATGGCAAGCACGACATCCGCTGCGAAGCGTCCCGGATCCCAAGATCGAAGATGGTCACGATGCAATCATCAAGGTTACAGCTTGCGCCATTTGCGGATCCGACCTCCATCTCTACAACGGTATCATGCCGGACATGCACAGCGGCGACATCATGGGCCATGAGACCATGGGCGAGGTGGTTGAAGTCGGCAAGGACAATAAGAAGCTCAAAGTCGGCGACCGCGTTGTCGTTCCCTTCACCATCTCCTGCGGCGAATGCTTCTTCTGCAAACGCGGGTTCTTTTCTGGTTGCGAACGAAGCAATCCCGATCCGTCGAAAGCGAAGAAGCTCTGGGGCAGCTCGCCTGCCGGGCTCTTCGGCTACACACATCTCCTCGGTGGCTACAGCGGCGGCCAGGCGGAATATCTGCGCGTTCGCTATGCCGACGTCGGCCCTATCAAGGTGCCGGATGGCCTTACCGACGAGCAGGTTCTGTTCCTCTCTGACATCTTTCCGACCGGCTATATGGCCGCAGACTTCTGCAACATCCAGCCGGGCGACACGATTGCGGTATGGGGCTGCGGCCCGGTCGGACAGATGGCGATCAAGTCCGCGTTCATTCTCGGCGCCGAGCGGGTTATCGCCATCGATACAGTGCCGGAAAGACTGGCGATTGCCGAAAAGTCCGGAGCGATCACCCTCGATTTCATGGACAAGGACATCTACGACCGGATCATGGAGTTGCCAAACGGCCGCGGAGCAGACGCCTGCATCGACGCCGTCGGCACCGAGGCAGAGCCTTCGGCAAGCTGGGACTCGCGGATAGACCGCATCAAGGTCGCGACCTTCATGGGGACCGACCGACCACATGTACTCCGTCAGGCGATCCATTGCTGCCGCAACTTCGGCACGGTCTCGATCGTCGGCGTCTACGGCGGCTTCCTCGACAAAATTCCAATGGGCTCGGCCATTAACCGCGGTCTGACGTTCCGCATGGCCCAGACGCCGGTCCAGCATTACCTCCCACTTTTGATGGAGCGTATTCAGAACGGCGAGATCGATCCGTCCTTCATCATCACCCATCGGGCCACGTTGGAAGAAGGCCCCGACCTGTACAAGACCTTCCGCGACAAGCAGGCCGGCTGCATCAAGGTCGTTCTGAAACCATAAGAGAGAGGCGCAAGGTCATGGAAAGTACACAGCAGAAGACAGGTCTCGCCGTGATCACCGGCGCCTCGAGCGGGATTGGCTTGGAACTCGCGAAGATGGGGTCAGAACAAGAGCAGTCCGAAATCGCACGCTAAGGCCGAACGGAGCATGAACAATGCCGTAGCTCGGATTTTGGGCATTCGATCTCTGTGGATTGCCATCGACATGCGCCAGTTTTGATTTCTTTGTCCGGCCCGACTCGACAACGCTCAGCGCAGATCGGTCATGGATGGAGTCGGGCAATGGCAAAGCGCAAGCTTCTCAAAGATCAAGATCGACGGAAGCTTGTCGACATACCAGTCGACGAGGACAGCCTAGGCTCAGGACTCGTTAAATCAGAGCCAAAAGATGACGGCCGCTGCGATGCATATGCTTGAGAAGAAAGTGTGGGCGCAGCGATCGTATCTTGTGTGAATTCTGCGCCAGTCCTTGAGCCTGCCGAACATGTTTTCTATCTTGTGGCGCTTTTTGTAGAGCGTCTGATCGTGCGGGATAGGCACCTTTCGGTTTGCCCGCGATGGAATGCAGGCCTCTATTTTGCGCTCAGCCAAAGCGTCGCGAAACCAGTCGGCGTCATAGCCCTTGTCCGCCAGCAGCGTCTTTGCCTTTGGGAAGGCGTGCAGCATCTGCGCGGCCCCTTTGTAGTCGCTCATCTGTCCTTCGCTCAAAAGCAGGATCAGAGGCCGACCGTAGCCATCGCAGACAGCATGCAGCTTGGAGTTCAGCCCGCCTTTTGTGCGTCCAATACGTCGGGGAACATCCCCTTTTTTAGCAGACTGGCTGCGGTGCGGTGAGCTTTCAAATGTGTGGCATCGATCATCAACTGTTCAGGCCTGCCGCGCTTTGCAGTTAGTTCTGCCAGGATGCGATTGAACACGCCGAGCCTGCTCCAGCGGATGAAGCGGTTGTAGATCGTCTTGTGCGGCCCATACTCCTTCGGCGCGTCGCGCCATCGCAACCCATTGCGCAGAACGAAAATGATGCCGCTCAAAACAAGCCTGTCATCCGCGCGCGGAACGCCGTGCGACAGTGGGAAGTACGGCTCGATCCGACGCATCTGCGCCTCCGATAGCAGCATCAAATCACTCATGGCGGTCCCTCCGTTTGAGCCAAGTGAATCAAAACAGAGGCAACCAAGCAAGAAATTTAATAGGTCCTGAGCCTAATCCGACACTATTCGTTGTCACTGGCGGATCGCCTGGAGATCGAACTGCGGAGACGTAATCACAACCGGCTCGGCTTTGCCATCCAGCTATGTCTGATGCGATACCCAGGCCGAGTGCTGGGGGCAGAAGAAGCTCCGCCTCCCGCCATGCTGAGATATGTTGCTGATCAGATCGGCGCCGCCCCGGAATCATTTGCCCTCTATGCACGCCGTGAAGAAACCCGGCGCGATCACACGGCGCGCTTGATGGTGTATCTGGAAACGAGAAGCGCGATGGCGCAAGATCGCCGAGCCGCGCTGTTGGCGGCAATTCATGCGGCGACCATGTCCGACGACGGTGCTGCGATAGTCAGTTCGATTGTTGCCGCGTTTCGTGAACGCGGAGCTCTTCTGCCGACGATCGACACGATCGAACGGATTGGCCTTGCCGGCCGTGCGATAGCTCGCCGAGGGGCAGAGACAACTCTGATTAAAGACATCCCGCTTGATACGCTTCAATCATTGGATAGGCTGTTAGAAGTTGACCCGTCAATCGGCCAGACGCGCTTCCATTGGCTACGCTCGGCGCCAGAAGCGCCGGGTGCATCGAATCTGGTAGGATTGACAGAGCGGATAGCCTTTCTGCGACGGCTGGAGATCGATCCGACGTTGCAGGCGCGCATATCAGCGGGACGGTGGGACCAGATGATTCGGGAGGGTAACGCAACCCCGGCCTGGCTTGCCAACGACTTCAATGCCAGCCGTCGCCACGCTCTGATCGTGGCTCAAGTCATCAGGCTTTGCCAGAAGCTCACGGACGAGGCGGTGACGATGTTCATCAAGCTCATGGGTAAGTTGTTCTCGCAAGCCAACAACCGAAAGAAGCAGCGACAGATGGATTGCAGAGCGAACACCGCCAAAGCGCTACGCATGTTCCTCGATACGATCTCGGCGCTACAGTCCGCCAACGACCATGGTCGGAATGCATTGGATGTTCTCGACCAAAAAGTCGGCTGGGACCGACTGCTTCGGATGAAGCCTGAGCTGGAGTCGATGGTCGACGACAACGAGGCGCCGCCGTTGACCGTAGCAGCCGAGCAATATGCGACCGTCCACAAATACACTGGTGCGTTCCTTCAGGCCTTCACGTTCCGCTCGGCGCGTCGCCACGATCCGCTTCTCGCGGCAATTGGACTGCTCAAACGGCTTTATGCCGAAAAGCGGCGGACACTCCCGGATCGCGTCCCGCTCACCCACCTCAGCCAAACTGATCGGCGGCTCATCTTCGAACGGGAAAAACCCGATCGCCGTCTCTACGAGATCGCAACGCTCGCCGCTCTGCGAGACCGGCTTAGATCTGCGGAGATCTGGATCGACGGCAGCCGATCTTTCCGGCCGATTGACGAGCATCTGATGCCACGGTCAACATTCATCACAATGAAGGAAGAGGATCGTCTTGGATTGGGCGTCGAAGCTGATGGCGCGCAGTGGCTTGCCGAAGCCTGTCAGATGCTCGACTTCAACCTGAAGCGCCTGGCATACAGAGCCCGATCCGGGAAGCTCGAAGGAGTTCGTCTTGAGGCCGGAACGTTGATCGTTACACCAACCGCCGGCGAAGTCCCTGTGGCCGCCGAGGAACTGAATGCAGAGATCAGCGACATGTATCCGCTGATCGAGGTTCCCGACCTGTTGAGAGACGTGCATGAATGGACCGGCTTTGCAGATTTCTTCACGCATGTTCGCACCGGAGACGCCCCGAAAAATGTCTCCGCCATGCTTGCGGGCGTACTGGCGGATGCGACCAATCTCGGGCCCAAGCGAATGGCGGGCGCATCCAAGGGGATCAGCGCTCACCAGATCGGGTGGATGCGCACCTTCCACGCCCGATCCGAGACATATCGTGCTGCGCAAGCAGCTATTACCGATGCACACACCTGCCATCCGCATTCCCGCCTTTGGGGCAACGGCACGACATCTTCCTCAGATGGCCAATTCTTCCGAGTGAGCGACCGAGCCGCAAAGCGCGGCGACATCAATTTGCATTACGGCAGTGAACCCGGATCGAAATTCTACAGCCATCTGTCAGATCAGTACGGCTACTTCAGCATTTTGCCCATCAGTCCGACTGAAAGCGAGGCGGCTTATGTGCTCGACGGGCTCTTCGACCAGGACACGATCCTCGACATCCATGAACACTTTACCGATACGGGTGGTGCGAGTGATCATATCTTCGGGCTGTTCGCCCTGATCTCCGCCATCTCGGACGTAAAGCTACGCCCGAAATCTCATTCAAGCCGCAACGGACTTTGTATACTGCTGTTCGCGCACCAGAAGTGCCCAGATGATTCTCGCTGTCTTGTTCGCGAGCGCGACGGTTACGACCCTTGCTGGCTTTCGGTCCATCAGGCTTACTGCCCAATCATGACTGGCGCTGCTCCCATCCTTCGCGAAACGGATTATTGCGGTCGCACGGACAACCAATAGCTTTCGAATGTATCGTCACCTTGCTTGCTAATGCCGCTCATGCGTTCCTTTCCCCCGGAACTGTGCGGTCTTGGCGTCAATCCCAACCAAGAGGCGAAGCGCCGCCCAGAGGAAAAATTCTTGATGTCCGATACGGCCGCGGTGATGGCGCTCGCTGTTATGGGCCCCACACCTGGTATCGAGAGAAGGCGTCGTGCCGCCGCGTCAGCCCTTACGCTGTCGACGATCTTCTTTTCGATCTTTGCGACTTCGGCGCCCAATCCCTGCAATTGACCTATAATCGTCCATAGCATCGTCCGCGCCAGTTCCGGCAAGCTGCCCTGGATCTCGTGGAAATGTTCGACAAGTTTGGGGACGTTCTTTGCCCCTCCAGCACCGATGATGCCGAATTCACTCAAATGCCCACGCAATGAATTGATCAGCATTGTTCGCTGACGAACAAGAAGCTCTCGAACCTTATGCATCATCAGTACTGACTGTTGATCGGCAGATTTCGCAGCGACGAACCGCATGGTCGGTCGCGTTACGGCCTCACAAATAGCCTCAGCATCGGCTGCGTCTGTCTTGCCTCTTTTCACGTAGGGCTTCACGTAGCCAGCCGGCATCAGTTTGACGACATGGCCAAGCTTTTCGATTTCCCGGGCCCAGTAATGCGAACTTCCGCAGGCTTCGATGCCCACAATGCACGGCTGGATACTGCCGAAAAACCGTAGCACCTCACCTCGCCGAAGCTGCCGCCGGACCATAACCTTCCCAAGGTTATCGATGCCATGTACCTGGTCGGGTAGCAGCGGCGCATTGCTGCGCCGCCGCCCCCTAAGAACCGGACATGCGGATCACCCCGCATCCGGCTCAAGCCATTCTTCAGCACCATGGTGTGGCACCGAACAACTGGACGGAGGGTTTCGCAATTCGACGGCGGACGAAGTAAGTGG
>NZ_JABAEF010000016.1 GCF_023701945.1 Rhizobium sp. CG5
GACGGGGGTAGTGGTCTGCGCCTGAGTTTGATCTGCTGTTATCGGCATGATTGGCCTCCAGAGAGTTTTCTAGCGACCTCACTCTGCCACGGTGCAGGCCGCTACTCACCCCTGATGGGATCTCAAGCCTTGCATCGCCTAGCCCGAGTTCCGCGGCAAGGTTGCAGGCCCGAGGGCTCGTGTGGGTCCGGCAATCCATCTCAAACTGCTGCGTGTCAAAGCGCCCGCCGGCGAGAGCGGAAATAGTCCAACCGCCCAGTGAATGGCCGATAGCGGCTATTCTCTTTACATCGATCCTGCCGGCAAGATGAGGATCGGCGATCAGGGCGTCGATGACGCGGCTCAGATCACGCGGCCGCTCCCAGAGTGTCGCGGCTTGGGCCGCATCCTTATTGAACGTGGTGGTGCCGGGATGATCTGGAGCTGCAACGATATAACCTTGCTCGACAAGCGCACTTGCCAGCCAGTTCAGATTGCGCCAGCTGCCGCCATAACCATGGGAGAGAACGACCAGCGGCCGCGCCTCTGATGACGGAGCCGCGTCCCTTATGGCGTCGATGCCGTAAAACACGGCGTTTTCGCCGACGGTCACGGCAGGGCCTGACTGGTCATGGACCGGATACCAGACGGCAACATGAAGCGGTCGAGAACCCTCTTTGTCCAAGTCGGTTTCTCGGAAGCCGATAGCGTCGGCAGAAAAGGCGAGCGTGGCAGCCGACAGCCACAGGCCACCGGTGAGAAAAGCAGATTTCAGCATGGGAGCCTCTCTGTTGGAAGAACACGGCTCACATATAAAGAAATCAGATCATCGGAGACCTGAAACACGATCAAGGACCGAACAGCATTCGCTGTTCATGCGCTTTGTGCTGAATGCGGGAACCCTGTCGTGCCGATGGCCCGGTCTATTGCCACATGCCGCGCATGCGGGCGCCGACGTCGATGCGGATCTGGCGGGCGTCGCGTTGGCCGGGCTCATTGGCTTTGACCAGCGGCCAGGCACAGCATTCGAAAAATTGCAGCAGGGTGGCCGGGATGAAGCGGGACCGCGCGGCATAGACATGGCGGTCGCCTTGGGCAGTCTGGCCATGGGTGAAAAAGCGCTGCGGGATGACCAGGTGCAGGCTGTCCTTGGCGCGGGTCATGGCGACATAGAGCAGCCGGCGCTCCTCTTCGATTTCCGCCGTGGTGCCGACGCCGAGATCGGAGGGAATGCAGCCGTCGACGCAATTGAGCAGGAAAACCGATTTCCATTCCTGGCCCTTGGCCGAATGGATGGTCGAGAGGATCAGGTAATCCTCGTCGAGCAGCGGCACGCCGGACTGGTCGCTGGTCGCATCCGGCGGGTCGAGTGTCAGTTCGGTCAGGAACCGTTCGCGCGACGCATAACCGCCGGCGATCTGCTCCAGTTGCAGCAGGTCGGCCTTGCGGGTATCGGCATCCTCGTGGATGCGGTCAAGATGGGGCTCATACCATTCCCGGGCCCGGCCGATTTCCGAGGGCCATCCTGTCGTGTTGCTGCGCACCTCGCGCAACATGTCGACAAAGGCGCCCCAATCGGCGCCCGAGCGCGGCGGCGGGGGAATCTCGGCCAGCGCCAGCAGCGGTTCGGGATCGGCGGCCATGGTTTCCAGCACCTTGCCGGCCGTCTGCGGCCCAACACCCGGCAGCATCTGCAGCAGCCGGAAACCGGCGACGCGGTCGCGCGGGTTCTGGGCAAAACGCAGGATGGCCAGCAGATCCTTGACATGGGCGCTGTCGAGGAACTTCAGCCCGCCGAATTTGACGAAGGGAATATTGCGGCGGGTCAGTTCGACTTCCAGCGGTCCGCTATGGCTCGAGGTGCGAAACAACACGGCCTGCTGCTTCAGCGTCGTTCCGGTCTCGCGGTTCTCGAGGATCCGCTCGACGATGTAATTGGCCTGTTCGGCTTCGTCGCGCACCGTCACAAGCCGCGGTCGCTCGTCCGATTGCCGCTCGGTCCAGAGGTTTTTGGTAAAGCGCTCGCGGGCCAGATCGATCACGCCATTGGCGGCCGACAGGATGGTGGTGGTCGAGCGGTAGTTGCGGTCCAGCGTGATGATATCGGCCGGTGGCGTGAAAGTGCCGGGAAAATCGAGGATGTTGCGGATAGTGGCGGCCCGGAACGAGTAGATCGACTGGGCATCGTCGCCGACTACGGTCAGGCCGCGGCCGCCGGGCTTCAGGGCCATCAGGATCGAGGATTGCAACCTGTTGGTGTCCTGGTATTCGTCGACCAGAACATGATCGAAACGGTTGCCCAGATCCTCCGCCATGCCGGGATCGCTGACCATCTGCGCCCAATAGAGCAGAAGATCGTCGTAATCCAGCACGTTCTGCGCCTGTTTCGCCGCGACATAGGCGGCAAACAGGTCGCGCAGCTGGGTCTCCCAGCTTGCAACCCAGGGATAGTTCAGGCGCAGGACGTCACCGAGCGGCGTTTCGGAATTGACGGCGCGGGAATAGATCGAAAGGCAGGTGCCCTTGGTCGGAAACCGGGTTTCCATCTTGGAAAAGCCGAGTTCGTGGCGGGCGAGATTCATCAGATCGGCGGAATCCTCGCGATCGTGGATGGTGAAATCCGGATCGAGGCCGATCTCATAGGCATAGTCGCGCAACAGCCGTGCGCCGATGCCATGGAACGTGCCGGCCCAGGTCAGGGCATCCGTGAGCACGCCGGCATTGGCACCGAGGATCTTGCCGCAGATGCGCTCGACGCGCTTGGCCATTTCGGAGGCGGCGCGGCGGGAAAAGGTCATCAGCAGGATGCGGCGCGGATCGGCGCCGTTGACGATCAGATGGGCGACGCGATGGGCCAGTGTATTGGTCTTGCCCGAGCCGGCGCCTGCAATTACCAGCAGCGGGCCGCCGATACTGCCTTTTTCCGGTCCGATGCCATGTTCCACAGCCCGGCGCTGGGCCTCGTTCAATGTCTCCAGATAGGCTGTCGCCGCCATTCCCACTCCTGCCGCGATCCCGAGGGAAAAGCTCGGAACGAAGCACGAACGTAACGCATTTGGCAGGCAATGGAAAGCTGTTAGCGTGTGATGAACAGGGCAATCGGATGGTCTTGGAAAAGCGGGCCTACCGGCAGGCTGGGACTGGCCGCGAGGCTTTTGCCGGTGAGCGCGTTCCATAGCGTATGGCCGGTCAACCGATCCGGCAGATGCAGGGTGGTGTTGTCGAAGAGGGCAGGATCGACCCGCAGCGCATCGGCCTGCACCATGCCGAACACGCCGCGCGGCACGACGGTCAGCGCAGTGCCGCTTTTGCTGTCGCGCAGATAGGCGATCACCTGCCCGGCGCCGGGGCCGGAGACCTCCAGCGGCTGGTAGCTGCCTTCAAAGATCGGCGCGGTTTCGCCCTGGCGTAGTTTGAGAACGGTGGCAATCAGCCATCTCTTGTAGTCGCCGAAGCTTGAACGATCAGCGTGCGGCGGCTGGGCCGGCGAGGGGAGCCCAAGCCGTTGCGGGCGACGGTTGTCGGGATCGACCAGCGAAAAATCCATGCGCTCGCTGCCATTGTAGATATCGGGAATGCCGGGCGCCGTCAGTTTGATCATCGTCTGGGATAGGGCGTTGAGCAGGCCAGCCTGCACATAAGGCTGCAGCGTCTCGTCGAAATCGATCAGAAAATCGCGGTTTTCGGCGGAAAACAGCGCTTTGACGAACCCTGCGACAGCGGTCTCATAGTCCTGCTTCGGTGCAGTCCAGCTGGTTCGCAGCTTGGCTTCCCGCAATAGCTTTTCCGTATAGGCCAGAAATCTCCGCGGCAGTTCGTCGTAGAGATCGGGATCGGCAAGGCCGTCCAGGGGCCATAGGCCGGCAAGCGCCTGATAGAGCGTCCATTCGACGGCCGGTTCCGGGACAGGTCGGGTCCGCAGGACCTCGACCAGCGGCGCATTTTGTCGACGCCAGCGTTCAACGCCAGCCAGCCACGGCTCCGGCGCTTCGGTCAGGGCGTAAAGACGCGCTCGCGCATCCTCGCCCCGTTTGGTGTCATGGGTCGACGTGGTGGTGAGGCCTTCCGAAGCATCGGTGGCCCGTGCGACCATGGCGGCATGAAAGGCCGCCGGTCCATTCGAAAGGGTCGGATTTCCCCCCACTTCGTTCAAGCCCAGAACGCCGTTGAAGCGGTAGAACAATGTATCCTCCAGCGATTTCGCCATGATCGGGCCACTCAACTGCTGGAAGCGGGCGCGCAGCCGCGACAGGAGGGCGACATCGATGCCTGGACTATTGTGCTTGAGCAGATCGCGGACGAAGGTGATGGCCTGGCGGGTATCGTCACTTGTCACGATTGCAGCGGCTGTCGCGGCGATGCTCTCGAGCCGCGCCACATCGCCGTCATCGGCGCCACTGGCGGTCGAATAGGTGCGATAGACGGGCAGGGCGGATATCATCGTGCACAGAGCGGTTTCCAACACGCCGGTTGGGAATTCGCGGCCGCTTCGCTCAGTGATCTCGGTCGCAAGAGCAGTCAGCCGATCCACTTCCCCGGCGAAATTCTCGCGGAGCATCTGCGCCTTGGCATCCGTGAACTGGACCTCGTAGGGCCGTTCATCGTCACCGATCTCAGCAAAGGCGGCGTGCAATTGCGCAATGCCTTTCGGATCGCTGAGAGCGTCGGCGAGCGACCAGATGAATTCATAGCCCGTGGTGCCGCTGATCGGCCATGCTTTCGGCAAGGCCTCGTCTCGTTCCAGGATCTTTTCCACGGTGATATAGACGTGATCACCGACGGCAGCCCGCAAACGGGTCAGATAGGCGGCCGGATCGGCCAGGCCGTCGACATGATCGACCCGAAGCCCCTGCACCAGGCCGCGCTTTACCAGATCGAGCACAAGCCGATGGCTGTCTTCGAAGACATCCCGGTCTTCGACGCGCAGGCCGACCAGGCCGGCAACCTCGAAAAACCTGCGGTAACTCAGATGCCGATTGGCACTCTTCCAGCTGGTCAGCCGATAGGGCTGCAGGGCATGCAGATCCTGAAGCGTTACGGCGCCGGGGGAAAGCGCTGCGAGGCGCTGCTGGAAACGCGTGAATGCTTCGGTGTCGCTGCAGATCTCGCCGATGCGGGCATGAAAGGCCGGTGCCTGATCGGGCAGGGCGGGCGGTGCGATCGACAGCAATTGTTCAGCGACCGGATCGTCGCCGATCTCGGCAAGGGCCGTGGCGTAACTCGCCGGGGCCAGCGGATAGAAGCTGTCGTAGTAGCGAAAGGCCAGTGCATGGGTGTGTTGATCGAGTTCGACCGAAATCCGGCCCTTGGCGCATTCCGCCTCGAACGTGTCTCCCAGGAACGGCAGGGTCAGCGGCTGCGACCAGTCGATGTCGAAATGCCCGGAGTAAGGGCTGTCACTGCCCCATTCGACGACGCTGCGCCACCAGCCATTTTCCAGGCTGGCGGCCATATGGTTCGGCACGATGTCGAGGATCAATCCGAGACCGGCCTGCGCCAGCGCGTCGGAGAGTTGTTCAAGACCGGCAAGCCCACCGAGGGCCGGATCGATTTCGTTGCAATCGGTGACGTCGTAACCGTGGGTCGAGCCGCTCGTCGCCGTGAAAACCGGCGAGGCATAGAGATGGCTTATGCCCAGCTTTGTCAGATGCGGAATAAGGGAGATGGCTGATGAGAAATCCGTGCCGTTGCGGAACTGGAGGCGATAGGTCGCCGTGGGTTTGGGCAAGGGCATCAGGTGGCATCTCCATGATCGGTTGATGCGGGAGAACGGTGGGCGCCGGGCTTTGTTCCCGCATTGCACCCGCCAATGGAACAAAATGCCGGCATCCCGGGTTTAGCGACCGGCGCTTGCGGATCGCAGATCCGCGGGACCCGGCACGACAGCGGGTCCAGGGGTAGAGCAAAGGCGGGGTAAGGCTTTGGATAACATGAATCATCACGTTGAGACCAACGGTCTGCAGCCGCTTGAGGCGATCATGCGGCCCGGGCAGAATGTCTGGCGCAAATCGGTGGCCGATCATGTCGGCTTTCTGGTCGACGGTGCGGACTACCACCGGGTGCTGGAAGAGGCATTGGAGCGCGCCAGCGAACAGGTGTTCATTGTCGGCTGGGACTTCAGTGCCGATATCCGCCTGCGCCCGGAAGACCAGGGCTGCGAGCGGCTGGGCGCCTTTCTGCATGGTCTGGTCGAGCGCAAGCCCGAGCTGAAAATCCATCTGCTGATCTGGGCGATGGGACCGATCTATTCCGGCAAATCCTTGAAAATGTTTGGTAAACGTCGCTGGGTTTCGCACAGCCGCATCGACCTTCGCTTCGATACGCACCACCCCGTTCGCGGGTCCCATCACCAGAAAATGGTGGTGATTGATGATGCCGTGGCCTTTGTCGGCGGTATCGACCTGACCGCCAAGCGCTGGGATACACCAGAGCATCGAACCGACAATCCGGCGCGCAAGATGCCGGACGGCACGCCCTATGGCCCGGTTCATGACATGCAGGTCATGCTGGACGGCGATGCGGCGCGCACTGCCGGGGATGTGGCGCGACGTCGCTGGTCGATGGCGACCGGCGAGACGATTGCGCCTGCCCAGAAGCGGACCCGGCCCTGGCCGCGTCATGTGCCGCATGCCTTTTCCGATTGCGAGGTTGGTTTTGCCCGGACCGAGCCCGGCTATCGCGGCAGCCCCATGGTCGGCGAGGCGATGCAGCTCAATCTCGACGCGCTCGCCACCGCCAAGCGGCATATCTATATCGAAAACCAGTATTTCGCCTCGGACCTCGTCTGCGACGTGCTGGCAAGCAAGCTGCAGGAGCCGGATGGCCCTGAGATTGTCGTCGTCACCACCCGCACATCGCACGGGATGATCGAACGGCTGGTTTTGGGCGAGAACCGTGACCGCATGGTGCGCCGCCTGAAACATGCCGATATCCACGGCCGCTTCCGTGCCGCCTATCCCGTTGTGCCGGATGGCAAGGGCGGCGAACAGGAAGTGGTCATTCATTCCAAGGTGATCGTCGTCGACGATACGTTCCTGCGGGTCGGCTCTTCGAACTTCAACCAGCGCTCGGCCGGCCTGGATACGGAACTGGATGTGGCGATCGAGCCGCGCACGAAGGCCGATCGCCAGACCGCGACCCTGCTGCGCAACCGGCTGCTATCGGAACATCTCAGTGTGTCCCCGCATCTTCTGGCCGAAACGCTGGAGGCGACGGGCTCATTGATCGCGGCCTTCGACCGGCTGAATGTCTACGAGCGCGGTCTTCGCCCCTTCAAGGGAACGGCGGCGCGCGGCAAGACGGTTCCGGTGTTCGGCAGCGGCCTTGTCGATCCGAAATGCACCTGGTGGCCGCTGCAGATTCTGGCTCGGCCGTTTGCCGGTCGCGGCCAATCTCAGCCGGCTTCGCTGGAGGCCGGCTCGGCGCTCGGCGAGGCCAGCGTCAGCTCGCTGATAACAAGCAAAATCAGGCCGATCGGCAGTGGGATGAAGAAGTAGACCACCCGGAAGGCAATCAGCGCGCCGATCGAGGCCGCTCCGCCCATCAGATAGGTGATGGTTGCTTCCAGCACCCCCAATCCGCCCGGCACATGGCTGACCAGCGCCGTCAGATTGCCGACCACATAGGCGGTGGTCGTTTCCATGTAGCCGGCACTGGCGTTCAGCAACTGATGCAGACAGGCGGCGACGCAGGCGAAATTGGCCGTGCCGATGACGACCTGGCCAGCGGCGAGGGGCAGGCTCGGCAGGGTGAACGGCCATTTGATGATGGTCACCGAGCCGCGGATGATGGCGGCAGCCATCAAATAGACGGCAATGACGGCAAGGCAGAGGCCGCCGACGAGCCGGGCCGTTACCGGATCCATGCCGCCGACCTTGGCGGCACTTTCCGGCAGGATCAGCAGGCAGAGGCCGGCCAAGGTGATCAAGCCTATGCCAACGGTCAGGCCGCAGAACAGAATGACCTTGGCGATTTCCTCAGCGCTGAGGCCCCAGCGGGTATAGAAGCGGTAGCGCACGGCGCCGCTCGACAGGGCCGCGACGCCGACATTGTGGCCGATCGACAGACCCGTGAAGGAGGCGAGGGCCGCCTTCGGATAGGCAAGCGGCTTGCCGGCATAATGCAGCGCCAGATAGTCGAAGCCGGTCAGGCAGAGATAGGACAGCGCCGCAAAGCCGAGCGACAGCAGAAAGCTGGTTTTTGGAATCTGGGCGATGGAAGACGTGATATCGTCGAGCGAATACTGGCTGAGGGTCCGATAGGCCAGAAACAGTGCTCCGCAGATGGCGATGACGATAACGATGCGGAGCAGAATGGTCTTGGTCATGGTTTATCCTCGTTTCACTCGTGCCTGGCGGAACGAAACCAGGGGCTTACGGGTTCCCACTTTTCCGATTGATCCTGCGAGTTTTTATGAAACGTCCCCTGCGTATCCTCTCCTACAATGTTCATAGCTGCTTCGGCACGGATCGCCGGCTCGATCCGGCGCGCATCGCCGACGTGATCGCGTCCTGCAATGCGGATATCGTCGCCCTGCAGGAAGTCGACGTCGAGCGGGCGCGAAGCGGCGCCATCGATCAGGCGCAGATGATTGCCGCGCATCTGAAGATGACCGCACATTTCAATGCCGCACTGCATCTGGAAGAGGAGCGTTACGGCGATGCGTTGATCACCGCGCTTCCGACCCGCCTGGTCAAGGCCGCCGGCCTGCCGTCGAAAGGCGAACCGCGCGGTGCGCTTTGGGTGGAGGTCATGGTGGGCGAGATCCCGCTGCAGGTCTTCGTCACCCATCTGGGTCTTCTCGGCGGCGAGCGGGTCCGCCAGACTGAGACATTGATGGGGCCAGGCTGGATGGGCGCCCCGATGCCGGCCAATTCCCGCGTCGTGCTGGCCGGCGATCTCAATGCCGTGCCGCTTTCGGCCTCCTACAAAATGCTGGCGCGACGCTACCGGGATGCCCAGACGGAGGACGGCCGTGCAGCCAAGGCAACCTTCCCGTCGCGCCTGCCGCTGCTGCGGCTCGATCATATCATGGTGGGGGAGGGGATCCGGGTTGTGGAGACCAGGGTCGTCAGCGATCGCCTGGCGCGGCGGGCCTCCGATCACCTGCCGCTGCTGGCGGTGCTGGATCTTGATCCGGCGCCGCAGGCCGATCGCTGATATCAGGCGCCGGCGCCTTCCTTCAGCCGCGGCGCGAGAATGAGGCTGGGCGGTGCGTCGTGAATATCGGCGGCGCGCTGAACGAGGCGCTCGACGAAGCTGACCGCATTCTGCAATCCGTTCATCGTATAGGGCTTCTCGATGGCGCCGATCGCGCCAGCAAAATCATCGGGAATGCGACGGACATTGCCGGAGACGAAGACGTAAGGGATGCCGTTCTCATTGAGATGCCGGCCGACATCGATCCCGGTGACACCGTCGATCAGATGAATATCGACAAAGGCAAAGTCCGGCTGCCGAGCCGCGGCCAGCGCCCGTGCCTCGTCGCTCGACATCGCCTGGCCGACGACGGTATGGCCGGCCGCCTCCAGCTCGCTTTCCAGCTCCAGTGCCAGAAGGGCCTCGTCTTCTACAATCAGGATCTTCATGGATGCGCACCTTCGTGGCTGGGATCGATCGGGAGGATGAGTGTCGCCACGGCGCGGCCTTTGTCAGAATCCCTGGCCAACCGCGCACCGAGCTGGCGTGCACAGGTGTCGAGGATCAGCCGGGCAAACGCTTCTTCGTCGGGATTGACCACATTGGCAGCAACCACATCGGCGACCTCGATGAGCAAATGACTGTCCTGATGCTTGACGGTGACCTTGATGAACCCACCGCCCTGCCGAAGTCCGCGACGAACCGGATCGGCAACCAGTTCGTTGACGATCAGAGCAAGCGGCGAGGCCTTGAGGGCCGGCACCAGAACGGGTGAAAGCTCCAGTTCCAGCTGGATATCGTCCCGCCGCAGCCCATTGACCATGTCGCTGACCAGTTCACGGGTGAAGGTGGCGACGTCGAACCGGGTGACATCATGGGTCGTAAACAGCATGCGCTGCACCGTACTCAGCGCCTCGACCCGCTCCAGAACGGAGCGCAATGTGCCGCGGGCCACCTGGTCGTTGCTGGCGCGGGCCTGCAGCTTGAGGATCGATGCGATGGTCAGCAGGTTGTTCTTGACGCGGTGGTCGACCTCGTGGACCAGCATGGTCTTGGCGACCAGCGCCTGGCGAAGGTCGTGGGTCCGCTCCTCGACTTCGCGCTCTGCCGCCGCATGGGCCGCGGCCAGGGCCAGTTCGTTGTTCTTGACCTCGGTGAAATCCAGTTGGGAGGCAAAGAAATAGATGACCTCGCCTTTGGTATCGCGGACCGGGCTCAGATAGAGCGCATTCCAGAACTGCGATCCATCCTTGCGATAGTTGAGGACATTGACCGAGAGGCTCTGGCTGGCATGAATGGCATTGCGGATCCGTTCCACTGCGGCCTTGTCGGTATCGGGACCCTGGAGAATACGGCAATTGCGGCCGACCATCTCGTCTGGCGCATAACCGGTGAGGTCGGAAAAGGCCCGGTTGGAGAAGATGATCGGATTATCGTCCTGGCGCGGATCGGTGATGATCATCGACATGCGGGTCGCCTTGAAGGCGGCGGCGAATGGATCTTCCGACGGCTGCCCGGCCAAAAGGCGGTCTCCTGCGTGCTGCGCGTCGTCTATGGACTGTTGATCGGGATGCATTGACTATCCGGACAGGTTACTACGAATGGAGTGACCTAAATGGACATGGGCGCCCAAAGTTCCAGAAATTCCCGAGGGCTTTTAATGGCTCTGCCGCCCGGCAGTCCGTTCGCCGGGCGAGATCGCTGCATTCGGCGGACTGATCAGGCCCCGCCGCGGCACAGGCGCCGGATCGCATTTTCCAGCGCCGTATGACTGTAGGGTTTCGACAGCACTTCAGCAAAATCGAGACTGTTGGCTTCGGGAGAACGACTGTCCCCGGTGGCGAAGATCACCGGGATCATCGCAAACCGTTGCCGCAGTTGATTGGCAAGGTCGACACCTGAGCCGTCCGGCAGATGGAGGTCGGCCACGAGAATGTCCGGCCGGATCTTATCGACCTCCACCAGGCTTTCGGCGATCGATCCTGCTTCCAGAACGATCATACCGGCATCCTGCAGAATTTCCGTGGTGGAGAGACGGATCAAGAAATCGTCTTCGCAGAGAAGAACGGTGATCGGTGTATTCTGGACGGGTTGGACCGCCTGTGGTGCTGAAACCTCGTTCCTGCCTGTCTTTGCAGAGTCAATCACGTGCCGAACCTTCCGTGCCAATTGATCGCGGGTATAGGGCTTGTTCAGAAACTGAACGCCCGTATCCAATCGTCCGTCATGGACGATCGAGTTCTCCGTATATCCGGAAGTGAACAAAACGCCAATTTCCGGCTTGCGTTCCTTGACCTTGCGGGCAAGCTCGGTGCTCTTCATACGCCCCGGCATCACCACGTCGGTAAACAGGAGATCGAAGCCGACGCCGCTTTCCACAATTGCAAGGCCGCTTGCCGCATCCCGCGATTTCAGCACCTTATAGCCAAGATCGGTCAGCAAGGCCACCGCCGTATCGCGGACCGCATCGTCGTCCTCGACGACCAGGATGGTTTCGGATCCGCCCACGGTGGTGGTGGCCGTTGCCGTCAACACATCCTCATCGCTGAGCGACCGGGGCAGGTAGATCTTCACCGTCGTGCCGGAGCCGACTTCGCTATAGATCTTGATATGACCACCCGACTGCTTGACGAAGCCGTAGACCATCGACAGACCGAGCCCGGTGCCCTTGCCTTCCGGCTTGGTGGTGAAGAAGGGGTCAAAGACCTTGTCCAGGATATCCTGCGGAATGCCGCCGCCGGTATCGGTCACGGCCAACAGGACATACTGACCGGCGGAGACCTCGGCGGTGCGGCGCGCATAGTCGTCGTCCAGAAACGCATTGCCGATTTCGATGGTCAGCTTTCCCTGGCCCTGCATGGCATCGCGAGCATTGATGGCAAGGTTCAGCAGGGCGGTTTCCACATTGGTCGGATCGACCTGCGTATTCCATAGGCCGCCCGCCACCATGGTGTCGATCTCGATCGCTTCACCGATACTGCGGCGAATGAGATGGTCCATGTCCCGGATCAGCCTGCCAAGATTGACGACCTTGGGGGCCAGCGGCTGGCGCCGGCCAAAGGACAGCAATTGCGAGGCAAGGCTGGCGCCGCGCATCGTTGCCGTCAGCGCATTGTCCAACTGCTTCATGGCCTTGTCGTTGCCCGAGACATGCTTGGTCAGCAATTGCAGGTTGCCGGTCACCACCTGCAGCAGATTGTTGAAATCATGCGCTATGCCGCCGGCCAGATTGCCGATCGCCTCCATCTTCTGGCTCTGGCGCAACACCTCCTGTGTCCGCTCAAGTTCGCGGGTTCGCTCTTCAACCCGGTTTTCCAGCACCTCTGCCAGATACTCAAGTTGCGCTTCGGTGTTTTTCTGGTCCTCGATATCGGTATTGGTGCCGATCCATCGCAGCAGGGTTCCATCGGCGCCTCGGCTCGGAATGGCGCGGGTCAGGTGCCAGCGATACTGACCGTCATGGCGCTTCAGCCGAACCTCGACATCGAGCGGGTGTTCGGTGCGTTGCGCTTCGGCCCAGGCTTGCGTGACCTCGGAGCGATCGTCGGGGTGAATGGTGCCACCCAGTTTTTGGCCAATCAGATCATCCTGCGTGAGGCCGGTATATTCATAGACACGATCATTGCACCATTCCAGGGTGCCATCCGGCTTGACGGACCAGGCATGGTTGGGGACCGATTGGGCCAGGGAGCGGAAGCGGCTATCGTTCTCGCGGGCTGCGTCCTCGGCAAGCTTCTGTTCGGTCACCTCATGGCCCTGAACGAAGATACCCGTTGTCTGACCGTCCTTGTCCTTCAGCGGCTGGAAGATGAAGTCGAGATAGCAGTCTTCCAGCTCGCCATCAGGGCCACGATTGAGCGAGATTTTTGTGGCGCGAGCCTCGAAGACGTCGCCGCTGGAATAGACCGCATCGAGAACGGTGACGAAGCCCTGGTCGACCACTTCCGGCAAGATATCTGCCACCCGGCGGCCGACCACTTCCGGTCGGCCGACCAGGCGCCGATAGGAGGCATTGGCGAGATCGAATATGTGGTCCGGACCCCGCAGAACGGCAGTGAAGCTCGGAGCCTGCTCCAGCAGCGAGCGTAGATAGTAGCGTTCCTCATCAAGCAGGAGATTCTGGTCGCTGAGGGCGCCGGCCCGGTTCAGGATGTCGGTCTGGACCTTCCAGTCGGTGCCTGCCATCTGGCGAAGCTTGTGAAATTCCGTGACGTCCACGGTATGCTGCAGGATGAAGGCGGTCTTGCCGTCATCGTCGCGGATCGGTGTGTGGGTGGCGCTCCAGTAGCGCTCCTCCATCTCGCCGCTGGGAAGGGCGATCGGGTAGGTGATGAGTGGAATGTGATCGACTTTGCCTGTTTCGAAAACGCGGGCCAGCGACGTCCGCAGCATCCGGCCCGGGCCAGAATTGGGATCGCTCGGGAAAGCATCGAACATTTTCCGGCCCAGAAGATCTTCCCGCTTGCGCATGGTGGCCGCCAGATAGGCCACGTTCATGCCAACCATCACCAGGTCCCTGTCGACAAGGACATAGGGATTGGGGGCCTCGTCGAAGAGTTTTTCAAGGTTCAGAGACGTGAGAGCGGTTTGTCGAAACATGGGGCGTCGGAGAACCTTATGGCAAGCTGCAGCTGCAGCACGGTGGCTGAGAAGTGGCGTGCAACGCGCACAGCGTCAAGTCGATATACGCGGCATCTTCCCCAAAATTTTACAGGAAAATGCCAAGACGAGGAACAAAGCGGCGAAAGCAGGGTTTGGGGCGGGTAAGTTAGAGAAACTCAGGAGACACCTCAAATGGCAGACAAGACATTGGACGACCTCTTCCATGAAACGCTCAAGGACATCTACTACGCCGAGCGCAAGATCCTGAAGACCCTTCCGAAGATGGCACGGGCCGCTCAGAATCCGAAGCTCAAGGCTGCGTTCGAGAAGCACAAGGATGAAACCGAAGGCCAGATCGAGCGCTTGCAGCAGGTTTTCGAACTGATCGGCAAGCGTCCTCGCGCCAAGACCTGCCCGGCCATCGACGGCATCGTCGAGGAAGGCGAAGAGATCATGGACGAGTTCAAGGGTTCGCCCGCTCTCGACGCTGGCCTGCTGGCCGTAGCCCAGGCTGTGGAACACTACGAGATCAGCCGCTACGGTACGCTGGGCGCGTGGGCCAAGCAGCTTGGCCATTCGGAAGCCGTAACGCTTTTGGGGCAGACTTTGCAGGAAGAGTCGAAGACCGACGCTGACCTGTCGAAGCTGGCCGAGACCGCCGTCAATACCGCGGCCCAGAAAAAAGCGGCGTGATAGCCATACGGTTTCATGCCAAGAAGGCCGGGTGCAAATTCTGCACCCGGCCTTTTTATCGTTGAAAAGGACTGACGACGCCGTCAGGCGCCCACCGTCCTGAGTGAAATGTGGCCGCTTGAGAGTTTCCGCATCCGGCCGGTCAGATCCTGCTGGCGCAAAACGATAGCACCCTTCTTGTCGCGGATCTGATCCGCTTTGGCCCTGGCCGCCTCGACCGCCAGACGATGGCTCGGATAGACGGGTGACTGGGTGCCATCGAGCAGGAAGATCCAGCCGTTGGGACGGGGCAGAATATCGCAATACAGTTCTGTCATGAAAATGCCTCCTTCGTTGTCGATTTCAAACTGCGAAGGAGGCACTCGGGTTCCATGACCGCCGTTAAAAATTCGCAGCGGCCGGTTGCCTTAAACGGATGAGCCCTGTTCTGTTTAGGGAGTGTCCGGCAGGCTGGCGCTGCCAACGACCACGCTGAAGGCCGGCAATTGGCCACTTTGGGCCAGCAGGCCAACGGCCCCGTCCGGCTGTTGATGGACAATCTCGCCCGAGAGCCCCGGCAACGCCTTTTGTGCATCAGTCAAGTTGGCGCGCAATTGCAGCAGCCGGTCGCCGAGCCTCCAATCGATGGCCAATGTTCCTTCGTCGCCGGTCATAGCCCGGCCTGAATGGCCACCGGCTTTCACCAGTCCCGGCATCACATGCTGGTGTCGCTTGGCCAGAAGATCGGCCAAAAAGGACCGCTGGTGGCGCCCGTGCGGCGTGTCGGCTTCTGCCGGATCGAGTTTCGAGGCGAGAAACGTACCGACGGCATTGGGCTCCGGCAGGTCGCCCGGCCCCTGGACCTCAGGGGGGATGGCGCCGAAATTGCGGCCCTCTTCAAGCCGGCTTTCCCGGTAATCGGCGGCGACGTCGGCCGGATGATCGCAGAAAAACTGGAACGGCCGCGTTGATCCATAGTCCTCGCCCATAAACAGCATCGGGATCTGCGGCGAGAGAATGAGAATGGCCATCAGCGCTTCGATGACCGGACGATCGGCCAATGTGGTCAGGCGCTCGCCCAGCGCACGGTTGCCGACCTGATCGTGGTTCTGCAGAAAGTTGACAAAGGCCTGCGGCGGCAGATGGGCGCTTTTTTCGCCGAGCGGGGCTCCGCCGTTCTGGGCCTTCGGTTCACCCTGATAGACATAGCCTTCGGCCAGAGCACGGCTCAGCCGCCGGAAAACGTCATCGGCAAAATCCTCGAAATTTCCCATTGTCTCACCGGTCGCGATGACATGGGTGACATGGTGAAAATCGTCGTTCCAGGTGGCGTCATAATAGAGCGGGGTGTCCGGCGCGTCGCGTTCCATCGTCCAGACGGGATTGCGCAGATCCTCGGTCAAGAGATGAATGTGGCGGCCTGGCAGGTCGTGTCTGAGCCGCGAGGCCAGTTCCAGCAGCATATGCGGCTTTGACCCGTCGTCGGCGATCTGGTCGACGGCGTCGAGACGCAGTCCGTCGAGGCGGTACTCGTCCAGCCATTGCAGGGCATTGTCGATGAAGAAATCCCGCACCGGCCGCGCCGAGAAATCGATTGCCGAGCCCCAGGGCGTGTGGCGGTCGGCATCGAAGAAATCCGGCGCATAATGCGGCAGGGAATTGCCAAACGGGCCGAAGTGATTGTAGACGACATCGAGCAGGACCGACATGCCGAGCCCATGGGCTGCATCGACAAAGGCCCGCAACTCGTCGGGCGTGCCATAGGCATGGTGGGGAGCAAAGAGCAGCACGCCTTCATAACCCCAGCCGCGCTCGCCAGCGAACTCGGCGACGGGCATGATCTCGATGGCCGTGATGCCAAGCTGCTGCAGGGCGCCGAGCCTGGCCTGCGCTGCCGCAAACGTGCCTTCCGGGGTAAACGTGCCAATGTGCAGCTCATAAAGTACCGTTTCGTGCCATGGCCTGCCCGTCCAATTCGCGTGACGCCATGGATAGGATGCCGGATCAACCAGCACGGACGGGCCGAAAACGCCCTGCGGCTGAGACCGGGAGGCCGGATCCGCAACAGCAGTGCCGTCCGGCAGGAGAAAGACATAAGGGGTGCCGGGCGCGATGTTGGACGCTTTTGCCTCGAACCAACCCTCATCGGTCGGCTGCATTGGTATGTCCTGGGCCTTGTCCTCAGGGTCGATGCGGACGGTGAGCCTGTCGAGTGCCGGCGCCCAGAGGCGAAAGCATACGGTGCCGTCGCCGGCGATACGGGTGCCCCATTGCCTGAAAGAAGGAGTGTCCTGCTGCACGAAATTCCCCTTGTTGCCTGAAAGCGGAAAAGGAACCGCCATGGGCCAAAAAGGTTCCAGCTGTTCCTGTTTCAGACCATGGATGGTTTAGGAAAGCCGCGTTTCCTGCGCACGCGGCAAAAAAAACGGCGCCCTGGGGTTTTCAGACGGGAACGGCCGGTTCGCCCAGTTCCATGCGAAGTTGATGGCGGGCGCGGTTGAGACGGCTCTTGACCGTGCCGACGGGACAGCCGCAGATCACGGCGGCATCCTCGTATCGCTCTCCCAGCATGACGACGAGAATGACGATTTCGCGGTGGTGCTGGGGCAGGCGATTGAGGGCGCGCTTGATATCATCCTGTTGCACCGACCAGTCCTGGCTTGCCTCCGTCGTCAGGCTGTCGGCGACGCAATCGTCCAAGCCGACGGTCTCGCGGCTGGATTTCTTGATACGCGTACAGAACGTGTTGCGCATGATGGTGAAAAGCCATGACTTCAACCGCGTGCCCGGCTCGAACTTGTCGAGATTGGCCAGCGCCTTCAGCAACGTTTCCTGGACGAGATCGTCTGCCTCTTCGGGCTTACGGCAGAAGGTACGGGCAAAGGCCCGAAGCGCCGGTATCAGTTCGACGACTTTGCGCTCGGCTGATTTGTTGCGTGCTTGGATTGACAATCCCGCCATCCCTCCCGGTGCGTCTTTGCGTGGAATACCGGCGGAAACGCATCGGCGCTGTCCTTGGTTCCAAACATTCCACGTCACATGAAGGCGGAAGAATGCAAGCAGTCTGGAGAGGAGGCACGGTTGCCCGTATGATCGAAAAGACCCGGGTGGAGATTGAAAAGCGAGCCCAGCGGGCGGCGGTCTTCTATGTCATGGGCCGGTCGACCCTAGAGGTAGCGGACCCGCTCGATGATGGCCGACTGATCGGTCACGCCGCTTTGATAAAGTTCGATCGCCATGGCCGCCACATGGCCCGCTTTCTCATGCCTGTCGCGGCTGGCGCTTTCGCCACAGACGGCAATGACGACGTTTTCCAGCAAAGCCAGATCGTCCGGCGACAGAAAGCCAGTCTGTACGGTGAGGCTGCCTTCAGACATACCACTCTCCCATTCCGTCAGGTTCCGAGTGTCAAACGCCCGGCATGATCGTGGCCAGAATAACGGCACGATAGTCGGGGACGGGTCACAATGCAACCGGGCCGCGGACCGACGCGATGGTCAAGGGCAGCATTGTGTCGGTCTCGGCGGCCGTTAAGGCTCTGCGTGCCGATCGCCGTTGTCCACGGATTCGGCTTTTTTGCTCTTCGGTTTTTCGGCAGCAGGGGCGGGTGTTTGTGCGTCGTCGTCGTCGTGATCTTCGCCTGGCCGAACTTCATCCATTCGGTGCTTGATCGCCAAGGCATAAATGACATCCAGAACATTTCGATCCGTGACATCAGGGTCGGTCAGAGCGAAAAGGGACGCGCGAACAATCTTTTTCCCGGACGTCTTGGGACAGCGCTTCTGCACGAAATCATAAAGGCTGCGGCCCGAATGCCCTTCCGTGGCACCATCGACAAGTGCCTCGTAGATCTTCTTTCGCTTCGCACCCATTGCAACGATCCTCCAAATTGCGTTGCGCCATAATCGTTCATTCAAGTGTCACAATCAAATTGCCGTCATAGCCTTGGCCGGCGCGTCAAAAAACGGCTGTGACCCAGTCTGGTTCAAATCAGTTGGGTTATTCTTCATCAGGAAATCTCGGGGTCTTGATTTTGCAGTGCAATACTCTTAGGCATTTCAGGGCCGTTGTTACCGTTGCTGTTCCATATGTAAAACACCATCAATGCTTGTTGTTCAATGCGTCATAGGAGCCTTAAGCTTTGCCAAGTCTCAATCGCTTCCTTCGTTTGCGCAGGATTTTCGTGCGGACCAGGTGGATGGTCCTCACCAAGTTCTGGGGAATGGATATTCATCCCACGGTTGAGTTCTCGCTGAGTGCACGGTTCGACAAGACCTATCCCAAAGGTGTCCATGTTGCTGAGAAGACCTATGTGGCCTTCGATGCGGCCATCCTGACCCACGACCGAACCCGCGGCATCTACAAGCACACTCGCATCGGCAAGAACTGTTTCATCGGCGCCAGGAGCATCATCATGCCGGGCATCACGATTGGCGATGAGTGCATTGTCGGTTCGGGCGCAGTCGTCACCAAGGACGTGCCAAGCCGCAGCATCGTGGCGGGCAATCCGGCCACCATCATCAAGAGCGGCATTCCGCTGGTGGAATACGGGGCCTATGAATCCGCCGACGAAACCCGGCGCATCTTCCGCGAAAAAGAAAAGGCCGAGGGTCGGTAAAGCGGCATTTGCCCACCACAGATAGAGGTGCGGAGTGTCGTTTGATGTCGACCGCCGGAAAGCCATCCTCTTGATAGAGGAATGGACCGGCTATCGCCGGTCGGGGGCGTTTTTCAGGCAATCCGCAATTGCATCCCACATCGGCGTGCGGTTCATGCTGTCGTCGAGCGGCAAGGCGCGATGCGGGATCCCGTCTTTTCGTGGCCGATGGGCATTGAGCCAGGTGTTGCGGTTCGAATAGCCCCAGGTCAGCAACTTCTTCACGGCCGGTTCCTCGAAGGCCGTTTCGAGAAACAGCCGTGCATGTTCCGCAACCGCTGCATCGCGAGCCTCGATCTCGGGAGCCAGGCGCTGGTCGTCGATATCGAACTCGGTAATACTGATATCAAGCCCGAAATCTGCGATGTCCGCCAGAAAGCGGCGAAAGGTCTGCGGCTTGAAATTGTTGCCGACTTTCAGATGCGACTGGATCCCGAAGCCATCGATGGGAGCATCACGCGTTTTCAGTTGTTCCATCAGGCGAAGCGCCGTCAGCCGTCGCTGATCCTCTCCAGCGCTGACATATTCGAAACCGAAATCGTTGTAGACCAGTCTTGCGTGCGGATCCGCCTCCTTGGCGGCAAAGAAACAATCTGCGATGAAGCCGACGTCCCCTGCGGCAAAGGGCGGCCATTCTCGCATCCCGTCGGCTCGCCCGCTGGTGTGGTCGATCATCTCATTGATGACGTCCCATTCGACAACCCGGCCGCGAAAATGCCCCATGACGTCACGCACGCGCTTCAAGATCAGATCGCGTCCCTGCGGGCCGGTGATGTCCTGCTTTGCCCAGGCCGGCATGTTGAGATACCAGACGGCCGTATGGCCCCGCAGGTCCATGGAATTGCGTTTGGCAAAGTCTGCCACGGCTTCCGAGGCTTGATAGTCCGGTTTGCCCCTGACCTGTTCGACGGCACCCCATTTCATATCGTTCTCGGGAACGACAATGGCGCAGTCGCGGGCGATCGCTGCTGCCAGGTCAGGATTGGCGGCCAGATCCTTTGCGCCCACGGCACAGCCGAACGCAATGCCTCTAGCCGCTCCGAAATCTTTCAGGCTCGGATCCGGTGCGGCAAACGCCGCGGGAGCAAGGGTACCGATCGCCAGAACAGCAGCCGAACCGGTCAGAAGATCGCGCCTTTTAAGCGAGAAGGCCGCGTGGGCATGGCGTTTCGTAGGCATCCGTGTCTCCTGTAACGGACCTGGCCGGGACGATTTCCCAGGGCAAGGCCACTATCGCGGTTGCGTGTTAGAACCTTAAGGCAAAGTTCCGTCTATCTTACGAGCCTTCAGGATCTCGGCCGCCAGGACATGCAGTCCATGGGCCGGGTGCAGTCCGTCGGTGGTGGACGCCGCTCGAATGACAGCGCCGGTATCGTGGGCCTTGCCGCCGCCGGTCACATAGACGGTCCACGGACCGCTACCGGTCACCCGATAGACGGTGCGCAGGTCGGCGTTCGCCGTGCCCGGCTCGAAGACAATTGCGGCCCCCTGCGGTGGTGGCGCCGAGCCATTGAATGTCAGCGTCGTTGCACTGGAACTGACAGAGTTGGCAAGCGTCCATTCGCCTCCGGCCTGACGCCAGGCGAAAGGAATGTCGGGCGAGAAGAAGGCCGCTCGGTCGTCAAGGACCGTGACATCATCGGGAACGGAACCGGCCTGCAGCAGCCAGGCATTGAACCGGGCACGGGTGCCATCGGGAAAACCATCGACGGCCGGATCGGTCGGCTGCTGCAAGGCCGGATCGGTCCAGTAGGCGTTGCTGTTGGCGACGTTCTGGGCGCGGGGCGTGACGGTGAGCTGGAAGATCTCCGCTGCGAACTGCTCGCGCAGGAAGCTCCACCACCGGTGCAGCGCGTTTTCGAGGTTTTCGGGCTGGGCCGCGCCGAATTGCGGGAAACGCGCGGCATGGGCGTCGAAAATCCCGTTCTGGCCCATGCGGCTGATGATGGTGTTGAACGGCTGGTTGGGCAGTGCCCTGATGGCCGCCAGTCGCAGCGCCATCTGGCCTGCTGCGTCCTGCGCCTGGTCCTGGGGCTTGGTGCCGGGAGCGCAGAGATTGGCATAGGAGCGACGGCCAGAGGCGATGTCGTCCAGCGCCCGGCCGATATGACCGAGCACGCCGCGATTGGTTATATCCGAGCCGAAATCGCCGACCGCAGCGCCGATACTGTCGCCGAACAGCGCATAGACCGCCGAGCCATCCCAGCCGCCGGCAACGATCATATGGGGTGCCACCGACTGGGTGCCGCCGCTAAAGGCGCTGACCGTACCGGCAGTCCTTTTGCCGGTTTGCGGAGACGAGGTATATTCGACGCCTTCGCCGGTTGACCAATTGGCCCAGCGGCCGATCTGCAGCTGTTGTCCGGCATTGAAGACCCGGCGCTGACCGGTCGGTGTCGTCTCGGCGACGCGCACGTAATAAACTTGGCGTGCCGGCATGGTGAGCGGGCTCGCCCCGGCCATGACTTCGTCGGACCAGACGAAGCCGCCATCGGCAATCACCGCGCCTTGTGCCCCGCCAAAGGTGACGGGACGGGCCACGCCATCCACGAAGACGGTGACGAAGTCGATGGTTTTCGACGTGCCCGGCTTTTTCTCCGGCAGAGTGCCGCCGCCCTGGTCGATATAGAAGTTGCAGAACAGCAGGCGCATGCCGCCGGAAATTCCGTATTCGGGCGCCACATGCATCGTATGGCCCAGCGCCGAGCAATCGCCGCTGGCTGCGATCTGGGACCCAATCGGGAAGCTGACGCGGTTGGATGCGAAGGTCAGCGAGGCGGCATTTTCCAGCAGCGGTTGGCGTACCCTGATGCGGAACGTCCGGCTGATGGTTTTGGGGCCGCTGACCGCCTGAACCGTGATCGAGGGCGCGGTGCGGTGATCGAGCGGCGTTGCACCAACCACCAGCCTGTCGCCATCGATCGCAAATCGGCCACCCGCATCATCCGTCAGCGAAAATGTCCAGGTCTCGCCGTTTACCGATAAGTGGCCGACACTATCGCCGGCCACGGCAGCCGCAGTCACGTCCGATGCCGAAAGGAGGATGCCCGATCCGCCGGCTGCGGCGGGCTGCGCAATTCCCAGGGAAACCCCGATCATCATCGCGCCACCTGCGAGAAGATGGCGGCGTGTGACGGGCAACTGATGCATGACGGTACTTCCTTTCGCCGACGAACAAACTGTTCAATGGGAAAAAGAACAACCAGCCCGGTGCTTTTATCCCAAAGGCCGGGATTCGCATTTCCATCCGTTCGAATACTATAATTGCAACTGTTTTGGCCATACATAGCTTGACTCCATCTTGGCGAATGATGAAGATAAATTGGTTTTAGCAGGTGTGGATAAGTTGAATTATTTTACCGGCTAGCCCTCTGATTCCGCAACGGGTTCGGGGAAACATCATCCGGCAGATTTGAAGTGTTACAGATGCATTTGCGCCTCTTAAGGACCCATGCCGATGCAGGTTGTTGAATGATCGCGCCCCTTGCTTCTTTAAACCTTCAGATCGGCGCGCCCGTCTTACTCATGGTCAAGAGCTTTTAATGACATCGTCAACAGGCCTTCGTCATGCCGCCCTGAGAGGCGGCGTCTACCTTATGGTGCGTCAGGTTTTGTCCATCGGTCTGAAGATCGTCGGCGTGATGCTCATTACGCGGGCCCTGGGGCCTGCCTCCTATGGCGCCTATGTCTCCGCCTTCAATATCTATCAATATGCACTTGCCCTCGGCTCGGCCGGCATCGGCGTCTACCTGCTGCGCCAGGAAGGCGAAGTCGCCGAGCGAGCGTTCCGCACCGCCTATACGGTGCTGGCCATCTTGGCGGTTGTCCTGACGCTCTCCCTGGAGCTGGTACGGGCATGGCTGGCGGAATGGGTGAATGTCGAGGGCTTCGAAGGCGTTGCGGCGATCATCGTGCTGGCGCTGCCGCTGCAGCTGCTCTCGACGCCGGCCTATGTCAGGCTTGAGCGGGCGCTCAACTACCGCGCCATCGCCTTTCTCGAAACCACGAGCCAGGTGGGCTATTATGTCGTGGCGATCAGCCTTGTCTGGCTCGATTTCGGTCCGCGGGCGCTGGCCATCGCGTGGATCGTCCAGCAGGCCTTGACCTGTCTATTCGCGCATATCCTTTCAAGAACATATCCGAAATTCGCCTTTGACCTGTCGATCTCGAAGGCAATGGGCCGTTATGCCGTGTCGTTTTCGGCCGCCAACTGGATCTGGCAATTGCGCATGCTGATCAACCCGATGATCGTCGGACCGGTACTCGGCGCGCAGGCGGTCGGCCTCGTCGGCATGACCATCGGCCTTTTGGAAATGCTCAGCATCGTCAAGACCATTGCCTGGCGGCTTTCGGTCTCGGTTCTCGGGCGGGTGCAGAGCGATCTGGAACGGCTGCGCAGCGCTGTCACCGAGGGCATGGAGCTGCAGTTGCTGGCGGTCGGGGCTATTCTGCTGGGCTTCGGCTGGACCGGCGATTTCTTCGTGCCGCTGCTGTTTGGCGAACGCTGGGCGCCGGTCATGGACATCTATCCGTATATTGCGGTGGGCTATCTGACCGCCGCTCCGTTCAACATGCATTCGGCCACATTGTCGGTCATCAACCAGAACCGTTACCTGGCCATCGCCTTCCTGGCGCATGTGCCGCTGTTTGCCGTGACCGCCTATTTCGCCGTCCCGGCCGTCGGCGTGGTCGGCTATGGCTACGGCGAGATCGCGGCGCTGCCGGCCTATGCCATCGTCCACTATTTCCTCGCCCGCGCCATCGGTTCGCCGGATTATCGACTTGCTGCCCTGTGGTGGGTGGCGACCGTGGTCGGGCTGTTCTGGAAGGAGATCGGTCTCTGGGCCATCGCCGTGCCGTTCGCGGCTCTTGCCATGCCGATTTCACTGCGGAAAATGATGGGATATTATCGGCTTGTCCGTCGCAAGAAGACCGTCGAACAACTATGACGGCGGCGGCTAAGGACATAATTATAGTATAGACCTGTATACGGCAGTCTCGCACCAAAACCCCGACAGAGTTGATGATGATCATACAGGCACTTCCCCGTCGCATGGCTTTTGAGGCACGCAAATCCTCCTCCGTGGAATTGTGCGTTGCGGAATGGGTGTCTGGCAGCCGTTTCCGCGACCAGACCACCATTTTCGCCGAACAGAGCAGCGAAAGACCTCTTCTCGATGTGGCCATTCATCGGCTGGAGCCTGCTCCGCGCCTGGCAAGCTGGCATCTCGCGCGATCAATCCGCGCCTTTGCCGCAAAAAAAGGCAGCAAGCTGATCGCCACCCAGCAGCATATTCCGACGGCGGCGCGTATTGCGCTGTTCAACCATGGAATTCCTGTGGTCCTGCACACCCATAACTTCATCGACCCTCCTGTTAAGGGCAAGGGAGCGGCGCTTCGCAACTGGTTGCGGCTGAAGGAGTTGCAGAGCCTTGGCGGAATTACGCTGGTCAGCGATGCGACGCTGGCGCAATTCGAGCGCGATTGGCCTGATGTCCGGATACCGCGCACTGTCCTGTCGAATGGCTTCGACTTTTCCACCTGGAACACCGGCCGCCCGAAGGAAAACCGAATCATTGTTGTGGGGCGTGTGCAGGAGGCCAAGGGCATTCTGGAAGTCGCGCAAGGCGTGGCGCAGTTCCTGGCGGATGCGCGCGACTGGACGGCAACCTTCATCCTGTCCGAGCCGCAATCGAACAAACCCTATTTCGAGCAAATCCAGTCAGCACTTCAGCCTGTGACCGGGCAGGCGGAGATCCTGACAGGCATACCCTTTGCGACGGTCAAGGACATTACCGAAACCTCTGCCATTGCCGTCGTTGCCTCCAAATGGATCGAACCTTTCGGGCGAACAGCCCTTGAGGCCCATGCCGCGGGCATTGCGCTCATTTCGTCCGGCACAGGTGGCCTCCGCGAAATCAGCGGCGATGGCGCTGTCTTCCTGCCGGAGATTTCCGGCACTGCCATTGCCGAAAGCCTGCGTCTTCTGGAAAGAGATCCCGCGTCCCGGGCTGCCATGGCCGAGCGCGGCGCAGCGCGGGTGAGGCGACTGTTTCCTCTGTCCTCGTCGAGCGCGGGTTCGGATGAAGCGGAGCGCATACCCTCTATTTGTGAACGTCTCGATGATTTCTATGATCGGGTGCTCGCCGGATCCGCTCGTCCCAGCACATCATGCTGAAATAGGCTGCCGTTTGTACTCGATATCCTTTTGTTTTCCCTTTATACTCTGTTGCGGTGCAACAATTCCGGAGACCGGTTGTGAATTTGAGCAAGTCTGAGGTGCGGTCGCTTGCTATCTATTTGCCCGATCTCAGTGGTGGTGGAGCAGAAAGACTGCATTTGCGGCTCGCACCGCTGTTCCGTGCCCACGGTCTTGACGTTACTCTGCTGCTGGATCGCCGCCAAGGCGCATTGGCCGATCAGGTGCCAGACGGCATCAAGGTCGTCGAACTCAATGCTGACCGGCAGGTCAAGGCGGTGTTCAAGCTGGCCGGCTATCTGCGGCAGGCGAAACCGGACGTGCTGATTGCCAATATGGAGCATATGAACGTCATGGCGGTTCTGGCCCGCCTCGCCACACGCGCACGCACCCGCATCATCGTCACCCAGCACAATGCCTTTTCCGAGCAGGTCAAGCGCCCGTCGTTGAAGCACCGCGTCTTGCCCTTTCTCTACCGGACAATTCTTCCCTTTGCCGACGAGATCGTCACCGTGTCTGCCGGAGTGGCCGATGACCTGGCACGGCATTCCGGGCTCAGCAGGGACCGCATGACGGTCATCTATAATGGCGTCGTGACGGAGGATTTCGACGCGCGGACGGCAGCGGGCGCTCCAACGCATCCCTGGCAGAAGACCGGTCTGCCGGTGATCGCCGGAATGGGCCGTTTCGTTCCGCAAAAGGATTTTTCCACGCTGCTGCAGGCCTTTGCCATCGTGGCGGGCCAGACGGAGGCGCGCCTGCTATTGCTTGGAGACGGGCCGATGCGGGCCGAGCTTGAGCAACTGGCGTCAACCCTCGGCATTGCTGACAGGATCTCCATGCCGGGCTTCGTCGACAATCCTCTGCCTGATATCAAAAGTGCGGCCCTGTTCGTGCTCTCCTCGCGCTTTGAAGGTTTTGGCAATGTCATTGCCGAGGCTCTGGCCTGCGGCACGCCCGTGGTCAGCACCGATTGCCCGCATGGGCCGGCCGAAATCCTTGAAAATGGCCGTTTTGGCACGCTGGTTCCGGTCGGCGATGCGCCGGCGCTTGCGAAGGCCATGCTGGCAGCGCTAAAGACCACGCCGGATCGTCAGGCGCTTGAGCAGCGGGGCAGGGTGTTCGGCACTGAGAATTGTGCCGCGGCCTATCTGGAGCTTGTCGCATGACACAGGCCATCATCGCACCGGCCAGCAACGGCAAATTCAATCTCATCGAAATCGGGCGGGCGGTGGCCGCCATCCTGGTGGTGTTTCACCATACCGGCAGCCTGATGAGCCAGCCGCGGTTCTACGGCGCCGAACCCTTCCGGGGCCATTTCGAGAATTTCAACGTCGGCGTCGATTTCTTCTTCGTGCTCAGCGGCTTCATCATCACCTGGATCCACCGCGGCGATATCGGCCAGGCCGGCCGTGTCGGCAATTTTGCCCGCAAGCGATTCTTGAGAATTTTCCCGCCTTATTGGATCATCCTGATCTTTCTGGTAGTGCTCTATCAGGTCGTTCCGAATGCCGGTGTCGCGAGCCAGCGCGATCCCGTCAATATCCTGCTGTCGGTGTTTCTCCTTCCCTATACGGCTCAGCCGGTGCTGGGCGTCGCCTGGACGCTGACGCATGAGATTTTCTTCTATGGGCTGTTCGCTCTGGTCATTGCCGGCGGCCAGCGTTTGTTATGGCTGTTTCCGGCCTGGGCCCTGGCGATCATCGCCTGGAACCTCGGCCCGGCCGGGGTCGATCCGACGGGCCAGTATGCGCGGGATCATTTTCCGCTGTCCTTCATGCTGAGCGCCTTCAATCTGGAATTCCTGATGGGGGTTGCCGCCGCCGAAATCCTGCGGCTCAAGCGCATTCCGTATCCGCTTCTGTTCGTGCTCACCGGGGTAGTCAGCTTCCTCGGGCTGATGTTGTTTGCCACCGAAATCCAGCACCATGCACTTTTCGGACGGATGGCTTTTGCCATCCCCTCGGTGCTGTTCGTCCTGGGGGCCGTGGAAATGGAGCGCCAAAAAAGCCTGCCGATCCCCAGGCTCCTGGCGCTGCTCGGTGCGGCATCCTACGCCATCTACCTCGTACATCCCGTGGCGCTGTCGTTTTTCCTGCAGGGCTTTTCGCGTCTCCTGGGAACAGACAACAGTCTCGAGATCATCTCGCTGGTGCTGGCTCTGCTGGCAACGGTGACGGGGGTTGTTTACCACATCGTGGTGGAGACCCCGGCAATATCCTTCTTCCGAAAAACCCTCAGATATAGTTGGCAATCAAACTAGAGAAACCCGGTGTAGGCTGACGGGGAAATACAAGCTACAGCACAAGCTTGAATCGGGATGGAAAAGACATGAATTTGCCAGCGGGAAGAGTGCCAAAAAAAACATCGATGAACGTCATTGACTTCGTTACAGTATTTTTGCTTTTTTATTATATAGACTTCAGCTTTTATCCTCTTGAAAGTTATCTCTCGGGGGGAGAATCAGAAGTTGCGCTGCCGGTGCCTGTTACGACATTATCGCTTGTATTGGTATCGTTGCTTATATTTATTTATGTTGCAAAATCGAACGGCCGAGTAAAATTTCTTGGCGGCGTTTCTCTGATTTATATCTTTGTATTTTTTGCTTTCTTTTCTTTTGTGTGGTCGACTGATGCCGCTATGACGATAAAGCGCGCTCTGCGGTACTTGCCGACAATGACGTTGGGAATCGTCTTCGCGCAGTACTATCCATTGCGCAAGATCTTGCGCTTGATGGTTCTGGCCTTCTTCATTTCCGCCTGTGTGGGCATCTTGCTCTCGGTCGCAGTTCCCACCCTGGGAATAAGCAGGATCGGCGGAGCCTATGAGGGCGCATGGCGTGGCGTCCAGGTGCATAAGAATTTCACCGGAGACATCATGGCGACCGGGATCCTGATATTGTTCGGTGCTTGGATGACGAAAAACCTATCGTCTTTGCTCGCGGCCGGCGCCGGGCTGCCGATGGCCCTGATGCTGATCATGTCGAGTTCGGGAACGGCGCTGATGGCAGCGGTGGCAGCAATCGCAGTATCCTTGTCGATTATCGCCATAAGACCAATGCCGAAAAAGCTTCGCCCGATGCTCCTGGTCGCCCTGTTATGCTTTACTGTGGGGACGTTCCTCGCACTGTACATGAATATCGAGTTGTTTTTCGAAAATGCCGGACGCGATATGACCTTCACAGGTCGGACTTATATCTGGACGGCAGTCTGGGAAAAAATATGGGAGCATCCGATCATCGGCGAAGGTTACGGAATGTGGTCCAGCCCCAATAACAATGCGAATCTCTGGATCAAGATGATGTCCGGAGACATGGGGACCGCACATTCCCACAATACCTGGCTGGATGTATGGCTCCAGCTCGGCATCGTGCCCCTCGGGATCATTGTCTATTGCTGTGTCTACATGTTGTTCGCATCGGTCTATCGACTGCTGTGGTGCGGCGACAACGAGGCGGTCATATACATCGCGCTAGCTGTCTACATCTGGATCAGATCCTTTTTCGAGATCCAGTTTACAGACCCTTGGATGGCGGGAATTTTCTGGCTTACGTGGAGCCTGACCAGGTTGAAGGTTACCAAACCCCGCGTGGCCGGGCGTGGAGCGCTTCCTCATCCTCGTCATCGGAATATGAGAATGCCTTCACTGGCGTGAGCTTTGCTTTGTGAAAGAACAGGATTGGCGGGAAAGGAAATAACGTGAAGATCATGGTGGCCCCGAATGCTCGAGGCGGAATGCGCAGTGTCGTGGAAGCCTATGAACGCGATGGTTTCCTGCAGCAGGAGGACATGCGGGTCATCCACTCCTATGATGAAGGGAGTTTTTCCAAGCGGCAGATCATCTTCCTGAAAGCCTTGTCGAGCTACATCCGTTTGCTGGCGACGCAAAAGGTCGAACTGGTCCATATCCACGCCGCCATGCGCGGCAGCTTCTGGCGCAAGGCCATCTTCTCGACCATTGGCCGCCTGTTTGGGCGCCCCGTCGTGCTGCATCTGCACGGCTCTGAAATGAAGCCCTTTTACGCGTCGCAGAAGCCCTTTGCGCAGCGGCTGATCCGGCACCAGCTGGAAAAAGCCAATTCCGTCATCGTTCTTTCGCAGAGCTGGGCCGATTTCGTCGGTGGCATTGCGCCGGCCGCAAAAATCGACGTGCTGCCCAATTATGTCAGGGTTCCGACTGTTGCAACCGGCGATGAAAAGCCGGTGGTCAACGTGCTCTTCCTGGGGCTGGTCGGGACGCGCAAGGGAACCTATGACCTGATCGAGGCCTTCGCCAAGGTTCACGCCCGCCATCCCGACGCCAAACTGATCATCGGCGGAAACGGCGAGACGGAGCGCGCCCAGCAGGCGATCGACGGTCTCAAGCTGCGCGACGTGGTGACACTGGCCGGCTGGGTCGATGAACAGGGCAAAAAAGTCTTGCTGGCCAGCAGCTCGATCTATGTCCTGCCCTCCTACAATGAGGGACTGCCGGTCAGCGTGCTGGAGGCCATGGCCGCCGGGCTGGCAACGATCACCACAAGGGTTGGCGGCATTCCGGAACTGATCACGGACGGTGTCGACGGATTGCTGATCGATCCCGGCGATATCGATGGTCTTGCAGAGCGCATCTCGTCGCTGATTGCCGATCCGCATCGCCGCAAGGAACTCGGCGACGCCGGACAGAAGCGCATTGCCGATGCCTATAGCGACCAGATCATTCTGCCGCGGCTGCATGCCATCTATGAACACGTGAAGTCGTCGTAACTTGGCACGACACCCAGTCTCGATGATGGGGGCCCTATAGGTCCTCTCATCGAGACTTGGGTCTAAGTCCGTGCCGCGCGGCTCTCGTCAGGAAATGGAGGCTCTGGGCCTTTGCAGACCGCTGGTGAAATGCCGGATGCCGTTGAGCAAACCGGCACGGTCCGGCGATTCATCGATCGGCGCGGGCGCTTCGAGGTTCGGCAAGGACAAGACGTCCCGTAGCATATCGGCATTCTCGACCGGATATATTCCAGCCTTGCCACCCAGCTGCTGGCAGGTTGCCAGCTGGTGATCATTGCGGTGTTCGCCGAATTTTGCCTGGCGGGGGAAGACGATAATCGGCTTGCCATGTTTGCGCGCCGTCAGGATCGTCCCGATCCCAGCATGCGATACGATGACCCTTGCGGAGGCAAACTTCTGCTCGAACTCCTTGGGATTCATGGTCAAGCAATGGGCAAAATTCTGGGGAATATAGCCGGCAGCCTTGCCGATCTGCCCGAATATGTCCTCGTCGGAAGACGCAGCATAGGCGTCCATCTCTCGCACAAGGCGATCGAAGGGCAGCTGTGTTCCAATGGTCAGCAGGATCATAGAACGCTTCCGTAGTATTTTGGCCCGTTATCCGTGGCCAGATGCCGCCATTGCGTCAGCCACAGATCGGCGATCTTGCCGGCAAATTTGCCGCTAAGGGATAGTCTCTCGGAATTCGCGACGCTATCGAGCCAGATCGTCCTGGCCCCGAATACTTTGCCGATGGCCAGCGCCAGAATTCCAGGCGCGGCGCCGGTCGAAATGATCACATCGGGTTTTTCTTGGTGGATGATGCGGAATATACCCAGCGCGCATTGCACCGTCGCAAAGATCTTGTCGCGATTGCAGTCGGCGACGAGATAGGCTGGAGAAACGCCGGACTTTTCCGCCAGTCCATCGATCGTGTTGGCAAAGGCAACATGGGCGCCCTCGAAGCTCGCCACAACAAGCATCAGCTGTTCCCAATGGCCGCCGCCAGAGGAGACGGCGAGAACCCGCAATATCGGATCTTTATCTGTCAAAGGGATCTTCCTTCGTTACCCATCTGATGACCCGAATAGGCACCAAGATTACGACACGAGCAGAATACTTTTCCACTCAGCGACATTGCCGCACTGCGCAGAGGTTATAGCGAAGACACCATTCACCATCCCGCAATGCTCACTCGCCCTCCCAAGCTCTCCCAGAAAACATAGTGCGTGCAAAATTCTCAAGACTTATATTTCGCAACTGCGAAAGACTATTAATATGATTAGTTTTGGCAGGCAAGTCAGGAAATAGCCAGATCCGCTAGGAATCGCGATTATTTTCGGAATGTTGCAGACATAACGAAAACATGGCCGAATATATTTCAGTAGTAACTGAAATAATTATTCTACCGTTGGATTGGTACAGGGGCTGATGGACACGAAATAGGTGTGGCTTCTCTCAAAAAGAAAGCCCCTGGCGCGTAAACATAGGATCAAATGATCTTCGGAAGCGTAAATCTGCTCGCTCGCAATTTTTGAGCGATGAATGTCAAGTCATGCAATCATCGACGTCCGTCGCGACCCCAGGGGTTCAACGGGACGTGCCGTGGGTCTGATAACACCCGCGAATGTGATGCTGATAGAAATTTCCCGGCGACGGCGAGGCGATCAGCACCTCATAGGTCGTCGCTGGAACCTCGCGAAAGATCTTCTTGCGCCCGTCTTTGAAATATACGTGAAGTGTCTTGCTCGCTGCTTCATATTGAGCGGCGCCGACAACGGAAGACTGAAGTTCAACTTTGACCATCAAGTGACCCTTAAACTTCTCCCAACAGTATTAAGCCAGACATTCACCCGAATGGTCAAGGGTCATCTTAACATAAATTTAACCACAACGCCGTTCGCTGACGGCGATGGTGCGCAATAAGAGCAGTAAAACCAGAGAGTTGCGGGTGCGGCTCCGACGTGGCTTATAAGGAAAAGGGCGAGCCGACATGTCGGCTCGCCCTCCCATGGCGCGGTCCTTCTCAAGCTCCGACCTCGCTTCGCAGCGTGAAGGACGCGCGCATACCGTCGACCGGATCACTCCGATTCAATCCTTCGCCGGGGCGAACACCGATAATCGGTCATGCAGGGCGTCTCAGACGCATCAAACCTGCCAGTCTCGATTTTGTTCCAGAGGGAGACGGGATTTATGACCTTGTGTGCGGGTGTCGACCATTGGCCAAGACCCGTAGCCTCAGTTGAGCAGCACGGCCGCCCGGCTCAGCATCTGGTTGACCACATCGTCGTCCGGAGCCTCGGCACTGCCATAAAACTCTCCGACCTTCGATGCCGTGTCCAGAACGTGGATGGCTGTCAGTCCGTCGACTTTCGGTCGCAGAAGCGCCATCGCCTTGTCCGAGGCCACCGGCACGGCAAGGTGGATCGATTTCGGATTGGCCTTGCGGATGGCGACGATGGCGGCACGAAGCGTGATGCCGGTCGTCACGCCATCATCGACCAGGACCACGTCGCGACCCTTGAGGTCGATGGCGGGCGCCGTGCCCCGGTACATCCGCCAGCGCCGCTCGGCCTCTACCAGTTGGTGCTGGCGCTCGTCCTCCAGATATCCGGGCGGGATCGTGAACTGCCCAACGCGATCATCATCCAGCACGGTGTGTGGTTCTGGACCATAGACCACCGCGCCGATGCCCATGTCCGGATGGCCGGGTGCCGCGATGCGGCGCACGATCAGCAGATCGAGCGGTGCGCCAAGCCGTTTGGCCACTTCGATGGCCACCGGCACGCCACCACGGGGGACGCCCAGTACGATGGGCCGGTCGAGATCATCCGCCTGCATCAAGAGGGCCAACTGCCGTCCCGCCTCGGTCCGGTCTGCGAAGAGGACGTTGGCGACCGAAGGTCCTTCGCCGGCCGGGTTCGGATCGTGAGGCTCTGGTTGCATGGTCGTCTTCTCCTCCAAGAGATGCAAAAGCTGGTTACGGCCTGTTTGTGTCAGAGCCCCCGACTGTGGTCGACGAAGTCACCGATACCGGATCGCTGGCCGGGAAGGAGTCCTGCAACCCTTCGTCCAGCTGGCTTTCCATCTCTTCTTCGTCGCGCGATTGCCTGGCGCTCGGATGGGCTTCCAGATCCACGGCGTTGGTCATGTCGCCATCGCAAACCTCGCGCATGAGGTCACGGGCCTTTTCCAAGGCGTTCTGCCGGTTAAGGTCGCCGCCTTCAGTGGCGCGCAGCTGGACCGAAATCACCTCGCCGCCGTCGCCGACGAATTCGACCGTAAAGCCGCGTTTGCCGCCCTGTTCGGCGTGAACCTGCGTCCCGAGAAGTTGCATGACAATGCTCCTGTTATACTTGCAGAAATAGAACGTGCCGCGGGAGATATTGTTCCACTAACAGCCCCCGCACCTAACGATCCAGATCACGTGACAGTCTGCGTGTTGACCATGACGGAACACCATCTGCATCAAGCCTTCCCCGCACTGCAAAAAAAACGCTCCCGAAGCCTGGAACCGTATTGCCGGAAACGGCGTTGAGTGTGTGCTGAACTGGGGATGAACGGATGACGGAAACCGAAGCTGAATGGATCGAAAAGCGCGCCTACGCCTTATGGGAAGAGGAGGGCCGGCCCCATGGTCGCGATTCCGCCCACTGGCAGACGGCGCACCAGGAATATCTTGCCATGGCAGAGGGTGCCCGCAAGGCCAAGGATGGAACCCGCCGGCGCGTTGCCGCGGCAGCCTTGGCTGAACCAGCCGACCCGGCGGAGCCAACGGTTACAGCCGCGCCGAAGCCTTCTGCGAAGTCGAAACAAACCGGAAAGGAATGACCATGATGGACAGCGCTCCGAGCATTGAAGGCCGTAATCTCGGCATTTCTTTTCTGTCGACCCGCAGCGTCCGGGCTAGCCACCGGCAGGCGCCGATCGACGTGCTGTCCGTCACATCCGAGATCTATCCGCTGATCAAGACGGGCGGCCTTGCCGACGTCACGGGCGCCTTGCCCAAGGCGCTTCTTGGGCATGGCGTGAAGATCCGTACGCTTGTGCCAGGCTATAGCCGGCTGCGTCCGCTTCTGAAAAACCGGCTGCCGCTTCTCGTGTTCGATGACCTGCTGGGAGAGCCTGCGGCCCTGCATGCGCTTGAAATCGACGGCCTCGACCTTTTCGTGCTGGACGCCCCGCAACTCTACGATCGGCCGGGCGGTCCTTATATCGACGGCCAAGGCCACGATCATGCCGATAACTGGAAGCGTTTTGCCGTCTTGTCCCTGGCCGGCGCGGAAATAGCTCAGGGCGCGTTGCCGGGCTGGAAGCCTGACGTCGTCCACACCCACGACTGGCAGACGGCACTGACCTCGGTCTACATGCGGGAAATGGGCTCGACGACCCCGGTTGTGCTGACCATTCACAATCTGGCCTTTCAGGGCCAGTTCTCGTCCTCGCTGTTGCCGGCAATCGGCCTGCCGCCGCAAGCCTATGCCATGGATGGGCTCGAATATTATGGCGATATCAGCTTCCTGAAGGGCGGTCTGCTGACCGCCGACTATATCACGGCCGTCAGCCCCACCTATGCCCGCGAGATCTTGAGCGCCCGTTTCGGCATGGGTCTGGAGGGCGTGCTGAGCGAGCGCATGGATCGGCTGCGCGGCATCGTCAATGGTATCGACCAGGAGATCTGGGATCCGGCCAGCGATCCCTATCTGGTCGCGCCATTCGATCTGAAGACCTTGGGATGGAAAGGGCCGAACAAGCAGCATCTGCTGGAGCGTTTTGGCCTGGACACGGACGAGGGGCCGCTGTTTTCGGCGATCAGCCGGCTGACCTGGCAAAAGGGCATGGACATGCTGGCCGAGACCGCCGACGAGATCATGGCGGGCGGCGGCAAGCTGATCGTGCTCGGGCAGGGCGATCGCGATATCGAACAGGCGCTGCTGGATGTCGCCGGCCGTTTCCCCGGGCGCATGGCCGTCGAGATCGGCTACGACGAAGAGACCGCGCATATGATCCACGGTGGCGCGGATGCCATCATCCAGCCGTCGCGTTTTGAGCCCTGTGGCCTGACCCAGCTTTACGCGCTACGCTACGGCTGCGTTCCGATCGTGTCGCGCACCGGCGGTCTGTCGGAGACCATCATCGACGCCAATGATGCGGCCATGTCGGCGCGTGCTGCGACCGGGTTTCAGTTTCATCCGGTCGCAGCACCCGCCTTGCGCGATGCGCTTCGCCGGGCACTCGATGCCTATCGTGTGCCGAAGGATTGGCGCCGGCTGCAATTGCAGGGCATGCGAGCCGACTATTCCTGGGAGCGCAGCGCCGCCCAGTATGCCGACATCTACAAAACGCTTCTGAAGCAAGCGCCGCATGCGCCCGAACAGCCGCGCAGCTCGGCCTTCTGAGCTGAGGCGACCGTGCCGCCAATGGCACCGAACGTCGCAAGAAAGAGGAGATGGAAACCATGACCAAGTTTGTCGAATTCTGGAGGGGACTTTTTGGTCCCGCAAAATCAGACAGGCATGAGCCGCCGCTGGTAAGCCCTGTGCAGCAAGTCGTCCCGCCGGCCGAACCCGCCCTTCCGCTTGCCGACCGAGGCGGTCAGCGTCCGATCATTCCGGCCTCCATCCACGGCATGGATATGTCGCGCGGCAAGCTTTAGTGCGGCGGCGCCCATGTCGGACCTGCACGGAGATTTCCGCTCTTCTTTGATCCGTTTGGACAAATCCAACGTATTGTGCTTCTGAAAACCTACGGTCTCCGTTAAAAGGGGCCGAGTTCCTCAACGCAAGGCGCGCACTGCGCCGCTTGCGGAAAGGCGGAAGGTCGAGGATGAGCGAAGACACCAAAAGCGGCAGCAATCGTACCCTTACCAAGGCGATCAGAGCGAAGCTGGATCCATTACTGAAGGATATTGAAGCGGAGCCTGTCCCGCCCCGTCTGCTGGACCTGGCGCAGGACCTGCAGGCTGCCCTGGATCGTCGCAAGACGGAGGAGTGACTTGCCTGATCTTCGGCGGCCTGTCGCACTGCCCCTGCTGACCGCCGGCCAGTCCCTGGGTTTCACGTCTGCCGGACGATTGTGCCGATCACGTTGACGAGAACACGCGAGGCGGTCAGCGCCGACAGGCCGTCAATATCCGAGTGCGGATAGAGTTCCACCAGATCGAAGCCGGCGATGCGGCCTCGTTTGCCGATGCCGGCGATCAGGTCGATCACCTGCGTATAGGTCAGGCCGCCCGGCGTGCGCGCCGCCACGCCCGGCATGATACTGGGATCGAGAGCGTCACAGTCGAGCGTGACGACAACTGGAGCGCCTTGCGGAATATGCCGGAGAGCGGCGTCTACGCCCTGGGCATGGACCTCGCGGGCGGTCACCAGATGGCTGCCATAGTGCCGCGCCGCTTCGATTTCGACAAAGCCGGCACTGCCGACGCTGCGCATCCCGACCTGCACCATGCCGGCGACATGCGGCATCTCGCTCGCCCGGCGCATCGGGCTCGAATACCCGCAGCGCTCGCCATGCACCTCGTCGCGCCAGTCGATATGGGCGTCGATCTGCAGGATCCACACCGGCCCATGATCGGCAAATCCGGCAAGGAAGGGAAAGGTCACGGAGCAATCGCCGCCAAGTAGGATCGGTACGGCCGGCATTGCCAGCACAGCGCGCGTCTTCGCCTCGATCAATGCCCGGTTGACGGCATTGTCGTGCAGGGTCGTGGGGAGGTCGCCGACGTCGATGCAGGAGACCGGTTGCCCATCGAACAGCGGGCCGCCGAGATCGAAGTCCCAGTGCTCGACAAGCCCCGCATCCTCCTGGCTCGCAGCACGAATGGCGTCAGCGGCCAAGGCGTGGCTGCTGCTATCCTGACCGGGATAGGTGCTGCCGTGACCGGCCGCGTAGATGACCGCACGGGGCTTGCGCCCATCGGCAAGACGATCGGGAAGGCTCAAGAATCCAGGCAGGATGGTCATATGTTTTGCCCTGATCAACGTTTGGTGTGTGTGGCGATGAAAGTGCCGGGAACACAGGCTCTCGACATGGCATTGTTCTGGGAAGAGAATTACATTTCTTCGTGATGATAGCGACGAGATTGTCGTTCATCCATAACAAACTCGATATGATTCAGGACGCTTTTTTTATTATACATTATCGCTTCCGGTGCCTAATCCAATAGAGTGGTATTTCTGCCGGCGTGAGGACGCATAACGCGAGGTGCCGGTTCACGGGAGGAGTTTTCGATGAGACGGTTTATGACCGCCGCGATTGCGGCAATGCTACTCAGCAGCACAGCCTATGCCGACACCATCAAGGTCGGGGTTGTCGGTCCATTCTCAGGTCCTTTCTCGCTGCAGGGTAAGAATTTCAAGGCCGGCATTGACGCCTACATGGCGCTGAACGGTGCCACGGTCGGCGATGACACGGTCGAGATCATCTATCGCGACGTGCCGCAGGCTGATCCCGCGCAATCCAAGGCGCTGGCGCAGGAACTGGTGATCAAGGAGGGCGTGCAATATCTCGCCGGCTTCTATTTCACCCCCGACGCCATGGCTGTCACGCCGCTTTTGAAGCAGGCGAATGTGCCGATGGTGGTGATGAATGCCGCAACCTCGGCCATCGTCACCAAGAGCCCGCTGGTGGTGCGCACGTCGTTTACCACCTGGCAGACCTCGACGCCGATCGCCAAAGTGGCGTTCGACAAGGGCATCAAGAAGGTGATCTCGGTGGTCAGCGACTACGGTCCGGGCGTCGACGCGGAAAATGCCTTCAAGGCCGGCTTCGAAGGGCTCGGCGGCTCGGTCGTCGAAGCGATCCGCATGCCGCTTGCCACCAATGATTTCAGCCCGATCATGCAGCGCATCAAGGATTCTGGCGCGCAAGGCGTGTTCGCCTTCCTGCCGTCCGGCCCGACCACGCTCGGCTTCGTCAAGGCCTTTAGCGAAAACGACCTGAAATCCGGCGGCATCGAACTGTTTGCACCCGGCGACCTGACGCAGGAATCCGATCTGCCGGCGCTCGGCGAGACCGCACTCGGCATGCAGACCACCTTCCACTATGCCGTTTCGCACGATTCTCCGGAAAACAAGGTGTTCGTCGAGGCGGCCAGCAAGGCGATCGGCAACCCGGCCGAACTGTCCTTCCCCTCGGTCGGCGCCTTCGACGGCATGCATGTGATCTACAAGATGATCGAAGCGACCGGCGGCGAGCAGGATGCGGCAAAGGCGGTCGAGGCGGTCAAGGGCCTGTCCTGGATCAGCCCGCGCGGTCCCGTCAGCATCGATCCGGAAAGCCGTCACATCACCCAGAACATCTACCTGCGTGAAGTGGCCAAGACCGATGACGGCAAATACTACAACAAGGAAATCCAGACCTTCGAGAAGCAGGGCGATCCGGGCCTTGCAGCCGTAAAGTGATCGGGCCTCGCTTTTGAGATCTGCGGTCCGGCGGGGCGATCTTCGCCGGACCGTTTTCAACGAAGGCTGGCCTTCGCTGCAAGACAGGACCTATAGACATGCAGACCATGTTCAGCATTGCCGTCGACGCGCTCGCCTATGGCATGGTGCTGTTCGTCATATCGATCGGCCTTTCGGTGACCATGGGGCTGATGCGCGTCGTCAACCTGGCGCACGGCGCCTTTGCCATGATCGGCGGCTATCTCGCATCCTATGCGGCGCAGAATTTCGGCATCGGCTATGCCGGCGCCGTTCTGGTCGCGGTCTTCGGAACGGTGCTGATCGCCATCCCGATCGAGCGTCTTCTCTATCGCCGGATCTACGGATCGCCGCAGCTGACGCAGGTGCTGATGACCATCGGCATCACCTTCTGCGTGATCGGCATTGCCAATTTCGTCTTCGGGCCGACGCTGAAGACCATTCCGCTTCCCGATCAATTGCGCGGCTCGGTCGATCTCGGCTTCCGCTCGATCGCCGCCCACCGCATCTTCGCGATCGTCTGCGGCCTCGTGGTCGCCGGGGGACTGTGGTTCCTGATCGAGCGCACGGCGTTTGGCGTCAAGCTGCGTGCCTCGGTCGACAATGCCGCCATGGCGGCCGCCCTCGGCGTGCGCACGGAAGTGGTCTATGCCGTCAGTTTTGCCGTGGCCGTCGGGCTTGCCGCCTTTGGCGGCGTGGTCGGCGCCGAGCTTCTGCCGGTCGAGCCCTATTATGCGCTGCGTTATATGGTCACCTTCCTGGTGGTGGTGTCGGTCGGTGGGGCAGGGTCCATTCCTGGCGCGCTCGCCGCCTGCCTGCTGCTCGGCGGCATCGACACGACAGGGCGTTATCTCGCGCCGGAATATGGCGAATTCTTCTTCTATCTCGCCGTGATCGTCATCGTCACCCTGTTCCCGCGCGGTCTTGCCGGAAGGCTCAAGTGAAAATGGCGGTTCTCATGAATGACAGCACTCCTTCCGGTGGCGCAACCCGCAAGAGCCCGTATTGGAACGGCCTTGCCGGCGTGGCGGCGATCATCGTGGTCGCCATCATCGGCTACTTCCTGTTTCCGAGCAACCTGGCGCTGCTGACGCGCATCATCGGTACGGCACTGCTGGTGCTGTCGATCGACCTGGTGACGGGCTATTGCGGCGTCGCGACGCTTGGCCATGCGGCCCTGTTCGGAGCAGGCGCCTACGGCGCCGGCATTGCGGCGGCGCATTTCGGCATTACCGAGCCGGTCACCATGACCTTGATCGGGGCTGCGGCCGGCGCGCTGGCCGGTCTCATCTCCGGCGCCATCATCCTGCGCGCCCATGGCCTGTCGCAGCTCGTCCTGTCGATCGCCGTCATTCATCTCTTCCACGAAGCGGCCAACAAGGCATCGGCCTGGACCGGCGGCAGCGATGGTCTGGCCGATATCATGCCCGATGCCCTGTTCGGTCTGTTCGAATTCGACCTCTGGGGCCGCACCGCCTATATCTACGGCGTCGTGCTGCTGGTGGTGATCTTTGTCCTGCTGCGTCTTCTGGTGCGCTCGCCTTTCGGCATGCTCTGTCGCGGCATCAAGGAAGATCCGATCCGCGTGCACGCCATGGGCGCATCGGTGAACTCCACCCTTTTGAAAATGTATGTGATCTCCGGCATGGTGGCCGGCGTCGGCGGCGCGCTCAACGCCATCTCGACCCAGGTCGTCGGCCTCGACAGCCTGAGCTTCACGCTGTCGGCCGAAGCGCTGGTCATGCTGGTGCTCGGCGGCACGGGTTCGCTGTTCGGCGCGCTGATCGGCACGGTGTCGTTCATGTGGTTCGAGGATCTCGTCTCCGCCGCCAATCCGTTCCACTGGCTGACCATGGTCGGCGCGCTGCTGATTGCCGTGGTGCTGTTTGCGCCGCGCGGGCTTTATGGCTCGGCCGCCCTGCTGTTAAGCCGCCTGAAGGAGCGTCGCGGATGAGCCCGATTTTCGAAGTCGACCAGCTGCGCCGCAATTTCGGCGGTCTCGTGGTGACCAACGACGTGTCGATCTCCATGGCCAAGGGCGACCGCATCGCGCTGATCGGCCCGAACGGCGCCGGCAAGACGACCTTCGTCAATCTGGTGACCGGAAACCTGAAGCCGTCCTCGGGCAGCGTGCGGCTGGCCGGTGAGGATGTCACCGCGCTCAATGCCATGCAGCGGGTGCGGCGCGGTCTGGTGCGCTCCTTCCAGGTGACGCGGCTCTTCTACGACATGACGCCGGAAGAGCATGTGGCGCTCGCCATCCTGCAGCGGCAGGGCAAATCCGGCCGGATGCTGGGCAGCTATGCCCGCATGCCTGAGGTCATGGACGAGGTGAACGACATTCTCGAGACGCTGGGACTGACGGCGCTCGCCCAATCCAAGGTCAGCGAGATCGCCTATGGCCAGCAGCGGCTGCTGGAAATTGCCCTGGCGCTGGCCCTGAAGCCCAAGGTGCTGCTGCTCGACGAGCCGGCCGCCGGCGTGCCGCAGAGCGACACCGGCCGTATCGAGCAGGCGCTGGCCAAGCTGCCGTCCGATCTCGCCGTGCTGATGATCGAGCACGACATGGACCTTGTCTTCCGCTTCGCCAAACGCGTCGTGGTGCTGGCCGCCGGCACCGTCATCTTCGACGGGTCGCCGTCCGATGTCACCAAGGATGCCCGCGTGCGGGAAGCCTATCTGGGGAGCTATGCCAATGCCGGCAGCGTCGCTTGAAATCCGCAACTTAAGCTCCGGCTATGGCCCGACACGGGTGATCGAGGACGTGTCCTTTTTGGCGCCCGCCGGGTCGCGACTGGCGGTGCTTGGCCGCAACGGCATGGGCAAGACCAGTCTGCTGGCGACGCTGGCCGGCCAGACCAAGCGCTATGGCGGCGAGATCCGGCTGGGCGACCGCGACATTGCCCCCCTGCCAAGTGCGGCCCGCGCCATTGCCGGGCTCGGCTATGTGCCGCAGACCCGCGATGTCTTTCCGACCCTGACGGTGGAAGAGAACCTGTTCGTCGGGCTGAAGGGCCGGCCGAAGGAGGCGCTCAGCGAGGCCTACGCGATGTTTCCGCGGCTGGCCGAGCGGCGCCGCAATCTCGGCTCGCAGCTGTCGGGCGGCGAACAGCAGATGCTGTCGACCGCGCGCACCATTCTCGGCCAGCCGACGGTGCTGTTGCTCGACGAGCCGCTCGAAGGCCTGGCGCCGGTTATCTGCGAGGAGTTGATGGCGGCCTTTTCGCGCCTGGCGCAGACCGGCGGCATGACCATCCTGCTGGTGGAGCAACGCATTCAGAGCGCGCTCGATTTCGCCGACCACGTCATCATCATGGAACGCGGCCGGGTGGCCTGGAACGGTACGCCGGCCGAGCTTTCGGCCGACAAGCAGACCGTCGAAGCTCTTTTGGGGGTCGGCGGCCTGCATTAGACATCCGGTCTGACCACCAAACGTCGCCGCGCTGCTGCGCGGACTGGCCTTTGCAGCCTTGCACGATTAAACGATAGTCCGGATGAGATCCGGCGGCATTCGAGGCCGCTGTCCCGAATGCGAGGTCTGCCATGTCCGATATCGATCGCCGCCGCGCCAGCCGCCTGATGGCCGAGGCTGGTCTGGAGGCGCTGGTGCTGTTCCAGCCCGAGGCGTTCCGCTACGCGATCGGCGCGCCGGCCGGCGTTGCCACCATGTGGGGCAGGGCAGGGTCGGCCATCGCACTGGTCCCGGCCGACGAGGGCGCGACCCTGGCAGCAATCGCCAGCGATCATGCGGCAGGCCAGATCCGCAAGGCAGTCCCGGCGGTCGATCTGCGCACCCACCGCATCTGGATCGACATGGTCGACCTCAATGCTCTTGATGGTCAGATGGCTGGTCCGGCTGAGGTGGACGAGGCCTATCGTGCCCAGCACCTGCAGGGTCCGCGGCCGGAGACCTTCGATCTGAAGCAGTGTTTTGCGCTTCTCGGCGATCTGCTGTCCGAGCGTCACCTGCAGCGCGCCTGTATCGGCGTCGATCTCGAATTCATGCCGGCCGCCGATTTTGCCATCCTGACGCGCCTCTTGCCGGAGGTCTGCTGGGTCGACGGGTCCGAGACCTTACGGCGGCTGCGGGCGGTGAAATCGTCACGCGAGATCGGGCTGCTGCGCCGTGCCGCGACGGCTGCCGAAGGGGGACTTGTGCGTATGGCTGAGGCCGTCCGGCCAGGGGTGCCGCTTGGTGACCTGTCGGCAGCCTGGAAATCGGGGGCCGCAGATGCCGCCACGGCCGGCGGATTTTCGCTCAGCGGCCATTGGGATTTCATCTCGGTCGGCCCCGATCTTTCCGACATGGCGGCCAGGGTCACGCAGGGCGCGTTGATCAAGGCCGATGTCGGCACGCTGGTGGAGGGCTATTCGTCCGACGGCGCCCGCACCTTCAGCTTCGGCACGCCGGCGCCGCTGGCAGGCCGTATCTTCGGCGCCCTGGAGCAGGCCTTTGCGGCCGGCCTTGAACAGATCGTTCCCGGCAATAGCTTCGGTGCCGTGCATGCCGCCATGCTGACCTCGATGCGCAAAGCCGGCTTTGGCGCATATGATCGCGGCCATTTCGGCCACTCGGTCGGTGGCGGCGTCGGCATCGAGGAATGGCCGTTCTTCTCCGCCGGCAATGGCGAAATCATCGAGGCCGACATGGTCGTGGCGCTGGAGGCGCCGTTCTATGGGCAGGGGCTCGGCGCCTTGATGATCGAGGACCAGTTCCTGGTGACGGCAACCGGCGTCGAACCGATGAACATTTTGCAGCGCGGCCTGGTCGATCTGGCGGCGCGATAGGCGTGAAGCGCTTCAGGCCGCCGCGCGTGGGGCACTCAGCAGATGATCGCGGATGGCGTTTTGCAGGTGCCGGATACTGGGAAAGCGGCTCTCGTCGAGACCGATCACGTGAAATTTCACGGCGATGAACCGGTAGTGATTGCCATCACGAACCGCAATTCCGACCGGCATCCCACCATGTTTCACGACCTGCTTTTCCATCGACGTCCACTACTCTTCATTGTATATCAAGTACAAGAAATCATTCTCGTTTTCGATGTGCCGATCGAAGGGCGCTGTTGAGCCATCACCCATCGATCGTCATCGCGACGGAGAACGAACCGCATCATCGAAAGTTCCGCCGGCAAGGAGGATCATCTGAACCCCGATCCGACCGGCTGGTCCGGGTTGCAAGGGAGGAGCGGGGGCGGGTGATGACGCTCCGCTTCGGCTTTAGCTTTCTCAACTGCTCAACACTTCAATTCAGAGCCAATCATGCTCACCTTAGCTTCTTGAGCCATGATATGATTTTCTGGCGAGCGAACGCGGAGAAGAGCTTATGTCCGAAGTGTGGCGTCCCATCAACGACAGGGAGAAGCGGATCGTTAATAGGCTCCTGTCGCAGGATTTCCCTGGAAACATAGCCCTCCGCATCCAATTGGAGACGGCCAGAGTCTCAACGATCGACCCGGAAGGTAGCCTGCAATTTAGAGTGACTGGGTTACCGGCCGCTGTGGAACAGCGTGTTCCCATAGAGGCATATTATTTTGACCTCGGGATGAACCATCGCCCGGCAGTAAATCTTCTTTTGCATGTGGTGAACGGGATGCTTCACGAATTGGAGGTCTACAAAGACGATGGTTCTTCCATCGCGACCGGCCTGAGCCGGGTGGATCCAGACGATCTCCATTTCGTCTAGCGATATGGTCTCTTCGCCGGAAACAGTCGTGCCCACCGCCACCTTCAACAAACCCGATATCCATCTGCAATCTCCCAGACGCCGTTCAGACGCGGGGAGTGTGACATTCCAACTTTGCAGAAACAGGACACTTCAACTTTGCCGCTACACACAAGTCACATAATACATATTATGGAACCAGAAAATCTATAACGGATTTCGGGCCGGTTTGAGCCGCGCTATGCTCGGCCGATTATGCCGTGGTCGACAGCTTCATCATCACCAGGCCGGCGACGATCAGGGTGGCGGCGGTCAGGCGCATGGGTGTCAGGGGTTCGCCGAGCATGACGATGCCGACCGCGAAGGCACCGACGGCGCCGATGCCGGTCCAGATCATATAGGCGGTGCCGAGCGGCAGCGAGCGCATGGCCAGCGCCAGCAGGACAATGCTGCCGAGCATGGCGACCGCGGTGATGGCGGAGGGCACGAGACGGGTGAACCCGTGCGACTGCTTGAGCGCAAAGGCCCAGACGATTTCGAGAAGTCCGGCGGCGATGAGAAAAATCCAGGGCATGATGGTCTCCGACAGGATCGGGTCGTCCCGGATGAATGAAGAAGTGGCGGGGGTCGTCCCCGCACACCGATTATAGAGAAGCGGTTGTGCCTGGCAAGGTGCTCAGATCACCGCGCAGACCGTCTTGGTCTCCAGGTAATTGTCGAGCCCCGGCGCGCCGTTCTCGTAACCCCAGCCGGATTGCCGGTGACCGCCCTTGGGAAGCTCCGGCGAGAAATAGGAATGGCAGTTGATCCAGATCGTGCCGGCCTTGACACTGGCGGCCAGCCGATGGGCGCTGGACAAATCCTGGGTCCAGACGCTGCCGGCAAGGCCGTAGGGGCTGTCATTGGCATAGACGATCGCCTCGTCGGGATCGTCGAAAGGCGTGACGGCCACCACGGGCCCAAAAATCTCCTCGCGCATCAGCCGCATGTCGGGCCTGACCGATGTGACGACGGTCGGCTCGAAGAAGGTGCCGAACTCGCCATCCTGGCGGCCGCCGGCGGCAATCTCAGCCCCGTCTGCCCGTCCGTCGCGGATGAAACCGGCGACGCGGTCGGCCTGCTTGCGGTTGACCAGCGGTCCAAGATCGGTTGCGGGATCCAGGCCGTGGCCGAGGGTCAGGGCCGACGCCGCCTTCGACAATCCGTCCACCACCTGGTCATAGACCGAGCGGTGGGCATAGACCCTGGAGCCGGCGACGCAGACCTGGCCGGAATTGGAAAAAATGCCGCGCGCCACGCCGGGAATGGCCAGTGCCATGTCGGCATCGGCCAGGATGATCGCCGGCGATTTGCCGCCGAGCTCCAAGGTCAGCTTCTTCAGATTGCCCTGCGCGGCGCCGACGATCATTCGGCCGACCTCGGTGGAACCGGTAAAGGCGACCTTGTCGACATCGGGATGAGCGGTCAGTGCTGTTCCGACGATCTCGCCGAAACCGGTGACGATATTGACCACGCCTTTTGGCAGGCCGGCCTCCAGCATCAGTTCGCCGAGGCGAAGCGCCGTCAGGGAGGTTTCTTCCGCCGGTTTCAACACCACCGTGCAGCCGGCGGCCAAGGCCGGGGCGAGCTTCATGGCCGCCATCAGCATGGGCGAATTCCAAGGCGTGATCGCCGCCACGACGCCGATCGGCTCGCGGGTCGTATAGGCAAAAATCTGCTTGCCGGCCGGCTGGTAAGATATCGAGGTCGGGATGGTCGTGCCGAGGATCTTTGTGCAGAAGCCGGCAAAATAGCGGAACTGCTCGGCCGAGGCCGGGATCTCGCCGAAGCGGCCGGTCTTGTAGCTCTTGCCCTGGTCGAGGGTTTCGAGCTCCGCCAGTTCCTCGACATGGGCGTCGATCAGGTCGGCGATCTTCCCCAGCAGCTTGCCGCGCGCCGATGGCGTCAGGCCGCGCCATTCGTGGCTGGTCAGAGCCTGGCGGGCACTGGCAACGGCGGCATCCACGTCGTCCGCCGTGCCTTCGGCCAGCAGAGCCAGCATCTGGCCGGAGGCCGGATCATGGGTCTCGAACGTGCCGCCCGCCCCGGCATCGCGCCATTGCCCGTCGATCAGGATCTGCTTGCGGGGGCTGGCGAGGAAGGCCCTGGCGCCTTCGGTCTTTGGCGTGGGCGTGGTGATGGCAAGCGTCATGTCAGTCTCCGGCAGCGTCAGCGGCACGGCGCTGGCGCAGAATGTCCGCGGCCAGAAGCGCACCACGGATGATCGAGTGATAGCCGGTGCAGCGGCAGAGATTGCCCTCTAGCCCAGCGCGGATGTCGGCCTCATCAGCATCGGGATTGGCGATCAGCAGTGCCGTCAGCACCACGGAAAATCCCGGCGCGCAATAGCCGCATTGAAAGGCGTTTTCCTCGGCCAGCGCGTCGCGAACGATGATCGCCTCCGGCAGGGCATCGAGGCCTTCTGCCGTGACGATGGTGGCGCCGTCGAGTTGCCAGGCCATCACCAGGCAGGCATTGACCGGTTTGCCGTTCATCAGCACCGTGCAGGCACCGCAGCGCCCGATGCCACAGGCCAGTTTTGTGGCGGTTTGGTGCCTTTGGTCCCGCAGGATTTCGGTCAGCCGCTGGTCCGGGCTCGTGGTGACGATGACATGCTGACCGTTGAGCATGAGGTCGAGGCATAGCAGCTGTTGTTCATTCTGCATCATGCCGACATCTCCTTGAGCAGGGTTTCCGGCGCAATGGGCGTAACAGCGGGCCAGAGGCCGATGGCGGATGCGATGGCATTGGCAATGGCCGGCGTGACCGCGCCGATGCCCAGTTCGCCGGAGCCGCGCGGCCCCAGCGTGTCGCCCTCGTCCAGGCCCTCCAGCGCAAAGACCCGCATTGATGCCGGCGCGTCCGCGATGCCGGGCAGCATATAGGTGTCGAGATTGGTGGTCAGATAGGCCCCTGCCCGCATCCGCGCGTCTTCGCTCAAGGTGAAGCCGAGGCCCTGCACGGCGCCGCCTTCGAGTTGGCCGAGATAGGCCGCGACATCCATGACGGGACCTGCCGCCGAATGCTGGTGCAGGTCGAGCACCCGCACCGCGCCGGTCACCCGGCTGACGGCAACGCGGGCAAGTGTCGCGCCGAAGGCGAAGATGTAGCGGGCATTGGCGCTGGGGTAATCGGTCTTCGGGAATTCGTAGGCGACTGTGACGCTCGGCCGCTCGGCGTCTTCCAGGCTTTCGGCCAGCGCCTTGTAGGTCAGCAGGATCTCGCCGCTATTGCTGCCGCGCTCGGCAAAGCCGCCCGGCGCCAGCACCAGACTGTCGGGAGGGCGATTGAGGATCGTGCCGGCAGCATCGCGCATGGATTGGCTGAATTCGGGCGCTGCCATTTTGGCCGAGGCCCAGACGACATAGGTGCCGCGCGACGCTGTCGTCGAGCCGGATTCCGGCGCGAGCCTGGTATCGCCGACCGTGGCCAGTACATCGGCGCGAGCGCAGCCGAGTTCGGCCGAGACGGTGGCCTCGATCAGGGTCAGCAACCCCTGCCCCATCTCGTCCAGCCCATAGGCGCCCTCAATGAAGCCATCCGCCGTCAGGGCCAATCGTCCGCCGGCCGGGTCCGGCACGACGGAGCCGAGGCCATTGCCCTGGTAATTCAGCGCCATGCCGGTGCCGATGATCCATTCGCCATCGCCGCTCAACCCCTGCTCGGCCTGCCAGAGCGGTGAGGCCTTGGCCGCGGAAAGCATGTCCGTCACCCGTTCCGACGGCGAAACGGTCTGGCCGAGATAACCCGGCGAGCCGGCAAGGCGCAGGTTGCGCGCCCGGATCTCGACGGGATCGAGGCCGGCCTTGGCGGCCAGCCGGTCCATCTGGCATTCGACCGCATAGGTCATCTGGTTGGCACCGAAACCGCGGAAGGCACCGCAGACGCCGTTATTGGTATAGGCAAGCCGACCGAGCGTCGAAATATTCGGGACGACATAAGGTCCGGTCGCGTGCTCCAGGGCGGTTTCGAGAACGCCCGGACCAAGCGACGCATAGGCACCGGCATCAGCCAGGACATCGACCTGCTGGGCCAGCAGAAGTCCCTGCCCGTCACAGGCGGTTTTCATGCGGATTTCCATGGTATTGCGCTTCTGGCCGGCCAGCACGGATTCGGCCCGCGACAGCTGCAGGCGCACCGGGTGCCCGGTTTTCAGCGCCAGCAGGGCCAGTGCCGGCTGCACGGTCAACTCGTCCTTGCCGCCAAAGGCGCCGCCGGTCGGCGAGGTCACCACACGGATCCTGTCTTCCGGCAGGCCGAGGATCCGCGATAGTTGCAGCCGGTCGCGGCCGCCATGCTGGCCGCCGACAAAAACCGAGAGCGTGCCATCGGGCTCCATCAGGGCATAGCCGCCTTCGGTCTCCATAAAACCATGCATCTGCCGCGGCGTGACATAGGTGTCCTCGACCACATGCGCGGCTTTCGCAAAGCCGGCGGCGATGTCGCCACGGCTGAAATTGAGGGCTCGCTGCAGGTTGCCGCTGGCGTGGACGAGTGCTGCGCCTTCGGCCAGCGCGGCCTGCGGGCTGTCGATCAGCGGCAAGGCTTCATAGTCGACGCGGATCAGCGCCAGAGCCCGCTCGGCGGTCTCCGCATCGATGGCGGCGACGGCGGCCACCGGATCGCCACGGTGGCGCACCTTGTCGTGGCACAGGGCCGGCTGGTCCTGAATGACGATGCCGAAAGCATTGTCGCCCTGGATGTCGCGATGGGTGACGACAGCGACGACGCCGGGCAGAGCCTCGGCTTTGCTTGTGTCGATCGACAGGATCCGGGCATGGGGAACGCCGGCCCGCAGGATGCGGCCGACCAGCATGTGCCCTGCCCGCTTGTCGGTAAGATAGGGCAAGGTGCCCTCAATCTTCGCCCTGACATCCGGCCGGATGAACCAGCGCTCCGGCAGTTTTGTGTGCGACAGTTCGATTTCATCGGGAAGCGCTTCGCCCGGGGCCGGCGCTTTGGTCACCGGCACCAGCCGGCGGCCGGGCAAGGTGCCGCTGAGACCATGGACGATAGCATTGGCGGCGACCTGGACGCGGTAGGTTCCTGTGCGAACATCATCGTCGGGCGCCACGATCGTTTCAAGCAGGCAGGTGTGCAGTCCGGCCCAATCGACGGCCTCCAGCACCTGGCCGGTCAACAGCGTCTCGGCCTCGGTCAGCCGGGTCGGCGTCACGACACCGCCGCCGACGGCCAGCCGCGCCCTGGCGATGTGCTCGCCGTCGAGATCGAGGAGGGCGGCGATGCCGACGACGCTGGGGGTAAAGGCGGCGCGCAGGCCGGTCTTGCGCTGGGTGAAAAGGGCGGTTTTTGCCTGCGGCGCCAGATGGATGGCACAGAGGATTTCCGGCGACCGTGCGGGGCGCGCCAGCCAGTCCACCAGCGGCATGCGGGTCACGCCGGCCGGCGTGGCCATCTCCAGCTCGGCATCAAGCGCCAGAAGCGCCGGCAGCAGACAGCCGGTCCGCCCGGCAATGTTGCCGCCGATGGTCGCCAGATTGCGAACGGCGGGTCCGGCGACGACCTTCAGAGCCTGCTGCAGCAAGGGCAGATCGGGGGCAATCCGGGCACTGGTGATCAGGGCATTCAGCGTGGACAGCGCGCCGATGCGCAAGGGGTCGCCCGATGTCGCTATGCCGCGCAGAGCCTGCAGGCGCGACAGGTCGATCATGGTCCTCGGCTTTGGCAGGCCCTTGGCCCATTCCAGCTGCAGCGCCGTCGCACCCGCGACAAAGCGGCACGGTCCGGCATTCTCGGTTGCCAGCGTCAATGCGTCTCTGAGGCTGGAGGGGGTCAGGATGCGCATGATGCACATTTTTCCGTGCTTGATGGGCTTTCATTTTGGTCTACGGCGGTCGGATGGCCACCCACCTCCCCCTTGAGGGGGGAGGTCGTCGCGAAGCGGCGGGTGGGGGTGACAGGCCGCGTGTTCACGGCTTGGTTGATCACCCCGCCCCGGGCCTTTGGCCCGACCCTCCCCCTCAAGGGGAGGGTGGTGACGATCGCCGCACTCGTCCATTGAGCCATCAACGCGCCCCCGCTGTGGTGCCGAAGCGCACGCCTTTTTCTTTCAGCCAGCGGCGATAGGCGATGGAGGAGGAATCGGCGCGGGTCGGGATTTCGGCGCGCGGCTCCAGGGGCAGCAGCAGGGGCCGCTGGTTTTCGACGATGATGCGGTCCTGCAGGAAGATCACCTGTTCGAAATTCAACAGCACCTTATGGGGCGAGACGCTGTCGACCAGATACATCACCGGCTGGGCGCGGCAGAGCCCCTCCTCCATCGGCTGGATGAACAGCGCAATGGCATCGAGCCGGTTCGGCGAGGTCGGACAGACGCGGTAGAGCATGACGACGAAGGGCGACGGCACCCGGTAGGTCAGATGCACGAAATCGCCCTTGTCTTCGGTTGCCGCAATGCGCGGCTGGAAGAAGGTGCAATTGGTCGCCCAGACCTCGTCGACGTCGCGGCGAATTTCGCTCAAGTAATGCGGCACTTCCGTATGGGGCTCGGAGCCGAGGATATCGGTATGGACGAAGGGGAAATGGGCCATGTCGAGAAAATTCTCGACCACCCTGAGGCCCGATGCGCGCATGGTGACCCAGCCGCAGGGCACGAAACGCCGGTCGCGTTCCCCGGCCTCATCGATATGGACGATATCCTTGTTCGGCCTGCCGAGCGTGGTGAACAGGCAGCCATAGCGGACCTGCACCGGCAGTTCAGGGCCATGGCTGCCGTCGTCCAGGAGCTCGCGCACCACGGGTGCCCTGCCCTCCCCCAGGTGATAGTCGATGTCCTGGCCAAGCAGCTTTGTCCGGACCGGCCTTGCGGTCAGTTCGCTGGCGGTGGCAATGGCGTACCAGTCGTCGAGCACGGCCTGGTCGGTGGTCTTGGTCATGCTTCGCCCTCCTTTTTCGTCCATTGCCTTGTGCCGTCCTGGTGCTCGGCCAGCCAGGCGGCGCGACGGGCGAAATGGGCAGGCGCCATCGCGTGGATGTCGGCGATGATCGCCTTGAGATCGCCGGTCTTCAGCATGCCGTCCTCGACCAGGATTTCGCCATCGACCATGGTCACGGCGACATCGCTGCCGCGCACGGCATGGACCAGATTGTGTTGCAGGTTGAAATAGGGGCCGTCGGCAAAGAAGGGCGTCATGCGCGGCGTATCGGTGCGCACCGCAATGATATCGGCACGCTTGCCGACCTCCAGCGAGCCGATCTCGTGGTCGAGGCCGATCGCCTTGGCGCCGAGGATGGTGGCCATGCGCAGGCATTGCCAGCTGTCCATGGCGGCGGCATCGCGATCCCTAAGCTTGCCGAGCAGCGAGGCGACCTTCATCTCCTCGAACATGTCGAAATTGTTGTTTTCCTTCTCGCCATCGGTACCGATGCCGACGGCGACGCCATGGGCGATCATGTCGGCGATCGGCGCGATGCCCGAGGCAAGCTTCATGTTGCTGACCGGATTGTGCGCCACCGAGACCTTGTAGTTCGAGATCAGCTCGACCTCGGATGGGTCGAGCCAGACGGCGTGGGCCAGCATGGTGCGCGGCGGCTCGAAGAAGCCGAGCTCTTCCAGCGCAAACATCGGCCGCTTGCCGTAGCGGGTCATGAATTCCGCCACTTCGATATCGGCTTCGGAACAATGGGTGTGGAAGCCGGTCTGGTATTTGTTGGCCATGGCGATGGCACGCTGCTGGCCGGCTTCATCGGCATAGAAGAGATGTTCGAGCCCGACCCAGACATTCACCCGACCACCCGCCTTGCGGTGCCAGGTCTCGATCAGGGCCTCGTTCATGTCGAGCGTGTCGAAATAGTCGTAGTCGGGATGCTCGCCGACATAGGGGACGGCGACCAGCCGCGTGCCGATCGCTTGCGCCGCCCGCGCGCTGCCGTCCATATAGCGCCACATGTCGACCACGGTCGTGGTGCCGCCAAGCGCGGATTCGGCATAACAGAGCCAGGAGGCGGCTTCGGCTTCATGGGGTAAAAGCGCGCGGTGCATCGGGTTGATATGCATGGTCAGCCAATCCCAGACCGGCAGATGTTCGGCCGTGCCACGCAGGAAGCCGGAATGGGCATGGGCATTGATCAGCCCCGGCATCAGCACCGTATTGGCGAGCTTTTTCACCGTAAACGCCGGATAGGCCGCCTTGATGTCATCGAGCGTGCCGACCGCCAGGATGCGGCCATCCTCGATGGCCACGGCGCCGCCGGAAATGACGCGATTGGCGTCATCCATGGTGAGCAGGCTTTCGCCTGCGAGGATCATTGCGGCCTTGGTCATGTCAGTCTCCATCGTTCCGTCTGTCGCGGAAGCGTTATGCAAGTTTCACGCCGTCCCGAGCAGGAAGGCGGCGGCGCGTTCGCCGATCATCGTCACCGGCGCATGGGTATTGCAGGTCGGGATCACCGGGATCACCGAGGCATCGGCGATCAACAAGCCGTTGAGACCATGCACCCTTAGTCGGTGGTCGGTGACCGCCATGGCGTCGCGACCCATCTTGGCGGTGCCGCAGGTGTGGAAAAAGGTCGAACAGCCGTTGCGGACAAATTCTTCCATCTCGGCACGGTTCAGGCGGCGATCCGGGGCGGCAAAGCCGGCGAACAGATCGGCGAAGGCGCGGGTTTCCGCCAGATCCATCATGGTCTCGACGGCGGTCACCAGTGCGTCGAGGTCTGCCTTTTCCCGCAGGTAGTTCGGCTGGATCTCCAGTGGTCCCATGGGTTCGGCGCTCAGCAGCCTGAGATAGCCGACGCTTTTCGAATGCATCAGTCCGGCCCCCAGCGCAAAGACCTCGCCCGACATGTCGTAGCGCTGCCGAAGGGCCGGCTCGGCGCTGTTGCCCTGGACCGGGAAGGCATGCACATCGGATTGCAGCAGGTCCGGCCGGGATTTCCAGTTCAGCATGGTGCCGCCGCCATTGTCGGTCTTGTCGCCGAGCGGCTGCTTGGCGCTCAGCACGACGGCCTGCACCAGCGGATGATCCTGCAGGTTCTGGCCGACGCCCGGCAGGGCATGGTGGACCGGGATGCCAAGCCTGTTCAGCTCGGCCGGATCGCCGATGCCCGACAGCATCAGCAGACGCGGTGTGTCGATGGCGCCAAGCGAAAGCACGACATGGGTGGTGGCGCGGGTCTCGACGGGCTGGCCTTCGACCAGATGTCGCACGCCGGTGCAGCGGCCGTTTTCGAGGACAAGGCCGATTGCCAGCGAGCCGGTCAGGATGGTGAGTCGATCATTGTCGAGGATCGGAAACAAATAGCCGGTGGCGGAGCTGAAGCGCTTGCCGTTGACGATGTTGAAATTGGAAGGTGTTGCACCCTCGTTGCTTTCGCCATTCGGATCGGCGATGACCGGAATGCCAAGCTCGGCAGCGCCCTCCAGCATGGCCTGGGCAATGGGGTGGAGGGCGCGGCTGGTCTCGATGCGCAAGGGTCCGCCCGCACCGCGATAGGCCGTTTCGCCGCCTTGCCAGTCTTCGCATCGCTTGAAATAGGGAAGCACATCGGCAAAGCGCCAGCCGTCTGCGCCGGAGGTCTCCCAGGCGTCGTAGTCGAGCGGATGACCGCGATACCACATCATCGCATTGATGGCGCTCGAGCCGCCGAGCACCCTGCCGCGCGGAATGCCGATGGTGCGGTTGTTGGTGAGCGGGCTCGGCGCGTAATCATAACCCCAGTCGTAAGCGCTCTTGGCAAGCGGCACCCATTGGCGCGGATCGTCGATTTCAGCAATGCCGATGCCCGGCCCGCCGGCCTCGATCAGCAGCACCGTGGCGTCCGATCCGTCGATCAGCCGGCGCGCCACCGCGCATCCCCCCGACCCGCCACCGATGACGATATAGTCATAGGCTTTCTGCAGCGGTCTGAGGGGGATGGCCGGGTGCATGGTCAATTGTGCTCGCTCGGACCCATGATGACGATGCCTTCGGTCGCCTCGACATGGCGGACGAAAATGTATTTGTCTTCCCGGCCATCGGAATGCTTGCGCTTGATGTCGGGCTGGACGGTGCCGGCCACCTTGGCGACGATGACATAGGGCACCTCCGCCTTCAGCCCCGCCTCGCAATGGGTCTCGAATTCTTCGAGCGTGCGGACGGTATAGGCATTGTCGACGCCGGCGCCTCGGGCGATCGCGGCGATATCGACGCGGCCGAAGGCGGTGTGGGTCGGCGGGCCGCCGATCGACTGGTACATTTCATTGTCCCAGACCACGACAAACAGGTTTTTCGGCTGCTCGTTGCCAAGCGTCGCCAGGATGCCGAGATTGAACATCATGCCGCCGTCGGTATCGAGCGAGATGATGCGGCGATGGGGCAGCCCGGCTGCCAGGCCGAAGGCCTGGGGGGTAACACAGCCGAGCTGTTGCTGGAACAGGCTTGCTGCGCGCATATGTGGCGCGGCATTGTACCATTCGTCGACCGAGGCGCCGAGCGACAGGATGACCAGTTCGTCCTCAAGGCGCTCCGCCAGGATCTTCATGCAGTCATAACGCTTCATCGCACGATCTCCCCGCCCAGCGCCACGGCCGAGTGATAATAGGCCGCATAGGACCATTCATAGGCGTCGACGATGGCGCGTTCGATGCGCTCTTCCTCGCGGATCACCTGATAGGGAATGCGCAACGCATTCAGCACCGGCTCCATGGTAATGCCGTGCGGAATGGCCCACCAATTGTTCTCGCCCATCTCGCCGCGATAGCTCATCAGCATGACGACCGGGATGCCGGCGCCAAGACCCATGCGCGCCAGCGGCTCGACGGAGGCGCGCAGGCCGGAATTTTCCATGATCAGCGCGGCGCGCTTGCCCGACAGGAACACGCCGCCGCAGATGGCAGCCCCCTCCCCTTCGTTGGTGACGCGGATGGTGCGGATATCGGGATCGGCGTCGAGGGCCGGATACAGGTCCTTGAAGAGCGAATCCGGCAGGTAGCAGACCACGCTGACGCCCGCCTTCTTCAGGCCGCGGATGACCGCGTCCACGGATGATTGTTTCATGTCATGCCCTCGTTTCGACGCCACGGTCGCAAATCCCAGATGTTCGGAATAGACCGCAATTCACGACGTTGTCGTTGCGCTCGGCGCAACATTTTATGGGCTTGCCGCGCCGACCCTTTCGATCGACTGTTCCAGCAGCTTGCCCATGGCGGAGGCGGCGTCGGACATTTCTTTCTCGGAGCGTGACAGCAGCATCAGCTTCCGAGGTGCAAGGCGGGTGTCGCTGAGCGGAATGAAGGCGAGCGTGCCGTCGGCCAGTTCCTGTTCGACGCCGACGCGGGTCTGCAGCACGGTGCCGAGATCGCGCTTGGCCAGATCGACCATCAGGCCGATGGAATTGGTGCGCGACCGGCGGCCGATATCGATGAAGGAGCGGTTGAAGGCTTCTTCCACAGAGGTGCCGAGCATCAGGCTCGAATCCGACAGGATGACCCGATGATTGGCGAGATCGAACAGCTTCAGCTCGCGGCGTTTGGCCAGATCGCTGTCGGGCAGCGCCAGCACGCCGAGCGGCAGGGAGGCGGTGGCGATGCGCCGCACGGTGCGCGGCACGCGCACGTCGAAGGCAACGGCCAGGTCGCAGTCGCCGTCGTTGACGGCATTGGCGGCCTGCTGCGATCCCATCACCTTGATGTCGACGGTGATCGCCGGGTAACGGCTCCAGAAATCGGCGAGTGCCGCCGGCATCAGGCCGCGGGCGACGCTTTCGACGATGGCGATCGACACCGTGCCGCGATGCAGGCCGTGCAGGTCGTTGATCTCGTTGCAGGCGCGGTTCAGCTCCGACAGCGAGAGGCGGGCGTGATAGAGCATCAGTTCGCCGGCGCTGGTGAGCTTCAGCCGCTGGCGAACCCGCTCGAACAGCGGCGTGCCCAACTCGTCCTCCAGCTGCCGGAGGATGCGGCTCACCGAAGACGGCGCGATGTTCAGGGCGAGAGCTGCCTGGCGGATTGAACCGAGCCGCGCTACCAGCTGGAAATAATGGATGCGGGTGGCGACGAGGCCGAGGCGGTAAGGATCCATCAGGGCGCCTCGAACAGCGGCACGATCTCCATCTGCGGCACGGTGACCAGCCCCTTGTCGGTGATGCGGATTTCCGGGATGACCGACAGGGGGATCAGGTTGAAGCCCATATAGGCGATGGTGCAGCCGGCCTTGTCCCATTCGACCTTCAGCGCCTTCACCTCTTCGGCCACTTCATGCACGCGCTTGTCGGACAACAGGCCGGCGATCGGCAGCGGCACCATGGCCGTCACCTTGCCGTCCGCCACCACGCAGGCGCCGCCCTGGTGCTCTTCGATGGCCCGCAGTGCCACCTGCATGTCGGCCTCGTTGGTGCCGGCGATGATGATGTTGTGGCTGTCATGGCCGACCGAGGAGGCGACCGCGCCCTTGCTGATGCCGAATTCGCTGAGCAACCCGTGCGCGACATTGCCGGCCGACTTGCCATGCCGTTCGATCACCGTGACGAAGCACAGGCCATGCCGCTCGAAATGGGTCTGCCAGTCATTGGCCGGTTCCAAGGTCACCTTGTGATGGCCGAGAATGATGCCGGGCAGTTCGGTCTTGATGGTATTGGCGACAACCTTGGTCGTCGGCAGATCAGGCGTCAGCTTGATGGCCTTGGGCAGCTTGACCGTGTGATAGGCCGCATCCGGATAGCGCCATGGCTTGGACAGGGTCTCTTCCAGCAGCGGGGTCACCGTCTTCTGGTCGACCACCAGTTCGCCGCCATACCAGGTGCTGATTGGCGTAAGGTCGTCACTGAGCAGGACCAGGTCGGCGCGCCGGCCACCGCCCAATCCGCCGATCTCGCCCTCCATGCCGAAGCGGGTCGCGCCGTGCAGCGAGCCCATGGCCCAGGCCTGTTCGGGCGTCATGCCGGCAGCGCGCGCCTCGCGCACCACCCAGTCCAGGCCGAAATGCAGCAGATCGTCGGCGTCGCGGTCGTCGGTGCAGACCGCAATGCGTTTGTGGGAGGCGCCGAGTTCGGTCACGGTCTTGATGGCCAGCGGCAGAGAATGCCAGGGGGTCGTCGGCGGGCCGCCGCGCAGGAACAGCCAGATGCCGGCCTCGAGAAGATCGTCGGCAATCTCGCGGTCGATCGCCTCATGGGTGTCGGTGACGCCGGACGCCGCGTAAGCCGCGACGAATTCGCGTCCATAGACATGGCCGGAGACCGGCCGGCCGCGCGACAGCGCCGCGGCGATGATGGCGTGGCTGCGCTCGTCGCCCATGGCGACCGGCACGAAGTCCATCTTCTCGCCCAGCGCCACGGCTTCCGGCCACTTGTCGAACAGGGCGGCGATCTTGTCGGGCGTCAGGTCGCCACCGGCGGTTTCCAGATCAGGGGTGGTGGCGGGCACGGTCGAGGGCACGGTCAGGAAGATCGACAGCGGCGCATGGCGGGCATCCTCCAGCATCGCCTCGACGCCGGCGACATCCATGACATTGCCGATCTCGTGGCTGTCGCAGAAGATCGTCGTGGTGCCGTTCAGAAGGGCTGCTTCCGCATAGGCGCAGGCCGTGACCATCGAGCTTTCGATATGGATATGCGGATCGACCAGCCCCGGCGCGATGATGCCGCCCCTGGCATCATAGAGCTTGGCGGAACCGGTCTTGTAGCTGCCGGCCGGTTTCACGGCGGCGATCCGGCCGCCGGAGATCCACACCTCGCGGTCCGGCAGGATGCGCTCCGAATAGGTCGACAGCACGCGAGCGCCCTGGATCACCAAATCGGGCGAGGCGCGGCCGGACGCCACATCGGCCAGAAGGCGGGTCATGGTGGAGAGCGGAGCGACGGAAAAACGGGTGATGGGTGGCATTGGTTTCTCCTGGTTTTGGTCTGTAGCAAGAATAGATGCGCACTCTACCCTCCCCTTGAGGGGGAGGGTCGGGCCGCAGGCCCGGGGTGGGGAACCCGCCACTCCCGGCGAACGGTGGTCACCCCCACCCGCCACTTCGTGGCGACCTCCCCCCTCAAGGGGGAGGTGGAGACTGCCGTTCCGCCGGAGATCAAGTCGGAGGCGGCGACAGGCCCACTTCAATCCTAGTGATAATCCGGAATCCCCGGCATGGTCTTGAACCCCTTGATGGTGCGAAACCGTCGGACCCAGCGGCGCAGGGCCGGGAATTCGTCGTGGTCGATGCCGAAATCGCGGCTGAGCGCGAAGATCGGGAAGAGCGTCAGGTCGGCCAGCGTCGGACCGTTGCCGACGAACCATTCGGTCCCTTGCATTTGTTGCAGCACCATATGGTCGTCCATGATGCGGAAGGCCTGGCGGCTGGTTGCCCGCAAGGCATCCTCATCGCCCGCCAATCCAAACAGCGACACTTTCCTGGCCATGCTCGCAGCTGGAAGGATCGTGGCTGAAAATGTCAGCCATTGTGAGACCCGGCCAAACGCCAAGGGATCGCCGGGCAACCATGTGCCGGCCGGATCATGGGCCTTGGCGAGATAGGCAAGGATTGCTTCGGTGCCGTAGAGCACCAGGTCGCCGTCTTTGAGGATAGGCAGGCTGCCGAGCGGATTGAGCGCCCGCATGGCCGGGCTTTCCTGCTCGTTGCCGGGCACCATGTCCACGGCATAGGTCTCGTAAGGCTGGCCTAGCATGGAAAGCAGCAGCCGGACGCGGTAGCAGCTGTCGTCGAGGTCGTAATTGTAAAGCGTCAGGGCAGACATCAGGCGACCTCGGCGATTGCGGTTTGCGTCTCCAGCCGCAGCCGCAACCCTTCCGCCCAGCGGGCGATCGTTGGGGCAAGGCCGGGTTTGGCATTAATGAGGACCATGTGCAGAGCTATCCGGCGGGCGGCGATCGACTGGCCGGCGATCAGCACATGCGTGCTGCCGGACGACAGAAGGAAAGCGTTGCGGGCGATCATGTCGAATTGCGCCGGCGTGTCGCTGCCCGGCAGCACGACATCGGCCAGGCCGCCCAAGGCGTCGTCCATCGAACAGTCGACATAGAGGCTGCGCACCGGTGTTGCGGTTCCTGCAACATCCGGCAGGGCGTCGCTGTCGGCGCCTTCGGACAGGCAGGTCCAGATGATGCCGTTGCGCTCCTCGGCCGCATAGGTCGGGATCTTGATGGTCTTGGGCACCTCGAGATCGGGATGGGCCGGGATATACTGGCACTGGCCGGCTGTGTCATATTGCCAGCCGTGATAGAGGCAAGCGATGTGATCGCCGCGCACGAAGCCGAAGCTCATGCGCATGCCGCGATGCGGACAGCGGTCTTCCCAGACATGGGCCGCCCCCTTGTTGTCGCGCCACACGACGATTTCGGCGCCGTCTACCACAGCGCCCGCCGATGTGCCAGGCTCGATGGCGCTGGACAAGGCCACGGGCATCCAGCCCTGTTCGATTGTCATGTCAGGCTCCTTCCATCCAAATTCAAACCGCTGGCGGCCGGGCCGCAATGCCCTCTTTGCGCAGCACATCCAGCACCATGCAGTCATAAGGCCCCAGGCTGCAGGCCATCTCGAACATGTCGACCAGCGCCTCCGCGCCTTCGACCGACACCTCGACAGCGGTCTCGCTGCAGGAACCGATATCGAGTTTCAGATCCAGCCGCCCAGCCCGGTGCCTGGCAAAGCTCAAGAAGCTGTCGCAGGCGATCCGTCCCTTGAAGGTGAAATCGACGGCCAGGCTCATGGCCGACAGTCCGGGTATGGGGTCAATGGCAAGGGTTCGTCCTATCCTCTGCGCATTCTCGCGGCATATGATTAATAATTGGGCATGCACTATCTTTAATCACTTTATCTGCTGCGACGGCCGGAGTTCAAGCGATATTTTCAGACCAGATGTTGCGCTGGGCGCATCGGTTCGATCCGAATTCAGCCTCTATTGCGAACATCGACAATTTGAAACAGTCCCGGTCTGCCAAGGGTTTGCACGGCTAAATGCCGGTGTCCGATGGCGACAGTGGCGACTTTCCATCGTCGGTTTTGCCATCGTCGGTGCCCCATTTTCCGGGGTTTAGCCACCAAGGTCGCTTGGCGGCTTGAGACGCGATGTCGCCGGGCGACGGCGTTAAAGCACCGATGCAGGACTGGCATGGGAGTTGCGTAGCTTATTCGACGGCCTGATCGCGCCGGTGGGCATGCTTGTGCCGCCCGACGCCCGATAGATACACAAAAGGGGACATCATGATTGACTTGCGTAACCTCTCCCGCCGCGGCTTGCTGAACATGGCGGCTGCCGGTTCGGCTGCCGCTCTGCTGCCGGGCGGCCTGATCCGTGCGGCCAGCGCTGCCACGCCGCTTGCCGCCATCAAGGAAGAAGATGCCGTGATCGGCTTTGGCCATGTCGGCCCGATCACCGACGAAGGCTGGACCTGGAGCCATCACCAGGGCCTGCTCGCCGTCAAGGAGGCCTTCCCGAAACTGAAGACCGTTCTGGAAGTCGAGAACGTGCCCTACTCCGCGGACGCGACGCGCACCTATCGCCAGTTCGTCTCCGAAGGCGCCAACATGATCTTCGACACGTCGTCGACCGGCGACTTCCTGCATGAAGTGGTCAAGCGCGCCCCCGAAGTGGCCTTCATGGAGTGCAACGGCCACCAGACCATGGACAATCTCGGCTGGTACTACCTGGCCCACTGGTATCCGACCTATGTTCTCGGCGTTGCCGCCGGCCATCTGTCGAAGACCGGCAAGCTCGGCTATGTCGCCTCGTTCCCGGTCGCCTCGGTCTATACCTCGACCAACGCCTTCCTGATGGGCGCACGCACCGTCAATCCGAATGCGACGCTACAGACCATCGTCATCAACTCCTGGTTCGACCCGCAGGCCGCAACCCAGGCCGGCACGGCGCTGATCGACAATGGCTGCGACTTCCTGTTCGGCATCATGGACGAGGCCGGCTATCTGCAGGTCGCCGAGAAGCGTGGCGTCTGGGCCGCCATGTGGAACACCGACATCCGCCGCTACGGTCCGAATTCCTACGTGTCCTCCGTCATTATCGACTTCAAGGACTACTATGTCGACCAGGTCAAGAAGCGCCTGGCCGGCGAATGGACGCCGTCGGAAACCCTGCTCTCCATGGGCAAGGGTGTCGACCGCGACGTCTGGGGCGAGAAGGTTCCGGCCGAAGTCGGCAAGGCGGCCGACGCCGTGCGCGACAAGATCCTCGGCGGCTGGTCGCCGTTCGTCGGCGAGCTGAAGGACAGCAAGGGCGCGGTTCGCCTGGCTGCCGGCCAGCAGATGACCGAACTTGAGCTCTACAACTGGGATTGGTCCGTCGAGGGCGTGACCGGCCTCTGATGCGGCGATGGGAGGAGCCTGAAGGCTCCTCCTCCACCGTCATCCTCGGGCTTGACCCGAGGATCCATCGGCATTCGATGGGCTTGGCTGTGGATCCTCGGCTCAAGGCCGAGGATGACGTCCAGGGTGAATGACGATCCGGGGGTAGTCGCCCTCCATAATGGAAAGGGACCTTGCGGCCCCTTTCCGCCCCGCAGTCTTCCACCTTCGTTCCCGATAGGGCCTGATGTCAGAACCATTTGCCAAATACGCCGTCCCTTCCGGTTCTGCGCCGCTCGTGCAGCTGAAGGGCATTGCCAAATATTTCCCCGGTGTCATCGCCAACCAGGATGTCGATATCGAGGTCATGCCGGGCGAGATTCATGCGCTGCTGGGGGAGAATGGCGCCGGCAAGTCGACGCTGATGAACATCCTGACCGGGATCTATCAGGCGGATGCCGGCGAGATCATCATCGATGGCTATGCCAAGGAATTCGCCTCGCCGATCCAGGCGATTGCCGCCGGCATCGGCATGGTGCATCAGCATTTCAAGCTGGTGCAGGCCTTCACGGTGGCGGAAAACATTCATCTCGGCTGGAGCGAGACGCCGCGCCGCGCCTCCGCCAAGGTGCTGGAAGCCCGCACGGCGGCGCTTGCCGAAAAATACAATTTCCAGGTTCGCCCCAGTGCCCGAATTTCGGAACTGTCGACCGGCGAGCAGCAGCGCGTCGAAATTCTCAAAGTACTGGCGCGCCAGGCCCGTGTGCTGATCCTCGACGAGCCGACCGCGGTGCTGACGCCGGCCGAGGCGCGCGAGCTGTTCAAGGCACTGCGCGAATTCGTGTCACACGGCAATGCCGTCATCTTCATCTCGCACAAGCTCGATGAGGTGCTGGAGATCTCCGACCGCATTTCCATCCTGCGCTCCGGTCGCAAGATCGCCACCGAATTTGCCAGGGACTGTACGCCCGCCAAGCTGGCGCGGCTGATGGTTGGCCGCGATATCGTGCTGGCCGACATGCGGGGCCGGCCGGTCGGTGCTGCGCCGATTTCCCAAAACCCGGTGCTGAGCCTTGAAAATGTGGTTGTCCTGAACGATGCCGGAGACCTGGCCCTGCATGGCATCGATCTGGCGATCCATGCCGGCGAGATCGTCGGTATTGCCGGTGTCGCCGGCAATGGCCAGCGCGAGCTGTCGCAGGTGCTGACCGGCACGCGGGCGGTTCATTCCGGCCGCATCGTCATCGATGGCGAGACGGTCACCCGCGCCAATGCCGCCGAATTCGTCGAGCGCGGTATCGGACATATCCCGGAAGACCGGCTGCACAGCGGTCTGGCGCCGGGCCTGTCGATCACCGTCAATGCCGTGATGCGCGAATATGGCAAGCCGCCGGTGACCAGCCGCGGGCTCTACAGGCCGGGTGCGGCAACCGCTCTGGCCAAGGAGATCGCCTCGGTTGCCGAGGTTGCGATTCCCGATTTCGGCATGCCGATCCGCAACCTGTCGGGCGGCAACCAGCAGCGGCTGGTGGCCAGGCGCGAAATGCGCGTGGCGAGCAAGATCCTGGTGGCCGCCTATCCGAGCCGCGGCCTCGATGTCGGCGCCATCAACACCATGCTGCGTTACATCGTCGAACTGCGCAACGCCGGCGCCGGCATCGTTCTGATTTCCGAGGAGCTTGAAGAATTGCTGAACCTCTCCGACCGCATCGCCGTTCTCTACGAAGGCCGGATCATGGGGATCGTCGACAACCACGCCGTCGATATCGAAGAGATCGGCCTCATGATGGGCGGGCGCACCAAGACCGGCGAGGTGGCGTGAGATGGCCGGCCGTATCCGCGTTCAGAGACTGCCCTCCGCCCATCCCAGCATTTCGCTCGCCGCCCGTATCGGTGCCATCGCGCTTGCCCTTCTGACGACAGGTGTGATCCTCGCCTTTGCCGGCAGCAATCCGCTGGCGCTTGGCGCGCAGGTGATCAAGGCCTCCTTCGGCTCGACCTATGGCATGGAGGATCTGGGGTTGCTGATCATCCCGCTGATCATGACCGGCCTTGCCGTGACCGTCGCCCAGCAGATCGGCGCCTGGAATATCGGCGCCGAAGGCCAGTTCTATGCCGGCGCCTTTGCAGCGACCGCCGTTGGTCTGTTCGTGCCGGTCTCCGATCCGGTCAGCCTCGTGCTGATGTTCTTTGCCGGTGCTTTCGGTGGCCTGGTCTGGATCCTGATCCCGACGCTTGCCCGTGCCTATGCCAATGTCAACGAGTTGATCACAACGCTGCTGCTGAATTTCGTGGCGGCGCTGATGGTCTATTATGTTTCGACCGATGCCTGGCGCGATCGCTCCGGCATGGCCAATTCCTCGACGCCGCGTATTCCCGCCGAAATCCCGGAATTCTGGGGCCTGGTGCATTGGGGCCTGCCGATTGCGGTGGTTCTGGCGATCACCATGGCCTTGCTGCTGAGCTTCTCCAAATGGGGCTATGAAGTGCGCCTCGTCGGCTCCAATCCGTCGGCGGCGAAATATGCCGGCATCGCGGCGCGCCGCCACCTGATCACCGTCATGCTGCTGTCGGGCGCCATTGCCGGGCTGGCCGGCATGCTGGAAATCGCTGGAACCGTGCATCGCCTGCAGGGCGGCATTTCCAACAATTTCGGCTATCTCGGCATCATGGTGGCGGTTCTGGCCCGCGGTTCCTCGATCGGCGTGATCTTTTCCGGTGCGCTGATGGGCTTCATCCTGAATTCCGGTATCATCCTGCAGACTCAGGGACTGACGACCTCGGCGGTGCTGGCGATGACCGGGCTCATTCTCTTTCTGACGGCCATTGGCGACGAACTCGCCCATTACCGCATCCTGCGCGACAAGACTTAAAAAGGGGCACGGACCAATGGATCTCCTGACCGGGCTTTTTACCACCGCATTCCTGGCCGGCGGCGTGCTGGCCTTGGCAGCGCTCGGCGAAGTGCTGGCCGAGCGGGTCGGCGTCGTCAATCTCGGCGCCGAGGGCCTGATGGCCATGGGGGCTGTCACCGCGATCGCCACCGTCACGGCCGTCCCCTCCCCGCTTCTCGGCTTTGCGGCAGCACTCTGTGTCGGCGCCCTGTTCGGCGCGGTGTTTGCCAGCGCCACGGTGCTGTTGCGCGCCAATCAGGTGCTGTGCGGTCTGGCGCTGACGCTGATGGGAACCGGCATCGCCTCGACCATCGGCAAGGCCTATTCCGGCATGCCGGCACCTGCCACCTTCGATGGCGTCGCCATTCCGCTGCTGTCGAGTATCCCGATCTTCGGCAAGGCGTTCTTCTCACAGAATATCCTCGTCTATCTCATCTACATCATCCTGCCGGTCGGCCTGTCCTATCTGATGTTCTACACGCGGCATGGCCTCAACCTGCGGGCCGTCGGCGAGAATCCGGCGGCGGCAGACGCCGCCGGCATTCCGGTCAATCTGATCCGCTTTACCTATGTCTGCGCCGGTTCGGCGCTAGCCGCCGGTGCCGGTGCCTATCTGACGCTCGCCTTCGTCAATTCCTGGTCGGATGGCGTGGTGGCGGGGCGCGGCTGGATCGCCGTGGCGCTGGTGATCTTTGCCGGTTACCGGCCGATCCCGGCCGCCCTATCCGGCCTGCTGTTCGGCTTCATCACGGCCCTTGGTTTTGTCGGCCAGGCACGCGGCTGGCCGATTGCACCGGCCTTCCTGTCGATGCTGCCCTATCTCGGCACCATCGCCTTCATCATCGTGCCGGTCATCGCCTGGCAGCGCATGCGCCGCCTGATGGCCGCACCGGCGGCGCTGGGCGAGCCTTATTTCAGAAGCGTGCGCTGATGGCGACGCTGCGGGTCACGGATTTCAAGAAGGGACGTTCAGATGAAAGCAACAGACAGGGCCTCTCTCGACCAATGGTATGTCATTGAGACCGAAGCGGCGATCCCGGTCGGCACGATGGAGAACCGCCTGCTCGGCGTCGATCTCACCGTGACCCGTGCGCCGGATGGCTCTATCACCGTGGTGGCCGAGGATCGCGGCGCACCGCTGCCGACAGAAATCCGTTTCGGCTTTCTCTGGACGACGCTCGGCACACCCGAGCGTGATATTTTCCCCGTGCCGGAAGCAGACGAGCCGGATCGGCGTTATGTGCCCTGCGGCGCGGTTTCGGTGCGCGCCTCGGGCTTGCGCATCATCGAGAATTTTCTCGACATGGCGCATTTCCCCTTCGTGCACACCGATATCCTCGGCGCCGAGCCCAATACCGAAGTGATGCACTACAATGTCGAGATCCGCAGGGATGTCGATGAGGTCTGGGCGACCAATTGCCAGTTTTTTCAGCCGCAGGCGGCGCTGTCGGCCAAGGACGGCATCATGACCCAGTATATCTACCGGGTGATGACGCCGTTCACGACGCTGCTCTACAAAACCTGCCCGAATTCCGCCAACCGCTGGGACGTGATTTGTCTCTTCGTACAGCCGCTCGATCCCGACCGCTGCCGGGCCCATCCGGTGATGTACCTGATCGACGATGTCTCGACGACCACCGAACTCATCCAGTTCCAGCAGCTGATCTTCCTGCAGGATCGCATCATCCTCGAAAACCAGCGACCGGTTCTGCTGCCGATGGAGCCGCGCAAGGAGATCCCGACCCGCGCCGATGCCTCCTCCATCGCCTATCGCCGCTGGCTGAAGGAAAAGGGCGTGACCTATGGCACATCGGCCATGGCGGCCTGAGGACTGGAATCATGAAACTGCGCGGCAAGATGCTTCTGGCGTCTGGATTTCACGCGCCCGTGCTGGGCGAAGTCGAGGTGCTGACCGATGTGCTGATCTCTGTCGGCGAGCGCGGCGGGATCGTTTCTGTCTTGCGTCCGGCCGATGCGGGTTATGCCGAGGCCAGGGCGGATGCCGCTGCAAACGGTCGGCTCGAAACCCTGGCTGAGGGCAGCTATCTGCTGCCCGGTTTCGTCGATTGCCACGTCCATGCGCCGCAATATCCGCAGCTCGGCTCGGCGCTGGACGTGCCGCTCGAGGTCTGGCTGCAGAAATACACCTTTCCGCTCGAGGCGCGCTATCAGGACACGGCCTTTGCCCGCCGCGCCTATGGCCTGCTGGTCGAGGATCTGATTGCCAATGGCACGACCACGGCGCTCTATTTTGCCACCGTGCATCAGAATGCAACGCGGATCCTGGTCGATACCTGCCTGGAAAAGGGCCAGCGGGCGCTGGTCGGCAAGGTGGCGATGGACAATGTCGACAGCTGCCCGGACTATTACCGCGATGCCTCCGTCGATGCGGCCTTGTCTGGCACGCGCGCGCTGATCGACTATGTCCGCAGCCATCCTGACAATCGCGACGGCCGCGTGCTGCCGGTCGTCACGCCGCGCTTCATCCCGTCCTGCACGGATGCAACGCTTGAAGGGCTCGGCGCCATTGCCAAGGACTGCGGCTGCCACGTGCAGACTCATGCGTCGGAAAGCGCCTGGGAACACGGTTATGTGCTGGCCCGGCATGGCATGACCGATACCGACAGCCTCGATCGCTTCGGCCTTTTGGGGCGCCACACCATGCTGGCGCATGGCAACCTGCTGACGACTGCGGACATGGAGACGATCCGCATCCGGCAGTCCGCCGTCGCCCATTGTCCGCTGTCGAACGCTTTTTTTGCCGGTGCGGTATTTCCGCTGCGGGCGGCACTGGAGAAGGGCGTGAATGTCGGCTTGGGCACGGATATTTCCGGCGGTCCAAGCGCCTCCATGCTGGAGAATTGCCGCGCAGCAGTCACCATGTCGCGTCTGCTGGAGACCGGGGTGGACCCGGATCTCCCACCCGAAACGCGCGCATCCGGCAAGCCGGCACGCATCGATTTCCGCCAGGCTTTTCATGTCGCGACCGCCGGCGGCGCCAGGGCGCTCGACTTGCCCGTCGGGCAATTCGTGGCCGGCTATCAGTTCGATGCCATCGTCATCGACAGCCGGGCCGAGAAGGGTTCGATCCGGCTGTTCGAGGACCTGGATCACGGCGATGACATTCTTCAGAAGATCGTCTTCACCGCCTCCAAGGCCAATATCGCGCGGGTCTGGATCGACGGAACGGTCGTCGCGTGAGGGCGGCGGCGTTTGCGGTCAGGCGGACAACATATCCTTGATCGCCCTGACCGCCATCGGATAGCCTTTTGCCGTAAAGCCGGCCATCACGGCGGTGGCGGTCATCGACACATAGGAGCGATGATAGATCGGTTCGCGGCGATGCACATTGCTGATATGCAGTTCGATGATCGGCCCCTTGAACATCTTCAGGGCATCGAGCAGTGCGATCGAGGTGAAGGTGAAGGCGGCCGGGTTGATGATGATCCCCGCCCCCTCGTCGATTGCCTCATGCACCCATTCGATCAGCGTTTCCTCGCTATTGGTCTGGTGAAAGCGGATCGGGTGACCACTTGCGGCCTCAAGGCACCAGCCCTCGATTTCGGCCAATGTGGTCGTGCCGTAGATCTCCGGTTCGCGCTTGCCGAGCCGGTTCAGGTTCGGGCCGTTCAGGATGTAGATCGGTTTGGTGTCGGTCATGGTTTTTCTATCCCTGATAGCCGAACTGGCGCGGCAGCCACAGCACCGTTTCCGGCACGAAGGTGATGATGAGCAGGCAGATCACCATCCAGAACAGGAAGGGCAAGGAGTCTCGGATGATGTCGCGGACCGGTGCCCCTGATATGTTGGTCATGATGAACAGCAGCAGGCCATAGGGCGGCGTGACCAGCCCGAGCATGATGTTGACGACGACCATGACGCCGAAATGCACCAGATCGATGCCGAGCGCCTGGGCGGTCGGGATGAACACTGGCACGATGATTAGGAGGATGGCCGTGCCTTCCAGCACGCAGCCGAGTAGCAGCAGGACGACGTTGACGAGGATCAGGAAACCGATCGGCGACAGATCCCAGCTGGTGAGCAGGATCCGCAGCGTGTCGGGGATGTTCTCGATCGTCACCACATAGTTGAACACCAGGGAACCGGCGATCAGCATGCCGATCGAGGCGGTCGTCTTGGCGCTGACGAGCAGCGAATGGTAGAAGGCCTGGAAGGTGATGCTGCGATAGATGACCAGCGAGATGACCAGCGCATAGGCAGCGGCAAGGGCGGCGGCTTCGGTCGGCGTGGTGATGCCGCTATAGATGCAGCCAAGCAGCACGACGGGCATCATCAGGGCCGGAAAGGCCCGCCAGGTAATCATCGGCACGTCGCGCAACGGGATTGGCGGCTCGACCGGAAAATTCCTGCGCCTTGCGGTGATCGCCACCTGCATCATCTGCAGGCCGGCCATCATCAGCCCTGGCACCATGCCGGCCAGGAACAGGTAGCCGATCGAGGCATCGGAGACGAGCGCATAGATCACCATCGGGATGGAGGGTGGAATGATCGGACCGATGACCGAGGTGACAGCTGTCAACGCCGCAGCAAAGCTCGGCGTATAGCGGCCGTCGCGGGTCATCATGTTCTGCATCATCCGGCCGCTGCCGGCCGCATCGGCGATCGCCGATCCGGACATGCCGGCAAAGATGATGCTCTGCACCACATTGACCTGCGCCAGGCCGCCGCGAAAGCGACCGACCAGTACGTTGCAGAAGGTCAGCAGGCGCTCGGTCATCGAGCCGATGTTCATGAACTCGGCCGCCAGCACGAACAGCGGTACGGCAAGGATGACGTAGTTGGAATACATGCCGTTCAGGAACTGCTCGGCAACCGTGCCCATGTCCGCGCCGACCAGCAGCAGATAGAGGATCGAGCCGGTGATCATCGACAGGCCGATCGGCAGGCCGAGGAAGGCCAGCGCGGTGATGACGACGATGGAAATCGAAAAGGGGCTGGTGAGGTTCATACGCCGGAACTCGCCTTGGTGGGGTCGAAGGCTTCGGGCGCCTGGCCGCGAATGGCCTGTATGCCAAGCCACATGTAGCGCACGATCATCGCCACCACGAAGACGATGTAGATCGAATAGAGATAGTCGAAGCGGATTTTCAGATAGGCCGTCTTCTCGACCTTCATGAAGGAGATGTAGTCGATCACGGCGGGCAGCGAGATGGCGAACATGGCGATCAGGACTGTCGCCGAGATGATCTGCATGACGCGCCGCGACTTGTCGCTGGCACTGGCCCAGAAGAAATCGAAGCGGATTTCCTCGCTTTCGCGAATGGAGAAAGCCGAGCCGAACAGAACGATCCAGATCCACAATGCCACGCTGACTTCGTGCGTCCAGCCGATGGAGAGATTGAGAAGATAGCGGAAGACGATCTGCAGCAGGAAGGCGACGAACATGCCCAGCAGCATGATGGAGATGATATTGTCGGCGCGGTTTCGCAACCACTCGCCCATGGCGATATATTTCGGGTTCATCCGGAGTGCTCCATCAGGAAGGCAGCAAGCAGAGGGTGGAAGATCTGTCGATCGGGTCAAGCAAGCCCGCACTCCGCCATGTTTGGATAGGCAGCGGAGTGCGGCAATCTCTAAAGCCCACTGATCAGAGAGCGGCCACTTTTTCGAGCACGCCGGCCGGCCAGGATTTTGCCAGGTCGGAGGCGAGGTATTTTTCCTGGGCGAATTTGCGGAAGGCGGCGACATCGGGGTCATAGATCTGCAGGCCGCCGGCCTTGAATTCCTCGACGAGCTTGCCTTCCTGGGCCAGATGCTGCTCCTGGCTCCAGTCGATGACTTTGTCGGCGGCCGCCTGGAAGGCGGTCTGCTGTTCGGGCGTCATGGCTTTCCAGGTTTCGCTGGAAATGGTCAGCAGGTCGTAGCCGATCAGATGCGAGGTCAGGACGATCTGCGACATGACTTCGTAGAATTTCATGTTCTTGACGTTGGGCAGCGGGTTGTCCTGGCCATCGATGGCGCCGGTCTGCAGGCCGGTATAGACTTCGGCATAGGCCATCGGCGTCGGATTGGCGCCAAGCGCCGAGCCGAGGAACTGCCAGGCATCGCCACCCGGCATGCGCAGCTTGATGCCGGACATGTCGGCCGGCGTGCTGATCTTCTTGTCGGTCTTGAGACCCACCTGACGGGCGCCGAAATAGGTCGGTCCGAGAATGTGGATGCCGAGCTTTTCCGTCGCCATGGCCTTGAACTCGGCCCCGACTTCGCTGTTGAAGAAGTCGCGCAGATGTTTTGCATCGCGGAACAGATAGGCGGAGGTCAGCACGGACCATTCGGGGATCTGGTTGGAAATGTCCTGCGGGGCGATATTGCCCATTTGCAGGTTGCCGCGCTGCAAGGCGACCAGTTCCGTGCCCTGCTTGAACAGCGTGCCGCCGTAAAACGGCGTGAGGGTGAAATCGCCCTTGATCTCCTCGGCCAGCATCTTGGTCATCTGGGCACGGATGTCCTGCTCGGAGAACACGGCCGAGAATTTCAGCACCGTCTTTTCCTGGGCGAAGGCCGGCCAGGGCAGAGCGGCCGCAGCGACGCTCGCACCCAGAAAGGTGCGTCTGGTGATATCAATGGTCATGGTTTTCCTCCCGGTTGTCCCCGGTGACCTTTTGCCGGTCACTTCGGGGTTTCCTCCATCCAATCCGACGTCTGCAGCTCCTCCGCGATCGGTCGATTTTCAAATTGTACTAAATAGTTCGTATAAGTCAATTGGCTGTCACAGCAAGGCTTAGGCATCGAGGTCCAAGCGGGTCCTCTGCCATGCGATCATCAGGGGTCGGGATTGCAGTCAGGGAAATCATGACCATTTTCGCGAAACTGGTCATGATGACAGGGTTCCGGGAATGTGCTATGACCATTTTCGCAAAATTGGTCATGAATGATGAAGACGCTCGATCATACCTACCAGATGCTCTATTCGGAGCTTGCCCAGCGCAGCCTCGATGCCCAGTTCTCGTCCGAATTCTCGCTGGAGGGGCGGTTCATCAGCATGGAAAGCCGAGGACGGCGTTATTGGTATTTTGACACCGCAGCCGAGGACGGCGGCAAGCATCGTCGTTATGTCGGTCCCGTGGACGACTTGGAGATTACCCGCCGCGTCGAGCATTTCAAGGATCTGAAGGCGGATTTTCGGGCACGGCGCAAGATCGTGTCGACCTTGATCCGCGAAGCCTATCTTCCACGCCCTGTCCAGGCTGCCGGCGACATCGTCGAGGCGCTGGCCTGGGCCGGGTTCTTCAGGCTGCGAGGGGTGCTCATCGGAACCGTGGCCTTCCAGTGCTATGGTCCCCTGCTGGGGGTGCGATTGCCCAACGCCATCCTCCAGACGGGCGATGCGGATTTCGCGCAGTTTCACTCGATTTCTGTTGCCGTCGGCGACAGTATTCCGCCCGTTCTGGACGTGTTGAAAGAGGTCGACCCGACCTTTCGGGAAATTCCCCATTCGGCCGACGGCCGGCATGTTACGCAGTTTGCAGCCCGATCCGGATACAAGGTGGAATTTCTCACCCCGAATACCGGTTCGTCCGATCATGACGGCCAGCCGGCGGCGATGCCGGCGCTTGGTGGGGCATCCGCGCAACCGTTGCGGTTCCTCGATTTCCTGATCTATCAGCCGGTCCGCGTCGTGCTCCTGCACGGTGGCGGCATTCCCATCCTCGTTCCCGCACCAGAGCGCTATGCCATTCACAAACTCATTGTCAGTGCCCGCCGGCGTGTCGATGGTGATGGCATGGCCAAGAGCGGCAAGGATCGCCTGCAGGCTGCCACGCTGATGGATATCCTGTTCGAGCTTCGCCAGGGGGAGATCTTGGCCGATGCCTATATGCAGGCCTGGGAGCGTGGTCCGGCCTGGAGGCAAGCCCTGACGGACGGTATGGCAGGTCTTGATGCTGCAACCCGCGACCGATTGAAGACGGAACTCGGGCGCAGCATTCGTCAGATCGTCAGTGATCCGGTCGACTATGGCCTCGCCTAGGACCAGGCCTCCATTGTTGCCGCCCAGCGCTCAGTCCTTCGGCACACCCTCCGGGCGTAGATAGCGTCTGAGTGCTGCGATGCGGAAGATGGCGTTGGGGGCGCCATAGCCTTTGTAGCCGCGGCGCTCGACGATCTCGAAGAAGAAGCCTTCGCCATAGGTTGGGCTATAGAGCTGGAAATATTCGCCGGCCTCATCCCTGTCGTACAGGATATTGTACAACTTCAGCTTCTCGGTGACCTCGGGCGAAAGGCCAAAACGTGCCTCGACATCGTCATAGTAGTTGGGCGAGATCGGCAGAGGCTTGAACCCGTTGGCTTTCAAGGCCTCGGCCGTGGCAAAGATATCGTCCGTGGCAAAGGCCAGGTGCTGGACGCTTGAGCCGAAGTTTTCCGCGATGAAATGGCCGGCCAATGTCTTGCGGTTTTCCGCGCCATTCAGCGTGATCCGCAGAGCGCCGGCGTCGTTCTCCACCACCTGGCTGCGCACCACGCCGGCCGGATCGATGATATCGACCATTGGCGTTTTGCGGACGTTGAGGATCGACGCGTAGAACAGCAGCCAGGTCAGCATTTCCTCGTAACGCACGGTCTGCGCGACATGGTCGATGCGAAGAAGACCGGCTGCCTGTCCCCCCTCCCCTCCCCCGACCGGGGTAAACTCGACGTCCCAGACGCGGCCGAGGTCGGGGCCATCATCAAGGAAATAGATCAATCCGCCACCGGCGCCGCGGATGGCCGGCATTTGCAGGCCTGCATGGGGGTCGGCTTGCTCGAAGGCTTCCGCGCCAAGCGCCACGGCGCGGGCCGCAGCGGCCTTCGCATCGCCAACTTTCAACCCGATCGCATAAGCCGTCGTGCCATGCAGCAGGAAGGAGGAGTTGGCAAAGCCCTCTTGCTCCATGTTGATGACCAGGTTGATATCGCCCTGCCGATAGAGATCGACATTCTTGCTGAAATGTCGCGCAACCTTTTGAAAGCCGAGGATCCGCAGCAACTCGGTCAGCTCGGTTGCCTCCTGTTCTTCCGTGGCGAATTCGACGAAGGCAACCCCACTCACGTCTGCGCGGGCCGGCATGGCGGGAACAGAGAGCGAGGTCTCGGGATTGAGGCGCTTGATCTGGTCGCCGAGGTAGACGAGCGAGCGGTGGCCATCGACCGCAATGGCGCGGGCCGAGCCACCTCGGAACTGGTCGTTGAAGATTTCGAGCGACAGGTAACCGTCATAGCCGGTTGCAGAGACTGCAGACATGAACTCTGCCACAGGGAGATCCCCCTCCCCCGGCATGTTGCGGAAATGCCGGCTCCAGTAGAGCAGATCCATGTCGATCAATGGCGCATCGGCCAGTTGGACGATGAAGATCTTCTCTCTGGGGATCGATCGGATCGAATTGACATCAATCTTGCGGGCCAGCGTGTGGAAACTATCGAGGATCAGGCCGACAGAGGGATGATCGGCGCGGCGCACGATTTCCCAGGCGTCGCGATGATCGTGGATATGCTTTCCCCAGGCCAGGGCTTCATAACCGACGCGCAAGTTCCGTTTGGCCGCCCGCTCGCCCAGTTCGCGAAAATCCGCGGCCGCCCGATCAAGGCCGCCGATCGAGACCGGCGAGACGTTCGAGCAGACCAGCACGAGATCGGTGCCGAGCTCCTGCATGACATCGAACTTGCGTTCGGCGCGATCGAAATTGCGGGTCCTTTGCGGCTCCGGCATGCCTTCGAAATCGCGGAACGGCTGAAACAGGGTGATCTCCAGGCCGTGGTCGCGCACCATCCGGCCGACTTGCCTTGGGCTTTCATCGAAGGCGAGGAAGTCGTTTTCAAAGATCTCGACGCCGTCGAATCCGGCTGCGGCTATCGCGGCCAGCTTTTCCGGAAGCTCGCCGCTCAGCGAAACCGTGGCGATGGACGTTTTCATCGAGGTGCTCCTCCGTTGCAGCTTCTTGGGATCGCCGATGTCAGCGGGTCAGCGACAGGAAATGGCGTCGCATGCGCTCTGCATCGGCCGGTTTGCCGGTGAACAGGCCGAACGCGCCGACGGCCTGGTATGTTGCCATGCCGCCGCCATCGAGCACGCGACAGCCGCGACGTCGTGCCTCGGCCAGAAGGGCGGTTTCAATCGGAAAATAAACGATTTCGGCGACCCAGAGGTCTTTGTGCAGCAATTCGGCCGGCAGGGGAAGGCCTGGATATTTGTCCATGCCAGTCGGCGTGGCATGAATGAGACCGTTGGCGTCCCGAAGCGCCTGGGCAAGATCGTGGCCGGCCGCGAGCACGGCATCCGGGAAGAGCGGCTGCAGTTTTGTGGCAAGGTCCTCTGCTCGGCTCTGGTCCATGTCGAACACGGTCAGGTTTTCGACACCGAGCCGCAGAGCGGCATAGGCGGTGGCGGCACCGGCGCCCCCTGCCCCGAGTTGGACGGCCCGGCCAAGCTCGACATCGGGAAGGCCGCGCTTGAACGATTCGGCAAAGCCCCACCAGTCGGTGTTGTGGCCTTCGCGCCTTCCGTTTCGCAGAACGACCGTGTTGACGGCGCCGAGGGCTGCTGCGTCAGGGGTGAGTGTGTCGAGATAGGGGATGACGGCCTGTTTACAGGGATGGGTGATGTTCAGGCCGGCGAAGTTCTCGTCTTCGGCAAAGGCCAGCAGGCTTTGAAGCTGGTCAGGTTTCGCTTGCATTTCAGCCAGGTCGAGAAGATCGTAGCGATAGGTGAGGCCCTGCTCTCGCCCCTCAGCCATGTGCATGGCGGGCGTCAAGGATGCCTGTATGCCTGCGCCGATCAGTCCGGCGCGGAGTTGCCGCGAAGCTGTGATTGTCATGATTGCGCTCGACTGGTCTTTGGCCAGTGCCTCCCCGTGCTGCTTGATCTGTCGCTGCCTGTCGTTTCACCGACAGGGCAACACGGATCATCTCAAGTAATGTACTAACTAGTTCGAATGTCAAGGAGCCCGGCGCTTGAAACAATCGGGTAACCTGACTAAGACTGACAGCGCGGTGTCGGGTTGGACGAAGGACGTCGCTCGGTTTGAGCCGGTAAAGCTGGAATGCAGGCAGGGTGGGGTATGGCAGTCAGGCCACGCAAGAACGATCCGGAAAAGACGCGCAATGACATTCTTGCGGTGGCCACCGAAGAGTTTTCCATGAACGGCCTGGCGGGTGGCCGCGTCGATTCCATAGCCGAGCGGACCAGCACATCCAAGCGGATGATCTACTATTATTTTGGCAGCAAGGAAGGGCTTTATCTCGCTGTGCTGGAGATGGCCTATCGCAAGATCCGCTCTCATGAGGAAGATCTGGAGCTGCTCGACCTGCCGCCGGATCAGGCGCTGCGCACTCTGATTGCTGCGACCTTCGATCATGACGAGGCCAATCCTGACTTCGTGCGCCTGGTCAGCATCGAGAATATTCACCATGCGGTGCATATGAAGAGTTCCGGCGCCATCAAGGATCTCAACATTTCGATTATTGAGACAATTGCCGTTCTGCTGGAGCGGGGTTACCGCGACGGTATATTCAAGCGTGAGGTCGACCCGATTGATCTGCACATGTTGATCAGCGCCTTTTGCTTCTTCAGGGTCTCCAATCGTCATACCTTTGGCACGATCTTCCATCGCGATCTGTCTGCGCCCGACTACTATGATCGCCATAAGAAGATGATTTCGGACTCGGTGATCAGCTATCTGATGTCTGCCGACGGTTGAGATGCTCGGTAGCGCGCGCCCGTTTTTCGCTGCGTTGACAGCTGTCAACGGAGCGGCAATCCAAGTTCCGTTGTCCTGCTCTTGAAGTGGATCCGCTACGCTTGCATCGGATCGCGTCACGACGCGGGGTCTTCTGCGGTTCGTGAATGGCAAGCGTTGACAGCTGTCAACGGTATGTATCATCCGCACCGGGTTGCGGTTTTGACCACGCGCATGGCCTCCACAGCGTATCCAAAATTCGGCTTGCCATGACCGTTGAGAATGCCCCCAATAGGGCTTTGCCGAGCTGTTGACAGCTGTCAACGCCGCCCTCTTCCGTATGAAAGACCGGCGGGCCTCGCCGGAATGACGGGCTGGGGCGCAATCCATCGGGAGAGAAGCGGACGTCTCGTCTGCGTCTAATGCCGACGTCGGCGGCGCCAGACGCGCAGGTCTTCAAGGACGGGCAGTGCGGCGAGGACGACGAGCGGCAGTGCCAGAAGCAGGGCTGCCGAGGTCCCAAGGCGACTGAAGGCGATCGCTCCGGCAATGCCTCCCACCAGGAAGAGGCCGATCAGAGACAAGAGCAAGCGCAGCTTGGGTCGATCGGCACGCACCGGCGGTACCGCGGCAGGAGACGGGGAGTTCCAGTAAAACAGCTTGCCCAGCTCTATGCCCGCGTCTGTCACAAGGCCGGTGACATGGGTCGTGCGGATGCGGGCGCCGGACAGCTTGGTGATCATGGCGTTTTGCAGGCCCATGATGAAGCAGAGAAGGGCCACGGTGAGTGGGATAAAAACCTCCTGATCCAAGGACAGAAAAGATCCCAGAGCCGCAAAGAGGATCAGCAGGCCGGCCTCGACCAGCAAGGGCAGGGCGTATTCCGATTGGAGATCCATCCGGCGTCCCCAGTTGATGAGGATCGCCGAGCAGGCAGCGCCTGCGACGAAGGAACCAAGGGCCGACAGGCCCGACAAGACCAACAGGATATTGCCCAGCACCAGATTGTCCGCGATGGCGGAGACGATGCCGGACATATGCGAGGTATATTGCTGCACGGCCATGAACCCGCCGGCATTGGCCGCACCTGCGACGAATGTCAGGTAGAGGGCGAGGTGCCGATCGCTCGCTTCGCTTCGTTGCCGTGACGCCAGAGTGCTCAGATACTTCTTCATTGCATGCCGCTGTGTGGTTTGCCCCAAGGGAGGCTTTCTGAAAGCCCTGATCCGCTTATAGCAGGACAAGGTTTACGCGCGACAAATGTCCGAAAATTCAAGTGTCGCCGAAAGCGGTCCCATCTCGCTGCTGATCAGGGGCAGGCCGTGCCCGTAGCGACTGTGCCGAAACGTCGCTGATGATCCCCGCCGCAAGCGCGGACCGCTTGACGAGCCGGTCCACCTCCTGCGCATTCAGGCGCTCAGGTCCGGCGACCCTGCCTCGGCCGATAACACGGCGAAATAAAGGGCCACGCTGGATCCTTGCAAACCGCAGCCAGGTCTGCAGGGCAGCAAGGGGGCAGGTGCCCTCCGAAACGGATCGGGCGATCTTGATGCATCGCAATCCGCTCCGCCCCTTCAGCGTGATCAGCAGCAAGCCGTCCGTGAATTCGATCCAACCTGACCCATCGCGGCTTTGGTCTTCGCCGACATCGAGCCCAACAATCTCCGACCGACGCAGGCCGCCAGCAGAGCCGAGCAACAAGATCGCCCGGTCACGGAGGCCCCGTAAGGTGCCGCGATCAAGGATCTCCAGCATGGCCGAAAGTCCGCGTTGCCCGATCGCCTCCTTGCCTATCCGAGGCTGACTTGGTTCGCTGCGCAAAGCCGCAAGGGCGGCCAAAATCGGCGATTCACTCCTGTCGAGCTGCAGGCCGCGCTGTCGATAATTCCAGGCAAGGGAAGACAGGCGCCGTTCCAGGGTGGCGCGCCCATTTGGGCTGGCCGTGGCGGCACGCGAAGCGCAAGCGGTGATGTAAAGGCCGACAACCTGTGCATCGGGCGGCAGGAGAGGAACGTCCTGCCGCCGGCACCAGGCCGAATAGTGCTTCCAGTCGCTGGCATAGGCCCGCAGTGTATGGGCAGAATTTGCGCCCCGTCCGTCAGGCCGGACGACACCGCGCTTGGTATCGGCAGGGCGGCTGGACAGGATTTCGGGTGAAGAGGCGCCGGCGTATGTCGTCGGCGAAGCCGTGTCACCCGTAAGCGCGGCGTCATCCGGCGCCATTAAAGCGCTATTTTCCTCGATAAAACGACTCATCCCTGCTATGATAAGGAAAGTCGGGCTCTGCGCAACATTATCATTCGTTATTGAGCTTAGACAAGCTGTGCGGTTTTTGCTCCTTATGATGACAAAACCGCACACGAACTTCCGATGCAGGACCATCCCGACAGTCCACGATTCGATCGCCGCGATGCCAGATTGCTATTGGTGCAGGGGCTCCACCCTGTTCAGTTCCGCCCGCTTCGACGCTGGAAAGCCTTGAGATCCGCCGCATTCCGCAGGGTGGTCCGATCCAGAGTCAGCCCAGCGCCTTGAGTTTCAGCTCCGTGCGCCGCATCAGGCGGTCCAGTTCTACCATGTCGATGGCACTCAATTTCGGGCCTGGCGCACGCGTTGCGGCGGTGGAAATCGCGCCGCGCTTCATCAGGATCGTCTTGCGCAGGGCGAGGCCGAAACCCAGTTGTTGCTCGTGACGCAGAATGGGCAGGTAGGCATCGTAGAAGTCCTCCGCCTCTTCGATGCGACCCTCAGCAAACAGATTGACGGTACCGACCAGCGCCTCCGGATAGGCAAACCCGGTCATCGCGCCGTCGGCGCCCCGCGCCAGCTCCTGCGGCAGGTAGAGGCCGCCATTGCCGCACAGGATCGACATGCGAGGGAAACCGTTCGCCTCGGCCGAGCGAACCGCCGAAATCTTGGCGAGACCCGGGCAGTCCTCATGCTTGAGCATGACAATCTGCGCCAAGTCGCGGCTCAGTTCCAAAATCGTGCGCGGTGAGACGGACACGCCGGTGACCTGGGGGAAATCCTGAAACACCACCGGAACATGATCGCCAAGGGCGGCGCATACCTGATGGAAATAGCCGATCACCCGATCTTCCCGGGCCGGGCCCCGCGACGGTGCGACCATGACGCCGGCAGCCCCATTATCCATGGCGCGGTGGGCCAGATCTGAAAGGCTGGCTATGCCCGCATCCGAGACGCCGACCACGACGGGCAGATCTCCGGCACGGGCCATGAAGCGATCAAGCACGGCGAGGCGCTCCTCCGGCGTCAGCTTGTCGGCCTCGCCCATCATGCCGAGGATTGTCATGCCGGTGACGCCGCTGCCGCGGTAGAATTCGACCAGTCTGTCGATGCTGTCGAAGTCAACGGCACCTGTCTCGGTAAACGGTGTGGCCGCGATGATATAGACGCCCGCAGTGGTGCGATCGATGGTCCGGGCCATGCCCTGTTCTCCCTTAGATGATGAAACCTAGCGCTTCGGCAAGGCAAACGGTGCGATCGAGACGCCTTCGGCAACCAGCGCCTCTTTCAGCGCCTTGGTGATTGCTGCGGCGCCGGGCGTGTCGCCATGCACGCAGAGCGTGGCAGCTTCCACCGGCAATCGTTGCCCGCCGATGGTCGGGATGAAACCGTCGCGCACCATGCTCAGCACCTGGTCGACGCTCTGGCGCGGATCGTGAATGACCGAACCCTCCATCGACCGGGATGTCAGCATGCCCTGGTCGGTATAGGTCCGGTCCGCATAGATCTCGCTTGCGGTCTTCAGGCCGATACGGTGCGCTGCCTTCATGGTTTCCGAGTAGGGCAGGGTGATGAAGACAAGATCCGGATCCACCGCACGAACGGCCCGCACGCAGACATCGGCGAGTTCCGCGTCTTCCGCCGCCATATTGCCGATCGCGCCATGGGTCTTCACATGGGTAATCGGCCAGCCGAGTGCCCTGGCCATGCCGGAAATTGCGGCGATCTGGTAGATCAGTTGCGCTTCGATGTCTTCTGGCCTTTCGCCTGAAATGCGCCGGCGCCCGAAGCCATAGAGATCCATGAGCGAGGGATGGGCGCCAATCGCGACACCGCGCTCCTTGGCCATCAGGATCGTGTTGCGCATCACGACAGGATCGCCGGCGTGAAAGCCGCAGGCAATATTGGCGGTGGTCACCAGATCGAGCATGGCCTTGTCGTCGCCGATCGAGTAGGCGCCAAAGGCTTCGCCCATGTCGCAGTTCAGGTCTATCGTCGCCATGCCGCACACTCCATCCCGTTTATTCGGACCTTATGCCTGGATACAGGCTGTATACCGAAGCGGCAAGCCGTGAGTGAGCACCGTCCCCGACAATTGATTCACGACGCTGAGCAACGCTAAAGCGGCCCAGCGCTTTCGTGTCTGCCTTCCGCCAGCAATTCGACCTGCCGTTCAAGAGTTTCCTGACCGTCAGGCGAAGAGTTTGGGTGGCCATTGCTGAGCCACCAGTCCTGCGCTGGCATGGGACGCCGACGGGAGTGCTTCTTTCGGCTATCTACCGTCGACGGATGCTGTTGCGTCAGCCGCTGATCAGTTTGACCTCGAGAAAGTCTTCCAGGCCCCACTTTCCGCCCTCGCGGCCATTGCCGGATTGTTTGTAGCCGCCGAAGGGGGTTCCGGCAGCGCGCGATGCCCCGTTGAGCTGGATCATCCCGGCCCGGATGCGGCGCGCCACCCGCTGCGCCCGCTCGGCACTTCCGGTCTGAATGTAGCCGGCCAGACCATAATCGGTGTCATTGGCGATCCGGATGGCCTCTTCCTCGGAATCGAACGGAATCATAACCAGGACAGGCCCGAAAACCTCTTCGCGGGCAATGGTCATGTCGTTGTCGACATCGGCGAAAATCGTCGGGCGAACGAAATAGCCGCGGTTGAACCCGTCCGGCCGGCCGGGACCGCCGGCCACAAGCCGCGCACCTTCGGCCATGCCCTTTTCGATCAGTGTCTGAACCTTGTCGAACTGCAGTTCGGAGACCAGTGGGCCGATATGGCCACCTTCCTTGGCGGGATCGTCGACTTTCACGCCGGCTGCAGCGGCGGCCGCAAGTTCCACGGCCTGCGAATAGACCGAGCGCTCGACCAGCATGCGGGAGGGCGCATTGCAGGACTGTCCCGTATTGTCGAAGCAATGGGCGACGCCCCGGTCGATCGCCGCCTTGAGATCGCTGTCGGCAAAAACGATGTTGGGCGATTTGCCGCCAAGCTCCAGGGAGACGCGCTTGACCGTGGCGGCCGCTGCCCGCGAGACGGCCGTGCCGGCCCGCGTCGATCCGGTAAACGACATCATGTCGATGCCGGGATGGCTGGACAGGGCCTCACCGACCACCAGGCCTTCGCCGTTGACAAGGTTGAAGACGCCGGCGGGCAGGCCCGCTTCATGGATGAATTCGGCAAACAGCATGGCCGACATCGGCGCGATTTCGGATGGCTTCAGCACCACCGTGCAGCCGACGGCCAGTGCCGGAATAACCTTCAGGGCGATCTGGTTCATCGGCCAGTTCCAGGGGGTGATCAGGCCGCAGACGCCGATCGGTTCGTGCACGATCGTCTGGTCTGGCCGGTCGTCGAGTGCGGGGTGCTCCCAGCTGTAGGTCGCGAAGGCCTTCACAAAGCCGCGAAGATGCCACAAGCCGGCGAAAGCCTGGGAGTCGCGCGCCAGCGTGATGGGCGCGCCCATCTCCAGCATGATGGCCTGCGCCATCTCTTCCAGACGCGCTTCGTAGATATCGGCGATCTTTTCGATAAAGCCGATCCGCTGCGCGCGCGGCGTTTCGCTCCAGGCCGGAAAGGCCGCACGGGCTGCCTTGACCGCTGCATCGACATCGGCCGGCGATCCGCCGGATATCACCGCATAGGCTTCCTCGTTGGCCGGATTGATGACGGCAATCGGATTGGCGGCGGACGGGCTGCGCCATGCGCCGTCGATGTAGAAATCGGTTTTCTGAAGCAGTTGCAGGTTTCCGGTCATGGTGTCTTATCCTCGATGGAGCATGGGTGCTTCAGGCTTGAGCCTGAAATCTGGCAATCAATGTGTCGGCGGTGAAAAGATCGAGATGGCCGCCGCCGGCAGTCCTGAACAAGGTTATCTCGCAGGCAGAAGTTCTGCCCGTTTTTTCTCCGCTGCACAATTCAAAGAGATCGGCGGATGTCTGCCCAACCGATCAGCCCGTGTTCGATCGGCGGGCTGGCCAACGTCCTGTCGCGACAAAGAAGCCGCAAAGGATCAGCATTGCACCGATGATGTGAAAACTGGCGATGGGTTCCCCAAGGACCAGGAATGCCAGAACCGCGGTGAACAGGGCCACGAGATGGAATGACGCGCCCGTCACGCTCGGCCCGAGCACTGTGACGCAGCGGTTCCAGAGGATGAACGCAAACAGCGAGGCGAAAACGCCGATATAGACGACCGCGCCCACCGAACTGGCATCGAGCGGGATTCGGGCGCCCGATGACAATTCCCATATCCAGAAGGGAAGCAGCACGCCAAGGCCCGCCACGATCGTGCTGGCCAAGAAGGCCAGCCCGTCAAGCTCCTGTGGCTTGCGCCTGACGAGAACGGAATAGAGAGCATAATTGGCGACGGCGATCAGGACCAGGGGCTCGCCTGCCGATAAGCCGATATGGGTCAGGCCCGCCAGATCGCCGCGCGCGACGATCAAGGCGACGCCTGCAAAGGATATCAATATGCCCAGGACCGTCAGCTTCCTCACCCGCTCCACGCCGAGGGCAAACGCTGCAAGCGGCACCACCAAGGGAAGGGACGAGTTGAGAAACGCGACACTTGCCGCCGGGACGGTTTGCAGGGCCAGGTAGCCCAGCGCGTTGTAGCCGGCGATGCCAAAAGCACCGCATAGTAGGATCAGTACCCAGTTTTGACACAGCAGGCGGCGCTGGCGCCATGCTGATACCAAGACGAATGGAGCCAGAACGACAAGAGCGACAAGCCACCGTCCCACCGCGAGCGAGACGGGCGGATAGCTATTGGCCAAGGCGCGGCCAAGCACCAGGTTGCCGGCCCAGAACAGTGGAGGAAGCGGCAATAGAAGCCATGGCCGTGACCAGAGATATGCGAATGCCTTCATGGCACAACTTCGGGTAGTGGCGCGTCGAGGCCGATGCGAACGCGACGGTTATGGCGGCCCTTGTAGTCAATCTTGAGTATGCGAATTTCCGGCGATGCGCCGGTGGACGCGAGATGGGTGCCGCCACAGTTGGCCATATTGTCCTTCCGAATTGTGTAACCCCGTCAGGGGGTCGGTCGGAAGTCAGAGTAGAGGCCGGTGCGCTCGGTTTATTGGTTTAAATTGTTCTGACATTCGGATCGGTCATGGCCGCCCTCATCCATTGCAGGGGCGTGACGCCGAAGCAGCGTTTGAAATGCTTCGTAAGCGCGCTCTGGTCATAGAAGCCAGCACTGAGCGCTACCTCTACGATGGGAACACCGGACTCGAGAGCCTTCATTGCGGCGTTGAGACGGATCTGGGTGAGAAAGGCGTGTGGAGTTAGTCCCGTGTTTCGCTTGAACATGGCGATCAATTGGAACGGAGTGAGCCCCACTTCCTGGCTCAGTTCAGCAAGGGTAAGCTCCTCATCATGCCGGTCATGCATCAGATCCCTGACGATGCGGACCTTGCTTCGATCGGCAGGGGTAATGGCCAAATCCACCTTGCCTGATCCGTGGCGCCGAAAAAGCTGGCCAAGACTGGCAATCATAAGCTCACGCTGTTCGAGCCTGTCCCTGCGCATATCCAGAGCACGGTGGAGTTCCAGGAAAGCGCCGATCAGGTCGGTATCGGTAAAGACGTTTTCCATGAAATAGGGCGTTTGCTCGAGGCCGATATCCTCCATAAGGGACGCAAGCGCAAGTGATGAGAAGTAGAAACCGCGATAGCGCCACCGCTCGCTTCGACCCATCCGCCCGGAATGCGGCTCGTCGGGATTGAATGCGAGCAAGACGGATGTCTTGGCCTCGTCGGTCCGCCCGCGGCTCTTGAACTCCGATCCACCGGTTTCGGTCACCGCGATGACGAGAGCGTCGTGACTATGCGGCGCATATTCATGCGTCGTGAAATCGGCGGCCATGCAACTCAGGCCGTCGATCTGGGGATCGCGCCAAAAGCGCGCACTATTGCGTGTGTCTATCCGCGGCAAGATCGTACGCCCTCCATGGGCTGAAGGCTGCCTTTCCTCCAGGCACATGCCTTGCGAAAATCCTCCCAGACCTTTGTGTCACCATTCCTGAATCCGTTCAAATAATTTGCTGCATTTCGCGTCCCTGAAGATCAGCCGGAAGAGCCCTTGTGACGCTGCGGCCGAAATGGGCATGCCCCGGATCAATGCAGAATCTGTGTCTCCACGTCGGAGACAACAGGGGCGCGGATCGCAAGGTGTCTTGAGCGTCTGGCCTGTGCACAGAACTGCAATCACAAAGCGACTGCGCTGGCACTGGCGCAGACCGCAGTCAACGAGCGGGCGTGCCGAGGAAGCCCAGGTGAAGGTTCGCGTCAAATGGACATGTCTGTATCGGCCGTCGACAAGGTCGGCAACACGATCGATGATGTCCCGTAATGCCAAAGCAGCCAAGCGCTTTCTCGGCAAAGCCTTGGTGCTTTTGGCATTGGACCGAGCGCACTGGGTGAGGCGACGGCATTAATCGCTCAACATCTCGAACAGAAGGCCGCTTAGATCTAACGGCCAAGACATCGGGGGCCATCCAGCCTCTGCAATTCGTTGCAACAGAGCCCGGCGTTGGGCATTTGGCGCCGGTTGGCTGAGGCTGTGCCGGCCCGTGTTTGATCAATCAGGTCCGGGAAGCGTTGGTTTCTGTCCAGAGGCGGCGATCGTGCGGGATGGGCTCAAAAGCATGCCAGTCGGCCAGCTTTTGCAGATAGCGGTTGCGATAATCATCGTCGCTGCAAAACGCGGTATTGTCTTCCACCAGCTCGGCGCCAATCTCATAATAGGTGTCGAGATTGCGGAGATCGGGGACTGGCGTTTGACCGCGCTCGCATTCTTCCTGCATTTGCCAGAACAGGGCCTCAAGCCGGCGCGCCAGCGCGGGGATATCCCGCAGTGGGCTTTCCTCGCGTTTGTCCTCCAGCGACCGCCGAATTGTTTTCAGGGTCTGGGGTTGCCTGGCAAAGTCGATGGCTTTTGCAATGTAGGTTTCAGGTCCGCTGCAAATCAGGTCCGGAACGCCTGCGGCGGACACGATGCTGTGGCAGAAACGCGCAGCGAAGCTTTTGCCGGGAAATGTCAGAACCGGCAATCCGACCGTCAGGGCATCGGCAGCCGTCGAATGCGCTCCATAGGGGAAGGTATCGAGGAAGAGGTCGGCGACCGCAATTCGGGCAAGATGATGTGCATTGGGCGCCTTGGGCGCGAAAATCAGACGTTCCGGTTCAATACCGTATTTTGACGCGGCATCCCGCAGGCGCTGGTTGACGTTTTCGTCGCCTGTCAGCAGCCACAGCACGCTATCGGGGGTCGCTGCGAGAATGGTCATCCAGTGCCCGAAACAGCTGGCGGTGATTTTCTGCATGCCGTTGAAGCAGGCATAGACAAAGACACCCTCCGGCAGCCCGACGTCGGCGCGACTGGGCCGCGTGGCGATCAGCCGTTTGCGATCGACCGGCTGATTGCAGGCGATCCTTAGAACCTTCTCAGAATAATAAATTTCGTTTTCGGGCGGAACGATATGATCGTCTGCAATCATATAGTGATGGAACGGGCTTCCCATCGAGCCCGGATAGCCGCAAAAATTGACGATGATCGGCGCCGGACGATAGGCGAATATCCTGGTTCTGGCATGTCTGGTATATCCATTGACGTCGACCAGAACATCGATGTCGTCATCGGCAATCAGTCTTGCTGCGTCGATATCGCTGAACTGGGCGATATCGCGCCAGCAATGGACGGCATTCTTGATCCGGGCCTGCGTTGCATCCGTTGTAACAGGCTGGCCACAATAATAGGCGTAGATCTCGACGCTGCCCTTGTCGTGCATTTCCAGCACGTCGCAAAGCGCAAATCCAACCGCATGGTCCCGCAGATCCGAGGAGACGTAGCCGATGCGAAGAGGCCGGCCGGATCCGCTCTTGGGCCGGACTGGTTTGCGCAGGATGCTGCCGGGATCAAGGCGTCCGACCAGAGATTTGTTGTAGCGATAGGCCTTGGCCAGCTGGAAAAGCGGATCGTCGCTATAACAGGCAAGCGCCAGCGGCGACATGGAATCCAGCAATTGCCGCGTGGTCATGTCGTCCGACGGCACAAGGGTCGGCCACTTGCACTGGCGCTGCCGCAGCGCACTCCAGTGCTGTCCGGCCTCGGTCTTGTCCGGCCGCAGTTCCATGGCCTGCCACAAGGCAGATTCCGCCTCTTCCAGGAGGCCGGCCTCTTCCATGACGCGGCCAATGTGCTGGAGCGACATGATGCGGTGTTGAAGCCGGTCTGCCGTGCAATCGGCGGTCAATTCGACGTAGACGCGCCATTGCTGAATGGCCTTTGCGGCCAGACCGCAGTCTTCCAGGGCCCGGCCCAGGTTGATATGGGCTGACCCGAACATCGGATCCTGTTTCAGGCAGGCGCGAAGCGCATGAATGGACCCGGTGATATCCCCAAGCTGGCGAAGCGTAACGGAGTAGTTGAAGGAGACGAGATGCAGCAAAGGATGGGCATCGTTGAAGGCGATCCAGGCCTTGTAGATCTCTGCCGCTTCCTGCTTGCGTCCCGCGACGCTTTGGCTCTCGGCAAACTGGAACAGGTCCGCGATACTTAGGGTCTGGGCGCGCGCCTGCTCCAGCATCGCCGCCGAAGGCGAGATGGAAGGGGAAGCGGATAGGTTCTGAGCCATGAATAGCGATCCCAATAAATTGCAGCCTGATAGACCATGTTGCAAAGGTTGGCGAAAACGGTCGCCAGATCCTCCGATGTCCCTGACTGCCGGATCGACAGTCAGGCTCTGATCAGGGTTTAAAACGACAGATAGGAGGAAATCGCGGCTGCGACCTGATCCTGCTCGGTCGCCTGAGTGGACGGCTCCTGATCTGCAGTGCTGGCAATATCTTGCCGCGCCGCCGCAGAGTCATCGGATGATGCCGAGGACACAAGACTGTCACTGGACCCTTCCGGGAACCCGCTTTGACTAAATGCCTCCAGCTGCGCCGTTGTCATGGCGGCGACCTGGGCGGGGGTAAAGGCCTCGGCCTGGGCCGGCGTCAAGGCGGATAGAAGTCTGGTGCTGAGGCCCGTGATCGCATTGGTGTTCAGGGCGACGATATGGTCGGTCGTCAAAGCAGCGAAATCGTCCGTATCCAGCGCTGCCGCCTGTGTCACGGTCATCGCGCCGACCTGAGCCGTCGATAATGCGCCGATCTGACTGGTGCTCATGGCCGATACCTGACTATAGCCCAGCGAAGCGATCTGACTTGTCGTGAGCGCCGCAACACTCTCCGTGGACAGGGCTGCGAAGACAGCCGTGGACAGTCCCCGGATGGCTGTCGGGTTGATCGCTGTCAGCTCCTCGAGTGACAGGGTTTGCAGGTCCTCCGTCGTCAGGCCGGCAAGCCCGGATGAACTCAAGGCCGAGATCTGGCTGATGGAAAGCGCCTCGACCTGATCAACACTCAGCGCTGCGACCTGGCTGCTGCTGAGGCCAGCGATGCTTGCCGTTCCAAAAGCAGCGATCCCGGCGGTCGAGAGCCCCGCGAGGAAGTCCGTGGACAGGCCTTTGACGGCATCAGAACTGATCGCATCGAGTTTGGCCGGCGAGAAGGTCTCCAGAATGTCAACCGAGAGGGCCGATACGGCAGTCGAACTCAGGGCGGCAATTTGTCCGGTCGACAGCGCTTCGATCTGGGCCATGTTCAAGGCCTCGACCTGCGAAGCGCTCAAGCCCGCCACGCCATTGGCGTTCAAAGCCGCCATCTGGGCCGTCGAGAGGGCCGCCACGTCGTCCGTGCCAAGGGCTGCGACCTGCCTGGAACTGAGCGCGCCGACCTGTCCGGTGGACAGGGCTTCGATCTGGCTGTCGTTCAACGCCGTGACCTGCTCGGTCGAAAGGCCCGCGATGCCTGCTGTTCCAAGAGCAGCGATTTGCTCGGTCGACAGAGCGGCAATGGTAACGGTCGACAGTCCCGGAATGGCGCTTGAACTGATCGCGGCGATATCCTCGATTGACAGGGTCTCCAGATCGTCAGTGCCGAGAGCGGCAATCTGCCGGGAGCTGAGCGCGCCGATCTGGGTCGGTGTCAAAGTCTCGACCTGATCGGTACTCAAGGCAAGGATCTGATCAGTCGTAAGACCCGCTATGCCGGATGCGCTCAAAGCGGCGATCTGGGCGGCCGTCAGAGAGGCTACCGTTGTGGTCGACAATCCGGAGATCGCGCCGGAACCGATCGCGGCGAGTTCGGCGGTCGTGAAGGTCTCGAGATCGTCGGTTCCCAGGGCTGCGATCTGCTGCGACGTGAGTGCGCCAACCTGCAGGGATGTCAGGGCCATCGCCTGGTTCGTGCTCATTGCGTCGATCTGGTCGGTGGAAAGGCCGGATATCCCTGCCGTATTCAGGGCGGCAATCTGGGCTGTCGAAAGCGACGCGATGTCGTCCGATGCCAGAGCGGCAACCTGTCGGGAGCCAAGCGCACCCACTTGCGCTGTGCTCAGCGCCTCGATCTGGGCGCCACTCAATGCGGTGATCTGGAGGGAGGTCAAACCGGTGATGCCAGAGGTGCTCAGAGCGGCAATCTGCGCGGTCGTCAGACCTTCGATCGTTGCGGTCGACAATCCGGAGATCGCGCTCGAACTGATTGCGGCGATGTCGGCGGTCGTGAAGGTCTCAAGGTCGTCGGCCCCCAATGCGGCGAGCTGCCGAGAACTGAAAGCGCCGACCTGCGTGGACGTCAAGGCCATGGCCTGGTCCGTGCTCAAGGCGTCGATCTGGTCGGTGGAAAGGCCGGATATGCCTGCCGTATTCAGGGCGGCAATCTGGGCTGTCGAGAGGGACGCGATCTTGTCGGCTCCCAAAGCCGCAACCTGCCTGGACGCCAGCGCGCCAACCTGGTTGGTGGTCAGCGCCTCGATCTGAGCGCCATTCAGAGCGGCGACCTGGGTGGAGGTCAGGCCTGCCATGCCCGATGTGCTGAGGGCCGCCACCTGCACCGTCGTCAGAGATTCGATCGTCGCAGGCGACAAGCCGGGAATTGCTGCCGAACTGATCGCGGCCATGTCTTTGGTCGAGAAGGTGGCGATGCCGCCTGGGCCGAGGGCTGCAAGCTGCGTCGAATTGAATGCGCCGATCTGGGCCGGGATCAGGGCATCGACCTGATCCGTGCTCAGGGTCGTGATCTGACCGGTGTTCAATCCATTGATCCCGGACGCGCTCAGGGCCGCGACCTGTGCCGTCGTCAGAGACCCGATCGCTTCGCTCGACAATCCTTGGATAGCGGACGAGGTGATCGCAGCAATGTCCCTGGTCGAGAAGGTGGCAATGTCATCCGTGCCAAGCGCTGCAAGCTGCGCCGAACTGAGCGCGCCAATCTGCGTCGGCGTCAAGGCCTCGGCCTGCGCGGTGCTGAGGGCTGCGATCTGGCTGGTGGTCAAGCCACTGATGCCGGCCGTGCTCAGAGCGGCGATTTGCGCCGTGGCAAGAGAGGCTATCGTCTCCGTCGACAATCCGACGATGACATCCGCGGCGATAGCGGCAATGTCCCGTGTTGAAAACGTGGCGATCTCGCTGGGCCCGAGAACGGCAATCTGTTTCGAACTGAATGCACCGACCTGGGCACTGGTCAGAGCTTCGGTCTGGGCGGTGGTCAGAACCGCTAGTTGGCCGGACTCCAGTCCTGAAATCCCATTGATACTCAGGGCCGCAATCTGGGCCACCGAGAGTGCAGCCACGTCTTCAGTGCCAAACGCCGCGATTTGCGCTGAGTTCAGCGCCGAAATCTGTCTGGTGGACAGGCTGGTAATCTGGTTTGTGTCCAGAGCGGCAATCTGAGTTGACGACAGGCCCGTGACACCAGCCGTGCTCAGGGCCGCAATCTTTGATGTCGGGAGCGAGGCTATATCGCTTGTCGACAGAGCCGCGACCTGGCTGGAGCCGAGCGCGCCGACCTGTGCCGTCGTCAAAGCTGCGAGCTGCTCCGATTTCAGGGCCGTAATCTGTTCGGCGGTCAGGCCCGCCATCGCTGCGTTGCTCAACGTGGCGATCTGGCCCGTCGACAAAACAGCAATATTCTCCGGGCTCAGGGCGGCGATCTGCGCCGAACCCAGCACCTTGAGCTGATCAATGGTCAAAACACCGGTTTGCTGGGTGCCCAGTGCATCGATCTGGGTGGAGGTCAGACGTGAAACGGCGGCCGTGTTCAATGCAACGATCTGATCGGTCGAAAGTGCCGCAATGACACTGGTGCTCAAGCCGGAAACGGCCCTGTTGGAAAGAGCTGCTATTTTCTCGGTTGAAAATGACGTCAGATCATCGGGGTCGAAAGCGGCAAGCTGTGCAGCGGTCAGAGCGCCGATCTGGGCCGTTGTAAGGGCGGAGACCTGGTCTGTACTAAGCGCGTCGATCTGCCCTGTCGTCAGGCTTGCAGCGGTGGAGGCGCTCAGGGCCGCAATCTGCGCGGTCGAAAACGCCGTGACAACCTCGGTTCCGACGGCGCCGATCTGGGCCGGCTTGAGAGCCGCGATCTGGGCTGTCGTCAAAGCCGTAATCTTTGCCGTTCCGATGACATCGATTTGCGACGTCGTCAGGCTCGCAACGCTCGCCGTGCTGAGAGCGGTCATCTGATCGGTGGAAAGCCCTGCGATGGCGCCCGTGGTCAGCCCGGTTACGGCTTTGCCGGCGATCGCGGCCATATCCTCGGTCGAAAAGGTCGCGAGGTCGTCAGCACCGAGTGCGGAAAGCTGGAGGGCACTCAGCGATTTCACCTGCGTGGCAGACAATGCCTCGACCTGCGCGGTGCCCATGGCATCGATCTGTGCCGTCGTCAGGCTGGCAACCGCAGCAACACCCAGCGCGCCAATCTGATCGGCCGAGAGCGCCGCAACAGCCCCGGTGGCCAGCCCCGGAATGGCCTTGTTGGTAATGGCGGCAATATCCCCGGTCGAGAATGTTGCCAGATCATCTGCCCCGAACGCGGCAAACTGCTTGGCCGTCAAAGATTTCACTTGTGTCGTGGACAGCGCCTCGACCTGCGCGGTGCTCATGGCGTCGATCTGCGCCGTCGTCAGGCTTGAAACGGCACCTGTGTTCAGCGCGGCAATCTGTTGGCTGGAGAGTGCGGCAAGAGCACTTGTCGTCAGGCCGGGAATGGCTTTGTTGCTGATGGCGGCAATCTCCTCGGTCGAGAAGGTCGCGATGTCGTCCGCCCCCAGGACTGCAAGCTGTGCGGATGTCAACGACTTCACCTGCGTGGCAGACAATGCGCCGACCTGTGCGGTGCTCATGGCGTCGATCTGCACCGTTGTCAGGCTTGCGACTGCCGTCGTGTTCAGCGCGGCAATCTGGGTCGTCGAAAGTGCGGCAAGAGCACTGGTCGTCAGCCCGGCAATGGCCCGGTTGGTGATAGCGGCCATATCGGCCGTGGAGAAAGTGGCAAGGTCATCGGCCCCTAGGATCTCAAGCTGGGCTGATGTCAGCGACTTCACCTGTGTGGTGGACAGTGCCTCGACCTGCGCGCTGTTCATCGCGTCGATCTGTGCCGTCGTCAGGCTTGCCACCGCAACGGTGTTCAGCGCCGCAATCTGCGAGGTCGACAATGCTGCAATATCATCAGCGCCGAACGCTGCAATCTGAGGTGCCTTGAGACCACTGAGCTGGGCGGTCGTCAAAGCAGCGACCTGTTCGGTTGTCAGGATATCGACCTGTGTCGTTGTCAGGCTTGCCACCGACACCGTGCTGAGCGCTGCAATCTGCGCGGTCGAGAGCGAGGCAAGAGCGTCGGTGCCGAGACCCAGCGTGGCCCTGTTGCTGATGGCGGCCATATCCTCGGTCGAGAAGGTTGCAAGGTCATCGGCCCCCAGGACGGCAAGATGGGCGGAATTGAGCGACTTTATCTGTGCGGCGGACAAGGCCCCGACCTGCGCAGTGCTCATGGCGTCGATCTGCACCGTCGTGAGGCTTGCCACCGCCGCGGTATTCAATGCGGCAATCTGGCCTGTCGAGAGTGCAGCAAGAGCGCTTGTCGTCAGGCCCGCAATGGCCCTGTTGCTGATGGCGGCCATATCGGCTGTGGAGAAGGTCGCCAGGTCATCGGCCGCCAGGATCGCAAGCTGGGCGGAACTCAGAGACTTGACCTGCGTGGCAGACAGCGCCTCGACCTGCGCGGTGCTCATTGCATCGACCTGCACCGTCGTGAGGCTTGCCACCGCTGCCGTCTGCAACGCGGCAATCTGGGCCGTCGTGAGCGCCGTAATGTCGTCCGTCCCAAGCACCAAAATGTGGGGCGCCTTGAGCGCGCCGATCTGGCTCGTCGTCAAGGCAGCGATCTGGCCGGTTCCCAGCGCGTCGATCTGTGCCGTTGTCAGGCTCGCCACGGCCGCCGTGTTGAGTGCTGCCATCTGCGCGGTCGACAGGGCGGCAAGCGCATCTGTGCTCAGTCCTGATATGGCTTTGTTGGTGATGGCAGCCATATCGGCCGTGGAGAAGGTCGCCAGGTCATCGGCGCCCAGGACCGCAAGCTGGGTGAAATTGAGCGATTTCACCTGCGTGGCAGACAATGCCTCGACCTGGGCAGTGCTCATGGCGTCGATCTGTGCCGTCGTCAGTCTCGCAACAGCGACCGTGTTCAATGCCGCGATCTGCGCGGTCGAGAGGGTTGCAATATCGTCGGCACCAAGGGCCAAGACCTGGGGCGATTTGAGAGAGCCGATCTGTGCCGGCGTCAGAGCGGCAATCTGCGCGGTGTTCAGCGCGCCAAGCTGATCGGTCGTGAGGCTCGCCACCGTCACCTTGTTCAGTGCGGCAATCTGACCGGTCGCCAGGGAAGCGATCACATCCGTACTCAGCCCGGCAATAGCCCTGTTTGTCAGGGCCGCCATATCCGCAGTCGAGAATGTGGCCAGGTCATCCGCTCCCAACGCCGCAAGTTGCGACGCATTCAGAGCGGCGACCTGAGACGGCGTGAAGGCTTCCGACTGAACGGTAGACAGAGCGCCGATCTGGGAGGTGGCCAGCGATGCAACCTGGAGCGAACTCAGGCTCTCGATGGCGAGCTTATCCAGAAACGCCAGTTGACCCGTGGTCAGCCCGACGATGGCGCTTTGAGAAATCGCACGCAACTGCTCGGTGTTCAGAACTTCGACATCTTCCGTATCCAAAGCAGTGATCTGGTCCGATGATAGTGCCTTGATCTGCTGAGTGGAGAGGGAGGCTACGTCTTCTGTGGTCCAAGCCTGCACTGCCGTGGTGGACAGAGACCTGATCTGGCTTACGCTCAAGGAAGAAACAATCGAAGTCATGCGTGGAAACCCTTGAAATTTTGCCACTCCAAGAATGGCCAATGGCCGTGACGGCCGTGAAACGCCGACATGACACAGAGAATTTGCCAGTCGCACAATTCGAATACTTTGGAATACTTGTGTAATGGCAGACTTGCCTGAACCTGAAGTCGGAGGTTCAGGCCTCCTTGCGGCGGTTTCTGAGGCAATTCGCTCGCAAATTGGGAGGATCAGGCCGGGTTCGTCGCTATTTCGCTTGCTCGTCAAGCCATTTTCGCGCACCGGCCAGGGACTGGTTGATGACCTGGTCCATGTCGAGATATTGATAGGTGCCGCAGCGGCCGATGAAGGTGAGCGCCGGCTCCTGCCGTGCCATCTGCCGGTATTGTTCATAGCGGGTCACGTAGATGCCATCCGCCGTCTTGACGGGATAATAGCGCTCCATGTGGTTGTCCCTGTAGTCACACGGCTCCTCCCGGGTCACCAGTGCTGCGGCCCCTGTCGGATTGTTGTGGCCGGGGAGAAGATGCCAGTGCGTCTCGCGGGTGATCGGCCCCGTATCGGTAAAGTTGGTGACCGCCCACGTGGTTTTTGACTTTATGGGCTGGTGAACATGGTGGAAGCGTATCGAACGATAGGGAAGCGGACCGAGAGCGTTGCCGAAATAGTCGTCGATCGCCATGCTGCTGAACGTCCAGACGACGTCCTTCTGCATGGCGCGCTCGAAGGGCGTGGAAAGATCGACGGTGATCCCTGAATGATCCAGTATTGCCTGGACGAGCGCGGTATAGCCGTGCTCGGGGAGCATCTGGAACCGGTCCTCTGGGAAATAGCGGTCGTCGTGATTGAATCGTATCGGCAGCCGCTTGACCACCGACGCGTCCATGTCTTCCAGGCCGAGCGCCCACATTTTCCGGGTATAGCGTGCAAAGAGGAGCTCCGTGAGCTCAGTCCCGATCTTCGACTGAAGATAGTCCAGCGCATTGCGCGGCGCGACATGGGGCACCGCCAGCTCTTGCAGGAACGCCTCGACCTCGGCCTGGTTGTTCAGCGCTGTCGCGAAAATCGAGTTGATCGTCTCCATATTGACGGGCAGGGGCACGTAACGGCCGTCCTCCATCAGGGCGCGCACCCGGTGCTCGTAGGGCAGCCAGGTGGTAAAGCGGGACAGCCACTGGACCACGGCTTCAAGCTTGGTGTGGAACAGATGCGGGCCGTAACGATGGAAGCGGATGCCGGTCTGCGCATCGGTCTCGTCGAAGGCATTGCCGGCGATATGGGCGCGCTGGTCGATTACCTCAACCCGATATCCGGCCTCGGCCAGCGTCCGGGCATAGACGGCGCCGGCAAAACCGGCGCCTACGACAAGAATTCTGCCCTTTTCCGTCATGCCATTCCCTCGGTTTTGGTCGACAACCCTCGGCGACCCTGGAAATCTGCATGCATGACTTCGTAACTTTCTGAATTCATTCCACGAATTACGATGATGGGGGAATGAGGTGGTTCTATCGACATGGGTCCTTTGCCGCATGGTGCCTGGCATGGCGTGATCGGCGAGTTTAACCGGCAACGCCTGTGTGAGGCTGGTCCTTTCCGATCCTAAACCCGTCAAGTCGCCATCGTGTCTGCCCCAGAATCGTACCGACAGGAGCCTGCAAAACCCACCAGAATCCTATGCAGCATTGCTCCCCCATCTCCGGGTGTCTGTTGCAGACGGGCCGGCTATCACCACTAGATTTAGATTTTTTTATAGACAAGTGAGGTTTCTTCCCATATTTAGCGGCCTCAACTCGCTCGCGAGACGATCTGCACAACGCGGATCCCTTGTCTCTGGCATCCGATATGCGATGCCAACAGAGACTGACATCAGCACGTGAACTGCGGCGCTCGCGCCGTGCGACAGAAACCGGAATAATGATTCCTCGGACCAAGCCATCAGTGCTTTTCCGGCGTGGACCTATTTCGCCAGAAAAGGAGCGTTCTCCCGCTACCGAGCGGGGGCTTGATAGAAAATGGCCTTATTTACTGAAACAGCCGTGTCGGCCGAGCCGAACCCGCCCAAGATCAGTCTGAAATCCGTCTACAAAGTGTTCGGCGAACGGCCGGAAAAGGCGCTGGAACTCTTCCGTTCCGGCAAAACCAAAGCCGAGGTGCACGCACAGAGCGGCAATTCCATCGGCGTGTCCGATGCGACCTTTAACATCTATCCCGGCGAGATCTTCGTCATCATGGGCCTTTCGGGCTCCGGTAAATCCACCCTGCTGCGCCTGCTCAACCGGCTGATCGAACCGACATCGGGATCGATCGAGATCGATGGCCAGGATATTACCGGCATGTCCCGCAGCGAGCTGATCGCGCTTCGCCGTCGCGACATCAGCATGGTCTTCCAGTCCTTTGCCCTGCTGCCCAACCGCACGGTTCTCAACAATGCCGCCTTCGGCCTCGAAGTGGCTGGCATGGCAGAGGCAGAGCGCAAGAAGCGGGCACTGGTGGCGCTTGAGGCGGTCGGTCTTGCCGGCTATGCCGAAAGCCGCCCGGACCAGCTCTCCGGCGGCATGAAGCAGCGCGTCGGCCTTGCCCGGGCGCTGGCCAGCGAGCCGACCATCCTGTTGATGGACGAGGCCTTTTCGGCGCTGGACCCGCTCATTCGCACCGAGATGCAGGACGAACTCGTTCGCCTGCAGTCGGAACACAGCCGCACCATCGTTTTTGTCAGCCACGATCTCGATGAGGCCATGCGCATCGGCGACCGGATCTGCATCATGCAGGACGGGGAGGTGATCCAGGTCGGAACACCGGACGAGATCGTCATGCAGCCGGCCAACGATTACGTGCGGTCCTTCTTCCGCAATGTCGATGTCAGCCAGGTCTTCAAGGCCGGCGACGTGGCGCGCCGGACGCAGGTGACCATCATCGAACGGCAGGGCGTCAGCGTCGCCGCAGCGCTTGAGCGGATGAAGAATTTCGACCGGGAGCACGCCATCATCCTCGGTCGCGACAAGACCTACCATGGCATGGTCAGCCAGGCCTCCCTTATCGGCAGGATCCGTGCCAAGGACCCGGATCCCTACCGCAATGCCTTCCTGCCGGATGTGGAGCCCATCCCCGCCGACGAACCGCTGTCGAACGTGCTCGGCCGCGTCGCATCGAGCCCATGGCCGGTGCCGGTCGTCGACCAGCGCAACCGCTATGTCGGCTCGATCAGCAAGTCCGCCCTGCTCGAAACGCTCGATCGCGCCAGCTGATCACCCAAGCTGATCACACAGCTGATCTCTTCTGAGAGAGGATCCCCATGACCTTCGAAATCGCTGACGTCGTCGATACCGCCGTCAATTACATTCTCGACAATTTCGAGCCGGCCCTTGACATGATCGCGGCCAGCATCGGCTTCGTCACCGGCGGCATTTTGGCCGCGCTGGCGGCCATTCCCATGCCCGTGGGGATCGCCATTTTCGTGGCGCTGTCCCTGTGGCGTGTCGGCATCGGCTTTGCCGCCTTTACCGGCCTGTCCCTCTGGCTAGTCCAGCACATGGGGCTTTGGCCTGCCACGATGGAGACGCTGTCGCTGGTGATCGCCTCCACCATTTTGGCCATGCTCGTCGGTCTGCCGCTTGGCATCGCCATGGCCCGCAAGGACACGGTGGCTGCCGGGGTGCGCCCGGTGCTGGACCTCATGCAGACCATGCCGGCCTTCGTCTATCTCATTCCGGCAGCCATGTTCTTCGGCCTCGGGGCCGTGCCGGGGACGATCGCCACGGTGATTTTCGCCATGCCGCCCGTGGTGCGCCTGACCAATCTCGGCATCCGTCAGGTGCATGCCGAGTTCATCGAAGCCGGCCACGCCTTCGGCTGCACCTCGACGCAGCTGCTGTTCAAGGTGCAATTGCCCAATGCCCTGCCGTCGATCATGGCCGGCATCAACCAGACAATCATGCTGTCGCTGTCGATGGTGGTCATCGCCTCGATGATCGGCGCGGGCGGTCTCGGCAATACGGTGCTGACCGGTATCCAGCGGCTCGATGTCGGAACCGGCTTCGAGGGCGGCCTTGCCGTCGTCATCCTGGCCGTCATTCTCGACCGCATCACCCAGAGCCTCGGGAAGGAAAATGCCGGCTTGCGCCGACTCCTTTCCTGGAAACCAGCGGAAACAAAGGCAACCGCATCGAGTGCCACGGTGTCCGCCTGAACCATGGCGGGGCGTTCCCCGCCGAATGCGAACCTTTGAAAAAGGAGCAACCATGTTGAAAAAACTCGTGTCTCTCGGCACAACCCTCGGTCTTGCGGCAATCCTCGTCAGCGGGACGGCCTCGGCCGGCTTTGCGCAGGAAAAGAAGCCCGTCAAGATCGGTTGGTCGGCCTGGTCCGACGCGGAATTCGTCACCAAGCTGGCAGCCAAGCTGATCAAGGACGAACTCGGGCAGGAGGTCGAGCTCGTTCAGACCGACGTCGCGCCTCTCTATCAGGGCGTCAGCCGCGGTGACCTCGACTTCATGATGATGGCCTGGCTGCCGCAGACCCATGCCGACTATTACAGCCGCGTCGAGGACAAGGTCGAGACGCTCGGCACGGTCTATGACGGTGCCAAGCTCGGCTGGGTTGTTCCCGCCTATATTCCGGAAAGCGAAATCGCGTCCATCGAGGACCTGAAGAAGCCCGACGTGATGGAGAAGCTGAAGAGCACAGTGCAGGGCATCGATCCCGGCGCGGGCCTTACCCGCCTGTCGCAGGAGGCATTGAAGACCTATGAACTGGACTACAAGCTGCAGATCTCCAGCGAAGCCGGCATGCTGACTACCGTCGAGCGGGCCTATCGCTCCGAGGACTGGTTCGTCGCCACCTCCTGGAGCCCGCACTGGATGTTCGGCAAGTACAAGCTGCGCTACATCGACGATCCGAAGAAGGCGCTCGGTGAAGCCGAGCATGTCGACATTCTCGCGCGCAAGGGCTTCAAGCAGGAGAACCCGGATGTTGCAGCCTTCATGTCGCGCATGAAACTGCCGCTCGCCGATCTGGAAGCGGCGATGTTTACCGCGCAGGAAACCTCCTACGAGGACGCCGTCGCCAAATACATCTCCGACCATCCTGACCAGATCAAGACCTGGGCCGGGAAATAACTTTGCCAAAGCTGCATCCGGCCTTGTGGTCGGGTGCAACTGGCGGGCAGAGGACCGGAACTGCGTCGCCATAATCCTGTCCGCAGGACAGCGATCCGCTATCATGTCTTTGAGACGCCTGGGCGGCGGCGCTGCGCTAAATCTCCTGCAACAGAGCCCTTAACCGGAGGGCCGAGACAACGACCTCGATCAGCAGGTTCTTGCCCAGTTCCGCAACGCCAATCGTGGCACGGGTCGGTAGGTTCGCCACCTAACATGTGATCGCAAAAGAGTATTCGATTTCAGCTATCGGGATAAGGGACAGCGAAGCTGTAGGCGGGATCGTCGTGCAACGACCAGTATTCCTCCCAGATCCTGCGGGTCATCGGACCGACTTGGCCACCGCCGACAGGCTGATCATCCAAGCGGGTGATGGGCATGATGCCGCCCGCCGTCGTGCAGAAAAACAGTTCATCGCAGCGATAGGCGAGGTCGACCGGGACATGTTCCAGTCGAACTTCGATGCCTTGCTTGCGCGCGATCTCGAAGACGGTCTTGCGCGTCACGCCCTCAAGGACGCCTCGTTCCGGGGTGTAGAGAACCCCGTCCTTGATGAGGACGACGTTGAAACCGGAGCCCTCCGTGATGTTGCCATCGCCGTCGGGCAGGATCGGATAGATGGCATCCCGGTCCTGCGCTTCAAACAAGCCCCGAACGAAATCGCCCCATTGCAGGTTCTTGACCGTCGGATCGATTGCCCCTGGTGGTACGCGTCGCACCGTTCGGGTGATGATGGCGCTGCCGCCGACGCGTTGAAGTTCCGGAGACATCACCCAGACATAGGGCATCACAAGCATATAAAGCGAGTTGACGATATCCTCGGGTTTGTGGCCGCGGACGAATTTCAGGCCGCGGGTCACGATCATCTCGACATAGGCATCACGGATACCGCTCCGTGCGACCATTTCAATCAATGTGGCGCGCATGTCCTCGCGTGAGATCGGCAGTTTGAGCCGCATCTTCTCGCAACTCGCCTCCAGCCGATCCATATGATCGTCGAGACGGAAGAACCGGCCGTTCCACACGGCGGGAACGTCGTAGGTCAGGTCCGAGTGGAGAAAACCCTGGTCGAGCAGCGGTATGCGCGCCTGCGCCAGCGGCACGAACGCCCCTTCGATCCAGGCGATGCCCTGCGCGAAGGGATTGGCGCTGGACGTCAGCTCTGCCGCGCGTTCGGCATAGGGGGCAAAAACGGCTTCCATGAATGACATCGGTGGCTCCTTGAGACAGAGGCATGGTTGGAAAGGGAGGCAGGTCAGGTTTCCGACGGAACCGGGCCGCGGCGGACAGATGGCTGAGCCTTAAGCGTGATCAGGACGCCGGAAAGCGCGATCGCTGAGCCGACGATGGTGTGCCAGCCGAGATGGCCGCCGACAAACAGGACATCCAGCAGCATGGTCATGATCGGCATCGCCAGCGTCAATGGCACGAGCATGCTGGCGTCGTAACGCTGCAGCAGGCCGAAATAGGTCGTATGGGCCATCACCGTGACGATGAGGACGGAAAACAGCGTGGCGGCAATAAAGGCATAACCGCCGTTGAGCGAGGTCGTGACCTGCCCGCTTTCCCAGATCCAGGAGGCAAGCGCCAGCGGTGCCCATGAAACCAACCCGACCCAGGCCTGCAGCCTCAGCGGTGTAATCGTCGGCAGGCGCTTGAGAAAGATGCCGCCGATGGCAAGCGCGCTGGTCGATATGACGATCGCCACCAGGCCGATCGAAGCGGTCATTTCCGCGGGGTTCCATATCACGCTGATCACGCCGGCCAGAGCCAGGGCGATCCCAAGGATCCGCAGGCTGGATATGCGTTCGCCCAGGAAGACCACCGACAGCAGTGCCGTCAGAGGGATGCCGAGTTGCAGAACGATTGCGGCGCTTGAGGGTGAGGCAGCACTGAGCCCCAGAAACAGGAAGCCGAAATGACCTGCACCCACCAGCAGGCCGACCAAAACTACCTGGCTGATGCGCTTTGGGATCGGTCGAAGCAGTGGCGCGAGCACGGCAGCAACGCCCAGAAACCGGATGGCGGCGTAGTAGAATGGCGGGATGGCATAGGTACTCAGCATGATCTTGCCGATGATCACGTTGAGGGACCAGATCAGGCAGACGCCCATCAGAAGGAGGAAATCGCGGTAGCGCATTAATGAATTCCCGCAGACTGAAGCGTCTCATCTTCAGGATAGTGACAGGCGAAAAAATGCCCGGCCTTGCTTTGACGTAACGCAGGCTCAAGGCGTGCGCAGGCTTCCGTCGCCTTCCAGCATCGGGTTCGAAAACGGCAGCCGCTGGGCGGATCCATGGGACTTGGAACGTCGCCCTGCAGGACGATCCGGCTGCGCCCCTTCTCCACGTCCGGATCAGGGACGGGAACAGCCGACAGCAGCGCCTGGGTATAGGGGTGCTGGGGCCGCGTGTAGAGATCTTCAGACGTCGCGATCTCGACAATACCGCCCAGATACATCACCGCCACACGGTGCGAGATATGTTTGACCACCGCGAGATCGTGAGCGATGAACAGATAGGAAATCCCAAACCGCTGCTGCAGTCCTTGAAGCAGGTTCAGAACGCCGGCCTGAACCGAGACGTCGAGCGCCGATACCGGTTCGTCGAGCACGATCAGTTTTGGCTGCGGTGCCAGCGCGCGGGCAATGCCGATGCGCTGGCGTTGCCCGCCGGAGAGCTCGTGCGGGAAACGCTCGGCGATCTCCAGCGACAATTGCACAAGATCGAGCAGCTCATCGACCCGTCGGCGCATGTCCGACCCGGACATGTTTTTCAGTCGTAATGGCTCCTCAAGAATGCGCCGAACCGTCATGCGCGGATGGAGGGACGCCATGGGATCCTGGAAGACGATCTGAATGTCCTGGCGAATGGCACGCAGTTCCCGGGGAGAGGCCATTGCGATGTCCCGTCCGGAAATGCGCACTTCGCCGGACGAGGGCTTAAGCAGACGCATGATGCAGCGGCCAAGCGTGGACTTGCCGCAGCCGGACTCTCCGACCAGTCCGAGCGTCTCGCCCGGAGCGACCTTGAACGAGACGCCGTTTACGGCACGCACATGTCCTGTCGGCTTGTTGAAGATCAGTCCGCGTCCGACGGCAAATTCCTTGACCAGCCCATGGACCTCCAGGAGCGGTGTGATGGCGTCCGGTTCGGTCATGCGGCATTCTCCGCCAGGGATTGCGAGACGTGACAGGCGCTTTCGACGACACCTGCCGGAAGAAGGGGCGGCACTTCAGTGGCGCAAATGCCAGCTGCAAACCGACATCGTGGGCGAAACGCACACCCTGGCGGGCGATTGCGCAGCGATGGCGGCATGCCTTCAATGGCAACCAGCGGTCCGCCGCTACCGTTCAGCTTTGGCAGCGAGCCGAGAAGGCCGCGGGTATAGGGATGGCGAGAATGGCGAAACACGTCGCGCACTGCGCCGCGCTCGACAATGCGGCCGGAATACATGACCGCGATCTGGTCCGCAGCGCCCGCAACAACCCCGAGATCATGGGTAATCAGGACCATGCCTATGTTCAGGTCTTCCCGCAATTTGTGCAGAAGATCCATGATCTGGGCCTGAACCGTCACGTCGAGGGCGGTCGTCGGCTCATCGGCAATCAGAAGATCCGGCCGGTTGGCGATCGCCATCGCGATCATCGCGCGCTGGCGCATGCCGCCTGAAAATTCATGAGGATACTGGTGAACCCGTCGATCGGGCTGCGCGATCGAGACCTCCGAGAGGAGTTCAATGGCCCGGTTCAAGGCCGCTTTCTTGGAGAGATCGCGGTCGTGGAGCCGGATGGCTTCGACGATCTGCTGTCCGATTGTCAGAACCGGATTGAAGGCCGTCAACGGATCCTGGAAGATCATGCCGATGCGCGAGCCACGCAGCCGCGTCATATCACGCGCGGGCATGCCGATCAGTTCCTTGCCCTTGAAACGCACACTTCCGGTCGTGCGGGATGAAGACGGCAGAAGCTGCATCAGGGCCATCATGGTCACGCTTTTGCCCGAACCTGATTCTCCGACAATGCCGAGCACCTCTCCAGCGTTCAGCGTCAGGTCGACACCGCAGATCGCGTCGGCCGCGTCCTTCCCGGCGCCAAAGCTGACGCGCAGGTCCCGAACTTCCAGAAGCGGCGGCTGGCCTGACATTTCCATCGGAAACTCCTTCACTTTGACCGCGGATCAAGCAGATCGCGCAGACCGTCGCCGAGAAAACTGAAGCCGAGGACCAGACTGAGAATAGCGATCCCAGGTCCAAGCGCGATCCACCAATTGTAGAAGCGGGATGCGCCTTCCGAGATCATGGACCCCCATTCCGGCGATGGTGGAGTTGCCCCCAGACCGATGAAGCTCAGCGAGGCAGCCAGCAGCACGACCTGTCCGAAATCCATGGTGGCGTTGATCAGGATCGGGGTCCAACAGAGCGGCAAGATATGAACCCTCAGAATACGAAGGTGTCCGGCGCCGCCGGCAATCGCCGCCTCGACATGTTCACGCTCCTTCACTTCCAGCACCTGTGCCCTCATCAGGCGGGCGTAAACCGGCCACCAGACGATCACCATGGCGAGCGCCGCATTGACGATGCCGGGCCCGAGCGTGGCGGCAACCGTCATGGCAAGCAGAATGGGCGGAAAGGAAACGGTCACATCGACGAGCCGCATGATGGCGCCGTCGACGACCCCGCCGACATATCCGGCAATCGCGCCAAGGACAGCGCCGATGGCGACGCCGGCGGCAACGACGAGCAGGGCGATCGGCACGGAATAGACGGCACCGTAAAGGGTGCGGGAGAGAACGTCGCGGCCGAGGGCGTCCGTCCCGAGCCAGTTTTTGAGGTTTGGGGCCAGTAGCCGGCGACCGGCCATCTGCATGGGGTCCGGCAGGCCCCAGTGCGACACCGTCAGCGCCGTTATAATCCAGAAAAGAATGACCACACCGCCGATCTTGGCCGGCAGCGACAGCTTGGCGATCCACGTCAGAGAGGATGACAGACGCCGTTTGCTGACAGACGAAACGATCATTGTTTTCCGCTCCGCTCCAAGTGTTGGCGACAATTCCATTCGGGCGGCCTTACTGAAGTTTGACGCGAGGGTTGGCGAAGGCATAGGCGATGTCGGTCAGCAGATTGGCCAGCAGGAACGCGGCCGAGCCGACCAGCGTCACACCGATAATTCCTGGAAAATCCAGAGATCTGGCCGAGCTGACCGCGTAAGAGCCAATCCCGGGCCAGGAAAAGACCGTTTCGGTGAGGACGGCGCCGGTGATGAGATAGGCAAAGGAAAAGCCGATGATTGTCAGCGTTGGGATCAAAGCATTGCGCAGGGCATGATTGATCATGACGCGCGTCTCACCTGCACCCTTTGCCCGCGCCGTGCGGATATAATCCTGTCCCATGACTTCCAGCATGCTCGAGCGCACCAGCCGGACGATGATGCCGACCACCGACCAGGCAAGGATCAGCGACGGCAACACGAGGTGGTGAAGGCTTTCAAGAAAGAGGGGAATGTCACCTGCAAGAAGGGAATCGATGGTGTAGAAGCCGGTGATCCCGGCAGGTGCGGCTGTTCGCGCATCCAGTCGACCCGGTCCGGGGAAGAGGTCGAGTTTAACGGAAAACAGAAAGAGCAGGAGCAGGCCTGACCAGAAGACGGGTAACGATGAGCCGACCAGCGAGAACATGCGCGAGATATAGTCGGCGGGACCATCGCGATAACGGGCCGCCACGACCCCGATGGCGATGCCGGACAGCGTGGCGATCAACATTGCCGCGCTGACGAGTTCGAACGTCGCTGGCAACCGCTCGGCAATATCGTCGCTGACGGAGCGGCGCGTGGAGAAAGACACGCCGAGGTCCCCTTGCACGAGGTTGCCGATATAGATCGCGTACCGTTCGAACAGCGACTTATCCAACCCCCACTTCTCCTTCGCCGCCGCCACGATCTCCGGGTTGTTCATCTGCCGCTCGGGAACGATGGCTGAGAGCGGGTCACCCTTGGTCATCTGCGACAGGAAGAAGGCAACGGTCGCAACACCGAGCAAGAGCAGGGGTGTTGCGAGGAGGCGACGCAGGATGAAGCGAAGCATGTCATTTCTTCCGGCTGATTTCGGCAAGCGGCAGGTTGCAGCAGGCGCTATAGCGAACCCCTTCGATATCGCTGCGATAAGCGAGAACGAGATTGGGGCTGACCATCGGAATGATGATGTTGTCCTTCATCATTTCCAGACCAAGGTCATGGAAGATTGCATCCTGCTCGGCGGACGGCGCAGCCAGCGCCTTCGAGAGCAGTTCGGCTTCCTTCGGATTGATGACCGATGGATCCTTGGCAGCCCCCGCACGCTTGGACCAAGACGTCCCCGGCATCATGGCAAAGTAGTTGGCGTACTGGCCAGAGCCATAATAGTCGGGCGCATAGTAGACAGCCGTGAGCGGAATGCCGTCGCCATTGATCTGGTCGCGCCAGACCGGATAGGTCGAGGGCTTGAGCGAGACCTTGATGCCGACTTCGGCAAGATCCTGCTGGACCTTCTGCATCATTAGGTTGATATCGACGCCGTAGATATTGTCGTTGGGGTAGACCGCCTCGATCTCGAAGCCATCCGGGACGCCGGCCTTGGCCAGCAGCGCCTTGGCCTTGTCGAGATCGCGCTTGCGTTCCGGCAGTCCGGTCGTGCCGGGAAAGCCGTTCGGGATCGGAGAGGATTGCTTGGCACCCTGGCCGCCAACGGTAAACTCGATGACACCGTCGTAGTCGATGGTCGATGCAATGGCCTCGCGGATATCCGGGGTCATCGGTATCGGCGCCGATTTGGCGCCAGCGCCGATGGCAATGTAGAGGAAGTTATAGGACGGGATCACGTCGGTTTTGATGTCGTCGGACGCCAGCGATCCGGCGGTGTCAAAATCCACCTGCATGGCGATATCGGCGTCTCCGGACTGAAGCAACTGTGCTTGGGAGACGGCATCCTGCGACTGGCGGAAGACCACTTCGGAAAAGGCCGGCTTGCTGCCCCAATAGGCATCGTTTCGGACCAGCCGCAGCTCGTCATCCGGCCGATAGGCGGTCAGCTTGAACGGCCCGCTGCCGGCTGAATTCGCCAGGAACCAGTTTTCGGCCTTGTCCGACGTCGCAGCGTCCGCATCCGCTGTCGCGCCGTTGGCGGCGGCCACATCCTTGTTGACGATGCCGGTGAATCCTGCCGTCAGCTTGTTGAGAAACTCGCCATTCGACGCTTCGAGCGTAATGACGATCGTCGCGGCATCCGGGGCTTCAACCGACGTGACGCCATCCATGAAAAACGAAGGACTGCCCTTGATGCTCTTCAGGCGGTCCAGGCTCCATTTGACGTCCTGGGCCTCGACAGGTGAGCCATCCGAAAAGACCGCCTTGGTATCAAGATGGAAAGTGAAAACGGTCTGGTCTGCATTGATTTCCCAGCTTTTGGCAAGCCGCGGCTCGACCGACTTGTTGTCTTTGCCGAGTGTGACCAGCGTGTCGTAAACCGATGTCAGATAGATCTGGCAGGTGTCGCAGAAGGCGCGTGCCGGATCGAGCGCGTTGACGTCCATCGAACGGGCGATGACCAGCGTATCCTGGTCGGCTGCGAATGCCGGGCCTGCAACCGAAGAGGCGAGTGCCAGAATGTAGGCAAGCCTGCGAGCAGACGTAAGCTTGTGCGTGAAGGCAGTCATTGTCATATCATTCCCCACTGTTATCGTTGATTGGCGACGATCTTGCGTTAGGCGGCGGCACTTGCGTTCAGCCGCGCGGCGACGAACGGATTGGATTGCGGCTCGATCGATGAATACGACCGCTTGAGTTCCTCGAAGGCCGCATTGGTCACGTCGAGGGTCTTCTCGATGTCGTCTTCGGTCAGCGCCGAGGTGATGAACATGTTGTGGTAAGGGTGCAGATAGACGCCGCGCCGGACAGCGGCGGCCGTCCAGAAATAGCCGTAGCGCATGTCCGGATCGTCATCGAAAAGGATCAGGGGCATCTGCGAGGGGCCGGTCTGGCGGATGCCGATTCCATGGTGCAGCGCCTGTTCTGCGATACCGGTCCGCAGCCTGTCGGCAATGGCGACCATGCGCTCGAGATAATCCGTTTCACGGATCAATCGAAGGGTTTCCACGCCGGCTGCCATCGGGACGGCAGAAAACCAGAAGGAGCCGGTGACGAAGATCGTCTGCGCAGCCGCGCGGATCTTTTCAGCGCCCAGCAAGGCAGAGAGCGGATATCCGTTGGCCAGAACCTTGCCCCAGGAACTCAGATCCGGCTTGACGCCGAACTGTGCCCAGCTGCAATCGCGCGACAGGCGGAACCCGGTGCGGATTTCATCGACGACCAGCAACGCGCCGACCTCGTCGCAGATTTGGCGAACGCCCTTGGCGTAAACGTCCAGCGGCTTGGTCTGGTCGTGGAAGACCTCGTGACGGAACGGTGTGGCAAACACCGCCGCGACATCGCCGTCGGCGCTTTTGACCGCATCACGAAGGCTGTCGAGATCGTTATAGGCAAAATAGACGATGTGCGCACGGTCCTCGGGAAGAATCCCTTTCTGGACCGGTGTGTTCCACGGGGAGGCGCCGTGATAGGTTCCCTTGGCGACCAGGATCTTGCGGCGACCGGTATGGGCACGGGATATCACCATGGCCATTGACGTGGCATCCGAGCCGTTCTTGCAGAACATCGCCCAGTCCGCATGCTCGATCATGCCGACGAAATCTTCGGCCAACCTCACCATGAATTCCGACGGACCCGTCATCGTGTCCCCGAGGTCCGCCTGAGCGCGGGCTGCGGCCTCGACCTGCGGATGCTTGTAGCCGAGAAGGTTGGGACCGAAGGCGCACATGTAATCGACATAGGCGTTGCCATCGGCGTCCCAGAGCCGGGCGCCCTCGGCTTTTGAGAAAAACTGCGGAAAATCCGGCGGCAGAAGGGCCACGGATTCATGTCCGTACATTCCGCCCGGGATGACCTTGCGCGCCCGCTCCCGAAGTTCGCTGTTTTTCGAATTTGTTCGCATTTTTATAGCCCGGAAATTGAGATAATCGGTCAGCCGCCTCGATAACGGCCCTTTGTCAGAAAAGTTATTGATAAAAATTTCGATTATCAATCTGAATCTGAGGAGTCGGCAGACATTATTTTGCGCTGCACAAATCATGGGCGCCATGGTTAAAATATGCACGGGATTCCCGGCCTGAAGGCCATGCAACGTGCAAGCAGGCAAAGGGAGAGGTTCGTCGCATCCTTCCGAGGGGGCGGCGGATCTGAAAATGGTGATAGAAATTTCGAATAGGGGATTGTGTTCAGGACACAGTGGCGCGTTTTTGCAGGTGTTCCGGCAGATAACAGCGCAGATAGGTCAAGCTCGCCATGACCGCCTCTTCGACATATTCGTCGGTAATACGGCCGTGCATGGCGTATGAGAGCGCCCAGATGCCGTCGATCAGGGCCAGCGAAATCGCGATCCGCTTCTCCAGGTCCGGCATGGCCGGCAGGTCGAAGACCTCCCGCAGATACTCGGCGCGTCGCGCGGCAATGGCGGCATTGCCCGAGACATCGACATTGCGGATTTCGACGCTGACACCCGCGCCCATGAACAGACGCAATGCTGCGGGCTCACTATTGAGAAAGGCGGCGCTTCGACGCAGGCGATAGATGAACACATCTTGCCAGCGGTCCGGAGGGTGCGATCCTTCCGTCATGGCAAGCTGGAAGATCTGGCCATGGTATCGGCTGGCCAGGGCTTCGAGCGCTGCATTGCGATTGGGGAAAAAATGATAGACCGACGCCAGCGGCACGCCCGCGCTCTCTGCGATTTGCGCCAGACTGATATCTTCGTTCGGTCTTTGGCCGAGAACGGCCGCTGCCGCATCCAGCAGGAGTTCGAAGCGCTCAACGCCACGCTTACGCCGCGACGGGCGCGGCTGGTTTGGCGAGGTGGCTTCGGCTTTATCGGTCATCCCTACCAAATAGCCGATCTTCTGCGTGAAGGTAAACAGGATGGCGATTGTAAACACTGTCATCTGGCAGCCAGATCGAGCCCTTCGGCTTCTGAGTTGATTTTGGATTCCCCTCGGGGCAATGAGCCAAGGGCCGAAGCTGATGGCTAAAAATGGCAACAGAATCGTGAAATTCGTCTATCGAGGCCGGCAGGCGCCCAAGGCGATTTCGCGGCGTGCCGCCAGCCACAACGAGGCATTGGCAACGTACCCTTTGGGTTCCGAGTGCGGCGGCGCCTTCAGGAATGCTGAGACCGGCGCACCGGCTTCGATGAAGCCGTGGCATGGACCGCGGCGCCGACGGGACAGAGCCATTTGTCCCGTCTTCGCGCTCTGTCTTTTCTGGTGCGGCCCTCTTGCTACAAGGTCGTCTTGATCAGGAAGCGGCCGGCTATAACTATCCTCTCAAACAGCCCGTCAAACCTGGCTGTCGATGGTTACGGCTTGTTCAGCTTTTGACGTCAGCCGTTCTGCATGACGACAGCCTTGGTCTGCAAAGACTCCTCCTCCTCCAGCTGTCGATCGGCCTTCCCTTCACCGCAATCAAAGTCTTTCAGAGCATTGTGTGCTCCGGATCACAGATTTAGCGACCGAACGCTGTGCTTAGCGCCTCGACAACCACTCGGATTGCCGGGACATCCTTCACATCGGAATGGACGACCAGCCATATTTCTCGTTCGAGCAGCCGTTCCTCCCCGACACGCCGTAGTCCGATGGTTAATGAAACGGCGAAATCCGGCAGCATGACCACGCCTCCACCGGCCTGTGCTGCCGCGATCTGGAACTCCAGGATGGACGACTTGATGGCAAGCGGGCGGGTCAATGCGATTTCAAGAAGGCGAAGCTGCTGCGGTGAGGCGTTCATCGCCTCGTCATAACCGATGAACACCCACTCGGCGGAGGGCACCCGCTCGATGTAATCGGCAGACGCGTAGAGAGCGAAGGCAATGACGCCCAACCTGCTGATCTGATAATCTCCTTCTTCCGGCCGGGAGAGCCGTATGGCGATGTCGGCCTCGCGCCTGTCGAGGGAGGCAAAGCGCTTTTCACCAACAAGGGTGATTTGGATACCTGGAAATTTTTCTCTGAGTGCGACCACAGGTTCGGCCAGCAAGGCGGCCGATAGTGCTGGTGGAGCACTGATCTTCACGTGGCCCCGTGCTTCCGTCGAACTGCTACGGCCAAGCTGTTCGATAGCCGAAATCTGGCTCGCCATGGGCGCTGCGAGGCTTGCAACTTGCTCCCCATCCGCGGTCAGGATGATGCGACGGCCGCGACGATCGATGAGCTTGCGGCCGAGCTTTGCTTCGAGCGAGGCGACACGCCGGCTGATGGTGGCATGTTCGACTCCAAGCTGTTTGGCAGCGCCGAGCAGTGTGCCTGATCGCGAGAGCGCCAAAAAGTGTCTCAGATCGTCCCAGTCAAGTTGTGTGAATTGCTTCCCAATCATTGGGCGACAATAGGGAATTTTCAGCGTCCATGCCATGGGGCAATATCAGGCGATATCAGGAGAGAACACGATGATCGACCAGGTCGTATTGCTTACCGCCCCCGGTGACGTTGCCCAATTCCAGATCGATCGGCAGACGGTGGTTGCGCCCAAAGCTGGGGAGATCACCATTCGCCATGAGATGATTGGTACCAACTTCGTGGATATCTACCACCGAAGAGGATTGTATCCGCTACCGTCCTATCCGGCCATGATCGGAGTGGAGGCTGCAGGCATTGTCGAACTTGTCGGTGAGGGTGTCGAGGGCTTCAGGGTTGGCGACCGCGTGGCCCATGCAGGACCACCTGTCGGTTCATATTGTTCGCTTCGAACTCTGCCTGCAAACCGCGTCATTCACCTTCCTGATGCCGTTTCCACACGAACAGCTGCAGCTTCACTCCTCAAGGGAATGACTGCGTTCATGCTCCTGCAAAAGTCCTACCGGGTTTCGGCTGGAGACATCGTGCTTGTTCAGGCAGCAGCCGGCGGGCTTGGAAGTGTTCTTGTTCGTAGCGCCAAGGCCTTAGGGGCGACTGTCATCGGCACTGTCAGTTCCGCCGAAAAAGCCGAGCTTGCGAAATCCTACGGTGCGGATCACGTCATCATTGGCAGGGGAGCGGACGTCGTCAGCGCAGTCAGACAACTGACCGATGGCCAAGGGGTGCATGTCGCTACGATGGCATCGGTGGTGATATGCTTCTAAAGAGCATTCGCGCGGTTCGACCCTTCGGCCTGGCAATCACGATCGGCCAGGCAGGCGGTCCGATCCCACCCGTTGCCGTGGAGGAGCTTCGGCCAGGCAAGTCGCTCTCGCATCCCAGCATCATGGCCTGGAGCGCCGATGTGGACAGATACCGGGAGGCAGCATACGCTGCGGTCAAATGGATGGAAGCTGGGATCTGCTCGCACATTGCCGGGGAATACAAACTCGCTGATGTTGCCGCGGCCCATGAAGAGATGGAGTCCGGCCGATCTGCGGGGAGCATCCTGCTCGTACCGTCGCGGTAGCGGCGAGGGCCAGAAAAGGGAGTGCTATCGCATGCTGGACGATACGATACTTCGCGGACGCTGCCTGTGTGGTGCGTGTACCTTCGAACTCATCGGGAACCAGAATTGGATCGGCCATTGCCACTGCGACAGCTGCCGCCGGGCGACAGCTTCGCCGATCACCACATGGATAGGCCAGGAAAACGGCAGGTGGCGTTTTACCGGAGTTGAGCCGTCCAGGTTCGAAAGCAGCCCCGGAAACACGAGAGGGTTCTGCCCGACATGTGGATCGCCGTTTTACTATCAGTCGGGCCGGTTTCCAGACGAGACCCATTTCTATGCGGCTCTTCTCGAAAATCCCGAGGAGGTCAGGCCCGATCGGCAGTTCCATGCCGATGAAATGCTCTCCTGGATGAAATTGGCTCAACATTTGCCGTCGCAATAGCCAGAGCAGCTGTCAATGCCTTGCGGTCAACGATGGCAGAAAGCATGCCGCCGAAGCAGTCAACATTGGCAAATGCATGTCGACAGTTGGCCTTGGTTGAAGAGCTGCAAACTGACGCGCCACGTCATGTCTTCACAACGGGGCATCTTTGTCTTACAAGCACCCGTAATCCGGTCGCAGCCCACCCGGTCAAAACAAGGGATCCTACATCGTGAACACCATCGTCATCTGCTCCGGCGGATTGGACTCTGTTTCGCTCGCCCATAAGGTGGCAGCGCAACATCAACTCGTCGGCCTTCTTTCCTTCGATTACGGACAGCGGCATCGAAAGGAACTGGACTTCGCCGCCGCCTGCGCCAGGCGGCTGGGCGTCGCCCATCGGATCATCGACATCAGCAATATCGGCGCCCATCTCACCGGCTCGGCCTTAACCGACGATATCGCCATTCCGGACGGGCACTATGCCGAGGAGACGATGAGAGTGACCGTTGTCCCGAACCGCAACGCGATCATGCTGGCCATCGCCTTCGGACTTGCGGCGGCGCAGAAAGCCGACGCCGTCGGGGTCGCCGTGCATGGCGGCGATCATTTCATCTACCCCGACTGTCGCCCCGGCTTCATAGACGCATTTGGAGCGATGCAGGATCAGGCTCTCGACGGCTATGCCAGCGTTTCGCTCTACGCGCCCTATGTTCATATATCGAAGGCCGATATTGTGACCGACGGCGTGAACAACGGTACGCCATTTGCCGAGACCTGGTCGTGCTACAAGGGTGGCGCGCGCCATTGCGGCCGCTGCGGAACCTGCGTCGAACGGCGGGAGGCGTTTCATCTTGCCGGGGTCGCCGACCCGACCGACTACGAGGACCCGGACTTCTGGGTGGCGGTCACCGCTCGCTTCTCCGTCAAGGAGGGGAAGTAGTGTTCCGCATCACCAAGGAATTTCACTTCTCCGCCTCGCATCAACTGACGCGTTTGCCGGCCGAACACCAATGCGCGCGCCTGCACGGCCACAACTACATCGTCGAGGTGGAGCTTTCGGCAGTTGCCCTCAACGGCGACGGTTTCGTTCGCGACTACCATGAGCTTGCACCGCTCAAGCGCTACATCGATGACAACTTCGATCACCGACACTTGAACGAAGTTCTCGGCCATGACCAGGTCACGGCGGAATGTCTGGCACAGCATTTCTACGACTGGTGCAAGGCGAGACTACCGGAAACATCAGCCGTGCGCGTCAGCGAAACGCCGAAGACCTGGGCGGAATACAGGCCATGACCGCCGGCGAGACGCAGATACGCATCAGCGAGATCTTCGGACCGACGATCCAGGGGGAGGGCGTGCTGATGGGTCTTCCGACTGTCTTCGTCCGGACCGGTGGCTGCGATTATCGATGTTCGTGGTGCGACACGCTGCATGCGGTTGCGAGCGAATATCGCGATCACTGGCTGCCGATGTCGATCGACGCGATCTGGCGGGAGGTGACAAGGCTTTCCGGTTCAAGACCGCTTACGGTCTCGCTCTCCGGCGGCAATCCGGCAATCCAGTCGCTCGGCGGGCTCATTGAGCGCGGGCATCGCGACGGTTATCGCTTTGCCCTGGAGACCCAGGGCAGCCTTGCCAAGGACTGGTTTGCCGATCTTGACGTCCTGGTGTTGAGCCCGAAGCCGCCGTCGAGCGGGATGCAAACGGACTGGGATGCCTTTGATGCCTGTCTGCGTCTGGCGGGAAATGGTCCGCGGATCACGTTGAAAATCGTTGTCTTCGATGACGATGATTACGCCTATGCCCGCACCGCCGCGGCCCGCTACACAGACCTTCCGGTTTACCTGCAGCCCGGCAATCACACACCGCCGCCACCCGATTGCGACACGGCGAAGGTGGATGTCGAGGGCATCATGGACCGGATGCTCTGGCTCATCGACAGGGTTACGGCCGACGGCTGGTTCGAGGTCCATGTGCTGCCGCAGCTGCATGTTTTGCTCTGGGGCAACAGACGCGGAGTCTGAGGCTGCGCGCGGCTCGCCAGCGTCAGGTGAGCAATGCCTTTTCGCATCCCTGCGATCAGGATGCCAGACGGTCGCTGGGTCGGCAAAGGAAGCAGAGTTCGGTTCCAGGTTCCGCAGTCAGGCCGGCAAAGATGACCGCGCCGTCATAGGGCGCGCGGATGGGTTCTCCGCTTGCCCGACGGCCGATCACTTCGCCAGTGCTCACCGGTTCGCCGGCGGCGAACTGGCGAAGCAGCCTGTCGTCTGCCGAATCCGCCATCACCGCCTCGCAGACCTCCCAGACGCCCGGCGGCACGTTCGGCAGGATCGGGTCGGCCACGACCAGGCCGAGATGAGAAAGGCCATTGAGGATCGTGCGATAGCCAACTGACGCGGCCTGCGGATCGGTGTGGGTGCCGCACTCCACGGTCACGGCATAGCCGCCGGCAAAGCGCATGTATTCCGCCGTGCCCACCGCGTGGGCCGGCGGGATCGGCGCAAAGCCGCGCTCCACGCGATTAAGCGATGCCTGTGCATGCGCCTCCATCCAGCCGTGCACAACGATCGGCAGGCCGAGGGCCTTGACCAGGCTTTCCTCCTCCGCCGCGTTGCGGAAAGGTTCCGGGACATCGCCGTTGTCGCGTGGACCGATCAGCGCGAACGGTTGGCCGGGCGAACTGAAGGAGTGCAGGTCGATCAGCACGTCATGATCCCGCAGCAGCGGGCAGAGCACATTGGCGATACGATCCTCATTGTCCATCGGCACCGGCTTTTCACTCAGGTCGCGGTTGAGGTTGCGGTCGCCTTCGCGGCGGTTCCAGCGATAGGCCAGCGCATTGACAACAGGAATGAAGGTCACGCTGCCGCAGGCCAGCTGCAGCCGACCGGAACGGAATTCGGCAATGGCGCGGGAAATGGCATGGGGGCCACAGCTTTCGTTGCCATGCACGGAGCCGGTGACGATCAGCCGTGGTCCCGGTCGCAGCGCATGGAACGATACGCATTCGATCCCCTCCGGTTCGACGCGCTCCGCCGCCCTCCCTTCGGCAGCTGCGGGAGCGATGTCGATGACCATGCCCGGCTTCAGCCGGCTGGCGAATTCGAGCAGTTGCTCATGGGCGATCGCGATGCAGCCCTGCGTTCCGCTGAAGTCGGGCCGGGCGGCGTGCATGAAGATGGCGCTGCCGCCGGCTGCGCGCGGCGTCGAGTCGTTCCATCCCACCGGAATGAAGAGGTCAAACAGGCGCTCGCCTCGCCGCGACGGCAGGTCAGGCGACATATCCAGAACGAACTGGTTGTAGAACGGGCTTTCCGGATCCTCCACCCAGGAATAGTTCGCGGGCTTCTCCACAAAAGGGAAGGCGAAGGAGCGCGGTGCATCTCCCAACGCTTGCGGATCATAGAAGCCGTAGCGCAGCGGGAAGGTGCCGATCGGCGTCGCCCCGTCGCCCTCGCGCTTCAGTCGCGGATCGCGCAGACCGGAACGGCCGACCGCACAGGGAATGGTCCAGTTACCGATGCTGAGCGTGCCGCGATGCGGCATGTCAGGATGTTGTCCGGCGCGCACTTTGATAATCGGCTGCACGAGGAGGGAAGTGGAAGCGTCGTTCATGTCAGAGACCTTGCAGGAGATGGCATCGTGCGGCATGCGTTGCCGACAAAGTGGAAAAATCCGGGATGGAACCCTCGCGGCAGGCCGGCATTGCCCGGTCGCAGCGCGGGTTGAAAGCGCAACCCGGCGGCTGATCCAGCGCCGAAGGTGTTTCGCCGCGCAGCCGGATGGTACCTGCCGCCGGGTTCATCGGATCGGGGATCGCCGATATCAGTGACTGGGTATAGGGATGGGCCGGGGCGGTGAAGATCTCGTTCCAATGCCCCTGCTCGACGATGCGCCCGAGATACATCACGGCAATCCGGTCGCACATGTGCTCCACAACACCGAGATCGTGGGAAATCATCAGCAGCGCAACGCCCAGTTCGTTCTTCAGCTCCAGCAGCAGATTGATGATCTGCGCCCGGATCGAGACGTCGAGCGCGGAAACCGGCTCGTCGCAGACAACCAGCTTCGGTTCCACGATCAGCGCCCGGGCAATGCAGATACGCTGGCGCTGGCCGCCTGAGAATTCGTGCGGATAGCGCCGCACCGCATCGGGCCGCAGGCCCACCTTGCGCATCATCTCCTCGACGCGATGGTGGCGCTCGGCGGGGTCCGCCATGCCGTGCAGCTTCAGCGGTCCGCCAAGGCTTTGACCGACGGTATGCCGGGGATTGAGCGATGCAAACGGATCCTGGAAAACCATCTGGGCGACGCGGGCGCGTTCCAGCCGGCCGGCGCGGCCGGCAGCGACGACCTCCCGTCCGTCCAGAATGATGCGCCCGCCGCTCGTCGGCACAAGGCCGAGGATCGACTGCGCCAATGTCGACTTTCCACAGCCGGACTCTCCGACGAGGCCGAGGCATTCCCCTGCCTTCAGGTTGAGGGTGACGCCGTCGACCGCCTTGAGAAAGCCACGCCGGAAGCTGTAGCCCTGCCGCACGGGATAATGGACCCGAAGATCCTCGATCCGCAGGATGTCGGGGCGCTCGACTTCGGCAATTTTGATCATGCTCTCAGCCATTCAGGTAACACCTTTTTTTGCCACCCGAGGCCAGCAGCGTCGTGCCGGGCGCTGTCGTGCTGCAGCGGTCCATCGCCTGCGCGCAGCGCGGGGCAAACCGGCAGCCCTTGCCATAATCGAGGATCTGCGGCACCACGCCTGGTATGTCGGCGAGCTTTGCCTGGCCAACGACAAGACGCCGTCCGAGCCGCGGCAAAGAGGCGACCAGCCCTTGCGTGTAGGGATGCTGCGGGCTTGAAAAAATCCTGTCTGCCGGCTGCTCTTCGACCAGATGGCCGGCATACATCACCGCCACGCGATTGCAGACGCGCGCGACCAGTCCCAGATCGTGGGAGATCATCAACACCGCCGTGCCGCGGGCGCGGCACAAATCCAGGATCAGTTCGACGATTTCCGCCTGTATCGTCACGTCGAGCGCTGTCGTCGCCTCGTCCGCGATCAGCAGATCGGGATCACAAGCGAGCGCAATAGCAATCATGACACGCTGACGCATGCCGCCGGACAACTGGTGGGGATAGTCATCGACGCGCCGGCTTGCGGCCGGCACCTGTACCTGCTCCAGCGCTTCGATTGCCTGCCTGCGCGCCGCGCGCCGGCTCATGCCGCGATGCAGCACGAACATTTCGCCGATCTGGTCGCCGATCGTCATCAGCGGGTTCAGCGCCGTCATAGGCTCCTGGAAGATCATCGCGATGCGGCTGCCGCGCAGCATCCGCATGCTGCGGTTGGGCAGACGGGCGATATCTCCGCCATCGAATAGGATGCGCCCGCCCGAGACCCGCAGCGGCCCGTCCAGCAGGCCGGCGACCGACAGCGCGCAAAGGCTTTTGCCGCAACCGGATTCGCCGACGAGGCCGACCACTTCGCCGCGGCCGATCTGCAGGTTGACCCCGTCGATGGCGGGATACTCCTCGCCGTTGGCGTGCAACGCGATCTGCAGATCCTCAAGGTGAAGGATAGGATCCTCGTTCATGTCCGGCGCGCCTTTCCCTGTGGATCGATCAGATCGCGCAGACCATCGCCGAGCAGGTTAAAGCCCAGGACAGTCAGGAACAGCGCCACGCCCGGGAAGATCGCGACCCATGGCGCGGTCATCAGCTGCTCGCGGGCATGCGACAGCATTGAGCCCCAGCTCGGTGCCGGCGGGACAACGCCCAGTCCCAGAAAGGAGAGGGACGCCTCCGCCATGATGGCCGAACCGATACCCATGGTGGCGATCACGATCAGCGGACCTGCAATGTTGGGCAGGAGCTCCCGAAACATGATATGAAAACGGCCATAGCCCATCGTCTGGGCGGCCTGAACATAGCTGCGCGATTTCTGCGACAGAGCCTGCGCACGGCTGATGCGACAGCTATAGGCCCAGTCTGTCATGCCAAGCGCGATCAGCAGGCTGGGGATTCCCGGGCCGAGGACCGCCATCAGCGCCAATGCGAACACGACAGTCGGAATGGCCAGCATCAGGTTCGTCAATCCCTGGACGAATTCGTCCCACCACCCGCCGAAATAGCCGGCCGAAAGGCCAAGCGTGACGCCGACGCAGGTATTCATCAGTTGCACGATCAACCCGATCGCCAGCGAAATGCGGGCGCCATAGACGACGCGGCTGAAAATGTCGCGCCCCTGTTCATCGGTTCCCATCAGGAAGGAAAGACCTGGAGGCTCCTCCGCATAAAGCAGATTGGCGTCGAGAATGGGGTCGTGGGTGGCAATCAGCGGTGCGAAAAGCGCCACCAGGACCATGAAAACAAGGGTCGTTCCCCCCACGAGCAGGTTCGGGCGCAGCAGATGGACAAGTTTCATCGGTAGCGGATCCTCGGGTCGATCAGCACGTAAGCGATGTCGACCAGCGTGTTGATGAACAGGAAGAACAGCACGATGACGAGGATACAGCCCTGCACCGCGGGAATGTCCCGAAGGGAGACCGACTGGATCAGCAGGGAGCCAACGCCGGGCCAGGCAAACAGGCTTTCGATCACCACCGATCCGCCCAGCATCGACCCGAACTGCAGCCCGATCGTTGTCAACACCAGCACGAAGGCGTTGCGTGCAAGATGACGGGTGACGATGCGGGTCTCGCTCATGCCTTTTGAGCGCGCCGTTCGAATGAAGTCGGCACTGCGCACCTCAAGCACTGCCGCCCGCGTCGTTCTTGCCAGAAGCGCCATCGGCCCGATACCGAGCGTCAGCGCCGGCAGGATCAGATGCCGCAATCCGCCCTGCCCGTAACCGAAGGTCGGCAGCCAGCCGAGCTGCAGCGAAAAGAAATACATCATCAGCAGGCCGAACCAGAAGGCGGGTACCGAGAGGCCGGACACCGCCGCCATCATCGCCAGCATGTCGATCCATCCGCCGGGTCGGGCCGCGGCGAGGAAACCGAGCGGCAGACCGATGACGACGGCAAAGACAATCGCCGCGCAAGCCAGTTTGAAGGAAGCGACAATACGTCCCGACAGCATGTCCACAATGGGTCTGCGGGTGGAGAAGGAGCTACCGAGATCGCCACGCACCAGGTCAACCACATAGCGGCCGAACCGTTCGGGCAAGGGGTCGTTCAGATGCAGCTGTTCCTCGATCCTGGCCATCACAGCCGGATCGATATCGCGTTTCTCTCCAGCCAAGGACGCGATGAAGCTACCGGGAATGACGCTGAACAGCAGGAAGACCAGCGTCACCACGACGGCAACAGTTAGAAGCGCCTGCATCAGCCGCCGCGCAATCACCATCAGCATGAATTATTCCTCTTTCCCGGCTTGAGAGCGCCGCACAAAGAGACGTGCGGCGCTTGAATCGGGCAGGTTTGCGTCAGTGTGGACGGGACGGCTCAGTTGCGGCCCGGAGCGTTTTCATCGAGCCAGATCTGGTCGACCTCAACGATCGCCGCCTCGGTCACATTGGCATCGACGCCGTGCACCCAGGGCTGCGTTGCCACAACCGCCTTGTTGTAGTTGTGGAACCAGACGGGTGCCTGCTCGAAGATATAGCCATCCGCCTGTTTCGCCAACTCGATGCGGCGCTGCGGATCGGCCTCGGTCGATGCAGCGTCGATCATGGCGTCGAACTTTGGATCGGCAAAACCGCTACGGTTGCAGCCGGAACGCGAAACGCGGCTGTCGAAACAACGCAACGCACCGACCGCATCGGGACCGGTACCGCTGGAGCGGAACCATACCATCGCCTCGCCGGCATTGATGGCGTCAAGCAGGACTCCCGATTCCACGACCCTCGGCTTCGCCGTGATCCCAACCGCCGACAGGAAGGGCGTCATCGCCTGCAGGACGCCAAGGCTGCTTTCTCCGTCAGTGACCATGGCCTCAAACTCGAAACCGTCCCCAAGACCTGCGTCCTTCAGCAATTGCTTGGCCTTTTCCGGATCATAGGCATAAGGCTTGCGGTCCTTGTCGAAGGCGACCGAGGTCATCGGCAGCCAGCCGGTGGCCTTGAAGGCCTTGTCCTTCAGGAGCTTGCGAATGATGATGTCGCGATCCACCGCATAGTTGATTGCCTGACGCACGCGCACATCGTTGAAGGGCGGCTTCTGCACGTTGAAACCCATGTGGCGCGTGAAGAGTTCGGCGACTTCGATCAGTCCTTTCGACAGTTCCGGATCAGCCTTGTAGGCTGCATAGGCGCTGCCGGAAAGCACGGTCGCATCCAGTTCACCGGCACGGAAGGCCACATCGAGCGTGCTGTATTCGTCCGTGATCGTGAACTCCACCCGATCCGCATAGGGTTTCCCGGGCTTGTAATATTTGTCGAACTTCTCTCCGACGACGCGTGAGCCTTCGACATGTTCGACAAACCGGAACGGTCCCAAACCGATGGGATGTGAGAGGAATTCCGGCTTGTCCGCCTCCTCCTTGGGCAGGATGGCCGTGACGGATTCGAACAGCATCGTTCCGGGGTCACGGAAGCCCTTGAAGGTGATCTGCACGGTGAAATCGTCAATCTTCTTCAGACCGGAGATCGATGTCGCCTTGCCGGCCGCATAGTCCTCCGCGCCTTCGATCTCGGAAATGATCGGCGCTCCCGGATAACCCTTGGTCGGATCCATGATGCGCGTATACGACCAGATCACGTCATCGGCCGTCATCAGGCGACCATTGTGGAAATAGGCGTTGTCATGCAGCTTGTAGGTGTAGGTCTTGCCGTCCGGCGACATTTCGACCGAGGTTGCGAGATCAAGCGCTGGCTGGTTGGTCGCCGAGTCCCAGGTGTAAAGCTCGCGATGGAAAGCCTTGGAAACCGCCATGTCCTGCGATTCATAGGTCATGTGCGGATCGAGAGACTTCAGTGCGGAACTGTAGGGTGCCGGGAGGTGCAGCGTACCGCCGGGAATGGGATCCTGGGCCAGAACCGGTGAAAACTGGGCAAGGACGCTGATTGCCGTGGCCGCGAGAAGAAAACGTGCCGAGCGCAGATGGCGGGTGGATATAACTTTTGATATCATGACATTGTCCCTCTGTTGGATTTCTTTTCTTCAGTTTTTTCCGAGCATTCTAAGCGATGCTCTTGTTACTGCGCGGGCGACCGCGCAGAAAATCTATCGTCAGGTCGGGCGGTTGCCCCCTTCGCCCAGGGCCTCGTGGATCAGTCGCCCGACTTGCGGGAAGAACGTCGTGTCGGCCGCCGACCAGCGGCTATCCGTCATCACGCAGGCGATGAAGCTTCGGTCGCAAGCCGTCTCGGCATAGACGAGGTCGTGACGTGTCCAGCTCGTGTGTCCCGCCTTAGACCATAGACGTGTGGAGGCCGGCATGGCCTCGCCCAGAAATCCTAGCACCTGGTCCCCCTCGACGGGATGGCCGGTGTCGGCAAGAGCGCGTCGCTGAGCGGTCCGGTCCATCAATTCCATCATCCAGCCGGAGGACGGCACGGTGCCATGGACGATGTCGCGCATCAGAGCGGCGCAGGCACGCGCCGTGAGCCGGTTTGCCTGCGAGCGGGCCCTTGCCTGGTAGGCGCGGCCATAGGGGCTGTCCTCGTAGGTCGCATGCAGGACGTTGATGTCGTGAAAATCGGTTATCCCCAGGCTCGAAAGCCAGTCCTGCACCGCATGGCGGTCGCGCAACCAATCGACAAGGTCGGCCTCGTCGAGGCAGGCCCCGTCGAAGGCGCCCGTCAGGCGCCCCATCAGATAGGCGGTGGCCTCGTTGGAGGACAGTTCGATCATGGCGCGGGCGGCCCGGCGGTCTTCCTCGTCGGGCCTGAACCGCTCTATCGCTTCGAAGGCTGCGAAGGCGTAGAGACAGAACAGCTTCACGATACTGGCCGGATAGACCGGGATGTCATCCCGGTAGCCGAAACGACCGGCCGGCACCGGCGCGTCTGCAATACGCCCACGCAGCGGTCGATCATAAGCGATGAGTGCGAGGCTGATGGCTTCAGGGCCGAGCGCACCGCCGCTTCGCTCTGCGGCGAGTTCGAGAATGCGGTTGCGAAGTGCGTCGAAGCCTGTGGCGTTCACGTTCAATCCCGAGATAACAGAGCAAGTGTCCGGAAACGGCACCAACCGATCCGGTCACGTTTCGATGTCACGATCTTCATGGAGGAAGCTATTCCCGATGCGCGACCCTTGATACGAAAAATGCGCTGCAAGTTCATTCAATTTTGATATGAATCGACCATGAGGCGACACGGCGGCTGGGATATGAATGGCTGAACTCAATCTGCGGCAGATCGAAGTTTTTCGAGCGACGATGAAATTCGGAACGGTGACGGCAGCAGCGGCGGCGCTGGCCTCGTCGCAGCCGACGATTACCCGCGAACTCAGGCGACTGGAGGACACGGTAGGTTTTCCGTTGTTCGAGAGGCGCCGGCAGCGGCTGCATCCGACGGCCCGGGCGCTGAAACTCTATCACGAGGTGCAGGCGTCCTTCATCGGCCTTGACCGGATCAATGCCTGCGTCGACGGGCTGCGCGGCTCCTATGACGAGATTCTGTATATTGCAACATTGCCGGCTTTTGCGCAGAATCTGCTGCCGGAGGCTCTGCGACGGCTGCTCGCCAGCCATCCGCACGTGTCAGTCCGAATCGATACAGCCGATCCGCGCAATCAGTCGCCAATCTCCGGCTTCAATTTCGATATCGGCCTGGTCGAGGGAAGCTATACAGCGGCCAATGCCGATGTCGTCACCGTCGGCAGCTTCGACCAGATCTGTGTTCTGCCCGCAGGTCATCCGTTGTGCGCCCGAAAGGTGCTGGCGCCGGAGGATTTTCGGGACATGGACTTCATTTCGCTGGGGGAGAACGATCCCTTTCGCATGCAGATAGACCGGATGTTCGACGAAGCCGGCGTCACGCGCAAGATGTCGATCAGCACGCAGTCGGCCAACGCAGTGTGCGAAATGGTGGCATGCGGCCTCGGGTTGGCGATCATCAATCCGCTGACCGCCCTCTCATATCGCGACAGGCCGATCATCCTTCGGCGGCTGTCACAGTCGGTGCGTTTCCTCGTCTCAGCCTTGCGACCCGCCAACCGCCCGGTTGTTAACAGCGGTGAAAACCTTATTCAACATCTGATGGCCGTTTGCAGTGAGCGGGCTCGCCTGCTCGATCGCCTTTTGGAAGAGTAAGAGGGCTCTGGTCGACCTCTTTGCCTCAATAGGCAGCGCTGCCATAATATTGGGGGCTGTATTTAGCGGCTCCCGCTGAGCTGCATCATATTGAGGATTTGCTGCCGAGCGCGCATAGAACGCGTGGCCGGTACGGACCCCTTCAAGACCTTGGACGGCAAATATCGGCGGGAAACTGCTGCTCGCTGCGGCCTGGATGAATGACGTAATGGCGCCGTTTCCAGACAGTCCACTTTAAAGGGGCGAGGATCGGTAAGCTATCGTACACCAACCGATCCCATTGCGGCCGGACATCTGGCTCGCCGCCCCTCACACGTCGTCGTAATTCACCGGCGTTGCATGCCAGCCCTCGGCGCGCCTTGCCCAGAAGCGATCTTTCAATGTGGTCGAGATCGGCCCCGGCCGGTCGTTTCCCATGATGCGGCCGTCAATGCGCGACACCGGCATGATGCCGCCGGCCGTGGTACAGGTGAAGATCTCGTCGGCCTCGCGTAGTTCCTTCGCCGGCACGTCGCGGATCTCGCATCGGATGCCGAGTTCCTTGCAAAGCTCGAAGACGGATTGCCGCGTTATGCCGTCGAGGCCGCCGCGTGCGGGGGTGGCGACCACGCCATCGATGATCGAGAAAACGTTGAAGCCCGGTCCCTCGGTGACATTGCCGTCCCCATCGAGCAGGACGCTATAGTCGGCGCCCCTGTCATAGGCCTCGAACAGGCCGGCGGTGAGGTCACCCCAGTGAAAATTCTTCACGCGCGGATCGAAGGATTCCGGCGGGATGCGCAGCGTTTTTGCGATGACCAGATGGAGGCCCCGGACGAAATGTTCCTCGGTCGCGATCGACACCCATGGCACGGCATAGGCGATCAGGTAATTGCGGGCGTTCAACGGATGGCGCGGCAGGCCGGGAAGTGGAAGGCCGCGCAGACAGTCCATCGCCACATAGGCCGAGGTGAGGCCGGTCATGGCGACCAGCCGGTTGAGGATCGCCCGGATCGCGTCGTCGCTCTCCGGCGGCTTCAGCCGGAGCGCGTCCATCGAGGCGCGGAAGCGGCGGAGATGGTCGTCAAGGCGGAAGAAATTGCCGTCGGTGACGCCGACAACGTCATAGGTAACGTCGGAGCGGCGATAGCCGAAATCGGTAACGTGGACGTTCGCCTCGGCGATCGGCACATAGCGGCCGTCGACATAAGCGGCGCCGGCGGCAAAACGGTTTGTCTCCATTGTCTCCCTCCTTATGGTTTTCGCGCGAGGCCGATCCGCGGCGCAAACAGCGCCGCGGGCCTCGTCCATCGCATGAACGTTGGTCTGGCGTCAGGCCAGGGCGCGCAAAGCCTCCGTCGCGGCTATGTCGATCGCCAGCGTCCCGTCCTCGGCCGAGCCGGTGATGGCAAGGCCGTAGACCTCGCGGGCGCGCTCGACGCTGATCCAGCCCTCGGAGAGGTCGGCGAACACCGCCTCTGGGCTGCGCGTTTTCGGATCGCCGTAGCCGCCACCGCCGGCCGAGACCGAGATCACAGATTCCCCCGGTGCAAGGGCGAGGCCGTAGCAGCCGGGAAGCCGGGTGAGGCTGCCGTCACGCTCCCGCTTGAAGGCGTCGGAAAGCCCGCCCGGACCGCCGCCGGCCGCCCCGAGCGCCGGGTTGATCGTGCCGTCGGCGGTGTAGATCACCGTCATGTTGCAGCCGTCCACCGGGCCGAACTCCGAGCGGATCGACGGCGCGCCGCGATGGCGGCCCGCGCCTTCTGTGTCGGTGACCAGTTCGCGGGAGGCGACGAAGAGAGGATGGTGGAGCTCGTCGACCTCGACGCTGTCCTGCCGGCAAAGGCCGGCATTGCCGGTGTGGATCATGGTCAGATACCCGTCGCTGATCGGCGTTCCCGCGCCGCCGGAGACGCCGAGGAAGATCTGGTTGACGAAGGCCTCGCCGCTCTTCGGATCCTTGCCCGAGATGACACCCATGGCCGGCGGCATGATCGAGCCGACCTCGGCCATGCCGTAGCCGCTGGCGATCTCGGCCATGGCGCGCTGCACCGGCGAGGAGACGCGGTCGGCAAGGTTGGTCGTCGCCACGGAGCAGGAAGCCGGATGGCGCGGGATACCGACGACGCAGTTTTCCCGGAGTTTTACCTCGACGCGACGAAAACTGCCGGCATTCGGCGGCACCGAATGGTCGAGCAGACCATTATAGATGCCGATCATAGCCGAGGTGCGGGCGCAGCCTTCCGACAGATTGAGGCCGGAGGGCTGGCAGTCGATATTGTCGGTGAGGTCGACCGTAATCCGCCCCGCCGTCGCGTCGATTTCGAGCGTCACGTTGACCGGAATCCCGTTCGGCACGCCGGGAAACGGGTCGTGGGCGGAATGGACCGTAACTTTGCCGGACGGCAGGCGGGAAATTGCCTGCGCCATCTTGTCTTCCGAATAGGCGAACCAGCTCTCGGCATAGTCTTTCAGCGTGTCCCAGCCGATCTCCTTTCCGAGCGCCAGAAGCTCGCGCTCGCCGATGCGCACGGCACCGAGCGTCGCCAGGTAATCGCCCCACCACTGTTCCGAGACGCGGATGCGCGCACGGCACATGCGGATGAGATCCTGATTGTCCTCGTAGCCGGACTGGATCTTGGCTGCGGAAAAAATCAGTGCACCTTCGTTATAGACGTCGGAGGCATCGCCCATATAGGTGGTCGGCTTGGAATTGCCGCAGTCGGCCTGATGCGCCTTGGCGAGCACGAAGAAGCGGGTGATGCCTTCCTCGTCGACCACAGGGACGATCAGGCAATGGTCGGCGGCGTGCGAATCCCCCTCGTAGGGGCTATTGTGCAGGAAGCAGTCGCCGGCCTTCAGCACTGGATGATACTTCTTCACATACTGGCACATGATGTCCGGACCGATCAGCGTATGGATCGGGAGGCTCTCGGCGGAGGCGAGAAGCTCGCAGTCGGCCGTGAGGATGACGCAGGAAAAGTCGTGCGCAGTGTTCAGGACGCCGGACCTCGCCGTGCGGAACAGCGTGTTCTGCATCTTGCGAGCGATCCCCTCCATTCGGTTGGAGATGATCGCCATGCGCACGCCCTTGGCGGGCGCCTCGACGGTCTTCGAGATGATCGACATGGAAACTCTCCTCTACAGGTTGGCGGCGAGCGCTGCCCGTTGCACCTTTGTCGCGTCAAGATCGACGGCGAGCGAATCATCGTCGGGGCTGCCGGTGGTGATGAGGCCATAGACCTCGCGCGCACGGTCAGGCGTGATCCAGCCTTCGCGCAGATCGTGCAGCACACGCTCGGGCGCGCGCTGCAGTGGAGAGCCGTAGCCCCCGCCGCCCGACGAATAGGAGACGACCGTCTCGCCGGGAATAAGCTCGGCGCCGTAGCAGGCCGGCAGGCTTATAAGTGAACCGTCAAGGCCGCGCTTCAGCGCCTGCGTCCGCGCGCCTTCGGTGCCGCCGCGAGTGCCCAGGGCCGGCGTGATCGTGCCATCGGCGGTGTAGAGCACCTTCATCTCGCAGCCGGCAACCGGACCGAACTCCGCCAGCATCGAGGGCGCGCCTCGGAAAGTCCCGGCCCCTTCCGTATCGGGAACAAGACGCCGGCCAGCGACGAAGATGGGGTGATGCAACTCGTCGACCTCGATGCAGTCGAGATGACACATGCCGGCATTGCCGACATGAATGATCGAGAGGAATCCGTCGGTGACCGGCGTGCCGGCGCCGCCGGTGACGCCGATATGGATCTGGTTGACGAAGGGCTCGTTCTCGTGGCGTGGATCTTTGCCGGAAATGACGCCCATGCCCGGCGGCATGATCGGCCCGGTCTCGGCCATGCCGAAACCGGGCGCGATTTCGGCCAATGCCCGCTGCACCGGATTGGCGACGCGATCGGCGAGATTGGTCGTCGCCACCGAGCAGGAGGCCGGATGGCGGGGGATGCCGACGCAGCAGTTTTCCCGAATCCTGATGTCAAGCCGGCGGAAGCTGCCGGCATTGACCGGCACCGTATGGTCGATCAGGCTGTTGAAGATCGCCACCATCGCCGCGCTCATCGACGTGCCCTCTGTGAGGTTGAGGCCGCAGGGCTGGCAATCGGGATTGTCGGTGAGGTCGACGCGGATCATCGCGGCGGTCGCGTCCACTTCGACAACGGCCTTGACGGGAATGCCATCCGGCACGCCGGGGAAGGGATCGTGCGCCGTCGTGACGACGCGCTTGCCGGAGGGCAGTCTTGCGATGGCATCGGCCATCTTGCGCTCGGAATAGTCGAACCAGCTCTCGGCATAGTTGTCCAGCTCCGCCCAGCCGAAGGTCTTGCCCAGTTCGAGGATCTCGCGCTCGCCGATGCGCACTGCGCCGAGTGTGGCGAGATAGTCGCCCCACCACTGGTCGGAGACGCGGATACGCGCCCGGCACATGCGGATCAGATCCTGGTTGTCCTCGTAGTCCGACTGGATTTTTGCTGCCGAGAAGATCAGTGCGCCCTCTTCGTAGACGTCTGCGACGTCGCCGAGATAGGTGGAGGGGCGCGAATTGCCGCAATCGGCTTGGTGCGCCTTGGCGAGAACGAAGAAGCGCAGCACGCCACCATCGTCCACCACAGGCACAATGAGGCAATGATCGGCGGCATGGGAGTTGCCTTCGTAGGGGCTGTTGTGCAGGAAGCAGTCTCCCTTCTTCAGGTCCGGATGATATTTCATTACATACCGGCACATGATGTCCGGCCCGGTCAGCGTGTGGCTGGGCAGGCTTTCGGCGGCGGCGAGAAGCCGGCAATCGGCCGTTAGGATGACGCAGGAGAAATCATGCGCCGTGTTGAGGATGCCGGAGCGGGCGGTGCGGAACAGCGTATTCTGCATCTTGCGGGCGATGCTCTCGAAGCGGCTCGCGAGGATCGCCGTCTTGACGCCATCGGTCCTTCGGACCGGGATGTTCAGGTTCATGACGCAACCTTTCAGAACGTGACTTTGAGACCGCCGCCATCGGTGCGCTGGGCGAGCGTGCCCGGATCGACGACAACGGTGGTGAACGAGGATTCGATGATCGCCGGCCCGTTGACCGGCGCATTGGCAGGCATAGTCTCGAAGCGGATGACCTCGGCGTTGGTCCAGCCTGTCTCGGTGAAATAGACCGGCCGCCGGGCGACCCGGGCAGCGACGTCCTCCATCGGCAGGCGACCTGTGCCGCCTTCGCGGATCTTGCAGCTCACCTTGGCGCGCCAGGTGACGAACTCGATGTCGGAATCTGGATCGGTGATCTCGAAGATAGTCCTGTGGGTCTCGTGGAAGGCCTGCTTCAGCGCAGCAAGATCGGCCTCGTCGCGGATGCGGCTTGTCGTCATCGGCACCTCAATCTCCCAGATCTGGTGCATGTAACGCGCCTCGACCGAAAACTCCGTGGTCACGCTCAGCGCCCCGGCCCCGGGCCCTTCGGCAAAGGCCTTGCAGCGCGCGTCGAGGCTGTCGAGCACGGCGTTCACCTGGTCATAGGCGAAACGGCGGCTGGTCGTGTACTGCATCTGGGCATAGTCGGAGGTGACGTCCGACATCAGCGCGCCGGCGGCCGACAGCACCGAGCCCGCCTCGGGGATGAGAACGCCTGCGCAGCCGAGACGGCGGCCGACCGCAACGGCATTGAGGCCGGCAGCACCGCCGCCGCCGATCAGCACGGCGTTCGACGGGTCGATGCCCTGGTTGATGGTGATCTCGTCGATGGCGCCCACCATCTTCTCGGTCGCTAGCGTCAGCACGGAAGCTGCCGCCTCCTCGACGCTGAGGCCCAGCGGCTCGGCGATCTTCACCTGAAGCACCTTTCGCGCGGCCTCCCGGTCAAGCACCATCGTGCCGCCAAGGAAGAAGTCGGGGTCGATATAGCCGAGGATGATCGAGCAGTCGGTCACGGTCGGCTCGGTGCCGCCCTTGCCATAGGCGACGGGGCCGGGGGTTGAGCCGGCCGATTGCGGGCCGACGCGCAGAAGCCCGCCATCGTCCACCCAGGCGATCGAGCCGCCGCCGGCGCCGATGCTCTTCACGTCGACCGAGGGGAAGCCGGTCATGTGACCGCGGAACCGCTGGCCGATCCAGGTCTCGCGTGTCCAGGGAATGCGTCCGTCGCGCACCAGGCTGATGTCATAGGTGGTGCCGCCGGTATCGGCGACGATCGCTTCCGCTTGGTTGAAATCCCGGTCGGTGTAGAAGCGGCCGGCGATCGGCGCCATGGCCGGGCCAGAATTGATCGAATGGATCGGCGCGCGGGCGACTGCCTCCGCGTCCATGATGCCGCCGCCGGAGGTGACCATCAGCGTGCGGCCGGTAAAGCCCGCTTCGCGCAGCCGCCGCGTCAGACTGTCGAGATAATCGAACATCAGCGGCTTGAGCGAGGCATCAATGACGGTGGCAGAGGCGCGGCGATATTCGCGCAAGGTCGGGTTCAGCGCGTGGGAGAGCGTGACCGGCACGCCGGGCAGGTGCTCGGCCAGCAACTCGCCCATCCTGATCTCATGGGCCGGATTGACGATCGACCAGAGGAAGCAGACGCCGACCGCCTCGACCTTCATCGCCTTCAGCCGCTCGATGGCCGCGATCGTGGCCACCTCGTCGAGCGCTTTGTGAACAGTGCCATCGGCCTCAATCCGCTCGGGGATCTCGAAGGTCAGCCGGCGCGGCACATAGGGCTCGGGATAGGCAACGGTGAAATTGAACGGCTCGATGCGGCCGCCCTCGCGGATGACCAGCACGTCGGGATGTCCTTCAGTTGTCAGGAAGGCGGTGCGGGCCGTGTTGCCGGTGAGGATCGCGTTGATGGCGCGCGTCGTGCCGTGAATGAACATGTCGGCCTTCGACAGAAAGGCCTGGCGCTCCATGCCGAAGTGTTCGGCGGCAAGTGTCAGTGCATTCAGCACGCCGCGGACCGGATCGTCCGGTGTGGTCGATGCTTTGAAGAGACGGATTTCCTCGCCGTCCTCGACAACGAGGTCCGTGAAAGTCCCACCTGTGTCACACGCTAGACGCATCAGCTCAGTCCTTGTTCATCGCTTCGGAAACAGGCAAAACATTGCACAAAAAATGTGATCACAGTTTTGCCTCTTGAAACTCGATGCAATCCACGTGCCATATGGTAGGCGGGCCCGGAAAACGGCTCTGGAAGACCGAATTGAACAGGAAAGGTGCAGCTTGTGAGCAAAATGATTGTGCAGTGCGGCGAAAATGCCCGGCTATCCTTGATGCATGGCATTGATCTGGTTGCGGATCTCGTGGCAACGACGATCGGACCCGCCGGGAGGGCCGTCCTGTCGGCGCGCAATCACACGGCGCCCGTTCTTCTGCGGGGCGGCAATGCAATAGCGAACGAGGTGGTGGTCGAGGGGCCGGGATTGCGTGCCGGCAGCATTGCCATGCGGCAGCTGGCGTCCGATGTTCAGGCTACGGCGGGGGACGGAACCTCGACCGCGCTCCTCCTCGCCCGCGCACTCTTTCACGGAGCAAGCTACGGAATACATTGTGGTTTTTCTCCGGTCGCCGTGAGGCAAGGCATCATTTCACATGGTGAGCATGTCCTCGCGGAGCTTGCTATGGCCACTCGTCCGGTCACTGACGGAGATGCGCTTGGCATTGCCGTCCGTGCGGCCGGCGGTGATAGCGATATCGGGCGTATTGTCCAGGCCGCCTTCGTCGAAGCCGGGCCTGAAGGGGTGGTGCAGGTCGAGGCAGGGCATGGCCGCGAGGACGACCTCGACCTGCGGCGTGGCATGACCTTTACGCAGGGCTTGTTGTCGGCCAACTTCGCCACGGATCCGGCCGGCCAAGTGGTCGAGCTCAACAAGCCATTGATATTGCTCCATCAAGGACCGATTGACGGCTTCACCGATATTGCCCGGATCCTCGAAATGATCGCGCAATCCGGCAAGGAGCTGCTGATTGTCGCCGACAGATTCGCGCCCGAGGCGATGGCAACGCTCGTCGCCAACCGCCAGACTCAGGGGTTTCGTGTGACGCCGATGCTGGCGCCGGGCGTCGGGCCTTGGCGGGCACTACTCCTGGAGGATATGGCCGTCGCGACCGGCGCGACGCTGGTTGGCGCCACGGTCGGAACGGCGTTGCGGCAGTTACGGCCCGACATGCTCGGGCGTGCCGACCTCGTGACCATGACCCGGCAATCGACGGCAGTTATTGGCGGAAAAGGCGAGAAAAGTGGGATTCTGGCCCATTGCGACGGCATCCGGCTGGCGATCAAACGCGAGCGTTATCTCGCTCATGATCGGGAGCAGCACCAGCAGCGCCTTGCCCGTTTTCAGGCCGGCGTCGCCCGGCTTCGGATCGGCGGGGATACGCCAACGGTGCTCGCATCTCGACAGGCACGCGCCACCTCTGCCGCCGCCGCTCTGCGTGCCACGTCCGGCGGTGTGATCCCCGGCGGCGCAGCGGCGCTGATCCATGCCGGCAGACGCTCCGTTCGGTTCTTGCCGAAGGATGATCTCGGCCGGGTGACGGGTGTCATCTTCGCCCGTGCCTTGGCCGCGCCGATGGCGGCGCTGGTTGAAAATTGCGGCGAGGATGGACGCGCCGTTTGCCATAGATTGGAAATGGGTGCGGAAAATCAATCCTATGACGTAGAAAGCCGGTGCGCTGCCGATGCCGATCACCTCGCCATTCCGGCATCGATCCTAACCGGTGCGCTGCGCGCCGCATGCGCCTTCGCCGCCAATATGATCGGTGTCGAGGCGTCCGTGACAAAATAAGGGCCAAAGTGGTGGCGCTGTGCCAGTGCCACACGTCCGACCGTCAGGTGGAGTGCACATTTTGTCATCCGAATCGTCCGGTATGTCGGGCAAAAGATGATTTTTTGCGCATACACACCGTCGTCCGCAAAACTGTTCCCCCTCGCATGCGCGCGCGTACAATGCTGCGCTGCAAACATACTGATTTTTCCAGTTTGGCACGCGTATTGCATTGTGATCACAGAAATCGATGTTTTTGTTTTCTGGAGATTCCGCCCATGTCCAGTTCAGCGATGTTTGCAGAGGTTCCGTCCCCCGTTAAGACCTCATCTCCGATCCTCGAGATCGTCGACGCCATCCACGCTTATGACGGCATTGTGGCGCTGGACAATGTCACCGTGTCCGCCGCCCCCGGTGAGTTTCTCACCATTCTCGGCGAGAGCGGTTCGGGCAAGACGACATTGCTCCGGCTGATCTCGGGGCTTGAAAAGCCCTACAAGGTCGGCACGCTGAAGTTGGAGGGTATTGACGTGCGCGAGGTGCCGGCCTTCCAGCGTAACTGCACCACCGTCTTCCAGAACTATGCGCTATTCCCCCACATGACGGTCGGCGCCAATGTCGAGTACGGGCTGAAGGTAAGCGGTATCCCGGCAAAGGAGCGGCAGACGCGGGCGCGCGAGGCGCTGCGCCTCGTCCAGCTGCAGGACATGTACGACCGCAAGGTCCACCAGCTCTCCGGTGGCCAGCGTCAGCGCGTGGCGCTCGCTCGCGCCCTTGTGCCGCGCCCGGCGATCCTTCTCCTGGACGAACCGCTCGGCGCGCTCGACGAGAAGCTGCGCGTCGACATGCAGGTCGAGCTCATGCACCTCCACAAGCAGCTCGGCATGACCTTCATCTATATCACCCACAGCCAGGAAGAGGCGCTCACCATGAGCGACCGGATCATCCTGATGCGCAAGGGCAGGATCGAGCAGTCAGGGCCACCGTCCGAGATCTTTGACAGCCCCGTCTCCAGCTTCGCCGCGAAGTTCATGGGTGTCGACAATTGCCTGGAGGGGACGCTCGTCTCCCTGTCGGGCGGGCATGCCTCCGTTTCCGTCGCGGGCCATGTGGTCGAGGGGCGCTGGACTGGCAGGAGCGTGCCGAAGGAAGGGTCTGCCGTCGCCGTCGGCATGCGCGCCGAATGGCTGCACCTCAGTGACGCCGCCCCCGCATCGCCCGACATCAACGTGCTGGCCTGCTCGCCAGAGGATTCGATCTACAAGGGCAAATATCTCGACCGAACGGTCAAAACCGAGCTTGGCACGCTGAAGGCCCGCATCTGGGATACGACCTCGGCTGCCCGGAACCCGTCCTTCGTCCAGTGGAAGAAGGACGACTGCATCGTAATGAAAGTCTGAAGCGAAACGCTTCGCGCCACCGGCATTCCTGTTCAGCATCCCTTGAGGGGAAGGAGACTCCAATGACTTCTGGAAAGACCGATACGCCTAACGTCAACATGTCGCGCCGAGATTTCATGAGCACGCTGCTCTCGGTTACAGCCGTGGGAGCCGCGGCATCGATGATGCCGGGACTGACGCAGCAAGCCTGGGCGGCCGGCCAGGCGGTCAAGGGCTATGGCGTGACAACCGCCCAGCTGAAGGACTGGTCAATCATGTCCAAGTCTCTGGGCATCGATGTCGACTACACGCCGACAAACGCCGATATCGGCGTCTTCATGCGCGACGTGATGAGCAACAATCTCGGCGCCACCCATGACATCTTCATCTTCGACGGCGGTTCGGAAGACCTGCTCGGCCCGGAGGGTTACTATGCCGAGATCGTCGAGGATCATCCCGAACTCAAGCTCTGGGAGCGCACGGACGACAGCTGGAAGCGCGCCGCCTACCTGCGCGCCAATGACAAGCAGTATGGCGTTCCGGTTATCGGCAACGGCGATGCCTTCGGTTATTTCCCGGCCGCAATCGACGCCAACCCCAACGGTCTGGACGAAATCCCCTGGACGACCTTTTTCGAGGGCGAGAAGGTCAAAGGCAAAGTCGCCATCGACCGCAGCTGGCTGCAGTCGATGTCGGAAACGGCGAACTTCCTCAAACATCACGGGCGCCTCGAGGTCGAGGACCCGGCCGACCTGCCGCCGGAAGCGGCCCGCGCCGTCGCCGACTACCTGGTCGAGCGCAAGAAGGCCGGGCAATTCCGGACGATCTTCACCGCGTTTGAGGAACAGGTCCAGCTTCTGTCGAATAAGGAAGTCGACATGATCAATTGCTGGGAGCCGGCTACGAAGGAAGCCAATAACTCGCTCGGTGCCGGCTCCGTCATCTACGCCTTCACCGTCGAGGGCTACTATCTCTGGGGCCATGGCGCCAATGTGGCGGCGGCGGCCATGGACCGTGACAACGTCGATAACATCTACAAGCTGCTGAACTACTTCCTCAGCGGCGAGTACCGCGCCTACCAAGCCAAGGAGCGCGGCTATGCCGGCCCCAACATGGATCTCGGTGTCCAGTACGCGATCGACAATGGCTGGTCGCAGCAAGACATCGACAACCTGAAATGGACCGAAGAGAAGGTGAAGCGCAAGTTCCAGAAGCCCTTCTATTGCAAGGTCGTGCCGGACAACGCGTCCGTCATGGAGGAGGAGTGGCAGCGCTTTCTCAATGCCTGAGTAACGATGGCGGTCGCGAGCCCCGCGTCGCGACCGCCTCTCCGTCCGCGATATTCCAGTCCTGTTTCACGATCGTGAGGAGCATCACGCGATGACAGTCTTGACTGAACTCTCCGGCCGACCGCCGCGCAAGCCGCTGTTGCGCCATATCCTCGACCGGCTGACCCCCTCGCGGATCGCCGTTCCTGCCTTCCTGCTCGCCTGGTCGCTCATCGTGATCCTGCCGCTGGTCGTCATCGTGCTGTTCAGCTTCCTGCAGGTACGCCAGTTCCGTGTCCTCTACGATCCGACCCTGGCCACCTGGATCTCGATCATCGATTCCGGCCGCTGGCTCGCCGCCGTCCGCACGCTGCGCATTGCGCTGACAATGACGGTGATCGAGCTTTTGCTGGCATTTCCCTTCGCGCTCTGGCTTGCCAAGGGCTGCCGCTCGAAGAGCCTCAAGGCCGCCATCATCACCCTGCTGACGATCCCCTTTTTCCTCGATGCTGCCTCGCGCATCATCGTATGGCGGTCCATCCTCGGCTCCAATGGAGCGATCAATACGGCGCTGATGGCGACCGGCCTGCTCGACCAGCCGCTTGAGTGGTTGCTCTATTCGGAATTCGCGGTGCATTTCGGCCTGCTCGGCACCCATTTCCCGACCATGGTTTTCCCGATCTTCATGTCGATCGCGCTGATCGACGACGACTATCTGCAGGCCAGCAGCGATCTCGGCGCCAGCCCTGCGCAGACGCTGCTGGGCATCATCTTGCCCCTTGCCCTACCCGGAATTATCGCCGGCATCGTCTTTACCCTGGTGCCGCTGATGGCGGCGTTCGTCGAACCGCAGCTTCTCGGGGGCGGCTTCGTCGATCTTCTGGGCAATTCGGTCGATTCGGCCCTGCAACAGCTCAAATATCCGACCGCTGCGGCCCTCTCAACCCTTGTCGTCGCGCTGCTCGGCATCTGCCTCGCCGTGCTCATCATCGTCACGAAGCGCCGGACAGACCTGGCGTCCATGTTCGTCGCGATGCGGCGCTGAATAGGAGGACCACGTCATGTCGACCGCTGCCATGGAAAGCTACGGTGAACAGGCTAGCAAACGCACCTCAAGCCTGCGCGCGCTTGGCCAGTCCCCGCGCTGGGCATCGCTTGCCAAGGGACTGGGCATCCTCGCCATCGTGATGATCTACATCCCGCTGGTTTGGCTAGCCGTCATGTCCTTCACGGCCAATCCCCTGTCGGGCATTCCCTATCCGCTCACCTTCTCGAACTACGCGTTGCTGATCGGCGATGTGCGTTGGCGCGCACCGCTCTGGACAAGCATCTTCATGAGCCTCGGTGTGGCGCTGGTCTGCATGATCCTTTCCACCTTAGTCGGGCGGGCACTGACGCGCATGGCGCGGCCGGGTGGGCCGCTGCTTCTGACATTGCTGCCTCTCTTCGTGCCGGGCCTGACGATGGGGGCGGCGCTGTTCATCTTCCTGCGCACAATGCTCAACTTGACGCTCGGTCACTGGTCGATTTTTCTTGCGCAGCTCATCTGGGCGCTGCCCTTCTGCATTCTGCTCGTCCTCGTTGTCGCTAGCCGCTTTGACCTCCGGCTGCTCGACGCTGCCGAGGATCTCGGCGCATCGCCGTGGCAGCGCTTCTGGGACATCGAGATGCCGATCCTCAGGCCGGGTATTTTCGGCGCCGGCATCTTCGGCTTCCTGCTGTCCTTCAACGAGTTGCCCCGCTCGCTTTTTGTGCGCGGTGTCCAGACGACCATGCCGATCTACAACTGGGCGATGGCGGCCTCGCAGCAATCGCAGGTGCCGATCATCTTCTCGCTCACCACCATTTTGCTCGCGGTGACGCTGCCGGTGATGGGCGCATTCTTCTGGCTGCTCTTCGTCAAGCTCGACAGGAGCTGATGCCGCACCGCTGCGGCCAAAACACCCCCTGACCGGCAGTTGCGGGACCGGTCGACTCACTGCCGATCATCAAGGAAACACATCCCAATGCTTGACCTGGAAACCACAACCGATGCCAACTACTCGCTGGAGGACATGGATCGGAACACTATCTTCCATCCCCTGACCTCGATTTCCCAGCACATGGCGAAAGGCCCGACGATCATGGGACGGGCGTCTGGCGTCCGGCTTTCCGACCGGAACGGGCGCGCCATGCTCGACTGCTCGGGCGGCCTGTGGTGCGTCAACGTCGGCTACGGCCGGCCGGAAATCGCCGAGGCGGCCAAAAAGGCGATCCTCGACCTGAACTACTGGCACCTGTTCGGCTCTGCCTCGAACGAGGCCACGATCCGCCTCTCCGACCGCGTGCTCGGCCTCCTGCATGAAAATGCCGATGCGCGCCATCTGTCGCGTATTTTCTACGGAACCTCGGGGTCGGACGCCAACGATACCAATTTCAAGCTGGTTCGCTACTATGCCAACCTGCGCGGCAAGCCGGAAAAGAAAAAGGTCATCTCGCGGCTGGGAGGCTATCACGGCTTGACGGTTGCCGCGGCGCAGCTGACCGGTATCCCCTCCTATCACAAGGCCTGGAGCTTGCCGACCGACAGCGTCTTCTACACGGAATGCCCGCATTACTACCGCTTCGCTGAAGCAGGCGAGACGGAGGCCGCTTTCTGCGACCGGATGATCGCTGACCTGGAAGCAATCATCGCACGCGAGGGGGCGGACACGATCGGCGCCTTCATCGCCGAGCCGATCATGGGCACCGGCGGCGTCCTGATCCCGCCTGCGGGCTATTTCGAGCGCGTGCAGGCGATCCTGTCGAGACATGACATTCTGCTAATCGCCGACGAGGTCATTACGGGTTTCGGCCGGACCGGCGAATGGTTCGGCACGGGCATGTTCAAACTGAAGCCGGATCTGGTGACCCTCGCCAAGGGCATCACCAGCGCGTATTTCCCGATGTCGGCCTCGGTCATCTCTCAGCGCATGTGGGAGGTCTTTGAAGCGGCGTCGCCGGAATATGGTCCGGTCATGCACGGTTTCACCTATTCCGGCCACCCGGTCGGAGCCGCCATCGCCATGGCGAATCTCGACATTCTCGAAGGCGAGGGCCTGGTCGGCAATGCCGGCGAAGTCGGCGCCTACCTGCTGGCGGGGCTCGATGAGCGACTTAAAGACCATCCTTATGTCGGCGAGGTGCGCGGGCGCGGTCTGATGATCGGCGTCGAGTTCTCGGCCGATCGTGCCACGCGCCGTCCGTTCAAGGCGGCCGATGGCGTGCACCGGCTGGTCGCCGCCAAGGCGCAGGAAAACGGGCTGATGATCCGCGCGCTCCCCTTCATCGAAGTCGTTTCCTTCTCGCCGGCCCTCTGCATCACCAAGGCTGACTGTGATGAGGCGATCGACATTTTCGCCCGTACGATGGAGGAGATGACGACGGTCTTGTCGCAAAAGGCGGCCGCATAGCGCGTCGGTTCTGTGATATTGCCGGCAGGATAACCGGCGCTATCGCGGAGAGGAGGACAGGATGGAAGACAGCATCGTCGATCGGCCAGGGTTTTCGGGGTCAACACTTGCTGACCATGTGTACCGGGAACTGGAGACCTGGATCGTGGAGGGCGTATGGCTGGCGGAGACGCGCATCAGCCTGCGCAAGATCGCGACCCAGCTCAACACCAGCATGCAGCCGGTGCGCGAGGCGGTAAGCAAGCTCGTCGCCGATTCAGCACTGGAGGTGATCCCTGGCCGGTCGGTGCGCGTGCCGCAGCTGTCGCGCGAGGAGGCCGACGAACTCTGGGCAATCCGGATGCTGCTCGAGGGGGAGGCGGCGGCGCAGTTCGCCGCGCGCAAGTGCCCAGAGGAGGCAAGGCGTCTCTACGAGCACACCAACATCATGAGGGTGCATTATCCCAAGCGGGATACGACCGCGACGATGCGGGCGATCCGCGCCTGGAACATCGCTTTGATCCACGGATCGAAATCGCCGGTCCTCATCGACATGGTGATGCGGCTTCGGCTTCGCTACGCGCCTTTCATTGCTTCAAGCCTGGCTGTCGATCTGCCGCACGAACCGGACTTTCTCAGCTTCACCCTGCATATCCAGGATGAACTGGTGATGGCAATCGAGGCGGGCGACAGCGCCGCCGCGCGGCACCTGCGCTGTTCGGACTTGCGGTCGTTCCAGCGCTATCTCTACAGCCGGAGGGGCTGGATCTGAACGGGCAGGCAGACACGACGTGACGCACGAAGAGGTGGAACAGACATGAAGTTCGGGACGAACAAGCTTTACATCGAGAGCTACACCAAATGCAGGAACTGCGGCGCGCTGATCTACGAGGCGAAGATGGCCGATGCGATCAAGCGCGGCGGAGAGATTTTTTGCGAGGCCTGGTGCGCCGACTGGGCGCAGGCGCGCGCCGAACGCAAGGCCGACGCCGGCACGGCAGCCTGATGCAGCGCGGTTGGCGACGGCTCTGTCAAGAACGATGGGACATGCCCGAAGGCGGGCGCTATTCGAAAGGTCATCCTGATGCATTATCGCCTGGGAATCGATATTGGCGGCACCTTCACCGATTTCGTCGCCTATGACGAATCGGGCGCCGCGCTCAAAGCCTGGAAGAACCTCTCGACGCCGGCCGATCCGGTCGAGGGCGTCATCACGGGGCTTCGCGCCTTTGGCGCCATTGAGGCCATCGACAGCATTCGCCTTGGCACGACGGTTGCGACTAATGCCCTGCTCGAAGGGAAAGGCGCCCGCGTCGCCTATGTGACGACGAAGGGGTTTCGCGACATTCCCTTCATCGCCCGCGGCAACCGCAAGCACCATTTCGACCTTGCCTGGGTGAAGCCGAAGCCGTTCTTGCGCCGTCGCGACGCCTTTGAGGTCTGCGAGCGCGTTAACGCCCTGGGCGAGATCCTCGTTCCCCTCGACGAGGAGGAGGTCCGCGATATCGCCGACGAGATTGCGGCGAGCGGCGACATCGAAGCTGTCGCGGTGATGCTGATGCATTCCTACCTGACGCCCGACCACGAGCAGCAGATCAAGGCGATTTTCGCCGAGGTTCTACCGGATATGCCGGTCTCGATCTCCTATGAAGTGCTGCCAAAATGGAAAGAGCATTATCGCTCCTCCACCACCATCTGCGATGCCTATATCAAGCCGGTCGTGCGCACCCGGATCGGCTCGATGCAGAGGCGGCTGGAAGAGGAGGGGATTGCGGCCCGCCTCGTCATCATGCGTTCCAACGGCGGCGAGATGAGCGCCGACGCCGTCGCCGACGCGCCGATCCAGATCGCCATGTCCGGCCCGACCGGCGGTGTTATCGCCGCGCGGCAGATGGCGCATCGTCTCGGCCTTGACAACCTTGTCACCCTCGACATGGGCGGCACCTCGACGGACGTGTCGACGGTGGTTGACGGCCGCGAGAAGTTTACCACCGATTTCGAGATCGAGTGGGGTCGGCCGATACAGGTGCCGATGATCGACATCCGCACCATCGGCGCCGGCGGCGGCTCGATCGCGCGGATCGACAATGGCGGCATGTTGGTCGTCGGACCGGAAAGCGCCGGCGCCCGGCCCGGCCCGGCCTGCTATGGGCGCGGCGGCACGCTGCCGACGGTCACTGACGCCAATGTCGTGCTGGGGCGTATCAGTGCGCGGAACTTCCTCGGCGGAGAGATGAGCCTCGACGCTGGCGCCGCGCGTGCAGCGGTGGCCCCGATCGCCGACGTCCTGTCGATATCCATCGAAGAGGCGGCGCTGTCGATGGTGCGCATCGCCAACAACACCATGGTCGGCGCGCTGCACACCGTTCTGACAGAACAGGGCCTTGACCCGCGCGATTTCGTTCTCGTCGCTTTCGGCGGCGCCGGGCCTCTTCACGTCAGCGACCTGATGGACGACGCATCTATCCCGCGCGGACTTGTGCCGAATTTCCCCGGCCAGTTCTCCGCCTTCGGATTCACCATGGCCGACAGCCGCGTCGATCGCTACCGCACCGTGCAGCTGAACTCCCGCGCCTTCGACCGCGCCCGCGCCCGCGTCGCCATGGACACATTGACGGCGGAATGCCTCGCGGATCTGTCGAAGCAGGGCCATGACCAGGCGGAAATCTTCCGCAGCGTCGAGATGCGCTATCTCGGCCAGAACTACGAGTTGGAGATCCCGATTCCCGCCGGAGACTTCGACGCCGACCATGTCGCGTCCGTCTTCGAGTCCTTCCATACACAGCACGAAGCCCGGTTCGGATTCCGCCTTGAGGACCATGTGGAGCTCATCAACTTCCTCGTCACGGGGGTTGCCCGTACCGGCGAGGTGGTGCTGCCGGAGATCGATGCGTCGGCGGAACCTCCGGTGCCGGTTTCGGTACGCCCGGTCTATTTCAGCGGTGGCTGGCGCGATACGCCGGTCTATGACCGTCCGGCGCTGAAGGCGGAGCAGACGATCTCGGGACCCGCGCTCATTGAGGAAAATGCCTCGGTCACCGTGCTCGATCCCGGCAAGACGCTATCTGTCGACCGCTACGGCAACCTTCTCGTCACAGCCTTCTGAAGGAGACACGCTATGGACATGGTTTCGCTCAATATCGTCAGCGGCATCCTGGTGTCGATTTGCCGCGACATGGGCGTGACGCTGATGCGCACGTCCTACTCCACCATCTTTTCCGAATCACTCGACTTCACCTGCGGCTTGGCGCTTCCGAACGGTGACCTGATCGCCACGGGCGACTACTGCCCGACGATGATCGGTGGCCTGCCGCTGATCATCTCCAACTGCGTCAAGGAAATCGACATTTCCGATCTCCACGACGGCGACATCATCCTGCACAACGACCCCTATCGCGGGGGGCTGCACACGCCGGAACATACTTTCTTCAAGCCAGTCTTTGTCGGGCGCGAGCTGATCGGCTTCTCCGTCGCCATCGGCCATATCTGCGAGGTGGGCGGCATGGTGCCTGCAGGCTTTGCCGGCGAGGCGACCGAGGTCTTCCACGAGGGTCTGCGCGTGCCGCCCGTCAAGATCAAGCGCGCCGGCAAAGATGTTGACGACGTCTGGCGGCTGCTGCTCGCAAACGTGCGTACGCCGCGCTACAACTACGGCGACTTCCGCGCCATGATCGCTGCCGTCGATCTCGGCGAACGCCGCATGGCCGATCTTGTGCGAAAGCACGGGGTGGACAGTTTTTGCGCACATATGGACGGACTGATGGACTATTCGGAGCGCCGCATGCGCGCCGAGATCGCCGCGATTCCGGACGGGCGCTACACCTTCCACGACTACATGGAAGACGACGGCATCGAGGACAAGCCCTACAGGATTGCCGTCGAGGTAACTGTTGATGGCGATGGCCTCGTCGTCGACTATCATGGCTCGTCGCCGCAGGCCAAAGGGCCGATCAACGCTACGCTCGGCGTCGCCTGGGGTGCGGCTTACAATGCCATCCTGCAACTGACCAGCGCCGACATCCCGAAGAATTCCGGCTGCTTCCGGCCGATCAAGGTGCTGGCGCCACCCGGCTCCGTCGTCAATGTCGACTATCCCGGTCCCTCCGTCGGCGGCAACACGGAAAGCCATTGCCGCATCGCCAATGCGGTGATGGGTGCGCTTTCGGCGCCGCTGAAGGAGCGTTCGGCCGCGACCGACGGCGCCACCCATTCCAACTTCCTGTTCGGCGGCGTCGACAAGCAGACCGGCGAGTTCTTCTGCTGCTACGACCTGACGCCTGTCGGCTGGGGCGGGCGAAGCTTCGCCGACGGCAACGACGCGGTCGGCGGCATCAACGGCAATTGCCCGCATATCCAGGTCGAGGTGTTCGAGTTCCGCTTCCCCTGGCATGTCGAGGAGTTTCGTCTGGTCGACGGGTCCGGCGGACCAGGCACGTTTCGCGGCGGGCTGTCGCTGACGAAAACGCTGCTGTGCACCGATACCGAGATGACCTTCAGCTATATGAGCGACCGGCAGAAGCTCGCTCCCTGGGGCATTCATGGCGGGGGCGATGGCGGCAAGGCAGAACTGTTCATGAAGCCGGCGGGCACGGAGGAATGGCGGACGGTGACGGACCTGTTCGGCAAGGCGTCGCCGAGCAAGTTCGGTAACGTGCCGATCCGGCCGGGCGACCGCATCCGCATCACCTCGCCTGCCGGTGGCGGCTGGGGCGAGCCTTCCGAACGCGACCCCGCGCGCGTCATCGAGGACGCCAAGGACCGGTGGATCACCCGGGAACAGGCTTGCGCTGTCTATGGCCTCGACGAGGCCGTGTTGATGGCGGCGGAATGACGGGCCCTTTTCGTGGCGCGGCTGGACGGGACCTCGCCCATTGTCACACAAGGAATACATCATGACCAAGGAACATATTGGCTTCATCGGCGTCGGCCTGATGGGGCACGGAATGGCGAAGAACCTTCTCGCCAAGGGCTGGCCGCTGACCGTGATGGGGCACCGCAACCGCGCGCCCGTCGACAACCTCGTCTCCCTTGGTGCAGGCGAGGCAAAGACGCCGCGGGAGATGGCGGAGGTGGTCGACGTCGTCATTCTCTGCGTCACCGGCTCGGCCCAGGTGCAGGCCGTAATCGATGGGCCGGACGGACTGCGCGCGGCCGGTCGGCCATTGCTCGTGATCGACTGCTCGACGTCCGATCCGTCGATTACCATGGCCCTTGCCGAAAGACTGGCGCTTGACGGCATCACTCTGATGGACGCGCCGCTTGGACGCACTCCGACGGAAGCAGAAGCAGGGACCCTCGACGTCATGGCCGGCGGTGATAATGCGACTTTTGCCCGCGCCGCGCCGATTCTTGCTGCATTCTCGGACCGGATCATCCACACCGGCCCGACCGGGTCCGGCCATACGACGAAATTGCTCAACAATTTCCTAGCGCTCGGCTATGCGGCACTGTATGCCGAGGCCCTGATGATCGGCGCCAAGACCGGCATCAGTGCCAAAACCTTTGACGGCGTCATCCGTGGCGGCCGGATGGATTGCGGCTTCTATCAGACCTTTGCGAAATGGTTCGTCGAGGGCGACCCGGATGCGCACAAGTTCACGATCAGCAATGCATTGAAGGATGTCACCTATCTGGCAAGCCTCGGCAATGCGCTCGGCGTCGCCAATCCGGTCGGGACGGCGGTCCGCAACAGCTACAGCCTCGCCTGTGGCCTCGGCCATGGCGCCGCCTATGTGCCGCGCCTCGTCGATATCATCAGCGCGTCAAACCGCGGCTAGCCGATGGTTCTGCCACAACCGCGCCGGGCTGCCGGAGAACGGCTCGACGCGGTCTCTCCATCCATCGCGACAGTTGCGGGCGAGGCAGAGCGCCTTCCCCGCGACAGAAACGGGAGCGCCGGGGGCAACGCTTCCGCACTCCGACCTCGAACGGGCCGCCTGGGCGCGACCTCCGGAACTGCCATGAGATCCCAGACCACCGGCTACGTCTTCGCCGTCCTGACCTTCGCCATCTTCGCCTGCCAGGACGCCATCTCCAAGCACCTCGGCGCCCTCTATCCGCCGGTCTTCGTCGCCATGGTCCGATACTGGGTTTTTGCGGTGTTCAGCATTATGATGGCGGTGCGATTTGGCGGCGGCATCCGCGCCGTTGTGCGTGCCCGCCGACCGTGGCTTCAGGTTTTGCGGGGAGGTGTGCTGGCGCTGCAGGTCGTCTGCGCAATCACCGCCTTCTCCACCGCCGGCCTCGTTCAGACGCAGGCGATCATGGCGGTCACGCCGCTGCTGGTCGCGGTTCTGTCCGTGCCCGTGCTCGGAGAGCATGTCGGCTGGCGCCGCTGGTTGGCGATCGGCGCGGGGTTTGTCGGGGTGATGGTCATCCTGAAACCGGGCCTGAACTTTCTTGAAAGCAATCTCGTCGTTCCGGTCATCGCGGCACTCCTGCTCGGCCTCTACGCCATCCTGACGCGCCTTGCCGGCCGCGACGACGCGCCGATGACGAGTTTTCTCTATATCGGCGTCATCGGAGCGCTCAGCCTTTCGGTCGTTGGTCCCTTCTACTGGACACCGATGGATGCCGAGGGGCTGTTCTGGCTTGCAATCGTCTGCCTCACCAGCATCTCCAGCCACTATTGCTTCATCCGCGCCTATGAATGCCTCGATGCGGTTCTCGTGCAACCGATCAGCTACATGCAGCTTGTGCTCGCGACCACGATCGGCATCGTCGTCTTCGACGAGACCCTGCATCTCAACGTTGCGATCGGGTCGGTCATCGTCGTTGCCGCTGGTCTGTTCACGATCTGGCGGGAGGCCATCGCACGGCGAAGGGCAGTGTCGGCGTCAGAATGACGTTTGCAGGCAACGGGGCCTTCAAACATTTTTTGGGAGGATTGGCGCTCTGCGCCCTGATATTAGGGTCAGGCTATTGAAAAGGGGAATAGCAATGCTCAAGAAAGTTGTAGCGTCGGCTTGGCGATACTCATCGTCGGTGGAATAGGCCGCCTGACTGGGGTGGTACAGGAACTGTCGGTCATGACGATTTCTCCATCGAAAGCTTTGGAGATCTCGCCCAGGACGTGATCCCAGACGCCCGTCTTGTGCGATCGCACGAACCGGTTGTAGCAGGTTGTACAGGGACCATATCGATCAGGAAGGGTCAGTCTTATCTCGCCTATCCCTCAGTGCGCTTCATGAGGCCAGTCGTAAGATCCTTCACGGATTTCGCACTTCCGGCGCTTCGGGCAATTGAGGGAATTGACGCGGCATAGCCTTGCGGATCGTAGATTTCAGGCAGACTGTCCGAAAACTCTTTGGATTGAATGATGGCATGCGCTGTTGAGTGTCCGGAACTCTGCAGGCATCGAGATTTTTCTGATTTCGATGTCCAAAGGCCCGATAAGGCACTGTTGAGCACTTTAGCACCCGTATTTTGCAAAAAATGCACAAAATGGCGCCTGTTATGCCCTAACGGCGGCGATCAGATCCGCAACACCGACAAGAGTGATGGCTCTTTTGATATTGTAGGCGAGCGCCGTCAGGCTGAACTCCCCCGCGGACGTTTTCCAGCCTGCGCATCAGGAACGCGCCCTGATACATCCATTGTTTTATGGTACCGAACGGATGTTCGACGCTTTCGCGCCTTTGGTCCAGAATGTCGGGCCGGGCGGCAAGACGCGACGCCATGCGGTCGAGCACCGCCTCGTTCTCAAGTCGCGAGACGCGGCGGAAGGCCTTGGTACAGCGTTCGCGCAGATGGCACGCTTTGCAGGCGTCACGGTTGACGTAGTCGATCTTCACATTGTCG